>NZ_JAWFVO010000002.1:0-473165 GCF_032577575.1 Veillonella parvula | reverse complement strand
AGGATCCACCTGTTCCCATCTCGAACACAGTAGTTAAGCTCATAAACGCCGAAAGTACTTGGCTGGAGACGGCCTGGGAGGATAGGAAGCTGCTGATTGCTTAAAGGCACACCTGAGGGTGTGTCTTTTTTTGTTGTATGGCTTCCTATCCTCCCAGGGTACCTGGTGAGCAGGGCAGTAGAAGATGGAGAAGCGAAGCGACGACAGATTCACTGCATCGCTTAGTTCGGAGCGTAAGATGGCCATGTAGCTATGCTACATGGCCATCCACAGCGACGAACACCCAGTATCCTGGAGGAAAGAGCCGTACATAAGAACTCGCTGATTAATAAAATAGAGGGTCAACCCTAAACGGTTGGCCCTCTATTTTTGTGCTTTAACGAGTTACAGCTTTTATACCTGCTCGAGCCGTCTCCAGCCAAGGGTGTACAAGTTAAATCTATCTGTATTAATCAATTTCGCAGCACATATCACCAATGGTATTATCGAACCGTAAATTAGTTGAGTAGCTCGAAACTTATGTAAATTACTATTCTAATAGCCCACCCTTGACATATCGAAAAAAATAGATATAATAGTATTGAGATATATGAGCATCTATTCATATATAATACAACTATTATGAATCCTGTTCGATTAAGAGGTGATAGAATGAATCCTGTAAGAACAATTGAAAGAATTATTAAAGCTCCTGATATTCATTGGGTAGGCAATGGATTTAGAGTACGTCAGTACTTCCCTGATGGCGATGAGTCACCTATGCTTGATCGTATGTCTCCATTTTTGTTACTCGACTATAACGAGCCATATTATTTTGAGGCCAGTCCTTTTGATACAGGTGTCACTCCACATCCCCATAAAGGCTTTGAAACGGTAACATTTTCTTTTTCCGGCTCCATTGAACATAAAGATGCAGCTGGTAATAGTGGTGTTATTCACTCTGGTGATGTGCAATGGATGACTGCAGCTAGTGGTGTTTTGCACAAAGAATTTCATGAAAAAGAATATGCAAAGCGGGGACGTTTGTTCCATGCTTTACAATTATGGGTAAATCTACCTGAACGTTATAAAAACGATGCACCTGCATATCAATATATACCTGCTACCACAATGGGGCGGTATCAATCTCTTGATGAAACAATCGATGCCATCGTTTACACAGGTGCTTTCAGACATATAACAGGTCCTGCTAAATCCCATACACCGATGAATATTTACAAATTAAAACTTCAACCTAATTCATGGATCTCTATTTCTGAGAATATGACTTGGAATACAGGCTTCCTTGTGATTAATGGTACAGGTAGTGCCAATGGTGAAAGCATAGAATTTGCAGACTTTGTACTTTTCAAAAATGATGGAGAGCGCTTTGAGGTAGAGTCTGGTGATGAAGGCCTTGAAATCTTCGTTCTCGCTGGAGAACCCCTCAATGAACCAGTGGTAAAACAAGGGTCATTTGTTATGACAAATAAAACAGAGCTTCTTCTCGCTTATGGGGAATACAAAAACGGTAAATTTGGCCGCGAAGAAGCTATTATGTAATATAACACCCTGATTTATAATGGCGTACATCAGGGTATTTCTTGTAAGTAATGTATCCTGAGACACATTATTTTATATTGATTATGGTATAATGATTGCGTACAATGTTTTGACAGGAGGTTTTATGTCTAAAAAAATTGCGGTCCTCGTAAATGAGGATACAATGCAACGCTGTTCTTGTGGCGGTTGTTTGAAAGCATTTATGAATAAAGCGGATTCCTTTGAGCGTTATGCTGATGAGGATATTGAGTTGGTGGGGTTCACACATAGTGGTGGGGATCTAGCTAAGAAGATTGAGTCTTTTAAGAAAAAAGGTGTTACTACGGTACATCTTTCTACATGTACGCGTGGTAAGAATGAAAATTATGAAAGCATCGCAGAGCAGTGTGCTGAGGCAGGCTTTGATGTAGTAGGCTATACACATGGTGGCGCTGTTTCTAAAGATGGTAAAGAAGCGGTAGTACTTTCAGCTAAACCAGTAACGACAGATCAATAGTTAGCAATGTTTGAATTAACCATAATAGATTGCACCATCTTATGATAGATGAATGATTGTTCCATTATTCATTCTATATTTATCATGAAGTAATATTATATAGGTAGTGTGGAAATTCTGACGTTTTCTTACATTCTATATTGTTTTATTATATAGCTATATCATTGTTTAAGAGGTTGAGAGAATGAATAAGAAACTTACAGCGGCTACCTTATCTGTTGCTATGGCAGTGACAATGGCACCTAGTATGATGCAAACGGCTTCTGTTAATGCTGCGTCTGCTGCGGTACAATCCTTAGCTGGTGGTGCTATTGCTATGGCTTACGTATCTACTGCATTAAATAAAATGGATAATTCTGCAGAGGGGCAACAGGAGAGTTTGGCGCGCACAAAAGAGAAAACTGGTTACTTAAACGATAGTGCAGCCCAAGAGCGTGTAAATCGAATCATGAAGACATTAGAGGCTACACCTAGTGTAAAGCGTTCTTACGTTGTATATGCAAATCCTGATGAGGAGTTTAATGCGTTTGCCACACTTGGCCGTGTTATGTCCATTAACAAGGGTGCTCTAGATACACTGGATGATGATCAATTAGCCTATGTAATGGCTCATGAAATCTCTCATGGTGAGCATAAAGATATTATTAATGGCGCTAAGAAGCAAATCGGTCTTTCTACAGCGGTTGGCATTGCTGCTGGCGGTAGTGAAGGTGCGGCTATTTTATCTAATGTGGCAGGCAACTACTTATCTAATCAAGTGTTTACGATGAGCCAAGAAAAAGCCGCTGATGAGTTAGGCTTTAAGATTTTAAGTGAGTCTCCATACAATGTGGGTGGTGCAGCTGGTTCTATGGCAGTACTGCGCAACAAAGTGGGGGAATACTACCGTGAAGGGCTTTCACAGGTGGTAGCACCTAACAACCATCCAAAGTTATCCGATCGGGTGAATAATAATATTTCCCGCATGTACGCCTATTCGGGAAACCATGTAAATGTATCGAATGGTACTGTGTATGTAAATGGCGATAATATCTATACCCCAGCAGGAAGTGGCCGTTACACAGGAGAAGAGCGTGCTTATTATATGGCTGGCAAATTAGCTCGATTGTATCATAACAATCAAGTAACACCGGGTTCTGCATCGTATAGTGGTGACACTGTAACCGTAGCCGGTCAATCCATTGTTTCTACGCCAAATGCGGACGTAGCATTACAAGTGGCAACAAATCTTAATAATGCTTTTGTAAAGCCTGCTGGTGCTGCTGTTAATGCGAAAAAACCAGTAAAGGTTAAACAAGAAAAACCTAAAAAAGTAAAAGAAAATAAAAAGGCAAAAGCTGATAAAGCTAAAAAATAAATAAGAGCTATACATGGCATATAATTTTCTATAAGGATTTATGCTATTATAATCAGAATAATCAGAGGACCGAGCCCATTAAGGCTTAGTCCTCTTTTTATATAGATTGCAAATTTGTGACTTGAGTATATTATTTATAAGTTTATAAGATATATTGAGCGCTATAGGAGTAATCAATGGACGGTAAAGACATTGATGGTTTAGAGTATAAGTATTATTCATGTATGAATAAATTATATTCATGAAGCAATAATAGATTCATAAAAATACAGAAAACCTTTGAGGGTAGGAAGTGAATTATAATAATTTTATACCGTAAAATATGAGGAATTCTCTTATTAAGCATAGTTTTAATAGATGCTTATATTATATTCTTTATAATAATTATAAAGCTTTTATGCGAGAATTTAATCTTGTCTATATATAGTGGATAGATGTATATTTAAGGTGGATGAAATATGTGGTTAGAATAGAATCCTATAGAAATATCATAACGGTAGGGGGTATAGGGTTATTGTACTTATACATGCTTTATAGGATAATGTCAATGTTGGTGGTTAATCTAATAATATAGATGACCATTTTTTTGTTAAATAACACGTAATTTTATACATTATATGGAGGCTATGATGGAGTATACAATTCACCTATTTAATGCAGGTGGTTTCGTTATGTATCCACTTGTACTATTCATGTTAGCAGCATGTACTATTTTATTTGAACGTATTCGTACGTACAGAAACATCAATCATGAGTTACAGCAGTTGTCCGATAGCATTGATGCAGGCCGTAATAGTAATAATTGGTCTACTCTAGAGAATTCTATAAAAAATAGTGATGATGCATTGAGTCGATTCGTGTCTCCTATCGTGGAGTCTGTATATAGTGCGGAAGGTTTAGAGAATCGTTTACATGATGTGGTAGGGTACATGGATGAACGTTTAAAACGTGGTCTTAACTGGCTTAGCATGATGGTAACAATGGCTCCATTACTTGGCCTTTTGGGTACTGTTGTTGGCATGATCCGCTCCTTCGCAGCCGTTGGTGGCGATATTGGTGCTCCTACTGTTATTACAGGCGGCGTATCCGAAGCGCTGGTTGCCACTGCAACAGGGCTTTCAGTAGCCATCGTAGCATTAGCCATCCATAGTTGGTGCACAGATAAAGTAAATTCAGATATCGCGAAATTAGAGCAAAAATTAGGTTCTATTATGGATTTATATATTAGGAGTCAACGATGAAACGTAGTTCAGTAGGCATACAAAAAGAACCTACCATCATGATTATACCTATGATTGATATCGTTTTCTTCTTGCTCGTATTTTTCATGATGAGTACGTTGTATATGAATACAGAGGAACAAATTCCTCTTAACTTACCAAAGGCTTCCTCTTCTTCTGCAAAGACGATTGAGCCTATCACAATTTCATTAACAGCTACACATAAGATGTATTTGAATGAACGTGAGATTGTCCCTGATCAATTAGGTAATGAAATTCAAGGTATTGTTGCAAAAGAACCTCAACAAGCATTTATTGTGCGTGCCTCTGAGGATATTGCGTATAAGGACGTTATCAATATTTTAGATAATCTTAAAATTAGTGGTGCTCGGTTTGTTAGCGTAGCTACAGAACGGAAGTGATTCTATGGTAGATAAACGATATGGAATTCCTTTCGTAGCTGCATTGGCATTAAATCTTGTATATTGGGGTGTTGTAGGTGATTGGTTTGGTCATATAAAACCTCCAGAAACACCCAAAAAAGACTTGGTTATCAACCTTGATATGGGGCAGCAAGAACCTCCTCAAGAGAAGAAAGATCCTGAGAAATTAAAGATTCAACCTGACGACAAACCAGTCGCAGGAGGCGGTAAAGCAGGTAGTGTATTGCCTGATTTATCGGGAAAGCCCACAGAAGGCTTAAAAAATCTGAATCCTTACTTAGGTGGTAATGAGACGGCATCAGTCAATTTGAATGGTAATACTGATAATCCTGTTGGCATTCCAGGGAGTGGAAATGTACCTGGCCCTGGAGGTGGTGGGGTTATTGGTAATGGAGGCCTTGGTAATGAGGGCAATGGTTCTAAAGGTGGTGATCCAGGTCCAGGTGATGTAGAACGTCGTGGGGGATCTTACGATAGTTCAGGTTATATTGCTCGCGTTGAGAGTAATAAAGTAATGCCGCAACAGGCGGTGCGCCGTGGCCTCAGTGGACGAGTTTCCTTTGAAATCACTTTTGATGCGGATGGCAACTTTGCTGGTGCGAATATGATCGGTAGCAGTGGCTCTAGCATTCTCGATAATGCTGCTGCTAGCCTCGTAGAGAGCTCTGGCGGTATAGAGAATACAACAGGTGAGCCAGTTACGATTGTGGTTAATGTAGATTATGGTTTTAACTAATCTTCTATAGCTGATAATGTATGAATTATGTTTGTGTGTAGTTTTAATTCAGAAAATACAAGAAACGCATTTGTTAGAGGATTAGTTTTAATATTTTTTTTATTGTGTATTTATTGTGTGTGGAGGGGTTATGACGAGTCGTCGTATTTTATCTGCTGCTATTGCGGCAACGTTAGCGTTAGGTACGTATCAAGCCTATGCGTATGATGAGAACTTCAAGGGTTATGAGGTTCATAATGTTTCGGTAAAAGCCGATGCGGCAAAGGATGAGTATGGTAATACCATTACTGAGCAATCTTATTACCGTACTGGTGGTGATGTAAAGGTTATCACTCGTGAAGAGATTGAAAAACGTCATTATCGCGATGTAACTGAAGCGATTAAACGCGTTCCAGGTGTTACATTCCAAAATCCTGGTTACCGTGGTGGCGAGTATGGTTACCAATTTTATAATAATGGTGTGTCCATCAATGGTGACTCCCGCGTTGTAGTATTAGTAGATGGTCGTCGTGTAGACAATATTACATCTGGTCGTTTAGGTGATAGCTCTGAAAGAGGCTCTAAATCTACAGGTGTAAATATTGATGAAGTAACCAACATGGATGCTATTGATAAAATCGAAGTTATCAAAGGCCCTGGTGCTTCTCAATATGGTTCTGATGCTACAGGTGGTGTCATCAATATCATTACACGCCGTGGTAAAGGCAATTTCAGCGGTTCCGTTGATTTGGCTACAGGCAGCTGGAACAAGCATAGTTATAACTTGACTGTACAAGGTGCGGCAGGTAAGAATGCATCTACTGGTTACTTTGTAACAGCTACACGTACTATGTCTCAAGATACGAAGTATAAAGATGGTGATACTGGTGAAGTAGCCACTCTTACAGGTTCTAAATGGCGCGAAGAAGGATTTAATGCACGTATTGACCATGAGTTCAATAAGAAACAAAGCTTACAGTTCTCAATGAACTTCAAAAAAGGTCGCGATGGGTATCCAATTTCTACACCAAGCCGGAAATACTGGAATGCAGATGATTGGCGTCGCATTATTTTCAATGCTGAAGTTGGCCAATATGATACTAATTACAAGTTGAAAACAGATCCTAAATATGTAGATACAGATGAAAATCCACAAGGTTATGCACCTAAGTTGTATGGTGACTCCAGAAACCCTGGCTACCACAATTTATTCGCTTTAGATGGTCATTATGGTTCTTATAGTAAGTTTAAAAACTTAGACACAGATTTGAAATTTACTTTCGATCGCCAAGGTCAAATGGAAAGCTTTGCTAGATTGTATCGTTTAGATCATCGATATGAAGGTCGCGATACATATACATGGTCTAAACTTGGTAGCGAGGCCGCACGTGCTGCCTATGCTGCGGCATTCCCTAATGGCGCTACTGTGGAGCAATTTAATGCATGGGTTGATTCCAATTTGGCACCATTCCCAGATCGTCGTGATGCATTGCGTCAATGGATTGCTGAAACAGGCGGTATGGCAGGTAGCCCAAATAGATGGTATAAAGAAAATAAAACAGGTGTAGAACTTCAATGGACTCGCCAACTTGATAAGCATGATATTATTGCTAATATCGACTATAGTCGCTCTAATTTGAATTCCCGTTCTATTAAACGTAATGGTGATGTAGTGTCTTCTGATATTCGTCGTAATACTTTATATGCTTATTTACAAGATAAAATCTACATTGGTAACAATGTGGAATTAACACCAGCATTGCGCTATGTACACTATAGCAGTATTCAAGGTAATGGCAGCGGTGACTCCCAAGGTAAGGGTAGTGTAAGCGCCTTGACTCCTAGTTTGCATGGTCAAGTTAAATTTAACAAGAAGACTAGTATGTACGCTGGGTGGACTCGTATCTTAAGACCGCTTAAAACAGGCGACTATAGTGCGACTGATGGAGTATTTAATACACCGTTAGATGACGAAAGAGGCGATGCTTTCACATGGGGCCTATTACATACATTTGGGAAAAACAATAATACTACTGTAGCAGTTCACTATGATTACACACGCATGAAAAATGCCATCGCTACATTGCCAATTTGGAATGGCAGATCCGGTGAGTTTGAAAAAACAGCAGTTAATGCGAAAGAAAACAAACAATCTTTCAATATTACAGTAGACCACAGATTAAATGAACATGTAACAATGAGTGCGTCTTATTCTCATATGAAAGATAAATGGTTATCTAAAGGTGGTTGGATTCTTGATCCAAACTGGGGTTATAGCAATAGCGATGATATCAATGTGGCTATTAATAGCTTGCGTCCGCAAAACCACTATGCATTGAACATTTCTTATGATAACAAGCGTCTATATTCTGGCTTGTTGATTAATTGGTACACTGGTAACAGCGACTATGCATTCACTCATAGACGTTTCCTCATCGTGGACTGGAACCTCAACTATGATGTAACAAAAGATTTAACTGCGTACATTGTAGTGAACAATGTTCTTAACCGCGCTTATGAAACAAGCTATAGCGCTTACAATGGTCGTGGTAGTGCGGCTATGCCGGCACGTTCCTTCATGATTGGGGCGAAATATAAATTCTAATGATTAGATTCAGCGCATTAATACTATGTCTATTACTATGCGTAGGTTGTGGTCCTCAGCAGGTAACTGTTGAGGACCATCAGTCTACATCTACGCATATCGAACTACAGCCGCCGGTAACAATCAAGTCTTATGTGCGCCGAGGGGAACCTTTTGAAAGCACCTATACGGCGGTACCTGAACGTGTGGTGGCGATGTGGCAAAACTCCATAGAAACCATCATTGCCCTTGGTGAAGGGAATCGTATCGTAGCGGGTATGGGGATTCCAGATCGCAAATACGTGCGCCCAGAATACCGTGAAGCGTACGATAAAATCCCATACAAGGATCTGAAATACGCCAATTTAGAAAGTGTATTAATGATGAAGCCTGATTTACTAGTTGGTTGGCGATCTACTTTTACTAATAAAGGGTTACGACCACCTGCATTTTGGCAGTCACGACATGCGAATGTGTATATTGCAGAATCTTCTCTAGGGGCGCAGTCTGCACTGACCATGGATATGGAGTACCAATATATTCGTGATTTAGGCCGTATCTTTAACCGTAACATGGAAGCAGAAAAGTTGATTCACGATATGGAACAATCTGTAGCACATACAGTGGCCCAAACGGCTCATGAGAAGCCACCAAAGGCATTGTTTGTCGAGGTGCAAGGTAAGCATTTTCGATTGTATGGACATAAGACATTAGCCGGTAATATAGGGGATTCTTTACATGCCGATGTAATCGACACGGAAACTCCGACTATTAGTATGGAGGATGTAATTGAACAGAATCCGGACGTTATATTCTTGATTGTATCTGATGGTGAATATAGCCAAGCGGATGTGATTATGAACTATGTACTAACGCAGCCAGGTTTACAAGGTGTTAATGCATTGCGCAATAAGCGCGTTCATTTCTTGCCATTGCTCGCTGTATATAGTCCTGGTATTCGTTTATCAGATGGTATCGACATCGTATCGCATGGGTTGTACCCTAATCTATATTCAGAAGGGGTACCAGATTTAATTCATTAATAAAGGAGCAGTATGCTAAAACGTATTGGATATACTGCTGGCGGATTTGTCCTCATAGGGGTGCTAGCAGTAGCCATTCTATGGGGACTTTCTGTTGGTACAGTACAATTTTCATTTTCTCAAATTTTTAATATTGTAATGGATCAATTTTCTAGCCCTTTGGCTATCGATGATCCTATGAATGGTCCAGAGCAGACCATTATATGGTTATTGCGTATGCCGCGGCTGTTGATGGCTGCCATTATCGGGGCAGGCCTTGCCGTATCTGGCGTTATCATGCAGGCTATCGTTAAAAATCCACTAGCGGATCCATATATCTTGGGTATTTCATCGGGTGCATCCCTTGGCGCTACGGTAGCTATTTTATTCGGTGTAGGGGTTATGTTCGGTGAGAACTTTGTCGGCATTATGGCCTTTATTGGGGCTATGGCGATTTCCTTCGGTGTATTGTTTATCTCAAACTTGGGTGGACGACCAAACTCGGTGAAATTGATCTTAGGGGGCTTGGCATTAAGCGCTGTATGTAGCTCCTTCTCAAGTTTTGTGGTCTATTTGGCGGACGATAAGGAAGGCATCCAAACCATTACGTACTGGTTGATGGGTAGCTTTGCGGGCGCTAAATGGGACATGTTGCCATTTATTGCCATCGTTGTACTCGTGAGCATTCTATTCTTTTGGTCTCAAAGCAGAGTTTTAAACATTATGCTTCTCGGCGATGAGGTGGCCATCACCTTAGGTCGCGATTTGCATAGATATCGACAAGTCTATTTGATTATTAGCTCACTTATTATTGGCTTTGTGGTGTACGCTGCGGGTATGATTGGTTTTGTAGGACTCTTGATTCCTCACCTTGTGCGCATGACGATCGGCACGAATCACTGGACCTTGATTCCATTCAGCGCATTAGGGGGTAGCATTTTCCTCGTTATTGCTGATGGCTTGTGCCGCTGCATTATTCCTCACGCAGAATTGCCAATCGGCATTCTCATTTCTCTCATTGGTGCACCAACCTTTGTGTATATGTTGGTGCGTAAGAACTACGGATTTGGAGGGGAATAATGAATATTCAAACAGATAATATCCAAGTCTCATTTGGCCCGAAAACGATCCTCCATGATATTTCCCTAGATATACGAAATAAGGAATTTGTTGGAATTATAGGTCCTAATGGGAGTGGTAAAAGTACGTTCTTGAAATGTTTATATCGAGTGCTTAAACCTAATAACGGCAAGATTTTCTTTGATGGCACTGAAATGAGTTCTCTAAGTCATCGCGATACGGCCTTAAAAATGGCAGTAGTGGCACAGCATAGTACGGTTAACTTTGATTTTTCCGTTCTTGAAATGGTCCTTATGGGCCGCTCCCCTTATAAAGGACTGCTCGACAGAGATAAAATCGATGACTATGAAATCGCTCGACATGCGCTGTCTCAAGTAGGGCTTAGTGATTTTGAAAGTCGCAATTTTAATACCTTATCTGGTGGTGAGCAGCAGCGTGTTATCTTAGCACGTGCCTTGGCACAGCGCACAGAATGCCTAGTGCTAGACGAACCGACAAACCACTTAGATATTAAGTATCAGCTGGAACTGATGACGATTGTAAAACGCCTTGATGCAACAGTAGTGTCCGCTATTCATGATTTGAATTTAGCAGCTATTTATTGCGACCGTCTCATTGCCTTAAAAGACGGCTCCGTAGTGTGTACAGGGCCCCCTCACGAAGTATTAACAGAGGAGACCATCCGACACATCTACGGCGTGTCCGCCACGGTACAAACATTACCAAATGGACGATTAAATATTATATATAATATGGAATAATTAAAAAAAGAGGCGTGGATGATGAAACGAATGAATAAACAAGTCTATGTAGCAGTGCTTATGGCATTAACTACTATGTCAATTAATAGTTATGCTGCAGATGTAACAATGAACAATAATGAAGAAGAAGTTACCATAAATGTTACAGCTAATCGTACAGCATTATTAGATTTAGATACACCGGTATCGACTTCTGTTATTACCCAAGAGGATATACAAAATAGCGGCGCTAAGACTGCCTTTGATGCGGTCGCCAATGTACCGGGTGTAACCATTAATTCCTTTAGTGCGTCTGGCGCAGATTTTGGTGGCATGGATAGCCGTACGAATATTCGTGGCCTCGACCGCGGTGCACTTGTTCTTGTAAACGGTGTACCTATGAACTTAAATGGTAAGAGCGGAATTGGCTCTATACCTACTAGTGCGATTGAGCGCATCGAAGTCGTGAAGGGGGCAGCCTCCACCTTATATGGTGCAGAAGCTTTGGGTGGCGTTATAAATATCATTACAAAGACGCCGTCAAAAGAGGGCGGTTCTGCTACAGTAGCCGTGGGCAATCGAGGGGCTAAGCGATTTGATCTTTCTTATGGTACTGATCGTTTTCTTATTGGAATTGATAGAAAATACTGGGGAACTCAAGATCCATCTACACCTGTGCGGTATGACTATACGGGTCGCAAGGGTTATGATTACTACACTACGCGCAACAAGGGTAATTCCTTAGGCGTGTTCATGAGTGGTAAGCTTTCAGATAAGATAACCTTAAATTATAATCGCGCTGAAAGCCGTTCCTCCTTTGGTCTGATTAGTACAGAAACAAATCCTATGAGACAGGCTCATCATTCTACGACATATCATTACAAGGATGACCGCAACAATGCATCTTTGACTTATAAGGATGACAATACGACGGGAACATTGTTTTATAATGACCGTACTATGCGTGGTGAAAGCCGTGTTCATAGTGCTAAACAGTTCAAGCCGACCGAAACCAGTTATGTAGCTCGTCAATATGGTATAGATGTACAACATGAATGGGACTTTAGAGGCGGTAAGGACTACCTGATTGCCGGGGTTACAGGTAAGCAAGAAACCTATCGTGCCACACAGGCCCCTGTGTACACACGGCCTCATCGTAATACCTATGCGGTGTACAGTAGCTATTCTCGTGAAATCAATCCAAAATGGACTGCCATTTTGGGCTTGCGCTATACAGCTATTAGTGATCCTATTAAGGACCAACATGTGTTAACGCCTCAGTTCCAATTGTTGCATACCATCAATAAAGATTCCTCCATGTACTTAAATATAGGGAAAGCGTATACGATGCCTAGCTTGAGTGATACATTCCGCAGTGTAAACCGCCAATACACAGCAGTAAGTGGTAAAAATCTTAAGCCTGAAGAGGGTTGGAACTATGAATTAGGTTATAAACGCCTTAATAAGAAGGATAGCTGGAAGGTGGACGTGTTCTATATGGACTTCAAGAACTTCTTCCAATGGCAACCTGATGTAAATGGTCGCCCAACCGTTCGCGTAAACGGTGGTAAATTCCACAATGTTGGGATTGAAGCTGAGTATAGTAGACATTTGTCAGATCGACTCAAAATGAGTGTAAGTGGTTCTTATTCTAATCCAAAACAAAAGGAAATGAATGAAACCTATTGGAAACAAGCGGCTCCTAAGTTACAGTTTACAACCGGTGTTCATTATAAAAGCTCTACGTGGGATGCAGGCACATCTTTGAACTTTGTAACCAAACGTTTGCGCAATCGCGATGGTGGCTTGAACCCTAACATTGCTCTTTGGAATGCTTACGTTGGGTATCACTTTAATAAAGATGCTACATTACGCCTCGATGCACGCAATCTTTTGAATCGTCATAATGTGGTATCCAATGGAGATTATGAATATTGGGATGCACCATTCAATTATGAATTAAGTTATACACAAAAATTTTAATATGTATTAACGATACAATCCCCCGAGAATGCAGTAGTGGTAGGGGTATGGGTTTTGTGCGGTCCAAATAAATGTGTAATAATACAAATATGTAGTTTATATAATTGTGTGAATATATATATGTGTTAAGTGAGGCATTTGGTATGAGACAACAAATTAAGCATCGTATATCTATACTTGTAGGTTTAGCATTGATAGGATTGTCTGTGAATGGATATGCAGCAGAGGTAAGTGCTGATAAGACTCCCACTATAGCTGCATCGAGTGAAACTAATGGAGTATCTGAAATCCATACTATTAATGTAACAGCAAATCGCATGGCTCTTTTAGATTTAGATACGCCGGCTGCGATGGATGTTATTACTCAAAAGGACTTAGCTAATAGCGGTGCTAAAAATGCATTTGATGCAGTTAATATGGTACCAGGCATTACGTCTTTTTCCTATGGTGCATCCGGTCTTGAATATGGGGCTATGGATAGCCGTGTGAATATCCGTGGCCTTGAACGGGGATCCTTGATTCTCATGAATGGGGTACCGATGAACCTCAATGGCAAGGGCGGCCTTAGTTCTATTCCGACTAGCTCTATTGAACGCATTGAAGTATTAAAAGGTGCAGCCTCTGCTTTATATGGCGCTGATGCTATGAGTGGTGTTATCAATGTAATTACTAAGACTCCAAGTAAAGAAGGGGGCTCTGCTACGGTAGGTTTTGGTAATATGGGTCGCCAAACTTATAAAATTAACTATGGGACGCCTCGCTTCTTAATTGGTGTGGAACGTAACTTCTTTGGTGCTCAAGATCCAGAAACCCCTATCCGCTCCGATATCGGTGCTTATGCTAGAGGCTATGAATATTATACAGCTCGTAACAAAGGGAATTCCTTAGGTGTATTTATGAGCGGTAAATTAAATGATAAGTTGACTTTGAACTTTAGCCGTTTTGAAGGTAATTCTTCCTTTGGACAGTTGAGTACGGAAACGAATCCTATTAAGCAAAAGCTTCACTCTACAACATATGCTTATAAAGATACTAAAAATAATGCGTCTTTAGTTTATAAAGATGGCAATACTACAGGTACAATCTTCTACAATGATAGAGATTTGTATGGTAAAAGTCGCATACATAGTAAAAAGACATATACGTTGAGTGATAACAACTATATTGCTCGACAATATGGTTTCGATGTGCAACATGAATGGGACTTCCGCGGTGGTAAGGATTATTTAATTGCGGGTGTACTTGGTAAACGAGAAACATATCGCACTAAATCTGGTCCATACTATGGAAATCCACATCGCAATAGTTATGCCATTTATGGTACATACTCCTATCAAATCAATCCTAAATGGACTAGTATTTTAGGCTTGCGTTATTCGGATATTAAAGATCCTGTAAAAAATCAGCGCGTATTAATTCCACAGTTCCAATTACAACATCGTATCAACAAGGAATCATCCATGTACATAAATGTTGGTAAAGCCTTTAGAATGCCGAACTTAAGCGATACTTTCAAGAAAATTAATAAAGGCTATGCCTCTGTTAGTGGACGTAATTTGAAACCTGAAGAAGGTTGGAATTACGAATTAGGCTATAAACACATTACTAACAAAGATAGCTGGAAAGTAGCGCTCTTCTATATGGACTTTAAAAACTTCTTCTCTTGGAAACCGGATAGCAATGGTAAAAACACGATTCGCGTAAATGGTGGTCGCTATAGAAATGTCGGTATCGAAGCCCAATATGGTCGTAAATTAACAGATCACTTAAAAATGACTGTGGGTGCATCGTATTCTAATCCAAAACAACGAGAAATCGATAAGACCTATTGGAAACAAGCTAACCCTAAATTGCAATTTACAGGGGGTATCCATTACAATAGCTCAACCTGGACTGCAGGTACTAGCATCAACTTTGTCACAAAACGGATGAAGAACCGCGATGGCGGTACAAACCCAAATCTTATAGCTTGGAATGCATACGTAGGCTATCAGTTCAATGAAAACTCATCCTTGCGGCTAGATGCACGTAACTTGTTAAACCGTCATAATGTTATTTCCAACGGCGACTGGGAATACTGGGATGAACCATTTAATTACCAACTCAGCTATACTCAAAAATTCTAGTCTTTATGTAATCACTAATTAGAACTATACAAGGAGTATCATCATGAACAAGAAAATTGGATTTTTCATATGTTTGATGATACTCCTTTGTGTATGTATAGCGGGTTGTGGACCTCAATCGGAGGCAAATGTAACGCCATATACTCGTTATGTTGACAGTCATGATGGCGTTCAAGTTGCTGTTCCAGAGCATCCAAAACGGATTTTATCACTGTCTTCTGCGGTCGACACAATTTTATTAGGACTTATAGAACCAGAACGTTTAGCAGGCATTAATAAATTGTCTACCTATGAGGAATATTCGCTAGAGGCAAAGCGCGCAAAGCTGGTAAAACCAGTGTTGAGTTCGTATCCTTTGGAGAAAATCATAGCCTTGAAACCGGATCTCGTTATAGCGCCAGATTATATATCGGCTGATGTTATCTATGGCTTACGGCACATGGGTATAGCCACTGTTGTGGTACCTACCCCTTCTACGGTGGACGGAGTGATTCAGAATGTGATGGATATTGCTCATATTATCGGCGAAGATGAAAAGGGTAGCTTTTACATTCGGAAGATTCATCGTGAAATAGATGAAATAAAGCACCTAGCAGAATCTATTCCAATTGAGCAGCGCAAGACGGTTCTCTTTGTATCATCTATGGACGGATATACGGGAACAGGAAGCCTTTTTGATGATATGTGTACATACATGAACGTCTATAATGCACCGAATCGGATTGGCTTACCGCCGCACATACCCTTTGGGGAGGAGCGGGTATTAGCCATGAATCCAGACTACATTTTTATTCCATCCTATAAGGGAATGGACAAGAATTTGGCGGATCGATATTTAAAAAATCCGGCCTTTCAAAATCTGCCGGCTATCAAGGAAAATCGTGTTAAGCCTTTACCGGCAGCGTACTTATATACTATGAATCAGCATATTGGGGAAGCGATGCTAGCCATTATGTATACTGTGTATCCTCAATTAGAAAGGAATTCTCATGACTAAACAGACACAACGCATCATGGCGATAACTTTGATTGGGGTATTGCTATGTATCGTGAGCTTATTGGCGCTCCATGTAGGGACCATTATGATTCCTATTGGAGGAGGTGTGCAAAGTATTTTAAATGGCATGGGCATACCTGTGAGTTTTACGGAGCCTATTACGGCTGAACAAGAGGCGGTACTGTGGTTTATCCGCATGCCGCGCCTCATCATTGGACTACTCGTAGGCGGTGCCTTGGCAATCGCTGGCGCCGTTATGCAAGGCGTTTTCTCAAACCCTTTGGCGGATCCAGGTATTATGGGCGTATCCGCAGGGGCGTCTCTCGGCGCCGTTATTGCCATTGCTCTTGGCGTGACATCTCTCGGTATGTTTTACATGCCTGCTTTTGCCTTTGTCGGAGCCTTTGTATCCGTAGGGATTACGATTCTCTTAACATGGCGCAATAACAAGCTCGATACGACCACATTATTGCTAGCAGGGGTTGCTGTTAGTATGCTGCTCGGTGCTTTTACATCGGGTATCTTGACGATGATTAATGAATACCGTTTGCGTGAATTCCTATTCTGGATGGTAGGTGGCCTCGATTATCGTCGATGGGACCATGTTCTGCTTGCTGTAGGACCTATCATGACTGGCAGCGTTATATTAATGATGCTCGGTCGTCACCTGAATGTACTCGTTCTCGGCGATACAGAGGCGCGTGCCTTGGGTTTGCCTGTTATGGTGTATCGCATGCTATTCCTGTTTTTGGCATCTGTCGTTACTGCTACTGCGGTGTGCGTCAGTGGTTCCATTGGCTTTGTAGGTCTTGTGGTACCACATATTGTGCGTATCTTAGTAGGGCCAGATCATCGAATACTATTGCCTATGGCGGCCGTTGGAGGCGCATTATTCCTCGTATTCTGTGATACATTAGGTCGCGTTATTGCTCAGCCAGTTGAGATTCGCGTAGGTATCATGACGGCTCTATTAGGGGCACCATATTTTCTATATTTACTTCATCGCTTGCGTCGTAAAGGAGGGGCCTAATGAAACTAGATGTTCAATCTCTATCTGTCACATTAGGAGACACAACCATTGTAAAAGAGGCATCCTTTGCTATTGACCGGGGCGAGTTCGTAGGCATTATCGGCCCTAATGGCTCTGGTAAAACAACGTTGTTAAAAACCTTGCGTGGCCTTTATCCTACATCTGGTGGAGATATTTTCTGGGATGGTAAAAGCATCGCTTCTTTGAGCGACAAGGAAATCGCTCATCATGTGGCGTATATGCAGCAGTCCGTTAATGTTTCCTTCGATTATGAAGCCATCGATATCGTGATGACGGCTCGTTATCCTTATTTGAAATGGTGGGAACAAGAAGGCCCTGAAGATAAGGTTATCGTTGAACAGGCTATGAAAGAGGTAGGTGTTTATCATCTGCGGAATCGTTCTGTACAATCTTTGAGTGGTGGTGAACGACAACGGGTATTCTTAGCAAAGGCTTTGGCACAACAAACAGAGGTCCTATTGCTCGATGAGCCGACGGCTGCTCTCGATCTAGTATATGCTGACGATATTTTCCATGAAGGTCGCAGATTATGTGACGAAGGTAAAACGATTTTAATCGTCGTTCATGACTTAGAATTAGCCGCCAAATATTGCACCAAGCTCGTCTTGATAAGTGATGGTCGCATCGTTGATGTAGGAACGCCGCGAGAGGTGCTCACTGCAGATAATTTAAAAGCTGCCTTCCACTTGTCTGCAGCAGTTTACGACGATCCATATTTCAAACAACAACGTATCTTTGTGTTCCCAAAAGGAACTACGGATATTGAGGATTATAAACAAACAGAGACTAGTGGAGAGATGTCAATTGACCCTCAACTGAAATAGACATATAAGTGCCTATGTATAGGTCAGTAAATTTCCTGTTTATCTTGATATATTTGTATTGCTATTCCTAGCGAGGTTAGGCTTATGTTATATCCATTTACTGCTATTGTTGGTCAAGATGAAATGAAATTGGCCCTTTTGCTGAATGCTATCAATCCGTCCATCGGTGGTGTGTTAATTGAGGGCGAAAAGGGCACTGCAAAGTCTACGGCTGTACGTGCATTACCGAGCCTGCTACCTTCCATGGAAACAGGGGCATCCGCGATGTCCGTTGTTGAGCTACCTATCAATGCTACGGCAGACCGCGTTGTAGGATCTATTAATTTAGAAAAGGCCTTGCAAGAGGGGGTAAAAGCCTTTGAACCAGGGATTTTACACGCAGCACATCAAAATATTCTCTATGTAGATGAGGTGAATCTATTAGATGACCATATTGTAGATATTTTGCTAGACGTGTCCGCTATGGGGGTAAATACGGTAGAGCGTGAAGGGGTAAGCCATTCTCATCCATCTCGCTTCATCCTCGTCGGAACTATGAACCCTGAAGAGGGGGACCTAAGACCTCAGCTATTAGATCGCTTTGGGTTGTCCGTCATGGTCTATGGTGAACAGGATCCAGCACAGCGGATGGAGGTGATTAAGCGACGTCTTGCATTTGGCGATGCTCCAGAAGCGTTTATAGCGTCTTATGAGGAATCGGAGCAAGCATTACATGAGCGCTTGCTACAAGCTCGCAAATTATTACCAACCATTATTCCCTCCGATGATAGTTTGCTTAAGATAGCGAGCATCAGTATCGGCATTGGCGTTGATGGACATCGCCCAGACATTACGATGATGCACACCGCTCGCGCTCATGCAGCCTTTCACGGTCGCTCACAAATCATAGATGACGACATTAAGGTGGCCGCAAGATTGACGTTAAAACATCGCATGCGGAGATTGCCTTTTGAAGAACAAGGTCACGACGAAGACCGCATCGATACAGCAGTATCTGCGGTAATCGAGGGCTAGCTATGGAAACATCTGTACAAGAGGCTCTCAAAATAGGCCTTGTAAACGACCAGATACATAGCATTGTCATTTCTGGGGGAACTGGTGTCGGTAAAAGTTTTATGGTTCGTCAGTGCCTCAATACATGGCATATTCCCTATCGTGTTATACCGGTTTATATAGATAGCTCACAACTTCAAGAAAGCATCGATTTTGAAGCCTCTCTCGAGCAAGGCAAGATGGTTATGTCCTCTAGTCTATTAGATGACGATAATACGCGATGCTGGCTCATCGATGATGGTCATGTGGTATCCCCAGAAGTGCGTCATGCCTTATTAACAGAGGCAAAACGCCGCCAAATCTTGTTGATTATGACCATAAACCATGAGGATAGAGCCTTAACTGATGCGGAATGGGAACTCGTAGACGTACACGTATCTATGGAACTAGCTTCATTGGAATCTAGGGTAGCGGTATTACAACAAACTCGAGATGGAATTTCTTGTGCAGATACTGTGTTACCTTCAACAGAAGAGCACTCATCTAAGGATGTAGTCAGTTTAATCGATCATAAGCGGATTTCATCTATTGCCGTTCCTGATGCAATGATTTCATTAGCCATTTCCTATGCACTCCAAGCTCGTACTGTAGGTTACGGTGCAGAGTTTATATTGCTTCAAGTTATGAAATCACTAGCTCTTCTTGAGGGGGGGTCTTACTGTAAGCCCATTCATGCAGAGCGGGCCGCTCTTTATGTACTGCCTCATCGGATGAAGCGTGATGACACAACCACATCACAGCCTTCACAAGGGGAGAATGGAAATAGTAAAACGGATAGAAATCAACTAGAAAATAGGGCCGAACATGCATCGGATCAAACTGATGAAGATGCACAATATGAAGCGGACCAAAATGATTCTATGGGGAATGAAGCAAGTCCTAACGATTTAAATGCTAATGATGGGGATAGTCATTCTGCTATGAATAGTGCAGAAGATGCATCTTCTCAGCAAGACGATTCAAGTGAAGCTGATGGTTCTAATCAATCTAACGACTTAGATGCTACACAGAAGGAATCCAGTGATTCCGAGGCTATGAACGTAGGTGGAGACGACTCACAACGCTTATCCTCTTTATGTTTGCCCGATACGGTTGCCCGTATAGCTAACCAATTATTCCAATGGAAACTAGAATCCTCTAAAACAGTGGACCGTCAGTATCGCAAGGGCTCAGGTCGTCGCCTCATGACCAAAACAAAGGACACTAGAGGGCGTATGATTCGAGCTTACCAAGATGAACATGCGCTAGAGGACTTAGCGCTGGTCGATACATTGCGTGCAGCAGCACCCTACCAACGATTGCGGGCTGCTACTAAAACGGAACAAGAAAAACTATCTACTCAGTCCCAGCAATTAAAGCATCAAGGCGGCAAGGGATTATCTTTAGTGATAAAACCTCAGGATTACCGCCGAAAAGCCCGTGAAAAGCGCATTGGTGCATATCAGCTTTTCGTAGTAGATGCCAGTGGGTCTATGGCGGCGCGTCATCGTATGGAGGCCACTAAAGCGGCTATTCTCAGTCTCTTGCGAGATTCTTATATCCACCGTGATTCGGTAGGGCTCATTGCGTTCCGCAAGGAGTCGGCAGAGGTGTTATTGCCTTTCACGCGCAGCGTAGAGCGAGCAGAGCGATTGTTAGCCTCTATGCCTACAGGCGGTAAAACGCCGTTAGCTCACGGTTTACGGATGGCCTATACCCTGTGCGATAGATTGTTACGTGCCCATCGGGCGGAACGAATTCAGATTATATGTATCACCGATGGTCGAGCTACGTCGGGTGATTCTGAAGACCCTGTAGCGGAGTCCAAGCAATGGGCTCGTATCCTTGGTACTTTGCCTGTAGATTGTATTGTTATCGATACGGAAACGGGCTTTATCAAACTTGGATTGGCTAAGGAATTATGTAAATTGATGAATGGCAGTTATTATGCCATGGATACTATTACGGCAGATCGTATTTTGCGAGTGTCTCGGAGGTAGATCATGAGTCGACTCATGTATATTTCTAACTTAGGAAAACAAATCCAATATATAGAAAAGGCCGTTGCTACCTACTCTGAATTGATACAAGGCAAGGTGGATATTTGCAATATGAAAAAGCCTCCTCTCTGGGACGGTGATTTTGAAAGTCGCCTTCGTGCTGCCGATGTAGTACTCGTAACAAACATGGGGGTTGGCTTAGACTCGCCATTCTTAGAACGCCTTGAACGATGGCTATATGCGCATCATCCAAAATACTGGATCGATGTGGTAGAGCCTAAGAAAACGGATATTCTGTATCGTAATATAGATGAGGATAAACGGATTCGTCTTGAAAGTTATCGTCGTACTAGTGGCATCATGAACTATGTGCGGCTCATTAACGGTGCTTTCAGTACAAAACCAATTTCTGAATGGGAAGAACCTGACCGAATTCCGTGGCAAGCCATTATGGGGCGAGCAGGCAATATCTACGAGACCTACGATGAGTTTATGGATGCCGAAGGAAACCCAGATTGGCCGTCCATCGCGGTGTACTTTTACCGTGACGAGTGGATTATGGGGGATATTTATTATCAACAGGCCTTATTTGAAGAAATTTATAAACATCAGTACAATCCGATTATCTTTTATGGGCAATACGGTTCGAATCCTCGCGTAGGCATTCCGAATATGAAATTGTCCATGAACCATCTTTTTGGGAAGGATGTATTCCCCTTTGATGTGCTTATCAATACTTGTAAATTCTCCTTCCAGTCCTTAGGGGCTCAAACCTTGGAGGAGCTAAAATTACAGGACGTACCTATCATTCAAGGGTATACCATATACATGGATGAGAAGTCCTGGGTTGAGAATCCTCAAGGAGTTACGCCGTTAGATGTGAATTTATCCATATCACAGCCTGAGTTAGACGGTGTTATTCAAGGCGGTGTAGTGGCCTGTCAGACCTTTGATGAGTGTGGTCACTATGTGTATTTACCCGTGAAAGAGCGCATTGCGGCCGTCGTTCAGCGAGCTATTAAATGGTCTAAGCTGCGCCATATTCCTGTATCTGAGCGAAAGATAGCCATTGTTTTACATAACTATCCGCCTAAGAATTCTAATATTGGTTCTGCAGCAGGCCTTGATACACCTGAGTCGGTGCTACGATTATTAGAACAGATGAAAGAGGAAGGTTATACGATAGATTCTATGCCTGATACGAGTGCAGATTTAATGGACAGTGTTACATCCCACATGACAAACGACCGCTCCATGCTTACCGATGAGTTGCTAGCCTCGGCTAAAGGTCGCTTGAGCAGTAAGGATTACAAAGCATACTTTGAAACACTGCCAGCAGATACGCAACAAGTCATGGTTACATCTTGGGGGGAAGCCCCAGGAGATGTATTTGTCTACGATGATGAAGTCATCATACCAGGTTTTTCAAATGGCAATCTGTGGATTACGGTGCAACCACCGCGCGGGTTCGGGGAGAATGTATCCGCCATTTATCACGATCCTTGCTTACCTCCACCACATCAATATTTGGCCTTTTATCACTGGGTGCGGAACGTCTTTCAAGCTGATGCGGTCATTCATGTAGGCACACATGGCTCCTTAGAATGGTTGCCTGGTAAGGGGGCTGGTCTCAGTGCTAGCTGTTATCCTGAAATCGGCATCTCTAGTTTGCCAAATATTTACCCGTACTGGACAACCATCATTGGAGAAGGCATACAGGCTAAGCGGCGTAGTTCAGCCTGTTTAGTGGGCCACTTGTCGCCACCGATGACGACGGCGGGACTCTACGATGAATTTGAAGAACTAGAAGCTTTACTAGATGAGCATAGTCATTTTGAACAGGAGCATCCTGAGAGTGTAGCTGACATAGGCGAAGTGATTCGCGAAAAGGCCCTGGCCTGTCATCTTATCGATGAAGAAAAGGGGCCTACTATGGTGGTGGACGATATTATTACAGAAGTTCACGAAAAGCTAAGCGATTTAAAGCATATGCAAATGCGCAATGGTTTACATATCTTGGGTCAAGGCCCTGAGGGGACAGATTTAGAAGAATTTATTACCGCTATCATACAGACCCCTCAAGGAGATATTGCATCAGGTCTTGAAACGCTAGCCGCTGAGTTAGGGCATAATTGGTCGTATCTAGAGGAACATGCTGGCGAAATCAATGATGACGGAATTCGTAATAGTGTGATTATCGATCGAATTTGGCAGGAATTACGAGCGTTTGTGTCTAATATTATACATAAACCAGATTATAAGGCGCCTCAAAGTTTAGAGCCTTTGGTAGACGCCATAGTTCGTGAGTATATACCTAAATTAGGTCAAACCCAAAATGAGCTCAGCTCTATCTCTAAAGCGTTACAAGGAACCTATGTTGAACCTGGCCCCGGTGGAGCCCCATCGAGTGGTCAAGTCGATGTATTACCTACGGGTCGTAACTTTTATGGTTTAGATGAAAGAGCCTTGCCTACAAAGATAGCCTACCAATTAGGTATAGAGCTTGCAGATCAAGTTATGGCTGATTATATTTTAAATGAACAGCGCTATCCCGAGACGATAGGGATTATCTTATGGGCTAGTAGCAACTCTAGAAGTCATGGTCAGTGTTTAGGTGAATTCCTCTACTTGTTGGGGGTTCGTCCTAAATGGCAATCTAACGGTCGTATTTCAGGTCTCGAGGTTATTCCGCTAGATGAATTACAACGCCCTCGTATCGACGTGATGGGCCGCATCAGTGGTCTTATTCGAGATATGATGCCTACTGCCATTAGTTGGCTCGACAAGGCAGTTGAAATGGTAGCAGAATTAGATGAGTCCTTGGAAGACAACTACGTGAAAAAGCATATTCATGATGATGTGGATTGGCTTGTTGAACAAGGTGAAGATCCTATGCTAGCCACTAAAAAGGCGCGCCTTCGTATCTTTGGCGACCCACCACAAGCCTATGGCACGGGTGTGGGTGCCCTGATTGAAGGGAAAAATTGGGAGTCCTTAAGCGACATTGCACAAGTTTACAGCAAGTGGAGTAGCTTTCACCTGCATGAGGACATTCCTCAGGATATGAGGCTATTCCAACGGCGATTAACTACGATGGATGTAACCATTAAGAACGAAGATAATCGGGAAACGCACATTTTGAGTGCTGATGATTATTACAGCTATCATGGTGGTCTCATTGCGGCGGTGCGAAATGCAAAAGGTAGTGCCCCTCGTGCCTATGTGGGGGATAGTACAGATCGCAGCCGCGTCGTGATGCGGTCCTTATCGGATGAGTTTCGCCGCGTTGTACAAGGGGAAACGCAGAATCCGAAATTCATTCAGGCCATGATGAACCATGGCTACAAAGGGGCATCGGATATGTCTAATGTGGTTTCTCATAGTTTTGGCTGGGATGTTACCAGTGATGTGGTGCCTGACTGGGTTTATGAGGGGTATGCTAACAAATATGCCTTAGACAAAGTGGTGCAAGACTGGATGCGCAATGTAAACCCTTGGGCCTTACAGCGCATTGCAGAAATTTTGTTAGAAGCTGCTCAACGTGGCTATTGGGATGCAGCTCCAGATATGCTGGAGGAATTGCAGTCCCTATATATTTCCATGGAAGGTGTTATAGAAGGTCGTTAGTATGAAGCACAGAATATCTATTATATGTACCATAGTAATGATGGTACTTCTAGTGGTCGGTTGTGGTCCTACGCAGACGGGGACTACGGGCACGACACATCAGGTTACGGATGGCACTGGTGTAACTGTTACGGTGCCTAGTGAGCCGAAGCGAATCGTCCCTATTGCTGCGAGTACAGAGGATATAGTGTTATCCTTGGTTGATCCGAGCCGAGTGGCAGCCGTTGGCACCGTGCCTAATAATGTACCTGATGAGTCTGCCAAGGTGGGGACGCATGTGAAAGCAACTGCTGAATCCATGCTTTCTGTACAACCTGATTTAGTATTAGTTCCAAACTGGATATCTCCAGATGCAATTGGGGAAATGCGGAATATGCAGATTCCCGTTTACGTCTATAAGACGCCTACTACGGTAGAAGAAGCAAAGGCTGTTATTCATGAAATTGCAGGTCTTTTACACGCATCGGATGAAAAGATGATTGCTAGTATGGATGCAGATTTGAAAACTGTCGAAGAATTAGCCAATAAACATGCCGGTGAACGTCCTGTAGTAGCATTTTATACGCAATTTGGTTTAACCGGTGGCAAGGGGTCAACCTTTGATGATATGACTAAATATCTGAAGGTTACCAATGCGGCCGCCCAATTAGGCTTGGGGCCTTTTGATAATGGGACGCGAGAGGATTTAATTAAAGCGAATCCAGACATTATCATCATCCCATCGGTAGCTTATACCTCGGATGGCACTACGCCAGCAACGGCAGAACAGCTCTATTCTGACCCTGCTTTGCAAGGGGTTAAGGCCATCGCCAATCGTCGTGTGTTCCTTGTAGATTCCTCGCAGGTCATGAGTTATTCTCAATTTATGACTCGTGCAATGGTTTCTATGGCACAAAATATATATAACAAATGATTTAGTGTGTGTGGAGGTTTTTATGAAAGTATCAAGAATGCAACGATTATCCATGTATGTAGGGTTAGCTCTCGTATTTGGTAGCACATTGAGTGCACCTAGTGTGTTAGCTGTTGACGCTGGTGATGCGAAAGAAGCGCATACCATTGTTGTTACGGCGACTCGTAGTGAACAACAGCTTTCAGAAGTGCCAGCTAGTGTAGGCGTAGTAACAGGCGACGATATTCGTGAGCGCCATGCTACGAATATGAACGAAGCCTTGAACATCGTACCGGGCGTAGATATTAATACGTATGGTGGTGGCGTAGGTTACACGAACTCCAATGCATTCCGCATCAATGGTTCCGACCAAGTATTGTATTTGGTAGACGGCATCAATATGGGGGCGGCTGGTGTGAATCCGCCGATGACTATTTTGAAAGATATGTCTAGTATTGATCGCATTGAAGTTCAACGTGGTGCAGGCTCTACATTGTATGGTTCCGGTGCCATTGGTGGTGTAGTAAATGTAATCACTGCAAAACCTGAGCAAGGTGTACAAACTAAGCTTCGCGTGATGGGTGGCAGCAATGATTTAGAGCAATACGCAATTACCAACGAAGGTAGCCAAAATGATTGGTATTGGCGTGTAGGCGTACAAAAAGATATTATTGGTTCCTATAAAGATGGTCATGGTGTGCGCATTCCTCAACATGGCAACAGCCACACTGCATCTTTCATGGTGGGCAATACAATCAATGATAAGAACGATGTAAAAATAGCTTACGACACATATCGTGGTGATGTAATGTACTCCGACCATTTGGGTGCCCTTAATCACATTCGTTATGGTAATGAAGCAAATGACTCCTTACGCGCGATTTGGAACAATAAAATCAGCAATCGTTGGAGCCATCAATTATACTTGATGAACAATCATTATAAAACAACATATGATGGGTACTTAACGGATGTGAAGACTCGTGGTATTGGTGATCAAGTTACGTATAAAGCAAAAGACCATACTGTAGTAGTCGGCTTTGACTGGCGTCAAGATAAAGTGGTTAACATGGGCGGCGTGAAGCTTACGAACGCATCTTACTTTATTCAAGATGAATGGAAATTTGCTCCTAAGTGGACTGTAACGCCTGGTATCCGCGTTGACCACCATTCTTCTTTCGGTACTCATACATCTCCATCCATCAGCCTCGGCTATGATGTAAATGAGAAGACAAATGTGTATGCTGCGTATAAAGAGTACTTCTTGGCACCTACACCATACCAATTGTTCGATGGCTATAACGGTAACCGCAACTTGAAACCTGAAACAGGTCATGAATTTGATTTAGGTGTACACCATAAATTCGGTAAAACTTGGAATGGTAATCTCAGCTTCTTTAGCCGTAGTACAAAGGATAAGATCGGTTGGGTTATGACGGATCCTGCAACATTCACAGGTCAATATCGCAATTTTGATACAGAAAAAGCCCGTGGCGTGAATGCAGAAGTGCGCAAACAAATCAACAATCATTTGTCTGCACGACTTGGCTATACATATACTCATATCGATGCAACACCTACACGCAAAGCTAATCGTGATGGTTATGTGCCTAAACATGCTGTTAATGCAGGTCTCGATTACAACAATGCGAAATGGGATGCCCATTTAGATATTCGTGGTGTCATCGACCGTCCAGGCCCTGCTGATAATATTTTCCCTCGCACAACGTATTGGCTTGCTGATATTAGTGCGAACTATCGCGTACGTGAAAATGTTACTGTATTTGGTCGTGTTAATAATATCTTTGATACATACTATGCGGAACAATCTAACGTTCGTTGGGGCAACCCTGGTGACTGGTGGCCAGGTCAAGGTCGCAACTTCCGTCTAGGTGTAGAAGTGACTATCTAATAGATATAACTACTGCAATGGTTCGATTATAAAGTTATACTAATAATTGACAATTACGTCGTAGTTATTTGTATAGCTTCAAAAAGTAATCTATATCATGGTGAAAGAGCCTCTCGTGGGGCTCTTTCATTTTTATTATAGTTTTTGATGGTATATTGAGACCGCACTAAGTACCATGAGAGTTATTTTCAATAACCAATAAATTAAGCATAGGTAAATAAGTATATATTATAAAACTATAGATTTTCTATAGTAAAAGCTCTATAATATTATGTATCTATCTATAGGTATTCATAGTTTATGTTTTGTGATGTACTTGTATATTTGCTTGTATAGTAAGTGTTTTGTTACTTTCACAGTTATCAAAACCTTCCAATGGAGAAGGTTGATTTTTAGAGGAGTTGGATCGAAATGAAACAACCAGAATTATCGCCGTATATGATGGCTCGGAAGCCGTCTGGCATTCGCCTAGGACAAATTAAATTCTTGGAACGTAAGAACCCGCCTATCTTGGTGAATGGTTCTATTGGCAATGTAATGCGTCCTATGCATCCCGCCATGCAGCGTAGGTTGTTTGATTTGGGCGGTGTCAATAGCCCGTTCCATAATGGGATTGTGCCATATGTACCAACTACGGGCACTGATGAGTGTCGAGAAGCGTTTCTCCACATTTTGCGCAGCCAAGGCTTTGATACAACAGGGCTTGATGTACTTGTAACAGACGGTGCATCCATGGCGATGGAAATCATCATGCTCGGCGTATGTGGTGGTGCTGGCGAAGAAGAACGTCCTCTTTTGATGTTCAATCCTTCTTATACAAACTATGATGCAGTAGGTCTTCGCATTGGTCGTAAAACGGTTACTGTAGAACGGGAGCTCAATGAAAATGGTGAGTTCGAATTGCCCTCTGTAGAGACTGTCGAACAACGTATTATCGAGACAAAACCTGGGGCGTTGCTTATCATTCCTTATGATAATCCTACAGGTCAATTATTTAGCAAAGAAACGCTTATTGAATATACTAAATTGTGCGTTAAACATAATTTATGGATCATCTCTGACGAAGCGTACCGTGAATTAGCTTATGAAAAAGGGAAAGAAACATCTAGCATTTGGGCCTTAACCGATAAAGATGTGCCTGGCATTGAAGGCCGTCGTATCAGTCTTGAAACGGCAAGTAAGGTTTGGAATGCTTGTGGACTTCGCATTGGAGCTATCATTACGGATAATAAATTATGTTATGAAAAATCTGTTGCGGAATATACGGCAAACCTCAGCGCTAATACATTGGGCCAATATATTTTTGGTGCTTTGAAACATGAGTCCTATGCGCAATTGCACAACTGGTATGAGCAACAACGCGACTACTATCGTCAAATGATCTTTGAACTCCACAAAGGTTTTAAAGAGGCAGAACCGGACTTTATCGTGTCTCGCCCTGAAGCGTCTATTTACTTTGTAATCGACGTGAGAAAGGTTGCAAAACCTGGCTTTGATGGTGTAGAATTTGCTTCTTGGTGTGCCGAACACGGTGCAGTAAGCCTTGATGACGGCAAGGAATATACACTTCTCATGGCACCGCTCAATGGTTTCTATAGCGGTAAAAATGGCGATAACAACCCTGGTAAAACACAATTGCGTGTGTCTTTCTGTGAAAACCCAGATTTATTGCGTTTGGCTCCTGAATTATTATCTAAACTATTCAGAGCTTACGAAGCACAACGAAATGTATAAAAGTAAAGAGTGCCCTCCCAAATGGGAAGGCACTCTTTTTACGTTATGAGTTGTATATATACTATAAGTGGTATAGTATCACATAAAAAAGAGCTATAATTTTGAATATTATAGCTCTTTTCGTTTTTCCCTAGATATGGTAAGTAGGGAAGGGCTTTTATTTACTTTCTTCATCATGATGCGGTCCCTTAGTACGTATTTCGACTGTCAGTTGCTTACTAGGTATGGAGCTTTCCTCAGTTGCTGGATATGAAGTGTCTTCTAAGATAACCGTTTCTAATAATTTGTCAATTTCGTCATTCTGTATGGATACTTCTTTGTTGTACCATTCGCCAAATTCGCGAATTACCTCTTCGTTGCGACGGAAATAGGTATATTGGTCGATTTTACGCGATTCTACAAGTTCAGCATTCTCTAAGATGCTCATAAATGTAGAAATAGAAGATTGCGATACACCGCAGCGCTTTTGGATACTCTTAACGCTCACACTATGAGGGAAATCGATAAGAGTGTTAGAGTGTACTTGTACACCGAATTCTTTCTCTGGGCGTTTTAGCCACAATATAATATCTAACCGATGCGGATTGGATAATGCTTTCAAGATTTTTAACGGGTCCATAGGGCCTCCTCTTAATTAAAAAATAACGAGTTCCCAACCTTGACCGTGGACTTGCATTATGCGGTCGTATTATACGCGTCTTGCTCCGTATAGGGTTTTTGCTACTTTTATCATACGCTACTTTCACCGTGAAAGCTAGACTTACTTATAAATTTCACGAATTGATGAATTTTATTGCACTTATTTAGAACGGAAAGTATACATTAGTATTAATATATAATGAGTATATATACAACCTGTAGAGACTTTTATAATATATTTCTGAAAAATATAGAATATATTCATCTTTCTGTGATAATTTTTAAAGGTATTTTGGTTCTAAATAGAGAAATATATATACTATATGAACTTATGTAAGTCTAAGCTTTCATTTAAAGGAGCTGAGTATATGGCAATTGATCGCAATGAAACATTTGATGTTATCGTTGTTGGCGCAGGGCCAGCGGGTTCTGCGGCAGCATTACGCCTTGCGGAGCAGAGGGTAAAAGTTTTACTTATCGAACGTGGAACCGCACCAGGTGCTAAAAATATGATGGGTGGACGCATCTATACACATTCTTTGGAGCGTCTTGTACCGGACTTTAGAGACCGTGCGCCGTTGGAACGAAAGGTGACAAAAGAGCGCATTTCTATTGGTACAGGTAATGAAATGACCACCATCGAGTATAGTTACGAAGATGGTGAACCTAATGAAGAATCCTACGTAGTATTGCGTGCTAAATTTGATAAATGGCTAGCAGAAGAGGCAGAGAAAAAAGGAGCTCTCCTCGTATCTAATGTACAGGTAACAGAGCTTATTACCGAAGGCGAAGGAAAACATCGTCGCGTGATAGGGGTTCGTTGTCACGATGACGAAGTATATGCAAAATTAGTTGTCATCGCAGAAGGTTCTAATACATTGTTATTGGAACAGGCTGGTCTTACAGGTCCTACGGATCCAAGAACAATGGCTGTAGGGGTAAAAGAGGTATATAAACTCAAAAAAGAGGATCTTGAAAATCGCCTTATGCTATCTGGCGATGAGGGGATGGCGTGGCTTACATTGGGCGATATGACCGATGGACTATTAGGTGGTGGCTTTATTTATACGAATAAAGACAGCCTTTCCGTAGGTATGGTTGTAGGCCTTGAAGATATCGGCAAAGCTACTAAATCGGTAGATGATATGCTGTTAGCTTTCACAAACCATCCAAGAATCGCACCATTATTAAAAAATGGCCAATTGAAGGAGCATAGTGCGCATCTCGTGCCAGAAGGCGGGTTCAAAGCGCTACCTAAGCTGGGCGGTAATGGGTATGTCATCGTCGGTGATGCGGCGCGTATGTGTATGAACTTGGGGTATACCATTCGTGGGATGGACCTTGCCATCGAATCTGGCATGTGTGCAGCGGATGCGGTTAACGTAGCCTTGCGCGATGAAAATATGGAGCGCGTTGCTAAATTGTATGAACGTCAAATCAAGAATTCTTGGTTGTATAAGGACATGAAGCTTTATAAAAATATGCCTACCTTCCTCGCATCCAACCCTCGTATATTTAAAGAGTATCCAGCTCTTGTGAATAATGTGATGCGCGATGTATTCACTGTAAACGGTGATGGGGCAGTACCAATGATGAAAAAATTGATGAGTAGTGTAAGTGATGTAGGTTTAGTTACCTTGATTCGTGATGCTTGGAAAGGGGTGCGTTCCCTATGAAATTAGAAGAGCGCTTGGGCGCCAATAAATACTATGTAGATGAAACGTCTCCTCATATCATTGTGGATGGCGCTGGCTTTAGCTTGGAAGAGAAAATGAAACTCGTAAACGGCTGTCCTGCCGGTCTATATACATTACAAGAAAATGGCGATTTAGCCTTTGATTTCGCTGGTTGCCTTGAATGCGGTACCTGCCGTGTTCTCTGTGGCGAAACCATCGTAAAAACTTGGAAATATCCGCGTAACGCTAAGGGCGTAGAATTTAGACAGGGGTGAGTGTATGGAGTTATTAGTATGTATCAAACAGGTTCCAGATACATCTGAGATTAAGCTGGATCCAGAAACGAATAATCTCATCCGCACAGGTCTGCCTAGTATTGTAAACCCTTATGATATGCATGCGTTAGAGGCAGCTCTTTCGGTAAAAGATCAATATGAAGATAGCCGTGTAACCGTTGTCACTATGGGGCCTCCACAAGCAGAGGCGGCACTGCGCGAGTGTTTATCCCTCGGTGCAGATGATGCGGTGCTCATTACAGACCGTGCGTTTGGCGGTGCTGATACATTGGCGACAAGCTATACAATTGCCTCTGCCATTCGTCATATTCAACGTACTATGAATCGTGAGTTCCAAATCATTTTCTGCGGCAAGCAGGCTATCGATGGTGATACGGCTCAAGTAGGTCCTCAAATTGCGGAGGAACTAGGCATGGCGCAAGCTACCTATGCTTGTGAATTATCCGTAGATCAAGCAGCCCAAAAAGCGATTGTGAAACGAGAACATGAAAATGGCTATGAAATTGTGGAAGTTCCATTACCTTTATTGGTAACGGCTACGGCTGAACTCAATGAGCCGCGCCAACCAGGTCTTTGGAGCTCGATTTACGCTAAACGGTATACGATTACACATATTACATTGCGAGATATGCCGCATATTGATGAAAGCCGTATTGGTCTCAATGGCTCTCCTACACGTGTGCGCAAGGTATACCAACCACCGCTTCGAGGCAAGGTAGAAATGCTTTCATCCGTAGACGAAGGCGCTAAGAAAATTCTTGAATTAGCTTATAATATCAAGCCAGAAAAGTTTTCTCATCTATTAGTGCCCAGCGAAGATCTGGTTGAAGAGCCTCTAGATACCAACGATGAGGGCGTAGATGTAAAAGATCCTGTGCAGCGGGCTGCCTCTGTTGAAAGTGTATCCTCCAGTGAGTTTAAGGTTTTAGCAGCTGTTAAAGGTGAAGAAGGTTCCAAAGGAGGTGATCGATAATGGGAGTGACAAATTTTGATGAATATAGAGACGTCTTTGTCGTAGCGGATACCATCGATGACGTAGTACATCCGGTTACGTACGAACTTATCGGTCAAGCTCGCCGTATTGCTAAGGAATTGGGTCAACTCGTTCAAGTTATGCTGCTTGGCGAGAATGTTCAATCCGAGGCGGAGGAACTTGTGGCACATGGTGCGGATATTGTTCACGTTTTTGAAAGCCCTCTTTTGAAATACTATACAACAGACGGCTATACAAAGGTTTTGACGGACTTCTTTGAAGACCATAAGCCTAATATTCTTTTGATTGGCGCTACGAATAATGGTCGCGACCTAGCACCTCGTATGTCTGGTCGCATGAAAAACGGCGTCGTAGCTGACTGTACTATTTTGACAGTAGATACTGAAGAAGGCCTTGTAGAATGGACACGCCCTGCCTTGGGGGGGAATATTTTAGCTGAAATTATTTCCCCAAATCATCGCCCACAAATGGGTTCTGTCCGTCCTAATGTATTTAAAAAGCCTGAACGTATTGCAGATAGTTGGGGTCGCATTCAAATTGAACCATTCGACCTTAAACCTGAAGACATCCGTATGAAGCGTCTTGACTTCATTCCGTTCAGCAAAGCTGGGTACAACATTCAAGAAGCGGATATCATCGTAGCAGGTGGCCGTGGCATGGGGTCCAAAGAAAACTTTGATAAGCTTTACGAACTTGCCGATGCTATCGGCGGCGTTGTAGGTGCTACACGTCCTCTCGTTGAAAAAGGTTGGATTGAATTGCCATATCAAGTAGGCCAAACAGGTAAAACTGTAAGCCCTAAACTATACTTGGCATTCGGTATTTCCGGTGCTATTCAACACGTGAGCGGTATCTCTGGGGCTGACACAATCGTGGCTATCAACAACGATCCAAATGCAGAAATCTTCCAACACGCTAACTATGGGATAGTGGGGGATTGCATGGAAGTGTTAAATGATATGTTGGCGCATTTGAAATAAAAGATGTAGTATTTGAGCTCTACTTATCAGACTAAATAAGACATAGGGATACCTATCCTCAGCCTTCATGGGTACGCATAGCGCCCAAGGCGGCTTCGAATAGGTATCCCTATTTGGCTTACTGCTGCTGTAGAGCTCAAATATTAGCGTATTATAAACAAATGCTCCGACATATTATTTATACAAAGGGAAAGTCGCTTCCAGAACGGTAATCCTTTTTCATTTCTATGCGTTTTACCTTAAAATGCGTCAATATGTCATTTTGGGGAGTAGGTAAGCGTGGTACGCGTAGTGGCCTAGAGTCCATTACATATTAAAGTGGTATAATTAGGGTATAGATTTAGTTCGGATTGATAAGGAGGTTTTTATGGCTCGTAATGTTTTTGTTACTGGTGCAACGTCTGGTATTGGCCTTTGTATTGCTGAGGCGTATGCAAAGTATGGTGATAATGTTTTGATTTCTGGACGTCGCGCTGAGGTGTTGGCTGAGGTACAGGGGCGTTTGTCTAAGGAGTATGGCGTGCGCGTTGAGACTTTGGTTCTTGATGTGCGTAGTCGTGAGGATGTTGAAAGCAAGGTCCCAGCAGCAATTGAGGCTTTTGGTGGCGTTGATGTCCTCGTAAATAACGCAGGTCTTGCACAAGGCTTAGATCCTTTCCAAGATAGCACTGTCGATGATGCGGTGACTATGATCGATACGAATGTGAAAGGTCTTTTATATGTAACAAAAGCCGTACTACCTTATATGATTGATAAAAATGCAGGCCATATTGTGAATATGGGCTCTACTGCTGGTATTTATGCATATCCAGGTGGCGCGGTTTACTGTGCTACAAAGGCGGCTGTTAAGATGTTGAGCGACGGTATTCGGATGGATACGATTGCAACGGATATTAAGGTCACAACCATTCAACCGGGCATCGTAGAGACTCCGTTTAGTGAAGTTCGCTTTCACGGTGATGCGGAAAGAGCTAAAGCTGTCTATGCCGGCATCGATGCGATCCAACCTGAGGATGTGGCGGATGTTGTACTATACGTAACAAACCAACCTAAACGCTTACAAATCTCTGATGTCACAATCATGGCTAACCAACAAGCAGCTGGGTTTATGGTGCATAAGAAATAGTTATTTGAAATTTTATTTCATTTAGTATATAATCGATAGGAAAGTTTTGATAAATATAATTTTACGAAACTTATTTTCGGAGATTGTTGTTATGACAACAAAGATAAAGATATTACTAGTAGCTTCTTTAGTATGTGCATCTATTGGTTTATATAACATTGTTAGTGCCGAAGCGCCGGCTAATAAAGGTGAGTCTATGCCTGTGATTGGTGGCATATCAGTTGAAGCGGCAGAACCAAATGTTATTATGCCGAGTCCGGTACATGTGTTCACCACAGTTCAACAAGCAGCGGAGTATATGAATATAACACCACAGATGCCAAAGTTGTTACCTGTAGGCTTTAATATTCAATCTGTCATAACCTTAGAAAAAGATATATTACAAGTTGTTTATGTCTATGGACCTGGTGCGGAGCCATATTACAACAAAGCTAGCGGTGCACTTATTATATATCGAACATCTAAGTTAACTGGTGATATTAGCGGTGACCACAAGATTCATAAGGTTATAGAAACTGAAAGTGTAGATGGTACAAAGGTTACTTTCAAAGGTGATAAAAACAAGGTCTATCTTGTATCGTGGATGAAAGATGGGCAGAATCACTCTTTAGAGTTTCAGCATCCCATTATGCGAGATATGGCGAAGGCTATAATTCGTAATATTGTTGAGGAAAAATCACATACAAAATAAATGTGTTTTTAATAATTTTCGTGTTGAGCGAAGGGAGATTATACCCATGGTTAAAAAATTGGTCTTGATGGCAGTTGCTTGTGTATGTGTAGCTTCTTATACTGTTGCTGGTGCTCAAGGTACTCTTGATGTAAAGCCAGATCAACCTAAATCTGTGGTAGCTCAACAAGAAGCGCCAATGGTTGGTATGCCAAGCCCGTTTCATGAGTTTGCTACTGTAGATGAAGCGGCTAAATATATGAACATTACACCTCAAATGCCTAAGGTATTACCTGTAGGTTACAACATTGAGTCTGTAAGTACTATCGAAAAAGATATATTGCAAGTAGTTTATGTTTACCAAGCTGGTGAAGACGCTACTCGTAATCAAGCTGCAGGCAAACGCATCGTCCATCGCATAGCCAATGAAATAAAAGAAGATATCAGCGGCGATTATAACGATTTTCGTGTAACAGCTAATGAAAAAGTAAACGGCACAAAGGTTGTTTTCAAAGGCGGTAATAAAATGGTATATCTCATAGGTTGGACAAAAGACGGACAAACTCATGGGATGTACTTCGAACGCCCTGTAACTCGTGACATGGCTAAAGCAATCGTTGCTAATACGGTAGCCCCAAAACAACATACAAAATAATATAAAAGTCAAGGCCTAATGGGATAGGCATGCGAGCTGTAGTGAAGCACTCGCATGGACACTGTAAGGGTTTTATATAGAACGGCTCCTCGTATGAGGGGCCGTTTTAGTATATATGCTAAAATTTCATAATGAGAATCATTCTAATATACATATAGGGGCATATCTAAAAATTTGAATAACTGTTAAAATAAAATATAACTGTTTTGTGATAAAGAAGGCAGGTGATGTATTGTATCGATTAATACTACAGCGTTTGGCAAGTATTGTAGGTATTTTATTGGTTGTTACCATCGGTACATTTGTATTGATAAAATTATCTCCTATTGATCCCGTGTCGATGAAGTTTAATCTTCTAGGAGCTACACCAGATCCAGTTGTAGTTGCACAGACACGAGAGCAGTTGGGGCTCAATGACCCTTGGTGGCAGCAATACCTACGTTGGTTAGGTCAAATTATACAAGGGGACTTTGGTGAGTCCATTCTGTACGCTTTACCAGTGGCGACCATTCTTGGCGGTGCCTTGCCAAATACCTTGGGGCTAGTATCCTTAGCTCTTGTTATGGGGATAGTGGCGACCATACCGCTCGGTATGTTATCTGCAAAGTATCAAGACTTATGGATTGATCATGGGGTTCGTCTCGTTACATTCCTAGCATTAGCAATCCCTGGGTTCTGGGTCGGTTTATTATTACTGTACTTATTCGGTGTTAAATTACAGCTAGTGTCGGTAACGAATACCAATGGCTTTTCTGCCTATGTTCTGCCCGCAGTAACCCTTGCTTTATGGATATGTGGTCTCTACATTCGTCGATTGCGCAATGCTATTTTAGAAGTGTCGCGACAGCCCTTTGTACAGGGGGCGCGAGCATTGGGCTTGCCAGAATGGATGGTCTACACCCGTTATATATTCCCTCATGTGGGTCTTATATTGCTGCCTATGATGGGAGTAACTATGGGCGCTATGCTAGGTGGCTCTGCCGTTATTGAAACGGTATTCTCCATAAAAGGTATTGGTTATATGATGGTGCAGGGCATTATGGCTCGCGATTATGTATTGATGCAAGGTTATATCATCTGGATTACCTTGGTGTTCATCGTGATTAATATCATCATTGATATATTGAGTGTTTGGCTGAATCCGAAGCGAAGAGCCGCCATAAAAGGAGGCTCCTATGAATAGACAAAAGCCCTATACCTTATACGCTATGTTGGTATTAGCAGCTCTGTGGATCGTATTTTTCTTATGCGCTCCCTATATAGCACCCTTTGATCCTGAAACAACGAGTATCGCGGACCGCTTACAAGACATTAGTAGTACCCATCTATTAGGTACTGACCAACTCGGTCGTGATGTGTGGTCTCGTATTCTGTACGGTGGTAAAGCCTCTTTAGGGATTGCTTTCACCATCATTGGTATTAGTGGGGCCATTGGCATCGCTATTGGTGGATTAGCAGGGTTCTCTACACCTCGCGTTGACCGTTGGTTATCTCGTTTAATCGATTTAGTACTTGGCTTCCCGAATATGGTTATAGCTATTGCTTTCATCGGTATCATGGGTCCTAGCATAACGAATGTAATCATTTCCTTATGTATTACGAAATGGGCGGAATATGCCCGTATCACGAGGGGCCTCGTACAGATTGAACGCCACGCGGAGTACATTACCTTTGCTCGCATGTCGGGCGCTTCAAATCTACGAATTTTGTGGCGCTATATTCTGCCGAATGTATTGCCACCGTTGGTGATTGTTATTATTCAACATCTAGGGGACGCCATTATTTTGGTAGCCAGTTTTTCGCTCATCGGCATCGGTGTACAACCGCCGGATCCGGAGTGGGGCGCTATCTTGTTGAGCTCCCGAGATTTTCTACAAACGGCGCCGTGGCTGCTAATTTACCCGGGGCTCGCTATTTTTATTACTGTTGTTTTATTTAACTATATTGGCGATGCGTTGCGCGATGCCCTCGATGTATCTCGTTAACCGTGCTGTGTTTAGATTTTTTATGGTGAAAGCCTCAACGAGGCGATATATTTTAAAGGAGATATTATGAAACGTTGGTTGTTAGCATGTTTGTCCATGCTATGCATGGTAGCTCTCTTGGTCGGCTGTGGTAATGATACTGCTAAAGACAGCAAACAAGGGAAGCATATGAATGTTGGTTTGTATTGGTTTGGTGAAACATTAGATCCAACTCACGAATGGGATGCGTGGACATTGACTCGTATCGGTGCAGGTGAAAACTTAGCCGTTGTAACACCGGATATGAAATTTGCCCCACAATTGGCAGATTCTTGGGAAAATGTGGACCCTACAACATGGAAATTCCACATCCGTGAAAATGTAAAATTCCATAATGGTACGCCTATGACGCCTCAAAAGGTTAAAGAGTCTATCGAGTACACGATGAAACAAAGTGCTCGTTCCGCGAAAGCTGTTAAAATCGAGTCCATCACAGTAGATGGTCAAAACTTGATCATTAAAACTACAGAGCCTAATGGTTCCTTGTTATCTAGCTTGACTGAACCTGCTTTCGTTATCATGGATACTGCAGATCTTAAAGACGTAGCATCTAAACCAGTTCTTACAGGCCCTTATAAAATCACTGCTTTCAAAAAAGGTGAAACAATTGAACTTGCAGCCTTCGCAGATTACTGGGGCGGCAAACCAGGTCTTGATTCTGTAACTGTAAAAGATATCGAAGACAACAATAAACGCGCTATGGCGTTGCAATCTAAAGACGTAGACGTAATTCAAAAAGTGGACTCTGCTAACCGCAGCTTGTTCAAAGACGGTTTCAATATTCAAGATGTTGCTGGCGTTCGTGTGTTTATGTTGAAAGCAAATCACACAGAAGTATCTCCATTGCATGATAAAGCTGTACGTTCCGCTATTGCTCATATCATTAACTATGATTCCATGGCTAAAATCATCGGCAATGGCTCTACACCAGGGGCGGCACCATTCCCTCCATCTGCCAATTTAGGTTATGATGCGATTGCTAATAAACCGATGACAGATGTGGCGAAAGCTGAGCAAATCTTGACTCAAGCTGGTTACGCTAAGAATGCAAACGGCATGTATGCAAAAGATGGCAAAGAATTAGCGATTACTATTGCTATTTGGGGTAAAGACACAAGCTTATACGAAGAAATTCAACAAGAATTGAAAAAAGCAGGTATTGCTGTAACTCTTAAGAAATTACAAAGCCCTGATGAAGTAGATACACTTGGTACAGATGGTTTCGATTTAGTAGAACGCAATGTAGTGACTATGCCTACAAACGATCCTTACTGGTTCCTCAGCTTATTCTACAAAACTGGTGCGAAAGCAAACGTTGGTGGCTACTCTAACCCTCAAGTAGATGCGTTAATCGACCAATTGTCAGTAACATTTGATCAAAATGAACGCTCTAATATTGCAAAACAAGCGCAACAAATCTTAGTTGATGACGTAGCAGATATCTATTTGTTGTATCCAAGTGCAACAGTTGTATCCACTACAAAAGTTAAAAATGTACCGGTACATCCAATCGATTACTACTTATTAACAAAGGATTCTACTATTGAATAAATCTGATTGTATCGTATTTGATAAGGTTACAATTTCATATGGTACGGAGCAAGCGGTACGCGATGTATCCTTCTCCGTGCCCAATGGTGAGGTCTTTGCTATCGTTGGTGAAAGCGGCTCTGGTAAATCTACGTTAGTTCGTGCCGCCTTTGGTATGTTGAAACAAGCTAGCATTAGTGGTCAAATTTTGCTAAACGGCACCGATATTTCTACATTAAGTGATAGCGATTGGCGACAATTGCGGGGCACAAAGATTTCCATGATCTTTCAAAATCCCAGCGCCTATCTAAACCCAAATCGAACCGTAGAAAATCACTTTAAAGATTTATTCCGTGCCCATGGTGAAAGCTATGATGTAAGCCGCGTTATAGATATGCTTAATCTTGTTCACTTAACTGACGGAGAGCGTATCTTGCAGTCCTATCCGTTTCAATTGAGCGGTGGCATGCAACAACGGTTAGCAATAGCCTTGAGTCTCATCTTGAAGCCTGGTATCGTATTTGCTGACGAACCGACTAGTGCCCTAGATATGCTCGTGCAAGCCTCTGTATTGGACCTTATGAAAGAGGTAACGCAGGCTCTTGGAGCAACGGTGATTATTGTAACCCATAATATCAAGGCGGCTGCTCGCATTGCCAATAGCATTGGGGTTATGAATAAGGGGCAACTCGTTGAAGTGGGATCCGCCACAGAGGTTATGGCCCATCCAAAGGATGAGTATACTCGTATTTTGTTAGATTCCGTAATGAAAGTGGTGTAGTATGATTCAAGTTGAGCATTTATGTAAACAATATACAAACCACCATCATACGGTTCGTGCCGTTGATAACGTATCCTTTTCCGTGACTCCCAATGAACGCGTAGGTATTGCTGGTGGTAGTGGTTCCGGTAAAAGTACTCTGCTTAGACTGATTGCTTTATTGGAAAAGCCTACCTCTGGCACCTTACGACTCTTTGGTGAGGAAATACATTCTATTCAAAATTATAGAGACATATATCGTTCTATGCAGATGATGTTCCAAAATCCCTTGGCGGTGATTCCACCGAGGATGAACTTGGAAGCATTTCTCTTAGAGCCGTATATCAACTATGGTCTCATGGATATAGCGGCAGCAAAGGACGATATCCGTAAGTGGATTCAACATGTAGACCTACCTGAAACGATCGTTAACAAATACCCGCATGAGGTCAGCGGCGGTCAATTGCAACGCGTTGTATTAGCACGAATAATGTTGATGAATCCAAAACTAGTACTCTTTGACGAACCTACATCAGCCCTTGATGCGGTGAATCAAAAGCTGGTGCTAGACCTATTACAAAAACTCCATACGGAACAACCCTTCGGCTACATATTCGTCAGCCATGATATCGGACTATTACAAGCTGTAACAGACCGAATCATCGTCATGAAAGACGGACAAATCGTAGAAACCATCGAATCAAAACGACTTAAAGAAGCGGTACATCCATATACACAAGCACTTGTGAAAGCGAGTGTGTAAAAAGAAAGCCCCTCTATAATGGATTGAGATAAAAGTTATTTTAACTTTAAATCAAAATACATTTTGAGGGGTTGTTTTATATTATAGAGGTCTTTGTTGATGGTTATTATAAATAAATAAATATATTAATTTTGATATAATAATATTGTCTATGTAATTATTTAATATATTAATATGATTAACTAATACTATTATTGGGTGGTGGTTATATGTTATATGATGAAAAAGACTTACGTGTATTTGATAATTCAGACTCTCGAAACTATTTTAAAGAAATATTGCAATCGTATTATAGTCAGAATTATCGAGCGACGATAGTTTTATTATATTCATTTGTGATTTATGATTTATTTATTAAGTTACAAACTATGGCGGATGAAGGTGATAGTAAAGCAAGGCAACAATTAGAAAAAGTTAATGGTATGATAAGTTCAGATGAAAAATATTCAAAAGTAGAGCGTGAAATTATTGATTTTTTTAAAGATAATTGTTCTTTGTATTTTGAAAGGTTCATAGAGGATATTGAATATCTTAGAAATTGCCGGAATAAATGTGCTCATTTGAAAGTGAATGATAATTCTCTATATGTTCCTAATGATTATCATGCTAAAATGATGATTTGCTCTATGTATGATCATGTTCTTTCTGTGAAAGCTCCATTTATTATGGATTTATTTGAGATTGCAAAACATGATGTTGAAAAGTTTACTGAGCAGATAATATTTGATCCAGATGGATTGGATGAATCAATAAGAAAAAAAATTACAGATAAATATTTAAAGAGAATGACTAATATTTCATTAAAAAAATCATATAAAACATTTCTTAAATTTCTATATAATACAGACGATGAGGAGTGTATTAGAAATATACTTGGAGTATATGCCTTCTTATTTTCTATGACCTCTTATTTGATAGAAGAAGGTCGAATAGATCTACTCCGAGAGCAGGCAATATTGGATGAATTCTCTAAAATCAGTGTTGATGAATTAAAAAACAATTCTGTTCGTGCTGAAATTTTAGTTTCTATGGTATTAAAATATTCTATTATAATGGAAATTATTAGAGAAAATGAGGAAGTATTCGAATATTTAAAAGCACGTATATTAATCCCAACAGGCTTAGTAGCATATCGTGCTTTTTATCCTCATGACCCAAGGTCTGAGTACGGATTTTTCAAAGATACTTCATCTCTTCATAAAAATAAATATATTAAGGAAATTTTTGAATCAGTTAAACTTTGTGAAGATTTTAATTTGGTAGAATTTGCTAAGATTATGGTTAACGCTGTTCCAACATATTTGGGATATGATGACGCGGATTGTTATATGTCTTTTTTAAAAATTCATGTAGCGGAATTTAATGCTTTAGATCTTCAAGAAATTATGGATATATATTATAAAAATGACCAATGTTATAATCGTGGTAGACATACGGCTGATATGGAAATAATTGAACCTTATCTTGCTGAAGATAAAATACCATTCTAACTATCTAAATAATATGTAAATGTCAATATAAGAATGTACAATTTTGACGATGTACAATGTACAGTTATTCCTTCTGCTGCATATGGTTTCGTAACCGGTATGAATCTCCAGTTATGCTAATCACATGTGCATGGTGAAGTAATCGATCAACAATAGCATTAGCTACTCGCTCATCATGTAATATGGTAGCCCACTCATCAAAATTAATGTTAGAGGTTACGATGGTACTTTTCTGTTCATACCGTCTATCAATAATTTGAAATAGCAAATTAGCATCTCCTGGCTGCAATGGCAAATAACCAATTTCATCAATAATGAGTAATTGGTAGCGTGTGTAATGCTTGAGCCGAGTTTCTAATTTTCCTTCATCCTTTGCTCTTTTAAGATTTTGGATTAAATCATGGCATTTAATAAAATAAGTACTTCGTCTGTTACGAGAGCTTTCAATCCCTAGTGAGGTAGCTAAATGTGTTTTCCCAACACCACTAGATCCAAGAAATACAATGTTTTCAGCTCGTTCCATAAAACCCAATGACGCTAAATTCTTAATTTGCACTTCGTTAATTTGTGGTTGAAATGAAAATTCAAAATCAGCTAGTGTTTTCAAATGAGGAAAATTACTAATTTTTACCATATGGTTAATGACGTTTTGTCGTTTAATATCGACCTCGTAATCACTAAGCTTCAGTAACCACTCAATATGAGATAAGTTCTGTTTATTAGCTAATTCAATTGTTTCATCGAGGTGTAGTATACATTGTTTTAGTTTTAGATACGCTAAATTGTCTTGTAATCGTTGGTAATTAGTCTGTAGTGTCATAGATAGCTCCTATCTTTTCCAAATTAGATTTTGCTTTAGCTTTTACATCTTCAGAATTTAGATAAGGAATTGTTTTCTGCAATTGTGCCTCGTAATGAGACGGCAAATAGTTAACCTTCTTACCACTTAATAGGTGCTGTGCAATCAATTCTGTGCTATCATATATGTATAGCATCTTATCTATGGTCTTTAAGGTCATAGATTTGGCCACATATCCTGGTGGTACAGAATAGTGGCTACCACGAAAGCTAATGAGGTTACTCGTTGAAACCTTAGCTTTTGGGTGTTCTATGCGATAGGAATCTCTTATCACTTTTGTTGGAAGTGGGGTAAGAGATTCCTTTTCTTTTGCAAGCAGTACAGACGGTATTTGTCTTGTGGCTTGAGAAATTGCTAGATTGCTACGTAAAATAATTTTTTGAATCTGTTCTTCCACTTCCTGTATTGTCAATTTCCCTTGGTAAGCATGAATTTCATCTAGAATTTTCATTTGGCTTTCTACTTTACCTTTCGTTTGTGGACGGCGCGCAATACAAGGTTTAAATGTAAAGCTAAAGTCACTTGAAAATTGTTCTGCTTTGGTATGAAGCTGTCCTTTAACTCCAGCTAGCCTCGGTTGTGCCATCACAGTCTTCATATTATCTGTTACTAGTACATGAGGAACACCTTGTAATTGCTCAAAGAATTCTACCAATGTATCTTGTAGTGTTTCAGTAGTTCTATCGAACGTGACCTTTGCTAATTTGTATCGAGAATAGCCTAATGTCATCAGCAATATATTAAAAGTTATGTATGTTCCATCAGGCAATAGGAATTTAATATTCTCTTTCCAATCCACTTGAGCCTGTTCAGCTGGTGCGGTTTCAAAGCGAATCGTATGTTGCGTACTAGGCGATGTTTGTTTTCTATCAAAATAGGATTGAAATACTGGTACCTTTGAAATATAACCACGAAATGTAGAGTAAGTAGCTGTGAGTCCATGGTTGTCTACCAAATATTGCCATAGAACACGCTTGTAATATTAGGTTTCAAATTGCAAGCATCCAGAGTGTCTCTTAATATTGGTAAGTCTAATAATGATGTTATAGTAAATGAACTGTTAATACCGTATACGTATTGCATGTTGTTATCACCTCAACTATAGTATCGGTGATACAATCAAAATTGTACATTCTTATATCATCATTTTTGTACATTCTTAGAGTATCATTTACAAGCAAAGAATCTTTCGACTATTTACTCCTTTTATTTGGATATATTAATAAGTGTGTTTTGGAAAAAGTTTAGTGTTGTATAGGATTTAATTTCTTTTAGTATAGATACTTTCATAATTGCTATGAATATCAACTTATTCTAAGTTTTATGATGAAAAAAGTGAACAATTTTCAATATTAATAACTGCTTCTTATATAATCCTTATTATTAGTGGCTCTATAATAAATATCTATGCATGAACTGTAAAAACGGAATTTTTTATTCTGTTTTTACAGTTCTTCTTTTTTGTTTGTCAAGTTTGTGATACACTATTGACAAGAAAAGGAGAATCAACTATGAATACGCCTATTGTTCGTTTAGAAGAGATTACAATTAAAAATCTAAAGAATGTTGAATATGGTCATATTAAATTGAACGTAGATAAGAAATGTTCTTCATCAAACTTATTAGGTTTATACGGGCAAAATGGCTCAGGAAAAACGGTTTTAATTAATGCGATTGATATATTAAAACAGTTATTGATGGGGCAGAGACTACCAGATCATTTAGTTGATTATATTAATATCAATAGTGATTTGGCAGAACTCTCTTTTGAATTTTCTTTACAAATTGATGATGATAATATACATGTATATTACGATGTAGAATTAGCTAGAAATAAGGTTACTAGTGATAGTAATACAGACAATATAGATTCTATAAAAACTATACCTATTGTAAAAAAAGAAGTATTACAGTATAGAATGGAAAACCGTACTACATCGATTAGGAAGAATATAATTGCTAATACAGATACTACAGAAGTGTTTGTACCTAAAAGCAAATTTGAAATTTTATTTGGTAAACACTATGATGATATGACTGATTTTCTTGTAGATAAACGTCTTTGCCAAGCTACATCCAGATCTTTTTTATTTTCTTCACTATTTTTGAAACGTCTTAATTCTAGACAAGAATTTATTGAAAATACTAGTGAGTATAATTATATTTTTATGATTATACATATGTTAGTAAAATATGGTAATCATGATTTATTTGTCGTATTAACCTCTCATAGTGGTTTACACAGTCTTAATGTATTACCGTTAGAAATAAATGTACAACAAGATGATATGGGACGAATCGGTACAATTACATTACCTTTAGATAAACCAGTTACTTTACCTATACCTATTGTTGATGAAATTCATAATATTATCAGCATGATGAATTTAGTTTTATCTGAAATTATTCCAGGCTTACGGATTTCAGCATCTGATTTAGGCGTTGAATTATTAGAAAATGGTGAAAACGGTAAACGTTTAATGCTGGTTTCTAATAAAAATGATAAAAGTATACCTTTAAAATATGAGTCAGAAGGTATACGCAAAATTATATCTATTTTGAGTTTATTAATTGCTGTATATAATCGTCCATCTGTTACTATTGCAGTTGATGAATTGGATGCTGGTATTTTTGAGTATTTACTAGGGGAGTTACTTCGAATTATAGCTGAAAAAGGTAAAGGTCAATTGATTTTTACTTCACATAATTTGCGTCCTTTAGAGACATTGGATAAAGGATGCATAGCTTTTACCACAACAAATCCTAATAATCGTTATATTCGTCCTAAAAATGTGAAGTCATCTAATAATTTAAGAGATTTTTATTATCGGGATATTACATTAGGTGAGCAAGCAGAAGAAGTCTATAAACCAACACAAAATGCTGAAATTTCATATGCTTTCAAGAAAGCTGGTGTATATAAGTGGCACGAAAAAAAATAGTGCTAGTAATCGTGGAAGGTCCATCAGACGCTTCTGCATTAGAACGGTATTTTGTTAAATATTTTGATAGTGATCGTATTGTAACAAAGATAATACATGGTGATATTACTACTGATAAAAATATTGATCAATCAAAAATAAAAGCACATTTGGGAAACAAGGTTAAATCATGGATTACAAAAGATAAATTTAAGAAGTCAGACATAGATAGGATTGTTCATATTGTTGATATGGATGGTGCTTATATAGATGATAAACTCATCCGATTTGATGAATCATGTAAAGATCCATTTTATTCACCTATATCTATAAAAACCTCAAATGTAGAGAATATTCGTCTTAGAAATGTCCAAAAGAGAGAAAATGTAGATACATTGAGTACTAATACAAGTGGTATTTACAATGGTATTCCTTATAAGGTATATTATATGTCTTGTAATTTAGATCATGTATTATATAATCTTCAAAATGCTAGTGATAAAGAAAAGGAAGATTATGCATTAGAGTTTTCAGAGAAATATATAGATAATATTGATGATTTTATATCATTTCTTTGTAATTCTGATTTTTCTTGTTGTGACTCTTATGAAGATTCTTGGAAATTCATTAAGGGTGGTAAGCACTCATTAGAACGTTATAGTAATTTAGGACTTTGTTTTTTACCCTCTAATTAGTGGTGCTTTGGTATAAATACAAATAATAGTCTATATGCGGATATCAGCACGGGTCTATCTGGCACATACAAGCAAAGCTGGGCGATTAATGCAGGGTATACGCATTGATTCTAAGCCATTAGATGAGCAAAATTGATACATGTTTTCATTGAAAAATCTAATAAAGTTTATATTCAGTTTATTGCTCCTCAATATATCGATTTTGTATAATGAATATATAAATGAAATTATCGTGAAAACAAGTTAGAGAGATTTCATATTATGAGATAGGTATGTTCTTTACAACTAGGTGAGTCTGAGGCTGCTATTGGTGCAGATTCTATGACGCCACAAGGGATTTTCTTTACCATTGTTAATTTCCTTGGCGAACTTATTCATAAGGCAAAATCCTTTGGTCGTGCATTGGCTATGAAATTAGATGATACAGCATCTCGTATATACGTAAAAGACTTGCTACAAACATGCGATACATACCGTATATTTGCTGGTTAATTAGTGTACTAATGTATTGCAACATAAACATAATATTGATAGACCCCCAAAAGAATGAGGCATCGACTATAATCGGTGTCTCATTTTTATCGTCTAGTTGCCAACCCATTTTCAGATGAGATATTAATAGGTCGAGGTATTACCTCTAGAATTAATATATTCCCTCGTGCTATATTACATATGAGTAGTATTTTTACGTTCATATGTATAAGGAGATACTCTATGTTTAACTTTTATAGTGAGTTATTATTACGTTTACAGAAACAATTTGTATCCGAACATGAATCTGATTTCAAATCTATTGAGGATTTGTTAGAAGCATTTATGACTCAATATAATCGTGGTGATTTTAATAATACGATAGAAATGAAATTACGTGATTTATATGAGGCTGCAGAAGAGGCTGATACGAATGAGAAATCAAGGAAGTTATACAATGAAATCCTTGCATTATGTCCTGATGAAGTAGATGCTAAACGAGAACTCATAGCCCTTGAGTTACATCCAAGCTTTCAAATTTATCAGTTGAAACAGCTAGTAGAATCGTTGAAAAAACCAAAGAAAATAGATTGGAATATAATAGAGACGCGTCCTTATATGCGTTGCCTCATCGACATGGGGATGATATATTTAGAATATAATATGTATAATGATGCGATTGCCTGCTTTACGCCAGTTTTTCACGGAGACAAGCAAGATCATTCGGGATTTCTTGTGTATATGATGGTTGCTTGTTGTGGCGCTGCCAACTGGGATCGCGGCCGCAAGGTATATCAGCGATATCTTGCATGTTGCGATGATATACAAAATGCATTTAATCAGGCTCCGGATATCATGTTGCCTATGCATATGCTGTATATTCTATTGGCTTTGCAGTGTGGTGAAAGCAAGATAGCCCATGATGTATTAGCAGATCTTGTTGATGAATATGAAGATATTGATTGGTTATTACAAGATGCAACGCGCTGGAACGATTTTGTAGAAGATCATTTAGAGGCTATTATGTATATGGTAGACCAAGTGAGCAACATAGATTCTGACCCACGAGAATTAATAAGCTTATATACTGCTATCTCATTTTTACCAACTCAATTAGTGGATTTTGAAAGTCCATTATGGCAGACTCTATATGATGCGTATGAACGTGTTACCGATCGAACTGTTATAAATCGGTACTCTAATGATAGTTATATGGGAAAACGCGAGTCCGCTCATATGAGCCCCGTAGAGGTTGCTAAAGGTGGGGCTTTGCGTGGAAATCCGGTATATGACAATATACGGTTCGGTGCACAAATTACACTTTCACAAGCCGGCCTATACACAGTAGATGATTTTAAAACAATTACTAAACAAGAAGTATTGATGCTACCGGGCATTGGTAAAAAAACAGTGGAACAACTAGAGCATAATGGTGTTATATTTAAAGCCTAAGATGTGACTTGAATTTAATAGCAATCCTAGGATAACGAAGGGCTATTTGTCTTTTTCATAATTAATATAATCCCTTTGATGAGTATCTTGGTACTGATCAAGGGGATTTTAAATTACTACAGGGTTGTACTAATTTTTGTCCTATAACCCCATTATTACGCTAATGTTAGAGCGTTGGGCTAGTTGCTAAATAAAAGGGCTAGAAAAGCGTCTAACCACTTGCAAATGTAGTAGGCGAATACATTTACCATGACGGCTAGCCAAAACAAATAAAATAGCTGCCACAAATACGAAATAGACATCGTAATTTATGACAGCTATTTTGGCAGTACATGGTCGATCTTATAGTGTAATTATTTAGTTATATTCTATTTTTTAAAAGCCTCACCGATGGAATAAATTCCGTCAAATAAGAAACCGAAGGCGATGAAATAGATAAATGCTTGTCCAGAAACGATCGGCTCGAATATAAGTAATAGGCCTAATAGTAAAAGAATTAGTGCAAGCCATTTTGCATTACGTCCCATGAGTGATACCATGCTGTCGGACTTTCTTGATTTAATGAAAATAAAGATGGCTTCAATTACCATCCAGACGCCGATTGTAATTGGGAGTACTAATGGTAGGAATGCAAATCCGCCGAATATTAAATAGATACCGAATAGAGCGTTGATAATACCGCCAATGAGATGCCAGCCGCTTCTCATTGCAGAAGGCAACCTAAAATAATTTATAATGCCACTGATTGCATTGGCAAAGAAGATGATAGACATAACCCAAGTGAATGCAAAGAGGTTAATAAGCGGATTTAATAGTAAGAATATCCCTAGGATAATACTTACAATACCCGACAAAATATAAAAGAATTTGTTTGAACCACTCATAATTATTCCTCCAATCTTTGGTACTGCTTATTTTCAGTATGCGTGAAATCATGGGGAATGTCAAATTGTAACGATAAAACTGTGCTTTCACAAAACTCACATGTCCATCCTGTTGACACAGTTCTATAGAATACCGTATAATACTTTTATATCTTAAATCAAGCGATGAACGGGTATAAAGGTTTACAAATCCTGCTTTCAGAGAGTTGCCGGCCGGTGTGAGGCAATAGAGGTTGTACGCTGACACTCTCCCGCGAGCTTCGGTGGCGAATACAGCAGTAGTCATCGACGGTGGTTCCGTTATACCCGAAACGAGTCCCAATTAGGGTGGTACCGTGTTATGAATATAACGCCCCTTTGAGCAACGACAGTTGTTCTGAGGGGCTTTTTTATTGTAAAAGTCTAGTAAAATTACTGATTTAATTGTATCTACTTAGGATTAGCCGAAATAGCGTTGAAATCGGCGGTTTTACTAGACTTTCACAATGAATAGATGTAATAAGGGAATATGTTTTATAGGATAAAAGGTGAAGATTATGGAACAGAATCGCGTATATTTCTTTGATACAACCCTTCGTGATGGGGAACAAACACCAGGTGTATCTTTACAAACTCCTGAAAAAATTGAAATTGCGAAAGGCCTAGTACGTCTCGGCATTGACGTTATTGAGGCCGGTTTCCCGGCTGCATCCCCTGGAGATTTTGAAGCGGTACAAACGATTGCTCGCGAAGTCAAAGGTGCAACAATTTGTGCGTTGGCTCGTGCTAATGAAAAGGACGTACAAAAAGCGATTGATGCGTTGAAAGATGCGGAACGTAGCCGTTTACATGTATTCATTGCTATTTCCGAACTTCATATGGAATATAAATTAAAAATGACTCGCCAAGAGGTATTGGATAAGGTTAAATCCGTATTGGCATATGCAAAAGGTAAGGTTGATGAAATCGAGTTCTCCGGCGAAGACGCGGCACGCTCTGATTTAGATTTCGCATGTCAAGTATTTGGTGTTGCAATTGCTGGTGGCGCTACAATTATTAACGTACCAGATACAGTAGGTTATATGAACCCTAATGAGTTCGGTGATAAAATCCGCTACATCAAAGAACATACATCAGGCATTGAAAATGCAATTATCTCTGTTCACTGCCATGATGACTTAGGTCTTGCCAATGCGAATACGTTAGCTGCTATTAAAGCAGGTGCACGCCAAGTAGAAGGCACAATTAATGGTCTGGGCGAACGGGCTGGTAACGTAGCGATTGAAGAAGTGGTAATGGCTCTTAAAACACGCCATGATTATTTCGATGACCTTCAAGTGAACATCGATACAAAACAATTTACGAAAGTATCTAAACTTGTAAGCCGTTTAACAGGTGTTGTAGTTCCTCCGAATAAAGCAATCGTTGGTTCTAATGCCTTTGCTCATGAGTCTGGTATTCACCAACATGGTATGATGAGTAATCCTGAAACGTATGAAATCATGACTCCTGAGTCCGTAGGGGCTGAAAAAACAGACCTCGTATTGGGTAAACACTCTGGCCGTCATGCCTTCGCTGATCACTTGGCAAAACTTGGTTTCCAATCTTTCACAGAAGAGAAAATCAACGACCTCTTCGCTAAATTCAAAGAATTGGCTGACCGCAAAAAACAAGTATACGATGATGATATCGTAGCCCTTGTTGTAGATAATCTTCACCACAAAAAAGCATTCGAGCTCGTGGCTCAATATTACAAATTGGGCGAGAAAGGCTATGCCTATGCTGACGTTCGTCTCATGACACCAGATGGTGAAAGAGCGGATGCTGCCGTAGGTGACGGTCCAGTAGATGCGTCCCTTAAAGCGGTTGAACGTGTGGTTGGCTTGCCAATCAGCTTAAAAGACTACCAAATCCGTGCTATCACAGCCGGTAAAGATGCACTTGGGGAAGCAACCCTTAAGGTAGAATACAACGGTCGCTTGTACCATGGTCGTGGTATCAGCACCGATATCGTTAAATCAAGTGTAAATGCATATATCAATGCGGTGAATTCCGTATTCCTAGCTATGGAGCTAGAACAACAGGAGGAAGAATAATATGGGTATGACCATTACCGAAAAGAATATGGCTCGCCATGCGGGTCTTGATGTTGTAAAACCAGGCCAAATCATTGAATGTCATTTGGACGCTGTGTTGATGAACGACATCACATTCCCACCGGCTCGTAAAGAGTTTTTGAAGATTGGCAAACCTGTATTTGATCGCCATAAAATCTACTTGGTGCCTGACCATTTCACACCAAATAAAGATATTCAATCTGCTACTCAAGCTAAGGTAATGCGCGACTTCGTACGCGAACATGGCATTACGAACTACTTTGAAGTCGGTAGAATGGGTATTGAGCACGTTATTTTGCCAGAAAAAGGCCTTATCGGTCCCGGGGAAATGATGATTGGTGCTGACTCCCACACTTGTACATATGGTGCGGTAAATGCATTCTCCACAGGCGTAGGCTCCACTGATGCGGGCGTTGCTATGGCAGAAGGTAAAACTTGGTTCAAAGTACCTGAAACAATTAAGGTTGAGCTTATCGGCAAACCTAACAAATGGGTAACTGGTAAGGACGTAATCCTTGATTTAATCGGTCAAATCGGTGTAGACGGCGCTCGTTACATGGCTCTTGAATTCGCTGGCGAAGGTGTACAACACATGACTATGGCTGATCGTCTTACCATTTGTAACATGGCTATCGAAGCGGGCGGTAAATGTGGCGTATTCCCTTACGATGCAATTACTGAAGAATATATCAAAGGCCGTGTTAATCGTCCTGTTGAGCCAATCGCTCCAGATGCTGATGCGGTATATGCTCAAACGATTACCATCGACTTGTCCAAATTGCAACCAGTTGTAGCATTCCCTCATTTGCCATCCAACACACATTACATCAACGAAATCGACAAAGATATTAAAATCGACCAAGTTATCATCGGTTCCTGTACAAATGGCCGTTACGAAGACTTGGTGGCAGCTGCAGAAATCTTCAAAGGTCGCAAAGTGGCTCCATTCGTTCGTTGCATCGTAATTCCTGGTTCCCAAGATGTATACGATCAAGCTATGAAAGATGGTTTATTGGACATCTTCATTCAAGCTGACTGCGCTGTATCCACTCCAACATGTGGTCCTTGCCTAGGCGGTTACATGGGCATCATGGCCGAAGGGGAACGCACTGTTTCCACTACAAACCGTAACTTCCGTGGTCGTATGGGTCACGTTGATTCTGAGGTATACTTGGCAAGCCCATACGTGGCGGCAGCAAGTGCTGTATTAGGCCGCATTGCAGGCCCTGAGGAGGTTTAATATGGATTTTGAAAGCAAGAAAATTTGGCGCTACGGCGACGATGTAGATACAGACGTAATCATTCCAGCTCGTTACTTGGCGATTGCTGATTGGAACGAATTGGCCGAACATGCGATGGAAGATATTGATACGACGTTCGCTCCTAATGTGAAAGCTGGCGAAATCATGGTAGCTGGTAAAAACTTTGGTTGTGGTTCTTCTCGTGAACATGCACCAGGCGTTATTAAAGCTAAAGGCGTGCCTGTTATCATTGCACACTCCTTTGCACGCATCTTCTTCCGTAATGCTATCAATATCGGTTTACCAGTTGTGGAAATCGGTGAACAAGTAGATCGCATTGACGCTGGTGATGCGATTGGAGTAGACTTGTCTAAAGGTATCGTGTACAACTTGACTAAAAACGAACAATACCAAGGGACTGAGTTGCCACAATTCATTCAAGATATTGCGGCAGCTGGCGGTCTTGTAAGTTTTGCTAAAAACCGTAAATAGGGGCGAGCCGAACACTCGTCTCAAGCCTCCACTGGCCAGGTCTGACTTCGGCCTGCGGCCTCCGCAGGGCCAAAGTCGTTTTCGACGAGCATTCGGCTCTTGGGAGTGTGAAGGCTCGACACTGACTATATAGATTTCTAACAGTGGAATAAAGAAAGATGAGTTTGTGGTTCATCTATGAGCATTTACTATATGGAGAGGTAATATGAGCGAAAAGAGTATCGTATTGATTCCTGGTGATGGTATCGGTACTGAGATTATTGCGGCAGCGAAGGCTGTGTGTGGTGTGGCTTTTGAGAAAGCCGGTGTAAAGGTTAATTGGATTGATAAGAAAGCGGGCGGTGCGTCTATCGATGCGTATGGTGTGCCTTTGACTGAGGATACGATTGAGGCTTGTAAAGCGGCTGATGCTGTATTGCTCGGTGCTGTAGGCGGTCCTAAATGGGATAATGTCGATCCTTCTATCCGTCCTGAGAAAGCAATTCTAGGTCTTCGTAAGGAGCTTGGTTTGTTCTGTAATTTGCGTCCTGTAAAAATCTATCCATCCTTGCAAGAGTATTCTCCACTTAAAAAGGAACTCGTGCAAGATGTAGATTTCGTTATCGTTCGTGAGTTAACTGGCGGTATTTACTTCGGTGAACGGGAAGAGGCACAAGGTGAAGGTGCTAACGAGTTCTCTTGGGATAAAGAAACGTACAGCCGTTATGAAGTAGAGCGCATCATGGACATCGCTATGGAAACAGCTCGTAAACGTAACAAAAAGGTTGTATCCGTAGATAAAGCAAATGTATTGGCTTCTTCTCGTTTATGGCGTAAAATCGCTCAAGAGAAAGCCGCTGCTAATCCGGATATCGCAACAGATTACCTTTATGTAGATAATACAGCAATGCAACTCGTTGTAAATCCTGCACAGTTTGACGTTATCGTTACAACGAACTTATTTGGCGATATCTTGTCCGACGAAGGTGCTGTTATCTCTGGTTCCATCGGGCTTTTACCATCTGCATCTATGGGTACAGGTACTGCATTGTACGAGCCAATCCACGGATCCGCACCGGACATCATGGGCAAAAACTTGGCGAATCCGTTGGGTACAATCTTGTCCGCTGCGATGATGTGCCGTCATTCCCTTGATTTACCTCAAGTGGCTGACGCTATTGAAAGTGCTGTAGAACAAGTGCTCGTTGATGGTTACCGTACTGGCGATATCTACCGTGAAGGTTTGAAACGGGTAGGTACAACAGAAATGGCGCAAGCCGTAATTGAACGTTTATAAAAGTAATGAATTAAGATTTCTGAAAGTTATTAACGTGAGTTACGTCATTTTTAAAATCGTATTATAAGCGTTAAGATATAGGTATTATAATATATTTGTCCAATTAAATAAGAGGGGGTTGTAAGGCCCTCTCTTTTTTGTAGGACACTAGCGGTATACGTAGTTGTTCTTCATATATTAGAGTGCTATATTGGTAGATGAATGGCAAAATATTCTTTAAGGAGGCCTTTATGAATTCTTCAATGTATCGAAATTTAACCATTACTGCTTTATTGATGGCATTAGCCATCATGATTCCTATCGTGATGCCTTTGAAAGTTGTGATCCCACCGGCATCGTATACATTGGCGAGTCATGTTCCTATATTCTTAGCTATGTTCTTATCTAGAAAGATGGCAGCTTGTGTCGTGATAGGTTCTACGCTCGGCTTCTTTGTAGCAGGGTTCCCACTTGTTATCGTTATGCGCGCTGCATCTCATATCATCTTTGCCTTGATGGGGGCTTACTATATTAAACATCATCCAGGCGTATTAACAGGGGCTCTATCCTTTGTTGCGTTTAACCTTGCTTGTGCTATCGTTCACGCTATTGGTGAGGTACTAGCATGCCTATTGTTCTATACTACCACTACGATGCCAAACATTGATCTCATCTACGTTGTATTTGTTCTTGTAGGTGGCGGTACCATCGTTCATAGCTTGGTTGATGGATATATTGCATTATATATCTATAAAGCTATCCCTGGACTATCTAAATCGGGTAATAAATAATCATATAATTACATATACTCGTAACCACTCATGGGAAATCGATGTGTACTAATGTACGGCATGTGATTACCTATGAGTGGTTTTTATAATAATTCTCAAAACTGTACCTACAGGTACAGACTTAATTGTGTGATATCGATATAATAAAACTATAGTTAATGACCGATTTATGTTGTATCCATTGATATAACATTTGGCCATATATTTGGTATTATCGGTGAAAGTTGCTTCTATCATTCGTGTTTCTATATAGGTTCATTAAAAAATCTGAGTTAAGCACATCAACTTTCACAGAACATGGAGGTTATTATGAGAAAGCACATTAAAAACAATGTTTCTTGGGTTGGCAAAATCGACTGGGAATTGCAAGAATTCCACGGTTCTGACTACAGCATTAATAATGGTTCTAGCCAAAATGCGTACTTGATTGAAGAGGAGAAGACTGTCCTTATCGATACTGTGTGGAAACCTCATTCCTCCGAGTTCATTGATAATTTGGAATCTGAAATCGATTTGAATAAGATTGATTTCATCGTATGTAATCACGGCGAAGTAGATCATAGTGGTTCTTTGCCTGCGTTGATGGAAAAAATACCTAATACGCCAATTTATTGTACCGAAAATGCAGTTAAGTCCTTGGTTGGTCAATATCATCATCCAGAATGGAATTTCAAAACTGTTAAAACTGGTGACTCCGTAGATATCGGGAACGGTAAATCCTTGGTATTCGTAGAAATGCGCATGCTTCACTGGCCTGATTCCATGGCGACTTATATGACAGGGGATAATATCTTGTTCTCCAACGATGCATTTGGTCAGCATTTTGCCGTAGAAGAACTATGGGCGGATAAGGCCGATCAATGCCGTCTATGGGAAGAGGCGATGAAATATTACGCTAATATCTTGAATCCATTCTCTCCATTGGTAAAAGCTAAAGTTGAAGAAATTCAAAAGCTTAACTTGCCAATCGATATCATCGCTACTAGTCATGGCGCCATTTGGCGGAAAAATCCAATGCAAATCGTAGAAAAATATTACGAATGGTCTCAAGCGTATCAAGAAGATCAAGTCACAGTTGTATATGATACTATGTGGGATGGCACCAAGAAATTGGCCCATAAGATTGCTGAAGAAATTGCTAAGCAATCCCCTGATACACGTGTTAAGATTTTTAACATTAGCAAAACCAATAAAAATGATATTATGACGGAAGTCTTTAAGTCTAAAGCAATTGCTGTAGGGTCTCCAACAGTAGGTAATAGCGTATTATCTTCCGTAGCTGGTTGGCTCGATTTCTTGCGTGAGTTGAAATTTAAAAATAAAAAAGCCGCTGTATTCGGTACCTATGGTTGGTCTGGTGAATCTACAAAGGTACTCCGTGAAGAGTTGACTAAATATGGATTCTCTGTAGTAGAACCTGAAATCAAATGCAACTGGAACCCAGAAGAATCCGATTTTAATAAAGCAGAAGCACTTGTAAGCGCCTTATTAGCATAATTACATATAATAAAGAAAGATTCTTGTTATAAAACCCCTATTTTTGATATGTACCCCCTTTACTGGATAATCAGTAAAAGGGGTATTTTCATGAAGAATAGGGGCCTTCTTTTTTTAAACATATACATAAAATATTAGTCAATATAAATTGTATTTGTCATGTTTATTCTCATAACATTCTCGTTAGCGTTTTTTGGGGCACCGATTTGCATTGATAGATACTGACGCTATAGAAATATAAAATTATAATAAAATGTTAAGTTGTTGATTAAATATACAAAACAGTTTAATTCACATATAATTCATGAATTAAGTGTGAATGTGAATTAATGAGGATATAAGGTATATTTTGCGTACTTATAAGGTGGTTATTTATTTATAAGTTATACAGTTTGTTATATGAGAAAAGTTTACAAAGTTGCGAAAAATTTAACTCATAAGGGGAAATAATGAGTAAAATTTATTTCCCTGTAAAGCTAGGAATAAAGCGGATTTTGATAGGTATAAAGACTTGGTAATTTGGTTTGTGTTAGAAAAAAGGGTTGTGTATATCGTAAAACTTTGATATTCTATGCGAGTAATCGACAATATAAATTTTTCTTAAACTGATATAGGGGTATTTCTTTATGCTAATTTAGAATATCACCTGTTCAGACCGAGGTGAGAGACGGAACATAGAGAGAATGAAAAATTGTATTGTAATTTGGATGATTTTTTAATTTAGTGAGGGTGTAAGATGAGAGAAATGAAACATTCCAAAAAATTAGCGTTTGCTGTATTAGCTGCTGTCACTGCTGTTGGTGCGAATGTTAATCCGGTAGACGCTGCTTCTGTTGTAATGGACAACACTAATGTTGTTACAGGTACTAATAATGCAGTTGCGTATGGTAGCGGTAATACTGTAAAAGAATCTGCTGCAAACTTCCGTGATCGTGATTATGAAAATGAGCCAGATGATGCTACAAAGAAAACTGGTGACTGGAAAAGTAATTCTGTTGCTATTGGTGTTAACAATACTGCTGCAGGTACCTCTGCATTAGCAATGGGTAATTCTTCCAAAGCGTTGATGAATGAATCTATTGCTATTGGTCATTCTGCTGAAGCACAACGTACATGGTCTACTGCTATTGGTACACGTGCAAAGGCTTCCGAAGTTCGCTCACAAGCTATTGGCTATGAAGCGTTAGCATCTGGCTATAAATCTAATGCGATTGGTTCTAGCGCACAAGCAACCAATAATCATTCTGTTGCTATGGGTTCCTCTGCTCTTGCATCTGGTGATCATGCTCAAGCATTTGGCGCTGGTGCACAGGCAACTAACGTGCGTTCTAATGCGTTTGGTTCTGATGCAAGTGCTACAGCTGACTATGCTATGGCGATTGGTGATCATGCAAATGCAACACATTTAAACTCTATCGCTTTAGGTACAGGTTCCACTACAAGTGAAGCTACAGCTCAAAGTAGTGCAACCATCGCTGGTCATACCTTTGGTGGCTTTGCTGGCGTAGGTTCTGCAGCTAATGGTTCCGTGTCTGTAGGTAAAGCTGGTGCTGAACGTCAAATTAAAAATGTTGCGGCTGGAGAAATCTCCGCTACTTCTACAGATGCTGTAAACGGTAGCCAATTATATTCCGTAGCTAATGATTTACAAACACAAATCAACAATTCCACACCTGGCCAAATTAATAACAATATTAAGAACTTGACTAATCGTGTTGGTACTGTTGAAAGACGTGTTAACAAAGTAGGCGCAGGTTCCGCTGCATTGGCTGCATTGCATCCATTGGACTTCAACCCTGATGACAAATGGACAATTGCTGCTGGTTATGGTCACTACCATAATGCTAACTCCGCTGCGTTGGGTGCGTTCTACCGTCCTAACGAAGATACAATGTTCTCCGTTGGTGGCACTGTAGGTACTGGCGAAACTCAATTGAACGCAGGTGTATCTATTCGCCTTGGTAAACGTTCCCCTGAATCCCGTTCTCGCGTAGCTATGGGTCGTGAAATTGCTGAATTGAATGCACGTCTTCAAGATATGGAAAACAAATATAACAACTTGTTACAAATCTTGACTCCACATGCAATTGATCCTAGCAAAACTGCTGAATTCCCAGACGTTCCACGCAACCATTGGGCTTACCAATATATTAGCCAATTGGCTGGTAATGGTATCCTTGTTGGTTACCCTGATGGCACATTCAAAGGCGATGTTAAGATGACTCGTTACGAATTCGCTACTATGTTGTACCGTGCACTTCAAAATGGTGCTCCTATTGACGAAAATATGAAACGTGCATTGAATGAATTCGGTCCTGAATTACAAAATATTCGTCTTAACCACTTCCGTGTTGATCGTATTTCTGGTGATGATAACGATCGTCATAAAACTGAACGTGTTCGCGTTAACAATGAACCTAAAAACGAACGTGACGTATACGGTTCCCGTATATACAATAATCAATAGGATTAACTTTTCTAGAGTTTGTAAAAGCTCAAAACAGGATGTATCTTTGATACATCCTGTTTTTTTTGTCTAAATTTTTTTGTGGTATTGTGCTTATTTTATAGGAATTCGTCAATTATGGTTAGACGGAATGAAATCATTGCCTGAAATTTAAATTGTATTCTGCTTATTTTTATACAAACACTCTTTCGGTTGAGAATTTGGACCTTTTATTTATTTGATACTTAGTATGGTTGAGGGTTGGTCTATATATTACATTATTGCATATAAGATTTTCTTTATAGATATTATAATTTCATATAATATTTATGTAAGTATATTGCAAATAAATACATATAGGTGTATAATTACTTTCACAAAGTGAATTAATATACATAGTTTGTGAATAAAGATATAGATATGAGGGAAAGACCATGAAAGAATTTAGACAATTAACAGTAGCAGACACAGCAGAATATCATAAGGTATTAATCGACGGTTATGCAGCTATAAAAGACTATCCTATTAGCTTCGACGCTATTGATTTTACGGAAGAGGAATCTAAGGAGTGGATTGAAAATTATCCTGTATACGGCTTGTATATTGATGGGCAATTAGTTAGTTCTATTACGTTTTGTATGCCTTGGGTGAAATACTCAACACCGGATAAATATCCGCATATTGCTCATTTTGTAACAGCACCAGCTTTCAAAGGCAAAGGGTATGCACGGGAAGTCTTGGGCTATGCAGAGGAGCTTTTAAAAGAACAGTTTAAAACACATATTGTTACATTAGGAACGGCTAAGGAGCATCCGTGGTTGCCTAAAATGTATGAATCCTTTGGGTTTACGGCGTATGATAAGGTTCATTTTAGAGGAAAACAGCATACAACTATATTATTTAAGAAAGAATTAAATTAATTAAGAAAGCGTTATATTAATTACGTAAATTACCTTGTACTCTATTTGAGTGTTTTATGCTCTGATTGCAGATCAGGGACATTCACTAAATTTAGATACAAGGTATTTTTTGTGTAAGATTATGACTATTCAGTATATAATATATACATATAACGTATCTTTATGGTTATATGTGTTATGGATGATTTGTAGAAAGGATGTGTCCATATGTTGATTTTGTCAGGTATTTTAGTGATGGTCATCGGTCTAATGCTACGCTTTAATGCCTTGTTAGTTGTCGTAGCCGCAGGTTTTGTAACGGGCCTTGCAGGTGGTCTCAGTATCAACGATATCGTTGGTGCCATTGGGGAGGCTTTCGTTAAAAATCGTTATATGTCATTATTTATTTTGATATTACCTGTTATTGGTCTTATGGAACGTCACGGCTTGCGTGAACGGGCAGAAATTTTGATCAGTAAGATCAACGCTGCTACTGCAGGGCGTATCTTTATGATTTATTTATTTGTGCGCCAAGTAACAGTAGCTTTTGGTATTAACATGTCTGGTATGGTTGCCATGGTTCGTCCATTAATCGCTCCCATGAGTGAAGCTGCGGTAGCTCAAGGTCGTCCAGTATCTCAACGTACACTTGATAAGGTGCGTGGTGTAGCTGCTTCTGCAGATAATATAGGTAACTTCTTTGGTCAAAACCTATTCCTTGCTGCTGGTGGGTTATTACTCATCAAAGGCGTTATGGAACAATTAGGTTATTCTGTAGAGTTAACAGATATGGTATTATACGGATTGCCAACTGCTGTTTGTGCATATATTGTTAACTTCATTCGTTTTATTATCTTTGATAAAACAATTCAAGCCTCTGTCGCTCGTGACGAAGCGGATATAAAAGCTGGTAAATTAGTACCTAATGAGTTAAATATTCTTGTTACACCAGAAGAATTGAAGAAGGAGGCTGAATAATATGTTAGAAATACTCTATAAAATGCAGCCCTTAGATTATGTATATCTTCTCGTAGGGATTATTCTATTTATCTTTGCTATTCAATCATTTTTAGATAAAGAACATAAATATCGCATTGGTACAGGCTTATTTTGGCTCTTATATAGCATATCCTTTATCTTTGGTTCTTATCTCTCCAAGGAAATTAATGGCTGGCTTGTAATTGCTATGGCAGCTATCGTATTAGTAAAACAACTCGGCAAAGGCCATTACTTTGAATCTCCTATCGAATTCAAAAAAGGCGAAGCTGTTCGTATTGGTAATGTTATCTTCGTACCAGCGTTACTTGTTGGTATTATTACATTCTTCATTGGTTTCTTTACTAAGTTAGGCGCTCTTGTTGGTCTAGGTATTGCCGCAATCATCGCTATGTGTGCTGCTCTTTATATTACAAAGGGCGAACTTAACCAAGGTTTCCATGAAGGCCGTCGACTTATCGATGCTATCAGTTGGACTGCTATTTTGTCCCAGTTATTAGCGGCTCTTGGGTATCTATTTAATTTGGCTGGCGTTGGTAAACTTATCTCCAGTGCAGTCGCAAGTGTAGTACCAGCAGATAATGTATTTCTCGTTGTTGTGGCTTACTGCATCGGTATGGTTATCTTTACAATGATTATGGGTAATGCCTTTGCCGCATTTGCGATGATTACAAGTGCCATCGGTATCCCAATGCTCGTTGTAGCTCATGGTGCTAACCCAGCTGCTGTCGGTGCTATTGCAATGCTTGCAGGCTATTGCGGTACTTTGATGACACCTATGGCTGCCAACTTTAACATCGTACCGGTAGCGCTCCTTGAAATGCGCGACCAATACGGCGTTATTAAAGCACAACTTCCAATTGCATTGATTATGCTCGTATTGAATATTCTATTAATGTATTACTTTATTTAACCCTTTTGTGAAAGTACGATATGCTTATGAAACTATATGATATATCCTTCTAAGATTATGTATCATGTTTGATTATTCTAATGAACCATAAGATATCGTTATGAGGTAGTGTGATGAAAACAATTTTAATTACCGGCTTTGATCCATTTGGCGGTGAACCTATTAATCCGGCTTGGGAAGCGGTCAAAACAATGGATGGTTATACCGATGGTGATTACAAGGTAGTGACACAAATGGTTCCTACCATTCGTTATAAATCTGTTGATACTGTAAAAGCAGCAGCTGAACAGTGCCAACCAGATTTTATCCTATGTGTAGGTCAAGCAGGTGGTCGTCCTGATATTACAGTGGAACGCGTTGCTATTAACTGCGACGATTTTCGCATCCCAGATAATGGGGGCAACCAACCGGAAGATGAGCCTGTTGTAGCCGATGGCCCTAGTGCCTATTTTGCGACATTGCCCATAAAAAATATCGTCAATGCGTTACATCAAAACGGTATTCCTGCTAAGGTCTCCAATACAGCGGGAACCTTCGTATGCAACCACTTGATGTATGGTGTATGTCACTATGCCGCGCAAAAGGGCAATATTAAGGCGGGCTTTATGCACATCCCATACTTGCCATCCCAAGTGGTGGATAAACCAAATCAACCAAGCATGGCTGTTGAAACTGTACGTGCCACATTGGAAACCATCGTTCATGTATTAGCTCATGGTGAAAGTTACAAGGCACAAGATATTAACTATACAACACCTCACGAATAAAAATATTACCAATACTAGTGTTTATTCAATACACATAATGTTTACTTAACATATAATATTTACATTTACATAACGCATAATTAAAAAGCTCGAGTTATATCTTAGAAATGATATAGCTTGAGCTTTTTTATTTTTAATAATCATTATAAAAATATAAATACCCACTATTGACATAGGTTTTTAAATAATATAATATAGGCTTATATTCATATTAAGTTAGTAGGAATAATTGAGGAATATCACAGAAGCTTTCACCATGAAAAGTGGAATAAAGCTAATGGGGATGACCTTTATAAGGAGTATAGAATGAGTGAACACGTAGATGTAAGTAAAATCAAGGATCCTACCATTGCGGCGGCTCGTAAAGAAGTTGAGTTCCAACGTGCTATGAATCCTTGTCCTATCGATTTTTCTGAGTTTCAATCTAGTAACCCTCGTTCTCAAGGGGAGCAGAAGGAGTATGAAGGTAAAGATGCATCGAATTTTAACCGTCGTCAAAAATATTCTGATAGTGAAGAGCCTCAATTCACAACACCTTTTGGCAGTGAACCAGGGTTTCTACCTGTAGAAAAGGACCGTTACCGCCTTGTATGGTCTAAGCATTGCCCTTGGGCCCATCGCATTGCTATCGCCATCGATTTGCTTGGTCTAGATAAGGTGATCTCTAAAGGCACGGTTGATCCATTGCGTCCAGCAGGCGTTATTGCAGACTGGTTCTTTACTCTTGATAAAGACGAAAAGGATCCAGTGTTGGGGATTCACTCTTTAGGTGAAGTGTATCGCAAAGGTGACCCTAACTACGACGCACGCTCCACAGTACCAGCTATCGTAGATGTTACGACTGGTGCGGTAGTCAACAACGACTACCATGCATTGACTACGGAATTGGCATTGGGCTTCAAAGATTTTATCTCCCCTGATGCACCAGATATTTATCCAGAAGAATTGCGTGCTGATATCGATGCGTTGAACGTAATCATCTACGCTGACTTCAACTTGGCTGTAAATCTAGCAGCCCTCGTAACAAATCAAAAAGACTACGAGTACTACTACGACCGTATCTTTGCTTGCTTGGACTGGCTCGAAGAACGCCTTAGCAAGCAACGTTACTTGATGGGGGATACCATTACAGACTCAGATATTCGTATCTTCCCTACATTGGCTCGTTTTGACCTTGTATTCTACCAAAAATACTTGGTGAATAAGAAACGCCTCGTAGACTATCCCAATCTTTGGAACTATGCGAAGGACTTGTACTCCAATCCAGCCTTCGGTGGCACAACGGACTTCGACTCCATGCGCAAACGCTTCTACTATGTAGATCATACGCCATTTGAGGATCTACCACGCCTCGTTCCAAAAGGACCAGACGATTCCATTTGGTTAGAACCAAATGACCGGGCTGAAAAATTTGGTAAATAAAATAGACGGTAAATTCATATGTTGGATGAGCCGTATTTAGTACATCTTTTACTATGAAATCTGATACATTACTGACGAATCGATCAATATATTTAATTATAGATAACTGAAAGGAAGGCTCCATGGATTCCGTAACACAGACGATTGTGAACTACATAGAACAAACGGATGTGACGAACCGTGAGGACCTCCTGTCAGTGGCTCGCATTGCTTTTCTAGATTATTTGGCATCTCTAGCGCCGGCTGAGACGGAACAGGCCGTTCAAGATTTGGCTCGGTTCATCGGGACTAATGGAGAAAACGTATCTAAAGCCGATAAAGCTTTGTATTATGGCTTTGCCTCCCATTATTTAGATTTTGATGATGCCCAGGCAAATTTGGCAGGTCATTTCAGTACTGTTTTATATTCTGCTTTGTTGGCAGTGCTCGAGCCGCATGATACATGGCATGATTTCCTTCGGGCCTATATCATCGGTGCCGAGCTTGAGGGGGTTATTGGTTCCCTCATCAATCCTGCCCATCGAACCCAAGGATGGCATTCTACGGGGACCGTTGGTGTTATTGGGGCGGCGGCCGCTATAGGCGCTTTGCGAGGCCTTCATGGTGAAAGCTTGGCTCAGCTCCTGTCTTTGGCTGCTACTCAATCGGCGGGCATGTTCTTTCAAAGTGGCACAGATGGTAAGCCGCTCCATGCGGGACTGGCGGCACGCAATGGCGTATGGGCTTACGAACTGTTACAACATACATCACTGCGAACAAGTACAAAACCATTTGACCCTGAACGGGGTTGGTTTAAAACTATCGGTAATATTACCGTTACATCAAATGACATTGCTAGCCGTTGGCTAGCACCAGGACAACTCATTGATCCTGGTTTGTGGATGAAAGTTCACCCGTATTGCTCGGCAGCCATTTGTGGCGCTGAAGCGGCAGAAATCGTGGCACATAGACTATATACATCTTCTTCGTATGTGTCTAAACACAACTACCTTTCACCAGATACAGAGGAACAAGATCAATGTAGATTATGTACCACCCCCGATTTCTCCCTTTGGGATGAGATAGATCGAGTGACTGTTCACTTCCCGCCTGGTGCTGATGCGGCATTGCGTTATACATCGCCAACAACAGGTCGAGAAGGGCAGTTTTCCATAGAGTACATCGTGTACCAAGTCCTCGCGTATGGGGCGGTACAGGATGAATTATTCAAGATAGATATCATAGACTCATCAATACGAGACTATATGTCACGAATTGAGCGTGTTTATGATTTACCGAAGGTATCCCAAACAGAGCGGATTACGAAAGTAACCGTTATATTGAAAAATGGAGATACTTTCACAGAAACGGTGAACAATCCGAAAGGATCACCGAATAATCCTCTCACTATGGAGGATATACGCATAAAATTAGGCCTTACCTTGAAGGCTGATCAAATAGATAGAATCATTGAAGCTTTTACCCATACAGATGAGGTTGAGCCATTCCTGCAAACATTGCGAAAAGAAGGAGTTTTACATGTTTAATACAAAGAAATTGACGAAATTATTCGCCATCGGCGCATTGGCACTAGGCGTGCTCGTTGTAGCTGGTTGCGGCGATGATACATCCAAGGAAGCAAAAGTAAATCCAGATGCTAAAGTGATTAACGTAGCTACACGTGGTACAGTTCGCCCCTATTCCTACACAGATGATAACGGCAACCTTACAGGTTTTGACGTAGAATTGTTGAAAGAAATTGAACGTCGTAATCCAGACCTTCATTTCAACTTCAAGCCAATGGCCGTTGATGCTGCCTTCGTAGCAATGGATGCAGGCCAAGTGGATATGATCGCGAACCAAATGCGCCGTAACCCAACTCGTGAAGCAAAATACTACTACACAAATGAGGTTAACAACTACTCTACACGTAAATTAGTAGTTAAAAATGACCGCAACGATATCTCTAAACTAGATGATTTGAAAGGCAAGAAAATCGCCGTTACTACATCCTCTGAGTTCAACGAGTTAGTAAAACAATTCAACGAAACAGCAAATCCTCAAATCGAAGTTATCTATACAGATAAAGCAGGTGCAGAAACATTAAACCTCGTTGCTACAGGCCGTGCTGATGCAGCAGGTGAGTACGAATACGTAATTAACTCTGCTATTAAAGACCGTGGCTTGCCACTCAAAGCCGTAGGCGATGTATTGGCAGTAGTACCAACTTATTTCTTGTCTAAACGTACAGATGACATGAAACAAGTAAACGAAAAAATTGATAAAACTATGAAAGAAATGCGTGCTGATGGTACGTTGAAAAAACTTTCTGAACAATATCTTGGTGGGGATTACACATTCGATCCAACACAAAAATAACGGATAGGCCGCCTTGGCGGCCTTATTCTATTATGTCTAGAAGCGAGGTGTTACTGTGGGCAAGTATTTTGATGTGTCCTACATGATTCAAGCGTTTCCACAGCTCTTGAATTATGTGCACGTAACGGTGCTTATCACCGTTATTTCTGCCATCTTAGGTGTTATTTTAGGCTCTATTATAGCCATCATTCGCCTCAAGAAGGTACCAGTATTAAACCAATTATTTATTGTATTTATCTCCTTTATGCGCGGTACGCCGTTCTTGGTACAGCTTTTCCTCATTTACTTTGGGGTACCAGAAATCATGTCCCACATGGGGCTTAACATGAAAAATGTGCCAGGCCTCGTATTTGTGTATGCCGTGTTTACCTTACATATTGCAGCTTACAGCGCTGAAATCATGCGCTCCAGTATCGATGCGGTCTCTCCTGGTGAGAAAGAAGCCGCTAAAAGTCTTGGTATGACTGAGTTCCAAAGTTATGTGCGCATCATCTTGCCGCAGGCTTTCACCATGAGTATTCCATCGTTGACGAACCTCGTTATCGGCATGTTGAAAGGAACGGCGCTTATCTTTAACGTCGGTGTTGTGGATATGATGCGTAAAGCGGATCTCATGGGCGGCAATAGCCAGCGTTATCTTGAGCTATTCGTCGATGCGGCCATCATTTATGGTATTCTAATTATCATCGTGTCACTCTTGGGCCGATTGCTTGAAAAACGTTTTACCGTTGCGGGCAAGGAAACGCAACGCATTTTGATCAGTGAGGAGTAGGGGCGTATGGGACATATAATCGATTCAACCTATATTTATGGCACCTTCTTTGCTGTCATTCCCTATGTGAAAGTTACCCTCATGATTACCTTCCTCAGCGTTGGTTTGGGTACAATCCTAGGATTATTAAGTTGCGTGCTACAACAAAACAAAGTACCTGTGCTCAGTCAGCTCAGTTACTTGTACGTATTATTGTGCCGTAGTATTCCGAACATGGTTCTCTTATACCTCGTGTACTATGGTTTACCAATTCTCTTCCTCGCATTAGAGGATCAAACAGGGGTGCATGTGCCCTTTGAAAAGGTGCCAGCTACCTTCGTAGCCGTTGTAGGCTTAACCTTGCACACAGGGGCCTATTTGAGTGAAATCTTTCGGGCTGCCTTACAATCGGTACCTAAAGGGCAAATGGAAGCGGCTCAGGCCATCGGTATGACTTGGTTCCAAGCGTTCCGCCGCATCGTGTTGCCACAAGCGACAGTCTTTGCGTTGCCACTATTTACGAATCAGTTTCTTAACACCATGAAGAGTACCAGCATTGTATTCGTTATCACCGTTATTGAATTGTTCGGCGCTGCAAAGTTATATACAGAGGAAAATTCACAGTATTTTGAGGCCTACATCGTGGTGGCCGGTCTATTCTGGGTGATGGGGATTGTCTTTGAATTTATCTTCCATCGTTTAGAAATCTATGCAAGCAAGTATAAACGAGGTAATGCATTATGATAGATATTAAACAAGTTCACAAATCTTTCGGGAACCGTGAAATTTTAAAGGGCATCGACTTACATGTGCCAACGGGATCTGTAACGGTTATCCTTGGACCATCTGGCAGCGGTAAGACGACATTCCTTAGAACGCTTAACTTCCTTGAAAAGGCCGATGCAGGGACAATGCAATTAAATGATATTTCTGTAGACTTACATAAAGCGTCTAACAAGGAAATCCTAAACGTACGCCGTAACACATCCATGGTCTTCCAGTCTTATAATTTGTTCTCTAATAAGACAGTAATTGAAAACATTATGGAAGGTCTTGTAACAGTTAAAAAGATGAAAAAATCTCAAGCCCGTGAAATCGCGCAACGCTTCCTCAAGGAAGTAGGTATGGAAGGCTATGATGATTACTATCCTGTACAATTATCTGGGGGCCAACAACAACGTATCGGTATCGCTCGCGCCCTTGCGATGGACCCAGAGGTTATCCTCTTTGACGAACCTACATCTGCCCTCGATCCTGAACTCGTAGGGGAAGTATTGGCTGTTATTCGCAAGATTGCTAAAGAACTCAAGGTTACGATGATTATCGTAACTCACGAAATTGGCTTTGCCAAAGAAGTAGCAGACCAAGTGGTATTCATGGAAGGCGGCGTCATCGTAGAACAAGGGGACCCTAAGGTTGTTCTTGAACATCCAAAAGAAGAACGAACACGCAAATTCTTGAGCCGTTACCTTACACTTGATAGTGAATTGCCTCTTGATAGCGCAGCGTTATAAGGCTCTACTAGTTCTGTTTTTAAAATACTAGTATTATATTAAAAATGTGATACTGTATTGATATAGCTAATTCTAATGTGCAATCTAATGACGCAGTTAGTTTATGATTAGAGCATTTTGAACGAGGTAAATAGATGAAAGAATTTAGACAATTAACCGTAGATGATGCGGCTGAATATCACGAGGTGTTAATTGCAGGATATGCGGAGAATAAGAACTATCCTATATCCTTTGATGCTATCAACTTTAGCCCAGAAGAGTCTCGTGCATGGATTTTAAAATATCCTGTATATGGTCTCTACGTAGATGGCTCCTTAGTATGCTCTATTTCATTCCGCATGCCTTGGATTCCAAAGGCTACACCAGACATATATCCGCATATAGCTCACTTTGTGACGGCCCCTGAACATAAGGGGAAAGGCTATGCTCGTGAAGTCCTCGCCGAAGCAGAAGACCTATTGCGCAACGTATATAAAACACCGGCCGTAACACTGGGCACTGCCGCAGAACACCCATGGCTTGCTAAAATGTACGAAGGCTTTGGCTTTAAAGAATATAAACGAACACAACTACCTGGGAAGGTACATACGACGATATTCTTTAAGAAAACATTGTAAAGATAAGAAAATTAGTATTAATTTAATATTCTAACTAAAAGAGTCGCATCTAATTGGTGCGGCTCTTTGTTATTCTATAAGATGTTACTACTACAGTATTAATTTCAAGAGTACTTTGGACTTTTTCATATATGGTTATCATGTTCTCTAATTTTGATATAGGTTAATATCTATAAGTCAGACTGCCTAGTGGATAGATACTAAAAAAATGAATATTTATTTGCTATAATAATGCTATATTAATGGATAAAAAGGAGATACATATATATGGGTTTCCCTAAAGAAATAAAAAGAATCAGACAACGTTCATTTTTAACACAGCAGGAATTTGCCAATGTAATAGGTGTGGCTTTTTCTACTGTAAATCGTTGGGAATCTGGACGTGCAAAGCCAAATCTAAAAGCAATGAAAAGTATTAATATATTTTGCTTAGATAATAACATCCCATATGACGTACTAGAAGAGTCTTGGCTCGACTATCAAATAGAAAAATAAAGGAGCACTATTGTTATGACAGATAAAGAATTAAAACAGTTAAAAGATACGCTATGGCACTCTGCTGATGTGCTTCGAGCTAGTGCTCATTTAGCTGCGAATAAATATGGTCAGCCTATTCTTGGGCTTATCTTCCTTAGATATGCAGATATTTTATATAAACAACATAAGGATGAAATTGAAGCTGAATATAATCGACTTAAAGGTAGTCGTATGGAAAAATCCATGAAGGAAATTTCTTTAGAAAAGTGCGGTTTCTATCTTCCAGAATGTGCTTATTACGACTTTATCAATGATGCACCGGATGATGCAAACAAAGCTATCATCGTAAAGGAAGCTATGGAAGCTATTGAAGATGAAAACCCTAGAATGGAAGGAGTTCTTCCTAAAGAAGTATATGCTCAGCTGGTTCCGGAAGAGGAACCAGAGCTTCTTTCTAACATTGTACGTATTTTCAAGGATATTCCTGAAAACAGCACTGTTGACATCTTTGGTGAAATTTATGAATATTTCTTAGGGAACTTTGCACTTGCAGAAGGTAAGGATGGAGGAACATTCTACACACCTGCAACTGTTGTAAGATATATGGTTGAAGTATTAAATCCTCAGCCAGGTGAAAAGAAGTTCTTGGATCCAGCATGTGGTTCTGGCGGCATGTTCGTTCAGGCCGCCAGATACATGCATAATCACAATGCCAGCGAGAGTGAACAAATGAAATTTCGTTGCTATGGTGTTGAAAAGGAACCTGATACAGTAAAACTGGCAAAGATGAATCTTCTTCTTAATAATATTCGTGGTGACATTACACAAGCTAACTCATTCTATTCAGATCCGTATAATGCATTTGGGCAGTTTGACTATGTAATGGCAAATCCTCCCTTTAATGTTGATGAAGTTGTGTTTGAAAAGGTTTCTGATGATGCCCGATTCAATACATATGGTGTACCAAGAAATAAGACCAAATCAACAAAGAAAAAATCTGATAAGAAAGAAACTGTGCCTAACGCAAACTATTTGTGGATTGGCTACTTTGCTACTGCCTTAAATGAGAATGGTAAGGCAGCACTTGTGATGGCTAATTCTGCATCTGATGCATCTGGTTCAGAATATGAAATCAGAAAGAAAATGATTGAAGAAGGTATCATCTCACAGATGGTGACACTTCCTTCTAAAATGTTCTCATCAGTTACCCTTCCTGCGACTCTTTGGTTTTTTGATAAGCAGAAGCCAAATAGTGATAAGAAAAATGAAATCTTATTTATTGATGCAAGAAATGTTTTCACACAGGTAGACAAAGCACACAGAAAGTTCTCTGATGAGCAGATTAAGAACCTTGGAGTTATCACAAAACTATATCACGGCGATACACAGGCTCTTGTTGAATTGCTTGATGAATACAAAATAGAACTTGCTAATGCTCCGGAAACATCTGATGACAAGGAAGTTCTTACAAAAGCATATTGGCAGTCACAGATTGACTGGTTAACTGAAAGATTCCCTGACGGTGTATATGCTGATGTTATCGGTCTTTGTAAGGCAGCACCTATGGATGGTGAAGATGGAATCATTGATCAGGATTACTCACTTAATGTAGGCCGCTATGTTGGGGTGGTAATTGAAGATGATGGGTTAACACAGGAAGAATTTAAGAGAGAAATATATTCACTTAATTCTGAGTTTACATCTCTAAGTGCCGAGGCAAGAGAACTTGAAAAACTCATTGCAAATAATCTGAAAGAATTGTTGGGTGAGTGATATGGGGAAGATAAAAGATTATTTTGAATTAAACCCACCTAAAAATACAAATAATTATACTGATTATATTAATTATATTGATACATCATCAGTAACTAAAGGTATTTTGTACGATATTACGTATCTGGATGGTAACTTTCCTTCAAGAGCGAATCGTTGTGTAAAGTATGATGACATACTATATTCCTCCGTAAGACCAAATTTAAGACATTATTATCATTACAAATCAAACTATGAAAATGTAGTTGCGTCTACAGGATATGTTTTATTAAGAAATAAAAATAAAGAATTATATTCAAGTGAATTTTTATACTATTTCCTGGGAACTGATTCTGTTGTCAAGTATTTAAGTAATATTGCCGAATTATCCCAATCAACGTTTCCTTCGTTTTCAGCAAAAGACTTAGGAAAAATTGAGTTACCAGCATTTGACTTTATAGATCAAGAGAAAATAGCTGATATTTTAACAACTTACGATAACCTTATTGAAAACAATAACAAGCGTATTAAGTTATTGGAGCAGATGGTAGAGAATCTATATAAAGAATGGTTTGTTAGATTTCGCTTTCCTGGATATAAAAATGTAGAGTTTGAGGAGAAGAAGCCTAGAGGTTGGCAAGTTGGCACAGATGATAAAAAGCACTTTGCTCCTACTATCTTCAAATATGATGAGTTAAGAAATATAGGAAGCTTTACAAGAGGAAAAAATATTACTACAGCAAAGATGATTGAAGGTGATATTCCTGTGATTTCAGCAGGATTACAGCCTTCCGGATACCATAATGAAGCTAATGTATATGGTGCAAGCCTTACAATCAGTGCTTCAGGTGCTAATGCAGGATATCTTCAATATCATATGAAGGATATTTGGGCTGCAGATTGTTCCTACTATCAGGATGATGCAACAATTTGGTTTGTATATAATACGCTTAAATATTTACAACCAGTTATTAGTAATTTGCAATGTGGAGCTGCACAACCCCATGTATATCCTAAAAACATCAATAGGCTCTGTATTTTAATTCCACCAGAAGAATTGATTCATAAATATAATGATTATGTTAAGCCATATTATGATGAAATCAAAATGCTTAATCAGCAAAATCAATTACTTACAAAACAAAGAGATATGCTATTACCTCGACTAATGAGTGGGAAACTTGAAGTGTAATAAGGAGGAACTCATATGCGAAATTTTATATCCGAAGATGATATAGAACAGGCTATACTTTCAAAATTAAAAGCAGAACCGTTTAAATATGATATCCTCATTTGTGATGCTGATCCGAGTAAGCGAGACGATTTGAATGATGGCACGGGAAGAGCTTCTAAGAAAGAATGTGTTCTTCCCAATGTTATGCTGTCTTCTCTTAAGCGTATTAATCCAACTATCGCAGAAGATAAAATTAATGAGACAGTCAAGACATTAAGGCAAGATTATTCAGGAACGGATATTGTAGATACGAACTACAAATTATATAGACAAATCCGTAATAATATAAAAATCACAGTTCGCAAAAATGGCAAAGAAGACTTTGATTTTGTAAAGCTAATCGATTTTGAGCATCCAGAGAATAATACTTTTACAGCGGTGTCTCAGATGTGGATACAAGGTAAGGTCTACTACAGGAGACCGGACATTCTTATCTTTGTCAATGGAATGCCAATAGTGTTCATTGAACTGAAGAACAGCATTGTTAAGATTGAAGAAGCATATAATAAGAATTTACAGGATTATTTACGAGATATTCCTAATCTATTTGCATTCAATCAGATTTGTGTTCTTTCAAATGGTTTAGTGACAAAGTTGGGCGCCTTTAAAGCAACCTATGACTATTTTTTTGAATGGCTTAAGGTTGATAGCGAAAAGGAAAAACTGGATCGAGCAGCAATTCTTGCTGCGGATAATGTTAAGGATAGCTCTGTCAGATATTTTGTTGATGGTCTTCTTAACAAAGATAGATTCATTGATTATATAGAAAACTTTATTCTCTTTGAAAATCAGAGAATAAAGATTATCGCTAAGAACCACCAGTACTTAGGTGTAAATAATCTAATGGAATCAGTGGAGAATAGAAAAGAGCTTAACGGTAAGCTTGGTGTCTTCTGGCATACACAGGGTTCAGGAAAATCCTACTCTATGGTTATATTTGCCCGTAAAGTGAAGCGTAAGATTCAAGGCAATTTCTCGTTCCTCATTATCACAGACCGCGAAGATTTGGATACACAGATTCATAAGAACTTTGTGCGTACAGAGGTTATTGGTTCTAAAGAAGAATGCCAGCCAAAGGACAGCAAGCAGTTAAGAGATTTCTTGACTACCAATAAGGCTTTTATCTTTACACTGATTCATAAGTTCAGATACGATAAGACAAAGAAATATCCAGTGCTTTCTACTCGTGACGATATTATTGTTCTTGTTGATGAAGCACATAGAACGCAATATAAGGATTTAGCAGAGAACATGAGAACTGCACTTCCGAATGCTAACTTTGTGGCATTTACTGGAACACCTCTTCTTGGCTCTAAACGTCTTACAAATCAGTGGTTTGGTGAGTATGTATCAGAGTATAACTTTGCCCAGTCTGTTGAAGACGGTTCTACAGTGCCTTTATTCTATTCTAGACGAGTTCCGGAAGTTGGGCTTGAGAATGACTTCCTTGACGATGACGTTGTAGATATTATCGAAGAAGAAAATCTTAATGAAGATGAAACTCGTCTCTTAGAGAATGCATCATCACGTATCCTTGAAGTTATTAAGAGAGATGATCGCTTAGATAAAGTGGCACAGGATATTGCCTACCACTTCCCAAGACGTGGATTTCTTGGAAAAGGTATGGTTGTATCTGTCGATAAGTATACTGCTGTCAAAATGTATGACAAGGTTCAACATTATTGGGCTATAGAAAAGCAGAACATCATGAAGGAGCGAAATACAGCTGACACTAAGGCAAAACGTGATCAGCTCACTCGCATTCTTACTTATATGAATAAGGTTGAAATGGCTGTTATCATTTCAGAGGAAAATGATGAAGAAACGAAGTTTGCTAAGCAAGGATTAAAGATATCTGAGCATCGTGCAAAGATGAAAGAAATCACACCGGATGGAAGAGATATTGAGGATAGATTTAAAGATCCTGAGGACTCACTGCAACTTGTGTTCGTTTGTGCCATGTGGCTAACAGGATTTGATGTAAAAAATTTATCTACACTTTATCTTGATAAGCCAATGAAAGGCCACACGCTGATGCAAGCCATAGCTCGTGCCAATAGAGTGTATCCCGAAAAACCTGTCGGAATCATTGTAGATTATGTCAACGTGTTTAAATACATGAAGAAGGCATTAACCGAATATGCCACTGGTGATGACGGAACAGAATTCCCTGCAAAAGATATTGACCAATTAATCAGCTATATTGACGGTACAATTGATGAAGCAGATTCTTTCTTGATATCTCTTGATATTGATTTAGAAAAGATAATTGCTGATTCTAATACACTGGATAAATTAGATGCATTAAGAAGTGCTTATGACACTATCGTGGCAAAAGATGATGATAAAGAAAAATTTAAGGTTATCCTTAATTCTTTGACAAATCTATACGAAGCATCAAAGCCAGAAATCTTTGAGAAGCATTGGAACAACGATAAGTTTGCCCCGCTTGTGTATTTGCATGGTCTCTTATATAACACTGTTAATGATGAAAAGGTGGCTCGTGCTAGACAGAAAATGAATCAGATTCTGGATGGCAGTGTTACAGCAAGTCAAGAGTTCGTTAATTATGTACGGGAAAAACCTGCACAGTACATGATAAAAGGCACAAAGGCTATTGATCTTTCTAAGGTTGATGTTGAGCAATTGAGAAAAGAAATCAAGGTAGCTAAGTATAAGGCTATTGAGATTAACGACTTGAAGGAATACATTGAGCAAGCACTCGAACAGATGCTTAATAGAAATTGCACAAGAACCAAATTCTCCGAACGTTTCAAACGAATTATTGACTCCTATAATGCAGGTGGTACTGAAAATGAAGATTACTATGAGCAACTTGTAAAACTTCTTGAAGAACTTCGGCAGGAAGATAATCGTGCAAATACAGAAGGCCTTACAGAAGAAGAACTGGAAATCTTTGATTTGCTTATTGCTGGGAAAAAGGTGACAAAGGATGAAGAGCAAAAAGTAAAACTCTCTGCCAAGAATCTTTATAAGAAGCTAGTCGATAATCGTAATAATCTTCTTGTAGTAGATTGGTATAAGGATGAACAGCCAATTGCTAAGCTAAAATATGAGGTGGAACTATCCTTAAATGATGATTTGCCTGAAAGTTATGATAAAGAATCTTTTGATTCTAAGGTGTCCTTACTTATGAATCATTTTATGGATATGGCAGTACAAGGATATGGTTGGATTGGGTCTGTCTAATTTCCGGAATAAGTATAGATTGAGTTTTTATTTTCAATAAGTATTGATAATAATAAAAATGACCACACTAGAGTAAATACATACCCTAGTGTGGTCATTTTCATTACCTTTCATTAGTAAGATTAATTATTTGTTACTATTTTAATAGGGAAATAGACTTAAGAAGGCTTTCGGAAAAACTTATAACTTCTATTATATTCACAAATACAGTGCTATAATAAATCAAAATGTTGTTTGTGGAGTGTGACGTACTATGTATGAAATCGTAAATGAACCTAATTTAATAATTGCTTTTGATATGGATACAGAATTATCTCAATTTGGTGTGTTTGGCGTATATATTAAACAGGGCTACAATATTTGTGCTGGGTACATTGACCCTAGTGACTGGTCTGGTATTCATACCGGATACAAAGAATTAGTTGCGCTATATGCGAATTGCAAGGGGACAGCCACCTTTACTTATGTATTAACTGAAGAAGGGGATACGCTTACATTCTCGTTAGATCAAAAGGGTGCTCTAACGATGGAGATTAACATCTGTACCATTTATAATTATAAATGTCATATGATTATTGAAAGTTTAGATCAAACGTATTTGCCAAAGTTTATTGAGTTCTTTAAAGTGTTTTTAGAGAAAGAGCCGAAATAAAAAGAGTCGCATCAAAGGATGCGACTCTTTTGTGTACCCAGTTTCTATTTACAATTATTTTGTAACAACTTTAAGATCTACAGGGATTTTAGCTTCTACAGCTTCGCCTTTGATAATTTTTTGAGCTGTATCGATAGCGATTTTACCCATTTGGTCTGGTTGTTGAGCAATTGTTGCAGCCAATGTGCCGTCTTTAACAGCTTTGTCTGCATCAGCAGTACCGTCAAAGCCTACGATGAAGATTGTTTTGCCTGCGGATTTAGCTGCTTGGATAGCGCCCAATGCCATTTCGTCGTTATGAGCGAAGATAGCTTGTACATCAGGGTTAGCTTGCAAAATGTTTGTTGCTACGTTCAAACCTTTTGTACGGTCGAAGTCAGCACTTTGTTTTGCTACTACTGTTAAGTCTTTGTCAGCTACGTTGTGGAAACCTTGGCCGCGTTCACGTGTGGCGGAAGCACCAGGGATACCTTCGATTTCAGCTACTTTTGCAGCTTTGCCTACTTTATCAGCGATAAGTTGAGCCGCCATTTCGCCGCCTTTAACGTTATCGGAAGCGATATGAGCTACTACTTTGCCTTTGTCAGCAGAGCGGTCAACAGTGATTACAGGAATGTTTTTAGCATTTGCTGCTTCTACGGAAGTAGAGATAGCTGCAGAGTCTACAGGGTTGATGATCAATACAGAAACGCCGCTTTCAAGTAAGTCGGAAATATCGTTTGCTTGTTTTGCAGGGTCATTTTGAGCATCAACGATTTTAACTTTAAGACCAAGCGCTTTAGCTTGAGCCTCAACGCCTTCCTTCATAGTTACGAAGAATGGGTTGTTCAATGTGGAAACAGAGAAGCCGATTGTGCCGGATTTTTTGTCGCCGCCGTTATCAGCGCTTTTACCACAGCCTGCTACAAGACCGATAACCATGATAGCCATCGCCAACAGTAACAATAGTTTTTTCATAGGAACCTCCTAGGCTTTCTTGCGGTCTGCAAGAACCGCCAATAAAATGACAATACCTTTTACAACTTGTTGATAGAAACTGGAAACGTCGAGAATATTTAACCCGTTATTGAGGGTACCGATAATTAGGGCACCAATTAATGTGCCAACGATATGACCACGACCGCCAGCAAGGCTTGTACCGCCAAGAACTACGGCCGCGATAGCGTCAAGTTCATAGCCTGTACCTGCTGTCGGTTGTGCAGAGTTAAGACGAGAGGTGATGATTGCACCGGCGATACCACAGAGCATACCTGTTAAGGCATACACGAAGATTTTAACGCGGTCAATCTTGATACCAGCAATGTAACTTACCTTTTCACTACCACCTACGGCGTATGTTTTACGGCCTAAGGATGTGCGGCTCAATACGAACCAAAGGGCGATGAAAGCTAGGAACATTGTGATCGCTGGAACTGGAAGGCCTGCAATATCCCCTTGGCCAAAGCCGTGGAATAGAGGATCTTGAGTAAGACCGGAGATTGGGTTACCGTCTGTGAATACTAGCGTCGCACCACGGTAGATTGTCATGGTCGCCAAGGTAGCGATAAATGGAGCTACGCGGCCATAGGTAATAACGAGACCGTTAATACCGCCCAATACGAGGCCCGCACCTGCGGCTAATACGATAGCCAATACAGGGTCAGTACCAGTTACGATGAGGTTTGCCATCACTGCACTAGAGAGGGCAAGGATGGAACCAACGGATAAGTCGATACCGCCCGTTAAGATGACAAAGGTCATACCGAAGGCGATGATCGCATTGATGGATACTTGGCGCAACAAGTTACGCAAGTTAGAGAATTCAAGGAAACTGTCGTTCATGACAGAGATGATTACAAATAATAGGATGAGGCCGATGAGGGGGCCTAATTTTTTTACATATTGTAGAGCTTTGCTGTCCATTATTGTCCTCCTGTGGCTAATGTCATAATCGATTCTGGTGTTGCATCGCTGCGGTCTAAGATACCTGCTACACGGCCTTCATGAATGACCATAACGCGGTCACTCATGCCCAGCACTTCCGGCAACTCAGAGGACACCATGATAATGGACACACCGTCATTCGTTAATTCGTTCATTAAATCATAAATATCACGTTTTGCGCCGATATCGATACCGCGCGTAGGTTCGTCCATGATGATAATGGATGGTTTTTTGCCAACCCATTTTGCGATAACCACCTTTTGTTGGTTACCACCAGATAGGGAGGATGCGGGCTCGTGAATGGATTGAGTTTTAACGCCCAGTTTTTTAGACAATTCGTCAGCAAAAGACGTAAGTTTGCCCTTATCTAGTACATGAGAGGGGCAAATTTCGCCAAGGTTCGGCAATGTAATGTTAGAACCGATGGAGAAATCGAGGATCAAGCCTTCGCTCTTTCTATTTTCTGTGATGAAAGCAATCCCAGCCTTGATGGCATCTTCTGGTTTTTTACAGTTTAGGACGGAGCCGTTTACTGTTACGGTGCCGCCTTTGTGTTTATCTACACCGAAAATGGCGCGCATAATTTCTGTACGGCCAGCGCCCATGAGACCTGCTACGCCGAGAATTTCCCCTTTACGCAAGGAGAAGGAAATATCGTTGTCGAAACCTTCTGGTTTGAGGTTATCCACGCTCATAACCACATCGCCCGGTGTTGTAGTACGAGCAGGGTAGAACTCGTCGATGGAACGGCCTACCATGTGACGTACCACTTCGTCTACGGAAATATCAGATGTTGGTTTAGTGATAATTGTGTGACCATCACGCATAACCGTAATTGTGTCACATTCGCTAAATACCTCTTCCATGCGGTGAGAAATATATACGATAGCAACGCCGCGTGCTTTCATTTTGCGCATCATGTTGAACAATGTCGCCGTTTCACGCTCTGTGAGGGCTGCTGTCGGTTCGTCCATGATGACAACCTTTGCATCTAACATCAAGATACGAAGGATTTCCGTCATCTGTTGGTGACCAACGGAGCAAAGGCCTGCTTCTGTTGTGAGCGGCAATTCGATGCCTAGTTCGCGACATGTGTTTTCAGCCTCAGTGAGCATCGCCTTTTTATCGAGCATACCAAATTTGTTGTGCTTTGGTCTCATTAAATATAGATTTTCTAACAATGTTAAATTTGGCCAAATGTTGAGCTCTTGGTGGATGAAGGCTACACCGTTCAGCTCGGCCTCTCTTGGGTTCGGGAAGGTGCGCTTTACGCCGTCGATGGTGATGGTACCAGCGTCTGCCTTGTGAATACCAGTGAGGATATTCATGAGGGTAGACTTGCCGGCCCCGTTTTCGCCCATCAAGGCGTGAACCTCGCCCTCCTTGAGGGTAATACTTACATCGCGCAACACTTGGTTTGTACCAAATGCCTTCGCAATGCCTGACATAACAATTTCCATAACTACTCCTATATGACTGGTGAAAGTATCTCTAATCTATTGCTCTACGGACGATCGCTGAAAATACAATCGGCGCGCAAGATAATGTTTGCATACGGAGATGCTTCACCAGTTCTAATAATGCATTTGCATTGTTTCGTGGCTTCTTTGAAAGCATCGTGGCTCGTTTCAATCCATTCGTATTGATCAGATGGGAAGGTAGACTCTAAGAAGGCGTAAGCCTTAGGATTATTTTCTTTAATTTCTGTTGCCACATGAATCGCTTCGGATTTCATATGTTTAGCGATGATGGATACTACTTGCTCAAAGCTAGGTACACCAAAATCCAAGGCTAAGTCGATTTTTTGAACCCCTTCAGGTACCGGTAAGCCACAATCAGAGATACAAATTGTATCTGTGTGACCAAGATCTGCCAAAACCTTAGCAATATGGCTATTTAAAATACCGTGTCGTTGCATAAATAACTCCTTATCTATTCCGATGACTAAGGCTTTAATGCCTTAGTCATTAACTCCCTTTGTTATATAGAGGACAGTTGCATTCATTGCTTGAAGAACGTATAGTTTGGATTGAATAGGCCTTTCAAAGCGACTTTGGCCCTGCGAAGGCAGACCCGGTCAGTGGAGCTTTGAAAGACCGGTTCAATCTATACGTGTTCTGCTAAGAATGCAGCGACCTCGTCTTTTGTTGGCATGCCACCTTGAGCCCCCAAGCGTTGGATGGAGAGGGCCGCTGCTGCATTGCCGTAGTGTAGAGCGTCGGCTAAGCTTTTACCATTAACGATAGCCGTTGCAAAGGCACCGTTAAATGTATCGCCAGCACCTGTTGTATCTACGGGCTCAACCTTGAAGCCAGGTACAATGTGAATTTCACCGTTATCGGCATATCCTACACCCTTGCTACCAAGGGTAACGATGATTTTATTTTCGTTCGCCAGCAAGGTTTCCTCTGTAGATTGGTTAGGGTAGAGGGCAGATAACTCATGTTCGTTTGGTGTAATATAGGTTGCTAATTCTAACCATTCAGGGTTGAGGTCAGCCGCTGGAGCCGGATTTAAGAGGACTTTCACATTAGCCTCGTGACAACGACGAACGATGTATTCAATAGTTGGAATAGGAATCTCGTTTTGCACCATTACGAGATCGGCTTGCTCAATAGCAGACCAAGCGTTATCTACTACGGACTGGTCTACCTTAGCATTAGCACCTGCAATCACGATGATGCTATTATCGCCTTCAGCTAATGTAATGTGTGCTGTACCGGTTGTAGTGTTCGGTACCGTAACGATGTAATCTGTATTGATGAAATTTTCTTTTAAATTATCTAAAATCATTTGGCCGTATGCATCTTCACCGATACAGCCGACCATCGTGACCTCTGCACCTAGACGAGCCGCAGCCACCGCTTGGTTTGCGCCCTTGCCACCGTGAGCGATGTGCAATTCGTTGCCCATAATTGTTTCGCCTGCAGTAGGGCGTTTATCCGCGAGGACTACAATATCCATGTTGCAACTGCCAATAACAACAATACGATTCATAATAACTCCTTAATAAGCCTCTGCCCTAACTGGGACTAAAAATGACTATCATTTATTTTTATACATAGAATCTTGCATATTTTATACAACGAACTGTATATATAAATATAATTGATAATCTAAGAGACATTTGCTTTCACATACCTATAAGTGTATATTAATCATTTATTAGTATAGCGTAAATACGTGAGTTTATCTATATAAATATCTATAAAATGTAGGAATAAAAAAGGTATATCCAAAATCTATGTTACATGAGTAAAAATGTACCGATTAGATTTAGGATATACCACTTTGAAGGGTATTTAATTTTTAAAGAAGCACTGGTTTAGTTCAAATGTTATAATCCGTTTAGTATATTTACATAATCCTGTCGTTGATCAAGTATAGAGATTAAATAAATAGTTCTAGTTTCCTCTACAACTGTGTAGAAAATAATAAGCTTTTCTAAAATCAACATTCGAAAGTCACTGTCATTAAGTGCTCTAATTTTAGGTGTAGTCCCCATATATGGATGGTTCATAAGATTTGAAATTGAATTTTGAATATTTTCTTTTACTTGTATAGCTGTTTCTTTTGAAAACTGCATAGCTATATAAAGTATTTGTTGATGTAGCTCTTTATTGAACTTTTCAGTAGGAATGATTGTGTAGGGTTGGGATTTCATAGAGTTACCCCATTTGATCTAGCATTTTATCGATACTGTTGAAAGCTTCATCAAGTGTAGTGGTGCGACCTTGAATGATATCGTTTTGTCCTTCTACAAGAGAGGATAATAATTCTATTTTTGACTTTAACATATTATATGTATTATAGCCGAGACTTACGGTATCTCCACGACCATTTACAGTAATAATGGCAGCCTCATCTTTAAGTTGTAAGGTTTTAGAAATTTCAGGATACTTATTTCGTAAATCAGAGGATGGACGAATTGTTTCGCGTAATATTCCCATAGTTATCTCCTTATAGTTTTAAAAGTATTTGTTCATCATTCTTATACTGTAATTATATCATTTAAACGATATAATTGCAGTATACAAATATATATATGAGATATTTAATTCAAATGAGGTTAACTAGATACTTTAATCATAAAATGATATATAAAAAGACTATCTTCAAGCGTATTGAAGATAGTCTTGTATTGGTATATAGTAATTTCTCTTTTTTACAAAATATTTATTTATATATTAGTGAAAGCTTGGTTTGTCATAGTGTGTACCTGGTTCACCTACACCGATGCTTGTGCGGTGGAAAGGCGTTTCATCCGCAGCGTGTAAGATATCAAAGATGGCTTTTACCACTGCTTCGCGTGAAACTTGGGCATCGTTGAATTGAGCCCCTTCAGGGATGAGTTCGTAATCAGTTTTCTCTGGATCATTGTAAAGCCATGTGAGGCGCAAGATGGTGTAATTTAAGTTGGATTCGCGTAATACATTGCGTGCTTGGCGCTCACCTTGAACATAGCTAATCGGCAAGTTGTCGAAGGTCCATTTTTCAAGTGCTACAGGGAATTCACCAGAAAGTCCAGCCATGGACACACCGATAACACGGCGTATATTTTTGCGGCTCAATGCTTTCACGATGGAAGCCATATCACTGCCAGACTCCATAGCACCTACAAATACAACCTCCGCATTTGTTACAGCTTGTTCTAATTTACCAGGATTTTGGAACGAACCTTCAATCACTGTAACACGTTCATGGTCGATAATCTCTGGAGGTATACGTGTTTTCAACTGACGACCGTATAATGTAATGTGCATATCTGTATATGTTAATAGTGTAGCAGTCAACTTTTGAGCTATTTGGCCCGCAGCTCCTAAAATCGTAATATACTTATACATAAAAAAGACCTCCTATGTTCGGGCATAAATATTTAATAAAATTTTAACATACATATATGACAAATACGTGAGAAAAAATTATAAAAATCTTTGTATTATTTTCGTAATTTAATTGATGCTTAACATTTCATTTGTTGTTTTTAGCTGTGCAAATCGATTCCGCCAAATCTTTTCTTTGTAAAAGGATAAGATTGTACCGGCTGGTAGATACTCATTGTCAAAGGTTGAGATAGCATCTTCGACGATGGTGATATTATAACCATACTCAAAGCCTACTTTCACAGATGTATCAATGCAAAATTCCACCTGCATTCCTACGAATGTTAAATCGGTAATATTTTTTCGGTTTAAATATTCCTTTAATTCAGTGTCCTTGAAGATACTATTGTAATATTTATTGAAAATCTTTTCGTTTTCTTGCGGTTTTAATTCGTGATAGACTTGCCAATTATCGCTACGTGTTGCTAATAAGCCTTCATCTTCAGAATGTCTGATAAAAATGACTTCTATATTTTGATCTCTAAAATGTTGAATGATTGCTTTTGTATTTGAGATAAAGTTTTTGGCATTGTAAGGGTTTTCCTTAACTAAGCCTTCTTGTATATCGATTACGATTAATGCTTGTGCCATGATATTTCCTTTTTTATTCATAAATAAGTATCTATGCGCATTATATCATAAGTATATAACAAGAAAAGGAAGATATAAGTATCATAGATGTTGATAGTAATTTTAAAGGGTGCTGTAAAATTTAATGTTGAATTTACGCGATAATTTAACTACAATAGTGATAAGATATTAGAAAAATGAGTAGTATATCACTAAAGTATTCTGGAGGTGATAGTATGCCGAATATAAAACCTATTTCAGATTTACGAAACTATTCTGAAGTTTTACGTGATGTTACTATAGATAGTCCCGTATTCTTAACTAAAAATGGTAGAGGCCGATATGCAATTATGGATATTCAAGATTATGAACGTCTAATGGCTACGATAAAACTTATGGGCGCTTTAGAGACAGGTCGTAAATCTGGTGAAGAACAAGGCTGGATTTCATCAGAGCAACTAAAGACTGAATTGGGGATTTAATTATGAATAATCAAATTAGCTATGCACCAAAAGCACGAGAAGATTTGCTAGAAATAAAATCTTTTATAGAAGAAGAAACCGGTGATATTGAGTTAGCTAAGAAAACCGTTTTGGATATAGTAACTGCGAATGATTCGTTGAGTATATTTCCAGAAATGGGGCAGCGATTATTGATTAATCTAGGAAGTAAAATTGAATACAGATATTTACTTTGTCATAATTATTTAAGTTTTTACCGTTATTTAGATCGGACTATCTATATTGATAGAATATTAAACAGTAGACGTAATTATCTTAGAATATTATTAGATGAAGTACATTAGTTCTTAAAAGCACTATCATTAATAGATGGTGCTTTTTTTATGGGCTTTACTTGAAGTCCCTTGATAGCCTCTAGGCTTTCACAAATTCTCGAAGAATGATAAAATAAATCCATATATATTTTTATAGAAATGAGGCTATTATGGAACGGATTCAGGATCTTGTGTACACACATGTGCAGGGTGGCCAGTTTAGATGGGTCACTGTCAGCACATTGATGCTCGCATTGGGCACGATTTTGCATTTGGTGAGCCCTAGTGTGGCTGGGGTAACGCCGAACTGGACGATTGCTACGTACTGCGTAGCTATTTTATTGACTCGTCCTAGTTTGAGTCAAACCTTGGGGATTGGCCTCGTGGCGGCCCTCATCAATGTATTGACGTCTAAGTCAGCGTTCCCTTATGGCAACTTGTTGTCTGAGCCAGGCGGTGCTTTGACGGCGGCTCTCGTAACGCGCGCTATGTTGTCCATGAAGTTCCGTAAAATTGGTGGTTTTGATTTAACCCCTGTCGTGTCTGGCTTTTTAGCAACTGTTGTATCTGGTGGTATCTTTGTTACCATTTTGTGGCAAGTGCTTGGGTTGCCAAATAATGTGTACATGTACGGCATGTGGCCATTGGTACTCATTGTAGGGGCCTTGAATGGTGCCATTACACCAATCTTGTATATTCCGGCACAACGTTTATTCTCTAAACGTGGCATGTTGCCAAATGCAGATCAATTGACATCTGATCATAGTCGCTTGACTATTTTGCCTGAGCGCCAAGCTAAAATATCCATTGAGCACGTAAATTACTATCATCCAAAGGCGACTACACCATCCCTTGAAAATATCAATCTCGATGTAAATGAAGGTGATTTCCTCGTTGTTACAGGCCCTGCAGGTTGTGGTAAAAGCACCCTTTGTATGGCGATGGTAGGGGCGGTGCCTAAATTCTATGGTGGACGGCTAGAAGGCATGGTCTTCGTAGATGGTCATGCGACTACGCAAATGGAAATCCCAGAACTAGCGAACCATATCGGTGTAGTTCTAGCCGACTACGATACACAGCTCGTAACGATGACTGTTCGTGAAGAAGTGGCCTTTGCTATGGAAAACCGCGGTTATGACCGTGAAACTATTAAAGCTCGTTCTGAAGAGGTGTTTAAGCAAGTTGGCCTCGTAGGCTTAGAAGATCGCAAGATTACAAGTTTATCTGGTGGTCAACGCCAACGTTTGGCTATCGCTTCTGTATTGGCTACGAATCCAACCGTACTTGTTCTTGATGAACCGACAAGCTCCCTCGATCCAGATGGGACCGCAGAATTATATCGCCTCGTAGGCGATTTGAACCAAAAACACGGTATCACCGTTGTCGTTATCGACCATGATTTGCATGCCGTATTGCCGTACGCTAACCGCATGGCTCTCATGGTAGATGGCTCTATCGCCTGTGATGACGATGTACCGACTACGCTTCGTTACATGTACGAGCACAACATTCACGTCGATGCATTGCCATCCGTGTTTACTACGTATATGGAATTGGAACAAGCCGGCTTCCACAGTGATGAACCTTGGCTTAGCATCGAGTCTGCTATCAAGGGCTTGCACCAAATTGAAATGGCTCATGCTATTCAAACCGAGGTGCATGGTAAAAGCAACTCTCCAGCTAATCAAAGAAATACAGTAGATAATCTTGCTGATCAATCTAATATAGTAGAAAATAGACAACCAGTTCAACGTGTTGATGATGTACCAGGAAAGGACGGTGGCGCTCATGCTTAAGGTTGAAAACATCCGCTTTGGCTATGTGCCATCCGTAGATATTTTCCAAAACGTGACTTTCACCATCGAAGGGGGCGAATATATCGCTATCGGTGGTCGTAATGGTTGCGGCAAAACTACTATGACGCGATTGCTTGTCGGCCTCGAAAAGGCTAGGGAAGGCCACATGTATTATAACGGTAGGGACATTACGTCCATGCCGCCGTCTAAACGGGGACAATTTATCGGCTACGTATTTCAACAGCCAGATCGCCAAATGTTCAGACCTACCGTAGCCACAGAGGTTGCCTTCGGACCTGAGTCCTTGGGGCGCAGTAAAGCCGAAGTGAAGCGTATCGTTGATGAAGTATTGGCGCGCACAGGCATCGGTCATTTGCGTGAAGCCTATCCTCCAACATTGCGCCGCGGTGAAAAGCAACGCGTTGCCATTGCTTCTGCGTTGGCTATGCAATCTAAAATCCTCATCCTTGATGAACCAACCAGTGGTCAAGATGGTAAGGAAACTAAAGAGCTATTAGCATTATTGCGTCAGCTTAATTCAGAAGGTATAACAATCCTTCTTATTACCCATGATATGGAAATCATGGCTAGCGAATGTAGCCGTGCTATCATCATGGGCAACCAAACCGTTGCCTTTGACGGCAGTCCAGAAGAATTATTCAAAAAATCTACGGATGAATTGCAAGACCTAGGTCTTACGAAACCGCCAAGTGTGGAGCTTTCACTAGCGGTACCATCCTTAGGCTATTGCAAATCTATGGATGAATTGAAATCTAAGTTAGTGGCTCAGTTGAGCGGAAAATAGGAGGGACATATGGAACGTTTAGTACCGTTAACAAAAATCTTGATGACCCTCGCTGTATCCGTGTGGGCCATCCTGTTGCGTGACTGGGCATCGCTATTGGCATTAGTCGTAGTAGAACTCGGTGTATTGTTTTTGGCAGGTTTGTTATTCAAACAACGCAAAGCCGTGTTGGCATTAACTAGCTTCGCTGTATTCCTTGGCCTCATCCAATTCCTTGGCAGCGGCGATGTAACCTCTGCCATTGTATCCGGCTTACGAATGTTGGCTATGACACTTGTCTTTATAGGCTTGTTGGCAACTACAAAATTACAAGACCTTACGGCCGCGCTCGTAACACAATGCAAAATTCCTTATGAATATGCATTTATGTTCACTGCTGCGCTCCGCTTCGTGCCTGACTTTATTGCTGAAAGCCATGCTGTACAAGAGGCGCAAGCGTGCCGTGGCTTATCTCTCAAAGGCAACTTCATTAAGCGTATCAAATCTTATGCATCTGTTATTCAACCATTGCTGTTGAAATCCTTGGGACGCTCCGAGACAATGGCATTATCCTTAGAATTACGTGGATTCGGTGGCCCCACACACAGCTTTGCTGCATCCGTAGGATTGAAAAGAATCGATTATACTGTGATTAGTGCTTTAATTGCTATTACAGTACTTTTATTTGTTATTGTGTAATTTTCTTATAAATCAAGTAAGAGTATGTTTTTGCTCCTATAGAAATGTATTAGCTCTAATAGTCATAATAAAAAATATGATGAGAGTATATAAGTAAAATAAGAGCTTTTTACTTATATATGCTTCAAAACGTATATGCTGAGTGGTAAAATTTACCACTCAGTTTTGTTGTATTGGGCATATAGATGTAAAATATGTAATTCTTACCTCAAAAGATGGATAAAAGTGAAATGGTATGTCATACGAATAGTTCGTCCTTTTTCTTGCGTATGTGGGCTATTTTTATATATTATGTTAAATAGAAATAATATTTTTTAGGATACCTACAGTTTTGAGGAATACTTATGAGTGAATTAGTAATACGACCAATTACAAGGAATGATATAGCCCCTTGTTTAGATATTTATAATTACGAGGTTGTAAACGGCGTAGCCACGCTTGATCTTGAACCTCGCACGTTGTCAGAGTGGCAGGAGTGGTATGAGTCTCATAGCGATGAGCACCATCCTATTGTGGTAGGTACCATTGATGGGATTGTAGCCGGCTATGCATCGCTTTCACCATATCGACCTAAAGAGGCCTATAAAAGTACCGTCGAATTATCTATCTATATCCATCAAGATTATCGCGTTAGGGGTATCGCTACACAACTGATGGCTCATATTTTAGAAATAGCAAAAAATGATCCGTTATTGCACAATGTGGTATCCGTTATTACGGCTGGCAATGAAGGCAGTACCAAGTTACACGCGCGATTTGGCTTTATCTATTGTGGTCTAACGCCTCAAGTTGGATTCAAACATGGTACATATCAGGATACCGAAACATACGCATTATTGGTATAATAATTAGTATAGTAAAATATATAAATTAATACGTTATACTAATAATGTATAGATTATAGATAAGGATTCGCCAGGGGTTAGGGCGAATAGGGGTGATTGAATGAACATGAAAGATGAACGGCAGTTCGTTGGATATAGTAAGTATCGTAGCCGTCTTGTAGACGGTCATGTGCATACGGAATTGTGTCCACATGGTAGTGGGGACCGAACTGCGATGATGATAGAAAAGGCCATAGAGTTGCGTATCGAAAAGGTATGCCTTACAGAACATGCACCATTGCCAACAGCTTTTGCTGCAGAATACGGTGGCGATAAAAAGGCCTATGACACAGCGTCTTTGAAATTAAATGAAGTTGATACTTACTTAGAGTTGGGTCGTCAATTACAACGTGCCTATGGCACACATATCGATATTTCTCTCGGTTTTGAAGTCGATTATATTCCAGGCTTTGAATCAGACATTCAAGAGTTCTTGGATCGCTATGGTCCGTTGACGGATGATAATATTTTATCCGTTCACTTTATGGAAGGCGTTAATAATGCCTTTTACTGCTTAGACTACAGTCCTGAAGAATTTGAGAAAGGCTTCGGACCGTGGATCGAAAAACAATATGAGTTATATTACAAATATTACTCCACCGTGCGCCAAGCCGTACGTGCTGACCTCGGTGAATATACACCTAAACGCATTGGGCACTTTGATTTAATCAAGAAATACCAACATCACTTTGGCTTTGAACGTCATTTAGATCGTCGCAATGCGCAGGTGGTGAGCGATATTTTGCATATCATGCGCGTCCAAGGTCGCGAGCTAGATTACAACATGAGCGGCTTCTTCAAACCAGATTGTCGTGAAATGTACCCAAGTCGCTTCATTCAAGGCATGGCGGCTATCATCGGTGTGCCATTTGTATTGGGATCTGATGCACATAGCGTGGCAGATATAGAAAACGTTTGGGGATAGCATAAAATCATTATTATAGTAAATACATGAAATATTAACGGTTCTATTGACAATTCTATAGAACCGTTATATTATGATTTCATACTTTAATAAAGTAAAGCGATAAAATAGAAAAGTATCGATATAGGTAAATTTTTTCTCATAGTGTATTGAATAGCCACATAACTCGAATGATAGTACAGAAATATGGCTTGCACAGGTGTGAGAGATGATATGAATCAATTGATAGAAAGGATGTTTACGATGGTACAGCAGCAATTACCTACTGGTTTCCGCGATGATATAGGAATCGTAGCAGAGCGTAAGGATGATGTGAGTCAATATGTACTCGGTCTTTGTCGAAATCGTCAATACACAAAGATCTCTACGCCTCTCGTAGAGTACAAAGATGTATTCAATGGCTATGCAATGGGGCGCGGTCAACATATGTACGAATTCATGGATAGTTCTGAAGTGTCCGTCGTAATTCGTCCTGATTTGACCATGCCTATCGGTCGTTTCTTAGCGACTACAAATATTGAATTGCCTCGCACGTTCTACTACTTGGGCGATGTATTTATGAAAAATAAAAAGCATCGTGGCGATGTTAACCAAGTGACGCAAGGTGGCATTGAAATGGTGGGCTATAAAGGGCTTGAGGCTGAGCAAGAGTGCTTCAAGATTATTAAAGAGGTGAATGAAGCTCAATTGGGCAATAGTTTATTGCTCGAAATTGGGGATGCTCGTTTTTCTCGTGCTATTACCGATGCTCTTGGACTCAGTGATGATGAAAAAGCAGAGCTCTTAGAGGCTTTATTTACTAAATATTTGCCACGATATAACGAGTTGATTTCTGACTTTAAAAATAGTGCGCTATATCCTTTCTTAACTGTATGGCCTCGCTTGTTTGGTACGGTTCAAGATATAAAGGATGAGCTTAATCAAATTATCTTGCCAGCAGCGGCACAGCGCATTTTAGATAATCTTGTAGATATGGCAAATCAAGTGGAAGCAACGGGTCAACAGGTTCGCATCGATGTATCTACGGAACCACTTCAATCCTATTACACAGGCCTTACTTTTAGAGGCTATGTGGACGGCGTGTCTCAATACATCGTCAGCGGCGGTCGCTATGATGGCTTGCTATCTAGCTTTGATGGTACGCCGATGCCGGCAGTAGGGATGGCTTTTAATATCGACGTCTTGACTGATATTACCTTGCAGGGTGAAAGCAAAGCTCAAGATAACGATACATTACGCATTGCTCTTACGAAGGGGCGCGTAGAAAAGGATTTTATTCCACTCCTAGAAGCATGTGGCATTGATTGCGAGCCATTACATAATAAGGCTCGAAAGCTCATTATCTCTTTGGGCGATTCTATGGAGGTCATCCTTGCAAAGGGGCCAGATGTAACGACGTACTTGAAAAATGGTGTTGTTGACCTTGGTATCGTGGGTAGCGATGTCTTAGATGAACAAGATGACACGAGCTATGAAATGCTAGATTTACAAACGGGTAAATGCCAATTTATCTTGGCGTCCTTAGCGGGCTATGATCCTAAAGAAGGTCGCCGTCAACGAATTGGTACGAAATATCCAATTGTTACAAAACAGTACTTTGGAGCTCAAGACGTGGAAATCATCAAGATTGAAGGATCTGTTGAGCTGGCCCCACTTGTAGGACTAGCAGATGCTATCGTAGATATTACGGAAACGGGCACCACTTTACGTGAAAACAATCTAGAAATCTTTGATTGGTTACAGCCCATATCTACACGCTTAGTAGCAAATCCATTAGCATTAAAACAAAAGCGAAACACCATTTTTAAGTTCATAGATCAGCTTTCAGAAGCAATTAATAAAAATTAATAAATAAGATGTAGAGTGAATCATATATTTAACTAGCAATACGGATAGCTCAAATAGGAAGAAGGATGACAGATGAAAATATATAAGGAATCATTAGAGACGATGCTTGCCATTGTACGGAATTACACACAGCAAACCACAGATATGGAGATTGAACGTCGCGTGTACGATATCATTGCTGATGTCCGCACTAACGGTGATGCGGCGCTCAAAGCGTATTCTGAAAAATTTGACGGTGTTTCCATTGAAGATTTCAAGGTGCCTCAAGAGGAAATCGACGTAGCCTATGAGTCTTTATCTGATGAGTTGAAAGCCGCATTATTAAAGGCAAAGGCAAACATTACAGAATTCCACAGCCGTGAAATCGAGCAAGGTTTTGTAGATATGGATACACCGGGCATCATCCGCGGTCAAAAGGTCATTCCCTTGGCTCGCGTTGGTCTCTACGTTCCTGGAGGTACAGCCGCGTACCCTTCGACCATTATCATGACTGCTTTGCCTGCAAAGATCGCAGGCGTAAAAGAAATCGTCATGGTTACGCCTCCTCAAAAGGATGGTATTAATCCTGCCGTATTAGGTGCTGCAAAGCTTGCCGGCGTTGATGCGGTATATCAAGTGGGCGGTGCCCAAGGTGTGGCGGCCCTTGCTTATGGTACGGAAACGATTCCAAAGGTAGATAAAATCGTAGGTCCTGGCAATATTTACGTGGCAACGGCAAAACGCCAGGTGTTTGGCCAAGTCGATATCGACATGATTGCGGGACCAAGTGAAATTGGCGTTATTGCCGATGACAGCGCAAATCCAGTGCATCTCGCAGCAGATCTCTTATCCCAAGCGGAACATGATCCTCGTGCGCGCGCCATTATGGTGACTACCAGTGAAAGCTTAGCAAATGCCGTATCTGATGAGGTGGAACGTCAACTTAAACTGTTACCTCGTGAAAGTATCGCTCGTCCAGCTATTGAAAACAACAGTTATATTGCAATTATGAACAGCATTGAAGACATGTTCACGGTAATGAACGAAGTGGCGCCAGAGCATTTGGAAATCCAATTGCCAGATCCAATGAATTATATGAGCCTCGTGCAAAATGCAGGCTCCGTATTCCTCGGTGCCTATGCATCAGAGCCGTTGGGCGATTATTTAGGTGGTACAAACCACGTATTGCCTACTAGTGGCACAGCTAGATTCTCATCTCCACTTGGCGTATATGATTTCGTGAAACGCACGTCTTTCACACAATTTACGAAAGAACGTTTAGAAGAAGTGGCAAAACACATTACTACATTGGCTCGTACGGAAGGCCTCGAAGCACATGCTCGTGCCATCGTAGTACGATTTGAAAAATAGCTTATAAAACATATTAGAAAATAGATTTGGCATCTATATTTATATACATATTTAAAATATACAGTGAAAATATAGATTAGAAATATAGATTATAAAAATAGATTTGAAGTATAGAGGTCGCTATGATACGCACAGGTACGGTGCAACGCACCACTCAAGAAACAGATATTACAGTAGAAATTACCCTTGATGGGGCACAAACGAGCTCCATATCCACAGGAATAGGCTTTTTTGACCATATGTTGTCGCTATTGGCGAAGCACGGCCGTTTTGGCCTTGTGGTAGAGGCAAAGGGCGATACATATGTGGATGCTCATCATACGGTTGAGGACGTTGGACTTGCCTTAGGGCAGGCTTTGGTGAAAGCTCTTGGCGACAAGGCCGGAATTGAGCGTTACGGCGATGCGTGGGTTCCTATGGATGAAGCATTGACGCAAGTTGTCATCGATTTGAGCGGTCGTCCGTATCTCGTTTTCCAAGGGGAATGGAGTACGCCGGTTTTAGGTGGCAACTTTGAAACAGAGTTGGTGGAGGATTTCTTCCAAGCTCTTGCTATGAGCGCCGCTATGAACTTACATGTGCGCAATTTATATGGTCGCAATACACATCACATTATTGAAAGCATGTTTAAGGCTACGGGCCGTGCGTTGCGCAAAGCAGTTACTATCAATCTGGATATCCAAGGGGTTAACTCTACAAAGGGCGTTATTTAATAAAGGAGAATGTATGATTTTTCCAGCTATAGATTTACAAGATGGGCGCAGTGTTCGCCTGTATAAAGGCGATTTCGCGCAGGAAACGGTCATCAATCCAGATCCAGTGGCCCAAGCAAAACAATATGAAGCGGCTAAAGTGGGAGCCTTGCACCTCGTCGATTTAGATGGTGCCAAGGCGGGCAAGCCTGTAAATGTAGACATTGTAAAAGCAGTGCGTGCAGCTTTCACAGGTATCCTTGAAATCGGAGGCGGCATCCGAGATAAAGAGGCTGTTGACCTCTATTTGAGTTTGGGCGTAGATCGGGTTATCTTAGGATCTGTAGCGCTTAAAAATCCGGAACTTACGAAGCAGGTTATCGCTGAATACGGTGCGGAGCGCATCGTTATCGGTGTAGATGGAAAAAATGGCAAGGTCGCCGCTGAAGGTTGGCTCGACCAATCGGACGTGCCGATGCCTGATTTAATTGGTGCCATGGTTGAAGGTGGGGCAAAGTATTTCATCGTTACCGATGTAGACCGAGACGGTACAATGCAGGGCGCCAATGAAGAGTTACTTGGAAATTTGCAAAACGAATTTCCTACAGCTCGCATCGTTGCTTCTGGGGGTGTTCGTAATTTAGCAGATATTAAATCCCTAGAACAAAAAGGTGTTATGGATAGTATCGTTGGTAAGGCCTTGTACGAGGGCACTATTACGTTAGAGGAAATCGCCGAGTACAATCAGCAGAAATAATAGAAATGATTGTGATGCTCTCAAATTAATTATTGACCGCAACCAATGGAATATATTGAGTGACACTCGATGGAAAGGAGCTTTATGTTAGCGAAACGGATTATTCCTTGCCTAGATGTAGATGATGGGTGCGTAAAAAAAGGGGTTAACTTTGTTAATCTCGTAGACGTAGGCAGTCCCGTAGACATTGCGACCTCCTATGAGCAGCAACAAGCTGATGAGCTCGTATTTTTAGACATTACGGCCACCGTTGATGCGCGGACTACTATGCGCGATGTGGTACAAGAAATCTCCACACAAGTATTTATGCCACTCACCGTGGGTGGTGGTATCAAGAGCGTTGATGATATGACGGCTTTGTTGAAAGCTGGTGCGGACAAGATATCTTTGAACTCTGCGGCTCTCGCTAATCCTGAGCTCATCACAGAAGGGGCTCAAAAGTTTGGCAATCAATGCATGGTGGTAGCCATCGACGTGAAAACCGATGAAGAAACTGGTGAATGGTATGCTTACACTCATGGTGGTCGCAAGCGTACAGAGTGGAAAGCTCTCGACTGGGCTAAAGAGGCCGTAGATCGTGGAGCAGGAGAGTTGTTAGTGACAAGCATGGGTAAAGATGGTACAAAATCCGGCTTTGATATTGAATTATATAAGGCTCTAGAATCAGTCGTAAATGTACCTATCATTGCATCTGGAGGGGCAGGTAAGGTTGAGGATTTTGTAGATCTCTTTAAGCAAACTAGCGTTACCGGTGCACTGGCGGCATCTATATTCCACTTCGGAGAAGTTAAAATTCCTGAACTCAAACAAGAACTACGAGCTCACGGAATTACGGTACGCTAAAACAGATTAAAAAAAATTATTATCTCTCGCAAGTTCTTTACTAGTCTATATGTTCAGAGTTAGTTAAATAGCTTGTTTATAGATAAACAGAATAGAAATAGCAATAGATAGATAAACAGAAAATAGCAATAGCAATAGCAATAGAAAGAGATACAAGCTAATATAGGATAACAGATTGGTGATTACTTTTAATAAAGGATAGAATATGAAACCGGATTTTGAAAAAGGAAATGGCTTGTTGCCGACGGTTGTGCAGGATGCGGAGACTAAGGACGTCCTCATGGTGGCTTGGATGAACGAAGAAAGCTTTCACAAAACACTAGAAACAAGGGAAACGTGGTTTTGGTCTCGGTCTCGTGAAGAGTTATGGCATAAGGGTGGCACTAGCGGTAATGTGCAGCACGTGGTGAGCATGGCCCTAGATTGTGATGGCGATACTTTGCTCATTCAAGTTAAGCCTGAAGGTCCTGCCTGTCACACAGGGCGCACAAGCTGTTTCTTTAATGAAGTAGAACGGAGTTAAACATGGCACAGCAAACACTGAACGAATTATACGAAATTATTAAAAATCGCAAGGTACAGCCAAAGGAAGGTTCTTATACGAATTATTTATTCGACAAAGGGCTCGATAAAATCTTGAAAAAAGTTGGTGAAGAGGCTACAGAGGTAGTAATCGCCGCAAAAAATGAAGATCCACAGGAGCTGATTTACGAAACAGCAGACGTGTTATATCACTTGCTCGTGTTATTAGTAGAGAAAAATATCCCATACGAAGCCATTGAAGCTGAGCTAGCGAGCCGCGAAGGGGTTGTTAGCAAGACTACGGATCGCCCAGAAATTACAAACTTATAATGTATATCCTGTTATGAGCTCGGACATATGAGCTCTGGTGGAGTTCATATGTGTTATATGAGTTAAGGAATAGATAGAAAGGATAGCCTATGAAAGAGATAATTCGCACATTGAAACCTTATATACCTGAGGAGTCGGCTGAAGCGGTGAAAGAGCGCCTTGGTGTAGAGCGATTGGTGCGCTTGTCGGCGAATGAAAATCCATACGGCACATCGCCATTGGTACGGGAGGCTATCCTTAGCTATGTAACCCATAATGATGCCAACTACTATCCGGATGGCAACGCCACCGATTTGCGCATGAAATTAGCGAATTACTGGCAGGTACAACCTGAGCAACTGGTCATCGGCGTGGGTCTAGATGAGGTCATCGCCATGGTCAATAAAACATTGATTACCGCTGGTGACTCCATCGTAGTAAGCGTGCCAGCCTTCTCGGAATATGCCTTGAATGGCCTCGTGGAAGGTGCTGAGATCCGTGAGGTGCCAGCTGATTTTGAAACGGGACAGTATGATTTTTCTGCTCTTGTGAAAGCTGTAGGTGAAACGACACGGGTCGTGTGGATTTGTAATCCTAATAATCCAACGGGTACCTATGAGTCTGTTGAAAATATCCGCAAATTTGTAGCAGCTATACCAAAGGAAACCTTGGTCATCATAGACGAGGCGTATATCGATTTTGTCACTTCCGTAGCAGTTCCTACGGCACGTGCGCTCTTGGATGAATTCCCTAATGTGGCTATCATGCGTACCTTCTCGAAAGCCTATGGCCTTGCCAATTACCGTGTAGGTTACATGATGACACCTATAGAGTTGGCAAATTATATGCAAACCATTCGCTTGCCGTACAATTTGAATACCTTATCTCAAGTGGCTGCAGAAGCCGCTTTCGGTGATCAAGAATTCGTGGCGAGAACGGTCTCTCAAAATGCAGAGGAACGGTCAAAATGGGAAATCCTTTTTGACGAGTTAGGTATTCACTACTATAAGAGTGAGGCTAATTTTATTTTCTTTGCAGCGCCTGATGCGGAGGGTCTTGCAGATGCTTGGCTTAAATCAGGTTACCAAGTGCGCCGAGGTCAACGAGAAGGATGGTTACGTCTTACGATTCCCATGCCTCAAGATGGGGATGTTATGCGTAAGATATTAAGAGACTTCATGAATTGATTTGTATAGAATAACATACAATTCGTAATACGTTTTGTTTAATCTTATCGTGTTTTACCCTATAGAATGGAGTTTATTATGATTGCCATTATAGATTATGATGCAGGGAATACCTTCAATGTCCAGAAAGCCTTAGCTTACATTGGCATTGATGCAGTGCTAACGGCAGATTCGGCGACTATATTAAATGCTGATAGTGTTCTCTTGCCAGGTGTAGGCGCATATGCACCGGCGATGGCAGTTCTAAAAGAACGTGGTTTAGTCGATGTCATCTATGAAGTAGTAAAACGTGAAATACCTTTATTAGGTATTTGTTTAGGGATGCAACTTTTATTTGAAGAATCTGAAGAATACGGCCCAACGCCCGGTTTAGGCCTTATTCCCGGTAAGGTAAAAGAAATTCCTCGCAACCTTGGCCTTAGCGTGCCTCATATGGGTTGGAATAAAAATGTAGTACACCAGCCTCATAGTGCTTTTAGCAATGTAGATGATCAATATACATATTTCGTTCATTCCTATTATGTGGATACAGATCCTGAATATATCATATCTACTGCAAATTATGGTATCGATGTACCTGGCATTGTAGAACGAGGTAGAGTATATGGAATGCAATTCCACCCTGAAAAAAGCGGTGTCGTAGGTCTAAATTTGTTGCGTACATTTGGGACTATTACAAAAACTTATAGGAAAGCAGGAGAATAGGGATATAGCTATCTTTCATTACAGATAGGAATAAGTCATTCAGTAACCAATATATCTAGGATAATAACGGCATCTCATAGGTAGAGAATGCCGTTATTATGCTTTATAGTTATACTTAACTTTCAAAATGAGAAATTAATAATTGACACCTTGTTGATTAGTTATACAATAATGTTGTAAGTACTAACATTTTAGGAAGCCATTGTGGCATGGATACGATACATAAGTTTTATCAGTAATATTCATATACTCCATGTCACGTGATTATTGGAGGTGTTTATATGGTTATGAATGGTATTTACTTAGTTATTGCCTCCGCGTGTATTCTAATTTTAGCGTACCGCTTTTATGGGGCTTTTATAGCGGCTAAGGTACTGACATTGGATCAATATCGTCCAACGCCAGCTATGGTTCACAATGATGGTCACGATTACGTGCCAACCAACAAATGGGTAACCTTTGGTCATCACTTTGCAGCAATTGCTGGTGCAGGGCCACTTGTAGGTCCTGTTATCGCAGCACAGTTTGGATATTTGCCTGGGGCATTATGGATCCTAATTGGTTCCGTATTAGCCGGTGCTGTACATGATATGGTTATCTTGTTTGCTTCCGTTCGTTACGATGGTAAATCGATTGCGGATATTGCTCGCGAAGAAATCAGTAAACTTGCTGGTTTTGGTGCTATGCTCGCTACCTTATTCCTATTGATCATTACCCTTGCTGGTATGGCCGTAGTAGTAGCTAACGCATTGCATAACTCTCCTTGGGGATTCTTCTCCGTATTTGCTACCATTCCAATCGCTATTTTTATTGGTATTTATTTGAAATGGTTGCGTCCTGGTAAAATCCAAGAGGCGACTATTATTGGGGTAGCCTTAATCTTCGCAGCCATCATCTACGGTCCAAATGTAGCGGCTAGCGAATATGCATCTTGGTTCACATACGACTTGCAAACCATTGAAATTATGCTTGCTGTGTATGGTTTCTTTGCGGCTGCATTGCCAGTATGGTTGTTACTTGCTCCTCGTGACTATTTGTCCACATACCTTAAAATCGGTACAATCGGTGCATTGGCTCTTGGTATTATCATTGTAATGCCTGAAATTCAAATGCCAGCTGTAACTCCTTACATCTGGGGCGGCGGTCCTGTATTGAAAGGTTCCGTATTCCCTTACATCTTCATTACTATCGCATGTGGTGCGTTATCTGGCTTCCATACTGTTATTGCTACAGGTACAACACCTAAAATGCTTACTAATGAAAAAGAAATTTTACCTATCGGTTATGGTGCGATGTTAACAGAAGGCTTCATCGCTATGATGGCCTTGATTGCTGCCACTGCATTGCATCCAGATGATTACTTTGCGATTAACTCCACAGTTGAGTCTTTCAAAGCTTTAGGCCTTCAAGTCCATGAATTGCCAGCATTGTCTGCAATGGTTGGTGAAGACTTGATGCACCGTCCTGGTGGCGCCGTATCCCTTGCAGTAGGTATGGCTCATATCTTCTCCAGATTGCCTAACATGGCTCACTTGATGGGTTACTGGTATCACTTCTGTATCATGTTTGAAGCATTGTTCATCATGACATTAATCGATGCTGGTACTCGTGTAGGTCGTTACTTACTTCAAGAATTATTAGGTCATTTCCATCCTAAATTCAACGACCAACACTGGGCTCCTGGTGTGTATGGTTGTGCCGCTTTAATTTGTATCTTGTGGGGCTACCTAGTTCTACAAGGTAATATCGGTATTATCTGGCCTCTATTCGGCGTATCTAACCAATTATTAGGTACCATGACATTGGCCGTAGGTACTACAGTTATTATGAGACTTGGCCGCAAACGCTATGCTTGGGTAACAGGTATTCCTTGTATCTTAATGGCTATCGTGGCTATCGCTGCAGACTATGAAAATGTATTCTACAGCTATATTCCTGCTGGTAAATGGATTTTAGTAGCATTTAGTGCTGCTATGTTCTTCATGATCCTTATCGTATTGGTAGAAGCCGTACGTAGTTGGATTCGCTTGTCTAGCATTCCTCAAGACTATCGGACTCAAGCTGAAATCGAAGCTGAAAGCCTTGTAAAATACGGTAAAGAAGTAAAAGCATAAGATTGATTATTGCAATATATAAAGTGCACTCACATTTGTGGGTGCACTTTTAATCTATAAATTTGCTGTCTTTTTTATAAAATAGTTAGGTAATGGCGCCTTGCATGCAGAGTTTTCTGTGAGCAAGGCGCTTTTTGTATGGAAAAGAGTTTCTTATGGTCAATATGATTGATACAGGCAACACCACATGGATATTGTGATTTGAACATGTTATAATAGGGCTATGAAACATTATATACGTTCTTATTGGACAAAATATAAACAATTGTATAAGAAAGGCCTAAAAGGCATTGCTGCCTTTCTTGCCATTGGAGCGATTATAGTCTTTGTACTAGCAACCATTGCTAGTCGTGGAATGGGCGTTATTTTTAATGAGGTTATGGCTCGACAAACTATGATGCGCGGTACGGTTACTGTTGAAAGTTTATCTGCTACACCGTGGGGAACTTTGACTTTTACAGGCCTTGTTTGGAAGGACCCAGAAGGGCATGAGTTGCTCAATGCACCAAGTGGGAAAGTCCGCGTCAATATGTGGGATGTGGTGACACGTAATTTTAAGTCCTCCGCTATCAAGGGCATTGAATTAGATGATGCGGTTATAGTTATTGATTTAGACGATAATAATCGGTTGGATTTCGCGCCCATATCTCCAGATGTAAATAAACCAATTAATGAGGTAGAGCCTCGTCCGAAAGCACCTAAAAAGACCACACAAGAACGGCAAGAGGAACTAGGTAAGAAAGTACGTAACTTTAATTGGCAAGGTCAACATTTAGATCTTAAGATTACACTTAGAAATAGTCAGTTAGAGGTCTTTAATAGAAATCGCCATTATGTGATAAAGAATGTAAACTCAAAAATTGATCTTGATAGTAAGAGGGCCATTCGTATCGATATGGAGACGGGCAAATTTGGTGGTACCGCCATAGGGGATGGTCTTGTATTAAAAGGTCGTGTAGATTTAAAGGATGTTTTAAAGCATCGCATGCCTCAACTGGATCTACAATTTGATGTGAAAGGGGTGGATCCATCATCACTAGGCTTTGGTGAGAATATTCATGATGCCATGACCTTGCTTACAAAGGTAACAGGTGATTTTAACCGTCCTTTTGCTAAAGGTCGTGTGACGATGCCTATTTTACGCATCCCCGCACTTACCTTTGAGAATGTAGTAGGAGATGTGACGTACCAAGATGGTATTTTGAATTTTGAAAACGTTAGTGCCAATGTATACAGCGGTAAATTGGAGGCTAAGGGTGTATATAATTTGGACACTCGAGCCTATACGATTACAGGCGTAGCAAAGGATTTAGACAGTAGTGTAGCCCTCAAGGCTCCTGAGTTCCTCGTGCCTGTATCGGCAAATTTGAACTTTAAAAGTGAAGGCCAACCTCGAGACATGGAGGTATGGGGGAACTTCTGGTCTGGTGAAGGGCACTATATGCTGATTCCAATTCAAAGTATTACGGGAAACTTTCACAATAAAGGGCGACATTTATCCTTTAGCGATGTGAAAGTAAATACGAAAATCACCACTATCACTACGGATGCTCTGCGTATCGATGATGGACAGCTCACGATGGGGCCGCTTAATATTACTTCTCACGGAGGCAGTAATTTCATTCTGTATGATGAGTCATTTGATGAAATTGATGAAAATATGACTCGCATTAAAGATGATATGAAACAAGCTAAGGAAAATAGTAGGCGTGCTTCTGACTCTGCAAAAGGCATCGACAAATCTGGCCTTACAGCGCCGGACATAAAAGAATCCATGAAGGATCTGAAGCGGAGTATGGATACGGCAAAAGATAGTTTAGATAATCTGTCAAAAAACAGTAAGCAATAAACTGTATTGAGCCGTAAAGGGTAAGAAGAAACAATAAAGTAATAATATAAAGTAACAAAAAATATAAACTAGCAAATATTATAAAAAGAAGGCAATTCATCATGGTGATGAGTTGCCTTCTTTAAGTTATAAGGTGCTAAATTATATGTAGCTATATGAAAGATTTATTATCTGTTTAATCCGTTAGGGCGTACATGCTCGGTATTTTCTGTGTCTTTGGTATCTGTTTTGCTATTAGTTCGTTTTACCGTAATAAGAGGTTTCTTTTCTTTTGTTTCCTCTTCTTCGTATGGAATTACTTTATCTCCTTGATCCGGTAAAAATGTTTCGATACCGTTTCGTTTGTCTTTTTGCGTGTTAGAATCAGTGGCCAATTGACTTTGTTGTGGAACGATATAGATTTCGTCTTTATTGATGGTTACATCATTTAACAAGAGTTTGAATGCGTTCGGACTTACATACAGAATTCCGTCTACCATACGTGCTGCAGGAAGTAAAGATTCGGATGTATCAAGGTTGATGATTTGCAGTTTACCCTTGCGCACGACTTGTTTAGAGTCTGGTTGTACTGCTAAGGTAGCAATGTTCATATCGATTAATGCCGTTTTTGTAGGGGCATCCCAAGACACTTTATAACCTAATGCTTCTGATACTTGACGTAACGCTACGAGTGGTTGACCGTCAACATAGATAACATTTGGTTTATTATCTATGGGCTCTAATAATATGCCATCTACATTGATATAATGCTGTGTCGTTACTGATGCAGGCCTTTTTAAACTCTGTGTCGTTGTAGCTGTCTCCGTTCCGACTGCTGCCTGTGCAGGCTGTACCACTCCGCTTGTGAAAGCTAGCGCCCCAACGGCTATACCAGACAAAATCAGTTGTTTTAATTTCATGGTAACCTCCATTGTGTATAAAACGTAACGATAAATCATAATGGGTACTATAACATGGATATATGAATATTATATTATGAATTTTAATTTTATAAAACTAAAAAGAAGAAATATATTTATACTTTACAACAAAACTTTAATTATGCTATTCTGATGATACGTATTTCATGAACTTATCATGATTGGTGTTATTTGAGTATGTTTATAGGAGAGTTTCGTGAATAAAAAACACTTAGTTCTTCTGAGTTTAGGTATATATAGTCTATCTATGCCTTTAATGGTTCAGGCTACTGATCCAATTATACCTATAGCTCAACAAGAGCAATTACAACAAGACCGGGATACTCAACGAGAACGTAGCTTACGCTTAGATGAAGAGCGTGTAGAGACTGTTGTTAGTGAGCCGGCACTTATAGACGTACCTTCTGATCAGAATGGTGCGTCTTTTTATATCAAACAAATACAGTTAGATGGTATGCCTAAAGAATTATCTTTTCTAAATAAGCTTACCCACAAGTATGAGCAAAAAAATGTAACTGTATCAGATATTACTAATATTCGTAATGCCTTCCAACGTAAATTATTGGATAAGGGGTTTGTAACATCTCAAGTCTATATTCCAGAACAAAATTTAAATGATGGAATATTACAATTAATGGTTATACCTGGTCGTGTGGAAGATATCCGTTATAGTGAGTCTTCGGCTCATGGACCTTGGCGAACTGCCTTAGTTGTACGACCTGGAGATATACTTAATATCCGTGATATTGAACAAGGTCTTGAGCAGATGAAACGTGTATCATCTCAATCCGTGACAATGAAGTTACTCCCAGGTAAAGCTATAGGTACATCTGCTATTGAGTTATCAATCAAACAAGAAAAGCCAGTACATGGATCGATTAGTATTGATAATAGTGGTCTGGAATCAACCGGCATATATCAAGGTAGCTTTACTACCTCTTTTGATCAAGTTTTTAGAGCTAATGATACATTTACTATGTCATTATCAGGTGATCTTAGTGGATCAGGTAGTATAAAAGGAACTCGTGCAACCAATCTTGATTATATTATACCTCATGGAAAGGATACCTTTAGTTTTAGTTTTTCTAAATCACGATATCATCAAATGATACAGTCCAATCCATATGACTTCACATATAGTGGTAAGTCAACTACTATAAAGGCAAAATGGAATCATGTTTGGTCTCGTACACAGCGTGAGAAACGTGCATTTGATATTTCTATCAGTACACGTCATAATCATCGCTTTGTTAATGATATGGAAATTCCGGTGCAAGCATTACGTACTACCTCAATGGAGTTTGGTGTTTCTAATCGTAAATATATTGGTAATGCTACCTTGTATTCTCGTTTAGGATTTCAATGGGGCATTGGTGCATTTGGTGCACAGCCCGAACATACAGCATCTGTTGCAATGGGTGGGCCTACATCTAGATATCATATGTGGCTTGCTGATGTCGATTATCGTAAGCCATTTATTATGGGCCATCGTCCTGCATCCTTTACATCTTCATTCCATGGACAATGGGTACAAGGCGGTAAAAGGGTATATAGTGTAGACACGATAAATATTGGTAATCGGTATAGTATTTATGGTTTTGATGGTGAATATATACTTATGGGTGATAGTGGGTGGTATTTACGTAATGAGGTAGCCTCTGTTATTCCTCATCTTAATACAGAAGTATATCTTGGTTTAGATGTAGGCGCGGTATATGGTAAAAATGCAGAAACATTGGTAGGTAAAGCCATTGCAGGTACTGCAATCGGTATAAGAGGTAATTATGCATCAGGTTTATTATTTGATGTATTTATCAGCACACCTTTATATAAGCCGCAAGGATATCATACGAAGAAGTTTTATAGCGGTTTTACCGTAGGATATAGATTCTAATCTAAATATAATTAAGACTTAATAAGTGTTGAACTATTATTTATATAATTGGAGAGTTATATGTGTAAAACGAATCAAGAACGACGTACACTAGGGCGTAAGATTGTATCCTGGCTAAGTTTTGGAGTGTTTGTAGCATCTCAATCGATGGTACTGGCTTCGCCAATTATGCCAGATAATAATGCAGTTATTACTGAACGACCATTAGTTCAGGAAACTGCTAATCAGATACCTTTAGTTAATATTACGGCACCCACTAATAAGGGCGTATCTATGAATAAATATGAGCAATTTAATGTAGAGAAACAAGGGGCTATTTTAAATAACTCATATGTAACGAGTAAAACAGAACTTGCTGGTTATGTACAAGGTAATAGTAACATAGTGAACGGTACTGCAAAGGTTATCGTAAACCAAGTTACATCAGGTACACCGACATCTATAAATGGTTATTTAGAAGTGGCGGGGCAAAGAGCTTCAGTTGTGGTCGCAAATCCTAATGGTATTACAGTTAATGGTGGTGGGTTTCTTAATACGGATCATGCTGTGTTAACTACAGGTAGAGCAGAATTAAATGGTGCTGGAAATTTACAAAATTACCGCGTAGAACAAGGGAAAGTTGCTGTTGAAGGCAAAGGTCTTGATGGAAAAGGTGCAGATTCTGTATCTATCTTGGCAAGAACTATTGATGTAAATGCAGGGGTTTGGGCAAACAAACTTAATACTCGTACCGGACAAAATCACATTGATGCTAACAACTTAAAGGCTACAGCTTTAGAGTCTTCAACTGTTGAAACAAAACCAATGATTGGATTAGATGTGGCTGCAGTAGGTGGGATGTATGCTAATCATATTACTATGGTTGGCACTGAAGCTGGTGTAGGTGTTAATCTTAATGGTGTAGTTGCAGGGACTCAGTCTGTTTCAGTAGATGCTAATGGTCATCTATCTGTTAATGGTATGCTTCAATCCGATACAAGTCTCGTGGCTAAAGCAAACTCTATACAGAATATAAAGACAATTGCTTCTGGTGGAAACTTGGATTTAGAAACAAAAGAGTTAACTAATACAGGGAATATTACATCCGTTAAAAATGGACATATTAAGGTAGAAGAAACCTTAACTAACAAAAATACAATGGCAGCTGGTGCTAATACTCAAGGCGCTGTGACAGGTAATGGCTCCTTGTCTGTTGAGGCAGGTAATATTCGTAATACTGACGCAGTGATTGTATCTGGTGGTACTACTAGAATTAATAGTAAAGAAGTACATAATATAGAGAATGGGCGCATTTATGGTGGAAAAGTAGCGATACAAACTGAAGTACTGGAAAATCGTAAGAATGTGGCGTTAGAATCTAAATTAGATGTTGCTATGGCAGATATGAAAGCAGCAGAGGATAAGCTTGAAGCAGCCTATGCTATAGATACTACAGCTTTTACATCAAAAACTGAACAAGATGAATATTTGAACCGAATAAAAGAACTATCCCAAATATATGATGAAAAGCTTAAGATTGTTAAGTTAGTACAAGAGGAATTATCTGCTCATAAAGGGAGTACTATTGCAGGTCGAGATGATGTAACTATTGAGGCGGATTCTATCTTGAATAGAGAGAAGTCTCTTGTGTATAGTGGTGGCACTATGACATTGGATGGTCGAGACACTTTGCACAATATCGGTGGTACTATTGAGGGAATTGGAAAAGGTGTCATCCGAAGTAAAGACTATCAAAATAAGAACTCTTCCTTTACAGCAAAACGTGTTAGCCCTGAAATTGAAAAAGGTCTTTCTGGTGCAAGTAATGACGCTATGCTGACAGAGCAAGAAGATCAAATCCTGATTACAGATAAAAATCATAGTGAGCATGGTCAAGTTTTTAAAAAGTCTGAATTTACTTCTTTAAATAGTGGCTATGGCGCACTCCATAGTTACGGAAAATCCCCAATGCCAATATATGAGGCTGCAGAATATGTTACGGTAGAACAAATTACGCCAGAAGAGCAAGCGGCAGGTGAAGAGTTAATTCCAGCAGAATATATTGGTACACAAGTACCTTCATACGCTTATGATGATCCTATTTTTAAAGAGTTTGGCATTACATCTATGACAACAGAGCGCCCACTAACGGCAGGTCCTGAACAAGAAGCGTGGGATGCACAATTTAAGCCAATTTTAGCTTTATTAAATGAAAAAATTAAAGCTCATAATAAAAAGGCCGAAGTATATAATCAACAAGTCTCTAGTGTAGCTAAAGAACCAATAGATACTTATGCTATTATTCGAAGTAAAAAAATGTCATCCCATGAAGAGGTTAAAAACAGTACACCAGGTGTTGTGCGCTTTGGTGGAGATGTGTCGTTCATAGGCAGTGGCACTAATGAAAATAGTCAATTGGTTGTGGGTGGCACATTAACTACTACGGGTGCTATTAATCAAGTTACAAAAGAAAATCAAGAGGTTACCAATACATTTGGTACTACACAAGAAGCGTATACTTATAGGAGAAAAAAACCACATAAATCTAGACGAAGAGGTTATAAGGGGCAAGTATTCATGACGCCACAAGTGGATAAAGAAAATCCTACATCTCTCGGGGTGGCTAAGAAAGAAGACAAAAATGGTAAGGCAAAAGGTGAAGTAGGTGCTAATCACCGTAAAGAGGTACAAGACTTCTTAAATCCATTTGCACAAGATAGTAGTAATGATACATCTAAACCTACTGCGGGAACTAACATTTTGGCATTGCCTACAGAATCTTTATATACAATACATCCTGAAAGTACTGCTAACTATGTGGTTGAAACAGACCCACAATTTACGAATAAAAAAGCCTTCTTATCATCCGATTATATGTATCGAGAGATGAAAATAAGTCCTGAAAATATTGAAAAAAGATTAGGTGACGGTTTTTACGAGCAAACTTTGATTAGAAATCAGATTGTATCTGGAACAGGTTATAGATTCCTTGATGGATATACAGATGATGAAAGTCAATTTAAAGCTCTTATGGATGCGGGTGTTGCGTATGCCAAGCAGTATGGCATTACTCCAGGCGTAGCATTGACAGCAGAGCAAGTCGCTAGTCTGACCAGTGATATGGTTTGGCTTGTAAAAGATGTTGTTATGGTAGATGGTAAACCTGTTGAGGTAATTTATCCTAAGGTATATCTCAAACAAAGTAATGGATTACAACTACATAATGAGGGAACATTAATTAGCGCGAATACACTTGTTATGAATACGAAGGAAAGTATTCGTAATGAAGGGGTTATTCAAGGTAAAATAGTGATTCTTGCATCTGATCAAGATATTATTAATAGCGGGCATATTAATGCAGACAAAGTTGGTTTGCAATCGGATACAACTATTTACCAACAAGGTCAAATTGTTGGTCGTGATGCTGTAGAATTACAAGCAAAAGAGAATATTACTTTTAACAATTCTATTGAGCATTTAAAAAATCAAGATGTTTTACATAAAACAGCAGGTATTGCTGTAACCGGTAATAGCGGCGTTATGATTGTATCTGCTGGCAATGACGTAAACCTTGGTGGTGCAACTATTGAAGCATTAGGTAAAAAAGGTGCTATCACTATTACTGCCGGACATGATATTAATAGCACCACAGATACTCTTACTGCAAAAAAAGATATGACTCAAGATGGCGATAATTATTTACGAACTTATCGTCAAACTGAGCTAGGAACGACAATAGAGGCTAGCGGAAATATATCTATTGGTGCCCAAAATGATATTAAGGCTCGTAATTTGACCGTTAGTAGTGACTCTGGGGCGGTAAAAGTAATTGGTGAACATGATGTATCCATTGAAAATGGATACAGTGAATCTAAGGATGCATTTGCGTTAAAATATAAAGAAAAAGGTCTTCTTAATAAAAAAGAAACTAAAATCAAAACGAATGATGAATCTAAAAATGCATTAATGAGTACAGTTAGTGGACATACTGTAATTGTTGGTGCTAATAACGATGTGACTCTTACATCCTCTAATGTGGTGAGTACTGCCGGAACATCCGTATTAGCAGGTCATAATGTAGTAACTGATGCCGCATCAGAGCATACACTAAGTACCGCCTCTAAAGATGTAAAAAAATCTGGTATTATGGGTGCCGGCATAGGTATCATGATTGGTAAAAAACAATCTAAAGATAATTACTATATTGATGAAACTACTCATAAAGCCACAACCTTAGGAGCGACAAATGGAGACGTTACTGTACAAGCGGGTGACACAGTTCATTTGACTACGACGAATGCAGTAGGGAAAGATGGCGTTGTCATTTTAGGGCAAGATATTATATTAGATGGTAAAGATGACTTGTATAAACAAGAGGAGCGTCATGAGCGTAAGTCTTCAGGGTTAACTGTAAGTTTAGGTGGCAGTGTTGTTGAAAAAATAGATAGTGCTGTAAAAAAACAACACAGTGCATCTGATAGAAGAAATAGTCACTTTAAATCATTAGAAGGTAAACAGTCTATAGATCGATTACTCTCTGCTGTTGGCGAAGCAAAGCAAATTGTTGATAGAAGTTATAATGGCCAAATGAGAGCTATTAATTCACAATTGGAACGTGTCAATGCTGATATAGTCAATACACCAGAAACTGACTCAACTAAGTTAGCAGAGCTTAAGGCTAAACAAGAGCTTTTATTGAAAAAACGAACTACTTTAGAAGAGAATAAAGGAATTGTTGATAAAGCCACTGATAGAGCAGTAGATAGAGCTGTTAATATACAAGTTGGCATTGGCTCAAGTAAAAGTGTAGCTGAATCGAAATTAGAACGCTATACATATTCTAGTGGTGCTATTGATTCTGATGGAACTATTTTACTTCATGCTAATAGTGCAGATTCAATTAAAGGTAATATTACAGCAATTGGTGAACAAATTAAAGGTAAGAACGTACAACTAACTGCTTCAAATAATATTAATTTGGAGGCCGGTTCAAATACGCAACGTGTTGAAACAAATAGTAAGTCTAGTGGCTGGAATGTTTCTGCTAATATTGGTATGAGAACTGGTGGACTTGTAGGTTGGTCAGCTTCTGCTTATAAAGGGACAGAGAATGGGGTAGAAGATACTACTACTCATACTGGTACACATGTTGTAGGTTCAAACAACGTATTTATTACAAGTGGAAATGATACGAACCTTATCGGTTCTACTATTTCTGGGAAAGGTGTAGCGGCGAATGTAGGTAATAATCTAAGTGTAAAAAGCTTGCAAGACAGTCAGATCTATCATGAAACATCCAAGAACAAGGGGATATCTATATCTGGTGCAAACTTTATATCTCAACCTATGATTAATGGTGCTAATGTAAAAGGCAATATTGATAGTACTTATAAGAGTGTTACAGAACAATCTGGTATTCATGCTGGTAGTGATGGCGTAAATATTGTTGTTGGCGATACGACAACATTAAAAGGAGCCACTATAACTAGTAAGGCTACACCTGAAAAAAATAAGATTTCTACAAAATCTCTAGTTATGGAAGACATTCATAATGAAGCTTCTTACAAGGCTAAAAAATCTGGTATAGCCATGAATACATCTGGATTGACAGCAAAAGGTATTCTCGGTAAAATCAACCCATTAGGGCTATCTCCGGTAGTTTCTATTCCAGTATCAGATGAGACCAAATCAACTACTAAATCTGCTATTAGTGATGCTATATTAGTAGAAGTAGAGCGTAACCCTCTTACTGTTATTAACAGAGATACTGAACATGCACTCAATAGTATTAAACCCATATTTGATAAGGCTGATGTAAAAGAACGTATGGAATACGTCAATGCTGTATCTGATGAAGGCTTTAAATTAATTGGAGATATTGCAATGAAGCAAGCTCAGAAGTATGAGGAAAAAGCAGCTAACACTTCTGATGAAGCTCTAAAAAAACGATACCAAAAAGAATCTGATAAATGGAAAGATGGCGGTATTTATAAAGTTGCCTTACATGGTGGCTTTGGTGCAGTAGTCTCTAATATGGCTGGTGGTTCTAGTTTAGAAGGTTTTGCAACTGCTAGTGCTAATGAGGTGATGGTAGGCGCTATTTCTAAAGAATTAGCTAAACACGCTAATACTACAATAGACGCTAATGGTGAGTATGTTGATAATTCTGATGTATATAAAATTGCTAGTTTGGTTTTGGAAAAATCCTTTGTAGGAAGTAATGCTGGTAGTGGAATTGCAAGTAGTGCCACAGAGAATAATTATTTAACACATATACAGATTAAACAGTATTTAAAAGAGTATAATGAGGCTTTAGATGATGAAGAGAAAGCCTTAGTAGATAAGAAGTGGCAGAATATAAGCTTGGCACAAAAAGCGCAGATGATTAAAAAGCTAAAGGCCTTAAGTGAATCTATTTTTAAAAATCAGATTGATTTTCATAATCCATTGAAACAATTAGCCTATCAGAAGGCTTATAAGAAGTTATTGAATGATTTAGGTTATTATAATAAAGAGTTTTTTGGTAATAATGATATTATGGGGAAAGGTAAATTAATGATTTCTATTGCTCCATACTATCCTATTATTGAACGAAAAAAGCTTAGTGAATCTGAAAAGATTATATATAAAAAAACATTAGCACTTGAAAAAGCTGCTAAAGAAGAATTACGTAAGAAGGGGCTGAATCCTGATGCTGTATCTAGTATACCTGAGCTAGCGAAGGTATATGATAGACTTAGATTGAAATCAATTAATGAATATAAGCTCAAAAGAATTAATGATGGAGCAATAATGCCTTCTCAAAAAAACGCCTATGCAGTGGATAAGATTTATGGTACAGAGACATATCTTGTTAGGCGTGCGAATGCATGGGAAAGAAGTGGCCCTGATGTCGGTGGACCTTCTGGAGTTGCTACATGGGGACTGGGGACAGCTACACTGGGGAAGATACAGGGTAATGCAGTTGATATAGGCTTACGTTTTGAAAATGAAAATCGTTTATTGGAATTTGTAGATGGACATTTGGTAGGGGTTCAAGCTAAAGCCGAGGCTAGTATTACAAGTGATAAGGTGGGCGTAGAAGTTGGAGGAATGATTTATGCTAGTGCTGTTGAAGCTAAGAGTATTCCATTAAAATTGGGACCGATACAAGTATCTCTTGAGGCAGAAGGTTACGCAGGGGCTTTGGGCGGTCATTTAGAAGCTTACGGAGATAGAAAAAAACGTAAACTAAAATTCAAAGTTGGTCTAGCAAAGGTTGTAGGTGGTTCTATAGGAATAAATGTTGAAGAAAATGAAGATAGAAAAAAAGAACGAGAAGCGCTTGATAAGCGTTAGCATATTGTTGAGGTGAAAATGTTTTTAAAAATATTTAATTTAATCTTTTGGGTTGGAATGATTTTTTTTCTAGGAGGCATTACATTTATGTTTGTTATGGATCCTGAGGTTACTAGTGACGAGTTTTGGATATACTTTTATGGTAGTGCTTATATTATTAGTGGAGTATTTATGTTGGGATGGTATTTTATATATAAACTTTTAAAAAAATGATTATATTTGAATTAATTTTAAGGTTATGATTGTTTAAATCTGATAGGACGTTATAGTCTAATATTCAGTAGCTTTAATTACTGAATGATTTAAGACTATAGCGTCCTTTTTTTATTTAGTCATTTGCAGTATAAACGAATGTTGTAGTTATGTTAGTTGCAACTTTCTATTTAATCCTATTTTACATCAAGACTTTTTTAGCACTACGTATGATATAATTTATTTATATTGAATGATTTCGCAGAATTTATATTTTATAGAAAGAGGTTCCTTATGGCATCCGGCAGATCTGAAAAAGAGTTACAAGGGGTAACGATGTTAGGTCACAAGACCGATTATCCTACTGATTATGCGCCACAGGTGTTAGAGGCGTTTGATAATAAACACCCTGATAATGACTATTTCGTTAAGTTTAATTGTCCTGAGTTTACAAGTTTGTGTCCTATGACAGGTCAACCAGACTTTGCCACAATCTATATTTCTTATGTGCCAGATAAGAAAATGGTTGAGTCCAAGTCTTTGAAGTTGTATCTGTTTAGTTTCCGCAATCATGGGGACTTTCACGAGGACTGCATCAACATTATCATGAAAGATCTTGTGAAGTTGATGAATCCTAAATATATCGAGGTGTGGGGTAAGTTTACGCCGCGCGGTGGCTTGTCCATCGATCCATACGCAAATTACGGCAAGCCTGGTACAGAGTGGGAAAAGACGGCAAAAGAGCGCCTTCATTTCCACGACATGCAGCCTGAGCGCGTAGCATACCGTTAATATGGCATACGAATATTTAACAATGGTCGCATCCTTTATTATTTGTTTTATGATGGGTGTGACCTTGTCTTTACAACCTGCATCAATAATCGTAGGGACTCACACTCATTTAAGAGAACAAAGTAAATGGACTCGCTGGAACGGATATATCATCTTTGTGTTACTCCTATTTGTGTTAGATATGCTCGTAACGAATGGTATATATATTGCGTTTCACGATGTATATGGTAATCTTTTGAACATTGGTTATCTTGATTTTGATCTGATGGATATGTTCTTTAGTGAAAGCTTTCAAATAGGCGTTATTCTAGTCTTTTCGCTTGTGTTGTTTCAAGTATTAGGGCTCGTTGATTTAGCTCATGGAGAACGGGATTTATCCTTTTATTATGACCAAGTAGATGCAGGTAAACATAAGCCTTCTTGGATGGAGCGGTACATGGGGAGTCAAAGAGGCTTTCTTGGAGCAAGCTTGGTGGGCTTGCTCTATATGCTGAGAATGACGATAAAAACAATGTGGTCTTATATCGTGTGCCTAGTGTGGTTTAAAATCCTAGCTATACTTGTAAATGTATTAGTGTCTCCGAGTATTAACCGAATTATGCATGTTGATAATGAATTGACGACCCTAATCATTTTCGACCCATACATTATCACCTATGCAGTTGCTGGTTTCTTATGGGGCCATGTAGCGTTACATCATGATGTAACTAAAGTATCGCGCTTAGCTAGTAGCATGGCTATATCTCTTATCCCTCGTCTTACAGTCTTGGTAGGAGCAATTTTCTTTATTGGATTGGCCCTCATCATTATAATGGTACCCATCACATGGGATGGGGTACTTAATGCACTTACAACAAAATAGATAAAGCTAGTTATTTCCTGTATTTTTAGGGTTTTAAAAGTCGTTCTCATTCTCTTGACAATGAAATGATTCAAATGTTAGAGTATGGTTGTATTAATTGGAATACATAAACGGTTATACCCCGTGTATGGTGAATAACAAGGTGCAATATAATATCGTCCTTGGGATGCTCCTAAGGACGATTTTTATCATCTATCGCTAGAGGGAGAATTAGATGAGTATAGTAACAAACCAAACAACTGAACTTATCGGTAAAACACCGGTATATCAATTACAAAATACTAATATCTATGTAAAGCTTGAGAAATATAATGTAGGTGGATCTGTAAAAGACCGTGCCGTACTCGGTATGTTGCAGGCTGCAAAAGAGCAGGGTCGCATCCATGAGGATAGCATCATTGTAGAAGCCACAAGTGGTAATACGGGAATCGCTCTTGCTATGGTAGGCGCTATTTTACATATTAAAACAGTAATTATCATGCCTGAAAGTATGAGTAAAGAACGCCGTGAGCTTATTAAGGCGTATGGGGCGCAGCTCATCTTAACACCAAAAGAAACAGGTATGAAGGGGGCTCTTGAGCGGGCAAATGAAATTTTAGCAAAGTATCCAAATGCTTTCACCTTGGGCCAATTCGTAAATCCTGCAAATCCAGATATGCATTACCGCACGACGGGTAATGAAATTGTAGAACAAGTGCCAAATGTCGATGTATTTATAGCGGGTATCGGTACAGGTGGTACTTTCACAGGCGTTACAAGACGATTGAAAGAACATAATCCTAATCTAAAAGCCATTGCTGTAGAGCCAGCGGGATCTCCTGCTATTACCGAAGGTAAGGGCGGCCCTCACAAAATACAAGGTATTGGGGCTGGTTTCATTCCTGAAAACTTTGACCAAAGCTTGATGGACGGCGTGCAAACTGTAAGTGATGAAGAAGCTTTTAGCGAGGTGCAAACCTTTATGCGTGAAAGTGGTATCTCTATTGGTCTTTCCGCGGGGGCGGCCATTGTAGCGGCAAAACGCATGGCTCGTGAATTACCTAAGGCGAACATCGTTGTTATTGCACCTGATGGAGTAGAGAAATATTTATCCCTTTTGGACTTCGGCAATAATGAATACGTTAAATAATAGATTTTAGATAGATAAAATACGAGATTTTGAATGATAAAAGAATAGGTTCTATATAGATATAGCCTTATATATAGGAATATAGACCAAATATGTTGTATACTAGATATATCTATATTTCTGTAGAATGTAAGTAGAGTTATTTGAGATGGAGTCACTATGATGCAAGGTTTGCGCGATTTATGGGGCAAAATTCAATATAATATTAAGCGCGTAATGGATTCTGACCCAGCTGCCACAAGTGTATGGATGGTTATATGGACATATCCACATATTACGGCTTTGTTCTGGCATTTCTTTGCCCACCGTTTATATAAGGCGGGGTGGCCAATCTTGGCTCGTCGTGTGGCTCTCCATTCTCGTCATGTAACGGGCATTGAAATCCATCCAGGTGCGACGATTGGTCGCGGCCTCTTTATTGATCACGGTATGGGGGTTGTTATTGGTGAAACGGCTATTGTAGGCGATAATGTAACCTTGTTCCATCAAGTAACACTAGGTGGGATGTCTTCTAAAAAGGTAAAGCGCCATCCGACCATTGAAGATGATGTACTCATCGGTACGGGTACAAAAATCTTAGGGGATATTACGATTGGGGCGCGCACGAAGATTGGCTGTAATCTCGTTATCAAACATGATATTCCTAAAGATATGGTAATTTTTGAAACAGACCCAGAAAATATGTATGTTCGTAAACTTAGTCGCAATGCAACCGCTGCACAAGCAGAGGAGAAAAAAATCCCTGATAATTACATAGAATACTATATTTAATATAGAAACGTATTTAATATATAATCATATTTAATATAGAATCATACAAAGAATCATACAAACCTCTAACTATTGGATTAACTAGTAGTTAGGGGTTTTTTATGATTCGAAGAAACATGTTTCTTCGAATTATTGGATTTAGATTTGGTATGTATTGTATTGGGGATAAGTTTGATTTAGTATGGTTATAATATTTTCATTAAACTTTTATACAAAAATATCTGCTCATGTATTGACATGGAAAATCATTATTGGTAGAATATAAACATAATCAATATTGATTATAAATTAAATAAACGAATTGATGGCGTAGAAACCAACTGTGTTTGTTCTGCTTTTAGAATAAACTATAATTGAGAATTAAGTGAAAAAAGGAGTTTTATTATGAAAAACGTACAACAAGTAAATCAATATTTAGCAGATCTTTCCGTATGGAATGTAAAATTACATAATTTACACTTCAATGTAACTGGTCCGCAATTCAAATCCATCCATGAATACTTGGAATCCATCTATGATGAAGCATTTGAATACTTTGATGCCGTAGCAGAACATGTGAAAATGCAAGGTCAATTTCCATTGGTAAATTCTGCAGAATACACAAAATTGACTAAAATCGAAGAACTTGGTCAAGAAGACATCCCTCAAGCAAAGGTAATTGATATCCTTCTTAAAGATTTTAAATACATGAATGATCAAGCTGTAGCAATTCGTGCAGCCGCTGATGAAGAAGGTGATTTCTTGCTCGTAAGCATGATGGAAGATCACGTTGCATACTATGTAAAACAGATCTGGTTCATCGAATCTATGCTGAAATAAGACGATTGACAATGCCTTATTGGGTATGATATGATTACCCAGTAAAGCATGGAGGATTACTCAAGAGGCTGAAGAGGACGGTTTGCTAAATCGTTAGGGCGGGTTACCGTCGCTAGGGTTCGAATCCCTAATCCTCCGCCATGTAAAGACCCCACATCACTCGATGTGGGGTCTTTTTGTATAATATATTAATTTATTATATTATTTATATAGGCCTAATTTGTGAGGATTCGAGTGAGTCCAAGGCCTTATTAGTATTGAATGACACAGGTGTGTAAGGGTATAGAGTTGACGTATGTCTAGGGGTTTCATATAATAGATTGTATAAAATGTAATTTTAAGGAGACTCTTATGAATACAAAACATACACGTCAAATGAATCGTATCCGTCGAGCGTTAGGCATTGGCACATTATGCCTCGTTGCGTCTGTTGGCTTTAGTCATGCTGAAAGTATTGCCATTCCAAGTGCACGTCCTATGGTGGATGGCGTAAGTGCTGATGTAGAGACTGTTAGTAGTTCTAGTAAAGGGCAACAGCATGTAAACTCAGATGTTATTACGCCTAATGATTGGACGTATACAGCGTTACAAAGACTCATTAAACATGGTGCTATTACAGATACCCACGGATTTACTTTTGATGGTGCTAGCTACACAAAGGATGAGCTTATGCCACTTATCGATGAGGTAGTCACAAAACGTGAGCAAATGAACGACAATGATCGGGAATATGCATTGCGTATCTACCAAGAAAATATGCGTGATGTAATGGATTACCGTATTGCTCGCGATAAAAAAGTTACTGACGAGCGCCGTCAAAAACTAGATGAAAAGCGTGCTGAAAAGGCTAAAAAATCTGGTAAGATGTATCAAGTATCCAAGGATCAACAAGAGGCTCTTGATAAGGCTGGTGATGAAGTAGCAAAACCGGAAGAACGCGCTTTAACAGATGAACAAATCAAAGAAAAAATGAAGAAATTCAAAATTGATGATTCTCGCGTTAAGGTAAATAATGAAGTGCGTATTCGTTACGCTGATTCCAAGGATAAAAAGTCCAAAACAGATGCTCGTATGCAGACGGAGATGACCTTCACTCTATAACTCTTAGTAAGGGGTTATAATGATTGATTTTTTAAAGAAACAGTTGTTTACTGTCCATCAAAATGGTAAGCAGCAGGTAAGTGAGGTCTTTAAATATATAGGACCTGGTATAATCGTAACCGTTGGATTTATCGATCCGGGCAACTGGGCTGCTAACTTGGCAGCTGGTGCCAGTTATGGTTACGAATTATTGTGGGTAGTCACACTATCTACGATTATGCTCATTTTATTACAGCATAATGTGGCACATTTAGGCATTGTACGCGGTCAATGCTTGTCGGAATGTGCCTATGAATTCTTACCGCGTTATGCATCTCGCTTTGTGCTTAGCACGGCAGGAATTGCGGCGGCAGCGACGGCCTTGGCTGAGTTTATTGGCGCCGCTATCGCCTTGAAGATGCTCTTTGGTATTCCTATCTTGATAGGCAGCATTTTGACGGCTCTTATCTGTACGGTCATGCTCATTACGAACTCCTATCGTAAATTAGAGCGAATCATTGCTGGCTTTGTATCCCTCATCGCATTGGCGTACCTCGTTGAGGTAAATATGGTCAACGTGGATTGGGCAACGGCTGGTATCGGTTGGGTGGATCCTAATATACCTAATGAATCGATGCTCGTTATTTTGAGTATATTAGGGGCTGTAATTATGCCTCATAACTTGTTTTTACACTCTGAAATCATCCAAAGTCGCCAGTTTAATACACAAGACCCAGCGATTATGAAACGGCAGTTGCGCTATGAATTCCTCGATACTTTGTTATCTATGGGGATTGGGTGGATGATTAACTCTGCCATGATTATATTGGCGGCGGCTGTCTTCTTTGCTCATGGTATTGAAGTAACAGAGCTTGAACAGGCTGAAGAGTTGTTGCGACCACTCATTGGACCCGCAGCGGGTATTATTTTTGCAATAGCATTGTTATTTGCAGGTTTTGCCTCATCCGCTACAGCAGGTATGGCGGGGGCAAGTATCTTTGCAGGAATGTTTGGCGAGTCTTACGATATGAAAGACTTCCATACGCGATTAGGCTTGGCACTAACATATGTTCCAGCATTATTGTTGATCGTGTTTATTACAGATTCCTTCCAAGCATTATTGTTCTCTCAAATGTTCTTGAGCTTGCAATTACCAATCACCATCTTCTTGCAACTTTACATGACAAGTAGCCGCAAGGTCATGGGAGAATACGCGAACCGTAAATTTACAAATATTCTCTTATGGAGCATAGGTATCATCGTTACGATCATGAATATCTACTTATTGATTGTAGGCTAATAGAACATTCTTTGTTAGTTACCAAAAGGTTTATTATAAAATCATAATTAGAATACAGCATTAGAGTACAATATTAGAGTATAATATTAGAGTACAACATTAGAATACAAAATTAAAATGCAAAGGACCGCTATGGCGGTCCTTTTGTCATGTTGCTAACGTATCTATTATGTGAAAAGCGTATCTTTGAATACCCAAGAGGGGTATAAAATATGGTACAATTAAAAATAGTATAATTAAGATTAATATAATATCTGTTGGGGATATTCCTTAGCAGTGTGATATATGGAAAACTAGGAGGCCCTAATGGCAAAGGAAATCAAAGTGCAAGAGACAATACAATCTGATTTTAGTGTTGTGGTTAACGACATTGCTGAAGAGTTATTGACGCGCCTCAATATGGATGAGGATGGTTCTGTTATCGATATGTTCCAAACAGGCTCTTTTGATCCTTGGCAGTTATTCGTATTTTTTGGCGCTTTAGAAAAAGCTCTTATTGAGTTCAGAACGGATAAACGCAAGAAAACGGTTATCGTTCATGCACAACCTGAGGCTCTTATTGGCATAGGCCGCGTAGTGACACCTGTATCTACTATGCTTGAGCATGTATTGATGTCTCGTTTGAACGACATGAGCGAAGGCCGCTTGGAAACAGGCATGCTTACAGTATCTGCTGAAAGTATCGATTATGAAGGTGTAAACCTTAAAGGGCGTCACGTGGTTATCGTATGCGACCTTGTAGATGAAGATTCTAATTATCTCAAAGAATGCATTAAATTATGTAAAGAATTGAAAGCAAGCCACGTAGTGGCGGTGCCTCTCATGTTGTGGAACCCAGAATTGATCGATAATTTGACAGAGGAATCTATTAAGGCGGAATTATCTCATGAAAATCGTCCTCTCTCCTAGTAAGACAAAAACGATTACCGATGTTGCTAGAAATGATGAGGCAGTACATCATGCAGTCCGAGACAGCCAATTTCAGCCGAACATCACGAAAAAGATTATAAATCATGTACAATCTCTTGATGTAGCAGCTCTTGGAAAGGCGCTAAAGCTAAAGGCTGATAAGGCACAGGCTGTCTTTGATTTTTACCAGGACTTTGAGTCCCATCCAGTAGGTATCGCTTGTGAAAGCTACGATGGTATTGCTTTCAAATATTTAGACTGGTTGAACTTATCTGATGAAGCCAAGACCTTTGGTGAAAGCCACCTCGTTGTGATGTCCGCGTTGTATGGTGTCGTTGAACCTAATATGGGGGTGCGCAACTATCGACTCGATATGGTTGATAAGGTAGGCGTTAATTTATACGATACATGGCGTGAAGCAGTGGATGCATACTTTCACAAGGAAGATTGGATCCTAAACCTAGCATCTAAAGAATATGCAAAAATGGTGAACCATCCAAAGGTGGTAACCATTGAATTTTGGGAATTACGGGGCAACACGTTTAAGCAGATGAGTACGTCCTCCAAAATGAGTCGAGGTGTGATGGCTCACGAATGTTTAACACGACAAGTGAAACATGTGCGGGACTTGCCGCGCGAAATTAATGGATTTACCTGTGTCTCTGACATTGAATCCATTACCATACCAAGCGAATCGATGACGATTCGTTACGAAAGGAAGTGATTGTTTGCAAGTGCAAGACATTCTTGCAAAAGACCTTGTCGGTGATGAATGGCTGACCGAGGAGGAACTAAGATTTCTCATGTCTGTAACTGATGAAGAGCAGTTGCAGTTGATATATAAAAAGGCCTACGAAGTGAAGGCAAAATACGTAAAGCCTGTAGCGTATTATCGTGGCCTCATCGAGTTCTCGAACCGATGCATTAAGAATTGTAATTACTGCGGTATCCGCCGAGAAAACGATAAGGCGGAACGCTTTGATATGAATCGCGAAGATATCATCAAGATGGCACAGTGGGCGTACGATCATGAATATGGTTCCATTACACTCCAATCTGGTGAACGCTGTGATGATGCCTTTGTGGACTATGTTGTGGATTTAATTCGCGATATTAAAGCCATTGGTGATGGTTCTCTTGGCATAACGATGTGTGTAGGGGAACAAAGCGAAGAGGCGTACCGTCGCATGCGTGAAGCTGGTGCGAGTCGTTATTTATTACGCATTGAAACAACCAATACAGATTTATACCATAAGATTCATCCTCGTGATGAATTACATTCCTTTGAGACGCGCGTAGAATGCTTACGTCGTTTGCGCCGCGTAGGCTTCCAAGTTGGCACAGGTGTTATGATTGGTCTACCTGGGCAAACAGAAGATGATCTCGTAAATGATATCTTGTTCTATCGCGATATGGATATCGACATGATCGGTATGGGCCCTTATGTGGTGCATCATGATACGCCTCTGGGCCAAGAAGCATTGGCAATGGGCATTGATGATGAAGAGGGTAAGTTGCGACGAGTTCAACTGGGCCTCAAGATGATTGCCCTAACTCGTTTATTCTTGAAAGACGTAAACATTGCGGCAACTACTGCCTTACAAGCACTAGATAAACTAGGCCGTGAAAAAGGTTTAGCGGCTGGGGCGAATATCCTAATGCCTATCATCACCATTCCTGAACACCGTGCAAAATATTTGCTATATGATAATAAACCTTGCGTGGACGACAATGCAGAACAATGTAAAGACTGCCTGACGCGCCGCGTAATGTCCATCGGTGATACAGTAGGTTGGAAACAAAATGGGGACTCCAAACACTACGGTAAACGGACGGGAGAATTTTAGTATTCTATGATTTACCTATATCTTTTAGTGAATTATATATTTACCACTAGTATTGCCTATATATAGATGGGACCCCGTTACATAATGACAACTTAATTAAAAAAGACGGTCTATACTTGCTTGCTCCTCGTTCCTGATGTCGCTGCACAAGTACAGACCGTCTTTTTTATAACTTTGTGAGGGCACTAGTCCCATCTATATAGGTTTACGAATAAAGCTTTATTAATAGATCTTTAACTTCATTATAAACATAGAAATACTAAAATTCTTTAGGAATAGAAGGAAAGTCGTCGAAACTATAGATGACTAGTATTGCAATATTAGTTATACTCTGTACGGGTACGGAACTCTTCTAAGTCCTTATTGGTAAATTTGAGTCTTTATTCGTCAAATATAGATTGAAGAATTATATTAATCCTCTTTTTGGAGAAATTTTTCTCAGAAAAAGAGGATTTTTCTATTGTAGTGTCGAAATGTATTAGCAAAGCCGTAATTTGCCAGTAAGGAGGCGATTCCAATGAAAGAGTACAGTAGTGATAAAATTAGAAACGTTGCTGTTGTTTCCCACGATGGTGCGGGCAAAACAGCTCTTGTTGAATCCTTGTTGTTAACTTCTGGTGCGGTTGATTTCGTAGGTAAAGGTCAAGATAATAAACATATTATGGACTTTGAACCGGAAGAAATTAAACGTAATGTAACTATTCAATTGGGCATGGCGCCATGTGAGTGGCATGACCATAAGGTTAACTTCATAGACACTCCAGGCTATAACGAATTCCATGGCGAAGTTCGTGCCGCTTTGCGTGCTTGTGATGGTATGTTGATGGTGCTATCCTCCACATCTGGTGTAGAAACTGACACAGTTCGCGCATGGGATTATGCAGTTGAATTACAAATGCCTCGCATGGCATTTATCAATAAAATGGATGTTGATGGTGCTGACTTCTTTGGCACTATTGAAAGAATGCGGGAATTATTTGGCAAAGGCATTATGCCATTGCAGATTCCTATCGGTGAAGGTGCCGATTTTGAAGGCGTTGTAGACGTAGCGAAAATGACTGCGTTTACTTATAAGGACGGCCAACCAACAGAGGTCGCTGTACCAGCTCACCTTATCGAAAAGGCTCAAGAAATTCGGGAAATGACCGTAGAAGCCGCGGCTGAAGGTAGCGATGAGTTGTTGGAAAAATATTTAGAAGGCGAAGAATTATCCTTAGAGGAAATCCGCCAAGGCTTGCGTGAAGGGATGATTAGTGGCCGTGTGTGCCCAATCATGTGTGGCAGTGCCACATCTCGTATTGGCTTAGATCAAGTATTGGATCGTATGATCCGTTACATGCCGGATGCAACTAAAAAAGTGATGACCGCAACTGATGCGGAAACCGGCGAACAATGTGTTGTACATGTAGATAAACCATTAACTGCATTCGTATTTAAAACATTGTTAGACCCATTCGCAGGCAAACAAAGCTTTGTACGTATCTTCTCTGGTGAACTGAAAGAAGGCGATCGCCTTTATGATGTAAACCAAGGTGTAGAAGAAAAATGGGGCAAGATGGTTACCCTTATCGGGAAGCAACAAATCCCTGTATCTGCTGCTAAAGCTGGCGATATCGTAGTGATACCGAAATTGGCCAATGCTAAGACCGGCGATACATTAACGGCTCCTGACTTTAAAGTAACATACGATGCTATTCGTTTCCCTCAACCTCTATATACAGTGGCTATGGAGCCAGTGAAAAAAGGTGAGGAGGAAAAATTAGCTAGTGCTGTTCTTAAAGTGGCAGAAGAAGATCCTACTTGCGTAGTAGTGAAAAATGCTGAAGCTCGCCAATTACAAATCGATTGTATGGGCGAAGTACATCTTGAGCATATCCTCAACAAAATGGACCGTAAATACGGCGTACAAGCTAAACTTGTGGCTCCATATATTCCATACCGCGAAACCATTAAAGGCTCTGCTGAAACCGAGTCTAAGTATAAGAAACAAAGTGGCGGTCATGGTCAATATGGTCACGTTAAGATTCAAGTGGATCCATTATATGATGGTAGCGAATTTGCATTCGTAGACAAAATTTTTGGTGGTGCTGTACCTAAGCAATACATACCAGCAGTGGAAAAGGGTGCCAAAGAAACCCTAGATAAAGGCCTAATTGCAGGATATCCTATGATTGGCGTGCAAGTGACACTCTTGGATGGATCTTACCACAGCGTAGACTCCTCAGAGTTAGCATTTAAAGTAGCTACGTCACAGGCTATCAAGGATGTGATTCCTAAGGCGAAACCAGTACTATTAGAACCAATCTATGAAGTCAACGTGTTTGCACCAGATGCTTTCATGGGCGACATTATGGGTGATTTGAATAGCCGTCGAGGTCGTGTATTAGGCATGGAACAAAGTGAAAGAACCGGTATTTCCGTTGTTAAAGCACAAGTACCATTGGCTGAAATGTCCGATTATGTGACTGCATTGCGCTCCATTACACAAGGACAAGGCGTATTTAACCGTCAGTTCTATACCTATGAAGAGGTTCCACATAAGCAAGCGGAAGAAATTATCGCTGCTCATAAAACCCAAGAATAAGGTAATGGCCACATGCTGTATTTAATACAGTTTGAATCACTACAACTGAATAGACAATTGCATAATGTAACAATTTAATACTGTAACAATTTCATAGTGTAATGATTGACGTAAGTCATAAATTTGAATAGTATTTTACTGAGGCCCTCCATATATGTAGCGTATGGAGGGCTTTTACATAAGAGAATAGCTAGTTCTTTATGTATATATGTGCTAACATAAAAGGTAATATAATTGGTTTATTGTGGTGCCATATCCATAGATATTGTGAAAGGATTGTGTATGTTTTTCTCTAATATTACCGCAGATTATACAAAAATGGGCTATCCTAAAGCCATCGTGCGCGCTTTGGATTTCTTGAAAAACACAGATTTGAAAGCGTTGCCTGGAGGGCGTCATGCCATCGAGGGTGACATGATGTATGCTAACGTAGATGATGTAGAAACAAAACTATTTGAAGCTACAAAACCAGAATCGCATCGTAATTATGTAGATATCCAATTTATGGTGAGCGGCGAGGAAAACATGGGCTTTTTCGTAGATAAAGGTCTCGTTAAACCTGTGGAGTCCTATCCAGATCGAGATTGCTATTTCTATCCTAATGAAGCGGTTGATGAAGGGCAAATCCATTGCCCAGAAGGGTACTACACCGTATTCTTCCCCTCTGATGTTCATCGGCCCTTGCTTGCTGTAAACGATAAACCCATCAAAATCCGTAAGGTGGTTGTGAAAGTTCACGTATCTTTGCTCGGTGACTAGCATGAAACAATATGAAGTTATTGGTGTTATTATAACTTTATTAGGCGCTGTTTTATGGGGTGTATCAGGTGCATCCGTACAGTTCTTAAGCAATTTTAGAGATATGAATTTGGAATGGCTAGTAACTATGCGATTGATTACAGCAGGTTTACTAACTGTTATTTATGCATGGTTTAGATTTGGAAATTCTATCTTTAATGTATTTCATAGTGTAAAGGATACGCTAGGACTCATTATTTTTGGCGTATTTGGAATGGCATTATGCCAATATACATACTTTAGATCCATTGCTTTAGCTGGAGCTGGCATTGCAACGGTTTTACAATATCTGGCGCCGTCTATGATTATTATTTACCTGCTGGTTCGCTATGGTAAACGACCATCCAAGGGGGAGACGGTTTCTGTTATACTTGCCTTAGTGGGGACCATTTGTTTGATGGGGAATGGTGATGGTCTTTCTATTAAAAGCTTCCCGATGGCGGTTCTCGTATGGGGGCTTTTATCTGCTGTCGGTGTAGCCGTATATAGTATTTCTCCTGTTGATTTACTCTACAAATATGGCACGTTGCCTATTGTGGGATTCGGGATGTTCATTAGTGGTATTGTAGCCGCTATATTATTCCATCAACCGAATTCATATGCAGTGTGGGACGCATGGACTATTATTGGTTGTTTCAATGTCATATTCCTCGGGACGATAGTATCTTTCAATGCCTATTTAGAAGGGGTTAAACGAATTGGGGCCGTACCAGGATCTATTTTGTCATCTATTGAACCTATTTCGGCGGCTTTCTTTGGGTGGGCTTTTTTAGGAAATGAATTTAGTCTATTAGGGCTAATTGGTATGGCTATGATTATTGCTACCGTTGTTATCATTGCTTGGGATAGACAACGAACTATTAAACGAGAAGTACTGGCAAAACTGAATAAAACAATATTAGAATAAATCGATAAGAACACATATATCACAGAAATCATTTCGTAGTATATGTGTTTTTTGTTATAACATAAAGTATATTTTAGATACTGTATACATGCGCCATTTAGTTGACTATTTACATATCAATTCATATAGTAAATATATACGTGATTATTAGTTTGTTAAGGAGGTATTTATGTCTGTAAAAGATTTTGTGCAACAACGACGTGATGCGTTAATCGCTATGCGTCGAGATTTTCATATGTACCCTGAACCTGCTTGGCTTGAGTATCGCTCTGCTGCGAAGGTAGCGGATAGGCTTATTTCTTTGGGCTATGATGTGGCGTTAGGCGCAGATGTACTCGATTTAGACTCTCGTATGGGCTTGCCTAGTGATGAGGTTATGAAAGCCGCTATGGATCGCGCCATCAAAGAAGGTGCTAATCCTGAGCTTGTAGAAAAGATGGGCTATGGTAAAACGGCCATTGTTGCAACTATGAAGTTCGGCGGCGAAGGTCCCGTAGTAGCATTTCGTGTAGACATGGACTCTAACGATGTTATCGAAGCTAAAGAGGATAGCCATGTGCCTACAAAGGAAGGATTCCGTTCTTGTCACGATAAGGCGATGCACGCTTGTGGTCATGATGCACATATGACGATGGGGCTGGGCCTAGCTGAATATTTGGCTGTGCACAAGGATGAATTCAAAGGCACTATTAAACTTATCTTCCAACCAGCAGAGGAAGGCGTGCGCGGTGCTAAAGCGATGGCGGAAGCGGGCGTTGTGGATGATGTAGATTTGATGTTCGGCATGCATATTGGGTTTAATGAAAATCTATCCAATTGTTTTGCGTGTAGCGATCATGGCTTCTTAGCCACTACAAAACTTGATGCGGTATTCCACGGTTATTCTGCTCATGCTGGTGGCTCCCCTGAAAAGGCACAAAATGCAATGCTCGCCGGCTGTACAGCAGTTCTTAACTTACAAGCCATCGCTCGTCATAGTCAAGGCGCTTCTCGCATGAATGTAGGTGTTTTTGAAAGCGGTACAGGCCGCAATGTGACGCCTGATGTGGCAGTTCTTAAACTAGAAACTCGTGGTGCTACGACAGAAATCAACGATTATATGATTGAACGAGCAAAGACTATTATTAAAAGTGCTGCAGAAATGCACGATTGTACCTTTGAAATCACAAAACAAGGAGAAACTCCTGCAGGCCGTATCAGCGATGATTTAGCTCGTGAGGTGCAAGCTATCGTGGAGCCACTTGGTATTTTTAAAGAGGTTCCATTTGATTACAGCGGTGGCGGTAGTGAAGATTGTGCGTACTTCTTGAACCGTGTCATTGATCGCGGCGGTAGAGCGACCTATATGGTTGTGGGATCTGCCATTAAAGCACCGCATCACAATCCGCTCTTTGATATCGATGAAGAAGATATGCTAAATGGTATCGTTGCATTAGGTACTATTGCTGCTCACTATTTAAAATAAGCTTTATGTACTAGCATCATATGGTTTGTCAGTAATTGATGTAATAGATTATGAGGTGTTACATGATTCAACGAGAGCGATTGGTTAAAGATTTTGAGGCTATGGCCCAATTGACGGCTCCTGGTGAGGGCATTAATCGCCTTGCTTTCACCGATGCAGATTGGGCAGGACGGCAATATATTATAGACCGCATGACCGATGCGGGACTAACCGTTGAGACTGATGATTTTGGTAATGTTATTGGTTATAAGAGCGGGAAGAATCCAGAGTTACCCGTTGTTATGATGGGGTCTCATACGGATAGCGTGCCCAATGGAGGCAATTACGATGGTGTGGTGGGCGTGTTATCTGCCATTGAAGTAATTCGTAGCATCACTGACGATGGTTATGAACATGACCATACCATCGCTGTGGTATCCTTCATGTGTGAAGAGTCCGGTCGTTTTGGGAATGCTACACTAGGTAGTAAGGCCATGCGTGGTGAATTAAGATTACAAGACTTACACCGATTGGTAGATAAACAAGGAATTTCCTTGTACGAAGCATTGAAAGGTCGCAACTTAAATCCCGATGGGATTGAAGAAATGGAATATAAACGACCTGTAAAGTCTTTCACAGAAATTCATATTGAACAAGGAAAGGTACTGGAGCACGAACAGAAAACGATTGGTATTGTGACTGGTATTGCAGCGCCAGAGCGATTCTATGTAACCATTCGGGGCAATGCCGATCATAGTGGCGCTACGCCGATGAACTTGCGTCATGATGCCCTATGTGGAGCCTCAAAAATCATCCTCGGCATCGAGGAGATTGCATCTATGCAAGAGGAACCACCCGTGGTGGGAACTGTCGGTGTTGTGGAGGTTACACCAGGGGCGATGAATGTCATTCCTGGAGCTGTGAAACTAGGCGTAGATATTCGCAGCATATCTAAGGTAGCTCGCAATTCCATAATCACTCTTGTTAAGGAATTTATCGATATTACTACAGAAAAACGGGGATTATCTTATACGATTGAGCCTATTGCACAAGACCATCCGGTGGCGATGCACCCTGCGATGATTCGAGAAATCGAAGAGGCTGTTAAGTCTGTAGGTGTAGAATATATGACTATGCCGAGCGGTGCCGGTCATGACGCGATGCATTGGGCGGAGGCAGTTCCTACGGGAATGATTTTTATTCCATGTCGTGATGGTATCAGTCATAATCCTGCAGAATTTGCCGAAATGGATGATATCGTAACGGGTGCAGAGGTGCTTGATAAGGTGATCAGAAAACTTAGCTTGGAAGAAACGAAGCTTGTTTAATATACTTTTTTCTATATAGATAAGTAGTTATATAGATATATGATTATACTGTATATATTTGAGTGATTATTTTTATTATAGTTAGGCCTCTTAGGTGTAAGACATAGATAGGACTATTGTATTTAGTGTTGTTAGTTGTGTATTGGATGTAAAGTGTTTATAGAGGGGATATAGCTATTTTGCATCATATGTACACGGATAGGAGAGTTATGGTTATTGCAGGTATTGTTATCGTAGTAGCGACCTTTATCGCTATTATTAAACAGTTTGAAACGCGGCTCGTTTTACTATTATCGGGCTTACTGATGTGCTTTATTGGTGGGCAGCTTGGTGCTGGTACGACGGCCTTTGTGAAAGAACTTACGAATCCAGGTCTTGTACCAACAATCTGTACGGTGTTAGGTTTTAGCTATGTTATGGAATATACAAAATGTACAGAGCACATGGTGTATTTCATTTCTGCAGGCCTCAAAAAGATGACGAAAATCATCATTCCTGGCGCTGTTATTATTACATTTTTAATTAATATTGCATTGCCTACAGCGGCAGGTTGTGCTGCGGCCGTAGGTGCATTATTGATTCCTGCCCTCATTCGTTCTGGAGTACATCCAGCGATGGCTGGTTCTGCTATCTTCTTAGGTACATGGGGTAGTTCCTTGAGTCCAGGCCTTATGTTCAACCCTCAAGTGGCACAACTAGCGGGGGTAGACGTAATGACAGTTATTGCCAGCTTCTCCATGCAAGCAATTATCGGTATCGTAGTAGCCGCTATTTTGCTTAACATCGTAGCTATCGTTAAGAAGGAGCATACCGGGTATGTAATGAAAAACGATACTGCAGCGGAAGGTAAAGAATTCAAAGTAAATTATTTCTATGCAATCATTCCCATTATTCCTCTTGTATTACTTGTATTAGGTAGTAAACAAGTGGCGGTTATCCCAGAAATCTCTGTTCCTGTATCTATGCTCATCGGTACTGCTATTGGTATCATTGCCGTGCGTCCTAATGTGGCAGAAGCTGTTAAAAAGTTCTTCCGCGGTACTGGCGATGGTATGTGTGATGTCGTTGGCCTTATGGCTGCAGCAGCTTGCTTCACAGCAGGGATGCAACTTATCGGTCTTACTAATGCTCTTATTGATGGCATGAAGAACTCTCAACAAATCGCTCAAATCGGTGCGGCCTTTGGTCCATTCTTGTTGGCTGTTATCTCTGGTTCCGGTAATGCGGCAGCCCTTGCCTTTAACGGTGCTGTAACACCACACGCAGCAGACTTTGGGTATGGCATTATGGAACTTGGCTCCATGGCGCAAATCGGTGCAGGTATCGGTCGTAGTATGAGTCCCGTAGCAGGCGCAGGTATTATCGTTGCTGGTATTGCAGGAATCAATCCTATGGAAATGGCAAAACGCAATGCTGTACCATGTATCATTGCTACAGTTGTGATTATGCTATTATTACTCTAATCCAAGATACGTGATTGTGTCATAGTAGAGAAATTATTTTTATAAAAGCTATTATATAAAAGAAAACCCGTCATGATTCTTGTCATGACGGGTTTTTTGCATATACTGAGATATAAGGTATAAGTAAAATTTATGGATACTAAAGAAAAGAGCAATTTGTTTTTATTGCATTTTCATAATATATTATATGTATTAAAGGAATATATACTATACCTTTGTGTCAGCCCAGGTTTTCATAAATGAGTAAAAAGCCTGTACTGGCTTGGACTCAAGGGCACTGTTACGGGTGTACATCCATGTATCACGAGTCATGATGTGACCATCAAGATCCTTTAAGGTTTCCTTAAATAGTTTAGGGTAATCGTTGCCACAGCTTTGGGTAAGGATGGTAAAACCAAGTCCTTGGTTGACTAGCTTCATGCAGGTATCGATGTCGTTCACCTCGATGGTGCGCATCGGTGGTTGTGAGTAGTGAGAATACCACCAATCATCTATAGTTTGCTGTAAATTCGGATCTGTTTGATAGTGAATATAGGGCAGACGAGGTAAGTCCTCAACGGCACAAGGTGTTTTGTTAAAGAAGCAGAATGGTTCGGACCAAATATGTTCTTTCGACTCTGTCCAGGTGTGAGCACCGCGGATGATGGCAGCATGTAGGCGACCTTCAAGGAAGTCATGGTATAGCTTATAGCTAAGTCCCGTATACATGATGATGTCAATGTGCGGATACGCCTCTTTAAAGGTCGATAAAATATGAGGAATATGATACTTTGCGAATACATTTGAGCATCCTAGGTTTAATGTACCACGTGGTTCACTACCCATAGCTAATAGCTCTTGGCGCACCGAAGTATAGGAATTGAGCAAATCTTCGGCGTATCGCACAAGGCGTTGACCTTGGTAGGTAAACTCTACGCCGCGAGCTTGTCGGTTGATGATGGGACAGTTAAATTCCTTTTCTAATTTTTTTATTCGTTCACTCAATGCAGGTTGTGTCATAAATAGACGACGCGCCGCATAAGTAATATTATTTTCCTCTGCTAAGGTTTTTAAAATTGTACAATCTTTCGTGTCCATAAACTCTCCTTTACATATGTATTATTGTACTCTATCCCATGGAGTTGGTACAGATGAGGAGCTGCTAGTTCTATACAGATTAGATATAACTAAAGGCTAGGTACAGATGAGGGATGCTAGATTTATACAAATTACTAAAGACTAGGTACTAGCAAGAGAAATGGAACTTTCACCAATACACATGGTGAAAGTATAGTGTTTGTAAAGGTTTACACATGCGTGAAAGTAATAAAGGAGCAAGTCATGGTTGAGTTAATTTCAAATGGTGTATTTTTATATCACGGTACGGATATCGTTCCTGCAGATTCTAGTGCAGCCCTTGATCAGCAAGAAGTTTTTAATAAAGAGCGCGCCTATAAGGAAACGATGGCGTACCGTATTTTAATGGACCACCAACAACATGAAGGCGATCAAGATTTACGCATCAAATTTGATGCTTTAACATCTCACGATATCACCTATGTTGGTATTATTCAAACGGCTATTGCTAGTGGTCTAGATAAATTCCCAATCCCTTACATTTTGACAAACTGCCACAACAGTTTAGCCGCTGTAGGGGGCACAATTAACGAAGACGACCATGTATTTGGCTTATCTGCAGTACAACGCTTCGGCGGCGTCTATGTACCTCCTCATCTTGCAGTTATTCACCAATATATGCGTGAAACAATGGCAGGCTGTGGCAAAATGATTCTCGGTTCCGACAGTCATACTCGTTACGGTGCTCTTGGTACTATGGCGATTGGTGAGGGCGGTCCAGAGCTTGTAAAACAATTGCTTGGCCGTACGTATGATGTACAACGTCCAGAAGTTATCGCTATTTACCTCGATGGAAAACCTAAACACGGCGTAGGTCCACAAGACGTGGCACTCGCTATTGAAAAAGCTGTATTCGCAAACGGCTTTGTGAAAAATAAAGTAATGGAATTCGTAGGCCCTGGTATTGAACATTTATCCATGGACTTCCGTAACGGCATCGATGTAATGACTACAGAGACTACATGCCTTACAACTATTTGGAGAACAGATAGTACAACGAAAGAATTCTTGACACTTCATGGTCGCGGTGATGCGTACAAAGAGCTTAACCCTGGTGATGTAGCTTATTATGATGGCCTAGTAAAAGTTAATCTTAGGGAAGTGGAAAGTATGATTGCTATGCCATTCCATCCAAGCAATGTATATACAATTAAAGAAATCAACGAAGGTGGTCGCGATTTATTAGCAGAAATCGAACGTCAAGCGGTAGAGCAATTAGATAATAAATCCTTGTCTTTACAATTGCCTGAAAAACATTTTGACGGCAAATTGCATTTAGATCAAGGTATCATCGTAGGGTGCTCTGGTGGTTTATATGAAAACATTATGCAAGCGGCTAACATCGTACGCGGTAAGAGCGTAGGTTCCGGTCGTTTCGCATTTAGCGTTTATCCTTCTAGCCAACCAATTTACTTAGAACTTATGAAAAATGGTGCTCTTGTAGATCTTATGAGTGCTGGTGCCATCGTGCGTACAGCTTTCTGCGGGCCATGCTTTGGTGCAGGTGATACACCTAACAATACTGGACTCAGTGGTCGTCATGCGACACGAAACTTCCCGAATCGCGAAGGTTCTAAACCTGGTAACGGACAAATTTCTTCCGTTGCACTTCTCGACTCCCGTTCCGTAGCGGCTACTGCTATTAACGGTGGTGCATTAACTGCGGCTACTGATATCGATTATGATGATGTAGTACCAGCTTACCACTATGATGATAAACCTTATGAAAGCAAAGTATATAGCGGCTTCAATGAGCCTAAAAAAAATACTGAACTCATTTATGGACCATCCATTAAACCTTGGCCAGCTATTAAAGAATTGACCCCAAATGTATTGCTCAAAGTAGTTGCCTATATCGATGACCCTGTAACGACTACGGATGAGTTGATTCCATCTGGTGAAACATCTTCCTTCCGTTCAGATCCATATGCATTGTCTGAATTTGCCTTGAGCCGTAAGGTTCCTGAATATGTAGGTCGTGCTAAAACCGTTCGCGATTGGGAAAAATCTCGTCAAGAAGGTGAAAGTACAGTAGAGTTAGTCGCTGCATACGAAGAGGTTAAGCAAGCTCTTGGCTTGTCAGAATCTGTAGAAGATATGGCTAAGTCTACAGCTGTTTCCAGCATGGTATATGCTAATCGTCCGGGTGATGGCTCTGCTCGTGAGCAAGCAGCATCCTGCCAACGCGTATTGGGTGGCGGTGCTAATATTGCGATTGAATATGCTACAAAACGTTATCGCAGCAATGTTATTAACTGGGGCATGCTACCGTTCCTAACTAGCGAAGAAGACTCCAAAACTATGGCAGTAGGCGATTATGTATATGTGCCAAATGTGCGTGACCAATTATTCTCTGACTCCGATGATTACAAAGCATATGTTATCAGCGGTGGCGTGAAGAAAGCAGAAATCACATTGCACTTAGGTCACCTCAGCGATGAAGAAAAAGATATTATCGCAGCAGGTTGTCTCATCAACTACTATGCAAATGGCAAAGCATAAGTGGTGAGCATAAAGGAGTACGTTATGAACGGGTATAAAGAAATTCCTGTTACCTATATGCGCGGAGGCACAAGTAAGGGGGCGTATCTATTAAAAGATACGCTTCCAGCTGAGCCTGCAGCACGAGACCGTATGATTTTAGACTTATATGGTTCGCCCGATGCGCGTCAAATTAATGGCATCGGCGGTGCCGATCCATTGACGAGCAAGGTGGCTATCGTAAATCCTTCTGTCCGCGATGATGCAGATATCGACTATACCTTTGGGTATGTAGGTATCGCTGATGCGGTGGTGGATTACGAAGGAAACTGTGGCAATATCTCTGCTGGTGCAGGGGTGTTTGCTATTATGGAAGGCTTTGTGAAAGCTGTAGAACCAGAAACAGTGGTTCGTATCTTTAACACAAATACAAATAAGGTTATCGAAGCGCACGTGCCAGTCCGAGATGGCAAACCTGTTATTGACGGTGATTTTGCTATTGATGGCGTGCCTGGTACCGGTGCTCGTATTACATTATATTTCTTGGAGCCTGGCGGTTCTAAGACAGGTAAGCTACTACCAACAGGCAATGTACAAGACACAATTACATTGGCTGATGGACGCACAATCCAAGTCAGTCTCGTAGATGCAGCTAATCCAGCTGTATTTGTAAAGGCTACAGACCTTGGTTATGAAGGCACGGAATTACCGGCTTTCACAGAAACGGATGGCGGTGTATTACTCAATACACTTGAAGATATTCGCACTACTGCAGCTGTAATGATGGGACTTGCTCCATCTAAAGAGGCTGCTAGTCCTGCAGTTCCAAAGGTATGCATGGTGTCCGCACCACAAACCTACGTGGCAAGCGATGATCGAACTATCAAGGGGAATAGTATAGACATCGTGGCGCGTACAAAGGCACTCGCTGTAATGCATAAAGCGTATGCTGTTACAGGTGGTATTTGTACAGCTACAGCAGCGCTGATTACGGGGACTGTGGCGAACGAAGTAGTGAGCGAACGTGCTAAAGAAACGAATCAAGTTACTTTAGCGCATCCATCAGGGAAATTTGATTTCGAAATATGTCTAACCAAAGATAAGGGTTGGCATGTGGAGAAGGCGGGCGTGGCTAGAACGGCGCGACCGATCATGAAAGGCATAGCTTATGTTAAAGGAGAGTAAGAATGAATAAGCTACTTAAAATTGCAATTATGTTTGCCATTCCTCTGGCAATGTGGTTCATTACACCGCCAGAAGGTTTGAGCGTTGGAGCTTGGCGACTGCTAGGCTTCTATTTAATGGCTATCGTTGGTCTTGTTGTTAAACCTTGGCCAGCACCAATTATCTTGTTATTATCTATTGCAGGTTCTGCAATTTTCTTGAATGCTACGAAAAACGTATTGTCTGGTTATGCATCTACCACAGTATGGTTAGTATTCTCTGCGTTCTCCCTCAGTGTGGCGTTCGTAAAAACAGGCCTTGGCCGTCGTATTGCGTACCTATTGATTAAATCCTTAGGTCACACTACATTGCGTCTTGGCTATGTAACTGCTTTATTAGACCTTATTATTTCTCCAGTAACACCTTCCAACACAGCACGTTGTGGCGGTATCGTGTTCCCAATCATGAACTCTGTAGCAAAAGCGTTAGGTTCTGAGCCTGGTGAAAGCGCTAAAAAAGCTGGTTCTTACCTCATGGTTAACACATACATGGTGACTAAGGTAACAAGCTTGATGTTCGCTACAGCAATGGCACCAAACTTATTGGCTGCTGACTACATGAACAAAATCCTCGGCGTAGATATCAACTGGGGCCTTTGGGCATTAGCACTCGTAGTACCAGGTCTTGTGATGCTTCTCATTACACCTGCTTTGGTATACTACTTAGACAAACCATCTATTCAACACATCGACTCTCATGCGATTGCTGATGAAGGTTTGAAAGAACTTGGACCTATGTCTGGTCGCGAGAAATCTCTTATTGCTATCTTTATCCTTGCCTTAGTTGGTTGGGCGTTGCCTTCCATCTTGACGCAAGGCTTTGGCATTAAATTCTCCCTTGATGCAACAGCAGTAGCTATCGTAGCCATGGTAGCAGCTCTTGTAACAGGCGTAATCAAATGGGAAGATATGCTTGAATCCAAAGGTGCTTGGAACACATTGATCTGGTTCGGTGGTATCATCGGTATGTCCAGTGCGTTGTCCAAGGTTAAATTCTTTGAATGGCTAGCTGACTTTATGGGCACACACTTCAACTTCGGCGACAACCCAATGCTGGCTCTTATTATCATCGGCGCTATCAGTATCGCTGTTCGTTACTTGTTCGCCTCTGGTAGTGCGTACGTTGTAGCCATGCTTCCAGTATTCCTTACTGTAGGTAAAGTAGCGGGTGTAAACCCAATGGCGTTGTCCTTGTTACTAGCTGCTACAAACTCCTACGGTGGTGCGTTGACTCACTACGGCGGTGCAGCGGCTCCAATCGTATTCGGTGCAGGTTACAACACAGTTAAGAGCTGGTGGATTATCGGCGGTATCTTCGCTATCATGTGCTTCATCGTAAACCTTACAGTGGGCTACGCATGGTGGGAAATCCTCGGTATCCTATAATACCTAACTAGAGACAATAGTTATTCTATACATATAGAATGATCATCCCCTAGCTAGTGAAATTTTCTAAACTTTTACAAAAAATATAATAAAAGAGCTGTTTCGGAATCAGTACACATCTGAGTTCTGAGAACAGCTCTTTTTATTTGTTTATATAGTTTCTTTAATGCATTTGCACTATTTTCGTTGTATTACGGCGTTACTTTAGTTTTAACGCAACCCATAGGGCAGCGCCGATAAAGGTAAGGCTACATGCCCAGAAAAGGGTTGTGAAGCCAAATTGAGCGGCTACGATGGAACCACCAAAGGAGCCTAGAAAGTAACCCATAGACAAACAAGACTGATTGTACGAGAATACTTGTCCCGTATATTCCTTAGGTGTTTTTGATGCTAAATAGGTATTGAGCGCAGGTAACATACCACCTAGCCCAAAACCTTGCAAGAAACGGATAAACCCAAGTACATACACAGAGTCCACATAGGCTTGCGGTATATTGAGTAGACCTACATAGATCATCGAGTAGATGAGCACCTTTCTAGGGCCTATACGGTCTACTAATTTCCCGAGTGGAGAGCTACTAAAGAATTGGGCGATACCCATGGCAGAGAACACAGCACCAGATATGAAGGCTATATTTTCCGTATTGCTTGGTAGCATTCCTTTAATGTAAACCGTCATAATGGGGGAGATGGCGGTAACCGAAATGGCATACAGGAAGGAGGTTGCAGATAAAGCGACTAAACTAGAAAACTCAGGTAAGTGAGTTTTTAGATTTCTAAAGGTTTGCTTCTCAACAAGTGGCTTTGGAACATAGTTTTCATGTACCAGCATTGCCGTCAAGCCAAAGGAGATAAGCATAAGGGCCCCGATGATAAAGAAGTCATTTCGAATACCTACTACATCACTGAGATACCCTCCTACAAGCGGACCGGCTAGTGAGCCTGCAAGGCTAAAGGATCCTATAATCCCTAGAGCCCAACCTGTATGGTTTTGCGGTGTTTCTGACGCGATAAGTGTTACCGATGCGGGGTAAAAACCGCTTACTAACCCTTGCAATGTACGAACGAGGAACACACCTTCTGGTGTAGTCTGAAAGCCCAATAATATACTACATATAGCCATACCAAGACTAGAGCGTATGAGGGTAATCTTACGTCCCTTACGGTCTGCTAATCGGCCCCAGAAGGGAGCTGCTAAGCAGACAATGAGGAAGGTGATGCCCATGGAGGCACCGGACCATTGTGCTATCGATCCTGTATCGCTTAAGCCCATTTCATGGAAGTATAGAGGGAGAATAGGGCTTACCTGACTAATCCCGAGGGACATGAAGAATATGCAGAATGCGCAAATGTACACCGTTCGTTTCCACGTTTCCAAAGTATCCCTCCTTTAGTCTTTCTTTTTAACTTCTTCCCAATCGCTTAAGTCCGGAAGTTTATTGCTTGCTATAGATTCTTGGATCCAGTAATTAATGGAGGTTAAGTTGCTAGATTCCCGTTTAAAGCCATATACGATGTCATCTTCTACGTCGTCTTCTATAGTGATATAGAGAGAAATATGTAAGTTTTTACCTTTTCCGCGCTCGATGAAGTAGCTAATACCCGGATCGTCGAGGTTAGATGGGCGAACCGCAATGATATCGTACTTGCCATTGGCTACGCCTTCTAAGGCATCCTTAATCATTTGATTGGAAAGTTCATATTGATTGAGGTAGAAGATATCGTTGTCACAAGTTAATACATATTCTCTAGGAGGCGTAGTATTTTTGTACTGTTTCTCCCAGCTTTCATCAATCACAGGCAATGTAGCATTATCATAGAAGTCTTTAATTAAAGCGAGACCTGCAGGAATGGACATTTCTTTAAAGTATCTTATTTCATATACCCTAGGATCCACGTTTTCATCTAGTTCGCTAGGCTCCTCAATGTAGCCGTATAGATAGATAGTACAAGAGTTTTTGTCTTCATTGTGGAACATAACGATACTGTACACATCGTAAATGATGTTTTCTATGGATTGACGATTATCATAGATGATAAAGCTGAGATATTTTTGTGTATCCCATTCCCGTTGAATGAAATTCCAGTCGTATTTATTCGTGCGCCAACCAGTAGTAGAATTCTCGAAGATTTCTAATACATCGACAGAGTTTTGCGGCCATGCAGGTGGCATAGGGTTACATGTTGTAGAAGATTGCGTTATCCCTTCTTTGTACTGATAATGTCCATCAACGAGTTCAAAGGCCTCTAATCGCTCAGAGGCTTCGTCAGGAATTGCCAACGGCTCACCAGTACCTAACCAATTATCGTTTCTTGTGTTGAGACGATTGATGCTTTCACGAGCATGCTCGTAGAACGTAACGGCTTGGTCTAAATCAGGTTCTTTTGTAATGGCACCAATTTCGTAGCAATAGCCGGCGGCCAGTTGCCATAGATGGTCCGCATAGTCATAACTACCGTATCTATCGAAACATTTGCTAGCCTGATTGACGCACTCTATGGCGGTTCTTATAGCAGGGGTATTACCTTTTTTGAAAGTAAATACATAAGCGAGATACGGCCAAATAGCATCGAGCGTGTAAATAGCTGGTTGTTGCAATAAGTGAGCGATGCGAGACCAGTCTTGAGACTGACCATCGATATTCAAGGTGCGAAGAATGATGGCTTGCATGGTAGCATAAGCGTGGTCGTTAAAGTCTAAATAATCTGGGCTTATAGCAGCACGCTCATAGTATTTGAGGGCCTTTTGAATATTCTGAGGAATTCTTTTGTTAGACTCACATGGTTTTGCATAGTACTCGGCAGCTTCACGCAAACACATGCCATTATTCATGGCCGCACCACGCTCAAAATATTCGAGAGCTCGTTCATGCTCCCCGCGAGACTTACAAATATCGCCTGCTAAATACATCATGAGTGGCAAACCTGCTTTGGCACCTTCAAAAATGACTTGTTCTTCCATTGCCCTATTATCTTGCTCTACATAGGTAATGCGCAAGTTTCGGTATGCAATAACAAGGCCTGCATCGGCAGATTTACGCAACCATTGTTGAGCAATAGCATTTATTTTATTGGTCGATCTACGTTGATCTGCTTGTACAAATAAGCTTTTTAAGAAACGGACAAAGGTAGATGGTTCACCTTCGTTAGCCACCTTTCGAGCCGATGGTAAGATGTGGTAATCCCCCCATTGGTATACATTGGCAATGGCGTAGGCACAGTAGGAACAACCCTTTTGGGCGCCCTCATAGACGCGCTGGAATGCTTGGTCCTTCGTCATAGGCAACTCTTTTTCAATAGTTGGTGTAAGGGCACCAGAGGTACGCATAGCTTGTAAAATAGCGATGGCACTGCCTTTGCGAATAGCCGTATGTAAATAACTATACGCCTTTGTGTCATCCTCAGGGAAGCCTGCTTCAATCCACGTGAACTGAGGTCCAGAATAGACGCGCGCCAAAATAGCGTACACATCGCCGATACCTGGAATCTTTTGACCTTCCTCGTCCAATTTCACAAGGGCATCAAGCTCAGCCTTGCCCGCCCAAGCAATATCTTTATTACATTGATGGAATATTTTATTGAAAGACTGCTGTATTTGATCAGTAAAATAAAAACTCATTCTCTCTCCTCCGCATAATAATCAGTAGAAGCTGACAACATATGTAATTTCAGTATACTATTAGTGTTTAGAGGAAAACAATATAAATTATCGATTGCTTGAGGAATAATATATTCAATTTTAATTATTTATATTAGAATAGATAGAAAACTGGGTGTGATATAACAATAAAAGGGATGAATATGAGAAATATAAATTTTGATATGATGATTGCAGCCTTAGTTATGTTGATTCTTAATTGTAGAGGGTATTATAAGTATGTTATGGGGAAACAACTTTCTGAGCAGGAAGCAGCTAGGAGAAAATATATGTTATTCCCTAATTTATATAAATGGGTCTGTATATGTAGTTCTTTATTGATTATTGTTGCATTTACTTATTATTGTATTGAAGGTTTAACGGAAATTTCGCTTAGATTTATGATAATTGCTGGCATTTCTTTTATTGTAAGTCGAATACTACAGATTGCTCAAAAAAAAGTATCTAAAGATTATAAGAATAGTCTTATTGTGATAGTATTTTTGAGCTTCATGTTACTATTATTTATCTATATGTTTTTGTATTGATTATGTTTACATAGCTTTAATTTGTAGATATCCTTCGGTATGAGAGAGAAGAGAGCTTTATTTTAATGTGGTTACATAATGAAATTTCACTATTTAAACAAAATATAGAAATGTTGAGAGTGAATCAAAGGATAGGCAGACTAGCATATTTGTGGGGTGTGCTTGGCTTAATGGTTAGTAAATTTTTATCCTATCTTATATTTGGTTTATTGGTAGTGCTTATTCAAGGTCGTTCACTGCAAGATAGTCAGTATTTGTCTTATATTTATTTTGGATGTCTACAGATTATACATGTAATTGCAACTATTTTTATCCTCAAACGTAGACTAAATGACTGTGGTTCATCCTTGTGGTATATGATCTTAGTACCCATAGCATACCTAAGTTTGTGGGTGTATTGGGGGATGAGTTTCAGTTGGGAATCTATATCTGAAACCTTTATCAATGCAGGCTTTTATTGGGAAGGATTTTTCTGGCAGTATTTTATCTTGGCTTGTTTTGCGTTGCCTCTTAGTGTGCCTGATTTTAATAAGTATGGCTTAGATGAAGGGCGGGATAGCTATAATAACTATATTATTGCCTACGATAGAAGCTCCACCGTTAGTGAAGATAAAGATATTGGTACATTCGACTATGTGTGTGGTTGTATATGGGATGTTTTATTTGCTAAGCCATTCGATATTAAAGGAAGAGCTTCCGTATCAGCTTTTTGGGTTGGTCTTGTAGGATCTCGTCTTTTCATGGATGTCATTATGTATATGGCTATATCCGTAGTATCGTTAATTGTTCAGGTTGGTATACCTCTTTATATACCACAGTGGGGCTTTATGTATATCCTGATATGGCCAGCTTTAGCAATGATTACATTAGGCATACGTAGACTTCATGATTCTCTATTAAGCGGGTTGTGGATTATTGGACTTTTTGTTCCGTATATTAATATTTTTGTTAGTTATTATCTTTTGTTTAAAAAATCTTGGCGTATTGAAAGTTAAGATTTTCCTTGACTTTCATTCTATAGAAACATTATAATCAGATTATAATTTTATACTCGCCTAAAGAAACCGATGAGGTGGAGATAAAAATAGGAAATGCACTCACAGAGAGCGGGATTAGCTGAGAACCCGTAGTACGCAGCTTATTAAATGGACCACCGAGGGCGCATGGAACAGAATGAACTTTCATTCCTAGTATGGTGCGACGTCACACGAGCGTTAGTCGTGAGGGATATGTTAGTATCCTGCGAAAGGGGAATGCACTGCATTCAAACAAGGTGGTACCGCGATTTATAGCACATACAATCATATTGTAATAATAGAACTATAAACTCGTCCTTGACGTTATATTGTCATGGGCGAGTTTTTTTATTGGCAAATGCCAGATGGAGGTTCTCATGATTTTCCCTAGTCTTGACCGTGTGAAAGCTATCGCACCGGGCTACGATATCGTGCCTGTATATATGGAAATTTTATCCGACGTACGCACACCGATTAGCGTGTTGAAAGCGTTAAAACAAGTGAGCAGTCATACGTACTTGCTTGAAAGTGCGGATAATAGTAATCATTGGGGCCGTTATTCCTTCTTGGGCTACGATCCTAAGATTGAGCTATTCTGTAAAAATCATAAAATGACCATCAAAGACGGTACTACACGTACCTTTGAGTGCTCTGATCCAGCCGCAGAGATTCGTAATATTTTGAGCCAATATAAAAGCCCTCGCTTAGAAGAGTTACCAACTTTTACAGGTGGCTTTGTAGGGTACTTCGCATGTGAATATATTCGTTACATCGAGCCAACATTGGATTTCCCAACGCCAGATGATGACTCTGCGATGGTAAACGATGTAGACCTTATGCTCTTTGATAAGGTTATCGCTTTTGATCACTATAAAAATAAAATTTACTTAATCGCTAACATCAGCACAAATGATTTAGAACGCAACTACAACAAGGCTGAGCTTGAATTGAAAACTCTTGCTGATCTCGTTGTAAACGGCAAAGAGGCGGATGTGCCAAAAGGCATCCTTAAAACAGAGTTTACCTCTGAATTTACAAAGGATGAGTTTGAAGCAGTTGTTAAAAAGACGCAGCACTATATCAAGGAAGGGGATATCTTCCAATGTGTTGTATCTAACCGACGCGAAGCTGAATTCGAAGGCAGCTTGTTAAATGCATACCGCGTATTGCGTACTTTGAATCCATCTCCATATATGTTCTACCTATCTGGTGGCGATGTAGAGCTCACAGGGGCATCTCCAGAGACATTGGTGAAACTGACAGACGGCAAAATGTACACCTTCCCAATTGCAGGCACTATGCGCCGTGGCAAAAATGAAGCAGAGGACCTTGCGATTGAAGAAAAACTTATCAATGACGAAAAAGAATTGGCTGAACATAATATGCTTGTTGACCTTGGTCGTAACGATTTAGGTAAAATTTCTAAATTTGGTTCCGTAAAAGTAGAGGCGTTACATATGTTGCAACGTTTCTCCCATGTAATTCACATTACATCTACTGTAAGCGGTGACATGCAAGACGGCAAAGATGCACTCGATGCAATCGGTGCTACACTGCCAGCAGGCACCTTGTCTGGGGCGCCTAAGATTCGTGCTATAGAAATTTTACACGAACTTGAAAAAAGTCCGCGCGGTGTATACGGAGGTGCCGTAGGTTACATCGACTTCTCTGGTAACATGGACGTATGTATCGGCATCCGCATGGCTATGAATAAAGGCGGTAAGGTTTATGTTCGCGCTGGCGCAGGCATCGTTCGAGATAGCGTTCCTGAAAGCGAGTTTAATGAAACCTTGATCAAAGGCCAATCCATGATTTCCGCAATTACAGATGCACAGGAGGTAGAATAATGGTACTCCTTATAGATAATTACGATAGCTTTTCCTTTAATCTATATCAATTAGTAGGCTCTATCGATCCAGATATTAAAGTCATCCGCAGCGATGAATTAACAGTTGAAGAAATCCGTGCTTTGAAACCAGACTATGTGATACTTTCACCAGGACCTGGCAGACCAGCTGATGCGGGTGTATACGAAGAGCTATTGCGTGAATGCAAAGGGGAATTCCCAATCCTCGGCGTATGCCTCGGACACCAAGCCATCGGCGAAGTATTCGGCGGCACCGTTTCTTACGCTAAACAAGTAATGCACGGCAAACAAAGCGTAGCCAAACAAGTACACCCATCCAAAATCCTCAAGGGCTTGCCTGAACAATTTGAAGTCGCTCGATACCACTCCTTGGCGATTATCGACGAAACCATGCCAAGCGAACTCATCGTCACATCCATTACAGACGACGGCGAAGTAATGAGCGTAGAACACAAAGACTACCCGATATATGGAGTGCAATTCCATCCGGAATCCATCATGACACCGAACGGGGAACAAATGATTCGCAATTTCTTAGAAAAATAACCACTGTTTTGTATTCGAGGAGCTATTATTAGTTACTAGTACGGTAAGGCAGAAATAAGGTCTCTCGGAACTCCGATGGCCACCCACCCCACTACGTGGGGCCGCCAAGTCGCTCCTTAAGACCTTATTTCCTGCCAACTCAACTTTGGTAGTACCTACTTAATAGCCCCTCTACAATACATATTGTGAACTGTAGTTATATTTTTTTTAAGAAATCTGCGAATCAGAACTCCTAATATAGGAAAAGGTGGTGCAAAGCACCACCATTCCCACCACCTTATAAAGAAATGACCTGTGCGTTACTTTATATAATGCGCAGGATCATTTGAGAGATATTGAATTGTTGTTCATTTTATTGCGATTGGGACGGTGAGTAGGGCATATAAAAGATTAAATGTCCTAGTGTTTATGTGAGTTCACGGGGTTCTAGGCCCGACTTTGGCCCTGCGAAGGCCACAGGCCGCAGTCAGACCCGGCCAGTGGAGGGCATAGGTCCACGTGAATCACATGTAGCATTAACGCTGGTATATGCCCTATTATCGTTGAACCGAAGTAAAATGAACAACAAGTAAGGAGATATAAATGATTAAAGACGCATTATATGCAGTAACGCATGGTCAGGATTTATCTTACGACCTTGCTAAAGATACAATGAATAAAATTATGAGCGGTGAGGTAGCCGAGGTTCCTATGGCTGGTTTCTTATGCGCATTGGCAGCAAAGGGCCCTACTGTAGATGAGGTTACGGCGTTCGCTGAGGTTATGCGCGAGAAGGCTGGCTCCGTGCCTCATAACGGCACTGTTGTGGAAATTGTAGGTACTGGTGGTGACGAGGCTAATACGTTCAACATTTCCACTACGTCTGGGTTCATTATTTCTGCAGCAGGCATTCCTGTAGCAAAGCATGGTAACCGCAGTGTATCTAGTAAATGTGGTGCTGCAGACTTGATCGAAGCGTTGGGCGCTAAATTAGAGCTTAATGGTGAACAAAACGAGGCAGTGCTTAACAAAGCCAATATGTGCTTCATGTTTGCGCCTGTATATCATCAAGCTATGAAATATGCAGGCCCTGTACGTAAGGCATTGGGCGTGCGTACTGTGTTTAACATCCTTGGACCTTTGGCAAATCCAGCCGGTGCTACGGTTGAGTTGATGGGTGTTTACGACAAATCCTTAGTAGAACCGTTGGCTCGCGTATTGGCTAATCTTGGCGTTAAACGCGGTGCTGTGGTACACGGCTTTGACGGCCTTGATGAGATTACGGCTACCAATAAAACGTACGTATGCGAAATTAATAATGGTACTTTCACAAGCTACGAATTCGATCCTAAGGAATATGGTTTCGAATACGCTGATAAAACTGAGCTTGAAGGTGGCGATGCTACGGTGAACGCTGAGATTACTCGCCGCGTTCTCGGTGGTGAGCAAGGCGGTAAACGCACTGCGGTTGTTCTTAACGCGGGCATGGCGATTTACCTAGCAAAAGACGGCATTACATTGGCAGAGGGCATCGAAGAGGCGAAACATATAATCGATTCTGGTAAGGCGCTTGCGACAATGGAACAGTTTGTGAAAGCAACCCAAGAGGTATGACCATTGATTTTAGATAAGATTATAGAGGCTACCAAAATTCGGGTAGCCCAAGAAAAACAGGTGGAGTCTCCTGAGGCTGTGAAAGCAGCGGCTTTAGCGTTACCATCTGATACAGGATTTCCTTTTGAAGCAGCCCTTCGTCAGCAAGACTTCAACTTTATTTGCGAAGTAAAGAAGGCATCTCCATCTAAGGGAATCATTGCTGAGGACTTCCCATATTTAGACATCGCTAAAGAATATGAGGTTGCTGGTGCAGCGGCTATCTCTGTATTGACGGAGCCAGACTTCTTTAAAGGCGATAAAAAATATTTGCAAGAGATTGCAAGCACCGTAAAAATTCCCGTGCTTCGCAAGGACTTTATCATCGATGAATACCAAATCTACCAAGCGAAGGTTTGGGGCGCTAGTGCCATCTTATTAATCTGTGCATGCCTCGATGTGCCAACATTAACAAAGTTCCGTGAGCTAGCTGATTCGCTTGGATTGTCCTCTTTGGTAGAGGCTCATGATGAGCACGAAGTACAAATGGCCATCGATTGCGGTGCGCGTATTATCGGCGTTAACAACCGCAATTTGAAAGACTTTACTGTAGATGTACAAAACAGTGTACGCTTGCGGAATCTCGTTCAAGACGATGTGATCTTCGTATCTGAAAGCGGCCTTGAAACACCAGAGGATATTCAAGTGTTGCGGGATAACAATATCGGCGTAGCCTTGATGGGTGAAACCTTTATGCGTTCTCCTAACAAGGTGGAGAAATTAGCATATCTCTATGGTCCAACCTACTACACACCAAAGGTTAAGATGTGCGGTATCTCCAAAGTGGAAACAATCCCTGCTGTAGTAGAAGCAAAACCAGACTACATGGGCCTTGTATTTGCATCAAGTAAACGACAAGTCACTGTAGACCAAGCTAAGATTTTAGTAAGTGAGCTACACAAACAATATGCAAATCGATATAACAGAGATGTCATACAATGGAGTAATGATGTAGTACAAGAATTTATTAAAACGGTAGGTGTTTTCGTCAATGAAACGCTAGAAAATCTCGTTACGATTGCCACAGAAGTAAATCTTGATGCGGTGCAATTGCATGGCGATGAAGATGAAGCTTTCATCCAATCCTTAAAAGAACGTACTAATGTAGAGGTCTGGAAGGCTGTTCAAATCCGTAGCGCTGCAGATGCAGAGGCGTGGATTGATAGTAGTGCGGATATGCTATTATTTGATGCGTACCACAAAGATGAGCGCGGCGGTACAGGCGAAGTATTCGACTGGTCTTGCTTAGATGAGTTTGAACGACCATTTATGCTGGCTGGTGGTATCGATAGCACCAATGTGGCGCGTGCCATTCGTACGGTTCGACCGTACGGCATCGATATCAGTAGTGGTATTGAAACAAATGGCGTGAAGGACGATGAGAAGATAAAAGCTTTCACCAACATTGTGAGAACAATAGCAATGCTATAATATGGCGTGCTAGCAGGAATGGTATATAGAAAGGTAAGTTATATGAGTGAACAAAGACATGGTTATTTTGGATCCTTTGGGGGTCAATTTATGCCAGAAACATTGATGAATGCAGTCATCGAATTGGAAGAGGCGTACAACAAGTACAAAGATGATCCTGATTTCGTGCACGAACTTGAGGATTTACATAAAAAATATACAGGTCGCCCATCTCTTTTATACTATGCGGACCGTATGACAAAGGACCTTGGGGGAGCCAAAATTTATTTAAAACGTGAGGACTTAAACCATACTGGTTCTCACAAGTTGAATAATGTAATCGGCCAAATGTTATTGGCAAAACGGATGGGTAAAACACGCGTTATTGCTGAAACTGGGGCAGGTCAACACGGTGTGGCAACGGCCACTATTGCTGCATTGATGGGCATGGAATGCGAAGTATACATGGGTGCAGAGGACTGTGAACGTCAAGCGCTTAACGTATATCGTATGGAATTGCTAGGTGCTAAGGTGCATCCTGTAACAACAGGGACTAGCACATTGAAAGATGCGGTTTCCGAAGCGTTGCGCGAATGGACAAACCGCATGTCCGATACGCACTATGTATTGGGCTCCGTTATGGGTGCCCATCCATTCCCTATGATCGTACGCGATTTCCAATCCATTATCAGCCGTGAAGCGCGTGAACAAATCCTCGAAGCAGAAGGTAAATTGCCAACAGCTGTTATGGCTTGTGTAGGTGGCGGCTCCAATGCGATGGGCATATTTTATCACTTTATTCCTGATGAAGGTGTTCGTCTCATCGGTTGTGAAGCAGCAGGTCGCGGCATCGATACAGAGGAACATGCAGCAACAATCGCAAAAGGTTCTGTTGGTATCTTCCATGGCATGAAATCCTACTTCTGCCAAGATGAAGACGGTCAAATTGCTCCAGTATATTCTATTTCTGCAGGTCTCGATTACCCTGGTATCGGTCCTGAACATGCGTACTTGCACGATAGCGGTCGTGCTGAATATGTGCCTGTAACGGATGACGAAGCAGTAGATGCTTTTGAATACTTGTCTCGCTTAGAGGGCATTATCCCTGCTATCGAAAGTGCTCACGCGGTGGCGCATGCTCGTAAAATTGCTCCTACTATGAGCAAGGACGACATCATTATTATTTGTTTATCTGGTCGCGGTGACAAAGACGTAGCGGCTATGGCGAAATATAGAGGGGTGGATCTTCATGAGTAAAATTAAAGACGCTTTCACAAAGGGCAAGGCATTCATCCCGTTCATTAGTGCTGGTGACCACGGTATTGAAAATACAGAACGTTATATTCGCATTATGGTGAAAGCCGGTGCAGACATGGTGGAAATCGGTATTCCTTTCTCCGATCCCACAGCGGAAGGCCCAGTTATCCAAGAAGCAAGTACACGCGCATTATCTACAGGCGTAAAAATCAATGATATCTTCGATATGGTGCGTAGTCTGCGTACAGGTGATGATGCGGTGACTATACCGCTCGTATTCATGACCTATTTGAATCCTATTTACGTATTTGGTCGTGAAAAATTCTTTACCCTCTGTGAAGAGGTGGGAATCTCTGGTGTTATCGTACCAGACATGCCGTTTGAAGAAAAAAGCGAGCTTGCTAGTGTGGCTCATAAGCATGGTGTTGAAGTTGTATCCTTAATTGCGCCAACATCTGAAAACCGCATCGAAATGATTGCCAAAGACGCAGAAGGCTTTGTATACTGTGTATCCTCACTTGGCGTTACAGGCATGCGCAGTGAAATTAAGACGGATATTAAATCCATTGTTGAAATGATTCGCAAATATACGGATATCCCTGTAGCTGTTGGTTTTGGTATCTCTAAGCCAGAACAAGCGGAAGCTATGGCGCGCGTATCCGACGGTGCTATCGTAGGCTCTGCCATCGTTAAAATCGTGGCAGAACACGGTGAACATGCGGACAAAGCGTTGTTTGATTACGTACAATCCATGAAACAAGCTGTTCTAAAGGCTGGCGCATAACATAATAACTCATATAGCCTTGGGAAAAATTATATAGGGGATAACACAAAAGGACGTTATACAATGTATAACGTCCTTTTCATTGGTTGGTTAATTTAGTTTTGTGTTTTTAGGGCTAGTAATATGTATTATGCGCAAGGCTTAGTCATTAGAAGATTCAGAACGTTGATGTCGTTCACTGCGTTTTGCTGTTGCATTTTTATCATGCTTTTCACGTTCAGATATTCTATGCTTTCTGTGCTTTTTCTTTTTATCATTTACTTTGTACCATGGATGATCGCTGCTATCTACTGTGCCATCATCATTTTTTACCATGCGATGATTTTCACCGATTTTGAAGTGATAATCTTTAGCTTGGGCTACATTGGTACCAATACCAACTGTTAAGAAGGCACCTAAGCTAGCTAAAGCTACTGCTTTCATTAATTTAGCTTTCATAATTATCTCCTGTATAATTAATTGTACGAATTTTAGTTGTAAGAAATATATCTGTAGTATAGGCATATTTCATGAACAAAAAATGAATCAACTAAGTTGATAAATCATAGTATAATAGGAATATCTATATATGTTTATTATTTAATATTATCTAAGATTTATAGTAGGAGCTTTATGAAACAGAGAGTATACGAAATCCTCTATCGTGAGTTAGTGGAAAACTATGCGAACAGTAAGGGACGTACAAATACAGCCGATTTTTGGCTCACCATAAGCGCTATATCCTTTGTATATGGCTTAATTATATGTATTACAGGTCTTGCAACCTATATACCGTACGGATTTCTTTATGTTGTCTCTATCGGTGGCGGCGTATTATTTGTACTGTCCATCCTGTTATGCTTGCCGAAGATTATGTTAATGGCAAGACGGTTACGAGACTCTAATAATGATCCAATGTTGATGATTTTGCTTTTGGTTCCTATTTTAGGCTGGCTTGCATTATTGTATCTATTCTGTAAGCGCACATCGCCTGTATCTAATGGATTAGAGGAAAAACGTTCCGTATCGGGCCTCTTTATTGTGGCTATATTAGTATTAGGCTGCCTAGCTATTAGTGCAGGTAGTACAATGATTAATCATAATTTTATAGTAGAGGAGACTGCTTATGGCAATTTGGAACCTAGTTCGTTAACGAAACAAGCTAATCGTCTTTTACAAAGTGAAACGGCTACAACAGAGGGGCGTACTGTGGTAAGTAATTATTATGAAGCCCTCAACAAAAAGGATTATCATGGTGCATATCGTTATTTGAGTGCTCGCGCTATGGAACGATATGGTACCTTTGAACTATGGGAACAAGCCATGGCTAAGGAAGAGGTTCCTAAGGTAAAAGCGATACAGCTTGACTATGTTTCTCAAGACCAAGATGATGATATTGTTGTAAATTATATGGGCTTTACCGTTACCTTTGAAGATAATCTAGAGCCTCTATTAGTTCGTTTGCATAATGAAGGCAAAGGCTGGGGCATTGTTGCTATTGAAGCTGCGGAGGAGGATTAGGTTATGTCAACCATAAATATATATGATTTGAATTATACCGATGCCTTCAAATTAGGTATTAAGAATTATGCTAATTTTAACGGTCGTGCTAGCCGTAGTGAATATTGGCGATTCGTGGCAGGCGTTACGCTGATTCAAGGGGTACTTGGGATTTTGGCTTTACTATGTAGTAACTTGGGCTTCCCTAATTATGAAACGCTTATCGATAATGTTGCTGTAGGGGTATCCCTTTTCTTTATAGTTCCCAATATAGCTATCACAGCGCGGCGTATGCATGATATTGGCCGGAGTGGTTGGACGCAGCTAATCTCATTTATTCCTGTTATAGGATTCTTTATATTTCTCATTTACGAATTGCGTCGTGGCGATCAAAGAGAGAATTCATATGGTGAAAGAACCGGATATACACCTATTACTCCTGAGGTTAGCAAAGCTACTGGTCTAGAAGAAACTCCATCCCGTCGCCAAGATTGGGCGATGGGGATTGCTATCTTTATTATCCAATCTATTATTATTGCCGATATCATTAGAGAGATATTATGGTATGGTATTAATGGGAATGGATATATGTAATAAAGATCTGCATTTATTAACAATCTCATTATTTTATTTTATAAAAGTTTAACATCTCCTTTATAGACAATATAACACTTTGTAGTAAAATGAATTTCAGATGAATTCAAAAATATAGATATTAATAAATAAAAAATATCTAAGTTGTTATATGTGTTAAGTACAGCAGGACTTCGTAATCTTTGCTGATTCCTGTTTGTAACTAGAAGGAGTTTATTATGAAATCTTGTCCCTACTGTGGACATGAAGTGTTAAAAACAGATTGTTACTGTCCAGAATGTGGGCATGTTAGTAGGCCACAAATCTCGTTAGATAAATACAATCTAGGCTTGATTGAAAACTTTAAACAATGTTTGGTTTATAAATATGCTGACTTTGATGGTCGTGCAAGTCGTAGTGAATATTGGCATTTCTTTTTAGTCTATCAATTGTTGTTTGTGGCCATTCTGTTTACCTGTGCTTTTTTGAGCTATATTAGCCCACTGTCTAGTGTAGTAGGCGTAGGTTTTGGCTTGGTCATTCTTGTTCTTTTGTCCATGATTATGGTTATTCCTGGCGTGGCCGTTTCAGTACGACGCTTACACGATCAAGGCCGATCAGGCGGACTCGTATTTATTGGATTCATTCCGGTGGTAGGGACCATTATCCTGTTGATCCTTATGGCTCTGCCTGGTGAAAGCCAATCAAATCGCTTTGGCTCCCCTACAGGTCAAGTAGTTGTAACAAAACAAATGGCCCGTGAATTAGGTCTTATTGATACTACACCATCTATGGGACTAACTGCAGGACTATTCTGCGCTATCTTTGTGCTCTGGTTCTTGGTAGATAAACTACTTATGACTAGTGTGATGTAGGCTATGATGTAGTCAATAATACTGATAATATTAACTCTCTTTATGGTTCTGCTATAAAGAGAGTTTTTGTTTTTGATATACGATAGATATGAAATGCCGTTCTTTTATGTCAAGTAATTTAAAGAAAACATGAATTTTTAATTTATGCTTGCAATATAAAAATAAAAAAAGTATAATTGATTTGACAAAAGGTAAAGTATATTTTACAAAAAGTAAAGTAGAGGTTACATAAAGTAAAGCTTACTAAAAGTAACTTTAATTTAACTGTAAGTACAATAGACTTTGCTAGACGTAGTTTTTTTATTTTATTGTAGTAAATGTAAGACGTGTTGTATCGAATGTAAGACGTGTTGTACCGATTGTAAGACGTGTTGTATTGAATGCAAGAGTGTTGAAGTCTGTTTTGGAATAATAGATAGAATTATTTTACAATGACAGACGAGTAAAAGGGAGTAGTGGGAGAAATGGCAAACAAAATTAAGCTTTATAGAACGATGTTGGGCTTATCTCAGCATGAATTAGCGGGAAAAGTAGGTGTTACTAGAGCGACAATTAATAGTATCGAAAATGGAAAAACGATTCCTAGTTTAAAATTAGCAAATGATATAGCCGTAGTTCTCGGTAGAAGTATAAACGATGTATTTTATACATTGAATTAAAAAATGATTAATTTAATAACTAGTAGATAATAAACCTGCATTATTCATGACCACTGAGCAAAGGCTATTTCATAATTTTTAAGTTCATATTTCTTTGTGATTTTTATGATTGCAAGGAATATGCATAGGCCTTGAATGGTGGAATATTGGATGAATGGAGGTTTTATTATGTTATTTGCAAAACTTTTTAATTCTGGCAATTGTGTTTCTATAGGCTTCTATATCTGTGGTAGTTATGGACGAGGTGGATGGTAATTAGTAATCCTCGTTATTGATAAACGTTATTTATTTTAATACAGTAATTTAATATAATGATTTTAATTTCTACTAATTGAATAAATCCACCATTTAAGGCTATATTATTTTGTATTTTAAACAAGTCATATAATAAGTTTTATGTTTTTCGAGGGTGTGGGAGATGCTCTGGAGGTAATGTTAAATTACATCTTTTCAGATTATCTTGCACACTCTTTTTTTATTATTGTTATTAGATATTAGGCTCTTTAATAATGTCAATAATTGGTTGTTGCAAAGGTTTTGAAAAATGGATCGAAGCAAATCATATAAAGAAAAAATCTATATCGATATTGTTGTTTTATCTATATTTCCAGTTTTCTTTACGATTATCTCAGGGATAATCGTAGACCTTCTTATTGGTGATTTACGATATGGGCATCTTTCTTCAGCACTTACAGTTTGGATAAGTATGATTATAGGAATGTTCATTTTTCCTATTATTTATTTGCGTAAGAATGATAATGCTGTGTGTAATCCTGTTGATTTAGGGTTGAAAATTGATTTTCCTCTCGATGTAATTCTTATCACACTTGTGATTATATTTCTTATAGTTGTAAAGACTATGATTTTTAAAGGAGATATTGTTTTTGCTCTTGTGCAGAACATACCAATCGCTTTTTGTGAGGAGTTTTGGTGTAAAGGTGTTATCTTTACACAATTGAAACATATATTCAAAAATAATTATATAGTTATACTTATATCGGCAATAATATTTGCTTTTATAACGCATTTAGGACAGAGTTTTTTAGCGAATCTTGTCGTTAGGTTTCCATTTGGACTTGTTTCTGGATTTATTTATTATAAAACTGGAAAATTAATTTATCCTGTTTTATTGCATTTATTATATAATGCAATGATTGTTTGACTCATCTTTTCAATCATTCATTGTTAATAATTGAAGGAGGCCAGCAATTTATGAAGAAATATACTTTTATATTATTACTCGTCTATATAGTTAGTATATTAGTTATAACGATGTGTGTTGAAAAAATTAATGCATTATCTATTTTAGGTATATTTGCATGTCAACTTATTGTTTCAGTTATTCTCTTAATTCTATCTAAAAATAAAGGTAGAAAAAGTTTAAAAGTGTTAGTGGGAATAAATATAGTTTTCTTTTCAGTATATAATATTTTACAAAACTTTTTTATTTTGACTGGCAGCAGACTTGAAAGCGTTTTACAGAATAGTAATTTTGTAAATAGTAATAATATTTCCGAATCGTTGAACAGTCCGATAGAAAATACTATTACTAGTATTATAATTGTCATAGTTATACACTGGTTTGTTTTTTATAAGCTTAATAGAGATCAGAACAATGAAACGATTTAGTTTACTATTTCAAAGACCTTTACTTGCCATAGGTTCTTTGATTTTGGCTGTTCTTTATTCCATAATGATGCCGATGTTAGCAATATTGATGCAATGGATTACTAATTCGTTAGTTGAAAATCAGGGAATTGATTTCTTCCAGATATTTATATGCTTAGGGTTTGCGATAGGTATTTTTATATTATCTACTTTATATGTATTGACAAAAGATAGATTGATTAATTTTATAATAAAAAATGAGAAACAACGCATATTCAATCAATTATTCAGCAAAAATATAAGTGACTTTCGAGAGGATAATACATCTACTTATACTACCATTCTGAATCAAGATATATATATTATAGAGCGAGACTATTTTGAGACACTATACAGTATTATAGGAGCTGTATCTACTGTTATTGTATCACTTGTGATTATGTGGTCCATATATTTCAAAATAGTCTTCATTATGTTAGGTCTTGTGATAATTGGGTTGGCTATTCCTAATTTATTGGGATCTAAGATGGGGAAATATAAGAAAGAATATCTTGGTAGCTTTGGACAGTTTAATGGAGTCATAAAGGATTATTTCAATGCCTTTGAAGTGATAAAGTCGTATCGTGTATTGAAAAATATTATAAGCTCTTTTAATTTTTATAATAATGACCTTGAAAATAAGAGGCTAAGGAGTAAATTATTTGAAGATTTCGTTCTGCTGCTTTCTACTTTTACTGCATTCATTCTAGGACTTACCATGTTTTTGATATGTGCGTATTATGTAAGTATAAATGAAATACGTGTAGGAGATATGATTGCGGTCGTACAGCTTTCAAATAGTATTATGAGTCCCATCATGATGATACTACTGTCGTTAGGTCAAGTTGTTTCAGCAAAAAAAATATGGAATCATATCGATCAGATTAAGTTGAGAAAAGATAACGCAACTGATATTGATACAATTGAGAAGCCTATTAATAATCAAATTAATTTTTCTAAAAGTATAGATTTTAAACATATAAGTTTTGCATATCCCGGAAAAGAACGAAATATACTCAATGATATTAATCTTAGTTTCAAAAAAGGTAAAAAATATGCAATTGTAGGCACATCTGGGAGTGGTAAGACGACATTGTTGAAACTGATTTTACGTTATTATGATAGTTATTTAGGAAGCATAACTTTTGATGAATATGACTATCATCAAATTAATGATGAAGTAGTGTATGACAATATCACTTATATGCAACAACATAGCGTAATGTTTAATGATACTTTGGAATACAACTTGACATTAGGCAATACTGTTTCAGAGGAACTCCTATCTCAATCCATTGATAAAGCAAATTTAAAGGGGATTATAGAACGTTTGGATAAAGGAATTAAAACAATTGTTCAAGAGAATGGAAATAACTTCTCCGGTGGAGAGAAAAAGCGGATTGAAATATGTAGGGCACTTTTAAAACAATCAAATATTATTATAGTTGATGAGTTTTCTTTTGGCCTGGATAATCTTACAGCGAAAACTTTGGAACAGGAACTTGTAAGTCTTGATGCAACTGTTATTAATGTAACGCATTTTTTAGAAAAAGATATTTTGAAACTGTATGATGAAATTATTGTAATAGAAGATGGAACTATTAAAGAGGTCGGCTATTTTGATGATTTGTATAAAAAGGGATTTCTATTCTATAGACTAATTGAAAAAGGAGGGCTAATAAATGAACAGCATGCTTCATGATAGAACATATTTATTTAATATTAAGGGAGTAAATATTATTGGCAATGGAGAAAATGGGGCAATAATAGGATTAGATGATGCCGGTATAGACTTCGTTAATAGAATGAAAGCAGGCTTAATTGAAGAAGATACGCTTAATAATGATGAAAAACAAATTATGGCTGCATTAAATGAGTTTGGTTATTTTAAAAAAGACACTAGTGTCTTGAAAAATGCCTATCTTCATGTGACGGATAGATGTAATTTAAGTTGTGTAGGTTGTTACTCGTATATAGAAGAAAGAAATACACAAAAAGATTTAACTACTGCACAGTTAAAGCATATTGTTGATCAATTAGCAGCTTGTGGGGTTGAGCGGTTAGTTATATCAGGTGGAGAACCTTTTATAAGAAATGATATGGCAGACATTTTGGCACATATTAAAAAACATAATATAAGTGTTGCGGTCATTACTAATGGTACAATGGATTGGAATCGAGTAGAGAAAGCAATCCCCTTCATTGATAGTTTAAGTGTATCTGTAGATGGATATAATAGAGAAACCAGATTTATCAGAAATGAAGGAATAATGGGCAAGGTCTTAGATTTTGTGGAACACTTTAAGAGTCTTGTACATGTTCATTTGATATTTACTTTACATAAAAAGAATATTAAATATATGAGAAATTATATTCGGCTGGCTGAAGGTTTAAAAGTATCCTTTAATTTCAGTATATTTACAGTCGATCCATATGATAAAACTTTCTCAGACTTTATTTTAGATGATAATGATATTTATGAAATTGTAAAAGTAATTAATGAAGGAGACAATGTTTATATAGAAGATAGTGTTATTAATGGAAATAGTGATGGAATAGAGGGTCTATGTTGTAAAGTGGGCTGTGGATTGGGTTGCAAAATGGTTAGTATTGCAGCAAATGGAGAGGTTTATCCATGCCATATGCTTCATAAGGATACTATGAAGATGGGGGATATTAAAACGGATTTTTTGAAGAATATTCTAAAAAATAAGGAATCTATATGGTCTCATATGACAGTAGATAATGTTAAAGGTTGTAGTAGTTGTGACTATAAATATATGTGTGGCGGAGGTTGTCGAGGAAGATCTTACTTATATGATAATGTTATAGACAATAAAGATCCATTCTGTATGTTAACAAAGTTATATTTAGAACAGCGAACTAAAGTTTTTGAAAATTTTACAAAGTAATGAGGTGATAATATGGCTTTTGGTGCAGAAACAATTACAAGATGGCAAAATAAACTTGTTCAATATTTTCATGATAATGGTGCTTGTTCAGAGGATTCAGCATTATCAGAATATGAGGTTTTACAGGCCAGTGCCATTAATAAACGGACCTTACGTATATTGATTCGTGAAGGGGTTATTGTGAAATGTTCCAAAGGGTTATATTTAGATGTAGATAAATGGGATACTTTTAAGCATTCTATAAAGCGATTTTTTCTTATATGTTAGTTGGAATATTTTAAATACTAGAGGTATACGAACAAATAAGTATAATGAGTCTATTAGTATAAATAGAATATATATTTGACAATTATGTTGTTTCCAGCCTATAATTATCTATTATATGAATATTGCGTTGAAAAAGACGGCATGTCTCAGACGGATTTTGTAGAGACCAAACTCATGGGCTGAAAGGTTTGGAAATCTAGAGATGTGCGGATCACTTTGGAGCAAGCGGCAACGCCGCCGGTGAACACCGTTATATGTTTAAGTGGCTTTCACAATATGAGAGATGAGTTGCGTCTTATGTGTTACAATCATGTGCTAACATGGTGTGACAATCGCAGAAATGCGGTGGCGCTAGCTTTCACAAGTAACGAGAGTCAGTAGGGTGGTACCACGGATATGACGTCCGTCCCTTCGGGGGCGGGCGATTTTTTTATGTAAAAGGAGCACATCATGGATTACGGTAAGACGTTACATTTGCCTGAAACAGAATTCCCAATGCGCGGCAATTTGCCTAAGCGTGAACCAGAAATCTTAAAATTCTGGGAGGACAACAAGATTTATCAAAAACGTTTGGAATTGCGTAAAGACGCAAAACCTTTCATTTTGCATGATGGCCCTCCATATGCGAACGGTAAATTGCACATCGGTCATGCCCTCAACAAAACGTTGAAGGATATCATTATGAAATACAAGACTATGACTGGTCACTATACGCGTTATATCCCAGGTTGGGATACGCATGGTTTGCCAATCGAGCATGCGGTTATCAAAAACACAGGTCTTAACCGTCATGAAATGGCTCCATTGGACTTGCGCAATAAATGTAAGGAATATGCATTGGAGTGTGTAGAAACACAAAAACAAGACTTCATTCGTTTTGGTGTATTAGGCGAATGGGATCGTCCGTATTTGACATTGCGCCCTGAGTTCGAAGTAAAACAACTTGGTATCTTCGGCGAAATGGCAAAACGCGGACACATCTATAAAGGTCTTAAAACTGTATACTGGTGCACTCACTGCGAAACTGCATTGGCAGAAGCAGAAATCGAATATGCTGAGAAAAAATCCTTCTCCATCTACGTAAAATTCCCTTACGTATCCGAGAAAAAGGTAACATTGCCAGCTGGTGTAGATCCAAAACAAGCATTTGCTGTTATCTGGACAACTACTCCTTGGACAATGCCTGCCAACGTAGCAATCTCCGTTAACCCTGATCTTGAATATGGCTGGGTAAAAGTAGGCGAAGAATATTACTTGATGGCTACTGAGCTAGTTGATGCGGCGATGAAAGATATCGGTATCGAAGACTACGAAATCGTAAATCGCTTCTCTGGTGCAGATTTAGAATTGGCTGAATTCAAACATCCATTTGTTGAACGTAATGCTACAGTATTGTGTGGTGACCATGTAACACTTGAAGCAGGTACTGGTTGCGTACATACAGCACCTGCACACGGTGAAGATGACTTTAACATCGTTATGCGTTATAACAAGGAAGGCAAAACTGAACTTCCTATCGTATCTCTTGTTAATGAAACTGGTAACTACACAAAACAAGTAGACGACAACCGTTATGGCGATACTGAATTTCCATTGGCTGGTGTAGAAATCCACGATGCAGAGGTGCCTGTAATCAAAATCTTAGCGCACAACAATGCATTGCTTCACAAATCTAGCTTGCGTCACCAATACGCTCACTGCTGGCGTTGTAAAAATCCTGTAATCTACCGTGCCACAGAACAATGGTTCTCCTCTGTAGATGGGTACCGTCAACAAGCTCTTGATGCAATCGACAATCAAGTGCAATGGATTCCTAAATGGGGTCATGACCGTATCTTCAACATGGTTCGCGATCGTGGTGACTGGGTAATTTCCCGTCAACGTATTTGGGGCGTGCCAATTCCTATTTACTATTGTGAAAGCTGCGGCGAGCACATCATCAACGATGATACTATCAAAGCATTACAAGAAAAAGTAGCCGTAGAAGGCTCCGATGCTTGGTGGGCTCATAGTGCAAAAGAATTGTTACCAGAAGGTTTCAAATGTCCTCATTGCGGTCATGATGAGTTCAAAAAAGAAACAGACATCATGGACGTATGGTTCGACTCTGGTTCCTCTTGGGCTGGCGTACTCGAAGTTAATGATCTTGATGTACCATGTGCTATGTACCTTGAAGGTTCCGACCAACATCGCGGCTGGTTCAACTCTTCCTTGTTAACTGCAGTGGCAACAACAGGTAAGGCACCTTACAATTCCGTATTGACTCACGGCTTCGTCGTGGACGGCGAAGGTCGCAAAATGTCTAAATCTGTAGGTAATACAGTAGCACCTAGTGATATCATCGATGTATACGGCGCTGATGTTATGCGTTTGTGGGTATCCTCTGCAGATTACCAAGCAGACGTACGTTTGTCTAAAGACATCGTAAAACAATTATCCGAAGTATATCGTAAGATCCGTAATACATTCCGCTTCTTGCTCGGCAACTTGGATGACTTCAATCCAAATACTGATAAAGTGGCTTACGCAGATATGTCCGAATTCGATAAATGGGCATTGTTGCGCTTAGAAGAAGTGCGTCAAAAGGTTACTGATGCGTACGAAAATTATGAATTTCACATGTTATACCATGCAATTCATAACTTCTGTACCGTGGACTTGAGCTCCATCTATCTTGATGTAATGAAAGATACTATGTATGCTGAAAGCAAAAACAACGTAGCTCGTCGTTCCGCTCAAACGGCTATGTATGAAATCTTGAAAACATTGGTAGCTATGGTATCTCCAGTGCTTTCCTTTACAGCAGAAGAAGTTTGGAAATACATGCCTAAAGAAGAGGGTATGCGCGAATCCGTTATGCTTCAAGATTGGCCACAAGGTCATCCTGAACACTTCAACCAAGAATTGGCTGACAAATGGAACCAATTGTTAGACTTGCGTACATCCGTACAAAAAGCTTTGGAACTTGCGCGTCAAGACAAAACAATTGGTCACCCATTGGATGCATCCGTTACGGTATACGCTGAAGGCGCTGCATTTGATGCATTGAATGCTCTTGGTGAAGAAGGCTTGGCTAAACTCGTTATCGTATCCGAAGCTCACATCGTGAACGGCGCTGCACCGGCAGAGGCTGTAAAAGACGAAGAAACAGGCGTAGCAACAGTTGTTGTTGCATCTAATCTCGAAAAATGTGAACGCTGCTGGATCCACCGTGATACAGTAGGTCAAGATAGCGAACATCCTACACTTTGTGCGCGCTGTGCCAGCGTTGTAAAAACACTATAATAAAAAAAGACCATCCTGTTGAACTTCACTTCCCAAAATTGTGTCCAATTTTGGGGGAGCAGCTCACTGGGGATGGTCTTTTATGTTTGTAAATCCTTTGGCACTGTTAATTGTTTCCAATTATCTAGTTCAGGAATTTCCAAGGTATTTATCGTTTTTTGAATCCAATAGTTTAAGGATACTTCGTTCCCCACATATTGTTCGAATAAGTAGGTCTTACCAGGCGTGTCTTGTGGGTTTCCATCGTCATCGATGGTATGACGGGCAGATTCTTTTAGATAGAGCTGCACTCTAAATGGAGTCGACTGATTGCCTTTAAAAATAAAATAGGATGGGCCCACAAAGTCATGGGTGCGAATATTAATTTGTTCGTATTTTTTCTCTTTCAATCCTTGCAAGGCAGTCTGAATCATAGCATTCGCATCGTCGTATTCCTCTAACAAGAATGGCTGTTGATCAACATCGAGCACGTAGTGCCAAGTCGGCTTTTCTTCATTCTTTTCGATAGACCAGTTCTCTTCGAGGCTAGGCAACTGACGATTATGGTAAAGCTCTTTTAATAGACTTAAGGTATTTTCTTTGTTGTATACGGCCTTATAAACGATTTCATGTCCTTCTGTTGGATCATAACCGTGCAGTCTTACTTGATAATTATTTCGTAGCATCCGCGTTACATCGAGCTTGAAGATATTGCGCAATGCATCTGGAACGGATAGGAAACGATTGTAAAAGCTGAGCTTCATTTCTTCTTGTGACTCTAAGGCTGTTTCAATGGTTTGCCAGTCATACAAAGTTGTATCCCACAGGAAGTCGTCCATAGTCACAGATAAACGGGCCGCATCTTGAGGCCAGGTGGCAGGTGCAGGGCGCACCGTAGTGGTGGATTCGGCAACGCCTTCTTTGTATTGCCAGTGACCATCAACCTCTTCAAAGGCAGTTAATCGTTCTTCTGCTTCGTCATCGATGGGAATATCCTTTAGCTCCGGATCTAAATTGGCTTTGTGAGACAAGATATATTGATGGGATTGCTCGTAATAGGATACGGCTTGATCTAAATCTGGTTTGCCTGTTACATAGCCTTTTTCGTAGGCATAGCCTAAGGCAACACGTGTTAAAGCGCGCGTAATATCGTAGAAAAGAACGCGATCTTCTTCTTCGAAGGCACGTTGCTCTTCATCTAAGACACGCAGTAACGATTGTACACCGAAGCGAATGTTTTTCATCACCCCTAAACCGTGGATTCGCATGTAACCGATATAGGGCAAGGCGAACATAAATCGATCTTTTGTAGCCGCCATATGTGTTAAGTCTGCTATGAGACCCCAGTCGAGAGGCAGGTGGCCTATGTGAAAGATATATCCAAAGGCCGCCTGTAAGGCGGTGTAGCCCGCATCACTAAACTCTTTCGTTGCAGCGCGGCGGTAGAGACCTATGGCTTTTACCGGATCGTAGGGGATAGTACAACGTAAATTTTTGGCATCATAGAAATGATAGTAATAATCCGCTAATTCTGCGATGCTTTCAGATTGACCTAAGGCGGCACCTTTAGTGAACCACGTGAAAGCATCCTCGAATTTACCGTTTTCATGGCAGTCGAGGCCTGTATATAGCATCATGGCCGGGTTGCCAAGCTTGGCCGCAGTCTTGGCGACGCGGCGCGCATTGGAAAAGTCGGCTTCGTCGATATAGATATTGCGCAAGTTTCCTTGGAACATGGCAAGACCGTTGTCGAGAGCCTTATTAAACCATTCTTTCGCCAGGTTAGATGCATTTTTTTGCAATTTTTCGTCTGGCACGGTGCCTTGTAAGGCGGCGATACGATCCTGTACAGAGTTTGCTGTAAGGCTTCTTTGAATGCGTTTAGTCCAGCTCATGGGCGGTGGTGTTAGCATAGCTTCAGCGGAGTCGATGCGATTATCATCGCGCCAGAAAAAGACATTGCCTATAACATATTGGCAATAGGCATCGCCTCGATTCGCATGGTCATAGACAATGCGGAAAGCATCATCGAAGGAGATTTGCATATCCTTCTCGACGGTAGGTGTGATGGATCCTTTGATACGCAAGGCTTGTAATGTACCGATAGGGCTACAACGGCGAATGCTATCGTGTAAGCATTGATAGGTGCGCATATTATCCTCTGGGAAGTTAAACTCTTCCCAGGTAAAGCGAGGGCCTGCATAGACGCGTGCCAAGAGGGCATAGGCGTCACCTAGCTCTCGCGCCTCTGGATCATTGGCTATCTTGAGAGCATCCTCTTTAGTGTCTATATCACTTTCAAGACGGCTTGTCTTGTCGTTTCGTAAGGCTCTATCTTTTAGCTGACTAGGATTTTGCTGATTATTGACGATGAGCTCCAATTGACGTAAGCCTTCTTGAGCCATTTTTTGATTATAGGATGTAAAAATCATGTGGAAGACCTTTTGCAGGCGTTCCGTAAAGTACTGTGCCATTAGGCCTCCTTTTATACATGTATACAGTAAATACATATTTATTATATATCGAACGCGAGGTACCGTAAAAGAGGCAATACTAGTATATCTGTATGTTCTCCATTGATATCATACTGCTATCAGTTACCTGCTTTCATAGTATACTAGCCTATTTTTACTCTATATCTATGCATAATACAGAATCTTAGGTATAAATTGGATTTAAGCACAAAAAAATCCCCTCTGAAGAAAATCTGCTGTCACAAATTTTATGTGATGTCTGCAATCTTTCAGAGGGGTTATTATGTATCCTAGTTCTTAGGAATACATATTATTTTTTGTTGTAATCGCCGAACCATTTGTCGTAGATTTTTTGGTAAGTGCCGTCTTCTTTAAGTTCTTTAAGAGCTTTGTTAACAGCTTCTTGTAAAGCTTTGTTGCCTTTTTTCACGCCAAGAACTGTACCTTCAGCTTTAGTAGGTTCGCCTACGAGTTTAAGGTCTTGATCAGCACCTTGTTTGAGGTAGTACATAGCAACTGCATTATCGATGATAGCACCGTCGATTGTACCAGCTTTCAATTCCATGAAGATATTAGCATTAGAATCGATTTGTTTTACAGTTGTACCAGGAATTTTTTGAGCCATTTCAACCGGGATTGTACCGATTTGAGCGCCTACAGTTTTACCTGCTAATTCATCCATGTTGTGGATTGTTGTGTTGTCTTTACGAACAACTGTGATGAAACCGCCTTGGTCGAAGTATACATCGGAGAAGTCCAATGCTTTTTCACGTTCAGGTGTAGCATTGATGCCTGCTGCGATCATGTCGATATCGCCAGATTGAACTGCTGGAATCAAAGCATCGAAGCCCATGGATTTGAATTCCATTTTTAAACCAAGTTTTTTAGCAATTGCTTCGGACAAATCAACGTCGAAACCAACGTATTTGTCGCCTTCAGTGAATTCGAACGGTGGGAATGTAGTTTCAGAACCTACACGCAATACACCTTCTTGTTGTGTCATTTTAGGTTTGTCGTTGCCACAACCAGCCAATAAACCCATTGCTGCTACCGCTACGAGGGCGATGGCTGTCAATTTTTTGAACTTAAACATAGTATCCTCCTCAAACATCCATATACATGGTTTATACATTTCTGTTTATATTGTACGGAATTTTACACCAATAGGCAATAACATTGTATAATTAAGAGTAAACGAGTTTTCTATTCTTTATTGTAGAGTATCATAATCCTTTACAATAATGTGGTTATATACATGGAGGCAATATGTCCCTTACAACTACTTTTGCTGATCTTTGTAAAAGCTTCGCACCTGATGCGTTTGCCATTAATTACACATTAGCCAAGAATCCTGAGATTTCCAGTCAGGAGTTTGAGTCCGTCAAAACCATAGGCGCTGTTCTCGAAAAATATGGTATGGACGTAACCTATGAATTCTGTAATTTGCCGACTGCCTTCAAGGCGTCGGCCGTGGAAGTAGATAATCCCAAAGGGCGTTTAGCCATACTTTGTGAATACGATGCACTACCTGAGGTAGGCCATGCATGCGGTCACTCCGCCAGCGGTGCGATGAGCGTGTTGGCTGCATTAACACTACATAAAATGCAAGAAGAGAGCGTAGCTTTCAACATGGACATCGATATTATTGGCACACCAGACGAAGAAGCGATGGGGTGCAAGGTGGATATGTGCAATGCAGGGGTGTTTAAAGAATACGATTTTGCCATCATGGTGCATCTCGACGGCGAGGAAACACGGCCTAATTCACAATTTTTGGCACTTGATTGTTTCCGTGCTAAGTATCACGGTAAGCCAGCCCATGCAGCCGGAGAGCCTTGGAATGGCATCAATGCGGTAAATGGTGTGCAACTCGCCATCCATGCTATGGATATGATGCGCCAACAAGTGCGCCCTGAAACGCGCATCGGCACGTGGATCATTGCTGGAGGTACCGCATCTAATGTGATTCCTGCCTTCGGTGAATTAGAGGTTACCGTGCGTCATACGGAGCGTGAGTACTTGAATTGTTTATCTGAGCAAATCAAAAACATCTTTGAAGGGGCTGCCCTTTGTACAGGTACAACTGTGGATGTAGAGTTTTATGGTAATCCGTATGATGATATGAACCAAAACCACCGTGGCACAAAGCTTATCGAAGAGGTAATGGCCGACATGGGCCTCGATTTTGAACCTGGTCCGGCAGCCCTCGGAGGTAGTTCAGATATTGGCAATGTAAGCTATCAATGTGCAGCACTCCATCCTAAATTGCGCCTCGCTGGCGAGCCGAAGGTGTGCCATTCTAAAGAATTTGCCGGTGCCATGTTAGAGCCTACCATTGAACAAACCATCATTGATGGTGCTAATATTATTGGTGGCGCTTTACTACGACTCGTAGAAAACCCAACAACCTTAGAAGAAATCGTAGCTGAATTTAAAGGATCTCTAGGGGAATAGTCATAGGATACTATGAGGATACTCATTTGAAATTCAAGATATTGATAAATCTATTTTAGATACCATGAGGGAGGCTGTATGTCCTCAAAGGAAACATTAACTATAAAAAATTATATTGGTCTTATAGGTGATAAACCAATTCGATTTATCGCGTCCGATGTAGATGGTACCTTGGTAAACGATGCAAAAGCGATTCCTGAGGATGCTATTGGGGCGATTCGTGCCGCACGTGAAAGCGGCATTCGCGTAGCCATTGCTTCTGGCCGTGCTTGGAATGAGATGAATGATGTCATCGAAAAATTACCGTGCTTACGGTATTTCATGTGCACCAATGGTGCCTATGTGATGGATAAGGATGAAAACCGCAGTCTATTCCACGTAAATTTTGATAAGGAACAAGCTCTACACTTGTTACGCAAACTGTTAACCTATGGCGTATATGTAGAGGCCTATGTGAAAGACCAAATCTTTGGCATGTATCCGCCATCTAGATGTATTACTCCTGAACGCTTAGGGGCATGCGCTAGCGAACGCAATGAGGGAGATAAAAAGGTTCATGGAATAATGGATAACCATTTACCTAATACCAAAAATCAGATCTCTGGTACAGGAGACACTCGTTTGCCAGGCGCAACTTACGATCATTATGCATTAGCGGAAGGCAACGAAGTAGCAAAGGTAAAGATGTCTGAATGTGAAATAGAGCAATCTAATTTCTTCTTTAGACCTAATATTCGTCCATTTATCTTAGCTACGCGGACAATGGTATGTGATTTGCTAGTTCATATGGAATCCTTAGACGAAGGGCCTGAGAAGATTCAAATCTTCTACGGTGATGAACCGATGCGTCAACGTATCTTGCAAGACTTGCGCGATGAATACCAAGGTCTATCCCACGACGGTACAGGCCGTGAACGCTTCTATGATGTGCTACTCTCTAGTGAAGGTAATTTAGAATTCGTCTTGCCCCACACTACAAAGGGCACAGCCGTAGAAGCCTTGGCAAAACATTGGGGCTTAAGCCCTGATGAGGTAATGACACTAGGGGATAGTGAAAACGACCTATCTATGCTACGCTTTGCGGGCGCTGGTGTAGCCATGGGCAATAGCAAGCTGAACATTAAAGAAGCGGCACGCTATGAAACGACAGACAATAACCACCAAGGCGTGGCAAAGGCAATCTATTCTGCTATTGCGTATAATAGTGAATTAAATAAGAAGAAGTAAAAGTAGATAATGTTAAGCTTGGCACAGATACACCGTAGATAGGAGGTGATGTATAATGGGAAATCTAAAGTTTAATATCGATGACACTTGCGTTAAATGTGGTGCTTGTGCTGAGGATTGTCCTGTTCAATGCATCACCGAAGGGAAAACTCGATTTATCATTGGAAAAGGTTGTATCAGTTGTGGCGACTGCTATTCTATCTGTCCCGTGGGCGCTGTAAAAATGTATAAGAGAGAGGCTCCTAAAAAGTGATAGCTAGATATCTTTCAGCGTTGTTAGCAAATTGACTTACATACGGAAAGCTCTTAAAGAGTGATAGTTAGAAATCCGAACATTAAAGATTTATTTATAATCTACATACGGAATATATGGAGTCGTTATACTTCCTATGGTATAATAAAATGTAATGAAAAATTAGCGTTTAGTTCGGAAAAACGCGCCCCAGTACAGGTATGTATGGGCATAACAAATAGTGAATATACTTTCACAAATAGATGCATATGGAGGAAGGCATGGAAAACAAGGAATTTGTAATTGTTGTTGACTTTGGTGGTCAATATAACCAATTGATCGCGCGCCGTGTTCGTGAAAATCACGTATACTGCGAAGTATATCCATACAACAAAGCGCTGGATAAAATTAAGGAATTGAAACCGCAAGGTATCATCTTCACAGGCGGTCCTAACAGCGTGTATGAAGAAAACTCTCCAAAAATTGAGAAAGAGATTTTTGAACTTGGTATTCCTATTCTTGGCATGTGCTATGGTATGCAATTTATGGCGCATACATTGGGTGGCGAAGTTAAATCTGCGGACAACCGTGAATTCGGTAAAACACCTACTAAAGTGGACACTACATCTCCATTGTTCAAAGGCTTGGAAGAAGACCAAGTCGTATGGATGTCTCATGTTGACTATGTAGCAAAGGTTCCTGAAGGCTTTGAAATCGTAGCACATACGAAGGATTGCCCTGTTGCATCCATGCAAAATACAGAACGTAAACTATATGCTATGCAATACCATGCAGAAGTATTGCACACTGAACATGGCAAAGAAATGCTTCACAACTTCTTGTACGAAGTTTGTGGCTTCACAGGCACATGGACAATGGCAAACTATGCGAAATCTGCTATTGAAGATATCCGCAAAACCGTTGGTGATGGCAAAGTATTATTGGCTTTGTCCGGCGGTGTAGACAGCTCCGTTGCGGCAGCTCTTATTTCTAAAGCTGTGGGCGACCAATTGACTTGTATCTTCGTTGACCATGGTTTGATGCGTAAAAACGAAGGTGACGAAGTAGAAGCAGCTTTCAAAGATTCTGGCATGCATTTCATCCGCGTCGATGCAGAAAAACGTTTCTTAGATAAATTGGCTGGACTTGAAGATCCAGAAGCTAAACGTAAAGCTATCGGTGAAGAGTTCATTCGCGTATTTGAAGATGAAGGCCGTAAAATCGGTTCCGTTGATTTCTTAGCACAAGGTACAATCTACCCTGACGTTATCGAGTCTGGTACTGGGGAAGCTGAAGTTATCAAATCTCACCATAACGTAGGCGGCTTGCCTGCAGTGGTAGATTTCAAAGGTCTTATCGAACCATTGCGCAACCTCTTCAAAGACGAAGTGCGTGAACTTGGTTCTGAATTAGGTTTGGCTGATTACCTCGTATGGCGACAACCATTCCCAGGTCCTGGTCTTGCAATCCGCGTAATGGGCGAAATCACTAAAGACAAGCTTGACATCTTGCGTGATGCGGACTACATCTTCCGTGACGAAATTGCAAAAGCTGGCCTTGATCGCAGCATCAACCAATACTTTGCCGTATTAACATCTACACGTACTGTAGGCGTTATGGGTGACTTCCGTACATACGACTACACCTTGGCATTGCGTGGCGTAACGACAACAGACTTCATGACTGCTGACTGGGCACGCATCCCTTACGACGTATTGGACACAATCTCCCGTCGTATCGTAAACGAAGTACAACACATTAACCGTATCGTGTACGATATTACATCTAAACCACCTGCTACAATTGAGTGGGAATAACAAAAACTAATATGATACTGTTGCGAAACGCTTAAAAATACAGGGGTTTAGCGATTTTGGAGTAGCAAAATTCTCTAAATGATACTGTTTTGATACTAAAAACAAGAAAAGGCAGGTCTAAAAGGGAGTTGTTGTATTTAGGTAAACAGTTTAGAAAGCCTTCCATCTTTTTTTGGTGGGAGGCTTTTGTAGAAAATAGCGAGTGACAAATTTGAATTTGTTGTTGAATTAATGAGGAAGACAAGAAATAAAAAAAGTTTGAAAATTGCAATAACAAGTTGAACATTATCAGCTAAATAGTCCATCAGGTCGCATAAGAGTAAATCCTGTTCAGTTCGGCCTCGAAGAGTTCATCCGGTGTTCGGTATCCGAGAAGTTTCCTTGGCAACTCGTTACACCAGAGTTCGACCTGAGCTATCTGCTCATCTGAATAGCTATCAATCCGTTTTCCTTTCGGAATAAACCTGCGAATTAATCCGTTATGACGCTCCACAGATCCTTTCTCACAGGATGTGTAGGGATGGGCAAAATAGACCAGTGTTTTACTCAGAGTCTCCAAGTTAGACAGTGTCGAAAACTCGGAACCGTTGTCTGTGGTGATTGCTTAAAGACATCATCCCAGTGTTCCTCAAACTGAGAACGAACTGTTGACAGAGTATTCATGACGCCGTTCAAATCACGACCGGGGACACGAATCATCCAGTACTCCCTGGTCTTTTGCTCAATCATGGTTAGTAGGGCATCATCGTTATTATTTTTTGAGCCGATAACGAGATCCGCTTGTTTTTATGGATCTGCGACTTTTTAGGTGATCTGTGAAGTTTTTCCGGAAAATCAATGTTCTTGATTCCAAGAAGTCCGAGATTAATGTAACCATAACGTGTTTTTGTACAGACAATCTGATCTCTGGTGAATAATTCATCCTCTAAGGCACGGCCAATACAAGTATCAAGTGACCATCTTTCTTCGAAGAACTTCTGCTCTACAAAAGAGATGAAGTTAGATTTCTCGAAAAAGTCATAGTGCCGGCAGCATGACTGGCGATTTCGCTCATAAGCATCTTGTCCGGCAGTGGCTTTGTAACGGAGGATATTTCCTTTGTATAGTGACACAGTTCCGCGTTTGATCTCATTTCTAACGGTGTTCGGTGCGCAGCCGATTTCTTTGGCAATACTGTTAGGGCTCCATCCGTCTTTGAGTCGAGTCTGAATCAAAACACGGCATTCAAATGTAAGATGTTGTCCTTTTCTGTGCTCATTTGCAGTATAATGTAAGTGGTCCATAGGGATTTTCTCCTTGTGAATGAAGTTTAGGCACTTACATTCTACCAAAGGGAGAGAGCCTTATGGACTTTTTGTGTTACTTGTTCAACTTGATTTTACAATCGGCGGAATCTTTCGATTTAAAACGTTTCAACAAAAATATTATCGATCCGATAAAACTTATTTTTGATAAGATGGTGTATCAATCATCATGGGAAGAAATTGTAAGTAATGAAATATTTTGTTAAAGAGATAAATCAAATAATAACGATATAGGGTATTTCCATCGAAGAATTTTTTCAGTATATAACAAAGTGTCATGTTCCGCCCAATGGAGAAGAGGGCGGTTGGGATGTCATATATGAAGATGCTAATGGAATTGAAATCCCTGATGCTGGTAGTGTTCATGCTGTGTATGTTGAGATGAAGAACAAACATAATACGATGAATTCAGCTTCAGCCGGTGAGATGTTTATTAAAATGCAAAATCAGCTTTTGAATGATGATTGTGCTTGTTTTTTGGTTGAAGCGATTGCACAGCGTTCTCAAAATATCAAGTGGGAAACTACTGTAGATAAGAAAAAAGTTGGGCATAAATTGATTCGTAGAGTAAGCCTTGATCAATTTTATGCACTTGTAACGGGGCAGGAAGATGCTTTTTATCAAATGTGTATGGCTCTTCCAACAGTAATAGAAAAAGCGGTAAAAGATTTTGAAGGAACAATTGTTTCTCATGACACAGTTATTGATGAATTAAGAGAAATGGCAGCTAAACAGGATATTGAGTCCGAAGATATGGCAATTGCAATGGCAGCATATATGCTTGGATTTGGCAGTTACAAAGGATTTTAGAGTGGATTGGTGTAGTTATAAATGACAAGAGTGAAGAATTTATCTTATATGAAAATAATACGTATTATATGTTTATCAAGCATATATTTATTTATAGATTTATGTATTTATGAAATATCCGTTTTTTATGGTAAGAGCAATTTCTTTTTCTTTATTCCTATTTTACTATGGATATTGGTTACGTTGGGGAATAAGATATTCAGATATAATATATCGGAACAGTGGAATATTACTGCTACAATAATTACATTTTTTGTTTTGTGTATAGTTGAAAATTTGAATATTGTAAATCAAGTTTATGCGAGAAATCGTTTTACAATACTAACTATACTCACAGGTATTTTCTTTATAAGTGTGTTGATATTGAAAAATGATGCTCATATAAAAGAAAATTCAGTATCTTCAAAGAATTCCACCCATGAAGATCTATTTAATCTTTTTTATATAAATACATCTAAAGTGCACGAAATTGCGATGCTTATTGATAATAAAATAATGAAAACAGTTGAGAGAGAACAGATTTCGGAGGAATTATTAAGAATAACCTCTACTTTTTCTGCTAAAACAAGTACTTTATCAGGAGAGACTTCTGCGGAAAAAGAAGATAATTACAAAAAGCGTGTTTATGAAAATTTTGATGTTAAAACAACAAAATCAATAATGTTAAGAAAATTGTATGAAGTCGCAAAAAATAATAACAAAACCATTCAAAATATATTACCAGGGCAATTAATTCTTTTTAAAGATGTTGAATTAAAAAGAAGAAATATTGATGATACGGTTATGATTTTAAATGTGCTACGGGATAGTAAATTGAAAAATCAAGAGAATGATAGCATAGAAATAAATATGAATAAAATGATGGAGAAGATGTTGGATGACTTTACTATTGACTATCAATTTGAACAAAGTATTTTGGGTGATTGTGACAAGATGAAATGTCTTATTCAACTGCCATATAAATCAAATGAAAATTTTGAGAATGGGTACCAACACAATGATTTGCAACTGGGAAAACTAAGTATAGTTGGAATATATAGGGGGAAAATAGATTTTTCAAAACGAGAAAGTGTTTCGTCGAGATTTTTAGATTTGATATTTGAGTCTTATAAAAGTGAAACAGATCAAAATGATGATGACATAATGAAAGAAAGTTCTGTTACAAAAGAACAGAAAGAATTCCCATTGGATTTCAGACCTAATAAACTAAGTGAAGAAATGCATTTGATTGATGTTATTGCAATTATTCAAGAATTAAATATTAATAAGGAGTGAGTTGATGAATAAAGTTTTATATGTATTTGACTTAAAAAAAATGGATGATTTTAAATTTCAATTTACTTCTCGGAATTTTGTTAGCATTGCGTTAATATTTAACTTAGCTCCGAATATAGACGATATAAATGATTTAGATGATGATTTTATTAATAATTGTATAATTGATATTACGGCACTGGGTTTTGAAAATGGATATTATAAATTGTTTATTGAGCGGTATTTGTATACTTTAATTGAAACTTTTGAAAGTGTTGAGTTTTCAATCAATAATAAAACAAGAGATGCATTTTGGGAAAAATTTCCTTATATGTTTGATGGAACAAATGAAGAATATTTACTAATAGATGAGGATAATAAAGGCAAAGAAGATATTATCCCTATGGATAAAATAAATATTGCACCTATTTCTATATTAATATATAGACAATCTTTGATAGAGGAACTTTTTGAAAAGTATCAAATTGTGTCTATCGGAAGCTTTTTTGCGTATACGGATAGTATCAATTATAAGTTTAATGGTGAAGTAATTGAGGACATTCTTTCGGAGAAAGATGTTCATTATATAGATATCACTCAAATGGTGCATACATTTGCATTGAGGAAAGACTTAATTTTAGCATTTGAAATTATTTTAAGACAAATCCAAAACAAAAAACAGGATATCCAATTTTTGATTAGCGAGGATATGGAGGGAGAACTAAAAAAATATTTACCATTTACATTTAAGAAAAATAATGAGGTTTTCAATTTAAATGGTGAAGAAGAAACTTATGGTTGTGAAACAGAGCTATCTTTGGACAGTATAGTATCAAAAATAATCAAAAATCTTACATTTCAATTAAAGGGACATGAGGATTTTAAAAAAGATTTTAGCTTTAATCTTAAAAAATTTGCGTTATTAAATAAAATGAAGCAACGTAAGATTTTTTCTATTTTTTTAACTGGAGAATCAGGCATTGGAAAAACAGAATTTGCAAAAATCTTGTCAGATATTATGTATCCAAATCAAGCACTTATAAAAATAAATTTTGGAAACTATTCTAATGAAGGTGTTTTAAACAGTTTGATTGGTTCACCGCTCGGTTATATTGGAAGTGAGGAAGGTGGAGAACTTATTAATAAAATGAAGCTGTCAAAGTCAAAAGTAATTTTGATTGATGAATTTGAAAAAGCCACACCAAGTGTATTTCATTTTTTTTATGAATTGCTTGAAGATGGAAAATTTACTGATCGACATGGCACAGAACATAATTTGAATGGATATATAATTGTATTTACATCAAATATTTCTAAGGAGAGATATTTAAAATTACTTCCAGATCCACTTAAATCAAGGTTTGATATGGTGTATCGTTTTGTAGAATTATCGAGCGAAGAGAAAATAAGATTTATCAATGAAAGTGCAAAGGCACTGAGTACAAAGATATATGAAAATACATCAATAAAGGTAAAAATCGATAATATTAGTTGCAAGTTGAATTTGCTAATCAAATATAATAATTTACGTAGTATTAAAAGAAAAGTAGAGGATATTGTAATAGAAGAATATTATAAAGAGATAGATAATAAGTAAGATTAGAAAAATATGAATAATGTGTGCCAATAGAAAAGCACTTTTACTGCAGTATCACTCTTGATACTGTTTTGATACTAAAAAACTTAAAAACTATAAAAAATAGGTATAAAACACTTAAAAATAGAAATAAATAGATACTGTTTTATAAAAATGAGAAATAAATATGTTACGGTAATTATTGAGTGGGAATAAAAATTAACTTTATATAATTAGTAAAATGATTAGATCTATTTCAACTTAAAGTATTGTTTAGTGGATATACTTAAATATATCCAAAAGGGCTTTTGAATAATTAATTTGTATATCTGCTATACATGTAAGATAAACAGAAGGTTATTAGAGACATATATTATATTTCAGAATATGACTTTGATCATTTGTTTGAAATATAATTTAGTAGAAATTGTATTACTGTCAAATAAGTATCGCAGTCTATATATAAAGAGCATTGCGATACTTATTTTTGATTGGGGAGATATAAAGTGGCTTTAGCAAAGTGGTATAAAATTGATTTTCATACACATACACCTGAAAGTAAGTGTTTTCCTGATAAATCTATTACTCCGGCGATGTGGTTGGAAGCAGCAAAAGATAGTGGTCTTAATGCTGTGGTGGTAAGTGATCATAACTCTGTTGGTTTTATTGAAAAAATAGAATCGATAAAACATGATTATGAAGAGAAAAATAAATTTAAAGTTTTTTATGGTATTGAGGCCTGTATTTCTGCAGATTTCACTCATATTCTTATAATTTTTGATGATGTAATGGGTGTAAAAGCTATAGAGGATGCAGTAATTGGCTGCTTAGGCTTGACACGTGATAAATGGGGAAATACAGAGCAATATGTTACTGAAGATGACTTAAAAAAATTATGTAATAACTATGGAAATAGTATTTTTGTAATTCCTGCACATTTTGCATCTAATAAAGGCCTTGGAAAATCTAATATCCATGCGATAAAAAAATATCAAGAGTTTATCAAGTTTTCTGCTATCGAAGTTAGAAATGATGAGGATGTCAGAGAATATAACAATAAGGTTAGTGCGGGCGTTATCAATCAAGCAACTCTTATCACTGGATCAGATAATCCCTCATCTCGTGATATGACAAAACACTCAGTGGAAGGTTTTGGCAAGGCTTTTACATGGGTAAAAGTATCAAATCTATCCTTTGAGGGGCTAAGACAAGTATTTATTGATCATGAATATAGATGTATTAATTGGTTACAATTACAAGATTTTGGTGAAGATTATAACCCTAATGAGATATCTTATAATTATATATCTGGTATGAAGTTTAAGGGGATATCTCATATGACTGATTTAGATATGAGATTTTCGCCTCATTTAAATTGTATAGTTGGTGGACGTGGAACTGGAAAGTCCACTATCGTTGATGCGATTAATTACGGTGTTGGAAATGAAATAGACTTAGGAAAGTATACTCTTTTAGATAAGACATTGGAACGTGATGGTTCTATTACGACATTTTTTAACTTTGGTAAATTAAAATCTTATCAAATTAATCTTTGTAGAAATGGAAAAAGTACAAACTTAAGAGTTGAAGATGATAGTGGACTTGTAAATGATTATCCACAATTTAAAATTGACTTTTATGGACAAAAGGAAATCTTTGGGTTAATTGATAATGATAGTGATATAGACCGTCAAGATATAAGTCCGCTTATAAAAATGATTGATAATAAAATTGGACCTGAATTATTTTCATATAATGATGAGGTTAATAAAGCGTTATCTAATTTAAATCTTTTATCAAATACATATGTAAGTAACATAAGAAGAATACAAGAGATACCTGAGGTTAAGGCTCAGATTGAAAAAGCTGGAGCTATTCTTAAAAATTTTAAAACAAGTGGATTTAATGAAGCTCGTTCTGCGTATGAGGTGACTAATAGATTAGTTTATTCAATTGAACAGAATGTAAATATTGAGAAGAATATGCTTATTACTTTTCTTACTAAAATTAATGATATAAATCATTATTTTGAAAAAGAAAACGCTCTTTCATCAGAGCTGTTTAATAATGGGGCATATAATGATAATACTATTTTACAATTAAAAAATTTAAATGATAAAACTATTGAGTTTTTAGCTGAAAAATTAAAAGAAATAGAAAGTATAGAGCAAAGATTTATCTCTTCAGATTTATATGCTGACTTAATAAATAAAAGAGATAAATATAATACAGCACTAAGTACGATTCAGAATACGGGAGGGGAGGATATTAATAAGATACAAAATCAGTTACAAAACTATCAGGAGCGTTATGTGGAATTAAGTAAACTACAAATAATGCAAGAAGGATTGGAATCTGGAATTGATGATGCTATCGAAACGTTTATAGCTAAAAGAATCGAGTTATCTTTGAAGCGATGTGAGGTCGTAAGAGGGCTGGATCTTGAGGGAATTAAAATAAATCTTGATATTTTTGGACATATTTCACGTTGGAAAGCGAATCTACAAAAAGAGTTTGGGAAAGAAGGGATTTTTGATAGTGATTTTAGTAAGTTAAGTAAGTGGGTTTTGTTGCCTGATAATGATTTTGCAAATTATAAGAAGTTTATTAAGTTTGTACTCATTGATAAAAGTGGAGATTTAAATAATTATTGTAATATAACCTTTGATCACCGTTTTATAAAGTTGTGGATTGATAAACAAAAAAATGATACTTTAAGTTCACTTGTTAGAATTGTTCCAGAAGATAAAGTAAATATTAAAATTGTTGAGCCTTCTGGGGAAATAGATATTAATGAAAGCTCTCCTGGACAAAAAAGTGCTGCTATTCTCGCATTTATTCTTAATAGTGGAGATAATCCATTAATAATTGATCAACCAGAAGATGATTTAGATAATAGTTTGATTTATAGTTTAATTGTTAGATCAATTAGGAGAATGAAAAGCAAGCGGCAGATTATAATCGTTACTCATAATCCTAATATTCCTGTATTGGGTGATGCAGAAGGGATTTTTATTTTAGATAGAAATTCAGATGGTAAAGTAATATTTAGAAAAAATAAAAAGGCTGGATGCATAGAGGAAAAAGTCATTAAGGAAGGGATTTGTGAAATTATGGAAGGTGGGAAATCTGCATTTAAGAAGAGAGAGGAAAAGTATTTAAGTGCTATATAGATAATAACGTTTAGATTCACTATATACTTAGCCCTCTTATCTTATAAGATGCAATAAAAGAAATGTATTATTAATTAATGAAATAAGCTTGTACTTATTGAGTCTTATTTTCTGGTGTTATTAATTGTGTAATAAGGTCATATGAAAACAACAAAATCTTTTGGCGAGTATTCCAAGTATTCTCTCCATGATGCAAGGGTACAGAAAATAGAATACGCTAATGATAATTTGATCCTTACCTTTGAATATATTTTTTCTTATGAGAACGGTGTTGAACAGACTCATAAAGCCAAGGTTGTATTTGAGACGTGCGATATAGATTTTTTTGAAATTCTCGTGTTTAATAACACAATACTAGATACTTTCACAGGTAAAAGAATTGAGTTGCCTCAGTATCAACAGGATTATAGTGAAAGCGAATTTGAGGTCATTACGGAGACCTATAATTGGGGACACGCTGTATTCTAGGGTTGGTTATGGACCGAAGGAAATCCCGTACACTGTATAATGAACATATACTTTAAAGGTGATATGGTATATGTAGTTGAATGAGGCCCGAAATGAGTAATTTAGATCTTACTATTGGCTGTACAGTTACTTTCTTCAGCAAGAAGAGGAGAACTCTACCGAATTTAAATAATGGAATGTACTATCCTCATTTTGTTATAAAAGGTACCGAGGAATATCTTGATATTAAGTTTATTGATGGTGAAGATGTCATCTTTGATAAACAAATATGAGGTAATATGTTGTTAGTTTTTGAAATTGTAAATTATTTTGTTCTAAAAGCAGGTACGGAGTTCTTTATTATGGAAGGTGTTAATTCTGTAAGGACGTAAGAATATGAAAACTTTAAAAGAATTTTTAGATAGCCCTATATATTTAGATATTATAGAGGAATTAGGGCCTGATAACTTTAATAAAGAACTACAAAGTATAGAAATTCAAGAACTAAGAAATCGATTGAATCAAAGGCAATTCTTATTAGAAGGGTTTAATTGCAAGTTATATTCTGAGAAAGAGTTAGTGCAGTTTTTCGAGCAATTAATAGAATACAATCGTAAAGAACTGATTCTTTGGAGTAAGGCCTTTTGGCAATACAGTGATGAAACTTGGGAAGAATATTCTGATGGTGAATTTCCAAAAGGCGAGGAATTAGATATAGAAGATAAATCAACTATACTTGAGATAGGAAAATATTCTATAACGAGTATTGCTATGTATATGATTGAATTTGATATTTTGAAAAATCATACAGAAATATTGGGAGATTACTATAAACGAATGCATCTTCCTAGTGCAGTGAAATACGCACGAGAAATTAAAGGGCTTTATAAAAGTCTTTTGGGTTAAAATATATAATATAGTTTTAGAAGATAAGGAAATTTTTAAAAAGGTTATAGATTGATTAGATAATCTTAACATAGAGCAATTTAGTTTTTCCTCGGATATACTTTAAAGGTGATATGGTATATGTAGTTGAATGAGGCCCGAAATGAGTAATTTAGATTTTACTATTTGCTGTACAGTTACTTTCTTCAGCAAGAAGAGGAGAATTCCACCGAATTTAAATAAAGGAATGTATTATCCTCATTTTGTTATAAAAGGTACTGAGGAATATCTTGGTATCAACTTTATTGATGGTGAAGATGTCATCTTTGATAAACCAATTCAAGCTAACGCTTTACCAGTATATGAAACCGTAGATTATTCTGCTATACAAGCAGGTACTGAGTTCTTTATCATGGAAGGCGGCAATATTGTTGGTGAAGGGATTGTAAAAGAAATCTTTCAACATAAACCGTATGGGAGTAAATAACTATGGGTTATAAAAATGTATGTGTAAACTGTAGGATCTCCTTGTCGGAGGGCACAAACTACGAGTTGTTTAACAGAAATAAAACCTGCCCTACGTGCAAAGGTAAAATGTATCTTGTGAACGAGAAGTTTAAGGCTCCTAAAAAATCTAATGATAAAGAATGGAAGATTATCGAGTATTTGTTGTTGAGTGGCTATGATTTCCGTAATCCTTATTGTGGATATGAAGAATGTATTTATTTTGAGTTCCCTAAGAATCTACAAGAGGCAGAGGCGTTTATCCGTGAGATGCGAAAGTTAAAGTAATCATTTGAAGGAGCTTTTATGGCGATTACGTATACCGAAGAAAAGAATTTTACGCCCCAGCAAGTAGCAGAGTTGTTTCTGTCTGTTCGTTGGGTGGTAGGTAAATATCCAGATCGATTACATAAGGCTTTAATGAATTCATCTCGTGTGATTACAGCTTGGAATGGAGATCGTTTAATAGGTCTTATTCGCCTTATGGACGATAGTGAACTTGTGTGTTTCATCAATTATGTGCTGGTTCATCCTGATTATCGGGGCCAAGGTATTGCTGGTCATTTGCTTGAAATGGTGAAAGAGGCTTACAAGTCTTATTTGTATATCAATGTTATGATTGGTGATAGCAAGAATGCACCATTTTACGAGAAGCATGGGTTTAAGATAAAAGATAACTCCTTACCAATGCAATATCGTAATGTGCCTAAGTATACGAAAAAGTAAATATAGTAAATATAAGGTTCAGCAGAAAAAGGCTACATGTAATATCTCTACGTGTAGCCTTTATGGCGTAAAGCGTTTATACTAAAAATGATTTATTTTAGCCGACTCATTTTAAAATGTGTTCTATACAAATATATAAATACATAAGTATATAAGCAAATAAGTACATAAGTATATAAAGAAGGATATTAATATGTTAATACGAAAAGCGACAACCGCAGATTTAGATGTAGTTACACATATCGAAGCAACATGCTTTCCTCCTGCCGAGGCTGCACCTCGTGAGGCTTTTAAGGAACGGTTAAAGTATTACGCAGGTCATTTTTTGATTGCCTTTGATGGAGACACACCTATTGGTTTTATAGATGGTTTTGTGTCTGATGATGAAATCTTAACGGATGAGATGTTCGCAGATGCTTCCTTACATAATCCCAATGGTGCTTGGCAGATGATATTTGGTCTGAATACAATGCCTGAGTATCGGAACCATGGCGTAGGGGGCAGACTGATTGAGGCTTTCATAGAGCTGGCGAGAGAAGAAAAGCGAAAGGGCGTAATTTTAACTTGTAAAAAAGAAAAGATTCCCTATTATGCCAAGTTTGGCATTGTAAATGAAGGTGAATCGGAATCTGATCATGGCGGTGCTAAATGGTATCAAATGCGAAAGGTACTTTAGTTTTAAGCGGTTAAATTGACGGTTTTATTTTTTATAAAAAGGAGATAATAAGATGAATTGTATCAAATATCAGGTTTTTATAAGTTCGACGTACAAAGATTTAATCGAAGAAAGAAAACAAGTATTACAAGTATTGTTAAAGGCAGATTGTATTCCAGCTGGTATGGAAAACTTTGTTGCTACAGATGATGAACAATTTAATGTTATTAAAAATGTTATAGATCTTTGTGATTACTACATTTTGATTCTAGGACGTCGTTATGGTTCAATAAATGCAAGAACGGGAATTAGTTATACTGAAATGGAGTATAACTATGCAATAGAGAGAGGTATTCCTGTTTTGGTATTTTCTATAGATGATTCGGCAGAAATTGATCCTGAAAAGATAGAGAAAGATCCTATAAAAAATGGTAAATTAGCAGAATTCAAAAAGAGAGCTATGAATAATCGCTTAGCAAGTGTGTGGCAGGATATGTCTGATTTAATTGCAAAGGTTGCAATTTCAATTATGCGTGCAAAAACTGAGATAAAGAGACCAGGGTGGCATAGAGGCTCAAATGATAGCCTAAAAACTTTAAGTGAGAAAAATTGTTGTTTAGAGGCTGAAAATACTGAATTAGAAAGTAATTTTTATAATAAGTTGATAGAATTACATTTTGTAGAAAAGGTATATATTTTTACTGATAGTACTAGAGTTGACACGGATAACATTAAAGTTAATTTATCTGAACTGTTTAAATTTGTTTCATTAAGGTTAACAGGTGTTAAAACAGTATTAGCGTTTGAAAATGCAATAAGTGCTTTTAAACCTGGGTATGAAGTTGAAGAACAAGATGCACTAATTGTTAAAAATAAATTTGAGCACTTGAAACTTATAGAATGTTATGTAGGAGATGATAATATTGAATATATAAGATTAACTAATTTAGGCAAATCGATTATGAACAAATTAAATGCATAAATTAATAATCATAATAGGGAAAATATTTTCTACTAGTAACGATTATTTTAATATAAAAAATAATACCAAAGTATTTATTGAAAATAGAAGATTAAATAGATGTTGAGCTGGAAACGCATTCGAGTTGATAGGCTGTAATTACGATATGATATAAAGTGCTTGTAAATATCTAAATTAAAGCATTTCAATGTATATATTAGTTTTACGATTAGATGAGTTCTTAGTGAGAAAAGTATTCTCAATGGTAATGGAATTTATGTTATTTTTTCTAGTATGTATTAGAGTATATCTCATATCTAGAAAAAGGATTATGATAATTCTGTGTTTAATTAATCCATAAAAAGAAATTATAGAATATGTGATAGTCTTAAATGATTGTTATGATAAGAAGCTAAAAGTTAGCAGTGCAGCACTTTTTTTTATATTATGTAGAGCTTTATGCGTATATAGCAGTACCCCTATGTGTTTATTGACATGGTATGCCCCTCATGCTACGATGAGGAAAATCACATATGATTGGGTTAGGTGTCTATTGACTTAATAGAGAATTTGGTACAAGCCAAAGCGGTCACGCCACTGTAACAGCGAGGTACTTTGCATAGAGGGTGAAATGCTCTCGGTCACTGAAGTTTTTGGGAAGGCGCAAAGTAACGTTGAACTGGAGCCAGGAGAACTGCCTAATTAACAATTGCCAATTGACCTGCGAGAGACAGGGATGGGGATTGATATAGATGAATTTATACTAGCTATGCATAGTTGAAAGCTCATACTATATGCTAGCTTATTAGGCGTGGTAGTTAGTCTAACTGAGATGACAGCCCGTTTCCTCTTCGTGGGGAAACGGGCTTTTTATGTGAACTTATAGTGATAGTTTTAGGTGAGAGAAGAGAGGTACTTATGTTCAAACAAAAGAAGTTTATGGCGTATTTAGCCACGGTTTTCCTCTTAATTGTTAGTATGCTCATCGCTGCATGTGGAGGTCCTAGCGAAACGAAAAAAGATACGGCGCAAAATAACAAGCCTATTGAAATCACAGACGTAACAGGTCGTACGGTAACGCTTAAAAAGCCAGCAGAGAGAGTTGTCTTACAATGGAGTGGTGCTGGTGGTCCATTCTTTACGATTTCTGCCCTTATGGGTAAAGATACTCCAAAGGTTATTGCCGGTATGGATACATCTTTGCAGGATTACAGGGCGGATATGTGGAAGCACTTTACTGCTGAAATGCCCGAGTTAGCTACTATTCCAGTAGTAGGTACCATCGGTGATAAAACATTTAACGTGGAGCAAGTTATTTCCTTGAACCCAGATGTTATTTTCATTCCTGTTGACTTGAAAGAACAATATGAGTCCGATGCTAAACCAAAACTAGATGCAGCAGGTGTACAAACGATTTATATCGACTACCATGCTGAAAAACTTGAAAGTCATCAAAAATCCATCGAAGCCATCGGTAAGGCTCTAGGTAAAGAAGAACGTGCCGCAGAGATTAAGAAGTTCTATACGGATCGTGTTACAAGAGTTCTTGATCGAGTTAGTAAGATTAATAAACCTAAACCAACTGTTTATATCGAAGTAGGTATCAATGGTCCAGAAGAATATGGTCACTCCTTTAGCAATAATTACTCTTGGGGCGCCTTAGCCACTATGGCTGGTGCCGATGTGATTACAAAAGATGCAGTAAAAAAATCAGGACCTATTAATCCGGAATTTGTATTAGAAAAAAAATCCAGATATCATCATGATAATGGGTTCTTACTGGCCTAAAAAACCGACTTCTATGCGTTTAGGTTTTGAAGCAACCGAAGCATCTTCTCAAGAGTTATTGAAAGCTTTCACCACAGAACGTCAAGGTTGGAGCGAATTAAAAGCTGTTGAGAATAAACAAGTTTACTCTGCGCACCACGGTCTTCCACGTGAAGTCTTTGATGCAGCCGTATTCGAATATTTAGCAAAAACCTTCTATCCTGAAGAGTTTGCGGATATAGATCCTGAAGCTACACTTAAAGAGTTCTATGACAAATTCTTGCCATTCTCTTATAGTGGCATCTGGTTTATGCATATGAATTAAGAGTGTGTTGTGTATGAAGGAGCTGATGATGTAAAACCCAAATAAATGCTGTTATATATTGTGTTTATTAGAACTTATTAAGTTTGGAATCGAGGTATTCTATGTTTAAGAAAAAGAAATTTATGGCCTATCTTGCCACCGTGCTCCTGCTAGTTGTGAGCATGATTATGACAGCTTGTGGTGGTCCGGCAGATACGAAAAAGGATGCGGCACAATCTGGCAAACAAATTGAGATTACAGACGTAACTGGTCAAAAGGTTACGTTGAAAAAACCAGCAGAACGCGTAGTAGTTCAATTGAGTGCTTCTGGTGGTGCGTTCTTGACTATGGCTGCGTTGCAAGGCAAAGATGTGGCTAAGACTATTGTTGGTATTGACCCTTATTTAAGCAAATTGCGTACAGATATGTGGGATCGCTACAAATCTGAAGTGCCAGAGTTGGAAAAAATTCCTCTCATTGGTAACGTAAATGATAAAACATTTGATGTGGAAAAAGTAATTTCCTTAAACCCAGATGTTATCTTCATGCCTTTATATTTCAAAGATCAATATGAAGCTGATTACAAACCTAAAATCGATGCAGCTGGCATTCCTACTATCTATATCGATTACCATGCGGAAAAGCTTGAAAATCATCAAAAATCTATTGAAGCTATCGGTAAAGCATTGGGTAAAGAAGAGCGTGCAGCAGAAATCAACAAGTTCTATACTGATCGTTTAACAAGAGTTATGGACCGCATTAGCAAAATCAATAAACCAAAACCAACAGTTTACATTGAAACAGGTAACGAAGGTCCAGAAGGTTTAGGTTTTGCGTATAGTGCAAACGTAGCATGGGGCGCATTAGCAACGCAAGTAGGTGGCGACCTTATTACAAAAGATGTAGTTCAAAAAGCAGGCCCTGTTAATCCGGAATTTATTTTGGAAAGAAACCCAGATATCATAATGATTATTGGTTCTTACTGGCCTAAGAAACCTACATCCATGCGTTTAGGTTTTGATACAAATGAAGCAAAATCTCAAGAATTGTTGAAAGCTTTCACTACAGAACGTCAAGGCTGGCCGGAATTGAAAGCCGTTCAATCTAAAAACGTATTCTCTACTCACCATGGTTTACCCCGTGAAGTATATGACGTTGCGGTATTCGAATACTTAGCTAAAACATTCTATCCTGAGGAATTCAAGGATGTAGATCCGGAAGGCACACTTAAGGAATTCTATGATAAATTCCTTCCATTCTCTTACGGTGGCGTTTGGTTTATGCATTTGAACTAAAAAGGAGTTTTTCGTAGTGACAGAAACTAACAATCAGTACGATTATAAAAAACAGAGCTATAAAAAGCTCATGTTTATTATCATCGGTCTGATCATTTGTACGGTAAGTTTTGTTACCGATATTATTGTAGGCCCTGCATCACTTACGTTAAGTGATGTATGGCTCGCATTAACAGACCCAGCAGAGGTTTCCAAAAACGCATATGTTATCATTTGGTCGATTCGTCTTCCGACGGCCATTATGGCATTGCTCGTAGGTGCTTCTTTGGGCATTGCTGGTGCTGGCATGCAGACTATCCTTGATAACCCGTTATCTAGCCCGTATACACTTGGTATATCCGCAGGGGCTGGCTTCGGTGCATCTCTCATGGTTGTTGTAGGCGCTAGTGCATTAGAGTTTTTAGGTGTCTTTATGGTTCCATTCGGCGCCTTTGTATTTGCTAGTTTGACGAGTTTCTTTATCTATTCCATCAATAAGATTAAGAATTTCTCCTCTGAAACGATGATTCTCGCCGGTATCGGTATGATGTTCTTGTTTCAAGCGCTTCAATCCTTGATGCAATATATGGCATCTCCTGAGGCCCTTCAAAACATCGTATTCTGGACGATGGGGAGTTTAGCTAAGGCAAATTGGGTGAACATCTCTATTGTTCTTATCGTGCTAGCAATCATGCTTCCGCTTATGATGCGTGAATCTTGGCGTTTAACAGCATTAAAATTAGGCGATGAAAAGGCTTCTGGTCTTGGTGTTAATGTTGAAAGCTTACGAGTAAAAGTGTTTGCTTTCATCTCCATCATTACAGCCGTTGCCGTTTCTTTCGTTGGAACCATTGGTTTTATCGGTATTGTAGGACCACATATTGCACGTATGCTTGTGGGTGAGGATCAACGGTATTTCTTACCGTTATCTGCAGTGTGTGGCATGGCGATTTTGTCTCTCGCATCTATTGCGAGTAAGATGCTCGTTCCTGGGGCGATGTTCCCAATCGGTATTGTGACAGCAATCATCGGTGTACCTTTCTTCTTCTCGTTGGTATTAACTAGGAAAAGGAGCTATTTCAAATGATTGAAGTTCATAATCTAACCTTTGGTTATTCCTCTACGGAAGACGGACAAATCTTAAAGGGCGTTGATTTTACTGCTAAAACAGGTAAATTGACTGCGCTCATTGGTACTAACGGTGCTGGTAAATCTACACTTTTAAAAACAATCATGGGTATCTTGAAAGGCAAAGGCGAGATTTCCGTTAACGGTAAACTTGTATCTCAATATTCTACTAAGGATTTTAGTAGTACAGTAAGTTATTTGTCTCAAGATAATGACTGTAAAGTCAATCTATCTGTTTTTGAAGTCGTTATGCTAGGGCGCATGGGCTCCATGTCCTTCCGCGTAAGTGATGAGGATATTGCAGCCACACAAGAGGTATTGGAACGGTTGAATTTACAGTGCTTTGCATCGCGCAGCATCATGGAGCTCAGCGGTGGTCAACGCCAACTTGTGTTCATGGCGCAAGCCCTTGTAAAAGAACCTAAAATCTTAATTCTTGATGAACCGACAAGTGCTTTAGATTTGTACAAGCAATTTGACTTATTAACATTGCTAAAAAATCTGACTCAAGAAAATGATTTTACAACACTCGTAACATTGCATCATCTTGATCTGGCGGCTATGTTCGCAGATGAAATCATCGTGCTTAAAGAGGGTACAGTATATGCTCAAGGCGCGCCGAAAGACATCTTTACAGAAGCCATGATGGAAGATGTATACCGTGTTAAAACGAAAATTTATATGGATGACAATGGGCTACCTCATGTAATTCCATTAGAAGCTATTATTAATTAATAGGATTCTTTGTGATTGCGTTGAGCTTATTATAGTGTTGGAACTATTTATTATAGATAATCATTGACGTGAATCCAGTTATATTAATAGGCTGTAAAATAATTAGTTAATAATAAAAGAAGCTGAAATCTTTGCAGAGCAGCATTGATTTCAGCTTCTTTTTGTTGGGAAAAGTAGTGGTATTGTATTTAAATAATCTCTTTAACTTGTGCTATACCCTTATCAGTAAGCACGTAGTGTCCATTTGTCACATATAATAGACCTTGTTTCTTTAGCTGTGAAGCAGCTTGATGCGTATAGTCAGGTCTCCAGTTCAAATGCTCGTGAATGGTACCGATGCCGTTTTCAACGTGCGCAATAGGTGTATCCATATGCGTATAAATGTGGCACAGCATCATCGTTTCTCGATAGTGACGACGCAAATGACGTTGACGGCGGTATGTGGCGATATAGCCTGTCTTTGGTGTTGCGATAACAGCGATAATCAGTGCGATACCGATGGTGGTTGCAATGGAACCCGCGATGGATACGTCCATGGTGAAAGCTACTTCCGTACCGACGACGGCACAGATAATACCGATGATGATACTGCTAGTAAGCATGGCTTTCACAGAGTCAGTCCATAAATAAGCGATGACCGCAGGCCCAATCATGAGGCCGATGACGAGAATGGCGCCTACCGCTTGGAACGAGGCCACAACGGTGAGGGATACCATGGTCATGAGTACATAGTGGATGAGGACTGGCATAAAGCCGAAGAGCCCCGCTAGTAGCGGATCAAAGGTGGAGAGTTGCAATTCCTTGTAGAACAGCATGACTAAAATTAAATTGATGAGCGCCACGCCTAGGGAAATCCATAGCGATATAGGCCCCAAGTCGGTGCCGTTCACAATCCATCGATCAAAGGGGGCAAAGGCTATTTCGCCGAGTAATGCGGTATCTACATCGAGATGAGCGTTACCACTGTATAGGCTGACTAGAATGATGGCGATAGAGAATAGAAGCGGGAAGATGATGCCGATAGACGCATCTTCGTTGACAAGCCCCGTATTGTGTATCATTTCCGTAAGCCATACGGTGCCTACACCAACCAAGGTAGCCCCGACGAGTAGAAATGGAGAGTTTAAATCTTCCGTCATAAAGAAAGCGAGCACGATGCCGAGGAATACGGTGTGCGTAATGGCATCGGCCATCATGGACATGCGACGCAATACGAGGAAGACACCAGGGATGGCACATGCGATGGACACCGCAATGGCAATGAGCAATATCTCTGTATGAACTGTCATGAGGCACCTCCTATGCGAGGTTGTGCGTCCTCTGCTACGTAAATACTTTGCTGTGCCTTGGATTTGGGATCCCTTGTGGTTTCTAACAATAATGCGTGCTTTGACCGTCTATTTTTGCGGAACTGCCAGAGCATACCTCTGTTAGGAGCAAAGATGAGACTCAATAATACGAGAATCGATAAAATGACAATGATAGCTGGACCTGTCGGTAATTTGGGGACCGCTGTACTCCAGATAGTACCGCCGATGGCAGATATCATGCCGAAACATCCTGCTAATATACACATGGTGCCCAGTTTGTTCGTCCACTGTCTTACCCCAACGGCGGGTGCAATGAGGAGAGAGCTAATCAAGATAGCCCCTACCGATTGAATGCCGATAATGATGGTCATGATCAATAATGAACGATATAAAATAAGGGTGAAAGTGACGGGAATTTGTAGTGTTTTGGCGTATTCCACATCGAAGGAGATAAGCTTTAACTCCTTCCAGAATAATGCGGTTAACACTATGATGATGAGCGCCGCAGCAGATGTGATGTACACGTCGCGCGCTAATATGGTGGCTGCCTGTCCAAATATAAATTTTGAAAGTCCCGCTTGACCAGCATCGTTTAAGCTTTGTACATAGGTGAGCAATACCATACCGAGCCCAAAGAAGGCGGAGAGTATAGTGGCTAAAGCACCATCAAATTTGATTTTGCTGTTTTCTACGGTGATGGTAATGAGCCAAGCCGCAGTGATAGAGGATAGGGCAGCACCTGTGATGAGAACTTCGATGTCCTTGATGCCCGTCAGCAAGAAGGCAATGACCACACCGGGTAGTGCCGCATGAGATAGGCCGTCACCGATGAGGCTTTCCTTGCGAAGTACCGCAAAGGTACCAGCGATACCGCTAGCGAGGCCTAATAAAGCTGTGCCGAGCAGTACCATTTGCGTCGTATAGGATTGGAGTATGGTCATACAATCCTCCCCTTGCCGTAGGTACGCTCAATAGCTTCGTCCGTAAATGTATCTGCTACGGGGCCATAGGCGACAGTTTGTTTGTTTACCATCGTTACCCAATCGAAATATTGGGGCACCGTATTCAAGTCGTGGTGGACGACGATAACCGTTTTGCCTCGAGCTTTCATTTCTTGTAAAAGCGAAATAATAGCATGCTCTGTGGTTTTATCGACGCCCTTGAAGGGTTCGTCCATGAGGTAAATATCTGCCTCTTGGACGAGAGCTCTTGCGAGGAAGACGCGTTGTTGTTGTCCCCCTGAAAGCTGGCGAATTTGTCTGTCCACATAGTCGCTCATGCCCATTTTTTCAATCATGGAGAGGGCGAGTTCCTTATCCTTTTTGCTAGGTCGCTTGAACCAACCTAGATGACCATAACGACCCATGAGTACTACATCTAGTACGGTAGTGGGAAAGTCCCAGTCTACGCTACCACTTTGAGGGACGTAGGCGATTTTCTTGTAATCGTTTTTGTCCATCGCTAAGTGGTGATCGATATAAAATTTTACACTTCCTGAGATAACTGTTAGTAGACCGAGCATGGCCTTTAATAATGTGGACTTACCGGCACCATTAGGGCCGACAATGGCCGCTAAGGAACCGATGGGTACCTTCATATCTACGTCCCATAATACGGGTTTTGTCGTATATGCTACGGTCATATCTTCAACTTCAACGGCCCATTCCATGGAAACCTCCTTGTATTAATGAGTGCTGCTAGCTGTGAATTGCTAGTAGCATATGTACTTACATAGGGAACATAAATTTTATGTCACCCTCGTTTTAAAAATGGTATATATTATTTTAATGCCTTAGCGATGGTATCTATATTTGCTTTCACCATACCGATATATGTACCGCCTTCAGTGCCTTCGGAGCCGAGAGAGTCGGAATATAATTCGCCACCGATGGCAACATTCCAGCCTTTAGCCTTAGCTGCTTCTTGAACGGCTTCAATTGTTTTATGTGGTACAGAAGACTCTACGAAAATCGCTTTAATTTTGTGGTCTACGATATATTGAACCAGTTCATTCACATCTTGTGTGCCTGCTTCTGTAGCAGTGCTTACACCTTGCAAACCTTTTACTTCAAAGCCGTATGCGCGAGCGAAGTATTGGAATGCATCATGAGCTGTTACAAGCACGCGAGATTCTTTCGGAATAGATTCTGCTTGAGCTTTAACGTACGCATCAGTTTCATCTAACTTAGTAAGATATGCGTCATAGCGTTTTTTGTAATCTTCTTTATGAGCCGGATCGGCTTTCGCAAGACCTTCGTATACTGCTTTTGCTGCTAGTTTCCAGTTAGCAACGTCAAACCAAATATGAGGGTCTTTTGTTTTTACACCATCTTCTTCGTCAAAGTCGAGCAATGTAGCTGGATCAATGGCATCAGATACGCGGATGGTCGCTTTATTTTGCTTTGTTAGATTATCGAAAATGGAACCCATTTTACCTTCCAAGTGAATGCCGTTGTATACTACAACATCTGCCTTAGACATAGCGGTTACATCGCCTGCGCTAGCTTGATATAGATGAGGGTCTACACCAGGTCCCATGAGACCTTGTACGGTTACATGATCACCGCCGATTTCTTTTACTAAATCCGTTAACATCGTTGTAGTAGCTACGACATTAAGTTTTTTCTGACTATCTTGGGCTGTGTCTTTTCCGCAGCCTGCAAGGGCAAATACTATAAGTGCTAATGATACGACGACTAATAAAATTCGATTAAATTTCATAATAAGCCTCCTTTTTAATAGATACTAAATTTAAAAACATTAATGACTTTGTTTGAGGGAAATATTTTGTTCTAATAATGAAATAATTTGAAGAAGGAAAATATCTCTCTGAATCTAAACGGAAAAATAGCCGCTACTAACGTAGCGGCTAGTGGCAGTTATACGGTCTTCTGCTAAGGTCAAAATAATCTAGGGAATAAGTGCTTGTAGATGGCTAGGCCCAATGAGGGCAACGATACCAAGTACCATCATGACCTTCATTTGAATACGCTTTCTACGTCTCATGATGAACCTCCTTTGTGTAGTTTTTTGTCATATCAACTAGATATGTGAGTCCGGACAGTTATCTTGAATTCAATATATCATAAATGAAAAATTTTATCAATAAGAATTTATTCTTTTAATATTCATCTTTATTTAGTATGATATTATGCATAGGTAAAAGGTTAATAAGGAGGCTTCTTATGAATAAATTATTCCGATACGCTGCTGCAGCAGTACTCGTTGCATCTTTTGGCATGTTAAGTGATTATACAGCTGATGCAGCGAAGTTTTTAGAATCTCCAAGAGAGGTTACTATTGTAAAACCTGAGTTGCCTGAAATCCCTCAAACCGCTACGGTAGCGCCTGATATGCGCGTACGCTTCTTGATTGATAAAAAAGGTAATGTTAAAAATGTTTTCGTAGAGCGCTCTTCTGGATATGCTCCCGTTGATGAAGCAGTAAAAAAAGCAATTTTGCAGTGGAAGTTTACCCCTGCTATTGGCACAGATCAAAAGGCACACGAATCCATTATTGGGATGACAATTACTCTGCCTAAGCAAGCTGTGAAAGCTAAATAAGGAGAAAATGATGAATAAAGTGTTGCGTTGTATTATCTTAAGCTCATTGTTTGTAATGAGTATGGTAGCTTCTGTGTTGGCAGCTCCATATGATCCACCAGTAGCTATAGCTACACCACCTATTGACCGAGCATTGCTCGCTGCTTATGGTGAAGCTGCTCATGGTGCAGATATACGTTTTACCATCAAGGAAGATGGTTCTGTAGGAGACGTTGAAGTTGTCTCATCTAGTGGCTCTAGTGCTCTTGATGCAGCCATTGTTGATACTATTTCTAAATGGAGATTTAGTCCTGCCACAGATTCTAATGGTAAACCTGTAGCATCTTCTAAAACTGAATATATTGATTTTAAAAACTAATCAAAGGCACTCATACAGAACTGCACTCCAAAAATTGGACACAATTTTTGAAGTGCAGTTTTTGTATGCCAAAATATTCTAAAAAATAAAGTAAGGTTATTCACTTTCATAACATTGGATTCGTAAATTTTAAAAATAAATCAAAATTGTATCTGTAGCAACTGAAAATTACTTTCAAAATGGTATAATAAAAATATAATTATAGATTAGCCCGTGGAGGTATAAGCATATGAATCCATTAAAACAAAAGCTAGATATTAACAATGAACGTTACAGAATTATTGTGTCCATTAAAGAAGATTATTTAGATGGTAAATTGTCCTTAGAAGAGGGCAATCGCATTTTAAAAGAGAAACTAGGTACTTGTACACCTGATGAGTTTGCCTATGCAGAGCAAAGCTTGAAAGGTGTTTACAATGACGAAGAAATCCTAGAGAAAATGGATGATCTCTTAGATCTATTTGATGGCGTTTTGGTGCGTGCTGAAAATGAGTATCCTGAGAACCATCCGTTGTGGGCGTACTTGGAAGAAATCAACGCTGTTGAAAAGGTAGCCCTTGAAGCAGACGAATTGTTGAAACAAGAGAAGTTTATCAAAAATCCGTGGCTCGGTGTTTTTGATTCCTTAGCAGAGTGGAGAACTCATCTATCTCGTAAGCAAAATCAACTGTATCCAATGCTTGAGGACCACGGTTTTGACCGCCCAACGCGCATTATGTGGACCTTTGATGATGCTGTGCGCGATGCTATCTCTGCATCCTATGCATTGCTTCGGGAAGATAAGTATGAAGAATTCCTAGCGTCTGTGCCAGAAACTTTGGCGAAATTACGGGATTTGAATTCTAAAGAACTAGAAGTCTTATTGCCAACATCTTATAAATTGTTGAGTGACGAAGAGTTTGTTCGGATGAGTAAAAATGACCATGAAATTGGTTATGCTATCATCAATGCGCCAGGTTTATATGTAGTGCCAGGTATTAATGATTCTGCGGCGCAATTGAATGGCAATAATTCAGCTCAAGGTGGTGCTGTATCTAACGAATTTTTAAATGATTTAGCTGGCTTGCTATCTAAATATGTAGGCCCTGTTGGTGGGGCGCCCGCTGGTAAGGATGCAGTCCTCGATGTAGCAACGGGTAAATTGACATTAGAGCAAATTAATTTGTTGTTCCGTCATTTACCGGTAGATTTATCCTATGTAGATGAAAATGAACTAGTTAAGTTCTACAGCGATACGGCACATCGTATTTTCCCTCGCAGTGCGAACGTTATCGGCCGTGAGGTGAAGAATTGTCACCCTGCAAAATCTGTTCATATAGTAGAGGAAATTGTAGAGAAGTTCCGTTCTGGCGAACAAAGCCAAGCGGAATTCTGGATTAATAAACCAGGCTTGTTCATCTATGTTATCTACACAGCAGTACGCGATGAAAATGGTAAATTCCGCGGCGTATTGGAAATGATGCAAGACTGTACTCATATCCGTGAACTTGAGGGTTCCCGCACATTGTTGACTTGGGATAAAACTGATTTTGTAGGCGATGGTGGTAAAGAAAAATCCTTGGCTCAAGAGGCAGCAGAAGAGGTAGAAGAAGAACCATTAACAACTGATGCAAATGGTCGATTCCATATCGATGCAAAAACAACATTATCTAATCTAATTAAACAATGCCCGGATATTGTAGATCATTTGATTTCTTTAAATCCTAAATTCGAGAAATTAAAAACACCTATGGTAAAAGTAATGGCTAAGGTAGCAACAATCAAGATGATGGCAGAGCGCGGTGATTTTGAGGTAGATGATCTAATTAGTAAAATCGATGCATTTATCAATAAAGATAAGAAATAATTGCATTTTTTAAACGTGAAAGAGGCAAGTGCTTAGGACCTTGCCTCTTTTTCGTTTAGCTATTTGACTAGTTGATTTGTAAATATAACTAGTTACTTTGTAACTATGTCTAGTTTTTAAGGTGTTCCATTGCATACTAATAGTTTTATGCCGCTAGGTATTAATTTATTACATTACAAATGTGTTGCACTAATTCAAAATAAACATACATTAATTTCCTATAAATCATTTGTTTTATGTATACAAATTTGATTGAAAAGGGTAAAATAGAAAATAATGAAAGTATTTGCCTTAGCAGTGTTTTCATGTACAACATTACTTTTACAAGAGAAATTACTAATATATTTAAAGGTGAGGATCTAGATACTATGTCGACAAGACGCGTTTGGAAGCAAAGTGAAATCAAAACAAACCCATTATTTTCTATGATGCGCAGTACAATTGAAACTGCATTCTATGGGAACAATGTAACTCCTGTAACATCTGTGGCACAAGCGTATCAATTAGCCTCTGAAGAGCCAGGTGTTATCGTCCTCGATATGCCAGTATTTAAACCGTTAGAGCAAGGTTTGCCAGCTGATGCAAAGGTTCTTGTTACAAACGATGGTAAAACTACTGGCCGTTATGCTAAAGCTCGCCGCATTATTGGCGATGAAGGCATAGATGAAGTTGAACTCGCTAACATTGCACGTGACGCAGTATATGATAGCCGCAATAAAGAGTGGATTTCTGCGGAATCTATCGTTGGTCTTGATAAAAAATTCACAGCTCGTGCTCATTTGATGATTCCAAAAGATCACGCGTCTATTTTATATTCTTGGCTTATGAACTTTAAGTTCTTTGATGCGGCTGTAAAAGAATTCTACAACGATAGTGTGGACATTCCGGAAGGCGATATCTATATTTACTCTGATCCTGACTATGTTGTGCCAGGTCATCCAGGTGGTCTTGCTATTTTTGATCCTGCTCATAACTGTGCCATGATTCTTGGTATGCGCTACTTCGGGGAGCATAAAAAAGGTACGCTTACACTTGCGTGGTCCTTGGCAAACCGCTTTGATTATGTTGCATGCCACGGCGGTATGAAACGTTACAACCTTGAAGGTGGTAAAACATATACTATCGGTGTATTCGGTTTGTCCGGTTCCGGTAAATCCACATTGACTCATGAAAAACATGGTGGTCGATATGATATTTCTATCTTGCATGACGATGCGTATGTTATCAATACAAACGATTTGAGTTCTATTGCTCTCGAACCTACATACTTCGATAAAATGCAAGATTATCCTGTGGAACATCCTGCTAATGAATTCTTGTTAACACTACAAAACGTAGGCGTAACAATGGATGAAGATGGTCGCAAGGTTGTATTGGCCGAAGATGTGCGTAATAGCAATGGTCGTGCTATCAAATCTCAATTCTGGACAGATAATCGCGTAAACTACGTTGGTGAACCTGTTAATGCCATAGTATGGCTTATGAAAGATAAAACATTGCCACCTATTCTTAAAATTGATGATCCAGTATTGGCATCTACTATGGGTGCAACGCTGGCAACTCGTCGTTCTACAGCGGAAAAACTGGATGCTCATGTCGATCCAAATGCACTCGTTATCGAACCATATGCAAATCCATTCCGTACATATCCATTGGTTCGTGATTATGAAAGCTACAAAAAATTATTTTCTAAATGTGGCGTAGAGTGCTACATCATGAACACAGGCTTCTTCTTGGAAAATAAAATTCCTAAAGAAGTTACTCTTGATTTGTTAGAGCGTTTGGTGGAAGGTACATTGGAATTCAAACCATTCTGTGAATACGAAAATCTTTCCTATGTAGAGGTACCAGGTTTTGAACCTCCATTCGAAGTACGTGAATACCATCACCAATTACACCAAGCTTTCGAATTCCGTTATGACTATGTGGAAAAACTTAAAGGTCATAAAAACGAATTACCTCAAGAAGTATTGGATGTACTTAAATCTTTAATGTAATCTAAAAATTAAAAAGGACTGTAATAGAATGCGGCTCTATCGCATCCTATATGTAGTTCGTTTAACTTATAAGACATACCAAGAAATTTAGCTTTGTAAGACACTAAATTTCTTGGTATTTTTATTTTTCCCCATGTATATGTAACATATATTTTAGTAATGTATAGCTATAATAGAAATAATGTTTTATTATAAGACTTGTATACGGACATAGTTATAAGGACTTCTATATGGACATAAAAGACATTAAATATATTAGTACCATCGTTGAGATGGCATCATTTTCAAAGGCATCTAAAAAATTATATATTTCTCAGCCGGCGTTGAGTCAGGGGATTCGTCGTATTGAAGCAGAGCTAGGCGTTACGTTGTTTGTTCGTGATCGCACAAAAGTCGTGCCAACTGCTGCGGCGTTACAAGTTGCAAAAGAGGGCATGCCGTTAGTTTTAAAGGCGGAGGCTTTAACGCAATCTATCATTAATCAAGGCACAGATGTAGCCTATCATGTGCGTATCGGCTTGTCTCAATTCTATGGACATCATATGCTTGGGAAAACATTGAAAAGCTTTCAACAGATTGAACCGTCTTGGGAGTTCCATGTTGTAGAGGGTGAATCTCACTTTTTGGAACAGCAAATTTGTGATGGCTTAGTAGATGTAGGGTTATTCCCAACGCCGATTTATTCTCAGGATCTTGAAAGTTATCCCGTTTTAGATGAGCAGATTTTATTGGCCATTAGTGTGGAAAATAAGAAGGCTATAGCCATTGCAGATTCTCTCATGACTGGTGATGGAATTCGAGAAATTGCACCCTTTGGAGCATTTCCGTTTATTTTGCTAAGAGAAGGACTCAAATTACGGACGTTGGTAAACCGTTTATGCCAAGCGGAATGCTTTGTGCCCAAAGCCGTCATTGGCTCTGAAACTCTAGATTCATGCCGGTCCTTGGTAGAAGATGATTATGGTATTACATTCTTGCCGAGCACGCTCAATAGAAAGGGGGATGACGATAAGGTTAAATTCTATCCTCTTGCATCGAAACTTTGTTTCCGCCAATTAGTTCTTGTGGCGAGGTCTGATCGGGCAAAACGTTTCCATTTATCTGAAGTAGCACATATCATGCTGCAATTTTTGTAGTGTATAGGTATAAAGATGGTTAGGTGGCATATCCTGAGGGGTGGATCATATTAATAAATTAATAATTAATATATAAATTAATACGTAAATCAATCAATTAATCAATAAAATAAAGAGACTAATTCCTGTAAAATTTAGGAATTAGTCTCTTTTTATTTATGAAAAGAAACTGAAAGAATCGAATTAAATAAATATAGTAATTATCATATTCTTAGATATAGATGCGTCAAAAATTTCTCAAATTCTAATTGACAAATGTCTTTTCAGAAAATATACTTATAGTAGATTAAAACATATTTAGGAGATAGGATTTAAAACCCATCATTGTAGTGGATTTAAAGTGAATTAAAAGTAGAATATGTTTTTGTTTTTATTGGTTGGCCTATGTAGGCCCCTAGGAGGTTTCAAATGAGTAAAGATGTGGAAAATAAAAATACCCATGAACACAATCATGGTGAACAACATGGTCACGACCATAATCATGAACATCATTGCCACTGTGGCGGTCATGATCATCATGGTCACGACCACGATCATCAACATGACCACGATCATAGTCATGCAAAGGCTCTTCCGACGGATAAATGGGTGCCACACACTCATGAACCAGGGGTACCTCATGAACATGGTGTAAATGACTACATGAAAGCTGTTGCTGAGTATCGTAAAACATGGCCTACAAAACAAGATGTAATTGAACAAACACCAGATCCTGCTGTGCGTGAAATGATTCTTCGTATGGAGCAAATCGGTTGTGATACGGTATTTGACCGCTTTGATAAACAACAACCACAATGTACATTTGGTATTGCTGGTATATGTTGTCGTATCTGTTTCATGGGCCCTTGTAAAATTACACCTAAGAGTCCTCGTGGTGTCTGCGGTGCGGATGCTGACCTCATCGTAGCTCGTAATATGACACGTGCTGCTGCAGGTGGTTTGACTCAACATGGTGCACATGCTCGTGAAATCTTGATTTCTTTGAAAGCTGCTGCTAATGACCAATTGGACATTCCAATTTTAGGGGAAGAAAAAATCCGTACTGTATGTAAGGCTTTCAACATCCCTGAAGAAGGTCGTTCCTTGAAAGAAGTGGCTAATGATTTAGCAGATGTATTGCTCGAAGATTTGAGCCGTGCATTGCCAGGTGAATATAAAACAATTACAGCTATGGCTCCTGCAGAGCGTCGCGAAGTTTGGAAAAACTTGGATATCTTGCCTGTTTCCGCATACAATGAAGCCTTTGATGCATATCATCGTACAACCGTAGGTACAGATGGCGATTGGGAAAGCAACATGAAACAATTCTTACGTTGTGGTCTTGCGTTCACATTCACAGGCGTAGTGGCCGCAGATATCGCTACTGATGCATTATTCGGTCAAGGCGGTCGCCGTACATCCAAAGTTAACATTGGAGCCTTGAAAAAAGGGTATGTTAACATCGCTGTTCATGGTCACTTGCCAACATTGGTTTCTCAAATTTGTAAGATTGGTGCGTCCGAAGAGTATTTAGAAAAAGCAAAAGCTATCGGAGCTAAAGGTATTCAATTCTATGGTATTTGTTGCTCTGGCTTATCCAGTATGTACCGCTATGAAAATGTTATTCCATTGTGTAATGCTATCGGCGCTGAGCTCGTACTTGGTACAGGCGCACTCGATTGCTGGGTAGCTGACGTACAAGACGTATATCCTGCTATCATGGACGTAGCACGTTGCTTCAACACAAAGGTTATCACTACGTCTGATGCAGCTCGTTTACCAGGTGCTGAACACATCGGCTACGATCATCATCACACTAACTTGGCTGAAACAAAAGATTTGGCTCGCAAAATTTTGGATCGTGCTCTTGAAGCTCATGAATTGCGCAAGGGTATGCCTGTATTCATTCCGCCATATGAAATTACTGCAGAAGTTGGTTTCTCTCCAGAATCTACTGTTAAACATTATGGTTCCTTCAAACCATTGGCAGAGGCATTAAAATCTGGTAAAGTTCGCGGTATCGTTAACGTAGTAGGTTGTTCCAACCCTCGCGTTATCTACGAAAAAGCAACTGTAGATATCGTTGATACACTTATTAAAAATGGCTGTATCATCCTTACAAACGGTTGTGCATCCTTCCCATTGATGAAACTTGGCTATTGCAATACAGATGCTAACAAAAAATGTAGCCCTGCATTGCAAGAGTTCTTAGGCGATGATCAACCACCAGTATGGCATGTGGGCGAATGTGTAGATAATGCACGTTCCTCCGGCATCTTCGGTGGTATTGCTGCAGAGCTCGGCCTTAATTTACCACAATTGCCATTTGCTATGTCTAGCCCTGAATGGTCTAACGAAAAGGGTATTGATGCATCCCTTGGCTTCCGCTTGATGGGGATTAACTCTTACCACTGTGTTGAGCCGCCTACACAAGGCTCTGATGCCGTTACAAAATGGCTTAAAGAAGATACTAAGGATATCTTAGGCTCTGTTATGTATGTAAATACGGATCCTGCTAAAGTAGCTGAGAAAATCTTGGCAGATATCGATGAAAAGCGTGCTGCTTTAGGTTGGGCTGAAGTAAAATAGTTTATCTTTTGATAGATTATAATTTGTAGTTAAGTATAAAAACACCCTCTATAGATCTTATAGTTATTATGACTATTAGAATTAAGAGGGTGTTTTTTATTGTTTGTGGATCGATTTTTTACTAGTCTTGTATTGGCCGTAGTATAATGTACTAATTGTTTTAGACCTATTAAAGTGTGATGGTTTCACCATCTTCAGGCACTGCTACATGGCTTTCAATGTTGGTGCCTTTGATAAATTTGCGCACATCCTTACGACTTGTTGCAGTATGATTAACTGTATCCATGTGAACCGCAATAATTTTAGCCTCTGGTTTACGTACCACCATGCGGGCAATATCTTTTGTACCCATAATAATACTATCTTCAAAGCCTAAAATTTGAGCATATCCAGTGTTCATAATAATAACGTTAGGGTCGAAGCGAAGGAGGGCCTTCTCTACATCACTTGTCCAAACTGTATCGCCTACAAGGTACACAGTTGGTTCGTCTGCTGCTTCAAAAATAACGCCCATCGCATCGCCTGCTAATGGTGCGAGAACTGGATTTGCATACATTTCTACAGTGCCGTGGGAGCCACCTGTTTTTCTTAATGTGATACCATTAAACTCCAGACTTTCAAAAATAATGCGTACATCGTTAAAACCTTGAGTAGTAATAAGTTCTTTGTCCGCTGTATTTTGTACAAAAATAGGAAGTGATTTTGGAATAGAATTGATTGCCGTATCATCCCAATGATCAAGATGTGTATGTGTAACTACTACTGCTGTTACATCGTTTAATAGCTCATCCATTGATACAGGCAAATCAACCATAGGCATTCTTTGTTGATAGTTAAATGTTCCTTCAAAGCCAGGATAAGTATCTTTTGGTGCTAAGAATGGATCAATAAGAAATGTTGTGTTTTTTATTGTTAATTTTCCCGTTGCATTTCGAATGTGAGTATATTGTGTCATAGTTATCTCCTTAATTGAATTATTATTGATTTAATTGAATAGATTATTATTTGTAATCTCTAGAATTAGTGTACCTTGTTTTGTTATACTAGTCTCAACAATAATTAACACTCTGTTTATTAATAGACATATTGTATAAAAGTGTCTATATTGGAGGTTTTATGATAACTCGAAAAGAAATGACACGTATATTGTTAAAAGAAGGGTTGCTTAGTTGTTTAAAGAACCATTCTTTTGAGTCTATAACAGTAACATTGTTGTGTAAAACGTCAGGTATAACTCGTTCTACTTTTTATTTACACTATAGTAATATCATGGAAATTGTTGATGATTTAGTGGATGATGCAATCGCTTATTCAAAGCCAGGAATGGTAGATAACAATAATTTACAAACTATAGCTAACACCTTATCAGCTGCTTCTAATTCTGTTTCGTTGAGAGAAGCATACGATTCTATTTTTGATAGATTGCCTTTATGTCAGCGTATTATACGACATAAAAAGTATTTACCTTTATTTTTGGATGAACAAATTTCAGAATATGTATTACAACGCATTATACGGCGTGAAAAAGATCGGCAAGGGCTTGTTATGGCAGAAGCACTTGGGGTTTCATTTGATGTGGGCGTATCTATTTTTTTATTTTTAGTACACGGACTATATGCTGTTAATAAAGAATATAAGTGGTCTCAAAGTGATGAGTGGTTAGAAGCTCAGAAAATTATTTTTGAACTCGTTTATCGTGGTTTACAAAGTAAATAGTATTCAAACTCGCTTATGTTTTAGTATTCTATGAATTTTTTAGACAACGAAAAAAGGACTCCATTGGGAGTCCTTTTTTCATGTAAGGGGAGTGTTAGTATTAATATCAAATGAAACATGTATTTAAACAAGTAGTAGGTTTGGGGTTAGTATTACTTGTCGGGAGATAAATACACGTACGGCAACCAGGGAATTGTTACCTCTATCTATCATTTGACATTATCATTATAGGAATGGTAAATGAGTTAAAAATGAAGAAATTTAATAAATTTCTTTAAGTTTCTTATATTTGTAAAAAACATAGTAATTAATTTTAATTATTGTTGATAAATATGGGACAATTTTGGTATTATATAAAGGAGAAGTTGTATATTTTATAAAGGTTTATCCACATTAAGCTTTTATAAAATATACAGCTCGATAGCATGAGAGGGGCAGTCATATGAGTAAAATATTCACCATATTAACACTTTTGTGGCTACTCAGTATAGGGGGGACTACTAACGCAACGGACTGGTACTATGTTGGACCAGATGCATCAGGAAACCAATTATTTATTGACAATGACAGTGTACAGAAGAGTGATTACGATGCGCTTTTGTGGCTGCGAGTTAATGAACTGGGTGGCGACGAATTGCGATATAAAGTTTATATCAGTAGATATAATCGAACTATGGAAACATTGAAGGTAGATGCGTACATGTCAGACGGGACGCCGTATGAGAATGTAGAATTTAATGAGAATCCTGAGCCCATTGCAGGGAACACAAATGGTCAAGCCATTTATATTTTATTATGGAAATAAAAGAACCATCTAGTACAGCAAACTAGATGGTTCTTTTTATGTGTAAAATATTTATAAAGAATTAGGGAATATTTTATATACTACATTCTCTACTGATGTAGAGAATGGTATATATAAGGTTTTTAGACTTGAGCTGTATTGCGAGTCAACTCCAAGTCTTGAATCATTTGGAGATCGTCTTGAGGTGAACGACCGCCAGTAGTTAAGTAGCCACCAACCATGATACCGTTTAGGCCACCTTTTAGAGCATAAGCTTGTAAGTCTCGTAGATTTACTTCGCGGCCACCTGCAGTCCGTATCAATGCGTTTGGCAAGATGAAACGGAATACAGCGAAGGTACGTAAGATATCCAATGGACGTAAAGCTTCGTTGCTTTCAAATGGAGTCCCTTTAACAGGATTCAAAATGTTTAATGGCACGGAGTCAATATGTAAACGTTTAAGTTCGAACGCCATTTCAACGCGTTGTTCTAATGTTTCGTTAAGACCAAGAATGCCGCCAGAGCAAACACGGATGCCTGCTTTTTGTGCATTATCTATGGTAAACATTTTGTCTTCGTAGGAATGTGTAGTACAAATATCTGGGAAGTGACTAGGTGCGGTTTCGATATTGGAGTGGTATCGAGTAACGCCAACTTCTTTTAATTTGAGTGCTTGTTCGTAAGTTAACAACCCAAGGGAACAGCAGATTTCAAGACCAATTTCATTTTTGATACGGCCTAATACATGGATGATTTGATTAAATTCATCAGGGTTATTAGTATTACGACCACTTGTTACGATGGAAAAACGAATTGCACCAGCCTCTTTAGCTTTACGTGCTGCTTGGAGAATGCTTTCTTCATCCATGAAAGGATACTCCTGAACGCCTGTGTTGTGGTGTGCGGATTGAGCACAGAATTTACAGTTTTCAGGACATTTGCCGGACCGAGCATTAACAATGGCACATACATCCACAGAATTATCATTGAAATGTTGGCGAATTTTATCAGCCATAGCGAGTAGAATCATGGTATCATCATCTGAAGTATGAATCAGCTCGATTGCTTCTTCTTTTGTAATTTCGCCGCCGTTCATGATGCGGTTTGCAATGGTAAGAATTTTTTCGTATGTGCCCACTTGGGATGGTTGTTGATCTATAGGCAAAGCCATAATAGCCTCCGGTAAATTGTTAACTTAATAAAAACATAATATATTGACAATTTGATTGTAAACGTTCACGTATAAATTGTCAACTTAATACATGAATTGGTTAACAAAAATAATAACATGTTATGGTTCATATCTTATGATGAAAGAATCTGAGCTTATCTTATAATTTATATTTATTAATAGTTAAGAGAAGTTTAGTTTAACTATATCTTTTTGATGCTAAATGATAGTTATTTTTAACTTATCTTTAAGGTTTTGTAGTATAATAAACTATTGTAATTACTATATATAACTATAATAAAAATATTAATGGAGGAGTGGATATAGATGCAGCCGTTTCGATTTATACACTGTGGTGATCTGCATTTAGGGGCACCCTTTCAATATGCTACAGGTATTAGCAATGCTGTTGATCGCGCCGTAAGTGAAGCAACCTATGTAGCCTTAGATAAAATTATTGATACTGCTATTACAGAACATGTGCATGCTGTCGTAATAGCTGGGGATATTTATAATAGCGAAGACCATAATTTAGAGGCTCAAGTCCGTTTTGTGCGCGCCATGTATCGTTTGGCTGAGCATCGTATTGATGTTTATATGGTACAAGGTAATCATGATCCTGCTGAAAGCTGGAAAGCGCAACTGCAGATGCCAGATAATGTCCATATATTTTCTAGCGAACAGGTACAGCGTTTCCCGCTCATCGTTAATAATATAGAAATTGGTGGCGTATATGGCATTAGTTGTGGTCATGGTAATGAAAGCGACAACTATGCTCGTCAATACAGAGCTTTTGAACGGGATGAGTTTTCCCTTGCTGTCATGCATGGTACCGTAGGTTCTAGTGTAGGCTCTGAAAATCATAATGTAACAGGACCTTGTAACTTAACTGATTTAACAGAGGCTGCCATGGATTATTGGGCATTGGGCCATATTCATAAATCTCAAGTTCTTAGCGAGGAACCTCTCGTAGTTTATGCGGGTAATTCGCAAGGATTGCATCGTAAAGAACATGGACCTAAGGGATGTTATCTTGTATCCGTATCTCATAATGGTCATTGTGATTTGCGATTTATCGACACTTGTGCAGTCCGATTTGAGGAAATCAAAATCGATATTGCTGGCATGCAAAATGAAACAGATTTCTTAGAGATTTTGCGGCGTAAAAAAGAAAACTTGCGAAAGCAACATAAGAAAAACATCTTGTTGTCCCTCGTTTTGTCCGGAACGGGACCTCTACATCGCCTATGTACGCAAGAGGGGATTCGAAAACTATGGTTGCAAGAGTCTCAAAATGAAGAGAAAGGCAAATCTATATTCGTTATGCCTTACCGTATTATTTCTAATACACGACCTAGTATTAATCTAGTTGAACGACGTTTATTAACAGATGTAGTAGGTGATTACTTGCGTGCTTATGACGATATGGTAGATGGAGATGCGATACAGATTGCGCGTCAAATCATGGCTGATCGTCCTGAATTTAAGCGCTTAGGCGCATATGCCGATTTATTGAGTGATGAATTATTGGCACGAGCTTTGAAACGTTGTGAAATTGAAGGTGTTACTGTATTGATGGGGGCTAATGATGAACATTAAACGCATACGATTTGATGAATTTGGCCCGTATCGCGACTGGTCTTTCACCACGGGTGACAATGGGGTTCAACTCATGTATGGCCCTAATGAAAGTGGTAAAACATCCTTGCTCGAAGGGATGCGCACCTTGTTATTTGGCGGTACTCATAAGGCTTATGGCCCTATGACGGGGGCCCTTGATGTGGACCGTAATGGTGAAAGTTACTATATCGGTCGTAAGGGTAAGCAGTTAGACTTTTACAGCCCTGGTCATCCTGCCATCCATGAAGAGCCGGCTCAACATTGGTGGCATGGCATCGATAAAAAAACATATAACCGCATATTTGCGTTAACATTAGACGATCTACAAGGCCTTGATGTATTACAAGAGGTAGAGGTTCGTTCTCGATTCTTTGGCGCCGAAGGGGGAGAACACTTAGGTGGAGCTGTTAAGGATGTTGAAAAAGGGGCTACAGACCTACTTGTAGCATCCTCGAATGGTAAACGTCGCATCAATGTATTGATGGATGAGCTTAAAGAAAACCGTCAAAAGTTGAGTCAGTTGGCGGAGCATGAAGCGCAATATGTGGAATTACAAACCGTCTTTCACAGTACGGAGCAAACCGAAATGGAATTGCAAAATCAGTTGAAAGAATGGAAGGAATATCGGGATGGTATCGATGTAGTATTGCGTGCGTGGGATACATATCGTCGCAGTGAAGAGGCGCGTATGCACATGCAGCAGTATAATAGTGAGCTCGCCTTGAGTCGTGATGAGTTCCTACGTCTTGATGAAGAAATAAAACGGGCTCGTGACAATATGCAATTATGGCAGGAAAAGGAAGCGGCATTGATGCCCGCTAACTTTAGTCCTGATAGCCCATTTGGAACTTACGGCCAAGATATTGAAGACCTTATTCAACAAGGTGCTAAATGGGAGCAATTACGCCGTGAGTGCGAAGAAGGCGATGCGTACATCCGTAAGGTTAGAGAACAATTAGAGTTTTCACGCACCTTACATTCTTCGTGGCGTCACGATGAGCCAATGGCAGAAGACATTAATTGGTTTGATGGAGAACGTTTGGCAAGTCGTTTGCGCACCGCAAAAGAACAACTTTTACATTGGCAAGACCGCAAGCCTGCAGAGGCTACCGATGAGGTGCCGACGGCGAACCTTGATGGTGCAACTTTACCTAACTTTAGTGAAGAAGAATTAGCTAAAAAAGAATATTTAGAACGTGAATTAGATCGTATCTTAATGGATATAGATCAAGTAGAGGCTAGACGGAATAGTTATGGTTCAGACGCACAGCCCACAATTCTGCCAAAATGGCTACAACGCATTAGTGGTATAGGTGCTGTTATAGCTGTATTGGTAGTATTAGCAGGCCTGTTGGTTCTTGAATCTGCATTATATACTATAGGTGGTTTTATTTTCTTGATTCTATCTATGGGGCTATTCTGGTATGCTACCTGGAGGCTTCATAATGGTAACTCTGATGTGTCTAAATTAAACTATGAGTTACAAATTTTATCTTCCCGTAAATCTGATGTAGAACATCAGCTAGAGGCTTTGATCAAGGCTGCTACACCTACAGTGAGCCCTGTACCATCCTTAGAAGGAGAGGCACATCTTGAGCGTTGGATTCAGGAAGGGCATACCTTACAAGGTATTTATGATGAAGCCCTCGCAGCATGGCAAAACTGGTTACCCCGAGGGGCGGCTAAGAGTCTCAATGAAGATGATTTCTTTGGTCTCAAACATGAATATGATCAATATCATGAGCAACTACGCACTATAGAAGGCTATGAAAAGCGTTTAGCGGAGCATAAAGAAGGTCTACGCATTATTGAAGACCAAGCGATGGCTTTGTGGTATAACCTTGGAATAGAGTCACCAGTATCGCCTACGGAATTAAAACGTATTTATAATCAATATAAGAACTTTCAACAAAATAAAATTGTATGGGAACAAAAGGAAGCACAACGTAAAAGCTTCCGCAATGAATACGATAATTGGCACCGCAAGGAAAAAGAACTACTCCTTCGTCAAAAAGAACTGCTCCATAAAGCTGGTATGGAAAGTTCCAACGAGTATCGTCAACATCTTATCGATGAGGATCAATATAAACAGTGGCAAACTATCTACAAGCAAAGTCAGGTACAGCTGGATTTACTTGCTCCTGATGCGGAGAATAAAGACCTGTTCTATCGTCGTTTGCGAGAAGGCAACAAAGATAACTGGTTAGATGAATTGGCTCACTCTGAGCGTGAAATAGCCTCTATTGAAGATAAATTGGCTACCTTGTACGAGCGCCGTGGTCAAATCGTTGAAGCAATGCGTACACTTGGATCTGACCAGGAGCAACACCAAATGTTGCAAGAACGAGAGGCTTTACAAAGTGAATTAGAGTCTGCACTAGAAGATTGGGCTACACAAGTATTGATAAGCCATTGTATGGATAAGGCTCAACAATCGTATGAACAAGAAAAACAACCTCATATGTTAGAGCTTGCCTCCTCTTATGTTGAAAAACTAACTGGTGAGAGGTATACGCTTGATATTCTAGGCATTAATAAAGGGGTAGCACTTATCAACAATAATGGGGAACGACTAGAACTTAAATTTTGGTCTAGTGGCTTAGCTGATCAAGTGTACTTGTCATTACGACTCGCCCTAGCTAAGGTATTCTCTTATCAAGTGGAGTCCTTACCGATTATCTTGGACGATATTCTTGTGCGCTTTGACGAAAATCGTCAGCGTAGTGCTTTAGAATTATTGGCTGAGCTTGGGAAAAATCAACAGATTTGGCTCTTTACTTGTCAACGCTCCGTATATGATATGGCTCAATCTATTATGGGCATCGATTGCCATAGATTGAGTCGTAGCTAAATGAATTTCAGACTTGAATTAAAGACTCAGTCAAATTAAAGTGGTAATGAAATAATAATCCCTGTGGAGGCATATGCTTTCACAGGGATTATTAGGGATTATTAAAGAATAAATAATGTAAGTGATTGTAACTAAAGTAACTGTTTTGGTTACCATAGTGTGTTAGTATACATTTAGAACGAAAGGGGTTGAGTACTTGAACACAGCTTATTTGGACATGATCCAGGGGAAGAACCCTGGTGTGACGCCTGTGTGGTATATGCGACAAGCTGGTCGTAGTCAAGCGGAATACCGCAAAATCAAAGAAAAATATACTTTATTTGAAATTACAAAAGAGCCTGAGCTATGTGCTCGTGTTACGGAATTACCTGTTAAGGAATATGGCGTCGATGCGGCGATTCTCTACAAAGATATTATGAGCCCCATGGTGGCTATGAATGTAAATGTAGAGCTCAAGGCCGGTGTAGGACCTGTGTTTAGCACACCTATCCGCTCTATGGCTGATGTGGATAAATTAGAAACCTTTGATCCTACAAAGGTAGATTATATTGCGAAAACGATTACATTATTAACTTCTGGTATGCTCGACGTGCCGCTCATTGGTTTCTGCGGGGCACCGTTTACTATTGCGTCCTACCTTATCGAAGGGGGACCAACGAAAAACTACAATAAGACTCGTGGCATGCTCATAGGTGCTCCTCATGTGTGGAATGCACTGATGACAAAACTAGCGGACATGTCCATTGCGTACTTGTCCATGCAAGCCGAAGCGGGTGCTAATGCACTTCAAATCTTTGACTCTTGGGTAGGTGCTGTTAATGCAGACCAGTATAAACAAGGAATTTACCCTCATATGGAGCGGATTATAAAGACTGTGAAAGCTAAATATCCTCATTTGCCAATGGCCATGAATGGTGTTGGTACGGATCATTTGGTGTCTATTTGGTCTCACTTGCCTTTAGATGTCATTGCCCTTGATTGGCGTAGTTCCATCGTTATGGCAAACGAGCGCGGCGTAACACAAACGGTACAAGGTAACTTAGATCCGGCGTATTTGTTCGGAGACGAAAAAACATTGGCCCGCGAAGTGGATCGCATCTTGCTCGACGGCGTTCGCTATGGGCGCCATATCTTTAATTTAGGTCATGGCGTATTCCCAGAGGCAGATCCTCAAAAACTCCATTGGCTAACGGACTATGTGCATGAACGTAGTCGTGAGATTTGGACTCAAGAGAGGTAAATTAGTGAACGTAGAAAAAAAAGGATTATTATTCCTGTCTTATGGTAGCCCTTTAAGTAAGGATGATTTAGTACCCTATATGACGAGCATTCGTCGTGGCCGTGTACCAACGGAAGCAGAGATTACAAATCTCACTAAGCGTTATGATACAATCGGTCAATGGGAAAATATTGAGCTTCAAACTATGGCAGAGTGCCAATATAAAGCATTGCTTACTCTGTTGCCGACTATGCCTTCCGCTATTGGTTTTTTACACATGAAACCATCCATTGCAGATGCGGTTGACTCCTTAGTCCAGCAAGGAGTGGAGCATATTATCGCTATTGTAACGGCTCCATTCTTCACCGCTCTCGGTACTGGAGCTTATGAAAAACAAGTGCAAGCAGCCATTTCAAACTATGATAATGTGACATTTGACTTTATCCGTTCCTGGTGGGACCAACCAACTTTTAAGGAATACTGGGTAAAAGCACTTTCAAAGTGTGTGCATAATGCTAAAGATGTATTCGTTATTTTTAGTGCGCACAGTATACCTCTTATCAATAATCATGGTGGCGATTCATATGCGTTAGCTTTAGAGGAAAGTGCTAAAGAGATTGCTGAACATTGTAAATTATCGAAATGGACTGTAGCGTGGCAAAGTGCAGCTCCTCATGGGCAATGGTTGAGCCCTACTGTAGAGGATGCAATCAATGAAGCCTTACAAACTGATGCTACTCGCATTGCTTTTGTACCATTTGGGTTTGTAAGTAATCACGTTGAGGTACTGTACGATAATGATGTGGAGTGTAAAGAACTCGTTGAAGCAAAGGGCGCAACATATATGCGTGTACCCATGCCAAATTGTAATGAAACATTTTTACAAGCAATGGCGAGTGCAATAATAGAAAGGATTCATTCGTGAACGTAACAATTGTGGGCGGTGGCTTAACAGGGCTAACAGCGGCTTATTATCTAGGTCATGCAAAGCCAGAATGGACCATTACTCTTTTCGAACAAGCACCACGATTTGGTGGGAAAATACAAACGCAACGTGTGGATGACTTCGTAGTGGAACTCGGTCCTGACTCCTATTTGGGTCGTAAAACCGAAATGACAGATCTCGTGCATGATCTTGGACTAGGTGATACCCTTGTGTCTAATGAAACAGGTCAAGCCTTTGTATATGATACGGGCTCTATCCACCCAATTCCGGGCGGCTCCATCATGGGCATTCCTACGGAAATGATGCCCTTTGTGAAAGCAACGCTCATTTCCTGGCCTGGTAAATTGCGTGCTGGCCTAGATTATTTTAAGAAACCATACCAACTCGATGAAAATGGGGATGTATCCATTGGTCATTTTTTCAAATACCACTTAGGACAAGAAATGATGGATAAACTTATCGAGCCCCTATTAGGGGGTATCTATGGTGGCGATATTTATAAAATTAGTCTATTGTCGACATTCCCTCATTTTATTCAAGTAGAACAAAAATATGGGAATATGGTAAAAGGTATGATGGCTGCTAAGATGAGTCACTCCAAAGCAGGTGTCTCTAAGGCCGCCAAAGGGGCTGTTACTGAAGGGGATGTTCCTCGAGCTGGTAAAGGCACTATGACGGACCGTCAATTTGAAAGTCACGAAGCTAAGACTAGTCAAGATACTTCTGCTGGTGATAGTGTAAGCGGTTCTAGCCATGTGACAAAGACTAGTTCTAATCATCAGTCTGCTAAGACACAAGCGGATATGGAAAGTCGAAAGGGTACTGCTGCTCAATCCGGCATGTTCCGTCAATTGACAGGCGGCCTTGAAAGCGTTATTACCGCTATCGTCAAGGCTATGCCTAGTAATGTACATTTGCATACAGGTGCACTAGTTTCTGATATTCGATATATTGATGGTGTATATGCAATTGATGTAGTGAAGTCGTGTAACGATTCTTGTGGCTGTCAATCTACGGCAGACCATGTGATTATCACTACACCGCCGGCAACATATACTCAATGGTTCAAGGATGATGCGGGTTTTGATTTCTTGCGATCCATGGAGCAATCTAGTTGCGCCATTGCTATTATGGCCTTTGATAAAAGTACTTTTGATGGTGATTTAAAAGGATCGGGTCTGCTTATTACCCGTAATACGGATACACCTCTTACAGCGTGTACCATTCTTAATCAAAAATGGCCTCAAACTACCCCTGATGATAAGGTGGTTTTGCGTGTCTTTATTGGTAAGCCAGGTAATGATGTAGTAGAACGACTCAGTGAAGAGGAACTTTCAGAATTGGCAGTCAAAGAAATTCAACATATCATGGGTTTCTCGGTCAAACCAGAGTGGGTGCGCATCAATCGTCTCATTCACTGCATGCCTCAATATAATGTAGGCCATCGTGCAGGTATTAAAGCTGTCCGTGAACATGTAGCCGAGCATTATCCAAATCTACACCTCATCGGTACGCCATTTGATGGTATCGGGATTCCTGACGGTGTAAAACAAGCAAAAGAACTCGTAGAAAAACTTGTGAATGACAAGTAAAATAGTGACTTGCTTAAAAGCGTTAGTACAGTATTAAGCGACATAGGATTATCTCAGCCTAAAAGCAGTAATTTAGTCTTAACTAAAGAATATACTAATAAAAAATCTCAATAGAAACTAAATTGAAAAGACTCTATATGCTATAATAGTAAGTGGAGTCTTTTGATTTCCGTAATTATAGATATACATTATTATTTTGATATAATCACCATAGATAGGAGTGATCATAATGGGAAAAGCAATCCCTACAGTAGAAGGTTGGCATAGCCAACACATGGTATTTGCCATGGATTTCAGCGCATGGAACTGCTTCACAGAGGATGAAAAAGCAGCAGCGCGCAATGAATTAAAAGCATTCTTAGCTGACCTTGAAGCTAAACATCAAGCTAAAGAAGGTAGCTATGCATTCTATGATTGTAATGGAGCAAAAGGGGATTTAATTCTATGGATTCTCGGCCCATCCCTTGAATACTTGGCTCAAGTAGAACGTAAATTCCGCCGTCTTGCCATTGCAAGCGTATTAGTACAAACATACTCTTATACATCTGTAACAGAAGTAAGCACCTATGTTAAGGCCAAGTTAGATACAGAGGAGGTTAATCAAAAATTATATCCTCATGTACCTCGCGATAAATATATCTGTTTTTATAATATGAGTAAAAAACGTGAAGGTGATGACAATTGGTTCATGTTACCACCGCAAGAGCGCGGTGCTTTGATGAAAGCTCACGGTGAACTTGGTAAAACATACTTGGATGTATTATCTGAATTCACTACTGGTGGCTGTGGCCTAGACGACTGGGAATGGGGCATTACCATCTTTAGTAATGACGACATCCAATTCAAAAAAATCGTATACGATATGCGCTTCGAAGTAGCCAGTGCAAAATACGGCATCTTCAGCGACTTCTACGTTGGTACCATCATCGATGATGCACTACTAGAAGAAATCTTTGGATAATAAAAAGGGACTGCTTGGCAGTCCCTTTTTATTATTATTTAATTCATATATATCGATAAATAACTGCTTATTGTATCGTATATTCGTTCGATTTATAATGTTCTTAAGGTAGTCGGCGAGGTTGGGTCTCTCTTCGTTATAGAAGGGGGTGAGCTTATGAGTGACTTTGAACTTATTACAGTTATCATTGGAATATTGACATTAGTCGTTTCCTTTGGTGCACTTATAGCGCTTATTTGCCTTACAAAAAGCAAATAGCCCTCCGTTACCCAGTGTAATTAGATAAACAGAAAGGCCATTTCCTATATGTTTTGTTTTTGAGATGCGCCTGACGTTCCTACTCGTCTGACTATCTATTTATATTATAGAGATAAAGATATATATCGTCAAATTAGAATGAATGGACTGCTTAGCAGTCCATTTTTCTTCCCTCAAAATGAAGGCTATAATTTTGAATAGAAAAGTTAATATACGCACTATACTTCGCAAAATATAATTCACAATATATGAGTATCGCATTCGCAACTATATTCTCATAAAAGAGAACCCCGCATCGATCCGACTTACGAGGTCAAGGCCCTAGGCCGCAGACCTGATAAGTATGGAGGAGAGATGCGGGGTTTCTTTTATCACTTAGTATAGAAAAGTGAATTATATTTTGTTGTACTGTTCAGTGAACGTAAATTTTCTGTTCCAGAAAATTATACGTTCATGTTTGCACCTTTACGCACATAGAACCAGTAGCACACAGATACAGTTACAAGGTTGAACGCAAGTAATACAGCAAAGGCTGGGTGAATATTGCCGAACATGGAATATACAAAGCCAAAAATCTTAGGTGTAATGAAGGCACCATATGCAGCTACAGCGGCTACGAAACCTGTAATTAAAGAGGAGAGCAATGGATTGCCAAATACGTGTGGAATCATACGGAATGTTGCGCCGGTAGCAAAACCACAGCATACAAAAGTTAATACGGACATTGCAAAGAAGAATGGGAAGTTGTGCATATCTACACCAACTGCAATTAATGCGGTTGATGCACATAAGCCGATAAGACTAATAAAGGTAACTTTTGTACCACTATTGATTTTATCTGCTAACCAACCACCCACAGGACGAAGGGCACCTGCTACGAGTGGACCTACAAATGCGATAGAAGCAAATGGAATTTCAGGGAATTCTTTGCCTACTAATAGACCAAGTGCTGCTGCGTAACCAGAGAATGCACCGAAAGAACATGTATAGAGCAATGTTAGCGCCCATGTGTGCTTGTTACCAAAGATTTGTACGAGGTTTTTAGGATTTGGTTTTTCTAGAGGTAGGTTATCCATGAAGCGAGTCATCAATGCAAGGATAACAACAAGAGGTACAACCCACATGAAAGCTGCATTAGCTAGATATACTGCGTTGCCCTTAATAATTGTTGGCGTTACACCAAATACACTACCTAAAGCCGCAGATCCCATAGCAAATGGAGCTAGGAAGTAGATTACAGAAATGCCAAGATTACCAACGCCACCGTTGATACCAAGAGCTGTGCCTTTCTCAGATTTAGGGAAGAAGTTACCAATGTATGCCATAGAGGATGAGAAGTTGGCACCTGCTAAACCGATAAGGGCTGTTAAAATCATAAATGTCGCATAAGAAGTTGTTGTATCTTGTACAGCAAAGCCGAGCCACACAACAGGAACTAATAAGATAATTGTGGAAATAAATGTCCAGTTTTTACCGCCTAACAGTGCTGGCATGTATGTGTATACAAATCGCAATGTGGCACCTACTAGGCCTGGTAAGGCAGCCAATGTAAATAATTGATCAGTAGTAAAGTTAAATCCAGCGCTATTTAGCTGAGCCGCAATGGTTGCCCATAAGTACCAAACACAGAATGAAAGTGTTAAGGCAATAGTGGATATAACGAGGTTTTGTTTAGCAATTTTTTTGCCAAACTTTTCCCAAAATTCCGGATTCTCCGGTTGCCAATTAGCCACGATTTCGCTGCGGCTTGCACCTACTTGAGGCATTTTTAGTTCGTTCATTTTGAACTTCTCCTTACTGTAACAACTATACACGTAGACAAGAAAAATATATAAGATTATATATAGTATATATATATATATATATATATATATAGTAAAATCTAAAGAATTTCCATAGAAAGCATTCGATTTACTTACAAAACTGCGTTATAATTATTGTAGCATTAATATTTTTCAATGTCTTACATCACAGATATATTATATAGTGTAATTTTTTTTGTGAATGTGATGTAAAACACACATATTCTGAAATTAATAAGTTATAATAATCATATATATACGAAAAAGTATATAGTATACGTACTTTTACTATAAATAGATTAGTATAACTAATGGATTTTGTTATAAAAGTACTGTGGAGTGATAATGGTATGGATCAAAAATTAATTAACCAATTGCTTGCTTTGCCGGGTGAGGAAGTACATCTTAAAAAAGGTGATTTTCTCTTCCGTGAGGGGGACAAGGCAGAATACTTTTACGTAGTAGTAAAAGGTAGAATGAGCATTAAGAAGTTCGAAGCTAGCGGACACATTTTTGCGTTGCGTTTAGTAGGGCCGAATAATGTAATTGGTGAGGTTCCGTTGTATGAGGAGAACACTAGAACATATGTGTTCAACGCCATTGCTCGGGAGGATTGCTCTGTTTATTGTATACGCTATGATGTGTTGGAAGGGGCTATTGCAAAAGACCATTCATTGGCTATTGCAATGATGAAAATCTACACTTTACATATGCGTCGTCAACAGGCAAAATACCGGGACTTGCTACTTTACGGCAAGAAGGGAGCATTCTATTCTACCTTGTTGCGCTTAGCCAATAGTTATGGTGTAAAGCGCGAGGATGGTATCTTTATTGATATTGCCTTAACAAATCAAGAATTGGCTGAGTTTGCTGCCACATCAAGAGAAAGTTTAAATCGCATGTTAAGTGAGTTACGTAAGTTAGGCTATGTAGCCTATGACAAACACCATCTAGTAATCTGTGATTTTGACGCTTTAATCGGATTACTTGATTTAGAGGTTGATGGTATTGACCCTAATATTAGTAATATCGAATAACAGGATTTTCTCCCTTGTGTTAGCACATCTAGCACAAGGGATTTTTTTGTAGTTTTGAAGGAGGACACGAGATGAGCTTGTTGTCTCAAAAGTTTAAGTTTCTTCGAAAGAAGGAAGTATCTCCAAACGGCCATCAAATCACAGAAGATGGAGGTCGTGAATGGGAAAATTATTATCGTGACCGTTGGTCTTACGATAAAGTTGTCCGCACAACGCATGGCGTAAACTGTACTGGTTCTTGTAGCTGGAATATTTATGTCAAAAACGGTGTTGTAGCCTGGGAAAATCAAGCAATTGACTACCCTGAAACACCAGATGATATGCCAGATTATGAACCACGTGGGTGCCCTCGTGGTGCAACATTCTCTTGGTATCTTTATAGCCCTTTGCGCGTAAAATATCCTTATGTACGTGGCGAATTGGTCGAGCTTTGGAGAGAAGCGAAGAAGCATGCTAAGAATCCAATCGAAGCTTGGAAATCTATCGTAGAAGATCCTGAAAAAGCGAAAAAATATAAGTCAGCCCGTGGTATGGGTGGCTTTGTGCGCTCCACATGGGATGAAGCAACAGAAATTACTGCAGCATCCTTACTATATACAGCAAAAACATATGGCCCTGACCGCAACGCAGGCTTCTCTGTAATTCCTGCGATGTCCATGTTGTCCTATGCAGCAGGGGCTCGTTTCCTTAACTTGATGGGTGGCACACCATTGTCCTTCTATGACTGGTATGCCGATTTGCCACCTTCCAGCCCTCAAGTTTGGGGTGAACAAACTGATACACCTGAATCTGGTGACTGGTATAATGCTGGTTACATCATGACGTGGGGTTCTAACGTGCCGTTGACCCGTACGCCAGATGCTCACTTCTTGACAGAGGTTCGTTATAAAGGTACTAAAGTAGTATCCGTGTCTCCTGACTATGCGGAATCTACAACTTCTTCCGATGCATGGCTCAATGTAAAAGCTGGTACCGATGCGGCTCTTGCAATGGCAATGGGTCACGTTATCCTAAAAGAATATTACATCGACAAAGAAACTCCATACTTCAAAGAGTATGCAAAAGAGTTTACAGATATGCCATTCCTTGTACGCGTTGAAGAAATTAACGGCACGGTTCAACCAGGTCGTTTCTTGAATGCTAAGGACTTAGGTCGCCAAGAGGAAGGCGCTGACTTCCAAATGGTATTGATTGATGAATTAACAAATGAAATCGTTGTACCTAATGGTACAATGGGTGAACGTCACACGAACCCACAAAAATGGAATTTACGACTTGAAAATCGCGACACAGGAGCTAAAATTGATCCTCGCTTATCCGTGTTTGATCAACGGGAAGATGTGACGATTGTTAAATTGCCGTACTTTGGTGATGAAGAACACGAAGGTATTATTGAACGCGCTATTCCAACTATTACAGTACAAGCTGTTGATGGTCCTGTAAAAGTGACTACTGTATACGATCTCATTCTTGCTAACTACGGTATTGACCGCGGTATCGGTGGTGAGGTAGCGACAGCTTACACTGACGACACACCTTATACACCTACATGGCAAGAAAAAATCACTGGCGTAAAAGCGGATATTGCTATTGCTACAGCACGTGAATTTGCAGATAATGCTGAAAAAACGAAAGGTCGTTCCATGATTATCATGGGCGGTGGTATCAACCACTGGTACCATGCCGATGTTATTTACCGTACTATTTTGAACCTTATCATGTTCTGTGGTACAGAAGGCGTTAATGGCGGTGGTTGGGCCCACTACGTAGGTCAAGAAAAGCTTCGTCCTGTTGAAGGTTGGGGTGGTATCATGACTGCCAATGACTGGAGTAAGGCTCCTCGTTTGCAAAATGGTACATCTTGGTTCTACTTTGCTACAGAACAATATCGTTCTGACTGCATCGATTTGGCAGACCGCGTATCTAAATTGGCTAAACCTCGCTATCGTCATCCTGGGGATTACAATGTATTAGCGGCTCGTTTAGGTTGGTTGCCATCCTATCCTACTTTCAATAAAGGTAGCCAAGAATTGATTAATGATGCTCGTGCAGCCGGTGCTAGTACAGAAGCGGAAATCAACCAATATGTGGCACAAGCCTTGAAAAATAAAGATTTACAATTCTGTGTAGAGGATCCAGCAGCTAAAGAAAACCATCCACGTAACTTGTTTGTATGGCGTGCGAACCTTATCGGTTCTTCTTCTAAAGGCCACGAATACTTCTTGAAACATTTATTAGGCACAAAAAATGCCGTATTGGAAGATGATGATGCTCCTACACGCCCAGAAGAAATTAAATGGCGTGAAGCAGATGGTGCGGGTAAGCTTGATCTCTTAATTGATATCGACTTCCGTATGGCATCTACAGGTTTATATTCTGATATCGTGTTCCCCGCAGCTACATGGTATGAAAAAGAAGACTTGTCTTCTACGGACATGCATCCATATGTACATGTATTCCAAGCAGCTGTTGATTGCGCATGGGAAACTAAATCCGACTGGGATACATTCCGCACTCTTGCAGAAACAGTATCTCGCGTAGCAAAAGAATCTGGCTTTACAGAATATGAAGATATTGTAGCTACTCCACTTGGCCATGATAGCCCAGGCGAAGTAGCGCAACCAGAAGGTAAAGTTCTTGATTGGAGTAAAGGCGAATGTGAACCAATCCCTGGTAAAACAATGCCGAACCTCGTTCATGTAAAACGCGATTACAGTCAGATTTTTGAAAAATACATTGCTTTAGGACCTAATATCGAAAATAAAATGGGTGCTCACGGTTTGGCGTGGGATGTATCTGACGAATATCAAACATTGTATGGTCAAAATGGTACGATTGATAATCCAGACTTCATTTCTCATGGCCGTCCAAGCATTTACGAATGTAAGGAAGCTTGTAATGTTGTATTAACATTATCTTCTTGTACAAATGGTAAATTAGCGGTTCGTTCTTGGAAAGCGATGGAAGAAAAAACAGGTCTTTCTGGGCTTGAAAAGAATGCAAAAGGTCGCGAACAAGAAAAGATTACTTTCGATGACATGGTTCGTCAACCACGCTTTATCATTAGCTCTGTAACAAGTACAGGTAAGAACGATAAAAACCGTCGTTATTCCCCATTTACAACATCTACAGAAGATAAGGTACCATTCCGTACTGTAACAGGTCGTCAATCGTTCTATTGTGATCATGAAATGATGCGCGACTATGGCGAAGCTATGGCATTGTACAAACCTGTATTGTCATATAAACCAGTACAAGGTGATTATAAACAAGAAGGTATTCCAGAAATTACGTTGAAATACTTAACACCACATAATAAGTGGTCTACACATAGTATGTACTTTGATAGCCAACAAATGTTAACATTATTCCGCGGAGGCCAAACAATTTGGCTTAACGAAGATGATGCAGCAGAAATTGGTGTTAAAGATAACGACTGGGTAGAAGCTTTCAATAAAAATGGTGTAGTTGCAGCTCGTGCAGTTGTATCTCCACGTATTCCTCGTGGCATTTCTTATATGCATCACTCCCAAGACCGTCACATCAACGTTCCTGGTACGCAAGTTAAGAAAGATCGTCGCGGTGGTACACACAATGCGCCAACACATATTCACATGAAGCCGACACACATGATCGGCGGTTATGGTCAATTGAGCTATGGTTTTAACTACTATGGCCCAACTGGTAACCAACGTGATATGACAATTGTGGCTCGTAAATTGAAGGAGGTGGATTGGCTTGAAGATTAAAGCTCAAGTATCCATGGTCCTAAATTTGGACAAGTGTTTAGGCTGTCATACATGCTCTATTACTTGTAAAAATACATGGACGAACCGCGAAGGCGCGGAATATATGTACTTTAATAACGTGGAAACCCGCCCTGGCGTAGGTTACCCACGTAATTGGGAAAACCAAGAGAAATGGAAGGGTGGCTGGACTCTCGATAAAAGCGGTAATTTGGCGCTTTCCACAGGCTCTAAAGGCTCTCGATTGATGAAGTTGTTCTATCATCCAGAACAACCAGAAATTACGGATTACTTTGAACCTTGGACATACGATTATGAAACATTGATTCATACCGGTCGTAAAAATAATCAACCTGTAGCACGTCCTCGTTCTTTGTTAACAAAGCAAAAAATGGAAGTAACATGGGGCCCTAACTGGGATGATGATTTGGCTGGTGGTCATCATGCACGGGAAGATGTGAACTTGGCTAAGATGGGTGATGATATCGTATTTGACTACGAAGAAGTATTCATGCGTTATTTACCACGTCTTTGTAACCACTGTTTGAATCCTGCATGTGTAGCAGCATGCCCATCCGGTGCTATCTACAAGCGTGATGAAGATGGTGTTGTACTTGTTTCTCAAGATGTATGCCGCGGTTGGAGACATTGCGTTCCATCTTGCCCATACAAAAAAATCTTCTATAACTGGGAAACGAATAAAGCTGAAAAATGCGTATTCTGTTATCCTCGTTTGGAAAATGGCTTGCCTCAAATCTGCGCTGAAACATGCGTAGGTCGTATGCGCTATGTTGGTGTAGTTTTATACGATATGGACAAAGTTCAAGAAATGGCAGCTACGAGGGATGAACAAGACATCTACCAAAATACAGTAGATTTAATCTTGGACCCTAATGATCCAGAGGTTATTAAAGCCGCTCGCGAAGCAGGTATCTCTGAAGCATTCTTGAAAGCAGCTAAAAAATCTCCTGTTTACAAGCTTGTAAAAGAATGGGGCGTTGCGTTGCCGTTGCATCCAGAGTATCGCACATTGCCAATGGTTTGGTATGTGCCACCGCTCAGCCCAATTTTACAACGTGTTACATCTGATGTATACTTGCCAGATGCACATGAAATGCGCGTGCCTGTACAATACTTAGCTAATATGTTTACTGCTGGTAATACAGATATTTTAGCTCGTGTATTACAACGCATTCTCGATATGCGTGAATACATGCGTCGCCGTGAAACAGGTGATGAAGCAATCGCTCATGAAGTAGATCTTACAGAAGAGCAAATGTATGCTATGTACAAATTGTTAGCCTTGTCTAAATATAATGATCGTTTTGTTATCCCATCCGATGTTAATGTATCTCGCGAAGGTCGCTTAGAAATGCAACACAATCGTGGTTTTGCATGCCCGACAGGGGGTTGCCATAATGGATGATGCACAAAAAATAGCTCTCATTGCTTCTTTTTTGCTTCGGTATCCAGATGAATCTTGGTACAATGAACTTGGTGAATGGAAAGAGGATACTCGCTCTGTTGAGCATCCTCAACTTCGCCAAGGATTGTTAGAGTTCTTTGATTACATTGAAGAAACGGATCGTAAGGCCTTTGAAGACCAATACGTACGTATCTTTGACTTCAGTCGTAATACGACGATGTACTTATCAACTTATGAATTGCAAGGTACAGGGGAACAAGCAGAGGAACTCGTTAAATATAAAGCCTTCTTCCTAGAAAATGGCTATGATTTACCAAAGGAGATGCCTGACTATATTCCAGCTATTCTAGAGTTATGCGCTGTTATCGAACCTGAAAAGGCTCGTGAAGTGTATGATTATTGTAAACCAAAGCTAGAATATATTAGGGATCGATTGATCGAAGCAAAACTGACCTATGCATTCTTATTTGATATCATATTGTCGGTTGCAAATGGATTGGAGGACGGTGCACGATGAATCTATTTTTATGGGGCGCTTTGCCATATATTGCGTTTACCTTCTTAATCGTAGGCACACTTGTTCGTTTCTTCTACTTTGAAAGAAACTGGACTACAAAATCAAGTGAATTTTTAGAGAAAAAACAATTACGTATTGCCAATCCATTGTTCCACTTTGGTTTGCTATGCGTTATCGGCGGTCACGTAGTAGGTGTATTAGTACCTAAAGCTTGGACTGCAGCTTTGGGTATCAATGACCATATGTACCATGAAGGTGCATTATATATGGGTGCTGTAGCGGGTATCATCTTCATCGTTGGTTTCTTGCTCTTGATGAAACGTCGCTTTACTGTACCTGCTATGAAAGTAAATACATCTGGCCTTGATAAATGGTTATATTTATTCTTAACATTAGCTATCTTTAGTGGTATGGCTGGTACATTGCTTAATGCATCTGGCTTCTTTGACTACCGTGTATCCATCGGCCCATGGTTCCGTAGCTTACTATCCTTTATGCCTGATCCATCCTTGATGGAAGGCGTGCCATTCATGTTTAAATTCCACATGTTGGCATGGATGGTGGTTGCTATTATCTTCCCATTCAGCCGTTTGGTACACTGCTTGAGTGTTCCACTCAACTACTTAACACGTCCGTTCATCGTATATCGTAAACGGGATCAAAAATAATTAGGATAATGATTAACTTGTATGCCTATATATAATAGGATTCATTAATCTATGGCCCCTTGTAGTGGTGAAAGCATATGCTCACAACTATGAGGGGCTTTTTATTTACCGATTCTGTATTAGTAGATTACAATGTATTCCCAGTAGAGAAGAAATTTATTCATTGTAATAAGCTTAGAATGACTATAATAAGTATTTTAATTTAGAATTATTCTTATAATATATACTATGTATCTAATATAAGTAATCTACAAAATTCGATTTAAATGATAAACTATATCGTATATATTGGATTTTTTAGGTATTATTTTCGAGAGGTATATGATGAATCAAGTTGAAACAAAACAGAAAAAAAGTATCTACCATATCTTTGTATGGATTGCTATTTTCTCCTTAGTTATGATCGGTTTATTAGAGTGGGGCTACATGGCCGGTGGTCGTGCCTTTGGTAACTATAAAGTGTATACGGGTCTTGTGCCATGGTGTGTATGGATCGTCATGACCTATTTAACGACTCGCCCTAAATGGTTTACAAGCCGCTATAATTTAGGTGACATGTATAAGGTACACCGTGCATTAGGTATTGCCACTGTAGCTGTTATTGCATTCCATTTATATCTCTATTTTGGTAAAGCGGCTAAATCCATCCTTGGTTGGTGGGGCGGATATGTGGCTCTTACCTCCTTTGGTATTGCTACAATCTCTGGCCTTGCGTTTTTAACTCCAAAACTTAGAAAGGTTACACCATCTGGTCGTAATGTAGGTATTTGGTTACATCGATTAAATCTTGTAGCACTTGTTGCTGCAGATATCCATATTCATGGTTTTAATCGTATTTCTAAAATGGTGCCATTTTTACAAGTGTTTGATATCATTACATACGGTCTTGTTCTTTACTGCATTTACTTGATATTTAAAAAGAAATAATATGAATTACTAGAATCCCTTCTGTATCATGCAGAAGGGATTTTTCGTTACATTTATAGTTTCTAGTAAATTAACATAGGATATTAACATAGGATCTTAACATAGGATATTATCAGTTTGAGTCATAAATGATTGTGAGATTGATATACATTTTCCCTTTACTCATATAATGAAAATTGTTATTATCTGTATGTTAAACATGATAATGATAATTAGGTTCACAGATTCATTATCTATTCATTTATATTCTTGTTATTTTTATTGTGTGAGGTTTAGTATGATTAAACGTAAAATGACCAGTGCTTTTGCAGTGGCTGCCATGATGGGTGTGGCTACAGCTTTTGCTGTTAACCCATTTTCTGATGTTCCTTCTGATAGCTGGGCTTATCAAGCAGTAGATCAATTGGCTACAGCTGGTATTATCAATGGATATCCTGATGGTACTTTCAAAGGCCAAAATAACATTACTCGTTACGAAATGGCCCAAATGATTGCGAAAGGTATGGCTAATCAAGATCGGGCAAATACGGAACAACAAGCTATGTTAAATCGCTTGGCGGATGAATTTTCCAATGAATTGAATACACTCGGTGTGCGTGTAGCTAAATTGGAAGACCGCGTAGGCAATGTAAAAGTTACTGGTGATGCTCGTATCAATTACATCGGTAAAGAGGGTGGCGATGGTTATGATTACGAAGATAAAATCACAGCTCGTGTACGTCTAGGTCTCGACGCAAAGGTTAATAAAAATACCTCTGTCAAAGCACGTATTACAACAGGCTCTATTGAACTAGGTGATAGCTCTAAAGAGGCACAAGCTAATTGGGATTTAGCATATGTAGAGCACAAATTCGGTAAAAATGTTGTGGTCGATGCGGGTCGCTATACTCAAAAATTTGGTGGTGGCTTGATTTATAGCTCTAACTTTGATGGGGTAGGCGCTACAGCTAAGCTTGGTGATAAAGTTACATTAAATGGCGCTTATGGTTACATGACAGCAGGTCGTTTTGCTAAGACTAGTAAAGCTGATAATGGTGATGTAGGCCTTATCAATGCTAATGTAGCTGTTAATGATCGCTTTGGTTTTGGTGGTATGTTTGCTCATGTAGGTACAACGAATGTACGTATGGGTAATGGCAAGAAAAATAACGAATTCGATAATGTATATGGATTTAATGCTAAGTATAATATTGGTAAATTCGGTATTGATGGCGAGTGGGTAAAAGCATCTGGCTTGAGTGATTCCGATATTTGGAACGTTGGCGTTAAATGGGGCGACTATAAAATTAATAAGAAGAACTCTTGGGCTATCCGATTAGATTACTTTGATCAAGCTAAGAATGCACCTGTATTTAAAACACAAAAATATGAATCTAATGATTTATTAAAGAAAACACGGTATGAAGGCTATAAAGCATGGCAATTAGGTGCATCCTACGCACCAGAGAAAAATATCGGCATTAATGCATACTACGGCTTTAATGCTAAAACACAAGAAGGCAATCGCGTAAATGATTACTATCGTGCGGATCTTAACTTCAAATTCTAATTTAATGATTGGATTTTAAGTTAATCAGTAATTAGTTCTAAGTAGAATGCTATAGGGTGAGAGTGTTTTATTAGCATGCTACATTAGGCCAAACTAGATGTATACTTGTAGATTGTATAAGACATAGAGAGGTTTATTATGGCAGAAGTTGTAAAAAAACAGTTTAAGAGTAAATATCATATTTTAATTTGGATTGCAGTTTTATCCTTAATATTTATGGGCATGGTGGAATATGGTTATGTAACAGGTGGTAGATCATTCGGCAATTGGAAGGTTCACTTAGGCCTTATTCCTTATGTTGCATGGCTTGTATTAACATACATTGCAACAAAACCAAAATGGTTTATCAAACGATACAATCCAAAAGAAATGTTTGAAATTCATCGCATCGTAGGTATTGTTAGTGTGGTTCTCGTATGTGCACACTGGTATGTGTACTTTTTGAAAGCTTTGAAATCCTTCTTAGGATTCTGGGGTGGTTATATCTCCCTTGTGGCTATGTTTATTGCTCTTATCTTTGCGGTATTATACTTAACACCTTGGGTAGGGAATATGGCAAAATCTGTATCTCGTAGAAAAGCAATCTGGATTCATCGCTTGAATCTTGTTGCTATTATTGCGGCAAATATCCATGTTCATGGATTTGGACGTTTATCTAAAATGGTGCCATTCTTACCTGTGTTTGACGTAGTGACTTATGCGCTTGTTATTTACTATATTTATTGGATGTTCAAACAAAAATAATATATCGTAGGCATCTCTTTCTTTGGTAAAAGTAGGAGAATCACACGATAAAAAAGACCATCGCTGACCCTTATGGGTATAAGCGATGGTCTTTTTAGGTTGTTTGCGATACAATAGAATTATAAGTATATATTCTATGGATTTATGTAAATATATGCTGTTGCATTCTTTTGAGGTAAGATTAAAAATCTGTTCTATAAACATTTCTTTTGTATTATAGTATTCTTTAGCTCATATCGATATGTATATTACTACCTTTATAGGTAATTTCAAATAAGAAAGAAGGATATTATGGATTCTTCTTGGAAACGAATTATATACCTAATCTGTACTATACAGGTTGGTGGGGGTATAACAATTATTGGTGTATTATCCTTTCTTCCGTTATTTTTAGCTGAGCTAGGTCTTCATGATCCAGGAGAAGCCGCCATGTGGGCAGGCCTTGTATCAGGTGTAACGCCTTGTATGGTGGCACTGAGTGCACCCTATTGGTCGCGTAAGGCTAATCAGCTTGGTCCGCGTAAGGTGATGATGTTCATCTTGTTTACCCTGATGGTGACTGTTGGCGCCTGTGCTTTTACACAAACACCATGGCAGTTATTGATGTTACGTATCTTGCAAGGTGTGGTAGGGGGCTATGTTCCAATAGGATTGGCTATTATTATTCTCGTAACCCCTGAGGATAAGGTACCTTGGGCAATGGGCTTATACCAAGCTTCCATGGTTATGGGCCTCGTATTTGGACCACTCATGGGTGGTTTGGCAGCGGACTTATTAGGTTATCGCGCACCATTTGTCATGTTCTCAGCCTTAACAGGGCTTTGTATGTTGGGGATTTATCTATTCATGCCTAATCTACAGTTTGAGCATAAGGTAGATGCTAGAGAGTCGCAGCTGTCTCTAATTAAATCCTTTTTGGTCATACCTCGAGTTCGCCTCTTGGTAGGGCTATTGTTCTTATGTAATTTTGGTATTACCGGTATTGGCCCTATTTTACCACTATACATTAAGCATTATATGCATATGAATGATGAGTTTGTAGCCACCATTGTTGGTATAATTATTTTTGGCGCTGGTTTGTTTAGTGCTTTAGCTTCAATCTCCATTGGCAAGATAACAGAACGTTTAACCATGCCTCGTATTGTTTTTACTGCTACATGGGCTGTAGGGACTTTGTTTATACTTCAATATATAATGCCTAGCATATGGGGACTTGGCATATTCCGTGCCATTGCAGGCTTCTTCATGGGCTTTATTACACCGATTGCCAATACGCTCATATCCAAGGCTGTTCCTATTGAGCGGCGAGGTATCGTGTTTGGTGCGGTGTCCAGTGTAGCCATGATGGGAAATGTATTGGGGCCTGTCCTTAGTGGCATGATTGCTCGCGCCTTTGGGTATGGGGCGGTCTTTTGGTCTACAGCAGCTATATTCTTTGTAGCGGCGCTATTTATTTATCGTAGTTTAATTATTCCTAGTGAAAGTAAATCATTTTAGCTGAGTAGCTTTCACAGTTAGATATAGTTACATATAATTAGTAATATGTATAGATAATATATAAAAAATATATAGATAATATATAGATAATATGTAGATAATATGTAAAAGTTACGTATGGCAAACTCCAATATGGGGCCGTATGTTGCGAAATGTTTCAAAGATATTGAGCTGTCTAATCTGCAAGAGAGATGAGAGTGCATCGTTATGTTATTAAAACAATTAGAGTATTTTGTGTGTGTAGTAGATAACAACAGTTTTACACAAGCTGCAACAGAGCAATATGTATCTCAATCTGCTATATCTCAGCAAATCAAAGCTCTTGAAACTAGTCTTGGTGTTGAACTAATGGTTCGAGAAAAACGAAGCTTTCATCTAACACCAGCAGGACAATATTTATATCGATCTGGGAAAAAACTATTAGAACGGTTTCATGATATTAAGGTAGAAACGACGCGCATTGGTACAGATGCACGGGTGAGTTTGCGCATTGGCTATTTGAACCGTTATAGTGGGATTGCTATGCAGCAAACTGTGATTCGCATGGCAAAGCGTTATAAAAATTTAGATATTCGTATGTACAGCGGCAGTCATGAAGAGCTATATGGCATGCTCAGCGATCGTCGTGTAGATGTAGTATTTAATGATCAATGGCAAATTTTATCTGATGATTTTGAAAGTCATTTAATTGATAAAGCCACTACATTTATTGAGGTACCACAAGGATATACTAATGAAGACTGTGTAGAACTAAAGCATATCGATGATTTACCACTTATTTTATTGTGTCGTGGGAAATATACCTTGTCTGAAGAAGAACACTATCGCAAAGCCATAGGTTATAATGGCGCCTTCGCTTATGCTCGTACGTTAGAAGAAGCACGATACTTGGTTGCAGGGCAGCAAGGGCTATTACTATTAGATTGTTTTAAATATTTAACAGATCCTATGCCAGGTATCGAACGTAAGGTATTGATGAATCATGGTAAACCTATGGAACGCCAGTACTATTTTATATCTCAACGAAATCAAAATAATTCATATATTGTAGCACTCAGAGATATGTTCCAGCAGGTACTTGAAAAATTATAAATGAGATTATAAATGAAAAAGCCGTTAGCAATTTGCTAACGACTTTTTTCTTTTTCTGTACATCGTCTATTTGTATTTTCCTTATATAGTTATGATAGTATTAGAAATTTAAATTTTTCTTGTATCTATGAGTATAGCCTTACAAAAAGTCTTTTAACATCATGAGGCCATCAATACATAGCTTGATACCGTAAATGACGAGAACCGAACCACAGAAACGGTTAATCCATGCCATATGAGTAATCTTAATTTTTTTAGCTAGAAGATGCATTGTGGTAGCTAGAGATCCAAACCAAATAGGTGTCATTACCAAGAAACCAGAGAAGAAGTGGTAGATGCTTTCTTTGGGAATATTAGCCTGAAAAGCACCGAGCATCATTGTCGCATCTAGAATGGCTTGTGGATTGCCCCATGATACAGCGATGGCTGAGACGATAATTTTCCTAATTGGAATATGCGTGTCTACGTTGCGCATGTCTGGTTGAGTTTTAAATATATTAAAACCCATATATACAATGAGGAGTCCCCCAAAGATGAGAACTATGAGTTTTGTGAGAGGCCACATTTCAAGAACGGTACCAATACCATAGAAGGCGGCAGCACTTAAACTCATGTCAAAAAACGCTAGTATGATCAGCGTCAATATAATACGGCGAACAGGTTGCACCAAGGCCGTATTAATAATGAAGAGGTTTTGCATGCCAACAGGGGCAAACGTAGCGAGGCCGACAAGAAGTCCTTGTAAGAAGTACATATTAACCCTCCTGACTATGGTATGATAAAGTACTAATAAGGTGAATAGTAGCACGAAACCCCTCCATTACTGGAGGGGTCCTTACTATTCTATTCATATATAATTATAACATAATATACCATATATGTATATTTTCTACCATAAACCTATCATATGTTGTGCCATAAGGCTTACAGCGGAGATAGCAACCCAGCAACATGCACCTAAGGCAAGGGCAGAGCCGCCGGATTTTAATAATTTTACAATATTTGTATTAAGGCCAATTGCTACCATGGCCATTGTAATAAAGTATTTGGAAATTGTTTTGAAGATACTCAAGAATTGAATATCTACATTAGCATAGGATAATGCTGTTGTGATAAGGGAGCAAAGTACAAAGTATAAGACAAATCTTGGAAAAATCTTAGCAATACTAACATTTGCGCCATCTGTTTGAGACGCATTTTTCTTAGCCTTGTAAACTTGATAACTAGCAAGACCTAAGCATATAGGAATGATAGCTAGGGTACGTGTTAGCTTTACGATAGTAGCATATTCCAGAACTTGTGTGCCAGTACCTTTCATACTATCCCATACAGCAGCTGTTGCTGTTACAGAAGAAGTATCGTTAACTGCAGTACCAGCGAACAATCCAAAGCCCATGTTAGAGAGTCCAATGGCGTCACCTAATTGAGGAAATACGAAGGCGGCTACTACATTGAAGAAGAATACAACAGAGATTGCTTGTGCAATATCATGATCCTCAGCTTTAATAACTGGTGCCGCCGCAGCAATAGCGGAACCACCACAAATTGATGAACCGACACCGATGAGGACTGCTGCGTTAGAGTCAATATGGGTTAATCGATAAATAACATAGGATACGATTAATGATGTAGCGATGGTAGAAATGATGACAGGTAAAGAAATCCAACCTACATGTAGAATCTGTGTAATGTTAAGACCAAAGCCCAACAAAATAACGGCCCATTGTAAAATCTTTTTTGATGTAAACCCAATGCCAGCACCTGTTTTTTCCCGTTTCCATGATGTGAAGATAGAACCGATAATTATACCTAAAATAATGGCAAAGATTGGACTACCTACTAGATGAAATTGCTGTCCTAGCAACCAACAAGGAATAGCGAGAATGGCACAGAGTAAAATGCCTGGCAACGTTTTTTGATTGATACCCATTATAAAACCTCCTTACTGTACATACAGTTCACGTCATATGTGGTATCATGTGGCGTTTGCTTTCTATAGTGTTAATAGTACCATAGGAAGGGTTTTTAAATCTACCACATATATAAGAATTATACAGAATATTCATTTCTTATGAATGTAAAAATATTGAGGACTATGAAGATAAATATTGATTATGAGTATAGAATTATTACTTGAGTAATGAACTTTGTGTGGTTTGGATAGGCTGTAAAAATTATTTATAAGTGATAAATTTAACTTGTTTTATGATGAATAAGGTGTATATAATGAATAGAATCTATTTCAGGTGGAAATAGAGTATATAAAGTGAGGATCCTTATGATTGACATTGCAAAAATAATTGAAACCAATAAAGACTATGTAAAACATCATCCTGAGTTACCAAAGGCTGGATTAACAAGTCATCCTACAAAAAAGTTAGGTATTGTAACCTGTATGGATACCCGTTTAGTAGGTATGCTAGAAGAAGCACTAGGCTTTCATCGAGGAGAGATAATTGTCATTAAAACTGCAGGCAATAGTGTAACACAACCTATCGATAACATCGTGCAAAGTCTGCTCGTTGCTACCTATGGTATGGAAATTGAAGATGTGCTAATCATCGGTCATGAAAACTGCGGTATGATCGACTTTTCTGCTACTACATTTATGGAATCTATGAAAGCGAAAGGTATTAGTGAAGATGCTATTCGCATGATCGAACCAGGCCTTATCGACTGGATGGATAGATTTCATATTTCTGAAGACAATGTAATTTATACAGTTAACTTCCTACGCCACCATCCACTATTTCCAAAAGGAATGGGCTTCTATGGAGGTATGATGGATCCTGATACAGGCGAATTCCGTTATATTGAGATTTAGTGGTGGCCTTGATGGAGCCCCGTTAGATAACTACATTTAGGTAAAAAAGAGTGATGACTAACCTCTACGCTCCAAAGCGAGCTAAGTCGCTAATCGGTTAGTCATCACTCTTTTTATAACTGTATTTGTGAACTCGTCCCATCGAGTCTATTCATAAATCGATAAAACAAAATTCACTGTATCAAATGAGTAAGGGACGAAAAAGTTATCGTTCTTTTCCCATATAGCCAACCTATTATTATCGTATTCAAAGTAGCGGTCTGTGACTCTATGGGACTAATACTGCGATAATGTTATAAAAAGCTGTGTTCCTAAGCGAAGTGCGACTTAGTTTACTATGGAGCGCGGAGGTTAGGGACACAGCTTTTTAGCTAAAATGTAGTGATGTATTAGGGCCCCATAGAGTCACAGCATCGTAAACTTGAACAGTAATAATAGGTTGACTATATATTCCTTTTCGCTGTATATTGTAATTAGATTGTAAACTTAATCACATAAATTAGTTAACCTATGCGACAGTAAGTATTCGCTTGAGAGGAGCTTTGTATGAAGCAGTTAGGTATTTCTATAATTGGTACAGATACAGATGTAGGTAAGACGTTTGTGACCGGGTTATTGGGGGCGATGGCTGTAGACGATGGCTTTGCTGTTGGGATGGTGAAACCTGTGTCTTCTAGTGCAGTGCCTTTCCCTGAATGTGTGACGATGGATGAGGATAATTATAATATCGGTCTTGAGAGTAAAGATGCGACACATTTGATGCGCTCGGCAGGTATTCCTGAAGCTCGTCGTCATGAAGTGAATCCTTATGCTATTGCCGGTGATTTTTCTCCCCGCCTTGCAGCGGAATTGGCTGGTATCGAGATTGACTATGATGGCCTTGTAGAACATACATTAGATGTAGTGAGTCGCTATGACATAACCTTTGTAGAAGGTGCTGGCGGTATTACGACCCCTCTCTATGGAGATAAAACTTTCACGGATTTTATGAAAGATATCAAATTACCAGCTATTGTTGTAGCAGATGGTCGTCTTGGATCAATTAATCGTGCTGTTTTGACTTGCGAATATGCTAAATTGCATGGTATCGAGGTGAAAGCTATTATCGTAAATGATACGACAGCTGTAGATTTGTTCTTGTTGAAAACAAATGTGGCAGATATGGAGCGTTACACAGGTGTTCCTGTAGTAGCTGTAGTACCGCCATACCAAGGCCCGGATATTCACAAGGTTCAACTTGGATGGGCTCGCTCTTTTATTGATTCTAAGGAATTATGGAACATCGTCTTAGGGCTATAAAGCTTAGATTGAATAATTCGTTATTTATTAGTGGTAGAAACTTAGCATAAATTATATACATCAATTTAGCGTAGTTAGATATGTATAGTTATATAACTTACATTATATATAGCAATTTAACTTACATTAATTATAGTCATAGAGAGTTATAGTTTGTAAAACTTAGTAAGTATGAGGTGACGAAATGGCAGAGAAACAGCTTTCACAAGCAGCACAATGGGACCACGAGTTTGTATGGCATCCATTTACACAAATGCAAGATTGGCTAGCACAAGAGCCAGTAGTAATTGAACGCGGTGAGGGGGTATATCTCATCGATGAGAACGGTAAAAAGTATTACGATGGCGTATCTTCGTTGTGGGTTAATATTCATGGTCACAACCATCCTGTATTGAACCAAGCATTGAAGGATCAAACCGATAAAATTGCGCATAGCACATTATTAGGTCTCGTAAGTCCTCCGTCTGCACAATTGTGTAAAGAACTTGTAGAGCTTGCTCCAAAAGGCCTCGATAAAGTATTTTTGTCCGATGATGGCAGTACAGCTATCGAAGTGGCTATTAAAATGGCATATCAATATCGTCAGCAAGTGGGCCAAACTAAGAAAACTAAGTTTATCGCCCTCAATGCAGGCTATCATGGGGATACATTAGGCACGGTATCCGTAGGTGGTATTCAATTATTTCACCAAGTATTTCATAATCTATTATTTAAACCATTAACATTGCCAAGCCCTGGTGTGTATAGAGATTTGGCAGATCGAGATAAAGCTTTTGAAGAGTCGTTGACTGAATTGGAACGTATCCTTAACGAAGAAGGTGATGAAATTACAGCTCTTGTTATGGAACCATTGGTGCAAGCAGCAGCGGGTATGCTCGTAATGCCTCACGGCTATTTGAAACGTGTTCGTGAGTTAACAGAACAACACGATGTATTCCTCATCGTCGACGAAGTGGCTACAGGCTTTGGTCGGACTGGTAAATTCTTTGCCTGCGAGCATGAAGGCGTATCTCCAGATTTTATGACCTTATCCAAAGGCATCACTGGTGGGTACCTTCCATTAGCAGCAACATTGACTACAAAACGCGTATTCGATGCATTCCTCGGCACTTTTGAAGAAAAGAAAACCTTCTATCATGGTCACTCTTATACCGGTAATGCCTTGGCCTGTGCCGTTGCGTTGGCTTCTTTGAAAGTATTCCGTGATGAAAAGGTAATTGAACAATTGCCTGCTAAAGTAGAAGCTTTCACAAAGGCTTTAGAACCTATTAAGTCATTGAAGCATGTTAAAGAGGTTCGTCAGCGAGGCCTCATCGTAGGTATTGAACTTGAAAAAAATGTGGCAACTCACGAAGCGTATCGCCCAAATGATGCGGTCGGTGCTAAGGTGGCAATCCTCGCCCGTGAGCAAGGGCTTATCTGTCGTCCTATCGGTGACGTGGTTATTCTCATGCCTCCATTGGCATCCACTGTGGAACAATTAGAGGATATGGTTCATATTGTGGGTGAAAGTATCCAACGTGCAACTGAGGAAGAGGGGATACTTGAAGATATGCGCCCAATTATTTTATAATGCTAAATTAATTATTGGAAAGCTACACCTATTGTCTTTTGTTAGTAGTTTAAGGCAATGGGGTGTAGTTTTTTTGGTATAGCATATCGAAATTTCGTCATATTTTAAACTATAGACTATACATTGCCAAAATTCGATGATTATTTAGCATATCTATGATACTATATATGTATAAAGGAGGTCATCGTATGGACATTTATGTAATTATGCAAGTTATTATTTTATTTGGTGCCATCTTCCTCGGTGTTCGCCTAGGTGGCATGGGCATCGGTTACGCTGGCGGCCTTGGGGTTGTGTTGTTAAGCCTTGGTATGGGGATGTTTCCGGGACAGATTCCATGGGATGTAATTCTGATTATCATGTCTGCTATCGCAGCCATCTGTGCTTTACAGTTAGCCGGCGGTCTTGATTATTTAGTGCGCATTGCTGAAAGTATTTTGCGTAAAAATCCTAAGCATATCAACTACTTAGCACCAACTGTTACGTATTTCTTAACTATTTTAGCGGGTACTGGTCATACAGCATTCTCTATGATTCCAGTAATCGTAGAGGTGGCGAAAAGTGAAAACATTAAGCCATCTGTGCCATTATCCATCGCCGTTGTAGCAAGCCAAATTGGTATCACAGCGAGTCCTGTATCGGCAGCAGTAGTTGCTATGAGTGGATTCATTGAACCATATGGTGTTAACTATCCTACATTGCTTGCCATCTGTATTTCCACAACATTCGTAGGGGTTATGATTACGGCATTTATCATGTCTACCTTTGCGAATAATGATTTATCTTCTGATCCAGTATATCAAGAACGTTTGGCGGCAGGTCACGTGACGCCACCTCGTGAAAAAAGCACTGATTTCCATTTAAAACCAGGCGCAAAAACTTCTGTATTAATCTTCTTGATTGGTATCATTTGTATCGTATTCTACGCAACAGCAATTTCCAAAAATATTGGTATTATTAAACCAGTTATTTTTGGTCGAAACGATGCTATCATCGGATTTATGATGATTATTGCGGCTGCTATAACATTCTTCTGTAAGCTTGATACAGCAGAACTTGTTAATACAAGTACATTCAAATCTGGCTTATCTGCTTGTGTTTGCGTACTAGGTGTAGCATGGTTGGGCGATACCTTTGTAAAAGGTCATATTCCTGAAATTAAAGCACTCGCTTCTAGCATGGTAACAGCATATCCGTTCCTATTGGCGGTAGCCTTCTTCTTTGCAAGTACATTGTTGTATAGCCAAGCGGCAACTACACAAGCTTTGGTACCAGCTGTAATTCTAGCTCTCGGTATTACACCAGAGAACACAGGATCTGTTTATATTATTATCGCATCCTTCGCAGCTGTATCTGCACTCTTCGTATTGCCTACATATCCAACACTTTTGGGGGCTGTACAAATGGACGATACGGGCTCTACGCGAATCGGTAAGCTTGTATTTAACCATCCGTTCTTCATTCCAGGCGTACTTGCCATCGCCATTTCTGTAGCCCTCGGTTTCGTAGTGGCTCCGTTGATGCTGTAATTGGTGAAAGCTAAATAAGGTTAATACAAAATATATTTTAAAACTAAAAAGGACGTAACTATCAGTTGCGTCCTTTTTGTTGTTTAAACATTAGTTGTCTATTTTCTACTTCTTGTTTTTGCACTTCTTACAAATCCCTGCGATCTCAAGGTGATGTTCCGTTACAGTAAATCCTGCATCGTTAAGTTCTTGTGGCATTTCTACGACGGGACAGGTATGGAGCGGTATCATGGCACCACAGCTCGTACATACAGCATAGTGTCGATGTGTATGAGGGGTAATTTCATAATATGCCATCTCACTACCCATGAGCGTGGTACGTGTAACGATACCCTTAGTTTCTAATAGTTCAAGTGTACGGTAGATAGTAGACATCCAAGTAGTGCTACCGTCACCTAAGCGTTCTGCGATTTCAAGGGCTGTAATAGGTTTATCTGTAGTTGTTAATACAGACCAAATGGCTTCGCGCTGTTTGGTCTTTTTTATGCCTTCCGGCCAAGCTGTTGTATTCATAACTCTTTTTCGATTCTGTTTTAATACTAAAACTGTTATACACTTGTATAGTTAGATGATTTATATGGCTAATAATATATCAAATATACTATCGGATTTAGTTAGCTGTATTTTTTTATTTAACTAATTATATTATTCAACTCTAACTAGCTATATTATTCTAACTAGCTATGTTGTTTATATCTAAACATATTAATGATTGTTTTAGTTTATTTGCTAAACTGCATGCGTCGTATGATAGCTCGAATATTCTTAATGACTAATACTACTAGTAAAATACCTACCGATGTTAGAGACACGAAGCCACCAGGAGCTACGTTAAGGATGTAGGATCCAAAGAGTCCAATGATCATAGCGAGCAAGCTAAATCCAATGGAGCATAATAAAGTTATTTTAAATCCTTTTTCTAATTGTAATGCAGATGCTACAGGTAACGCAATCATGGCACTCAATACGAGGACACCAACAATTTTAATAGAAATTGATACGGCCGCAGCCATTAAGATGGCAAAGATATAGTTAATAAAATCTACCTTAACACCTGCTACACGAGCGGCCTCTTCATCATAGGCGATGTAAAGAAGTGAGTTGTATAGGAAATATAAGGTGAGTACAGATAAGATTGTAAGCATAGCAATACTAATCATATCAGTTGCGTTTACCGTTAGGATGCTACCAAAGAAGAATACATTTGCATTAGCCTTTAGTTTGCCTGAGCTAATAAGCGTAATAGCTGTACCAATGCTGAGGGATAAGATTATAGTAAGAATCAAATCGAGATGGTGTGAAAAATATTTTCGCAAGAACTCGATGAGTGCACCGCAGATAGCAGTAAAGATAAAAGCCCCTAAAATTGGATTAGTATTTGTCAATAAACCTAGCGTAATACCTGCTAGAGATGCATGACTCATGGTATCCCCAATCATACTGGAACGGCGTAGCACCATGAAGATACCAATACATGGACATAAAAGAGAAATACAAATCGCTACGAAGAAGGCATTTTGCATGAAATCATAATTAAACATGGTGCACCTCCTCAATTGTGGTATCATCGGCCTGAGCCTGAGACTCTGTTGTTACATCTGTGAAACAGGAGCAGTTTTCGTGATCTATTGGATTGCGACCTGTACTGTGCATGATTTCACTAGCATATTGCTCAGGGGAGCAAAGGTGACCTTGACCATTTGCAATATGGTAGATATTAGTTGAGTTAGCTAAGGCCATTTCGATATTGTGCTCAACAGAGATAATCGTAATATGGTGCTCTTGGTTCAAATTGCGAAGTAGAGCATAGATGCCCTCTTGGCTTTTTCTGTCGATACCCGTTGAAGGCTCATCGAGAATGATAAGATCTGGCTTACCGATGAGGGCACGGGCGATAGATACACGCTGAGCTTGTCCACCTGAAAGTTTACTAATGAGACGGTCTTTAAATTCCGTCATATGGGTAAGCTCTAATACGCGATTGACTTCCTGCTTATCCTTAATCTTTAAAAGTTTTCGGTAGGAATCGAGGATTTCTTTTACCGTAATAGGAAAGCCTGCGTGAGAGAAGTCATTTTTTTGAGACACATACCGAATATTATTGGTGCTTCGCTTGATAGAACCTTTTACCGGTGTAAGGAATCCTAAAATGAGGCGGAGCAAGGTACTTTTACCACACCCATTATCCCCAACGATGGATATATAATCACCACTGTGAATATGTAAATTAAGGTCGTTTAGCACATAAGGCGGTTGACCTTGATAGGAAAAATAAAGATGTTCTATTGATAACATATGAAAACCACATTTCTGATTGACAAAATTCTAAGTAAGTTTATACTATAACTATATTACAAATGCAACTGAGTCGCAACTGCAACTAAAGAATGGAGTGTATTCTGTATAGGCATAGCGATCAGGATTTTACAAAGGAGGACTACGATGATCAAGAAACTGATTTTGTTAGTTGTAGGTATTATGATGGCTGCTTTATTTGCAGGTTGTGGCAATGATGCACCGAATGCACAGAAGGAACAAGCAGGTAAAAAAATCCAAGTGGTAACAAGTTTTAATGCAATGGCTGAGTTTACAAAGGCTATTGGTGGTGACAAGGTAGAGGTATCTACTATTATACCAGATGGCGTAGAACCACATGATTTCGAGTTGAAGCCTGAAAATATGAAACAATTGGCAACAGCTCAAGTGTTTGTGTATAACGGTTTTGGTATGGAGCCTTGGGCAAAACAAGCTATCGAAGCAGCTAAGAATGATAAACTCGTATCTGTTGTAGCTACTGAAGGCGTTGAAGCTATTAAAAATACTGATCCAGAAGAAATTAAAGAACATGGTGCAGAAGATCCTCATGCATGGTTATCTTTGAAAAATGCTAAAATTGAAGTGAAAAATATCAAGGATGCCCTTGTAAAAGTTGATCCAGCAAACAAGGATTATTATGAAAAGAATTATACTGAATACATTGCTAAATTAGATGCAATGATTAAAAAATATGAAGAGCAATTCGCCAAAGCTCCTCATAAAAACTTTGTTACAGGCCATGCAGCGTTTGCGTACCTATGCCGTGACTTTGGTTTAGAACAAAATAGTGTGGAAGATGTATTTGCTGAAGGCGAACCTAATGCAGCACAATTGGCTAAACTCATCGAATACGCTAAAGAAAACCATATTACTACTATCTTTGCAGAAGAAATGGCTAGCCCAGAAGTATCCAAAACTTTGGCACAAGAAGTAGGGGCCAAGGTAGAAACTATTTACACTATCGAAAGTAACGAAGACAATAAAACATACTTAGAACGTATGGATGAAAACCTTACAAAAATTGCAGCATCTTTGCAATAAGATAAACGAAAAGGCGGCCCCTAGTGGGGCTGCTTTTTTGCGTTATAATAGGTTAGAATAATGTCTTAAAATTTGAATTATATAGTATAATATATTAATAGATGAAATAAAAAGGAAACCTAATATGGTTATCATTAATAAATCAGGGGTTGCTGATGAAAGGGCTTGACCATAGTTATTATTTTGAAGGGGCAAGTTACCTATAAGCAATTTGGTCTAAATCTTTGGATAACGGGAATTTCTTTTTACATAATATCCTTCATCTTTGGTGTGGGAGGTATAATGTTGTCCATGACGGTTTAAATATAGTTTGTGTTACAATTAAAGAAATATAGGTGTTTTGGAGGTTTTATGGAAACAAAATGGTATTCAGATATTTGGCAACTTGTGGTAGCTCCCTTTAAACGCGGTATTCCACAGATTGTAGAGCATGGATCTTGTCGAAAAGGGTTCTATGCTACAGTAGCTTTGGCATTGGTGGCATTCGTATTTTCAAATATTCTACCTACTTTTTTGAGTATGATATTTGTGGATAAACTTAGTGTTGCACTTACTGGTGCGGCGGCTCTTTCTGGGGCCGGTATATTAGGCCTAGCGGTTGGCTTGCTATTTGCTTTTATTGGTATTGCTATTTATTCTGCGATTTTCTCTTGGGTCGCCAATAAATTTGATGCCCATACTACATATGAGTCTGTGTTAAAAATCATGTGGTACGAACAAGCTTATAATCAGATTATGGGCTTAGTATATTTCATTGGCTTCCTATTACTATCATTGCCATTTTTGCTGCTACTAGGCTCTCATCCTGATTCTACAGTAGGTAGTATTGTATGGATAACTATTATTATATTCGCAACGATAGCTTTTGCAGTCTATACATTCTGGGTATGCTTAACATTATTGAGTCGCCAAATTAATAAATCCCATTTAGCAACTTTTGGCATTTCTATTATTACGAGTTTAATTCCTGTAATCATTTTAGGTATCTTGATTGGTATGGTAGTACTTGCTAGTTCCAGATAATTACATAACATGAAAAATATGAAAGGGGCTGTAATAAAACAGCCCTTTTCTACTAAAAAGCTATTAGCTGATTATATATAATCTTCTAATAGCTTTTCTCTGTATTTTATAAGGAAAAAGGCTTGAAAGACCCATTACATTGGGATAATTAAAGTATGAAAAGATATGTGTTTTGTGCTATAATGATGAACGGAAAATGAAAAGGGACTATTTTTTATAGTTCCTTATTGTGTGTTGTATGTTATAGTATTCAAACTTAAATGTTGTGTATGTATATTGTGTAAAAGGTGGTGATACCTATGATGGTGGGTTTAATGCAGTTTATCTATCGTTTATTAAACCCTATTGAAGAGAATAATCCTCGTATGTATCACTTTGATATTGCCTATGGGCAACTCATAGGAATGCTGCTATTAACACTCATATGTTATCAATTTACTATTGTAGGTGAAGGCGTATATTTAGATGCTATACGTGCGTTTATACGCAATTCTTCGTTATTAGTAAGGTGGGAATCGCTATCTCTTCCAGTAGGTCAACATGAAATACAACTTTTTTTGGAACAGATGGGTAGTCCTAGAGAATTTTGGAATATGGGTCGCTTTGCATGGGTAATCGGAAAAGTTATTTTCATGGCATGTATCATTATAGTTTATGCGGTTGCTCAACAGCGTAAATTTTATGTTCGAACTGTTACAACCGGTATTTTGCATATCATGTCATTTGCTCAACTTGTTGTGGCATTGATTACTTTTACAGCAGGGATTATGCTGATTTTAACTTCGGTACCATTAATACTGCAAGCAATCATTGGCTTCTGTATGATTGTGCTATGTGTTTTAAGTACCGTATTATTGTTACAAACTATGGGACGTATTGTGGGAGCATGTATTAATGGGACCCCTTATGAAGGTTTGATTCTAATGTTGATTGCTCTTTTGGTAGCACACGTGTTTGAATGGATTTATATGTTGACTCGATAAAATACATATGATATATCTAGGACGAGACATGGCTCGTCCTTTTTTACTAGTTTTAAACTAAAAGGAGCATTTATGACATGGAATAAGGATATATTGCATTTATTTACCAGGCTTAGCGAACAATCTTTTCAGAATATTATCAATTATGGATCTCATACAAGAGCCATTCTGAATCTAGTCGTATCTACTATTGTATTATATATAATGACCTATAGCTTACCGTTTATGGTGAAAGTTATATCTCCAATGCTCGGAATTAAACGGATTACTGGGTTAACTCATTTTGATGTAATTAGTATTTTAGCAAGTTCTGTATTTTTAATTTTTCAAATTATCATCGGTTCATTTGTTATATGGCGCTTACTTGTTTTATTAGGTGGTCGTGGTACTTATGGTGGGGTATTGCGCAATTATATATATGGATTAGCTTATACAAATGCACTTCGCACGGTTGTCTTAGTATTAATTCATATACTAGGGATTATTTTTTTCTCTTTGTCTCTTCAAAAATATGTAGGGGATATGGCTTATCTTATTACGATGTTCAGCCAGTATTATGCCGTGTTCATTGTAGCCCAATTAATGAGACGTTATGTTGAATTAGGTATCATTAAAACCTATATTGTTATCTTTATTGTGGCATTATTATCTGTCTCTGTATTACCTCAATGGATTCGCTTTGTTCATACTCTCTTCAAATGATGTATTATAATAAGACTTAAAAAAACCGCAAGATAAAATTCTTGCGGTTTTTGTTCACTCTATAATAAGTTGGGCTTCGTAGTGTTGTAATAATAGCGCCACATTATCTTCGTCGTATTCGATTTGTTGTGACCATCTAGCAATTTGTTTTAATGGTTGTCCCTCTAAGGCGCTGGCTATAAGTATATAGTCAGTACCATCCTTTGCATAGGCTAAGATAGATTCCAAGGAATAATCTGATAGCATATCGATTTGGCGATACAATATATATTGGTACACTTTGTTAAATAGGCTCATATCCTCTTGCTGTATATAGGTCTGTACGGATGCGATGAGTTGGTCTAGTTTACTAGATAATGTATTAACTTGTGCTGTCCAATTCTCATCGATGGGTTCCGTTTGTTTATATAGGTCTAATAGTTCTTTGAAAGACTGCTTTGAGGGCTTTGGCGTATATTGGAATAGATTAGGATCTAAATCAAAGGCTAATAATTCAAAAATATTGTGGAGTGTTAATCGCTCCTCAGAGTTGAATTCATTATGGTCATCTTCAATTGTAAAGAGGAGAAAGTCCATCGGTTCTTGTTGGGCTAATAGTTCAACCGATGCTTCACAAGATAATCCAACGCCACATAGTTCTAAGTCTTCAATGTATTTATAAAAGCGTGGATGCATATGACAGGTGTCACAAAGTCCTTCTTCTCCTAATTCAAGAACTACTTTGCATAGACCTTTTTCATTGAGTAAGGGACACATAGGTTGTGCTTTAGAAAAGATAAAATGACTGCCTTCATCATCAACAGTGATGGCTTGGCGTAAGCTTTCACCAAGAGAGCCAGTCATAGCATGGTAACGTTTAGCAGTAGGCTCATCTATATCGATGGTCCACAGCTGACAACATGTATTTTCGCATTGATCGGCCTTGCATTGAAATGCGTGATATATAGTGGGGTAAATTGAAATCATAGTTAGCTCACATGTAGTTACAAAAATGAATCTATGTGCATTGTATCATAGGGCGTAGGTACATGCACTAATTATATAAATAAAGATTATAAACCGCGTTGATTTAGTGTATAATTGTATATATATTGTTATGATAACTGTTTGAGATATGGAGGAACCAATGAGATCATTTTTTGTAAAAGGTAGCCTTGTATTGGCCTTGGCAGCGGCATTTGGCATGCCAAATGCAAGTGCAGCCCCTTTAGTAGCTGTAGAGCCAACTGTGGCAGTTGTTGATGGCAACCATGCGGCAATTGTAGGCGCTAATGGTTTATTAAATGCCTTTATTCAAAATCATCCAAATGCTGGAATTACGGAAATCGCCTTTGATGCGGATGGAGGTCAAATTAAGTATGATGTAGAAGGTTTTGATGAAACTGGCAAATATGAGTTAACGTATATCTATGCTACTAATCAAATCTTTGAAAAACGCGAAGGGGACTTCCATAAATCGTTAAAGAAAAAATCGTTTGATCCACGAGAAATTTTACCTCCTGCAGCAGTGGTGAACTTTGCTTATGCCCAAACAAAAGGCAAAGCTGTGAGTCTCAACGAATGGGCTGTGCGCTATGATAAAGGTAAAATCGTGTACAAAGTTAGCTTTGGTACAGAAGATAATAAAGAGGTACATGTACGTATGGATGCAATGAACGGTAAATTGCTATCTGTTAAATTTGATGACTAATATATGATTGACTAGTTATTATATCTTAATAGTGCCTAGTTATTTTATTCTGAATATAATAATTAAATACATTAATACTGTTTTTCTTAAAAAAATAACTAGTATTGAAGTATTTTTTGTGAAAGTTTGCTCATGAATGTGAATTTTTAGATATCAACACGTGTATTTTGAAGCCGTTTATCCCTTATATATGGGGTAAACGGCTTTTGACATGTTATTCATGGAATTTTTAAGTATAAAGTAAATCCCATAGGATTTTATAGGAATTATATATAAATTCATTCTAAACTCACTATAAAATAAGCATTTAATGGTTCTTCTACATTTTGACTTCATAGACTATCGATAGTATGTGTACCAGTCGAAAGACAAACTCAACTATATCTGAAATTTCCAAACTATATATCTACAAGTCCATGCTAGATATATGTTTTGGAACTTACATGATGACATTGAGTTGACTGGAAATATACATGCGTAAAGTTGCATGTATATGAATTAATAAGGAGGACAATATGAAAAAATCTATTTTAAAAAGTAGTATTGCTTTAGCAGTGGCTGGTGTATTTGGTGCCACTGTAGCTGTAACAGCAGCTGAACCAGTAACTCCAATGCCTGTTACGCAAGAAACAGCGAGTACAGCGACTCCAGCACAACCAGTTACTGATCCAGTAGTTCCTACTGTAGCGGTGGCTCCAGATGTGGCTACTACTGCAGTTGCACCTAAAACTCCGGTAGCTCCTGTAGCAGAAGCTAATCAAGTAGGTACAGCAGTTCGTAATACTACACCAGTTCCAACAGCTACACAAGATGTTAAAACACCAGTAGCTCAAGAAACTGTAGTGCCTAGTACAGAAAATCCTGCAGCAGCGGTTCCTTCTATTGAAACTGCATCTGTAGCTAAAGCTCCTAGTGAACCAAGAGTAGTACGCAGTGGTGATAAAAAATCTGATTCTGTAGCGAAGCATGGTAAAGAAGTTAAAAATACTAAAAAAGCTGCAGTAGATAAAGCGCCTAAAGTAAAAGTTGTGAAAGACGAAAAAAAAGCTGATAAAGAAGAGCCTACTAAAGAGGAAAAAAAAACTCTAAAAGTAGAAAATCACAACCTAGCACAACCAACCAGCAAGAAGGCGTAGTAGACCAAAATAGTATTTTCGTAGTTGGTGCTAATTATTTAATTGACCAATTCGAAAGCAAATTTGGAAACTCCAAAATTACAAATGTATCTTTCAAAACTCAAGGTAAAACTGCCATCTATGAAGTAGCTGGTTTTAATACTAGTGGTGCTCATTCTATGACTCTAGATGTGGCTACTGGTAATGTAACGGATGGTACTCCTAAAGCATATGATACATCTATGGAAGCTAGTGCTATTGATGCCGGAACAGTAATACCTCCACATGTGGCAATTAATGCAGCTTTCGTACAGTCTGGCAAGGTAGCGACTGGTATTAATGCGTGGTCTCTTGCTAATCAAAATGGAAAATCACTATATACCATAGAGTTTCATGATGCACAAAATAAACCGATATCCGTTGTATTGGATGCTAAAACAGGGACGGTAGCAAAATAAGTTGATCTCCTATTCTATAGCGCTGTAAAGTAAACCCTTTCAAAAACGAACACTAAGCACTCAAAACTATACACACATAACATAAGTACACTTACACACACATACACAACACATAAAACACACAAAAACACACACAATAAACAACACACACAATAAACAATTACACACAGCCCTCTGGATTGGATAGATAAACATTGACTCTCTCCTATGCCGTCTATCATTCAGAGGGCCCCTTATGAATTGTGGTTCCCTCCGAATCATAAGATTATATACTTGGTATATATACTCTCTCTCACAATAAGAACGTAACTGCTTTACAGCACGCTGGGTATAGGAGAGCAAGAAATCCCGTATCATATGTAGAATTCTACATGTGATACGGGATTTCTTTATTTTACATAGGTTAGATATATTGTCGTGGTACGCGCTCTGAGAATCCACAAAAGATTTCATAAGGTATTGTAGAAGCAAGGGCTGCAATTTCTAGAGCAGAAATGCTTTCATGACCTTGAGACCCTAGAAGTACCACCTTATCGCCAGGCTTTACCGTGATTGTATCTGGAACAGAAACCATGAATTGATCCATACAAATACGACCTACTACGGGACAACGAGTGCCATGAATCAGTACGGTGCCCCGATTGGATAAACTACGAGGATAGCCATCCGCATAGCCTACAGGGATAGTAGCAATTGTCATTGGCTCAGCTGTGATATAAGTAGATCCATATCCAATGCCTTCGCCAGCAGGGATATGTTGTACATGAACAACTTCACTATGGAAAGATAAAACAGGTTTTAAGCCCAATCGATTTGGCACATCAAGAGATGGCATGATACCGTATTGAATAATACCAGGACGAGCATCTGTGAATAGACTATCTTTGACAGATAAAAGACCTGCACTGTTGGCGAGGGAGAAACGGTAATCTGCTTCTGGACGGAATGCCCGTATTTCATCTACCATGCGATGAAATTTTTGCGTTTGGCTATGGGCGTGTGATTGATCCGCCGCATCAGCATTGCTCATGTGGGAGAAGAATCCGTCTATTTCCAAATTTTCGTAGGACTCAATGCGTTTGATAAATTCAATGGCATCCTCAGGCTTGATACCGATGCGATGCATACCTGTATCAACGGCAACAGCAACGCGAATAATCATGTCGTGATTATCGGCTACTTTATCGAGTGCTTCCAAGTCTGTAGATTCACAAACAGCAGGAATGGAATTCGTATCTGCCACAAGCTCAAAAGATTGTGGCCTTGTGAGACCTAATAGATAAATAGGCACCATAATACCTGCGTTGCGAAGAGGTACAGACTCTTCCGGAATAGCAACGGCTAAGGATTCGTAACCTTCCTCCACTGCAATACGGCCCATCATAACGCTGCCGTGGCCGTAGCCATTGGCCTTGATAACAGCTGTAGATGTGCTCCACTCAGGCAAACTATCTTTAATTTTACGCAAATTCTCGCGAACGAGACTTGTATTTATGGTCAAATAGGTGGGTCTCATGGTATTCCTCAATTCTATATAACATTACTCTTATTTTATAACTTTTGGGGAATTACACAATACTTTTGTGAAAGTTTTATACAGAAAAATTAGTTATATTTTTATTTTTATAGCTCTTCTGCATATATTATATACAATAATTGTGAAAGTATACTAATTGATATGAATAGATATGTTACTTACAGTACTAATTCATAGTATTAAATTATATAAAAAATAGTATAATTTATATAGAAGTAGTATTAGATATATTTGAGGCTATTCAATTCATCTGCTATTTGCCTTTACTAGAAAGTAAGAAATAAATTTACAGGCAAAGGGCTGAGAGTTGTTGGCATGTATTAAACAAGACACATGGAATACAACATGTATGTAGGAGGTTCTCATGAGTGAACGTGTAGTAGTTGTAAACGCAAGTAAAATGAATTATGACCATGCATTAGATTTCTCCATATTATCTAATGATGTACAGGTTTATGATAACAGCACAAATACTGAGCTTATCAAACGCATTCAGGGTGCTCGCGTAGTAGTAACAAAAGAGATTTCTGTTACTGCTGAGTTACTTTCACAATTTCCAGATACAGTAAAGCTCATCGTAGAAGCCGGCACAGGCTATAATAATATCGACCTCAATGCAGCAAAGGCAAAGGGTATCACTGTGTGCAACATTCCAGCATACAGTACAGAGCGTGTAGCACATACGGTAATCATGATGATTCTTAATTTTGCGTCCACTATGCAACAACAAATTGGTATGCTTGCTAAAGGTGATCGTAGTAACTTTACAAAATATTTGCAAGTGAGTCATACAGAAGTGAATGGCAAAACATTAGGTGTTGTTGGTGCTGGTCACATCGGAATGGAAGTTATCAAAGTAGCAAAAGCACTTGGCATGAATATCTTGGTTCATACACGTACACCAAAAGCTGATGGGGATGGTATTCGTTATGTAAGTCTTGATGAATTACTTGAAAATAGTGATTATATTACATTGCATTGCCCATTGAATGACCAAACTAAACATCTTATTAATAAAGAAACAATTGGTAAGATGAAGCCTAATGCAGTTATCGTGAATACGGGGCGTGGTCCTCTTATTAATGAAGCAGACCTTTGTAAAGCATTAGCAGCCAAACGCATTGCAGGTGCAGGTCTCGATGTACAAGAGGTAGAACCACCAGTTGAGGATAGCCCTCTTTATACCCTAGATAATGTTATCATTACTCCACACATGGGTTGGAAAGGCCTTGAAACACGTCAACGCTTGGTAGGAATCATTCGTGACAATGTACAAGCCTTCTTTAAGGGTGAACCAATCAATGTTGTATCTTGATAGAATTTTAATAATTATAGGGTCTTCGGAATATATAGTGGAATTACTTTCTTAATAGTTTAAAAACAACTGGTGTTTAAATCGGATTTTCTGGTGGGATGTTAGGATAATCAATAGTATTATATAAAAGTATCAATCACATACGAGTGATACTTTGGGGAAAAAATAAAATAGTCCAATTTACTTGACCGTGTACTATGGTACATGGTTTATAATATTCAGGGGGTGAAATAAGATGATTTATCGCATTAGTGAGTTTGCAGATAAATGTGGAGTTAATAAAGAAACGATCAGATATTACGAGCGAAAAAATTTATTACAAGAACCTCACCGAACGGAAGCTGGTTATCGGATATATTCATATGATGACGTTAAGCGTGTTGGGTTTATTAAACGAATACAGGAACTTGGTTTCTCTTTAAGCGAGATTTATAAATTACTTGGTGTTGTAGATAAAGATGAAGTTCGTTGTCAAGATATGTTCGAATTTGTTTCTAAAAAACAAAAGGAAGTGCAAAAACAAATAGAGGATTTAAAACGAATTGAAACTATGTTAGACGACTTAAAACAACGATGTCCAGATGAAAAGCAATTACATTCGTGTCCAATAATAGAAACATTAACATGAGAGATTAATTAACGAAAGGAGCTTTTTTATGAATAAATTTAAGGTAAACATTTCAGGAATGACTTGTACGGGTTGTGAAAAACACGTAGAATCAGCACTTGAAAAGATAGGTGCTAAAAATATTGAGTCTAGTTATCGTCGTGGTGAAGCAGTATTTGAACTGCCCGATGATATTGAGGTTGAAAGTGCAATAAAGGCGATTGATGAAGCAAATTACCAAGCCGGAGAAATTGAAGAAGTATCATCACTAGAAAACGTGGCGTTAATTAATGAAGACAATTATGACCTTCTTATTATTGGTTCTGGTGCTGCTGCCTTTTCTTCGGCAATTAAAGCTATAGAATACGGTGCAAAAGTTGGAATGATTGAGCGTGGAACGGTTGGGGGAACCTGTGTGAATATTGGCTGTGTTCCGTCAAAAACTCTTCTTAGGGCAGGGGAAATCAATCATTTATCAAAAGACAATCCGTTTATAGGTTTACAAACATCCGCTGGAGAAGTGGATTTAGCTAGTTTAATCACGCAAAAGGATAAATTGGTGAGCGAACTTCGGAATCAAAAATATATGGATTTAATTGATGAATATAATTTTGATTTAATTAAAGGTGAAGCAAAATTCGTTGATGCTAGTACGGTTGAGGTCAATGGGGCAAAGTTATCTGCAAAACGCTTTTTAATTGCAACAGGTGCATCGCCTTCGTTGCCCCAAATTTCAGGACTTGAAAAAATGGACTATTTAACTAGTACAACACTTCTTGAGTTAAAGAAAATACCAAAACGATTAACTGTAATTGGTTCAGGATACATTGGAATGGAGCTTGGACAACTATTTCATCATTTAGGTTCAGAAATAACGCTTATGCAAAGAAGTGAGCGACTTTTAAAGGAGTATGATCCTGAGATTTCAGAGTCAGTTGAAAAAGCGTTAATTGAACAGGGTATAAACCTTGTCAAAGGGGCAACTTTTGAGCGTGTTGAACAAAGTGGAGAGATAAAAAGGGTTTACGCAACAGTAAATGGCAGTAGAGAAGTCATTGAATCAGATCAGTTACTTGTTGCCACTGGAAGAAAACCAAATACGGATTCTTTAAATTTAAGTGCAGCAGGTGTTGAAACTGGAAAAAATAATGAAATCCTGATCAATGATTTTGGTCAAACAAGTAATGAAAAGATTTATGCAGCAGGAGATGTGACTTTAGGACCACAATTTGTATATGTAGCAGCCTATGAAGGTGGAATTATTACTGATAATGCTATTGGTGGATTAAACAAAAAAATAGATTTATCGGTAGTTCCTGCTGTTACGTTTACGAATCCGACGGTTGCAACGGTTGGTTTAACAGAAGAACAAGCAAAAGAGAAAGGGTATGATGTGAAGACATCTGTATTACCTTTAGATGCTGTTCCAAGAGCAATTGTAAACCGTGAAACAACCGGTGTATTTAAACTAGTAGCAGATGCAGAAACACTAAAAGTATTAGGGGTTCATATTGTATCTGAAAATGCAGGAGATGTCATCTATGCAGCATCATTAGCTGTTAAATTTGGCTTAACGATAGAAGATTTAACAGAAACCCTAGCACCATATTTAACAATGGCTGAAGGGCTAAAATTAGTTGCACTTACGTTCGATAAAGATATTTCGAAATTATCTTGTTGTGCAGGCTAAGGGAACTTTTTTATAACTCCCTATTCAAGTGAACCAGCTAATGCTTTAAGGGATTTTCTAAGTGCATTTGTGGTCACAAAAATAATTTAACACTGATGATTTCGACATCAAATCTATAATTGATACCTTAACACCGCTGAGTAATAAAGGATGAATAATATGTCAGACTTATTATCCCTACCAGACATTAAAACAATAGAACCGCCACAAAAAAATGAAACCGATATGACGTTTAAAGTTGAAGCAGTCGGACCACCTGAACGTTGTCCTGAATGTGGTTTTGACAAGTTGTACAAACACAGTTCAAGAAATCAACTAATTATGGATTTGCCCATTCGTTTAAAGCGAGTGGGCTTACAATTGAACCGTAGACGATACAAGTGTCGTAAATGCGGATCTACCTTCTGGGAACGCCTATATCTGTAGATGAAAAGCGTAGTATGACCAAAAGGCTTTTAAAGTCCATTCAAGAGCAATCCATGTCTAAGACCTTTGTAGAAGTCGCAGAAAGCGTTGGTGTTGACGAGAAAACCATTAGGAACGTTTTTAAGGACTATGTGGCACTCAAAGAACGTGAATACCAGTTTGAAACTCCTAAGTGGCTTGGGATAGACGAGATACATATTATCCGTAGACCTCGGCTTGTATTGACTAATATTGAACGCAGGACTATTTATGACATCAAGCCTAACCGTAACAAGGAAACAGTCATCCAACGTCTTTCAGAAATCAGTGACAGGACTTACATTGAGTACGTCACAATGGATATGTGGAAGCCCTACAAAGACGCAGTGAACACTATCCTTCCACACGCTAAAGTTGTCGTAGATAAGTTTCATGTAGTTAGAATGGCTAATCAAGCCTTAGAGATAACGTCAGAAAGTCTTTGAAAGCCCATATGAGCCAAAAAGAAAGACGTACCCTTATGCGTGAAAGGTTTATCCTTCTAAAGCGTAAACACGATCTAAATGAACGTGAATCATTCCTCTTAGATACTTGGTTAGGTAATCTTCCTGCTTTAAAAGAAGCCTATGAACTCAAAGAAGAGTTTTACTGGATATGGGATACTCCTGATCCAGATGAAGGTCATCTTCGTTATAGTCAATGGAGACACCGTTGTATGTCCAGCAACTCTAAAGACGCATATAAAGACCTCGTGAGAGCCGTAGACAACTGGCATGTTGAAATATTCAACTACTTTGATAAAAGGCTCACTAATGCTTATACGGAGTCAATTAACAGCATTATTAGGCAGGTAGAGCGAATGGGTAGAGGTTACTCGTTTGATGCCTTACGAGCCAAAATCCTTTTCAATGAGAAGCTCCATAAAAAGCGTAAGCCACGATTTAATTCAAGTGCTTTCAATAAAGCTATGTTATACGATACTTTCAATTGGTATGAAGTGAATGATCACGACATTACAGACAACTTAGGTGTCGATTTTTCCACACTTATTAAGAATTTGGAGAAGGGTGATTTATAAGCCCTTTTCCACCATAAAATCCGAATACCCTAATTATATAATAGGTTCTATAACGGCATGAAAGTAATTGTCTAATTTTGTAGGTGATTCTTTCATGCCGTTTTTTACCCACCATAACACCATTTCGACAAAACTACCTGAAATATGATTGATAATAAAGTCATCCGGTAGATTTGTATTTGCTTTACGGTCTTGATTGATGAAATATCCTTGCACCAACTCATTTAGATGATCTCTAAAATAGCGCAAAAAGATTTCGTTATTATCACTAGCTAGTAGTTCGAGGATTTTATTTTCATTTTGCTGTAAATGTTGTAATAAATGACCAAATACTGAGACGGGGTAAACACTTTGTTGATAAAGACCATGAGCATGAGGTAAATGATTAATACTATCTTTTATATGTAAAAACAAGTCTTCGCAGAGGGCTTCTAGTAATGCCTCTTTTGTGTCGAAATGAGCATAAAATGTGGTGCGTCCAATATCTGCAGCACTAATGATTTCCTGAACGGTGATTTTGTCATATGCCTTATTAGATAATAAGTCGTTAAAAGCTATAAATATGGCTTTACGAGTCCTTTTCTGTCTACGATCCATATTAACTCCTGTCATACTTTTAGTACAAAACATCATATATGTTCCGTAATGAACATATATGATGTTTTATATATTGTATTAAAACCATAGGTTGATACAATTAAAGTGAACAAAGTGTTCGCTATCGTAATTATTGTACTGTAAGTATAGTTATAATTCAATTCATATTGATAGTGAAAGTCTGATAAGGGGATTGCTGTATGGTACATCGAATACATGATATATTATCTGGTTTATATATGACGATTTTAGCAGGGCTATTTTTACTGCTTGATGGGATTCCGCATTTGATAGAGGAGTTTGGTGGACAGAGTCCGTTTCAAAATATATTCCCTTTTGAGCCTTCTTGGGTTACCGTTATTATTTGTGGTTTTCCTCTTGTGTATTTATCTATTCGAAGGATCGTATATAATAAGGGAATTAGTAAAATCTCATCAGCTCTATTGATTTCCATGGCTATGTTTGCAGCCGTTGCCATCGGAGATATATTTGCGGCTGGTGAGGTAGCGTTTATTATGGCTTTAGGCGCTCTCCTTGAAGAATCAACTACCGAGCGAGCAAAAAAAGGGTTAAAAAAGTTAATTTCGTTAGCACCTGTTAAGGGTCGTAAAATACAAGATAACAAAGAAATAATGATTTCCATAGAGTCTATACAAAGTGGTGATTACTTGCGAATCCTTCCGGGCGAAACAATACCTGTAGATGGTCGAATCATTAAAGGTGAAACAACGGTAGACCAATCCATTATGACAGGAGAGTCTATACCTGTTGATAAAACAATTGATGATGATGTATTTGGTGGAACTATTAATTGTTTTGGTGCCATAGATATTATAGCTACTAAAGTGGGCGAAGATAGTTCTATTCAAAAAATGATTCAGCTTATTAGAAATGCGGAACAGAAACAGGCTCCGATTCAGCGCATAGCTGATACTGTTGCTAGTCGATTGGTTCCTATTGCATTGATGATTGCTTGCATAGGCTATCTAGTAACTGGAAATATTATCGTCGGTGTTACTGTGTTGGTAGTATTTTGTCCTTGTGCATTGGTGCTTGCTACACCTACTGCGGTTATGGCCGCTATTGGTCAAGCTACTAAACATGGCGTTATTATTAAATCTGGTGAAATTCTTGAAACTATGGGAAAAGTGGATACCATGGCATTTGATAAAACCGGCACATTAACACGTGGCCAGTTATCGGTTCAATCTATTTTGGTCGTTGATACAGATTATAGTGAGGTCGATATTCTTCAATTAGCTGCATCTGCAGAGGCTAAGAGCGAGCATCCTATTGGCAAGGCTATCGTTTCTCATGCCATACATCAAGATTTAGAAATACTTGATACTACTTCGTTTACGATGTCCGTAGGAAGGGGCGTTATTGCCATAATAAACGGTGTTACATTATATTGTGGTCATGAACGTTTTCTTGAGGAACATAATATTATTGTTGATGAAAGGGTTCAACAAAACGTTAATACATATCGAAGTGAAGGAAAGGTATCTATCATTATTGCAGATAAAGATCATATTATAGGTATTATTACTTTATCTGATACAATGCGACGAGATACGGCAGATATGTTGTCTGCAATCTCTAGTCTAGCTATAAAAACAGTACTTCTTACGGGGGATAGTAAAGAAACGGCTACATATATTGGCAAAAAAGCAGGTATTTCTGAAATACATGCGGAGCTTTTACCTGGAGAAAAAGTGAGTATTATTGAAGAGTTGCAAGGAAAACACCACAAGGTTTGTATGGTTGGTGATGGAATTAATGATGCACCAGCTATGAAGACTTCCGATGTGAGTATTGCAATGGGGAGTATCGGTAGTGATATTGCCATAGAAACAGCTGATATTGCATTGATGAGTGAAGATCTTAGCAAAATTCCTTATATTAAGCGACTATCAGATGCTACGATTAGAACTATTAAATTTAGTATTGCTTTATCAATGGCCATTAACTGTATCGCTATTATTCTCTCATTACTTGAGGTTTTGACACCTACTACCGGTGCGTTAGTTCATAATGTGGGGTCCTGTTTGGTTGTCCTCATTGCAGCCCGTTTGTATGATAGAAAGTTTATTTAAATGCAATAAGAGCCGTCCCCGGTTGTATGGGGGCGGCTCTATTGATTAGGGCTATCATAGATCAAGTCTTGGTATATATATTTATATATATCAAGGGAGGTAGTTATCCTCAAACTTGATTATGATTGATGTTGTGTTTTGATGGGACTCCACCAATGGCGTCTATAGGCCTTGATGCCTTCCACCACGGTTCTTGTCGCTTTGGCTGCAATATCTTTCGTTGCAGCGGGGATGCCCTCTAGGCGATAGGGAATACCTAACTCCTTATATTTGGCGGTACCCATAACGTGATATGGTAAGCAGTCAACGGCTTGTAAATTTTTCAGAGATCCTAGGAAAAAGCCTAGACGATAGTGACGATCGGCATTATCTGTAATCGTAGGGACTACTACGTGACGAACCCAAATCGGAACTTCCACGTCTGCCGTTAATCGAGCAAACCCGAGAATGGGTTCTAACGGTTTACCCGTTAACCATAAATGCTTGGCTGGATCGATTTCCTTAATATCTAGGATGACGAGACTAGTTACACTGAGTAATTTACGGTATGCCACCTCTTGGTGGGGGTCAAAACAAATTCCACTTGTATCTAAACAGGTATGGACGTTTCTTTCACGGAAATATGTGAAAAGCTCAATAACAAAGTCGATTTGCATAAGAGCTTCCCCACCTGTGACGGTGATACCACCATTAGTATAAAATTGGCGGTTACGTTCGTACTGGTCCCATAATTCCTTTACGGTCATGAATTTAGCATTATCGCTAGCTTCATCCCATGTATCAGGATTATGGCAATAAGCACAGCGCATGGGGCATCCTTGAAGAAATACCACCATGCGCATGCCTGGACCATCAACCGTACCCATCGTTTCAACCGAATGAATACGTCCAGTCATAGGAAACCTCGATTAGATACGTTGATGGAATGTACGGGAAATAACTTCGTCCTGTTGTTGTTTTGTCAATTTGTTGAAGTGCACCGCATAACCGGATACACGAATCGTCAATTGAGGGTACAACTCAGGATGTTTTTGAGCGTCTAACAATGTTTCACGAGTAAACACGTTAACGTTCAAATGATGGCCGCCCTTTTGGGAATAACCATCCAATAACTCTACCAAGTTATCAACTTGTTGGTTGCTCATGGGTATAACCTCCTTTCAACCAAGACTAACACGCGTATCGATGCCGGTGAAAGCAGTTCGATACTGTGGAAGATTTTACTTATCTTCCTCTATAGTAACATTTGGTTCGCTGCATGCGAAGTTTGTATTGCTGTTAGGCAATTGAGAAGGGTCTAACTCAATATCAAAATCGCTAACGGAAACAAATGTTTCACCAGATTTACCTAATGCGTCCGGAATGATAGAGAAGGTATTAGAAATACCATCGGAGCAATCACGCCATGGCATTTTAGCTACGGATGCCAATGAAGATACGGCACCGTGAGAATCACGACCGTGCATTGGGTTCGCGCCAGGAGCGAAAGCTTCGCCAGCTTTACGGCCGTCTGGAGTAGAACCTGTAGCAGTACCATATACTACGTTGGAAGTAATTGTTAACAAGCTCATAGTAGGAACGGATTGACGATATGTAGGATGTTTACGAATTTTGTTCATAAATGTGGAAACAACTTTTGCTGCCAAGCCATCTACACGGTCATCATCGTTACCATATTTAGGGAAGTCGCCTTCGATTTCGAAATCAACAGCGATGCCATTTTCATCACGAATAGGTTTTACTTTAGCATATTTAATAGCGGATAAGGAGTCTGCTACTACGGATAAACCAGCGATACCAGTTGCAAACCAACGAGTTACCTTACGGTCATGCAAGGCCATTTCTAGTTTTTCATAAGCATATTTATCGTGCATGTAATGAATGATGTTCAATGCATTTACATATACGCCTGCCAACCATTCCATCATGTCGTCGAATTTTTCCCATACTTCGTCAAATTCTAAGTATTCGGAAGTGATAGGGCGGTATTTAGGCCCAATTTGTTTCTTCAACTTTTCGTCAACGCCACCGTTGATAGCGTAAAGCAAGCATTTAGCCAAGTTGGAACGAGCACCGAAGAATTGCATTTCTTTACCAATACGCATTGGTGATACGCAACATGCGATGGCGTAGTCATCACCAGAGTTAGGACGCATCAATTCGTCATTTTCGTATTGAATGGAAGATGTTTCAATGGATAATTTCGCACAGAAACGGCGGAAGCCGATAGGCATACGAGGGGACCACAATACAGTGAGGTTTGGTTCTGGAGCAGGACCAAGGTTAGTCAATGTATGTAGGTAACGGAAGGACATCTTGGAAACCAATGTACGGCCGTCAGTACCCATACCACCGATGGATTCAGTGGTCCAAACAGGGTCACCTGTGAACAAATTGTTGTATTCGTGGATACGTGCGAAGCGAACCATGCGCAATTTCATAATGAAATGGTCTACGAATTCTTGGATTTGTTCCTCTGTGTATGTGCCGTTGCGAAGGTCTCGTTCCGCATAGATATCGAGAAATGTGGAGTTACGACCAATGGACATAGCAGCACCGTTTTGCTCTTTAATGGCACCAAGATAGCCGAAGTAAATCCATTGCATAGCTTCACGAACATCCTTAGCTGGTTTGGAAATATCATAGCCATAGGACGCTGCCATCTCTTTCAATTCTTTCAAAGAACGGATTTGATCTTGAATTTCTTCGCGGTCGCGAATGACATCTTCAAGCATATCGCCCATAGTGATGTTAAATTGTTCTTTTTTATCTTCTATGAGGTAATCAACACCATATAAAGCGATACGACGGTAGTCACCGATGATACGGCCACGGCTGTACGCATCTGGCAAACCAGTTACGATATGAGCTGTACGAGCTGCACGCATTTCTGGAGTATACACGTCGAATACGCCATCGTTGTGTGTTTTACGGTGTTTTTTGAAGAAGTCTTCGGTTTGAGAATCCATTTTGAAGCCGTATTCTTCAATAGCGGATTTCGCTGTACGCAAGCCACCATAAGGGAACATAGCGCGTTTTAAAGGTTTGTCAGTTTGCAAACCAACGATCGTTTCAAGGTCTTTGTCGATATATCCTGGCGCATGTGCAGTAATGTGTGTGGCCACGGAAGTATCAGCATCAAGCATGCCGCCTTTTTCACGTTCTTCTTCGTAAAGCTTCATTACTTGGTTCCACAATTTTGTCGTTCTTTCTGTAGGACCAGCAAGGAAGGAATCGTCCCCTTCATAAGGGATATAGTTTCTTTGAATAAAGTCGCGTACATCAACGGCTTTATCCCACACACCTGTGTTAAAATCTTTCCATGCAGTATGTTGCATTTTGCACCTCCATAAAAGGATATAACTATAGATTTCTATGCCTATAGTGTACAATGTTTGTAACAATTCTACAATGAATAGATGATATAGATTTTCAATACATACTATGCGATTTTGTGAAGTATCTCATAAACTTTCATAAGCTAAATTGTTGGGATTTGCTTTTATATAGCGGCTTATATGAGCTTTTGCTTTTTGTGATCTCACTTGATGCATATATAATAATATGAAATTGCATATCAATATTGTTAAGAAACCTTGAATTCCGATTTTTCAATAATATTGGATAGTTTATATTTGTGTATAGTTCAAGCGGTGAAAAAAGGTATGATTTAATTTTTTGTAGTTTCAGTGGTATATTATGGTACTATTTAGATAGTGTTGTTAAGATATAATACATATAGATAACATTATCTTGGTAGAATTAATCAAGATAGAAATAATCTGGATAGAATATACGTGGATCAAAATTGATTATAAGATTGTATATGCGAATACTGTTGAAAGGTGGATGCTAATGACAAATCGAATGAAAGCTATTTTGGGTGCATCTGCCACGATTGCTGTATGGGCTACTGCATTTCCTTTCAGTAAAATAGCATTACAATCCGTAGATTCATTAACACTTTCTGTGGCAAGGGTTATGGGTGGGGCCTTACTTATGCTGGTAATCGGTGTTGTAAAAGGCTTACACATACCGACAACATGGCGTGAGTGGGGACTATATATTCTGTTAGGCGCCACAGGGAATTTTGTTTACCAAGTTGTTTTTAATGAAGGTTTGCGCACAATTCCGGCGGCCACATCCAGTATTATTATGGCCTTGACTCCGATGACGACGGCACTGATGGCCATGATTGTTTATAAAGATGACATACGCCCCATAGGCTGGTTATTTACAATAACAGCTTTTATAGGTGTAGCCATAATTATTCTTTGGAATTCAACCCTTACAATTCCTACAGGTGCATTATGGACTTTGCTAGGGATGACACTCTTTGCAGTTTATAATATCCTTAATCGTGGTCTTAGTTTAAAAGGATATAAGCCTGTTGCTATCGCCATGTGGTCTATGTTTACAGGTGCCATTATGGCTTTGCCTTTTGCAGAACATGCCATTGAAATGATTGTTGTGGCACCGATTAGTGCAAAATTTGCCATGGCCTATTTAGCATTTCTTTCTAGTGCGTTAGGCTTTGTTTTCTGGAGTTTTGCTTTGGAACATGCGGAAAAGGTGTCTGATGTAACTAACTTTATGTATATTTCGCCAATCGTGGCAGCTATAGTAGCGGGCTTTCTGTTGGGGGAAATACCAAATATGGGGCTCTATATTGGGGCACCAATCATACTAGGATCATTATTCTTATTTAATCGATATAGATAAGTTGAATTTTTTAGGGGTTGAATCGTTTTGATTTGATGTAGATTTGATATGTAAGATATAAAATTAGATATGTAGGAATGTAAATCCTTATAATTTAGAAGCTGTATAAACAAAGAACCTCTACCTTTTAATTGGTGAGGTTCTTTGTTTGTTTGACAGTCCTTATAAATTGTAGTAATCTAAGAATATAGTTAAAACATACCTATGAGATATGTTTTAAATGAAGATTAATTCCTATTACAATAAAAGGAAAGAGGTGGTACAGTGATTGCTATACGCAATGTAACGAAAACATTTGACGTTAATAAGCAAAAGGTTACTGCATTATCTGATGTAAACTTTACCATAGAAAAAGGCGATATATTTGGCATTATTGGCTTCAGTGGAGCTGGTAAATCTACACTGTTGCGGATGATTAATGCTCTAGAGGTACCTACCTCTGGTCATGTTGAAATAGATGGTGTGAATATCAATGGCTTAAGTTTTAGCGAGCTCAGAAAGGTTCGTAAGCGCATCGGCATGGTGTTTCAACAGTTTAATTTATTGAATGCTAAATCTGTGTATGATAATGTGGCTATCCCGCTAATTCTTAATAGGTTACCAAAATCCGACATTGATAAAAAGGTTAAAACCTTATTAGACTTTGTTGATTTAGGCGATAAAGCAAATGCATATCCTGGAGAATTATCTGGTGGTCAAAAACAACGCGTTGGTATTGCCCGTGCATTAGCTACAGATCCATCCATATTGCTTTGTGATGAAGCAACCAGCGCTCTAGATCCTGATACAACAGAATCTATATTACAATTACTAGAACGTGTTAATCGTGAACTAGGAGTAACAGTAGTTATCGTAACTCATGAGATCGATGTAATTCAGAAAATATGTAATCGAGTTGTAGTTATGGAGCATGGAAAGCTCATAGAGAGCGGATCTGTACTTGAGGTGTTTAGTAAACCTAAACACGAAACAACAAAGCGATTTGTTAGAACTGTAATTCCTGATGAAATTCCATCAACAGTGAAACATACATTAGCTTGTGATAAAAGGCCATACACAATTCTTAAGATGCATTTCTTAGGAAATAATACGACAGATAATGTTCTATATCATATTAATAAAACCTTTGATTTAGAAACGAGTGTATTATTTGCTACGGTAACAGAGTTAGAACATACTGCACTTGGTATATTCATTGTTCAGTTTATTGGCGATGATCTTGAGGTGGGCAAGGTAAAAGAGTATCTTATTGCTCAAGGTATTGAATGGCAGGAGGTGACACTATAATGGATTTCTTCATGCAAGAACTTGGTGTTCCAGGATCGCAGTTATTATTAGCCGCAGAACAGACATTATATATGGTGTTCCTATCTCTATTTATTGGTACAGTACTAGGTCTAATTATCGCAGTCACACTGGTAGTAACAAATCCTAATGGTATCGTTAAAAATAGTATTGTTTATACCATTACCAATACAATTGTTAATATTGTACGTTCCGTACCATTTATCATTTTGATGGTGTTTATATTACCGTTAACTAAGATGATTGTAGGTACTCGCGTTGGTACAACAGCGGCTATTGTACCACTTGTTATATTCATTGCACCTTATCTTGCTCGACTCTTTGAAAACTCTATTTTAGAGGTCAATAAAGGCATTATTGAGGCTGCACAGTCTATGGGGGCCTCTCATTTTGAGGTGATTTGGCATTTCCTTTTACCAGAGGCAAAGGGTTCGCTTATTCTATCTATTACAACAGGTACCATAGGTCTTATCGGTGCTACTGCTATGGCTGGTGCCATTGGTGCTGGTGGTGTAGGTGATTTGGCCCTTACCTATGGTTATGAACGGTTGAACTTTCCATTGATGTTATTTACCGTTGTTATTTTAATTATTTTTGTTCAAATTATTCAAACCATAGGTAACTACTTTGCACGTCGTGCGCGTCGTTTCTAATTTGATGAAATAGATTTTAGTTATATCGATTGTGAAATATAGGAGAAAATACTATGAAATTTAAAAAGCTTCTTGCCCTTGGTGCAGCATTAGTATTCAGCGTAGCTTTTATCGCAGGCTGCAGTTCTAATAATAGCGATAATGGTGCTAAAAAAGAATTAACCTACAGTAAATCTCAGGGTCCTTACTCTGAATTGTTTGAAAAAGGTGTAAAACCAATTTTGGAGAAACAAGGCTATACCTTTAAAGGCGTAGATATGTCTGATTTGGTACAAGCTGACCAAGTGTTAAGTGATGGTGAGGTTGACTTTAACGTTGAACAACATACAGCATACATGAAAAACTTTAACGAAAAACAAAATGGTCATCTTGTAGCATTAACACCAATTCCAACAGTACCAGCAGGTATCTTTAGTGGTTCTAAAACATCTTTAGATCAAGTAGCAGATGGCGACACTATTGCTGTACCTAATGATGCATCCAACATGGCTCGTGCTTATGCGTTATTGCAAAAAATCGGTTGGATTAAGCTTGATCCTAACAAAGATTTGGCAACAGTAACTCAAGCAGATATTATTGAAAATCCTAAACATCTTAAATTTACAGAAATGAAATCTCTTACAATTCCTTCTGTACGTACTGATTTCGATTATATTGTCATTACGGGTGCGATTATCTATAATGCAAAAATTGATCCTAAATCTGCATTGGCAAATGAAGACGTATTGCCACAATGGTTATTACAATTCGTAGTTAATGAGAAAAACAAAGATGCACAATGGGCAAAAGACATCGTAGCAGCTTACCACTCTCAAGAATTCAAAGACTACATGGAAAAAAATAACAATGGCCTATGGTTTGTTCCAAAAGGTGAATAATATAATTTAGTAAGCTAATTACAATTGAAATATTTTTACAAAATAGATAGCGATACCAATTAGATTCAATTCTTTACTTCTAAGGGGTATCGCTTTTTATTGTTATAAAAGCTATTACTAAAAGTTTATTATCAATTAATAAGTATTATGATTGAGTTTATATCATCTTATTAAAATATTTGATATACTATATAGGCAATTTTTGCAATTTTTGTTTTGACGTAGTAAGGAGAGTTTCTAATGAAGTTGAATTGGAAATTATTCGCACCGCTTGTAGTAGCTATTCTTGTATGGCTCATCGGTGCTCCTGAAGGCCTTAGCGCAAATTCTTGGATTTACGTAAGTATTTTCGCTGGCCTCGTGGTAGGGTTGATTTTAGAACCAATGCCACCAGCTTTCATCGGTATCATTGCTGTTACCGTGTCTATGTTGTTTAAGGTTGGTCCTGCTCCTGTTGTAGATAAAGCAACTGGTGTAGCAAAGGCGATTACTGATGCACAAGCTATCAGTTGGGGTCTTAGCGGTTTCTCTAATGCCATCGTGTGGTTGATCTTCGCAGCCTTCATGATTGGTATCGGTTATGAAAACTCTGGCCTTGGCCGCCGTATTGCCTTGTTCCTCGTAGCAAAGCTTGGCAAGTCCTCTTTAGGTCTTGGTTATGCCATCGCTATTACGGACCTTGTATTGGCGCCGTTCATCCCAAGTAATGCGGCTCGTTCTGGTGGTACGATTTACCCAATCGTATCTAGTATTTGTCCAATGTTTGACTCCTATCCAGATAAGAATCCTCGTAAAATCGGTTCCTATTTGAACTGGGTAGCGTTGGCAACTACATGTGTATCTAGCTCCATCTTCTTGACTGGTCAAGCGCCAAACCCATTGGCTCTTGAATTGTCTGCTAAGTCTGGTATCGTAGCGGCAAACTGGGGGACATGGTTCTTAGCTTTCTTACCAGTAGGTCTTATTTTGTTTATCATCACTCCATTGTTGACTTATGTATTCTGCAAACCAGAGGTAAAAGGTTCCCCTGAAATTGCGGCGTGGGCGAAAGATGAGTATAAGAAATTAGGCTCCATGACGCGCAGTGAAATTTTCATGGCCTTGATTTCCGTGTTGGCTCTTGTATTGTGGATTGGTGCTTCTACATTTAAAGTAAACCCAACTACAACAGCTTTGATTGTTATTATCTTGATGATTTTCACTAAGATTATGACATGGCAAGACTTCCTTGCTAACAAACCAGCATGGAATGTTTTGACTTGGTTCGCTACACTCGTACCTATGGCTGCGGGTCTTAAAAATGTAGGTTTCTTGGACTGGCTTGCTAAATCTGCAGGTGGTTCTTTAGTGTCTCTAGATCCAACTATGGCTGTTCTAGGTTTGTTGTTAGCATTCTGCTTGCTTCGTTACTTCTTTGCATCTGGTACTGCTTATGTAACGGCTATGGTAGGCTTATTTGCTACTCTAATTCTTCAAATTCCTGGCGTTGACCCAGCTCAAGTTATGTTAATTCTTTTAGTACCAATGGGTATTATGGGTATCCTTACACCATATGGTACTGGTCACAGTCCAATCTGGTTTGCTAGTGGCTATAACAAAGGGCCTGAATTCTGGAAATTAGGCGCTATCTTTGGGATTATCTACCTTGCGATATTTATCGTGGTGGGGATTCCATGGATTCAGTTCGTAATGCCACTTTTAGGATAAAGTGCTCCGCCGCATTGTATCTCCTTGCGCTCCATTCGCTGCAAGTCGCTTAGTAGATACAATGCGGCTTCTTTTTATCCTAAAATGGCAATACTCACTTTGGGAAAAGCAAGTCGAGCTTACAGAACGCTACGAGGGGCTTTCCTTATATCCGAAAATGGCATAACTCACTTCGGGAGGGCAAGTCGCTGGACAGACATATGGCGGCTTCTTTTATCCTGAAATGGCAATACTCACTTTGGGAAAAGCAAGTCGAGTTTAAAGAACGCTACGAGGGGCTTCCTTTATATCCGAAAATGGCATAGCTCACTTCGGGAGGGCAAGTCGCTGGACAGACATATGGCGGCTTCTTTTATCCTGAAATGGCAATACTCACTTTGGGAAAAGCAAGTCGAGCTTAAAGAACACTACGAGGGGCTTTCTTTATATCCGAAAATGGCATAACTCACTTCGAGGGGCAAGTCGCTTAGTAGATACAACGCGGCTTTTTTTATTTTAAAATGGCAATATTCGACAAATCTAAGAAAATAAATATAATATAATATTGATATGATAGTAAATATCTTTTTTTGGGTTTTCTGATGGAGGTGGTTTATTATTATGTCTGCTACAGAGCGTGTTGTACAGTCGATTTTATATGAGCTAGGCTGTGTTTTGATTGGCTGTTTGGTGATGCAGTTTGTTCCGCATGAGGGGCAGCCTTTGGTCTTGATGGTTATTTTTTCCTTGTTGGCGATGGTTTGGAATTTTGTGTTTAACTGGATTTTTGATAAACTAGTACCAGGTGATCGATTAGCACGAGGCCCAATCATTCGCACGGTTCATGCAGTGTTGTTTGAAGGTTTGTTTATGCTTGCCACAGTGCCTATTATTATGTACATGATGCATATGAGTTTTTGGATGGCCTTTGCTACAGATATAACGATGACATTAGTCATATTAGGTTATACTTATATTTATAATTGGGTATATGATCGAGCACGTCTATATTTTGTAGAGGCTTAATTTTAAATGTGAGGTAGGTACCTCTTGTAAAATCTATATCGTATAGTAGGAGGTTCTTATGTCTACAAAGTCTATTACGGGCACAGGCCTATTGTTGGCCGTTGCCTTATTGGCGCAAAGCTTGCGCCTCATTTTCCCCTTTATTCCTAATCAGGTGAGCATGTTCCTCATCGGTTCCATTACATCTGCTACATTTGTTTTGGCGACGTGGCGCTATGGTTGGAAAAATGGTCTAGTCATTGCTTGGATTGCACCAGTGGTGGCGCATTTACAAGGCATGTTACCATTACCGCCGTTCATTTTGATTACGGCTCTTGGCACGACAGCGTATGTATTTGTGGCACATTGGTTACAACATAAGCCAAAGCTTTTACTTATTATTGTGGCGGCTTTGGTAAAAGCCGGCGTACTCTTTGGGGGATATTCCTTGTTCTTCTCTTTGTTCGAATTTCCACCAAAGATTGTAAATACCATGCTTTTTGTATCTAGTTGGCCTCAATTGGTAACATCTTCTTTAGGTATTATTTTGGCATTACTTATTACAAAACGTACTAAAAATTAGTCTAACTTAACTTAGAGTTATGACAACCCATTCAAAATAGATATGACTTTTTCGGGGCACTCAGGATGTATGAGTGCCCCTTTTTATTGACCTTAGTCATTGTCTACTCTTATAATTAACATATTGTATACAAATATGAGGAGTTGAATGGAATGAAATTTAATACAAAATGTGTTCACGGCAGTGGCAAGCCAGATAGTACTGGTGCAATTTCCCCTGCAATTTATATGTCTAGTACATTTTCTCACTCGCAGTTGGGTGATACCACAGGTTACCAATATACGCGTGAGTCTAATCCGACGCGGGACCGTTTGGAACAATTGATAGCAGATCTTGAAGAAGGTACAGATGCATTAGCATTCTCTTCTGGTATGGCCGCAGTGGACGCAGTATTCCATCTATTCTCCCCTGGAGACCATATCATCTTAGGTGATGACTTATATGGTGGTTCTATCCGTATGTTCACCAATATTTATGAAAAAAACGGCATAGAATTTACATATGTTGGTACTTCTGATCTTGATGCGGTGAAAGCAGCTTTCAAACCAAATACTAAGGCTGTTTATATTGAAACACCGACAAATCCTATGATGGAGATTACCGATATTCGTGCACTCTGTGCATTGGCGCATGCACGTAATGCGCTAGTGATTATCGACAATACTTTCCTAAGTCCATATTTCCAAAAGCCATTGACTTTGGGTGCTGATATTGTCGTTCATAGTGGTACCAAATTCATTGGTGGTCATCACGATGTAATTTCTGGTTTTACTATTGTAAAAGACGAAGAAATCGCCGCAAAATTGCGTTTAACGTACAAAACCGTAGGTGCATGTTTATCTGCTATGGATAGCTGGCTCGTTATTCGCGGCGTAAAAACATTGGCTCTACGCATGGAGCAACATCAAAAGAATGCCATTGCTCTTGCCGAATGGTTAAAAAAACAACCAAAAGTAACTAAAGTTTTGTTCCCAGGCCTTCCTGAACATCCAGGTTATGAAATCAATAGAGCCCAAACAACAGGCTTTGGCGGCATGTTATCCTTCGAAGTAGATAACGAAGAAACGGCTAAACAAGTATTAGAAGGTATTGAGCTTATTCAATTCGCTGAAAGCCTTGGTGGTACAGAATCCTTGTTGACGTATCCTGTGACGCAAACACATCCTGACTTGAAACCTGAAGATGCAGAACGCAAAGGTATTACACGTCGTTTGTTACGTTTATCTGTAGGTATTGAAGATACAGAAGACTTGATTGCGGACTTGGAACAGGCTTTTAATAAATAAAGGAGTTCCTATGGGACAATATAATTTTGATCAAATAGTAGATAGAACTCATACAAAATCATTGAAATACGACTTTGCTGTAAAGCGCGGTAAACCTGCGGATGTGTTGCCATTCTGGGTAGCGGATATGGATTTTGAAATTTCCCCTGAGTTAAAACAAATCTTATTGGATCGTGTTAAGCATGGTGTTTTCGGCTATACAGAGTCTGACGATGAATACTTTGAAGTGTTGAAGAATTGGTTTGCTACGCGTTTTAACTGGACGCCAGAACAAAAATGGCTTGTTAAAACGCCTGGTATCGTATTTGCTTTAGCGATGGCGGTTCGTGCTTTTACCGAGGTTGGCGAAGGGGTGCTCATTAATCAACCTGTGTATTACCCATTTAGTATGGTTATTGACGATAACGATCGTTGTCTTATCAATGTGCCGCTCATCAAAGGCGACGAAAAATACACTATCGACTTTGAAGGCATCGAGCGTGCAATTATTGAGGAGAATGTAACATTATTCCTCTTGTGTAATCCGCACAATCCAGTAGGGCGCGTGTGGACTGAGGACGAGTTGAAACGCCTCGGCGACATTTGTATTAAACACAATGTGCTCATCGTGAGTGACGAAATCCATGCTGACTTTGTTTGGGAGGGGCATACGCACAAGGTCTTTGCCGACCTTGGTGAAAGCTATGCAGAACACTGCGTTGTATGTACAGCGCCTAGCAAGACTTTTAACATTGCAGGCTTACAAGTAAGTAATATCTTTATTCCAAATGACTCCTTACGTCGTCGTTTTATAAAAGAAATTGACCGTGCTGGTTATAGCCAATTGAACACGATGGGGATTGTGGGCTGTGAAGGAGCCTACAAAGTCGGGGCTCCTTGGCTTGATGAATTGAAAGAATATATTCAAGACAATATTCAATTCACCATCGACTATGTAGCAAAATATATGCCAAAGATTCATGCATATCGTCCTGAAGGGACCTATCTCATGTGGCTGGACTGCTCTCAATTGCCGCTTAGCCCTAAAGAGCGAGATGAATGGATCATCAATGATGCTAAGCTATGGCTCGATACGGGTTCTATGTTTGGTGTCGATGGGGAAGACTTTGAACGTATTAATGTCGCTTGCCCTCGTAAGGTATTAGAAGAAGGGCTCGAAGCTTGGAGACGTGCTTACGAGGCTAAAGGCTTTTAATTAGCTTATTTAAATTGTTTAGATTAGGTTATCAAATTGTAGAATATGTAGAGGTGACACTATGCCTATTAAAGTAATAAAAAATTTACCGGCCATAACGAAATTAGCTCAAGAGAATATTTTCGTTATGGATACTGAGCGGGCGGAAAATCAACAAATCCGACCTTTGCAAATTTTGCTTGTCAATTTGATGCCTACTAAAGAAGTGACGGAAACTCAAATCTTGCGTGCTCTCAGTAATAGCCCATTGCAAGTTAATTTAACATTATTACATACCGCATCTCGTAAGGCTAAAAATACAGATGAACAATATTTAGAAACTTTCTATCGCACTTTTGATGAGGTAAAAGACCAGTTCTTTGACGGTATGATTATTACCGGTGCTCCTGTAGAGTTAATGCCTTTTGAAGAGGTAGACTATTGGTCTGAACTCGTAGAAATCATGAACTGGGGCGAAGAACATGTATATTCGACCTTCTATATATGTTGGGGAGCTCAAGCTGGTTTATATCATCACTTTGGTATTAACAAATCTATTATGGATGAGAAATTATTCGGTGTTTATGAACACGATATTTATAATGATCGACCAGTGCTCATGCGTGGATTTGATGAAAAGTTTTGGATGCCACATTCTCGTCACACTACAGTTTCTTTGCAACAAATTAAGGAAAATCGTGACTTGGAACTTTTGGCTGGGTCTGAACCAACAGGTGCTGCTATCGTTCGTAGTTTAGATAATAAGCATATCTTTGTATTTGGTCATGCCGAATACGATTGGGACACACTTAACCGTGAGTACGTGCGGGATATCAAAAAAGGTATGGATATTGCAGTTCCTGAAAACTACTTCCCGGATAATGATCCAAAACAACGTCCCATCGTGCGCTGGCGCTCTGTAAGTACACTATTATTTACAAACTGGTTGAACTACTATGTATACCAAGAAACACCGTACATCATTGAACAAATCCAAAGAATGAAATTTGAACGGGATAAAAATTTAGGCGCTTACATCTAAATGTAAGTACTTATTTCTAATCTATTGATAGTAATATGTACCCCTAATTACTTCTAACATTTCTCAAGGGAGCTAGTTCTTTGCAAGTAATTAGGGGATTTTATTTCTCATAAATGACTTAGTTCGCTTTAGCGGTTTTGGTAAAAGCTTTTATCCTCCTTTGTCCACCATAGTTTAAAGTTATGGAGAAAAGAATATAAAAAATAGTAGACATAACTTTTAAAGCATAGTAATATACTAGGCATAAAGAACGAACTTAAAATATAGTTAATATAAAGGAGTTATTATAATGAGTAAACAATACAGATTTGAAACATTACAATTACACGCTGGTCATACGGTGGATCCAACAGGTTCTCGTGCAGTACCGATTTATCAAACTACATCTTTCGTATTTAAAGATGCTGAGGAAGCAGCGGGTCGTTTTGCATTGACTAATCCTGGTGGTATTTACTCTCGCCTTGGTAATCCTACTACAGATGTGTTGGATGCTCGTGTGGCAGAACTTGAAGGCGGTGCTGCTGGTATTGCAGTAGCATCTGGTTCTGCAGCGGTTACGTACTCTATTTTAAATGTAGCAGATGCTGGTGATAATATTGTTGCTGCATCCACATTGTATGGTGGTACTTATAATTTGTTTACTGCTACATTGCCTCGTTTGGGGATTCAAACTAAATTCGTAAATCCGGATCATTTGGAAGAATTTGAAGCAGCTATCGATGAAAAGACTAAAGCCGTTTATATCGAATCTATTGGTAACCCTGGTATTAATCTTATCGATGTACAAGCCATAGCTGATATTGCACATAAACACAATATCATCTTGATTGTAGACAATACATTTGCATCTCCATACTTATTCCGTCCATTAGAACATGGTGCTGACGTAGTTGTACACTCTGCTACTAAATACCTTGGTGGTCACGGTACAACATTGGCTGGCGTAGTTGTAGAATCTGGTAAATTCGACTATAAAGGTTCTGGTAAATACCCTGGCTTCTCCGAAGGTGACGAACACTACAATGGATTAGTATTTGGTGATTTGCCAATCCCATTCACTGTAAAAATTCGTGCTCAATTACTTCGCGATACTGGTGCATGCATTACACCGCTTGCATCTTGGCAAATCTTGCAAGGTATCGAAACATTGTCTTTGCGCGTAGAACGTCACGTTGAAAATACTCGTAAAGTAGTAGATTTCTTAAGCAAACATCCTAAGGTAGCATGGGTAAGCTATCCAGAATTAGAAGACAGCAAATACAAAGCATTAGCTGATAAATACTTCCCTAAAGGTGTTGGTGCTGTATTCACATTCGGCGTAAAAGGTGGTAAAGAAGCAGGTATTAAACTTGTTGACTCCTTGGAAATCTTCTCCAACCTTGCCAACGTAGCAGATGCTAAATCTCTTGTTATCCATCCTGCATCCACAACACATGCACAACTTAACGAAGAACAACAAAAATCTGCTGGCGTAACACCAGACATGATTCGTTTGTCTATCGGTCTTGAAAATGTAGATGACATCATCGAAGACTTAGCACAAGCTTTAGATAAAGCTTAATCTTTCACACCTTTAGTTTGAAAACTATAGATCAAACTTTCAGAACTTACAAATGACATCCTTAAGCTGAACTTTGCTTAAGAAATAGAACACATAACTATCAAACCTATAAAACTTATACAAAAGACCTCCCGTTGGGAGGTCTTTTTGTAAGTATGTGCTAATTTTATAAGAATAAAAAGTTGTATAGGTGTAATACAACCTTGATAGAATGGATATATAAAAAGACCTTGGATTCAATGATCCAAGGTCTTTAAGGGAGTATAGTGTGTGTAACGTTTGGTCTGTGGTGTGTGAGCACAGACCGTTTTCCTATTGTGTGAGATAGGATTTTAGGGAACCCGTGGTTAGTGTTACGGGCTCTCTGAGAGTGTGTTAGAGAGTGTATCCAAAGGATACAGTGTGTATAGTATGTGTGTTATATGTGTAGTGTGTCATCTAAGTGGGTTAGGATAGGGTTTCACTTGATGAAAGAAAAATCTTAGTATTTTGTGTTTTTAACTTTAGCGCTAATAACTTTACCGGATGTAGCGTCTACTTTTACTTCAGCATTTTTACCGCCGCCAGTTGTCATATCGAATTCATATACAACTCTGCCGTTTTCACGTTCAACAGTCCAATCCATAGTTTGGAAATCAGAACCAACTTTTTCCATAGCTTTTGTTTCAGCTACTTCAGGAATGATGATGTTTTGAACGTTAATTGTTTTAGAAGCTTTGGAGTAACCTTTTACTTCTTTACCAACGATTTGACCAGATGCTTCGTCTACTTTAATTTCTACTTCACGATTGCCATAATAACCTTCTACTTCATAGTAAGGATTGTGTTTTGCGTCATAGGAAATAGATTTTACAGTAGCGCCAGGGAATTGTTGTTGGAATACTGTAATAGCGCCCATATAATCAACAGAATAGTTAGCTTGTGCGGATGGAACAACGCTACCAACACCATTCCAGTTGCTATGGTTGTTGTAACCATGGTTGCTAGCTGCACCAACTACACCTGCTAATAATACTGTACTAACGCCAAATGCACATAGTACTTTGGATACTTTCTTAACATTTTTCATAAGCAATGCCTCCTGATACCAAATTATAATTTTCGTTTAGTTACGATTTTGTGAAAGTAGATTTCACTCAATCTACTTACGTATAATTTAATCTTGTTATATGAAAATAAGATGAAATTAAATGATTTCTGTATGAAGATGAGTATATCTTTTAGTTATTATGAACTATTGATAATAACTATTAGCTATAGTCAAAATTAAAAAGTACAAAAAACATAGTATATATAATATTAGACTATATAGTAAACTAAAAGTCAATCGTTATAGTTGACAATTAAAAATACAAGTGCTTTAATTTAGATAGTTAGTAGTTTGTTTTCGTGTTATCTTGGATTTTTATTCTCCATTGATAGCACAAATTCCTGCTTAGTCTGTTATGAATGGAGGTATACCATGAGCTCTACTGTATCAAAACAAACTCACATTACCACCCGTCAGTTAACGATGACAGCACTTTTTGTGGCGCTAATCGCCGTTGGTGCTTTCATACGGGTCCCATTACCGAATTGTCCGTTTACATTGCAAATCTTATTTACTACATTAGCGGGCATGGTTTTAGGTAGTCGTTTAGGTGCCGCTAGTGTTGGCATTTATATTATATTAGGTCTTGTTGGGGTTCCTATTTTTACGTCCGGTGGTGGTCCTAGTTATATTTTGCAACCTACCTTTGGTTATTTAATTGGCTTTATGGTTGGTGCGTATGCAGTAGGACGCATTGCAGAGACAATGGATACATTATCGTTTAAACGTTTGCTAGCTGGATCCATATTAAATCTATTTATTGTATATGGTCTTGGCATGGTGTACCTATACTTTATTATGAATCTGTATTTAGGTAAGCCTATTGGTGTCGAAGCTGTTATTATTACATGCTTCCTAATTCCCGTTGGCCCAGATATTTTCTTGTGCGCTGTAGCAGCATCTCTTGGTAAGAGAATTATTAAAGAATTACAGCACTAATAGAACGTTTTAATAATTATTATAATTATAATAACAAGAATAAATATAATAACTATTATAAGGCATCAATCTTTTGTAGATTCATATAGACATTGAACTATGAAATATACGTTATTATTTTATTCAACAGAATCATTCCTATTAAAAACGAGGCGTTAAGCCTCGTTTTTTATGTAATTCTTAAGGGTACACATAGCCTAATATAGGTTCTGCAGATTTGATTTTTGTAATTTCTATATATGGTTGTTTACGACCGTGGAAGTCTCGCGTAGAAACCTTACCTTCAATCGATACCCATTGTTCATTTTGTAAGCTATCACCATCTGTTTTATATGCTGTCATGCCAATAGGGGCAACGTCAGCAATACAACAAGCCATAGCCATACGAGAAATAGTAAATTCGTTAGATTTTAATGTATTATCATCGCGGTTTACATAGCCTGTCATATAAACTGTGTAGTCTTTATATTGATCAACATTAGATCCAACCTTTACAATGGTTTGATAGAAATTATCTGAGTTCAAAACGATTTCTTTTTTGTCCTTGGAAATCCCTGGCTCTTTACTTTCACTGTTAACGGTGACAACCTCTCCAATAGCATCGTTTGTAAAGTCGAAATTGTTAGTATCATCGTTTACGCGAACGGCACCATGAACGCCTGTTGATGGTACAAGAACGGGAGGAATGATGAGCAACATAATGGGAATAATAATCGGAACGATAGACTTCCAGTTATGCTTGTAGTATTTTGAAGGCGCCCAAATGATCGTCGCTAGACCTCCTAAAATAAGGGCAACGCCACTAATACCTAGTAAAAGTTCATAACGTGGTGCAATATAGTTCAAATAACGACCTGTCACAATGAGGTAAATACAGCAGATACCTAAGGTGAGATACAATAGACCTTTCACGATAGAAAAGCGATCTTTCAGTCCTAATGTCATGAAATCATCTCCTTTTAATTAATTAAGAACTGAGATAATGATTATAAAAATTTGTAAATTAGCTAAGAAAAAATTTGAATACTAATGCTGCTATGTAGGACATAACGGCAATTGTTATACTTAATCGTATGATGAATGAGGCAGGCATATATTGTTTTAATATATATACATTTTTGATATCTAGCATCGGACCCAAGATGAGGAAGCCCATTACGGAGCTAATAGGAAATAAAGTGCTCAAGGATTTACCGATGATAGCATCTGATGTAGAGCAGACTGAGAAGAAGAATGCTAACATCAGCAAAATTGGAATGGCTGTAAATTCTGGCAAGGTTAATCCTGCATTGAGAAGCCAAGGTTTGCCATACACTTGAACTATAGATAGTACAGTTGCCGCCATGGAGAAATAGAATAAGAGTTGAGAAAACTCTTGTTCCATATGGATTAACAATCTTTTTTTATCAATATATTTAGTTTTAGTTGTTTCTAAAACGATTTCTTCGTAGCTAAGATTCTGTGGTGCTCTTGCTTTCAATATAGATGTGGCTGGAGGCCAGAATCGGAACGATAGGGCTACTAACAAGGCAACACCTAATCCTAAAACGATACGCCATACGGAGAGCATAGGATTGTCTGGAAATGCATACCAAGTAGAAAGAATGGTGATAGGGTTTATAATCGGACTAGCGAGCATAAATAAAAGGGCTACCGATAAAGGGATACCTCTGTCTATTAGTGCCTTGAATAAGGGGATGATAGCACAGTCACAAATTGGCAAGGCAAAGCCACTGACCATAGCAGCCCCATAACTTTTCCAAGAATGGTCGCCTAACAGTTTTAGTAGCACTCGTTGTGGTACGAAATAGCGAATAATCGTTGAGCCTACCGTGCCTAGCAATAGGAATGGGATGGCTTCGATGATGAGACCCGTGATTATAGCAAAGCATTGGTGGATGGAATAGGGGATATCATGGCGAAAAGCTGTGACCAACAGTATATAAGTTGTAACACCAATAACTAATAGATTGGGAATGAGTCCCCATGTAGAATTTCGGCACAGCTGCTCCACTTTTTCAGGGGTGGGAGTGGTTACAATTTTAGCCTCTCCGTTGTAGGTGCGCAATAAAGTGTGATGTGTATCGGACTCTGTTATGATACAATCTGCGCTGTATAATTGACTCATTACATCATTACCTAAACCAGGGAGTATGGTTGAAACAAATTGATCGGTACAAATATATAATACCTTTTCTATTTGTACTAGGTGTCTTAACATATCGCTATATAGTAAGGCTTCTAGTTGATGAAAGCTTACCATGCCATTCCACTCAATCCATAGCTCTTTTGGCTGTACTTGTTTTAAATAATCCCCGATTTTACAGGATATCAACTCGTAAGACTTGATATCGCTAGGAACGATAGCACTGAGTTCATCCGCATTGAGTTGTAAGGGCTCTTTGATAAGAGGCTCACTGCCTTCTTCGGCGCTGATTATTGCGGTACCGCCTAGCTTTTTTCGGTATTGTAATTGTTTGTTTATGAATGTGCTTTTACCGGATCCAATAAACCCTGTAACGATATAAACAGGAATCATGATTGACACACTTCGTTATGTACCATTGGTACATTAAAATCTGTTCCGATAACGACTAAACTATAGTCATTAGTTTCACTAGGTGAAAGCGAACAATAATGTGTGCCGTACTGGAGTTCGTGTGGGCCTTCTGTAGTAGGTACAATCCCTTTGGCACGAAGCACTGTATCAGGCATGCCTTCTAAAATGGTTTTCCACTGTGCGAGACTGAGAGTACGTAAATCCTTAAAGGTATGACTCATAAATAAATGTTCATCGTGCAAACAGTGATCATCATGACAATGATACAGACGCTTGATGTAATCACGCAAACTGATGGTATCCCATGCTTCTTCATGGATTGGTGTATGTGGCGCGAGGTCGCGAATCATACGTTTCGTAATGCTTGTTTGTTGAATATCTTCTGTATGGCTCAAAAAAATCGCATCACTATGAGTGATTTGATCCTTGAAGAAAAGTCCAAAATTTTTGATAAACATTGGTGCTTGCATAGCATCGACAGTCGTTATCGATGCGTGAACGTAAGCAGATTTTGCAATGTCCTCGTCGTTACAAGTATGGATGATTTCACTAAGCTTGCTAACACCTGATGGCTCGATGTAGATCATATCGATTTTGTAATTTTGGAGAATATCAAGTAGTGCCTGTTGGAAATTTCCTTGTAAGCTACAGCAAATACAGCCAGATGTTACTTCACGGACTGTGGCCCCTGTTTTTGCAAGATTAGCAGCATCGAGGCTAGTTTCACCAAAATCGTTTTCTATAATAAGAATTTTATCTTTCGATGTATGTTCTTTTAGTATATGTTGTAAGAATGTTGTTTTTCCAGAACCTAGAAATCCGGATATGATAACTATTGGAATCATATATACCTCCTGCATAATGTAAACACAGTATACACCTATAAGATAACACAGAAAATACTCTATGGGGTATATGGAGACTAGTGAATGAGTCAGAGTTTAACAGACTTTTTTGAAATTTATAGATTATATACTATATATGAGTATACTGGCACATGTAGTTGATATTCATAATTATTTATAAATAAAACGATGCATTCCATGTTGTTCATATATGAAAGGATACTCCTGTATGAATAAATATTTATTTATATAGTTGAGGAATTTTTATGAAAAAAATCCCTCCTACAAGTAATTCAGTTGGAGAGATGGCTGAATTACTTGTAGGAGGGTTGGAGAGTCACTATTACATGAGTCTCGTAACTTGATGTGTTATTTGCTTATAGTATAGCAAATTATACATCAAAAATATAGTAATTATTTATTTTATTGTAATTTTGCTAATAATGCTTTGAGGTACACATATACATTTTCAACAGAAGGTAAATGAACGCGTTCTGATGGTGTATGAGGACTTACGATAGTAGGCCCAAAGCTAATCATCTGTGTATTTGGCAATACGCCTTTTAATAAACCACATTCGAGGCCTGCGTGAATGGCATTTACATTAGCTGGTGTATCGAACATTTCGTTATGCAGCGAAATCGCTTGTTCTTCCAATTTTGAGCCTTTGTCGTATTCCCATGCTGGATATCCACCTGTACGCTCTGCAGCTACGCCGAGTGCTTTTGCAAGAAGCATCATTTTTTTCGTTAAGAATTCAAGACTATTGCTATTGGAACTACGAATAGAAATGAGTATTTCAATGGTATGTTGATTTTCACGTACGATAGCAATATTATTAGATGTTTCTACAAGGTTTGGAATAGACTTACTTACAGAATGAACCCCATCTTGTGCAAGATAGATATATGTAATAAGTGCTTCTGTTGTGTCTTCTGCATATACTATTTCAGGAGTAGGAACATCTTCAACTACAAATGTAAGGCCTGGATCCTGTACGCTATATTCGTGTTGGTATTGTTTTTCTTGGTATGCGAGCAATGTTTTAATGGCTGCCACATCTTCAGAGCGTACGGATAGTACAGCTACTGCTTTAGACGGGATTGCATTATGTTTTACGCCACCTTCAAAAGACGCTAAGCTAATAGGATATTGTTGTTGAATATCATAGAGTACACGGGTTAACACTTGGTTTGCATTGGCTCGTTGCTCGTTGATTTCGATGCCGGAGTGTCCCCCTTTGAGGCCAGTTACTGTAATGGATAAGCCCGCATCATAGCCTGGTTGATTGTTATCGCGTAACAATGGAATTTTTACATGTACGTGGCAACCGCCAGCACAACTAACGGTGAAGTCATGTTCTACCTCTGTATCCAGGTTGAGTAAGTAGTCACCAGTTACTTGACCTTCTTTAATGGCAAAGGCACCATCCATACCAGTTTCTTCGTTGGTAGTGAATAATAATTGCATAGGTCCATGTTGTTGGCTTTCATCTTCAAGGAGAGCAAGCATCATAGCAGCACCCATGCCATTATCGGCACCTAATGTTGTATGGTCTGCGTGCATCCAATCGCCTTCGATGATATTGGCGATTGGATCTTTAGAGAAGTCGTGGTTAGAGTCATGGTCTTTAACACAAACCATATCAATATGACCTTGTAAAATGATGGATGGACGGTTTTCATAACCTGGAGATGCAGCTTTTTTGATAATTACATTAAAGATTTCGTCTTGATGAACTTCAAGACCTAAATTTTTAGCAAAGTTCACGATGTAATCGCTGATGCCTTTTTCATTGCCGGACTCACGAGGAATTTGGCTCATTTCTTTAAAAATTTCTAATACGCGTTTTGCTTGAACGATTGTTTCCATAATGGTACCTTTCATTCTCATGTAAAATAGACATGTATGTATTATTGAAAGCTTTTAAAACAATATAAAATGAAATACTTTATCGTAATGGTCGCTTGTTTTACAACCTATAGTAGGTTCTTTCATACATACGAACTATATAAATTATTATTGTATATATATAGTTATATCACAATAAAGATTATTAGGATAGCTTATGCTAGGTGCTAGCTATATAGGAATAATATTGTATAATGAGGGTATACGAATAACGAATAACAATTAACTAAATTTCTATAGATCTTAGAAGGTTGGTGAACTAATGCAACATGAAAGCCGCAATATTAGCATGCTTATGGATTTTTATGAGATGACTATGGCACATGGCTACTTTACAAAATTAAAAAATGTGGATCGCGTCGCATTTGATGTTTTCTTTAGACGTAATCCAGACAAGGGCGGTTTTGCTATTTTTGGTGGTCTCGAACAAATCGTTGAGTACATTTTAAATTTACACTTTGATGAAAGTGATATCTCTTATTTACGGAGTCAGGGTATTTTTAGTGAAGAATTTTTAGAATATCTAGAAGATTTCTCTTTCACCGGTGATGTATATGCCTTCCCAGAAGGTTCTATCATCTATCCTAATGAACCTGTAATTACAATTGTGGCGCCTCTCATAGATGCACAAATCATAGAAACTGCAGTACTTACTATGATGAACCATCAATCTCTTATCGCTACAAAAGCTAATCGCATTGTTCGCGCTGCGGATGGGCGTATTGTGGCTGACTTTGGTGCTCGTCGTGCACATAATGTAGATGCTGCTGTATACGGTGCAAGAGCTGCTTATATTGGTGGTGTTCAGTCCACTGCAACTGTTTTAGCAGGGCAACAATTTGGTATTCCTGTCAGTGGGACCATGGCACATAGCTGGGTTATGTACTATGGCTCTGAATATGATGCTTTCAAAGCTTATGCCGAAGTGTATCCAGATAATCCAGTATTCCTCGTTGATACTTATGATGTGTTAAATTCTGGCGTGCCTAATGCTATTAAGGTAGCAAAGGATGTATTGGAGCCAATGGGTAAACGCTTAAAAGGAATTCGCCTAGATTCTGGTGACCTTGCGTATTTGGCTAAAAAAGCACGGCGCATGCTAGATGATGCAGGCTTAGAGGATTGTAAAATCATGGCATCTAATAGTCTAGATGAGTATACAATCACATCTTTGCTAATACAAGGTGGGCCTATTGATATTTTTGGTGTAGGGGAACGCCTCATTACCTCTAAGAGTGACCCCGTATTTGGTGCGGTATATAAGATTGCTAGCATCGAGAAAGATGGTATGTGGGAACCGCGTATCAAGATTTCTGAAAGTGTTGAAAAAATTACTAATCCAGGTTTAAAAAAGGTATATCGTGTTTATAATGATAAAGGACGTGCGATTGCAGATCTATTAACATTATTGAGAGAGGTGCCCGATACAGAGGAACCATATCGTTATATCGATCCTGAGCAACCTTGGCGTGAATTATATTTTGAAAATTGTACTTTTAAAGAGATGAAGCAGCTTATTATCAAGGATGGTAAATTAGTTGTGGACTTACCAACACTAGAGGAAATTCGAGCATATGTGCAAGATCAATTAGCTAATGAAATTTGGCCTGAAGAGCAACGCTTTGAAAATCCACATCGTCACTACCTTGATATGAGTCCTAGCTACTATCAATTGAAGATGGATTTATTGAACCGTATTTATCGGAAAAAGTAGGAGGGCCTATGTTAGAAAATCCACAAGCTACAAAAGATGCTCTCGTTCAATGGATTCGAGATTATTTTGGTGAAAATGGTCCTAACTGTAGTGCTGTAGTTGGCATTTCAGGTGGTAAGGACTCTACTATCGTGGCGGCTCTTTGCAAAGAAGCTCTCGGTGCAGATCGCGTAGTTGGTGTTCTTATGCCAAATGGAGTGCAAGCGGATATTGATGATGCTCAGGCAGTGGTAAATCATTTAGGAATTCCGCACATGACGGTCAATATTGGTGCTGCCTATGAGGCGCTAACTCATGCTATTGTTCAAGCTAAGGGGTATGATGTTGTAACGGGGAGAACCGATTTATCTAATGATGCTGCCATTAATACGCCGCCTCGTCTCCGGATGGCAACTCTCTATGCAGTAGGACAAAATTTACCAAATGGTGCTCGTGTAGCCAATACTTGTAATGGTTCTGAAGACTACGTAGGATATTCTACAAAATACGGAGATAGTGCAGGTGATTTTAGCCCTCTCGCTCAACTCGTGGTAGAAGAGGTTCGTCAAATAGGAAAACTTCTTGATATTCCATTGCACCTAGTTGATAAGGTGCCAAGTGATGGTCTCAGCGGTCAGTCCGATGAGGATAAATTAGGATTTACCTATGCTGTATTGGATCATTATATTAGAACTGGGGAAATTGAAGATCAAGCAACAAAAGAGCGAATCGACCATCTGAATCGAATTAATAAGCATAAATTAGAGTTGATGCCGTCATTTGACCCAAAGCTTTAATTGATAAGGCAGAAATCTCGATTTATAGAGATGAATCCATGAATCTATAGGGGCGAAGCCATAAAATAAGATAAAATAATTTTTTAGAATATAATAAGGCTGGCAATTATTGACCAGCCTTATTGAATCGTACTTAGTTTAAATTTAATAACAATAATTATTTTATAGTTTTATAGTGGAGGTAATATGGATACAAAAATCGCTTTGATTGGTACTGGAGGAACTATTGCAGGAAAAGGTACTTCAAATACTGATTTAACAGGCTATACGGCAGGGGTGTTAGGACTTGACGAAATCTTAGCCTCCGTACCTGGTACAAAACCGTATGGTCCTTATACATATACTCAGTTTAGTAATATTGAAAGCTCCGATATTACCGTAAATCACTGGTTAGAACTTTCTAAGTTGGTGCAAAAATTGGTTAATCGAGATGATATCGGTGGTGTTGTTATTACTCATGGCACAGATAGCATGGAGGAGACGGCATATTTTCTGAATCTGACAGTTCATACAGACAAGCCAATTGTTATTACTGGATCTATGAGACCCGCAGGTGCTATTAGTGCAGATGGGCCAATTAATTTATTGCAAGCTATCCAAGTAGCGAGAACACCATCGTCTGTAGGTAAAGGTGTGATAGTCGTATTAAATGGCTACATTGATGGGGCAAGGGATGTATCTAAATGCAACACTACTAATGTAGCGACTTTTGATAGTCCATTAGTGGGGCATCTTGGTATTGTACAAGATGGTTTTGCCCACTATTATAAAGTGTCTACTCGACGTCATACTCAAGACTCTGTATTTGATGTGAGTAAATTGTCTGAGTTACCTCGTGTAGTTATAATGACCTGCTATGGTGGTATGGATGATATGGTGCCTATGAGTGTAGTTGCTACAAATCCTGACGGTTTAATCTTAACAGGTCTTGGTCATGGTACAATCCCACAAAACGTACGTCAAATCACACAGAATACAAAGTTTCCAACGGTACGTGCTTCTCGTACCGGTAGTGGTATGGTATCTGCAGTGCCACAAGATGCACTGGCAAACTATCTAGTATGTGATACTTTAAGTCCACAAAAAGCGCGTATTTTATTGATGCTAGGGCTTACAAAAACTAAAAATCTTAAAAAGTTACAACAATTCTTCTATGATTATTAAAAGCACATAATATTCATGGAACATAATGATTCTTTGATCTAATAATTAATTTAATAAAAGTTGAGAAAATATCTCAAAATTTAATTTGATATTCATTTTCAAGAATTATACTACATGTAACAGTTTTATATGCAATAAACCGCACATTCCGATCGCCTAGGATGTGCGGTTTTTCATTTGTATTATATTTTTCATATATGAGTGGGGTGTTGAATGATAATTTGGGGACATTCTAGATGTTTTTGGATATCACAAGATAGGATTATTCAGCTCCAATAGCATTTTCTAGTGCTCTTTGTACGCCTACATAGACGGCCTTGGCTAAAGTGTCTCCAAATAGTGAGAAGGAGCCAGCATCGGTTAAGATATCTCCATTTGTATCGATGGTGAGAACGATACCATCTGTAGAGGTACCTGTGGCAGATGTTTTGCGTTCTTTCGTAATTGCGTCAGGAATGTCTTCGTTAATAAACGGATGGAGGCGTACACTTTCAACATTCCAATCTTGTAGGGCTGCGGTTTTAGCCTCGGTAATCGTCATGATAGCTTTTACCATAGCGCTATCTGTTAAAGCTTTATTTGTAAATACGAGGATATTAATTGTGCCTGGTACTATGAAGTTTCCATCACGCTCTTCATAACAATAACCTGTACCTGCGCGATGTGCCGTTTTTTCATAGCCTGCAGTCACAATAGTTTCTACGATAGTATCATGTTCTTCGACTTTGGCATAGGCGTGTAGATGCATTGTGGCAGACGTGAGGAGGGCTGTACTAAAATGAACAGGTGTATCAATGTGCTCAAATTCTTGAGCTAAATAATCGGCTACAGAGCCACCGGGTAAATCTTTTTCTGTTTCGATTTGATATGTTAGCTGTTGATTACGTACGGCTAGAGTATGGTGATAGCCACCATTTAATTGTCCGCTCGAAAGAGAATAGTGGATATCGTCAAAGTGTACCGTGACGGAGTGTAACTCTCTAGTTACATAGCCTCCAGTAGCGAGTTCTTGGGGTGCTTCGTATAGATTTTTGAACATGTAAGTCTCCCTAGTTTTATGATTGTTATATATGGAATATAACGATATAATATCTTTATTATCGTATTGCGAATGCATATGTAAAATTATAGCATATATGTTTACTGTTATTATATTTACATTATGTTGAGACGTATATTTGTTATTGTATAGATTTATATTATGGATGGTTATTATGGCTAATTTCTTAAGTGCTGTTTCTGAATTTCTTTTTAAAGACGCTAATATATTAATTCAAATAAGAGACTGGTTCTTTGCACAAGCTGGAAATATCTTATTAGCGTTAATTTTATTTTGGATAGGGCGATATGCTATTAAATGGGTAAAAGCTTTTGCAGTTCGCATTATGACAAAAGCTTCCTATGACTCAGCAGCAATGAGCTTTATCACTCAAATTATTAATTACGCCTTGCTAGTAGGGTTAGTATTGATTTGCTTAAACCAAATCGGTGTTCCTACAACATCTTTTATAGCTGCTTTTGGTGCTTTTGGTTTAGGTATTGGTCTCGCCTTACAGAATAACCTTTCTAATTTAGCATCTGGTTTATTAATTCTTATTTTCAAGCCTTTTAGAGCGGGTCACGTTATTCAGGTGGGTGATGTAGTCGGCAGTGTTAAATCAATCCAATTTATGTATACAGTTATTACTACAAAAGATCAAAAGAATGTATACATACCTAACTCTCTTCTTACATCACAAGCTGTAACTAACATTGTTTATACTACAGAACGGGTTATCCCATTTACGTTTGACATTGGTTATAATAATGATCATCATGAGGCAATAAAAATCTTAAAAAATATTTTTGCAGCAGATAAACGTGTCCTTAATCCGAAGAATATGGAAATAGGTATTTCTGAATTTGGAGATAATTCTGTACGAATTGCTGCTTATGCTCGTGTTAAGTCGAACGATTTCCTGGATGTTCAATACAGCATTATGTCTGATGTAAAAGATGCCTTTGATAAATATGGCATCGACATTCCATATCCTCAACGTGTAGTATATATTCAAAATGTAGATACATCGACAGGTGAAATTAAAGGAACAAAGAAAAAAGCAACTACTACAAATGTAGAAATAGATAATAGTCTTGAAAGTTAGGATACTGGAAGGTAGAACGAGAGTGATGACACTTTTAACGACGAATATTCATATGTTTTATAAGAAATTAGTATTGGCCATAACTTTTATAGGAATCGTATTTATAGGTGCTGGTGTTGCTCAAGCTGCATACATTACACCTCCTTCTACTGTTGGTGAGGCCGTAGTCCTTATTGATGCAGATACAAAAGAAATTTTATTTGCAAAGAATCCAGATAAGTGGATGCATCCAGCTAGTACTACGAAAATGGTTACCTTGTTAACTGCTTTAGAACTAAAGGGCACACAGCTTGATGAATTAGCTACGATAAGTAGCTATGCAACGAGCATGGAAGAATCAAACCTTGGGGTTCGCGTAGGCGATCAGATTACATTGGAAGGTGTTCTTGAAGGTATGATGGTTGCTAGTGGCAATGATGCGGCCGTTGTAGTAGCCGAAAATGTAAGTGGTTCTGTAGATAAATTTGCTAAGGATATGACTCGCATTGCTGCAAAAGCGGGTGCAAAGAATAGTGTGTTCTTGAACCCTCATGGATTAACACAAAAGGGTCACCATTCTACGGCTCGTGATTTAGCGATGATTGCAGCGTACGGCATGAAATACCAAATGTTCCGTGACAAGGTTGCTAATGATTATTACAAGGTGCCGTATCAAAACCGTGCACCAGAAACAATTCGTACTACAAACCATTTTATTCGCAATAAATATCCAGGTGCGAATGGCTTGAAAACAGGTTTTACAAATGCAGCAGGAGAATGTTTGATTGCGTCTGCCACACGGAAGGGCCATACTATGATTGTAGTTATGCTTAATGATGATAATCGTTGGGAAGAAGCTGTACAATTCCTTGATTATGGATTTAAACTCCGTGGGGTAATTTAAGGACCTATTGTGTAATGGGGGACATATGAGTTCATTTTTTGCATTTTTAAAACGCATGCGCTTTATCAATCGATGGAGCCTCATGCGAAATACGGAAATAGAAAATATTCAAGAACATAGCCTTGAAGTGGCTATGGTAGCACACAACTTGGGAGCTATAAAAAATGAATACTTTGGAGGAAATGTAGATATTAATAAGGTAGCTGTCATAGCCATGTATCATGAGGTGAGCGAAATCTTTACAGGAGATATGCCGACACCAATCAAGTATTTTGATCCAAAGTTGCGTGAACTGTATGGTGAGGTTGAAACTTTGGCGCAAGAAAAAATGCTATCAACCTTGCCAGATCGGTTACAATCTGTTTATAAGCCTATACTTGTTGATGCAGAGGCTAGTCCAGAATGGCCTCTCGTTAAGGCTGCCGATATAATTTCAGCCTATATGAAATGCGTCAAAGAGCTCAAGGCAGGGAATGATGAGTTTAAAGAGGCACATGACTCTATCTTAGCTAAGTTGAAAAATCTAAATATGCCTGAGGTAGATATGTTTCTTGAAATATATATCCCTGCTCTTGGTAAGAGTTTGGATGAGTTGAACTATTACGAAATTAAATAATTACTAAAAGAGACGACTTCTTGAACTGTACCCCCAAAATTGGACACAATTTTGGGGGTGCAGTTCATTTTGGCCGTCTCTTTTTGATTCTAAAAATTTGTAGATTATTTTGCTAATGCTTTATCAAATTTTTGTTAGTTTGCTTAATAAAAATTATTATAAGTGTATTTGTTAATTATTATGTCTTATTGAGTGTTATAGTTTACTTTTTCTATCTATAATCTCTTGATTTCTCATTAGTATTTTTTTACCTCGCCACGAGAAGGCTCGATGGCCATATTTTGCTTTGAATTCTTTGTTCGTTAGTGCTTCTAGTTCGTCTATATTGACATACGGCTCAATCTGTTGAAATTCAGGGATAGGCGTAGTTGGAATATCTTTATTGTGAGGACACACCTCTTGGCATACATCACAACCAAATACGAGTGGAGTTTTAGCGAGAATATGTTCCTCTTCATCAGTGAGCTCTCCTTTTTTCTGCGTCAAGAAGCTTTTACAAGTGTTGTATTTAAAATCGTCATGGCCTAAACATTGACCTAAGCACGCTGTAATACAACGATTGCATCCCATGCAGGACTGCTCAAGGGGGGCATTTTGCTCAAGCTCTAGTGTTGTTAAAATCGTACCAATAACGACATAAGAACCCCACTTAGGACTGATAAAACAGTTGTTCTTTCCATAAAAGCCGAGACCTGCCAAGTAGGCCATGTACCGATCGGCTAAAGGAGAGGTATCGCAATGAATGGAGAACTGAGCCGAGTCATCAATTATTTGTAATCTTTCAATAAGACGTTCTAAATATTCATTAATGACCAGGTGATAATCTGTTGACCATGTATAGCGCGATAGATTGGATCGGCCTTTGTGTTCTACATGGTACGGGAATAGACAAACGATGGCACTTTTGGGCATAAACCGAGTCGTTCCTAGTAGTCTTGCCTCTACATCTGCCGTAGTAAAGGGGCATGGGTTGCTTTCAAATAAAATAGTTTTGGCCTGTTCAGGTAGTGGCCATGAGGCAATTCCAAATTCATAAATATGTAATTCTTTGCAAATTTCCTGTAAATTTATATCTTTCATCGTAGATTTAGTGGTAAATAATTGGTAAAATAAAAGTATAAGAAATGCACGAGATTCTATAGTTTTTTGTTAAGTTTGTAGTTTGGTGAGAACTGTATTTTTATAGTTAGCACCGTAATTCTGTTAGTATTAGTATACCATTGAGAGGACAGATTATGTTAGCATTTATGAAAGTATTACAACCGAAGACGGTGGAAGAGGCTTATGAATTAGCCACAAAGAACAAAACTGCTCCTATGCTAGCGGGAGGCTGTTGGCTGCGTCTAGGACGACGTACTTGGCCATCAGTGATTGATATGGCGAGTCTTGATTTGCGTTATGTTCGTGAAGAAGATAAGGAGTTTGTAATTGGCGCTATGGCGACACAAGGAGATGTGGAACGTTTTGAGCCTTTACAACAATTCTGCGGCGGTGTCGTAGTTAAAGGTGTTAAGGAGATTCTTGGCGTTCAATTTAGAAATATTGCTACCATGGGCGGTTCTGTAGCAAGTAAATTTGGCTTCTCTGATATCATTCCTGCGCTATTGGCCGTGCATGCAGACATCGTTACCTTTAAAGGTGGTCGTATGTCCATGCAAGACTATATGACATATAGAGAACGTGATATTCTCGTGGAGATTCGCATCCCTAAAGTAGATGTACCTGTAGCTGTTGAAGCCCTTCGCATCTCTCGTGGTGATTTCCCGTTATTGACAGGTGCTCTTCGCCATGATGAAAAAGGCGTTGAATTGTATATCGGTACAAGACCTGGTGTACCTCAATTAGCTGTTAAAGCAAGTGCTTTGCTTTCAGAAAAAGGATTATCTGCCGCAAAAGAGGCAGGTCAATTGGCATCTGAAGAACTAGTGTATCAATCTAACTCTCATGCGTCCAAAGAATATCGCATGGAGATGGTAAAAGCAATGGTTCAACGCTTAGCTAAGGAGGTGGCACAATAATGGAACTCGTACTTAATATTAATAACAAAAATGTAACTGTTAATGTGCCAACTGATGAGATGTTGCTAGACACATTGCGTAATCTTGGCTATTACAGTGTCCGCTGTGGCTGTGATACCACAAACTGTGGCCTTTGTACTGTATGGGTGGATGACGAAATTATTTTGTCCTGTGCTTATCCTACATTTCGTGCGCCAGGCCATAAGATTACTACATTAGAAGGTTTACAAGAGGAAGCTGAATTATTGGCGGCTTGTATCGCAAGTGAAGGCGCAGATCAGTGTGGTTTTTGTACAACTGGCATGATGATGAGTGCTATCAATTTGAAACGCAAAAATCCAAAGGCTAGCGATGATGAAATTCGCGAATACCTTATAGGTAACTTGTGCCGCTGTACTGGTTATGAATCACAACTTCGAGGAGTTCGTAAATTCTTAGAAGGAGGCCTATAATGATGAACAAGCATATTGGTAAGTCTTATGACAAAGTTGACTCAAAAGGTATTTTGTCTGGTAAACCGTCTTATACTGGCGATTTTGTTCCCAAAGATGCGCTTGTTATTAAGGTTCTTCGTAGCCCTCATGCTCAAGCGCGCATCAAATCTATTGATACATCTAAAGCTAAATTGATCCCTGGCATAGAAGCTATTTTTACTTATGAAGATGTGCCTAATACGCGATTCACATTAGCAGGTCAAACATATCCAGAGCCATCCGCTTATGATGCGCTCATCTTAGACCCTGTAGTTCGTTATGTTGGAGACGAAGTAGCTCTCATCGTAGCAAAAGATGAAGCTACAGCGCTAAAAGCTATGCCTCTTATCAAGGTTGAGTACGAAGTACAGAAACCTGTGCTTGATATGCACACTGCTATCGACCATGAAACTATAGTACATCCTGAAGATGATATTCACAATAATATCCCTGTAGGACAAGATTACAAACGCAATATTTGCGTATCCTATCACAAACGGGTAGGAGATGTGGAAGCAGAACTTGCTAAATGTGATTACGTGGCAGAAGGCACATACTTTGACCAGGCCACACGCCAAACAGCGATGGAACCATTCCAAAGCTTTGGATATATAGATGCGCTAGGTCGTGTAGTTATCGTATCCTCGACGCAAATCGTATTCCATGTACGCCGTCACATCGCTCGTGCACTCGGTATTCCGGCCACAAAAGTCCGTGTTATTAAGCCTCGTATCGGCGGCGGTTTCGGCTCTAAACAAACGGCTTGTACAGAAATTATGACGGCCTTTGTAGCGTGGACATTGAAAAAACCTTGTTATCTCTTATACGATCGTACAGAAGCACAAACGTGCTCTACTACACGTCATGCTCGTGAATGGAAAATCCGCGTAGGTGCTACAAAAGATGGCATTATTAAAGTTATTGATATGGACTCCATCACAGCCGCTGGTGCACATGCAACTCATTGCTTCACTACTACAACGGCTGGCGAACATAAATCTGTACCTTTGTACAACAAAGCGACTGCTGTTCATTATGGTACAGAAGGTGTGTATACTAATCAAACTCCGGGTGGTGCTTTCCGTGGATATGGTGCAACAGAAGCATTGTGGCCATTAGAATGTGCAGTAAACCAGTTAGCTGATAAGATGGGGATTGATCCAGCTGAATTACGTCAGAAGAACTTAATAGCGGAAGGTGAACAAAGCTTAGTATATGCTCCAGATGAATATCTTGATTCTGGTCTTTTCCAAGATACTGTAAATCGCGTAAAAGAAATGGCTCGTTGGGATGAACGCCCTCATTCTTGGGATATCGATGAGCGCTACCGCGGTGGACTTGGCATGGCTTTAGCATTACAAGGCTCTGGTGTCGCAAATATCGATGTGGCATCTGTTGAAATTCGCCTTGGTGACGATGGTAATTATACATTGTATACTGGGTCTTCTGATATGGGCATGGGGTCTAATACCGTATTGACTCAAATGGCCTGTGAAGTAATCGGCTGTCCTATGGAATATATGACTGTTATTGAATCAGATACAGATATCGTACCATTCGATCCAGGGTCTTACGCATCTAGTACAACCTATGTAACAGGTACTGCTGCTAAGATGGCGGCAGAAGAATTGCGCACTAAGATTATTGCTAAATTCGCTCAATTCTTTGAAACTGACGTTGAAAACGTTGACTTTGACGGCGTTGTAGCTACCACAAAAGATGGTGCTAAAACAATGGATATCCATCAATTGGCACCAAAATTATTAGTTGGTGTTAATGCGGAGCAATTGTCTGGTTTTGCTACATGGGGGAGTCATACATCCCCACCTCCATTTATGGCATCTATTGCTGAGGTGAAGGTAGATAAACAAACAGGTAAGGTTATTCCTCTTCATTTCTATTCTTGCGTTGATTGTGGTACTGTTATCAATCCTAAATTGGCTCGCGTTCAAGTTGAGGGTGGTGTAGTACAAGCTATCGGCATGGCTTTATATGAAGATGTACGCTATTCCAACAATGGTCGTTTGGAAACAAACAATCTTATGACTTATAAAATCCCAACCCGTCAGGATATTGGTGAATTACATACAGACTTTGTAGAATCTTACGAGCCTACAGGTGGCTTCGGAGCTAAATCTATTGGTGAGGTTGTCATCAATACGGGGTGCCCTGCTATCCAACATGCCATTAAAAATGCAGTTGGTGCGGATATTCGTACATTACCTATGACACCTGAGAAGGTATTTATGGCTATGGACGAGAAATATAAAGTATAGAGATTTCTAGTTCTTTTTACTTTCTAAGGAGGCCTGGTTCTATGACATCACAAACATCCTATTGGAATCGATTGATTCAGCCGGGAATCGTTGCCCTTGTTGGGGCAGGCGGTAAAACGACTGTGCTTTCAAAACTAGTAGAATATGGACGGCTGAAAGGTCAGCCCATCGTAGTTACGACTACGACTCGACTTTATGAGTCTCAGGTGGCTCATTATGAACCGATTTATACTCGTAATATTAATGAAGCTGATGAGTATTGTACTGACCGACTTTTACGTGGCTATTGTGGTGCGTGGTTCGCTGGAATTACAGGAACAAAAGTAGACTCTTTAGATTGTGATCTCATCGATGGTTTATCCAAGTTACATCCCAATTGGCAAATTGTTGTAGAAGCAGATGGGGCGAAGGAAAAATGGCTCAAGGCACCTAAGATGACCGAACCTGTCATTCCATCTCTTACAAAGACTACGATTGGCCTCGTGAATCTACAAATGCTAGGGGCCCCGTTAGATGATGAGCACGTACATAATATCGAGCTTGTTCAAGATATTGTAAAACGCGATATGGGGGCTATTGTAACTCCTCGTATGTTGGCTGATCTTGTTTTGCATAGGCAAGGTTTATTCCAATACAGTAAAGGTAAGAAAATATTATTCTGTACTGGTTATGAAACAGTGCAACATCGCATTATCGATGATTTTATTGATCATATTGTTGATAGTGATATTACGGCTATCATTTTGGCTGATGGATATAAAGCAAGTTGTGAAATCCGTCGCATTATTCAATGTCGGTAGGTACTCATGACTATTATGAAAGCAAATTGTAACACCGCTTTTAGTCCCATGAGAGACCCCATAGACCGTCATCCTTTGCATATTGGCATTGTCCTCCTTGTGGGAGGACAATCCAAGCGTATGGGATGTAATAAGCAACTCTTGCCCTGGCGTGGTAAGACTGTTCTAGATGCGGTCTGTGGGGCTCTTCAAGGTGGATGGGGTGGACAGGTGGCTTCTACTGTATCGTGTAGGCTACCTTTTGTGGCGGTTACTGGTGATGATCATGAGAAATTAGAACCAATTGTCACAAACTATGGTTTTGAAGCCATTCGAAATGACCATCCTGAACTAGGGCAAGGCGTATCCATAGCGATGGGAGTACGTCATTTGATGAATACGTCATCCATACCGCTAGACGGTATTCTCTGTTCAGTAGGAGATCAACCACTTCTGACGAGTGCTGTTGTACACGAGGTCATTCGTGCGTTTAATGAAAACTTTCATCCGAAAACTATCGTCGTTCCACATTATGGGGCAAATTATCACTCGGGAAATCCCGTTCTCTTTGGTTCTCATTGGTTTGATTATTTACAACAGATTCAAGGGGATCAAGGGGGGAAGACCATTATTCATGGTGATGGTAAAGCCCATGTCGTGAAATTATGGATTAGTGATGATATTGGCGACGATATCGATACACCCGATGATTTTGAGCGTTTGAAACATCGTGAAAGTGAGGCATTATGAAACCATTGGTACTCATGCGTGGAGGCGGAGACATTGCTTCCGGCGCTGTATATAGATTGAGACGGGCGGGCTATCCCGTTGTAATTAGTGAAATAGCGATTCCTACCATGATTCGCCGCGAAGTATGTTACGGTAATGCGGTTCATCGTGGAGAAATGATTTTGGAACGTTTTGTTGCTCGTCATGTGTCTCTTAGTGAAGTGAAGGATACATTGGCACAGGAAATCATCCCCGTTGTCACTAGCTCATATGAGGAATTATTGGACACTTTAAAACCAGAGATTGTAGTCGATGCTATTTTGAGTAAAAAGAATCTTGGTACAAAACGGGATGATGCAGATCTCGTTATCGGTGTGGGCCCTGGATTTATTGCTGGAGAAGATGTAGATGTAGTCATTGAAACGATGCGTGGTCATTCATTAGGTCGCTGTATCTATGATGGACCAGCTCAACCTAATACGGGTATCCCTGGAAATGTAGGTGGCTACACTCATGAGCGTGTTATTCATTCTCCAAAGGCTGGACTATTTACAGCAAAACGTCATATTGGAGATTCTGTACAAGCTAATGAAGTAATTGGTTATGTTGATGAAGAACCAGTAAGAGCGAAAATTACAGGTATTCTACGAGGCATTTTAAAAAGTGGGCTCATCGTATCAGATCATTTTAAGTTGGCTGATGTGGATGCTCGTTGTGAAGAGTCTCATTGCTATAGTATTTCAGATAAATCCCTTGCTGTCGGTGGAGGTGTATTAGAGGCTGTTACCGCTTGGGATTATGAAAGGAATCTAGATGGAAACAATTTATGATGTGATGAAAGATCGTCTACAGGTTGCTGAAACTACTGTGATGGTTACTGTTCTATCCGGTCCTCGTCAAGGGGATAAGACTATTTATGCTGAAGATGGAAGGGTTCTATACGGAACTCCTATTGAAGGGTTTACTGTAGATAAAGCAAAGCTAAATTCTCTATGCATGGTAGGCGAAATGGAGTGTTTCGTACAACCTGTAGAAAATGATCCGTCAGTTCTCGTATTAGGCGCAGGTCATGTTAGCCGAGCGATTACAGATTTGCTGTTGTTTATTGGATGTCGTGTTACAGTCGTAGATGATCGTCCAGAATATGTAGTTCCTGAATTCTTTGATGAACGTGTCATACGTAAATGCTTACCTTTAGAAAACTTCAAGAACGATTTACCTCTTGATGAATATACTGGTTTTATCATTGTGACACGTGCTCATGAGTACGATAATATATGCTTAGAACAATTACGAGGGTACTTGCCTACCTATATGGGCGTTATGGGCAGCCAAAAACGCATCCATCACGCTTTTGAAGTGTTGCGTGAGCAGGGATGGACTCAAGATGAGTTAGATATGGTATATGCGCCTATTGGTCTAGATTTAGGAGCTCAAACGCCTGAGGAAATTGCATTATCTATCGTTAGTGAATATTTGGCAGTGGTGCGTGGTAAAAAAGGCGGCTCATTGCGGAAAGGTAGAGTGATCCATGAATCGTGAGTTTATTGAATACCTTAGTGAACGTAAAAACGAAACCTTAGCAGTAGCCACTATTTTATATACCTGTGGATCCACACCTCGTAAAGCTGGTACATCTATGGTTGTATTTCCTGATGGATCTATTTTTGGTACTATCGGCGGCGGCCGTGCGGAAAATGAAATCCGCCTAAGTGCGGTGGACTCTTTGAATAAAAAAGAAGCTCACCGTCGTATCGATGTTCATCTCGATGATGACGTAGCTGTTAAAGAAGGCATGGTTTGTGGGGGCCAAATGGATGTTTGGATTGAAACACAAAACATCTAATAAAAATCTCATTCAGCGTTTGTTTATAAATTTACAGTACTCTCAAAATGAGTTAAAATATAAGGTACAGTCAAAGAATTGATTGTACCTTATTATTTTGTATAAGGAGCTATTTTTATGCATATTGACGCACTTATACATACCTTTAGGCTTCTTGATATCGTTGATATCATAATCGTTGCTATTGGTATTTACTATTTATATAAATTGCTTAAAGATACACGGGCCGTTTCTCTTTTAAAAGGTCTCGTTATGTTGGCAATTTTAAATTTATTGAGTCATCTGTTAAATCTATACGTTATCAACTGGATTTTGCAACAAAGTATGACCGTTCTTCTTTTTGCGTTACCCGTTGTATTCCAACCTGAATTGCGTCGTGCTCTAGAACAATTGGGGCGTGGCCGAATTTTCAGCAAGGCACAAAATGTAAACGAAGAAGAAATGGATATGGCCATTAATGAAGTGATGGCTGCGGCTCGCGTTATGTCTCGCGAACATACGGGGGCACTTATCGTTTTTGAACGTGAAGTAGGTCTCAATGACTTTGTAGATACTGGTATTCTTATCGATGCTGTATTGAGTCGCGAGTTGATTAAAAATATCTTTGTTCCTAGTACACCGCTTCATGATGGGGCCTTGATTATTCGTGATGGGCGAATCCGTGCAGCGGGCTGCTTGTTGCCGTTGACTGAGGACCGCACATTGAGTACTGAACTAGGTACACGTCACCGTGCAGCTATTGGCTTATCTGAGCAAACAGACGCTGTCGTAGTCGTTGTCAGTGAGGAAACAGGGACCATCTCTTATACATATGGGGGTCATATTTATCGCCATTTACCAGAGGATCAAATTAAAGAGGCATTGCGCACCTTTATGGAACGCCCTCGTCAAACCATTACTAGTATGTGGAAATGGAGGGCAAATAAATGATGATTCATTTGAAACGCAATTGGCCTGCTAAATTATTATCCTTGCTAGCGGCTATCGTCATGTGGTTCTTTATTATGCGCGATCAGAACCCTGTGATGGAAGTAACCTATACAATACCTGTTCAGGTTCAAAATCTCAATTCTGGCTATATCATAGAAGATGCACCAGATGTGGTCCGTGTTGTTCTGGCTGGTCCACGTGATACCATTATGTCTATGAAATCAGATAATTTACGGGCTTATATTGATGCATCTGGTGTAAAACCAGGTCAAAATAATGTAACTATTAATTTTACGCCTCCGGCAGGGATGAATCTTGTGGAGGTTAAACCAGATAACATCATCATCAATGTTGATGAATATGCAGAGAAAACGATTCCTGTTGAAATAGTTCCAATCGGCAAGTTCTCTGATGATATTGCTTTGAAATCGGTAACGATTGTGCCGAAAGAGGTAACTATTTCTGGTCGTAAGCAACAAGTTAATGCAGTGAGCAAGGTTGTGATGAAAGTCAATGTGGCTGGTCAAACGAAGAACTTTAGCGCTGTTAGTACTTTAGAAGCTTGGGATACGGCAGGTAATGTACTGGATGTACATATTAATCCAAACCAAGGCCAAGCACAATACGAACTCAACTTATTACGTAAAGAAAAGGCGGTTCCTATTACTGTTCCGACTGTTGGTACAGTAGCAGAAGGTTATGAAGTTAAATCCACGTCTGCTACACCAACGCAATTAACAGTTACAGGTCGTGAAGAAATGATTAATTCCGTTACAGAAATACAAACGGAACCTATCGATGTATCGGGTGCTACTGAAACTGTACAGGGTAACTATAATTTAGTATTACCGAATGGGGTTAATAGCAATACCACAACGGTACGGGTGAAAGTAGAAATACAAAAGAAAGTACTTAATGGATGATAAGTTTTTTGTGAGGCTTTGAAATCTTGCAACAAAGACCCTAATAGAGTGAATATTTCTCTATTAGGGCCTTTTTATGATTTATATATTAGCTTTTATAGGAGTGTTGTATAATAAAGATGTATGACTATTTTTTTACTGGTCAAGTGGTAAAGAATTTTGGTCAAAGATTAAAGAAGTAGGCTCACCTAAAAGGGAGGCTTTAATAGGAAAGATATGATTAGAATAATAAATCTCCGCGTGGCTGTTACGGTTAAGTCGGATATCAAAAGTATTGTAGAAAAGAAATATCCCCCGTTGCGTGGCGCTATCGAAACGATTCATGTTGTTCGACGAGCCGTAGATGCCCGTAAGAAGCCAAACATTGTTTTTGTATATACCCTATTCATTGAGGTTCATAATGAAGCTCAAGTCATGAGAAAGCTTGGTAAAGAAAAGGATGTATCTGTATTTGCTGCAGAAGATCCAGAACCTATCGTTTTGGGGGCTGTACCATTAGCACATCGTCCTGTAGTTATGGGCTTTGGCCCTGCGGGGATGCTGGCAGCCTTTTACTTAGCTCGTGAAGGCTATCGCCCAATCGTACTTGAACGCGGTCAAGATGTAGATACACGTAGTCATGATGTAGAGACATTTTGGAAAAAGGGCATATTTAAGCCTGAGTCCAACGTACAGTTTGGGGAAGGCGGCGCAGGAACTTTTTCCGATGGTAAGTTAACAACTCGCATTACCCATCCGCGGTTACATGAAATATCTAAATACTTTGTAGAGTTTGGCGCGCCTGAAGAAATCTTATATAAACATAAACCTCATGTAGGTACTGATAAATTGCGTACCATGGTAAAAGCTATGCGTGAGCGCATCATCGAATGGGGCGGTGAAGTTCGCTTTGGTTCTAAGGTAACGGATTTATTTATTGAAAATGACCGTATCGTAGGCGTTGAAGTTAATGGTAGTGAGCGTATTGATACGACTGTTGTTTTGTCTGGTGTAGGCCATAGTGCACGTGACACATATGAAATGCTTTATAAACGCAATGTGGAAATGACGGCAAAACCATTTGCTATCGGTGTTCGTATTGAGCATGATCAGGCTGTAATTGATGAGTCTCAATATGGTGTAGATCCATCTAGTTTGGGCCTTGGTGCAGCGGAATATTCTCTCGTATACCACGATAAAGAATCAGGTCGTACTGCATATAGCTTCTGTATGTGCCCAGGAGGTCAAGTAGTAGCATCTGCCTCTGAAGATGGTGGCGTTGTCGTAAATGGCATGAGTTTATACGCTCGGGATAGCGGTGTTGCTAATAGTGCTATCGTAGTCAACGTAGGTCCAGATGACTTTGGTACTCATCCATTAGATGGCGTCGCATTTCAACGAGAATGGGAACGCAAGGCCTATGAGTTGGGCGGTTCTAACTTCCATGCGCCTGCACAAACTGTAGGACAGTTTTTAGGACTTTCACAAGCACCTAGTGTACAAAATAGTATATATAGTTACGAGCCAGGTGTTGTAAATTGCGATTTACATGATTGCTTGCCATTATTCGTTACATCCGTATTAGAGCGTGCCTTGCCATACTGGGGGCGTCGCATCCGAGGGTTTGATGATCCTGCGGTGTGTATGACAGGCGTTGAAACACGTACCTCTGCGCCGCTCCGTATGGGACGCAATGAAGAACGCATTTCTCCTACTGTAGGAGGTTTCTATCCTATGGGTGAGGGGGCTGGCTATGCAGGGGGAATTATGAGTGCTGCCCTTGATGGCGCGGAAACGGCCATTTTATGTATGGCAAAATACGCAAAACCTAATTAGTGGGAATTATACTGATGAATTGAATTACAGTATAGATTCATACTATTTATGTAATATAGATGTGACTTTATAGTAGGTATGCTTTCTATATTATGATATAATACACAACAGTAATTATTGAAAAGATACACACGGTAGATATATAGACTTGTGAAACTTTCACAAATCCTTAGAGGAGGATAATTATGGCTCGTTTATTTGGTACAGATGGTGTACGTGGTGTTGTTAATGAGTTTTTAACGCCGGAATTAGCCTATCATTTAGGTCGTGCGGCAGGAACGCATTTTGGTAAGAAAAAGGATCACCCTACGTTCTTGATTGGTCGCGATACGCGAATTTCTGGTTCTATGCTTGAAAGTGCATTAGCGGCGGGCATTTGCTCTGTTGGTGGTAATGTAGTAATTGCAGGCGTTATCCCAACTCCAGCAGTAGCGTACCTTGTACGTCAACAAGGTTTTGATGCAGGTGCTGTTATTTCTGCATCTCACAATCCATATCCAGATAATGGCATTAAATTCTTTGATGGTAATGGCTATAAATTACCTGATGAAGTGGAAGATGAATTGGAAAAATATGTTCGTCAAAGTGCAGATAATGAATTGGTACGTCCTACTGGTGATGGTATTGGTAAAATTGAGTTCAATAGTAACTTGGCTCATTTATATGCTCATTTTGTACGTCACACAATCGATACGTCCCTTGAAGGTTTGACTATCGTTTATGATGGTGCTAATGGCGCAGCGTCCAGTGTAGGTCCGGAAATTTTGTCTGGACTAGGGGCTAAAGTCATCAATATTAATGTGAATCCAGATGGGTTGAATATCAATCATCATTGTGGTTCCACACACATTGAAGGCTTACAAGTAGCCGTACAACAACATAATGCAGACCTTGGTATTGCTAATGATGGCGATGCTGACCGCTGTTTATTGGTTGATGAAAAAGGTCAAGTCCTCGATGGTGATCAAATCATGTTGCTATGTGCACTTAAGTTGAAAGAAGAAGGCAAACTTAAAGGGGATACCATAGTTGGTACCGTTATGAGTAATATTGGATTCCATAAAGCAGCAGAAGAACTTGGTATGAAAACAGTTTCCACTGCTGTTGGTGATCGATATGTATTGGAATACATGCGTGAACATAATCTTTCCGTTGGTGGTGAACAATCTGGTCACGTAATCTTTTTAGATCACAACACCACTGGTGACGGCATGTTAACAGCTGTTCAAGTGGCGGCTCTTATGAAGGAGAAAAAGCAACCTCTTTCTGAATTGGCTGGCATTATGACAAAATACCCACAAGTTCTTGTAAATGTTCGTGTAGCTACAAAAACTGGCTGGGAAGACAATGACCTCATCAAAGCTGCTATCGTAACAGCTGAAGGAGAACTTGGTGACGAAGGTCGCGTTTTAGTACGTGCATCAGGGACCGAACCACTTATTCGCGTCATGGCTGAAGGTCCTAACCAAGAAGAACTACAATCCCTATGCCAAGAAATTGCTGATATTATCGGTAGAGAACAAGGGTTAGCTGAATAACTCTTGATGAGTAGTTTGATACCATTCCGTTTGGTTCCATTCTACAACTTTTATATTAAAGGTATACCCTCCTATATATGTCCCTTTGCTCCGTCCTACGTAAAGTCGCTGCAGGAACATATATAGGAGGGTATTTATTTTATATTTATTTAGGATGATTACCGAATGGAACCGTCACTATTGCACGGTCATTTCTACTCATAAGAGTTATTTCGGGTATGGAGAGGCCGATAGCAGAGATGATGTAATTCATCTCTTAGATAGTTAAGAGATGGGATGGTGCTTTGCAAATACGTACATAGGGCATGATTTATGTTATTATAGCTATATAGTTTAATTGTATTGGTTTAATAGTTAAGGTGTAATATGAAAAATATAAATCAAGGGGAGGCTGAGATTCTCCTTAATGAGTGCCCGAATAGTGTTGATTCTGCTTGTGAGCTTGCAGATGCTGAGTCACAAGCATGGAGAGAGAAAAATTCACAGCTTATCTTGGAGGAGTTCTTAGCAAAATATAGCGATGAATTAAATGATGTTGAAAAAGCTAAAGTTTATACTAATTTGGCATTTTATTATAATGATGAGGGCAATATAAAAGAATATGAGTATCTATCTGCAGCGGTAAAGCTAAACTCTCCATATATAGAGACCTACCGAGGGGTGGCTTTATATCATTTTACATCTTATGCAGAAAAGGGCTCAGTAGAGGAATTGGAGAGAAGCTTACTGACTTATGAAAAGGGACGAAGCATATTAGATAATTATGAAATGAACTTTGGCTATGCGGTATGTTTATTTGAACTCAAAGAATATGAAAAAGCAAAGACCATTTTTGTGCAGTTACTTGAAAACTGTCCAAATAGAATGCGATTACTTCTTTGTATAGCTTATTGTGATGTGTATTTAGGAAATAAAATCCAATCCCTTGATTATTTGAAGAAAATTAAGATTGGTGGAGATCCTGCATATCAGCGAGATGATGAAATTTGGGAGTTTGATATCTTTAATGCCTATTATGTATTAGATGAGTACAAATTATTCTTAGAAGAATGTGAAAAGGCTAAAAGCTCTTGTGACCTAAATTACGGCCCTTATTATTTTGGCCTTTGGACTATGAACCAATATGACCAATACCATCTAGAAGTGGACAAGCAACGAACAGAAATATTGGCATGCATTGAAGATGCAAAAATGGACGAAGACTTTGATAGTGAAGAAGAAAAGCAGGAATATATCAAAAGTTGGGAAGATGATTTAGAAAATCTAAATTTGTTGGAACATAAAATTAAAGATGAAAACTTTAAACCTACAGTTGAACTAAAACTATGGCCAATATATGGTTGCTATTTAATAGACTGTTTAACTCATAATTTTTAATCTGCTTATTGGTAGATTTATATAAAGATGATTTATATATTTAAACTGATATAGAAGTAAGTTTAACAAATTAAAAGCACTACTTTGAATTGCAATTATTCAGAGTAGTGCTTTTGATATTATTTATCAGCCACAACAAGTTTATATCCATTCAATTGAATGTTACTGCCGGTTGTGTCTTCGTTGCTCAAGGATTTTACATAGCTGTCGCCTGTGAGTATCCAATTGGAGTCTTTGCTGAGTTTCACTGTTACTTCTTTAGCCGTATTGTCTGTGTTTACAGCACCTACAAGGCTAGATCCATTTGTCATGTCAAGAGCGATGGTACTGATTGAATCGGCCATAATATTACCGCTTAGTTCTTGATTAGATGTGCGGAGTGTGAGGTGACCGCCGTTCTCACCAGTTTTTCCCCAACGGGAGTCAGCAGCTGCTTTCACTAGGGTAGATGTGTTCGGCATAGAGATTGCATTGTTAGAAAAGTCTACTTCAGCAGTGGTGTTGTTTACATAGAGGAACGCACCTGTAGCGTGAGTTGTGAGTGTGTTATTCTCTGCTTTCAGACGAGCAATACCGCTTTCAGCATCACCAGAGAAGCTTTGATATAGCATAAAACCATTGTCTTTGTAGCCAGTTACATTGGAGTTTGTAAGGGTTATGGAGTTTTTACCTTCTACGACGCCAATTTCACTGTTATTCGCTATGCCGTTGACATTGTTTACCATAATATTACCCGTGGAGTAGATAACAGGACTGCCTTCGCCAGATGTGGTGAGTTTTGCTGCTTCTGCGGTGATAGTGCCTTCTCCGCGATCTGTAGCAAGTGTAGCGGAGTGAGCCCCTTCAGTGGTGATAGTTAGATTTTTGCCATTTACAGTACCTTTGTAAGTAGCATCTAAACCACGAGAGGAATCGCTTTTTGTGTGAATATTAGTATTTTCTACGTTGATAACCGAGTTTTCACCAGTGGCAAAGACTGCATTAGAACCTTTAGAGTTAGATGTAATATTGCTACCCTTGATGTTGATTTGACTGCCGTCAATGCTGAGGACTACTGCATTTTGACCACGAAAATTGCTGTTATCATCGCTTGTAGTGTTACCAGTTTTATCAAATACGCTATTTTCGATGTTTACGACTGCTTTATTTTTACCGATAAAAGCATTCTGATCGGCTGTTGTGTTTGTCATCGACTCATGAGCAATAGATTTGTTTTCTGTAACGATAGTTGTGCCTTTGAAAGTATTAGGATCTACTTCGGCTTGTGGTTCCATACCATTAGGAGCACCGTTTGGAGGTGTGCTTCCTTGTGCGGAGGGTACTGTTTTAGTTTGTTCTGTTGAGGTTACAACTGCTACGTTAGTACTAGTTTGAGTCTCTACGGCTAAGGTTGGGATAACCGCTAATGTCGACAGAGCTGCACCAAGGACTGCAGGTAATACCCAACGACGCAATTTTCTATATGACAAACTATTCTTTTTAATTTTATGTTGCTTCTTTATAGTTGTTTTATTCATGATTATCATCTCCCAAATTATATACATACATTTTGAAAATACAACAAAATCTAATTGTGTAAAATTTAGAATGATAGAAGTATAATTTCTTACAATGAAAAGGACGTGAAGCATAGAATCAATCTTTTTTATTCCTTTTGAATTATCTGTGGTGGTTTACTTTTTATCGATTTTTTTAGTATAATATACGTCAGTACATATTTTATTTTGTACTGATTCTGCCGTATATCATAGAAAGGAATTCCAAATTCGTAAAGGCGAATAGCGCAAGTACCCGCGAAGGCAGTCGTTAGGGTAGACGAGGTGAAGAGTGATCGAGTCATCAGCGGATGCTCTTCCGGCATATTCATGTCGTAACAGGTATTAAAAAGCCCATCGGTAACGATGGGGACAAAGTATATCTGAATGAATTGTATTGAACTAATATTTAATTCATTAAATAGAATATTAATCTAGAACATTAATTAGTTAGCCTTAGTTTTTGCTGGGGCTAGAAATACCCCCAGTTATAGGAGGATATACGTATGTGCGGTATCGTAGGATACATTGGCTTTAATCAAGCATCTGATTTCTTGTTGGACGGTATGGCAAAGTTAGAATACCGTGGTTATGACTCTGCAGGTATTGCTGTTATCGGCCCTGAAAATGTAATTAAAATTCAAAAGAAGGTTGGCCGTCTTGCTAATCTTGAGGCAGTTGTGAAAGCAGATCCTAATGAAGGAACTGTAGGCATTGGTCATACACGTTGGGCTACACATGGTCGTCCATCCGATATGAACGCCCACCCTCATGCATCTGAAGATGGTAAATTTGCTGTTGTACACAACGGCATTATTGAAAACTACATGCCTTTGAAAGAAGAGCTCCTTGCAAAAGGGTACCATTTCAAATCTGAAACTGATACAGAAGTTGTAGCTCATTTGTTAGAGGATATGTACGATGGCGATTTCGTGGGCACCGTACGTCGCATGCTAGCTCGTGTTGATGGTGCGTATGCTCTTGAAATCATCTGCTCCGATGAGCCAGATAAAATCATCTGTACTAAAAAAGAAAACCCATTGGTTATCGGCCTTGGCAAAGGTGAAAACTTTGTAGCATCCGATATTCCAGCTATCATTAACTACACACGTGATACATACATCTTGAGCGATGGTGAATTAGCTATCGTAACTCGTGATAATGTATCCGTATTCGACCGTGAAGCTAACCCTGTTGATAAAGAGGTATTCCATGTAAATTGGAACGCTGAAGCAGCAGAAAAAGGCGGTTATGAGCATTTCATGTTGAAAGAGATTCATGATCAACCTAAAGCTGTTCGCGATACATTCGGTACACATATCGCTGAAGATGGTAAAACAGCAATCTTCGATGAGCTAAATTGGACTGCTGAAGATGTAGAAGCTTTCAATAAAATTCTCATCGTTGCATGCGGTACTGCATACCATGCAGGGCTTGTAACAAAACAATATATTGAAAACTTGGCGCGTATTCCGGTTGATGTGGAAATAGCATCTGAATACCGTTACAGCAACCCATTGACTGATGATAAAACATTATGTATCGTTATCAGTCAATCTGGTGAAACATCCGATACATTGGCGGCTTTGAAAGAAGCTAAACGCCTTGGTGCCAAATCATTGGCCATTACCAATGTTGTTGGTTCCAGTATTTCTCGTGAAGCAGATAACAAAGTTTACACATGGGCTGGCCCTGAAATTTCTGTAGCGTCCACAAAAGCGTACACTACTCAATTAGTAGCGGGCTTATTGTTCGCTGTATACCTTGGTCAATTGAATGGCAAGTTGAATCCAGCCTTAGCCGAAGAAATTCTTAGCGGCGTTAAAAACTTACCATCCTTGATTCATGAAATCTTTGAAGTAGACGAAGATATGAAAGCCTTTGCTAAACATTATGGCTTCAAATCTGATGCATTCTTCTTGGGCCGTGCTATCGACTATGCAGTAGCGATGGAAGGTGCTTTGAAGTTGAAAGAAATTTCTTACATCCACGCTGAAGCATATGCTGGTGGCGAATTGAAACATGGTACATTGGCTCTTATCGAAGAGGGCGTACCTGTTATCGCATTGGCTACACAAGAGGATGTTTACGATAAGATGATCAGTAATATCCGAGAGGTAAAAGCTCGTGAAGCTATTGTAATCGGTATTGGAATGAAAGGTGACGAAGAATTATCTAAACATGTAGACCACACAATTTATGTGCCTCGTGCGAATAAATTTATCGCTCCAATCTTAGCAGTTGTACCATTGCAACTATTGGCGTATTATGCAGCAATTACACGCGGTGCAGACGTAGATAAGCCACGTAATTTGGCTAAATCTGTAACCGTAGAATAATATATAACCAACAGTGCTTTGGCACTGTTGGTTTATTTCAATATAGGGAGACTATTATGGCAGTTATATTTTCCGGCATCCAACCAAGTGGGGAGTTAACACTTGGTAACTATTTGGGGGCTTTACGTAATTTCTTAGACTATCAAGATACTGATGAATGTTACTATTGTATCGTTAACCAACATGCGATTACGGTACCGCAAGATCCAAAAGAATTATTTCAAAACACTCGTAATTTGGCTGCATTGTACCTTGCGGTTGGACTTGATCCTAAAAAGGTAACATTGTTTGTTCAATCCGAAGTACCTGAGCATGTTAAGCTCGGTTGGGTTATGCAATCTATTAGCTATGTTGGCGAATTAGAGCGTATGACTCAGTACAAGGATAAGTCTCAAAAGCAAGGGGATTCTATTCCAACTGCATTGCTTACGTATCCACCGTTGATGGCGGCAGATATTTTGCTATATGGTACGAATTATGTTCCTGTAGGGGAAGACCAAAAGCAACATCTCGAGTTGACTCGTAATTTAGCAGAGCGTTTTAACCGTAGATTCGGTGAAACTTTCGTAGTACCTGATATCAAGGTCGGCGAAGGTGGTGCTCGCGTTATGAGCTTGCAAGAACCAACTAAGAAAATGAGTAAATCTGATGATAACCAAAATGCTACAATCCGTCTTTTGGATGCACCAGATTTAATCGTGAAAAAGTTGAAACGAGCTCAAACTGATTCTGATAATGCGGTTCGCTACGATAAAGAAAATAAACCTGGCATCTCTAACTTGATGGGAATTTACCGTGCTATTACAAAAGACAGCTACGAAGCTATCGAAGAAATGTACGCGGGTAAAGGTTACGGTGTATTTAAATCCGACATTGCTGATCTATTAGTAGCAACCCTTGAACCAATTCAACAACGTTACAATGAATTGATTACAAGCCCTGAACTGGATGTAATTCTTGATGAAGGGGCTGCTAAGGCGCATGCTAAAGCAAGTGTAATGTACCGAAAGGTAGAACAAGCTATGGGCTTGTGTCGTAAATAAAATCATATAGTAGACTTTCAATTTGTGAGGTAAACCATGACGAAACAAGAGGCGATGGAACGCTTTTCATCAGGTGCCGTACAACAGAGCTTAGAAATACATCGCGGTATACAGTGGACCGGTCGCATCATCGGTCTAGTTGCGTGTGCGTTGATTGTAAAATATATGCCCTCAGACTGGGCGGAACGTGTATGGTATTATCTGTTGTTGCTCGTGATATTATGGACCCTTCATAGATTAGGTGAAAGTCAAGCTTTTATCTGTGAAAAGGGCCTCGTGTTAAAACGTAGGCCCTTTTCTGTGAAAGAATACTTTCACAGTTTATTCTATGGGGATGAATATTTTGTCTTTGTTGATTATGAGCATATTATTGGATTCACTGAGGAATGGCGTGAGTTGCAAGCGATGAATGGTCATGGTGGGATCTATGTGATACCACTTGATCTGCATCAGGTGGCGTACAAGGATAAAATGGCGATGATTGAGGCCATTCATAAACATACGCAGTCATAACGTATATAAGTACGTAGCGTCATACAATATAGTCATACAGAAATATAAATATAGGACTACAGAAACATAAAGCAAATGAATCTAGAATCATAAACTATATATGTGGAGAGTCTGTAAAATAAAAAATGTAAAATTCATCGAATTAACTATTTACAACTTTAATGAACTAAAGTATAATACAATCATTAAGTACGGAATCTAAATCTGTATTGAACATATTATTAAGTAGTAAATAGGCGATAATTGCCGTGGAGGATAGTTATGAATTGGAAAAAGATGATGGCCGTTGGCCTTGCAACCGTGTCTATGATGGCATTTGTAACAGGTTGTGGTGGTGACGCTAAAAAAGCTAATACAGAATTGCCTAAGAAAGTTGTTATCGGTTTAGATGATAGTTTCCCTCCAATGGGCTTTAAAGATGAAAAAGGTGAAATCGTTGGCTTTGATATCGACATGGCTAAAGAAGCAGCTAAACGTGCTGGCATGGATGTAGAGTTCAAAGCTATCGACTGGTCTAGTAAAGAAGCGGAATTAAAATCAAAAAAAATTGATGCGTTGTGGAATGGCTTAACAGTTTCTCCTGAGCGGGAGAAAAATATTTTGTTCTCCAATACATATATGAAGGATAAACAATATGTCATTGTTCGTAATGACGATGATTCCATTAAAGGTAAAGCCGATTTAGCTGGTAAGGTAGTAGGCGTGCAACAAGCTAGTACTGGTGAAGCAGCATTGCAAAACGACCCAAGCGGTAAGACGGTTAAAGAGACAAAATCTTATGCGGATTTTGTAAGTGCCTTCATGGATCTTGGTATTGGTCGTGTTGATGCGGTTATTGCTGATGGTGTAATCGCTCGTTATCTCATGACAAAAGAACCTGGTAAATACAAAATCGTAGAAGGTACTGACTACGGTGTTGATAATTTCGCTGTTGGCTTCCGCAAAGATGATACTGCTTTGCGTGACAAAATTAATGGTATCTTAGCTGAAATGAAAAAAGACGGTACTGCTGATAAAATCGCTGAAAAATGGTTAGGCTCAGGCGCAGACTTAGATAAGAGCGATGCTAAATAGTACAATTCGTGATATACTAATAGTACTATGGTCAGTAGGTACAACTGATAATTAAAGAACGAAATGTACACTAGAGAAGCGGCCAGATGGCCCTTCTCTAGTCGTGTTTTGAAGGAGTCTTTCATGTTAGATTATTTATTGCAGATTATCCCAACTATCGCTGATGGTTTAAAGGTAACCGTATCGCTATTCTGTATTGTATGGATTTTATCTATTCCTGGTGGCATTTTAATGGCTATGTTACGCCTATCTAAATTGCCTTTAGTAGATAAGCTTGTCGATGCTTTCGTATATTTAATGCGGGGCACGCCGTTGATGCTACAAATCTTATTCGTCTATTATGCATTACCAATCATCACAGACGGTGCCATTCAAATGGATGATGCCACGGCAGCAGTTCTTACCTTCGTATTAAACTATGCAGCTTATTTATGTGAGATTTTCCGTGGGGGCATTCAATCTATCTCTCGAGGTCAGTACGAAGGGGCGAAAGTGCTTGGTTTTACCTATGCACAAACTATGCGTAAGATCATCTTGCCACAAATGTTTAAACGTGTATTGCCTCCTCTTGCGAATGAGACGATTAACTTATTGAAAGATACATCTCTTGTATATGTATTAGCGATGAATGATATTTTGCGTATTACAAAATCTATCGTACAACGTGACTTTGATATTTCTGCATTCCTCGTGGCAGCATTATTCTACTTGATCTTTACCTTTATTTTAACGAATATCTTCAACTACTTAGAACGAAGATTTGCTGTATACGAAGATTAATCTAATTCTATGATAGTTTGTCGTATGTAATGATGTAGCTAGTTTTATAGTTGAGATACTTTTATTTGATGCTATAGATGTGATTTTGTAGATGAGATATCTTTACTTGAGGTGTTGGTTATATACTTAATATGACGACGTAAGAGGTACTTATGACATTTGTAAATATGGAGCGTATTGAAAAACGCTTTAATAATCAATCAGTATTACGCGATGTGTCGCTCAAAATGAATAGAGGAGAAATCGTTTCTATTATCGGACCTTCTGGTTCTGGTAAATCCACATTTTTACGCTGTTTGGGCCAGTTAGAAACGATTGATGGAGGCTCTATTACCGTTGATGGTACAGTTCTTGCTAGTACTGAAAATGGGGTTGTAAAATACGCTTCTCCTCAAACTCAGCATGAATTATTGCTTCGTATGGGGATGGTATTCCAATCTTTCAACTTGTTCCCGCATATGACGGTATTAGATAATATTATGATTGCTCCACGTATGGTAAAAGGTATGAAAGATGATGAAATCTCACCGATTGCAGAGCAATTACTCAATAAAGTAGGGTTATGGGAAAAGCGTAATATGTATCCATCTCGCTTGTCTGGTGGTCAGCAACAGCGTGTAGCTATTGCCCGTGCGCTAGCGATGAATCCTGAAATTATGCTCTTTGATGAACCTACATCTGCTCTCGACCCAGAGCTTACTGGTGAGGTTCTTAAGACGATTAAACAATTGGCAGACGATCACATGACAATGATTATCGTAACCCATGAAATGAACTTTGCTCGAGAAGTATCGGATCGTGTTATCTTTATGGCTGATGGTGTTATCCAAGAAGAAGGAACACCAGAACAAATTTTTAATCATCCGCAGAACGAAAGAACGAAAGCGTTTTTGGATAATATGTTATAGGAGGTTCTATGAAGTTACGTTTATTTGCGGCAACCTTAGCTGTCATGGCTTTGGGAACGACTTCTATTATGGCGGAAGGTTTACAGAAGACGCCTGATACACCTTTATCTATTGTGGAATCTCAGAAGGATTCCGCATCTATTTTGCCAGAACAATACAAATCCTATGCTACTAAGATGAACACGGTGGTAAAGGATTACAAAAATGGTTATATGTTCTCGATTCCTTGGCGTGTAGCTGATGGTGTTATGATAGATATGGATGTGCGTAGTGAAAGCGAACATATTCAAGGGTATTCCTTCAATTTAGCGGGCCCTACGCAAGAGGATTCCTATACAGTATCTTTTACTAAGCGTAATAATACACCACAAGAAGGGGTGTCTCAAAAAGAATGGAATACAACTTGGTATGGTGTACCTATTAAGGGCATGTCTAATGAGGAGTATTTGAATATTTGGCGCCAACATAGCAATAACTTTGAGCATAACGATATTGTTGGTGGGTTCTTTACTAAGAAAGGTGCAGTTTCCGCACGCTGGGATAAGAGTACACCAAAATCTTATGCAGACATGACATCTACAGAGCCGGTTCAGTCTGTATTTGAAGCAGAATTTATCATGGAGAAAGATCCAACTCATCGGTACAATTTGTCTAGTACCTATGCTCCTGTTCGTGCAGAGTTTATGGAGCTAGGTTTGATGGAGCATACAATTCCATCCTTTGAATTGATCAATAAGCGTGGCTCTAATGCTATTAAAGGGGTAAAAAAAATATTAACCGGCACAAGCGATATCAGTGTTGCAGAAGGCATCAAATTTACCTATCCGAAAGGCTTTACCCGTCTTAATGAAAAGGGGAAGATTGCTTTCACTAAACATAATGTACGCCTCGATATTGAGTCCTTTACAATCCCAGTACAAGCTGTTAGCTCCGGCATGCCAACTATGATGGCTAAGCAGATGCTTGGTGATTATTATCTTAAACAATTGGTTGATGTGAACAAGGCCACGATTACTCGTTATGAAACGCATATCATTGACGGTAATGTGATGTTCTATTTGGCGGGCCATATGAAAAATCCAAATACATCTGATACATCTGTAGCGGAACCAGTATCCTTTGGTGCAACAATTATTCTTGGCAATGAAGGTAATGTAGCAGTAGCTCGAATGATTGGTCCATCCACTAGCAATCTTGCTACTCAGGAACTTATAGATATATTAGATGGTTTTAAATTGACTACTACACTTAATACAAATCAATCGTCTCAGGTTCTTTAATATACGCATAATATTCTTTTATTTGTATAATTCTGTACGATTTGTGCTATAATGTAATAAATCCTCAGAAAAAAGAGGAGTTTTCCTTGATGGTCTAGAATATATTAGTATAGGCTAAACGATATTTGATCATATCCCCTTTGAGGGATTAGGAATAGGAGGGGTTATTATGGTTACCTACAAAACTATTGTCGTACCTACTGATGGTTCTGAAAATGCTAAACGTGCGTTGGAACATGCTCTCGCTGTAGCGGATCGCAACCAAGCTGAATTGATTGTTGTTCACGTTGCAAATATTGTGTCTGCTATTTCCAATTTTGATCAAACACCAATTTCTGGTGGATATGTATCTGAGCAAATTGCTGAGGATATGGAAGAAACTGGTAAGGAAATTCTTAATGATGTAGTGAAAGAAATTCCTGCAGGCGTAAAAGTTAAAAGCGTATTTGAAGTTGGCTCCCCTGGACCTGCACTACTTGCAGTGGCAAAAAAATATAATGCTGATCTCATCGTAATGGGTAGCCGTGGTCTTGGCCCTTTGAAAGGCTTATTCATGGGTAGCGTAAGTAGCTATGTAACTAGCCACTCCACTTGCCCTGTATTAATCATTAAATAATTTATATCTTATATCTTATATAGATATGATAAAAAAAGAGACTTTGGTTTCTCAAAGTCTCTTTTTTATGTTAAAAATGATATAATGTCTATATGTATGCCATACATATTGGTGTTATACGTTAAGACGTATCGATTAGTGACATAGAAGAGCTACAAAAAAGAATGGATAGGATTAAAAAAGGGGGATTATATGACCGACAAACAAGAATCATTGCTGAAGCTAGCAGAACTCTTTAAAATCTTGGGTGATCCTACACGCCTTAAAATAGTAGAGCTATTATTAGAAAGTGAAATGTGTGTTAATCACATTGCAGAAACCATGGAGATGGGACAATCTGCTATTTCTCATCAATTGCGTGTATTGCGCCAAGCACGCCTTGTTACATATCGTAAAGATGGGAAAACAGCATACTATTCTCTAAACGATGATCATGTTGAATGTTTAGTTCGCATGGGGATGGAACACGTAGCTCATCAATAATTACATTTTAGTATCATGAACACATTTCGTCCTATTTAGGAGGGAATGTGTTTTTATATTTAATATAATGGGAAAAGATAGTAAGCAATTGTAACAAATAATGGCATAGTTATAGCGGATAAAATGGTTGTGCCCATAACGATTTGTGTTGCATATTCTGGATTATTCTTCATTTCAATGGCAATAAGAGACATATTGATAGCGGTAGGTACGCTGTAGGTTATAATGATAGTTTGTGCCGCTATTGGATGCATAGGGCCGTAGAACATAATGAATAGTATGGTAATACCGGCGGCTATGAGTGGACTTACAATGAGTCGTAATGTAGTAGCAAGCATAACATCCATCTTGAAGAAGTTTAGCGGTGTTCTGTTAATTTGAACACCCAAGGCAATCATAGCGACGCCAACGAAGGCATTGGCAAATATATTGAGCGGTGCAAAGAAGAAGAGGCCGTGTAAATCAAAAGGGAGTAGGTGGCAAAGTAGTGCCAGTGGAATGGCATATACCATGGGCATGTGAAATACGACTTTTAGTGCATCCCTAGGGGTTAATCGTCCTGCTCCCGCTTGGTAGAAACCGTAGGTATTACTGCTAATAGTTTGTATGATCATGATAGATACAACACTCACTAAACCTAGATTAGCATAGGGGGTAGTACCATCGATGACGTATGGAATGTTAGTAAATACAAAGATAGCAAGGGCGACACCCATATTCCCAACGTTATTAAACATAACGCAGTTTTTTAAGGTTGCAATCTTAGCCACATCATATCCTTGTATCTTACCTATCACATTTGAAAGGATAGAGTTTAGTATGAGTACACAGAGCGCACAGAATACAATTTCCAAAGTACCTGAGTTAAGTTTAGCTTCATACATCGCTCGAAATATAAAGGTAGGTAACAATATATAAAAGTTTAGTTTACTCAGCGTATATAGATCGAGTTTAAATTTTCTATCTAATATAAATCCCACGCCTATAAGTACTAAGATAGGGACCATAGAATTCATAAAAATATGGCCTACTAATTCGAATAGATTCATCATCTCACCTAGAGTTTTTCTTTAATATATTAGTTAATATATAAGGCATAGTTTTAGTTTATCGTATAACTATATGTAGTAAATATACAGTTGTTTTATATAAGCTGTAAGTGAATAAGTTTTCTAAAATATTTTTATCCTTTATAGTATTATCATACCATAGTATCTATTGTTTGGGGCTTAAAAATTTATTGATTATTATTACTTATCATAATCATCAGAAATATCTATGTCGAATGTGATTTTAGTATACGATTTCAACCATCGATTTATAGTATAATATGTATATATTGTATATTTCGATTTGTTAGTACGCGAAGTGTCTCTAGGTATTACCATGGCGTTTACAGTATGGCGTTTTAAGGGATGCACAGGAGGAATTATGAAACGAATTTTATTAGTATTAATGAGCGTTTTCATGCTTGCTTTTTTAGTCGGTTGTGGTAATGATGCAAGTAAACCAACTGAGTCAGCTAAACCAAGCACATCTGAAAAGATTACTGTACAAGCTGCAGCAAGCCTTAAAGGTGCTCTTACAGAATTGGCTGATGCTTACAAAAAAAGCCATAACTTAGCGGATGATCAAATCGCTATTAACTTCGCTGGTTCTGGTACATTACGTCAACAAATCGAACAAGGTGCACCAGCTAGTTTATTTATTTCTGCTGACGAGAAAAATATGAAAATGTTACAAGAAAAAGATTTGGTAACTGATGTAAAACCATTCGTAACTAATGAACTCGTTCTCGTAGTTCCAAAAGGTCAACCTAAGGTTGAGCTAAATCAAATCGCTACAGTAAAGCGTATCGTATTGGGCAATCCTGAAACAGTACCAGCTGGTAACTATGGTAAACAAGTATTAACAAAACTAGGCGTTTGGGAACAGGTAGAACCTAATGTAGTATACGCTAAAGATGTAAAAGCTGTAACAGCTTCCATTAGCCAAGGTGCTGGAGATGCTGGTTTCATCTATAAAACTGATGCTATCGCAGCGGGCGATGCAGTTGAAATTTCTGCAGTAACACCGGCTGATTCCCATGATCCAGTTATCTATCCAATTGGTATTATTAAAAAATATGACAACGCATTGGCAAAAGACTTCTACCAATACGTAATGAGCCCAGAAGGCCAAAAAGTATTAGAAAAATACGGTTTCTCTACTTCTAAATAAGAGTAAAGCGCTAGCTTTCAGGGCTAGCGTTTTCTTATGATACAATAGAGATATTATTGATATTACTAATCTTATGATTGCTCACTGTATGCTTTTTCTTTTACTCATTTGTAGTGAGGAGTGCTTAATAATCTAACATATGATATGATTTTGGGCATATAATTTGTTTGAAAAGTATTTTTGAATTAATAGATATAGCACATACTTTAGAGTTGTTGTGTATAGAAAGGGGGCGTGACATGAGTCCATTATGGCTGTCGCTATGGGTGGCAAGTATAGCTCTTATTATAGTTATTTTAAGTGGCTTAGCGACTTGTTACTGGATGAACCGTTGCAAGTGGGGTGGTATTGCCATTCTTGATGCACTTATTACCTTGCCACTTGTACTGCCTCCGGTAGTTGTTGGTTTTGCGTTACTTATGGTATTTACTCCAGGTTATGCGTTTGGTGCTTGGCTTGAAGCTCATGGTATGAGTGTTGTTTTTGCTACATCCGGTGCCGTGATAGCCTCTTCTGTAATTGCATTTCCGCTGTTTTATCAAACGGTGCGTTCAGCATTGCAATCCGTTGATCATAATATGGAGGACGTAGCGCGTACATTAGGTGCTTCAGAGTTACGTATCTTTTTTACTATCTCCGTACCACTCGCTTGGAAAGGCATTTTGACGGGCAGTATCTTAGCCTTCTGTCGTGCTATGGGCGAGTTCGGTGCTACCATTTTGATTGCAGGCAATATTCCAAAGGTAACGCGCACCATGCCACTTGCTATCTACTCTTACGTAGAGGCAGGACAGTACATGGATGCTTTTGAATTAGTTATCTATATTTGTGTGCTCACATTGGCATTGTTGAGTGGGATTCACCTCATCACAAAGGGGTCCTTGTTCCGTCACATTGATAATAATTAGGAGGTCCGATGATTACATTTTCCTTTACCGTAGCTAGACCTTCTGTGACTGTGAAAGCCGATGGGGTACTTCCTTCTGGTATTACCGTTTTGACAGGTCAATCTGGCAGTGGTAAAAGTACTTTCATTAAATGCATTGCAGGACTGGTAAAACCCACTACAGGTAGTATTCACTGTAATGAAACAACGTGGGTGGATCGAGATAATAAGATTTGGGTTCCCGCTCAAAAACGTCAGGTAGGCTATATGCCACAAGGCAATATCGTATTCCCGCATTTGTCTGTGGAACATAATATTACCTATAGCAAACGAGGCACACCTGACATGTGCAATAGTTTATTGCAGCGTTTAGGCCTTGAGAAATATCGCAAAACGAAGGCTGGCAGTCTGTCTGGTGGCGAACAGCAACGAGTTGCTTTGGGACGTGCGCTCTACTCTAAACCGACTATCTTGCTTCTTGATGAGCCTTTATCTGCTTTAGATTGGAACTTGCGAAAGCATGTGCGCGAAGATTTGGTGTCCATTATTCGCGAGTGGGATGTACCTTGCGTATGGGTTACCCATGATGAAAGCGAAGCCGAAATGGTTGGAGATCGGCACTGGACCTGTGAAGAAGGCCAAATTCAAATATCTAAATAACAATAATGTAAATAAAAGAATCTAAATAACAAAACCCCTTCATACGAGTTATTGCTCCTAAAGGGGTTTTATTGTTTATATAGCCGTTCCTATTTAGTTAGTCTTCTATCTTGGATGCTTGTTGTATATATCCTATTATGGTTGTTTAACTTCTGTAGAGACCTTTACTGCTTTACTTACGAAACCAATGATAGTAGTTATGATAAAGGCCATTGTAAAGGCTGGTAATGTAGCACCTACGGTGCTTTCACTGTGTAACATATAGTGATATAAACCGACCGATACAGCCCAAATTGTGCCGCGTACTAAAAAAGCCGATAGAGTTTGCACTTGTTGACGATTCATAAAGTAGTCCGCTAGCAAGATGGCAATCATTGGGGTAAAGACGGATCCGATGAGGTATAAGAAGTCTGTAATATCGTCCATCGGATACAAGATAGCTGCAATAGTGCCAATGATGGTAACAATAACTGCAATGCCCTTACTAGATGCACTATTATAGATTGTGGTGCTAGAAACACCTGCAGAGTAAGCGTCCATAAAGGTTGTAGTGACAGTAGAGAAGATAATTACGAGGAGCCCTGCTAGGCCAAGGCCTGCATTCATCATAATGGTAATAATAGAGTCTCCACCACCAAAGATGGCCGCACTAAGACCTAAGGTATACATGACGATACTCGTTACCGTGTAGACTGTAGCACTTGTAAGTGATGCGGTGAAAGGATGTTTACTTTCACGCGTATAGTCACTGATGAGGGGCAGCCAAGATAATGGCATAGCAATCGATAATTCGAGGGCGGCTATAAAGCTCATTGAGCCATCTGAAACAAGGTTGCTTTCACTAGGCCATTGAGCGATCATATGCATCCCCATATAAAAGGTAAGACTTAGTAATAAAAGAGATACGATGGCTTGCACATAACCCGTATTATGGAGGCCGATGAAGAGCCACAAAATGACGAGGGCCCCGATGGCAATGGTCCAAATCATAGGTGATAGAGGTGCCAGTGTTTGTAAGGCTAACATGGCATCGTAAATCATGATGCTGGTCCAACCGATGAGCTGGAGCATATTTAAAAAGGCAAAGCCCTTTGCTCCTAATGGTCCAAAGCTAAAAGCGGTAGTATTCATACTACCTTGCCGGAGCCGACCACCGATGAGACCAGCCCCAAAGAGTAGTATACCGCCGATAATATGACCTAAGATGATGGCATAGAGACCTTGTGTAAGTCCTAAGGGGGCCAGATAGGTACCGGTCATAATTTCCGCAATCGATAGAGCGGCACCGAACCATATCATGGCAAATTGTGGTTGCGTGATGTGTGTATTTTTCATACGTCCTCCTTGCCAGGAAGTCATAGAAAAAGCCGAGCTCACAGGAACTCGGCTATTAATCCTCTATGTTCCCTACGTTGGCATTATCCAAATCAGGTTATGGGTTAAAGCTTTAGCTTACTCTCAGCCCACTTGTGTGAGCACCCCATTATGGCTTCATTATACGAGGTGCTACGGGAACCGTCAATTATTTTGTTGCATAGATTGTATAATAATGTTATAACTAGATTATAAAAATATATTGCCACTAGGGGTGCTTTTGCTGAGATTGACCATTCAAAACCCTAGACCTGATCCAGATAATACTGGCGTAGGGAAGTGGAATGAAACATGATACCAAACTATTACGAGACCATTCCATTTGAGGTGGTCTCATTTTTATTTACTTGGAGGTATTATGAAAAAAATGATTATTGCTAGCATATGTGTGGCCTTAGGTGTCGTCTTATCGACTACGTCGATACCTATTGGCCCTGCTCGTATTTTTCCATTTCAACATATGATAAATGTAATCTTAGCCGTTATAGTTGGGGCGAGATTCTCTGTAGGCGCTGCCTTTAGTACTTCTTGCTTACGTAATGTACTAGCACTAGGTTCTCCCTTAGCCTTTCCAGGCAGTATGATTGGCGCTTGGTTATCTGCGTATTTATATAAAAAATACAACGCCATCTGGGCAGCGGCTTTAGGCGAAATCATTGGCACTGGACTTATTGGTGCTCTTGTAAGCTATCCAATTGCTCATTTCCTACTAGGCAAACCATTGGCATTGTTGACCTTGATTACATCCTTTTCCATGAGCTCTATTGCAGGTGCTTGCATTGGCTTCGTAGTATTACAAATCTTATCTCGACGTAATCTGTTACACAAGGAGGCATAATGAAACTACATACTGCATTAACAATTGCCGGTACTGACCCTAGTGGTGGCGCTGGCATTATGGCTGATTTAAAATCCTTCCAAAGTCGAAATGTATACGGAATGGCCGTTGTTACTTCTGTGGTGGCTCAAAATACAACGGGTGTACATCACGTAGAACACCTATCGCTAGAAAGCATAGAAAAACAGTTACACGATGTATATTCAGATATTACACCACAAGCCGTTAAGACGGGCATGATTGCTTTACCAGAGATGATGGATCTCATTTATCCTTATGTGAGTAAGAACATCCCTTATGTGATGGATCCAGTTATGATTGCCACCAGCGGTGATCGACTTGTATCGGATGAGGCTGTCGATTTCTTAAAATCTAAACTCATTCCGGTCGCCACAGTCATTACACCTAATCGTAGCGAGGCAGAGGTGTTAGCGGACATGTCTATCTCTTGTAAAAGTGACATCACAACAGCTGCTAACCGTATTTTACGTGAATTAGGACCTCAAGTGGTCATCATTAAAGGTGGGCATATTGGAGATGATGCAACGGATTATGCTTTCACCAAAGATGGAGATATGCATACGTGGACAAGCCCTAAATATGATACTGTTCATACTCACGGTACGGGTTGTACCTTCTCGGCGGTTATTACGGCAGAGCTCGCGAAAGGGCGTGATGTAATGGAAGCCATAGGTATTGCAAAGAACTATATTGCATTGGCTATTAAGCATAATCCAGCGCTTGGAAATGGCTGCGGACCTGTTAATCACATGGCTTATGGTTTATTGACAAATGGCCCTCAAACGATGGATGAACTCTTGAAAAATGAGTAGAGGAGATAGTTATATGACCTATGAAAATCCATATATAAATAGCTCAACTTGGACCGAACTGAATATATTAGAGACTCTACGCAAAAGAAATCCGCTTATTATTTGTATTACAAATGATGTAGTGCGAACCTTTACGGCTAACGGTTTACTAGCCATCGGAGCATCACCCGTGATGAGTGAGTGTAGCGAAGATTTGAAAGACCTCATCGCCCATGCATCGGCGCTACTCATCAATATTGGCACTCTTACCCCAGACAAGGTTAGTTACTATAAAGATGCCATAGCACTGGCGAAGAAACATGAGGTTCCTATTGTTTTAGATCCAGTGGGCTGTCATGCTGGGGTTTATCGATTATCTGTAGTTTTAGACTTGATTAAAACTGATGCTATTTCGTTGCTACGGGGCAACCAAAGTGAAATCAAAGCCATCTATGATGCTCTTAATACAAATCATAAGGTTAATAATTCTCTCTCTGGTAAGGGCGTAGATGGGGAACAAGTTGAGGATAGCGCAATTATAACGTATCGTCTTGCACGCCAAATTAACTGTCCTGTTGTCGCAACGGGGGAAGAGGACTATGTTTCTGACGGAACCCGTGTATTTGCAGTTCCTCATGGTCATCCAATCATGACAGCCGTAACTGGGACTGGTTGTTTATTAGGTGCTGTGTTAGCTGCATTCTTTAGTTCCTATTGTCCATTCATGTATAACATGTCTATAGGTGAGTTTCTTGCGTATGCACTGGCTTACTATGGACTTGCTGGTGAAAGTGCGGTTAATGTGAGCGGTGTAAAACCTGGTAGTTTTAGTATGGCATTTATGGATGCCTTATATGAATTCGATGATGCGATGCTTTTATCCGAAAACCGAATACGGCCTGTAGTTGTGCCCGATCAATTAAAGGTATATTTTATTAGTGGTACACAGGATGTAGGTTTTAATGAAAGCCATTTACTGGACATTGTTGAAGCTGCTTGTCGAGGTGGTGCGACCTGCTTTCAATTTAGAGAGAAGGGCATAGGAACATTAGAAGGACAACAAAAATTAGAATTAGCTCAGCAGTTAAAAGAAATCTGTGCCATGTATAATGTGCTTTATATTATTAACGATGATGTAGACTTAGCAGTGGCTGTTAACGCTGATGGTGTTCACGTAGGACAAGAAGATATGCGTTTAGAAGACGTTCGTAATCTTGTAGGGAATAAGGTTGTTGGTATATCCATTCATTCTGTGGAGGAACTTCATAAGACCAATGTAGTTTATGCGGATTGTGTTGGTGTAGGCCCTATGTATACTACAAGTAGTAAACCTGATGCTCAATTGCCGTGCGGACCTGAGCGCATTGCTGAGTTACGAGCAGAAGGTTTAACATTACCATGCGTTGGTATCGGGGGTATTACCTTAAATAACGCAAAGCCTGTTTTGGAAGCAGGTGCTAGTGGAGTAGCCGTGATATCTGCTATTGCTCATGCAGATAATCCATATGAAGCAACACAACAATTTAAATGCTTGGTAGATAATATTAAGTGATATGTCTTTATAATCTTAAAATAGTAAATAATAAGCACTATACAAAGGAAATAAAAAACATATTATAGTGAATAGAATAAAATATAGTAGACAAAATAAAAATCTAGCAAAAGAATGCAAAAAAAGACGATGACAAACAAATGTCATCGTCTTTTTGTTAAGGAAGTTGTCAGTACTTACTGTAAGTTTAGATTGTACTTACAGGTATAGTTTCATTAAAATCTGTACTTACAGGCTATTAATCTAGTTGGTGTCGCACTTACAGATTAGATGGATTCAACGAAACGGTGGAAGAAAGCTTGTGGGTGTGCACATACAGGACAAACTTTTGGAGCTTCTTCACCAACGTGTACATAACCGCAGTTAGCACAGATCCAAGCTACTGGTTCGTCATTGTGGAATACTTTGTTACCGGATACTTGAGCGGCTAATGCAAGGTAACGAGCTTCATGACGAGCTTCAATTTTACCAACTTCGCGCATTTGGAAAGCGATTTTAGCAAAGCCTTCTTTTTCGGCTTCGTCAGCGAATTCTTTGTACATTGTAGTATGTTCGTAGTTTTCACCAGCTGCTGCATCGCGAAGGTTAGCTTCGATATCAGCGGAAATATCGCCACCATGAAGAGCTTTGAACCACAATTTAGCATGTGCAGATTCGTTGTGAGCTGTTTCTTCGAAATAGTCAGCGATTTCGTTCATGCCAGCTTTACGAGCTGCACTAGCGTAGAATGTATATTTTTGAAATGCTTGGGATTCGCCAGCAAATGCTGCTTGAAGATTTTTTTCAGTGTTAGAACCTTTTAATTCTGCCATTTTAATACTCCTTTGTACTTACGATAATTTTCAAAATTGTTACTTAACGTATATATTCATAACCACTTGGTTGTGAATGCAATGGAATAGAATACTTATTCTATCAATTTCGAGGGCGACTTCGCCTTAGTAAGAAAACTTATTCTTAGATCAAATAGACACTTGCCTAACTCTTAAAATAGTACTTACTTATTTGTGTGTTTCGGCACTTGCCGTCTTAACAGTTTTATATACAATGTGTTATCCGTATACTTAACGAATAATCATTGTTGACTATATTGTAACATACTAAATGAGAAATGCAAGTCTTTTTGTAAAATTTATTTCGAAAATTTTCTAAATGATAAATATTATCAATGCAGTAAAAATGTGGGTTTATAAAGATTGAATAGTATGGGATTTATAAAAAATCTATATTTTGATATTGAGAATGATAACTAAATGAAAAATCATTATTGTTTAGTTGTTAATGTTAATTTCGTTGTATGCACTAATATTTCCCCATAAAATATAATGATTAAGTGCAAAGTTTCTGTAACCTTTTGGTGGTTATAAAATAATAATTCTCTTGATTTATGGTTTAATTATAAGAACAGTAGATATATTAAAATTGTACATTATATATTTAGGGTGAAAATTTTATGGTTATATATAATAGAGGATTGAACTATAGAATTAGGGTATATTTATAGAAGTAACTATTTTATGTATAATAAATATATAAATACTGACAGAAGTTAAAGGAGGCGCTATGGCATTTGTTAGATATTACGTAGGCGATGTAGTGAAAATGAAAAAATCGCATCCTTGTGGCAGTGACGAGTGGGAAGTTAAGCGAATCGGCACAGACTTTCTCATCGTATGTAATGGCTGCGGTCATCAACTCTTGATGCCGCGCCCTAAATTTGAAAAGGCTGTTAAGAAAATCGTCTCTCGATTGCCGGAAAATGAGTAAGGAGGAGTTATGGTACGACTTACTGATTATGTTACAAGTGGAGGCTGTGCGTGTAAGATTGGGCCTCATATATTGAACCGTGTGCTAAAAGCTGTAACACCCGTTACTAACAAGCATGTTCTCGCGGATATGACTGGTGCCGATGATGCTGGAGTATATCAAATCTCTGATACCTTTGCATTGGTGCAAACCTTAGATTTCTTTACCCCTATGGTTAATGATCCTGTTTTATTTGGTAAAATTGCAGCTGCCAATGCATTAAGCGATGTATATGCTATGGGTGGCACCCCTTTAACAGCGATGAATATCGTAGGCTTTCCGGTTCCTCTTGTCGAGCAAGGTGTTTTGACGGATGTGTTAAATGGGGCTGGTTCGATTGTAGCCGAGGCTGGTGCAGCCATCGTAGGTGGACACAGCATTGAAAATAAGGAACCTATCTTTGGGATGTCTGTGACAGGACAAGTAAATCCAAATCAGATTTGGAAAAATAAAGGTGCTCAAGTAGGGGACGTGTTGGTGCTAACAAAACGCATTGGCACAGGTATTATGAATAATGCTCTGAAAGCAGGTTTATTTCCTGTAGGTACGGAACAGGCTGTTACTAGTATGAGTACTTTAAACCGTGTAGCGGCTGAGGTGGCACATAACTTTACAGTTCATGCTTGTACAGATGTAACAGGCTTTAGCCTTATGGGGCACTCCGTAGAAATGGCAAGTGCTTCTGATGTGACGATTCATATCAAAGCTTACGATATCCCTCTTTTTGATGATGTTATCGAGGCGGCTCAAATGGGCTTAATTCCGGCTGCATCTTATGGTAATCGCAAGGCTATAACTGAAGTACAAGTTGATGAGGACTTGGATCCTGTATGGACGGATATTGTATTTGATCCTCAAACCTCTGGCGGGTTACTATTTTCTGTTCCTGCTAGCGAAAGTGAGACACTTGTCGAGGCCTTTTATAAGGCGGGGATTGACTGTGCTGCTATTGTGGGCACTGTTGAAAGCTTCAGCGGTCTTGCCGTACGAGTAACAAAATAAACTCATAAAAGATAAGTACTGTATGGTATTGATTTAGCTATTTAAATAAAATATTATTAGCTGATAGCTGATAGCTGATAGCTGATAGCTGATAGCTGATAGCTGATAGCTGATAGCTGATACTTTCATAAAACATATAATGTATATAAAGAGGTGTATGATGAGCAATACAAAGAAATTAACTGTAGATGTGCGCGGTAGCTTATGTCCAAAACCTGTTATCGAGACCAAGAAGGTAAGTGATGCGAATCCAAGTGCTATTATTACAACTATTGTAGATAATGAAGTGAGTCGCGATAATGTGGCGAAGTTTGGGAAGTCTCGTGGTTATGGTGTAGAAGTTCGCCAAGATGTCAAGGATTTCTATCTTACACTGACCCCTAATTCAAATCTAGTTACTGCAGCCCGTTGTGAGCCTATGAATTATGGAAATCGGATTATTTTGATGACGAAGGATTACCTTGGTGAAGGTAGTGAAGAGCTTGGTCGAAATTTAATGAAAACCTTCTGGGTATGCTTGCTTGAAGCCGATGTAAAACCTTCTAAGATTTATTTCATCAATAGCAGTGTTAAGATGGTAGTCAATGATTCGGTTCATTTGGAAAATATAAAGAAACTAGCTGAGCTTGGTGTAGAGATTGCAGCATGCGGTATTTGCCTTGATTTTTTTGGCGTGAAAGATGAGCTGGGAGTAGGTAGTATTACTAATATGTATGCCATTACAGACTCTATTATAGGGGATAATATTATTAAGCTATAATTTCTAGTAGTATAGTATCTTTTTTTATCAATTTCGATGTATTTTTTTATATCTCCAAGCTTTATATTTAATGTATGAGCAATTTAATCTTGCTAGTTATCAGAGAGGTGAGGTATTGGAACAAAAAAAATTACTTATAGTTTTTACCTCTTATTATTTTGGAGATAAGGCGGATAAGGTATTAACAGAATTAGAGGTGCCTCATCAGTTGATGGCCACACCCCCAGAGCTTTACGATATGTGTGGTTTATCTATCGCAATAGATTCAAGTATAGTGGATCAAGTAAAGACCATTTTAAAAGAACATAAAATTAGTACATCTGGCTTCTTTTGGTATGAAAAAGGAGAGCTAGCCGTACCGTATAAAGTCTAGACGTTGTCTAGGCTTTTTTTACTTTAGTGTCCATCTTCATATAACTTGAACGATGAGTGTGGTACTATAGAAACATGATATATTTTATCAATTACAGATATTAATTATGGAGGTATATATGAGTAAATATGAAATAGAAAATGTAAAATTAATAGCCCCTAAATTTGATCGTAAAGATTTAGAGTACGCTATGACATATCGTTATGCATGTAAGAAATTTGATAGTACTAAAAAGATTTCTGATGATGATTGGCAAGGTATCTTAACAGCGGCGCGCTTGTCTCCAACCTCCTTAGGTTTTGAGGCTTACCAATTATTAGTTATTCAAAATCCTGAAATCCGTGAAAAGATGAAAGCTTATGGTTGGGGTATTCAAGCTGGTCTTGAAGCGAGTCATTTCGTAGTGTTCTTAACACGTAAAAAGGTGGATTTGGAATTTGATTCTCCTTATGTACGCTATATTCAAGAAGAGGTGAAACAATTACCTGCTGAAGTTGATGCTATTTATAAAGAAAAATATGCTCAGTTCACAACTGAAGACTATAAAACATTTGAGTCTGATCGTGCTGCCTTTGATTGGTCTTCTAAGCAAGCGTATATTGTAATGGCTAATATGATGACTATGGCTGCTTATGAAGGTCTTGATTCCTGTGCATTGGAAGGCTTTAATCAAGATAAGATGACCGCTTTTTTAGGTGATGAACTAGGGCTCTTTGATACAAAACATTTTGGCATTGCTGTGATGGCTGCCTTTGGATATCGAGATGAAGAACCGCATCGCAATAAAACACGTCGCACAATGGATGAAATTGTTACAGTAGTTTAATCGATTGCGACTTTTATAACTATATCGAATTTCTTCATTTAATCTTTAGAAATGAATGTTATATTATAAATATACATATTATTTATAATATTTATAAAGTTCGTTTTTTTGTAGGATATTATAAATATATTGATTAAATAGGAAGGAGTGATCGTATGTTATGGTCAATTATTGTTGGTGGTTTTATCGGTTTTCTTGCAGGAGCCATCACTAACAAAGGTGGAGCAATGGGCGTTATTGCCAATGTTGTTGCTGGTTTAGTTGGTTCGTCTGTGGGTCAAGCAATATTTGGCACATGGGGTCCTAGCTTAGCTGGCATGGCATTAATTCCTTCTGTTCTTGGTGCTGTAATTGTTGTTGCTGTTGTTTCGTTTTTCTTCGGGAAAAAGGGATAGTAATCTTTTTTTAAAAGTATAGCTAACATAGCTATAAATGATTTTATATGAAAGGATCATAATTATGGCATTAGAAGATAAATTAAATCAAGCTAAAGGTGCATTAAAAGAAAATGCCGGTAAATTAACTGGTGACAAAGAATTGCAAGCAGAAGGCGCTGTAGAAAATACAGCTGCAAAAGTTAAAGACGCTGCACATGATGTTGCTGAAGATCTCAAAAAAGCAGCTGAAGATGTTAAAGATGCTGTAGATGGTGCGATTAGTGGCGTCAAAAATGTTCTTCATAAAGACGATAAATAATATTATATAAAGGTTATAATTAGTAATAAAAAAAACAGTAAATCCTGAGATTTACTGGTTTTTGTTATATAAGTTTATTTATACATTGAAGCGGAAATGGGTTACATCGCCGTCTTTCATAACGTAGTCTTTACCTTCAAGGCGTACGAGGCCTTTTTCTTTAGCTGCATTTTGGCTACCACAAGCTTGTAAGTCATCAAAGGATACAATTTCAGCGCGGATAAAGCCTTTTTCAATATCCGAGTGAATTTTACCAGCAGCTTGAGGTGCTTTGGTGCCATTTACGATTGTCCAAGCACGAGCTTCCATTTCACCAGCTGTGAAGTAATTGATAAGACCTAAGAGTGCATAACTTGCTTTGATCAGTTTTGTTAAGCCTGATTCGTCAAGCCCTAGATCTTCGAGGAAGGCCGCGGATTCTTCGTCGGATAATTCAGCGATTTCAGACTCGATGCGTGCGGAAACCACAACGATACCTGCACCCTCGTTTTTAGCGTATTCTTCGACACGTTTAACGTATTCGTTGGCAGAGTAATCGGCTACTTCATCTTCAGAAATATTGGCTACATAAAGAGATGGTTTAGCGGTAAGCAATGTCAACTCTTTGATCATTTCCAATTCGTCTTCATCAAGACCTTGTGCACGAACGGGTTTTGCTTCACCTAAACCTTCGATGATGCGTTCTAACAATGGTAATTCAGCACGTGCATCTTTGTCGCCAGATTTAGCAATTTTTTCAATACGTTGTTTTCGTTTTTCTACGGATTCAAGGTCAGCTAGGCAGAGCTCAGTATTAATGATTTCAATGTCGCGAATTGGATCAATAGAGCCAGAAACGTGAGTGATGTTAGGGTCATCGAAACAACGAATAACTTGTGCTATCGCATCTACTTGGCGGATATGGCTAAGGAATTTATTACCCAAACCTTCGCCCTTGGATGCACCTTCTACGAGGCCAGCAATATCTACGAAGCGCATAGCAGCAGGGAGGATGCGTTTGGAACCGAACATTTCAGCCAATACAGCTAAACGATTATCTGGAACGTCAACGACACCTACATTAGGTTCAATTGTACAGAATGGATAATTGGCAGCTTCAGCGCCCGCTTTTGTGATAGCGTTGAATAATGTACTTTTACCAACATTTGGAAGGCCTACGATGCCTACTTCTAAATTTGTGCTCATGGTACCACCTTTTATTAACAAATTGATTTCGTTCTTTGTGAAAGTTTATAGCAATAGTTTGTTATAAACCTTATCAAATAAATATTATACCATACTAATAGGATGGAATTACTCAATAAATATAAAATAGATTATTTCAAAGTGCTATAATATAAATAGAGTTAAATATATTACTTAAATAATGTGATAAGTTCATATTAAAATATAGGATTAATATAGATTTTTATTCGCCGTAACTATATAGATATAATTTATAGGTGTATATATTAATAGGGTATGGGATGTATCCAATCATGTTAATGAATATATTTTTAAACCTATATAGTGAAAGCTAATAGGAAAGGAAGTTCAGTATGTTTCCCAAGCTATTTGATAGTTTCTTAGTCCATTATTTAGAACGTTTCAATGATCATTGTTTTACCGTAAAAATTGGAGATAATGAATATACAATCGGTGACGGAGAATCCGAGTTTACCGTCATCGTTAATCGCGATATTCCCAAGAAGGATTTGTTAATATCCGCAGAACTCGCCCTCGGTGAAGCGTATATGCGTAAAGATATCGAAATTGAAGGGGATTTGTTTAAAGCCCTTTGTGTAGTCCTTGGTCATGTAGGTAAGGACTCTATCAATCGTAAGGTACTTAGCTCGCTCTTTAATGCAGGTCTTAAAAAGAAAGATCAAAAACAACAAGTATCTTCCCATTATGATTTAGGCAATGAATTCTATAAATTGTGGCTCGATGAAACCATGAGCTATTCCTGTGCGTATTTTAAGCATGAGAATGATAGTCTCAAAGATGCGCAATATCAAAAGGTTCATCATATTCTCGATAAATTGTACTTAAAAGAGGGTATGACTTTACTTGATATTGGTTGCGGATGGGGATTCCTTCTCATTGAAGCGGCTCGTAAATATGGGGTTAAGGGCTATGGGTGTACTCTTTCCGAAGAACAATGGAAAAAAGGACAGGAACGCATTAAAGAATATGGTTTTGAAGGACAGGTTGAGATTGAACTTATAGATTATCGCGACGTAGCAGCTTCCAGGCGTACCTTTGACCGTATTGTCAGCATCGGCATGCTTGAACATGTAGGTCGGCCTAATTTTCCTCTGTATATGGAGGACGCATCGGATATGCTTAAAGACGGTGGTTTGTTCCTGCTTCACTACATCAGTGATCCTTCTGAAAAGGAAACAAGTGCCTGGATTCGTAAATATATCTTCCCGGGCGGATGTTTGCCGTCCCTTCGCGAAATGGTCAGCCTCGCTTATGACTATGATATGAATGTCATCGATGTTGAAAGTTTGCGGTATCACTATTATAAGACTTTAATGCATTGGTATAACAATTTCCAAGGCGTCCGTGAGCAAGTAGAAGCGAAACGAGGCAGTGAATTCGTACGCATGTGGGATTTGTATCTTTGTGGATGTGCGGCAGGTTTCTACATCGGTAATATGGACTTGCATCAAATTTTGATGACAAAAGGTGTTACGAACGAATTGCCGTTAACACGTTGGTATTAAGTAAGTGTAAAAAAAGTTTATAGGACAAAAAAGAGACCATCTTAAGATGGTCTCTTTTAATTAGCGGCATTGTAACTATTTTATATTTGTAGATTACCGAAAGCACGTTCTGTAAGTTTCGTTAAAAATTTTATTGAATGAATATCATATATAATTGTAAAAGAACTTTATCATTCTTTAGTGCCAAGTACTATAAACCCTGAATAGGATTTATTATCCTCTTTTCCTACAATGATTTTGGTATGAACATCAAAGAAATCATTCAGATTATTTTCTGTTACAGTATTCTTGGTGGTACCTAAAATATAGTTATTAGGTTTTAGCATTAAAGTTTTATCAGATATTTGAAGTGCATGATCAGGATAATGTGTGTTCATAATGCAAGCAAGATTAGATTCATCTACGATGTTTCGAATAAGTGAAAGCATGGTATACTGATTTTTAAAATCTAAATGTGATTCTGGTTCGTCCATAATGAGTAGTTGCGGTTCACTCGCTAGTGCTCTGGCAATAAATGCCAATTGCAACTGACCTCCACTTAAGCTTGATGCTATTTTGGAAGCGAGTGAGGAAATACCTATTCTTTTTAGGACAGAGTGGACTATTTCATAGTCTTTATCTGTAGGTACAGAAAACATACCAATATGTCTACTGCGTCCCATTAATACGATTTCTTCTACCGTATAAGGAAATGATAACTCTCTTGCTTGCGGAACATAGCCAATAGGAGCATTATCATGGGGACTAACTAGTTTATTATTTATGTATATGTTGCCTTCTTGCAACTGCTGTATACGGGAGATACATTTTACTAATGTTGTTTTTCCAATCCCGTTCCTGCCTAAAATAGTCAATATTTCGCCCGATTTTATTGTGAAAGAAATGTCTTTGAAAATATAATCTTTTTTATTATAAGCAAATGAGCCGTTTCTCAATTCAAAAATCATTTCCAATCACCTCGTGTACGGTAAAAAAGACAAGCAAAGAATGGGGCCCCTACTAAGGCGGTGATTATTCCTATTGGTATTTCTGCAGCAATAGCTGAGCGTGCGATTAAATCCACGATAATCATGAAAATAGCTCCGACAATGATGGAGATAGGAAGTAGTTTCTGATGATCTACACCTATTAACATGCGACAAATATGTGGAATGACAAGTCCTACCCAACCGATAATTCCTGTGATGGTTACGCAAGCTGCAGTTATTAACGTGGCCATAGCAATGATAATTAGGCGTAACTTAAAAGGATTTACCCCGAGTGCTGTAGCTTCTTCATCTCCCATAGAGAGAATATTGATTTTCCAACGTAGGAAGTATAGTACAGCGCATCCAAAGATGATAGGAATAGAGACGAGTGAAACATTTTCGTAGGAAGCTGTAGAAAAACTACCCATTAACCAATATGTAATTGCTGGTAATTTGTCATACGGGTCAGCTACATATTTAATTAGAGCTATTAATGCTCCGAAAATAGCAGAAACAATCATTCCTGATAAAACCAGTGATAATGACGTGATTTGGTTCCTTAGTCGAGCTAGACTATATGTGAGGCAAACACTGACAATACCAAAGATAAGTGCAAATCCCGTAGCATATATATTTATTCCAGAAATTAATATTCCCAGTGCAGCGCCAAAGGCTGCACCGGAACTAACACCTAATATATCCGGACTGACTAATGGATTTCTGAAAATACCTTGAAAAACGGTACCAGCAATTGCAAGGGCCCCACCAACAAGTATGTTTAGTAAAATTCGAGGAATACGAAGATTCCAAATTACGGCGGATTCCATATCAAATGCAGCGGCAGAGTTTCCGTTTGATAAAATATTTATAACTTGTGTAGGCATTAGCATATATCGTCCAGTCATCAAGGATACTAATACAGTAAGAGCGAGAAATACTAAAAGGCAGAAAAATATAACTAGATATTTATTTTGAGAGCTCATGAGTACTCCTTAGTTAAAATGTGGGAGTGTTATTTATAGAAGTATTTAAGATGGTATTAATTTCACTATCTGTGAGATTATAGTGGTAGAAGGTATTGTAAAATTGTTTTAAATCGTCACGTAATATATAGTCATTAAAAGTGTCAGGTTGAATGAGTTGTCCCATCCATTTCATCATTAATGGTGTTTCTACATTAGGTGCATCCCAACGATAGATTCCCATAGGTGCTTTATAAACTCGATGCGTTTTTACAGCTTTTATGTTACTCCAATTTTGACCTTCAAGCTTATCCTGATAAATATCATCAGGTGTAATAGAATCAAAGTTGCTTAATATAATTATATCGGGATCCCAGGTCATGATTTCTTCCATTGAGACTTTAGTCCAGCTACCTTTTGTATCTTTTGCAGCATTTTCACCACCTGTCATAGTAATCATGAGTTGGTTGACAGATTTGTTCCCTGCGACAGTTAAATTCTTATTTTGTAAATATAATACTTTGGGCTTATTTGGTAACGCAGAAGCATTTTTTTGTTTAAAATATGCTTCTGAATCTTTATGGTATGAGATTAAGGCTTCAGCTTGTTCCGGCTTATCTAGAATCTTCCCTAATAGACGAATTCCGTTTTGAATATCTTCCAATGTTCCATACTTTATGGATACAGCAGGTATACCTAGCTCTTTAAGTTTTTTTGCTACTTCTGGTTGATAATCCCAAATGATGACAACATCAGGCTTTAGCTTAGCAACTTCTTCAAAATTAACATTGAAATTGTTGTCTACAAATGATGAGTTAACATTTTCTAAATCAGGCGCTAACGTCTTAAATATACTGGCTTCATATGATTTTTTAGCTGATGGATGGATACCTACTATTTTTTTATTGCTACCATCAACTGCATATACAATAGAGGTCCAAGGGATAGGGACGATAGCGATACGATTAATTTCTTTCTTCATAGATACGTCTGTACCGGTTAAATCTGTAACGACTTTTATATTATCGTTGGGTTTATCGTTTGGACCAACAGAATTGGTACAACCGGCAAATAGTAGAGGACATATTAATAATCCTGCTATAAGACTATTGTGTATAAAATTTTTCAGTTTCATACGGCACCTCCATGATGGATATAAATTAAATAAATTTATCTTAGCATTTAAAAAAATAAACTTCTAATTCCTAATTTTTATATACATATAGAAGAATATTATAAAGTTAAAATATGTAGAAAATATCCGGTAATAGAGTTTCTAATAGTATTTTTTGGGTATAAAAAAGGCCCTCATCTATTAAGTCGATGAGGACCTCACTCTATTATAGAGAATGTGCTCTTAATTCTTCAGCAGATTGTGTGGAAATCCAAGCCGGTGGAATGTCGAATACTGTATAGCAACCTGTGCCGCCGTGTTTAGCAAGTCGGTAGAGACCACGAGCGTAAGCAACAAGTGCAGAGCCTGTGAATTCAGGGTTAGAGTCAAGTTTCAAGGAGTACTCAATAACGTGACGTGTGCCTTCTGTACTTTCACCAGAGCGAAGAACGAAGCCACCATGTGGAATGCCTTTGTGGTCGCGATCAAGTTCTTCTTGGGAAATGAAGTTGACTACAGTTTTATAGCCTACGAAGTAGTTTTCCATAGTTTTGATTTCGTTTTCGATTTTAGCTTTGTCCGCATCAGGAGCCGCTACTACATAGCACTCACGAAGGTGACCTTTATAGCCATCAACATCTGGAGTTTCGCCGTTACGGATAGCTTCTAGGTATTGTTCTTTAGGCACAGTATATTGACGAGCATCAAGAACACCATCGATACGGCGAATGGCATCGGAATGACCTTGGGATACACCGCGGCCCCAGAATGTGTAGGATTTACCTTTTGGTAAGATTGCTTCCGCGTAAACGCGTTGCAAAGAGAACATGCCTGGATCCCAACCACAAGAAATTAATGTAGCAGTTTTGGCCTCTTTAGCTACTTTGTCTACATTAGCGAAGTGTTCAGGAATACGTGCATGTGTATCGAAGGAATCGATACAGTTAAAGTATTTTGTTACCATCGGTGTTTGTTCGATAAGATCTGTTGCAGAACCACCGCAAAGAACCATTACATCGATTTTGCCTTTAAAGTTAGGAATATCTTCCATCGTGTAAGTAGGTACACCAGATACAGTTTCAATACCTTGACGGCGAGAGAATACGCCGATGAGCTCCATATCAGGTTGTAACTGAACAGATGCTTCTACGCCACGAGCTAAGTTGCCGTAACCAACGATACCAATACGAATATTCATATTAGCCTCCTATATAAGTTGAAATTTAATAATTAATATATTTATTATAGCATAAAATTAATAGCTTTTAATATTTTTCTATAGAATTTATTAGATGGTATAGAAAATAATTAATATCTAATTTAAACAAGTAATTTGTGCACAATTATATCGATACATAGCGTGTTGTTATAGGGGACAAATAAAAAATCATATGAGTAGAAATTGACACATATACCCTGAATCTAGATACAATTAAATTGGTTATGTTAGTTAGTTATGTTCATAGTTGAAGTGTTAAGGAGGTATAACATGAGAAGAAATGTAAAAGCTGCTGTTATTGCTGCATTAATCGTAACAGGTGCTAATGCTTTTACCATGGTATCAGCCACAACTGTGGAAAGTCATACAGACGGAAAATCCATTGGCCTTAATTTGTGGGGGGAAAAGAGACATTATACAGATGACTTAACTGTTAATGTATCAGGTTTAGGTGTAAATGGAACAAAATATCATAATAATGTTACAGGTATTTATGCCCTTGATGGGACACAAGTTGCTATCGATAAAAATGTAACTGTAACAGTTAAAAATCCAGCACCAGCAGAAAGTGGCGCGAAACGTAGACCTGATTTGGCACATTATTACATGAGCGGTATCTATGCTGGTTATGGTGGACTTACTAATGATGGAAATAACGATGATACTCGAATTACCGTAAAGGGTAATGCTAAAGTCGATGCTGTTGGCGTTGGTTTGCAAGCTAATAAAGATGGATATATTCGCATACTAGGTGGGGCTGATATAAAAACATATCCTTTAGATACCTCTGATACCTATTCTGCATTATCTGAAGAAGGTTTTGTTTATGTAAATACGGGTATGGATGGCTTACATCCGGGAACGAATGATGTGAAGATGTATGGTAATATAGGATTTTTAGATAAAAACTATGGTATCGACAAGAATCCACATAACCATGGATCTGAAATTTCTTTAGGTTTAACAACACCAAATTCTAAATTGGTAGGTGGTGTGCTGAATGAATTTGATGAAAGCAACAACAATCCGTACCATGGTGGTTTGCGATTGTACTTACAAAATGGTGCGACTTGGCGCAATGAATGGCTAGGAGCTGAGCGCGTATATCCTACACAAGGTCGTCCTAATAATGCAAACTATTTATATACTGGTAGTCGTGTAGAACATTTTATTGGTGGTAAAGATATAAATAGTCAAGGTATTATTCAAGCCGTAGACTCAAGACCTATTACTATTAACAACTATGCTGGTCATGCAGCTATCGACTATGAAAAGGGAGCCCCTGCAGTGGCACAAGGTAAGGGTGAAGTCGTTATCAATCATGCTGATAAGGGTTCTTCTGTGACTATGCGCAGTTCGGCAGATGCACTTAAAGGGTATGCAAATATAGACAACCCACGAGGCACTTTGCAGCAGTTGGCTAATAAATTAACATATGCTGGCTTTACTAAGGGTGAGCGTAATTTAGATGTAAATGTTCAAGTCGATTCAGGCCTTATTAGTCCTGCATTTGCTACTAAGCTTGGTACAGATAGCTTTACTGTTGATGGGAAACCTAGTATTACTGACCAAGCGGTTGTGACAGCTCGTGAAAGCGAAGTTGTTTCTGGTGCTAAGAGTGCGTTAGCCTCCTCTGTGATGCAAATGAGAGCCGATACGAATGATTTACAACGTCGCCTTGGTGATGTGCGACTCAACTCCAATAAGCATGGTGTATGGGGGAAATACATCGGTGGTAAATCTAAAATTACAGACAGCGCCTATGTAAACCAAACCTATAACATGGCGCAAGTAGGCTATGACACATTGCGTGGCGATTGGACTATAGGTGGTGCCTTACTATACGGTACAAGCAGTAGTGATTACGCACTAGGTTCTGGCTCTGGTAAAACTGCGGGTTTAGCATTATACGGTGCAAAACAATATAATGATGGTCGTTATTTAGATGTGATTGGTAAAGTAAGTCGTTTGAAAAATGATTTCACTGTACGCAATAGCTTGGGTACAAGCTTGAGCGGAGATTACCGCAATACAGGTACCTCTTTGAGCGTTGAATATGGTAAACGAATCAAGAAAGACAATGGTTTCTACATCGATCCTAACGCAGAATTGACGCTTAGTCGATTGTCTAGTGTAAACTTTGATGCTCGTACAAATACAGGTAGCACAGTGCATATTAACTCTGATGCGGTAAACTCCGTTATTGGTCGTATTGGTGTAGGCATTGGCAAGGAAAGTAAGAATAGCAACCTTTTCCTCAAAGCAGCATTAGCGCATGAATTCTCTGGTAAAATGAAAGCTACTTATAGCATGACCGGTGAGCCAACTACAGGCAGTGAAGTGAATCTTAAGGATACATGGCTAGATGTTGAGTTAGGTGGTTCATGGAGCGTACGTCCTAATACATATATTTATGGGACTTTCACTAAAAACTTTGGTGCTATCGTAGACAATTCCTATCGCATTGACGCAGGGATTCGTCATAACTTCTAATTAATAGTAAATATAGCGGACACAAATAATATGGGGATGTTATTTGTTAGTACTATGGAGTTAAGGAATACTTGAATTAAATATTCATATATGTAAGGGTATATAAAAAAAGACCGACTACATTCCTATTGAAGGATTGTAATCGGTCTTTTGGTTTTATAGATATAAACTATTTTAAATCACATAATCCAGATTTAATGTAATCTAAATATAAATCAAGATATAAATCTAAACCTAAATATAGACATAATCATATTAGAATTGTAATGTTTTGATTCTTTCAACGGCGCGAATTGTATTTTCACGACTGCCGAATGCTGTCAAACGAAGGTAACCTTCACCATGAGGGCCAAAGCCAGAGCCTGGTGTAGATACGATTTGAACTTGTTCGAGCAAGATGTCGAATAATTCCCAGCTAGTCATATTGCCAGGTGTTTTTAGCCAAATGTATGGAGCGTCAACGCCACCGTATACCGTAAGGCCGATAGATTCAAGACCTTCTTTGATGATGAGGGCATTTTCTTTATAGTACGCAATGTTTGCACGTGTTTGTTCACGTCCTTCTTTTGTGTATACTGCTTCTGCACCACGTTGGATGATGTAAGGAACACCATTGAATTTAGTACATTGACGACGGTTCCACATAGGGTTTAGCGGTTGGCGTTCACCAGATTTAGTTTTGCCAGTTACCTCTTTAGGTACTACGGCGTAAGCACAACGTGTACCAGTGAAACCTGCAGTTTTGGAGAAGGACCGGAACTCGATAGCTACTTCACGAGCACCTTCGATTTCATAGATGGATTTTACAGTGTCTTCTGTGCTGATGAAAGCTTCGTAAGCGGAGTCAAACATCAAAATGGCATCATTATCTTTACACCATTTGATCCATTCTGCTAAACGAGCACGGCTCAAAACAGTACCGGTTGGATTGTTAGGTGAGCAAAGGTATACGATGTCTACACGTTCAGAAGGGAATTCTGGAGAGAAGTTATTTTCTGCGTAAGTAGGGAGGTATACAACCTTTTGGAAGATGCCATCTACAGCTTCGCCAGTACGACCACCCATAACGTTGGAGTCTAAGTATACTGGGTACACAGGATCTGTGATAGCAATGATGTTATCTTCGCTGAATAACTCTTGGATATTACCAACGTCAGATTTTGCACCATCGGAAACGAATACTTCGTCAATAGCTATATCTACGCCTAATGGTTTGTAATCGCCATCAACAATAGCTTGACGTAAGAAATCATATCCTTGTTCAGGACCATAACCTCGGAATGTTTCTGCTTTTCCCATTTCTTGAACAGCTTTACTCATAGCATCGATAATTGCTGGAGCAAGAGGTAATGTAACATCGCCGATACCAAGACGAATAATATCTGCATCTGGATGAGCAGTTTGGTACTCATTTACCTTTTTAGCAATATTAGCGAATAAATAAGAACCTTGTAGGTTTAAGTAGTTTTCATTGATATTAGCCATGATGACTCCTTTTTATAATCAGATTTCTCTATATATAGTAAATTATATAGAATAATGACGCAAGGATTTTCTATAGAATTTTTGCTTAATCTAAATAGTGTAAATATTTTTAATATAAAAGACTATAATATGAGGAAATTATTACTCGTTGATTGTATTAAAGTAAAAATATAGGAAGATAATATTCGCATAGAATTTTATTTCTTCATTATTTACTCATAAAAAGTCCACTGATATAATGAATTTATAATAATACATTGATCTATTGTGTATGATATGGGGTAATTTTAGTAGTTATGTGCAGTGAGGTAAATTGCTATTAAGGGAGGCATTTATAATGTTAAAGTCTAAAGAAGTATATGAATTTATTTGCAAAGGTATTAATCGAAAAGATAAAATTGATGAGTTTGAAACCCTTTTTGGGCAACCTAAGAACGATACAATAGAAGATACTGTTAATATAAAAAAAGTAAAGCCAAAAGATAACGATGGGGATATAAAAAGATTTGCAGCAAATTTTTATAAGGCATCTATTGTAAATTATAAAGGCTATGTACAAGGCGCGTCGCAAACGGACAAAAACCGCTATAGTGAAGCTATTGCCAGTACTCTTTTATCAAAAAATCTTTTAAAGACATGGACAGACTTAACGCCTGTACGATCTAATCATTTTGATACAAAGCATTCTCCTTCTGAAATAGTAGATATGAAAAAGCTGCAAGGCACAAATCGTAAAGAAGAAATTTTAGCGAAATTGTTGTTTTATCAACGTAAGGTTGATGGATTAGGTTATATTTTTGATTATCAAACACCATTAAAGGAAACACAAAATGATTCTTATGGAAAAATAGATTTATTAGGCTATAACACTGATGACGAATGTTATTCTGTAATTGAATTAAAATATCGTCCATCTGGTAGTGAGGAAACTTTACTACGCTGTATTTTAGAAGCTTATACATATTATAAGTTGCTTGATTTAAAACAGATTAAGGCTGATGTTGCTCACGAGGGTATAAATAACTTAAAGAAATTATCTGAATATAAACATACAAATGAAGCCGAGTTAGTTGTTTTGTTTGACGAAAAGTCTTGTATAAAAGAAGATGGTGGGGATAAAACAAATTTGATGCTTCGTATCGTTTCAAATGAACCAAATGAACCTAACTATCCATCTAAAACTGTTGTGTCAGAACAGTATAAAGAGTGCCAGGAATTAATTAATCCAAGTAAAAGAAAAGAATTACGAGCTTTATGTGAGGCTATATTAAAACAAGAGTCTAAATTGAAACAAATTCGATTTGTTGTATTACAAGCTCAAAAAGTAAGTAAATCGCCTTATAAAAATAAAGTAGATAATTGGTCAGAAAATTTGGATCGTTTATATCGAGCAGAAACATTGCTTACCATTTCTAAGTAAAGGTTGAATATGAATATTGTTGTTCATCGTGGCACACATCAGATTGGTGGTAGTGCTATAGAAATTAGTACAGCATCTACTCGCATTATGTTAGATTTTGGTAATGAATTAAGTTTAGATGAAAAGTACACACCTATAAATCTTGATATAGAAGGCGTTACAAAAGGAAAGTTGGATTGTGACGGTATTGTGATTTCTCATTATCATATGGATCACTTAGGCCAACTAACCTCTGCACTATCAGAAATTCCATTATATATGGGTGAATTAAGTAAGGAAATCGCGCTAATAGGTGCTGAGTATCAAGATAGAGGTTTATACTTGCGCTTATTAGGTGCTAATACATTTCGTGGGGGAGAGGCTTTCACTATTGGTGATATACGGATTAGGCCTTTGGTTATTGACCATAGTGCCGCTGATAGTTATATGTTTGTTATTGAGGCTGAAGGTAAACACATTTTATATACAGGTGATTTCCGGATGCATGGGCTGCGTCAACATGTATTAGAGAAGTTAGTTAAGACCTATATAGGTGAGGTTGATGTATTAATTACAGAAGGAACTTCATTATCTAGAGATGCCAATGACCCTATAGCTGAAGTAGCTGTATTAGATGATATTTCTTCTTATATTCAAGACGGAAAATATGTTTTTGTTATGTGTTCTTCTACGAATATTGACCGTATTATGGGGATTTGGCAGAATATGCCAACTGATAAAGTACTCATTTGTGATGCTTATCAGAAAAGAATATTAGATACTGTGATTAATAATGTATATTATGAAAGTTCTTTGTATCGTAGACATGATAGCCCATTAGTTATTGATAAAGGAAGGTATCCTAAATACTATATGGAACATGGATTTGTATCTTTAGTAAGAGGGACAGAAAATTTTATTTCTAAAATTAAAGAGTTCCCTAAAGATGATGTACGTATTATATATTCCATGTGGACAGGATATATTGAGGAGAATTTAGCATTGAAAGAATTGTTAGATATATATACATCTTATATATGTCATGCCAGTGGTCATGTCTCAAAGGACGATTTAGTTCAGTTCATAGAAATGGTTGATCCTGATATTGTTATTCCGGTTCATACTGATATCCCTGAAAAACTAAAGAGAATACTACCTAATAGAAATGTTTATGTCGTTAATGATAAAGAGCCATTTATCATATAATTCCTTTAAGAAATTCTATTTATGTTGTATAATAAGTAAAAAGAGAGCCATCAACGTGTGGTAGCGTTAGGCTCATCTTATAAACAGTTTTAAGAGGATTGCCTAGCGTGCGAGTATTTTGAATACTCTGTTGCGTTAGGCTTTTGTCTTTACACTATTTGAATAGTGCAAAGAGTGATATTGCTATAGACCAATTTTTGCGTAGTATTTTACTACGCTTTTTTGTTGAAAAATATCAAAACTATATAGGATTAACTTTGTTTTTGATATAATCTAAATAAATACATATTATAGTGCGATTTTATATGAAAGTGGTGTCTTTATGCTGACGATTAGCAATAAGGGATGGCTTTTTACTTCTATATTAAGTGCTTTGATGGCGTTTACATCGTTATCAACGGATATTTATTTGCCTGCTATGCCTGAGATGGGGCGTGACCTTAATGGTGATGCGGAGCTTACGTTGACCGGGTTCTTAATTGGCTTTGCGCTAGCCCAGCTTTTTTGGGGCGCCGTTAGCGATAAAATTGGTCGTAAGAAGCCACTGATTATAGGGATAGTTTTATTTATTATTGGTTCTGTAGGTTGTGCCTTGAGTTCCTCTATGATGGAGTTATTGGCTTGGCGTGTGTTTCAGGCCTTTGGTGCCTGTGTAGGACCGATGCTATCGCGGGCTATGATTCGGGATTTATATGGTCGGACTGAGGCGGCTAAAATGTTGTCTACATTGGCCATTGTTATGGCCATAGCGCCTATAGCAGGCCCAATGTTAGCCGGACATTTACTTGTATGGTATACATGGCATTCTATATTCTGGTTGCTTGTTGGTATAGGGCTTTTAATGCTCGTTGCCGTATTAGTGCTTCCGGAAACACATCCCGTAGAGAAGAGGAGCAAAAAGTCCATAGGTCATACCTACAATAACTATTGGATTTTATTGCGCAATAAGGGCTTTATGAAATATACCCTATGTGTGAGTTCCTTTTATATTGCCATTTATGCGTTCTTAACGGGATCGCCTTATGTATATATAGATGTGTATGAAGTGCCCAAAGAATATTTTGGTTATCTCTTTTCTGTTAATATTATTGGTGTTATGTTGTTAAGTGCCATTAATCGTCGTATTGTTAGTGCTATACGCCTTGATAGACTATTGAAATATGCCACACTATTTGCTGCTGTTTGTGTATCCGTTGTTATGGGCTTGATGTTCTTAGGTTACCATTCATTGTGGTTAATCGTTATTGGCTGTTTTTTATTCTTCTCCATGAATGGTATCATTGCCGCTGTAACTAATGCATTAGCTTTAGATAGAGCAGGTAGAATGGCTGGATCTGGGGCGGCACTATTAGGTGCCATGCAATATGGTAGTGGTATTGTGTCATCGTTGATACTTACCTTTTTACCAAATGATACGGCCTATCCTATGATGGGGGTAATAGCCATATTTGTAATTATCTGCGCTATTATCGCCTTTCCTGAGGATGAAAAATATAATCGTATATAATATTGGTAAAAGCGAGGGTTTTAATTTGAATCCTTGCTTTCATCATTTTTTTAGGTTATAATAGTAAGGCTTATTGATGGTAAGCACTTCCTACCCCTATGTGTCGATAGGGGCATTAGTCCGAAAGAGGAGGTGATTTTGTATGAACAAATACGAAGTCATGTTTATTGTGAAACCAGCTGAAGAGGAAGCAACTAACGCTGTTATTGAAAAAGTAGAAGCTTTAATTGCTCGTGTAGGCGGCACAGTAGAAAAGGTAGATCGTTGGGGCAAGCGTCGTCTTGCTTACGCGGTGAAGAAATTCACTGACGGTTTCTATGTATTGATCAACTTTGAAGCAGCACCTGCTGAAATCAAAGAAATCGATCGTGTATTGAAAATCAACGATGAAGTCCTAAGACATCTAATTGTTAAACACGAAGCATAATTAAAGCCTGGAGGAAAACATGAACTCTGTACAAATTCTAGGTAATTTAGCTCGTGATCCTGAAGTACGCTATACCAAAACTGGTCGTGCGGTAGCAACTTTCACAGTAGCTGCCACAAATACCTATATTGATTCCACAACAAATGAGACGAAAGAACAAACTGCTTTCATCAACTGCGTTGCTTGGGGTAAACTTGGTGAAGCGGCAGGCAATCTTCGTAAAGGCAGTCGTTGCTTTGTAGAAGGTCGTTTGCAAACTCGTTCTTACGAGACTCAGGACGGTCAAAAACGGTACGTTACTGAAGTGGTAGCGAACTTTGTGGGCCAATCCCTTGATATGAATACTAATTCTTTCGAAGGTGGGTCCAATTTTGATAGTTTCAGTACAGGCGGCGATGACGAAAACATCCCGTTCTAGTGTCAGGGACTCCTACTAATTCGAAAAGGAGGATTCGCAATGAGAAGAGATAGAGGCAGAAAGCCAAGAAGAAAAGTATGCGTTTTCTGTGCAGACCATATCGATCAAATCGACTATAAAGATGTTGCTAAACTTCGTCGTTTTACGACTGAACGCGGTAAAATCTTACCTCGTCGTATTTCCGGTACTTGCGCAAAACATCAACGCAAATTGACTACATCTATCAAACGTGCACGTGCAATTGCTTTATTGCCATTCACTGCTGAATAATTGATGAATCAAGGCGGTACAACCATTTGGTTGTGCCGCCTTTTTGCTATACAAAAAAAGAAGCTATCCGTTGGATAGCTCCTCTTTGTTATACAGCTTTATATTTTTTAGGTGGTTCACCATTTTCGGCGGCTTCTTTATCGGCGCGCCACTTGCGTTCGAAATATTTATGATACTCAAGTGGGATATCATTAGGGGTTGCTGTTTCATAAAAGCTGCAAGTGCCTCGACGTTGTGCTTCTTCATAGAACCAGGTTTTAAACTCTAGCATAGATAAGCGAGCTTGTAGGTGCTCAATTTCTGCTAGCACACGATCTCGTTGATTTTTAATAATAGATAATCGATCGTTGATGCGGCTATCGCCTTCAACGCAGCAGTCGATAAAATGTTTGATTTCTTTTATAGGCATACCCGTACGTTTCATACATTCGATTAATTCTAGCCAATCCATATCTTCTTCGCGGAATATACGGATACCTCCACTAGAACGTTCTACGAAGGGCAATAAGCCCTCCTTGTCGTAATAACGCAAAGCAGAAGGTGCTATATTTAGTTTTTCTTGCGATTTCGCCAACAGTATATGTCATTGAATCTCCTAATATATATGGCATTTATAGATGGATATAAAAATTGTAAATGTAAGGTGTATTGACTTAAACCTAACTTTAAGTTTTATACTTGGTACATACTTGAAGTATAAAACTAGTTATTTTTAGTGACAATCTTTATAATCTTTATACTATTTGATGTATAGTGATTGTAGTTGAAGTAATTAGAATTTGTATTGAAAGGATTACCATGAACTTAATTGATGTAAAATCTCCAGCCGATTTAAAAGGCTTATCTATTTCTGAATTAACAGATTTGACAGCACAAGCTCGTCAAGCTCTCATGACAAAGGTTTCTGAGCACGGCGGCCATTTTGGGCCACCTATGGGTGCAGCAGAAATGATTATGGCCTTGCACTATGTATTTAATTCTCCTGTAGATAAAATCGTATATGATGTATCCCATCAATCGTATGTACATAAAATGGTTACAGGACGTGCCTTAGCATTTTTAGATCACGACCATTATGATGATGTAACAGGCTATACGGATCCAACTGAAAGTGAGCATGATTTCTTTAACATTGGTCATACCTCTACATCGATCTCGTTAGCATCTGGTCTGGCTACTGCTCGAAATCTAAAGGGAGACTCTGAAAATATTATTGCCATCATTGGTGATGGTTCTTTATCTGGTGGGGAAGCCTTTGAAGGTCTTGATTATGCCGCAACATTAAACAGTAATATGATTATTATCGCCAACGATAATGACCAATCCATTGCAGAAAATCATGGTGGTTTGTATCGTGGCCTTCGTGAATTGCGCGAGTCTAATGGTGAAAGCCCTAACAATATTTTCAAGGCTCTTGGTTTAGATTATCGCTTCGTAGCAGATGGCAATGATTTGGAAACCTTGATTGATGTATTTAAGGACGTAAAAGATATTGATCATCCAATCGTGTTACATATAGTTACGCAAAAAGGTAAGGGCTATGCTATTGCAGAGCAAAATAAAGAAGCTTTCCATTGGACAATGCCCTTTGATTTAGAAACAGGCAAACCAAAAGAGGAAGATCATGGCCCAACTTATGCTGGTACCATTGCTAATTACTTGATGGAACAAATTAAAGTAGATCCAACTGTGGTAGCTATTAATGCAGGCACACCAGGTGGCTTTGGTTTTACTCCAGAATGGCGCAAGGTGGCAGGAAAACAATACATCGACGTAGGTATTGCAGAAGAACATGCCATCGCTATGAGTTCTGGTATCGCTAAAAATGGTGGTAAACCAGTATTTAATGTATATAGTACCTTTCTACAACGTACCTATGACCAATTGGTACAAGATCTTTGTGTAAATAACAATAGTGCTGTTATTATCAATCACTATGCCTCCGTGTATGGTATGAACGATGTAACTCATTTAGGGTTCTTTGATATTCCTATGCTTACTAGCATTCCTAATTTAGTATACTTAGCACCTACTAATAATGAAGAATTGTTAGCTATGACCGAGTATGCAGTTCATCAACATGAGCATCCTGTAGCAATTCGTGTTCCTGTAGGTGAATTTACATCTACTGGTGTAGCCGATACGACTGATTACAGTATTTTAAATAAATCTGAAGTGACTCGTCGTGGTGAACGCATTGCCTTATTAGGTCTTGGTAATTTCTATCATCTAGCTAATCAAGTGGCCGATGAATTGGCTAAAGACGGTATCAATGCAACTGTAGTAAACCCTAAATTTGCATCTGGCCTTGATGAAGAACTACTAGAAGAATTGAAAGCAAATCATTCTGTAGTATTTACGTTAGAAGATGGTGTAGTTGAAGGCGGTTGGGGCCAGCGTGTAGCTAGTTTTTATGGACCATCTAACATGCGTGTTAAGAACTATGGTATTGCTAAAGAATTTCACGATCGTTATGATGCAACTGAATTGTTACGAGAAAATGGCGTTTCTTTAGAACAAATTGTGACTGATGCAAAACAAGTTTTATCTGTTTAGTTTGATAAAATATTAAATAAATAATTCTTTGTAAATACAGTAGAAATCTGGAATTGGCAGATTTCTACTGTGTTATTTTTTTATTTGTTCAATTTCATTCTATAATTAAGTGTGGTTTATAAATATATAATTTTTATAGATAAATATATATAATTTATTAAAAGATTATAGATTTTTTTCGAATAGGACTATAAAAATTAGATGAAGTATTATATAATAATATCTACAGTATGTATTACAGTAGAACAGTAAAATAAATCCATTGATAATATACGCTACTATTGCAGTATTATACAATTAGTATTAATGATAAGGGAGATTGTAAGACTTTGAAAAGAGTATTAACCTTAACATTAGCCGTGGCCATCGTTGCCGGTGGCTATATGTTTGAGGCTAATGGGGCGGGAGAACAACCTTCTAAACAGGCACCATCTATATCTGAGATAAATATATATACGCCAAAAGAGCTTAATGCACGTCAGAAAGACTTGGTTGAAATCGGCCGCTATACTGCGTCTGGTGATCAAGGTGCATTAAAGAGTGTAATTGCATCTGCTATTGAGCGAGGCACGTTGACGCCGCAAGAGGTGAGTATTGCCATTCGTCAGCTTTACTCTGCTGCGGGCTTGAAACAAATGAATGCTGCTTTAGCTACATTTGATCAATTACGTGATGAACGCCCTGAGTTTGGCGATGAGTACGAAAAATTGGTTCCAAAGCAAACAGGACTTAGTGCTTTATTGGGGAATGGCACTAATGGGGCACCTTTAACAAAGCCGAAAGCTGAGGAAACAAAAGAGGGGGTTCAATATAATACGTTCCGTATGAAAAAACCAAAACCTCAAAATCGTAATCGTTCACGTTTAGGTAAATTGGACCGTGAATTGGTCGCTGCGGCAGCACTAGGTACTCGAGTTGGTAAAAATAATCTTTTTACTGCAGCTGAAAAGAGTTTATCTGAACTTGGCTTAAGTCAATATCAAATTGAAAATTTAGAAGCTATGATTTTCCAATAAAATGTAGACCTACTTCTTTCGGAAGTAGGTTTTTTTTTATGGCTTCTACTTTCACAGTTTTAATGATTAGGGTTAAATCCATAGAATGTAATTGACGTTTAAGGTCCCCTTTTCTATAATTAATAAGATAGGTATATGACCTGTAATAATAAATATAAACAAATATAAATATATTATTAAAAATAGATGTAAGGAGAAAGTATGCGCCTTCGTAGAAAACCATGGATTGATGAAGCTATCCACGAATATGACTCTCATATTATTTTGTCTGGCCAAGAAGCATATAAAGGCAAGTGGTGTGAATTATTTGAACATCCTGAGTACCCATTATATATGGAACTAGGGACGGGGAAAGGTCGCTTTATTGCGGGGATGTCTGAAGTGTATCCAAATGCTAACTTCGTAGGTTTTGAAGTGCAGCTGGGGGTTATTTATTATGCAGCACAAAAAATCTTTGAAGGGGAGCGGAACAATGCAAAGGTATCTTTATTTGATATCGCAGGTATTGAAGAGATAGTAGCACCAGGTGAAGTTGATCGTTTCTATATTAACTTCTGTGATCCCTGGCCTAAGGCGAAACATGCAAAACGCCGCCTTACATATCACACATTTCTCGACCGTTATGCTCGTCTTTTGAAAGATGGTGGTGAAGTCCACTTCAAGACGGATAATGAAGGATTGTTTATGTTTTCTCTCGAAGAATTCAAAGAATGCGGTTGGGAGCTTAAAAATGTAACGTATGATTTACATAGTACGGATCTTCCAAATGTAAAGACTGAATATGAAGAAAAATTTAGTGAAAAAGGTCAACCTATTTTCCGCTTAGAAGCAATTAAGCCAAAAGTACAAAAGGAGGCTTAACATGGAAACACCGAATAAGGGGGATAGTCGGTGGGGCTCACTCTTTAAAAATGACTTACAAGGTATGCTCTTACCTATTCTTCTCATTACAATTATAGGTAGTGTAAATATCTTTAGTGCTACTTATATCAGCTCTATCTATGAAAATACAGGATTATTAGGCTACTTTTTAAAGCACATGACATTCTTGCTTTTGTCTATGGCAGCTGGTGTCATATTGTATCGTTATGATTACCGTCAGTTACAGAAGCCTCACATGTTGCAAAGAATTATGATTGCTACACTAATTGGGATGATCTTGGTTCTTGTGATTGGTGCAGTCATTAATGGTGCACGTCGTTGGATTGTTATTGGGCCTGTATCGATTCAACCTTCAGAATTTGCGAAATTGGCTGCCTTGATATGGACGTCGGCTAAATTGAGCACCATGCGGAAATGGGGAAAACCAAAGCATACTAACCCTCTCATTAATTTACAAGGTTATTTTAGTGAACGTATAAGTTATATGTTGCCAATGTTAATATGGCCAATTATATTTGCAGGCTTAACAATCTTGCAACCAGATATGGGCACGACCGTATTGATTTTTGGCTTTTCCTTTGTGCTCATTTACTTAGCGGGCTTTGATGGAAAATTCTTTGGCGGAGCTTTTGTGATAGCTGGATTTCTTGGCTTTATTGCAGCTCGTATGTCGCCATATCGTTGGGAACGTATTCAATCTTGGTTTGATCCTTGGCCTCATGCACAGGATATGGGGTATCAAACAGTTCAAGGCTTGTTGGCTGTAGGTTCTGGTGGCATTTTAGGCGAAGGCTTTATGCAAGGTACATCAAAGTATTTCTACTTACCAGAAGCACACACGGACTTTGCTTTTGCTGTATGGGCGCAAGAAATGGGCTTCATTGGTGCAGTGTTTGTTGTCGTTCTGATTGCAGCTTTTACCTATTTTGGGTTCCGCATTTCTAATAAGGCTCGTGATGAATTCGGGAAATGGTTAGCAATGGGAATAACATTGCTTATCAGTGGTCAGGCCTTGTTTAACATCGCCATGGTATGTGGTATCATGCCTGTAACGGGGGTACCATTACCGTTTGTTAGTTATGGCGGCTCTTCATTACTGATGAATTTCATGGCTATTGGGTTGCTGGCAAGTATTGGCCGTCGTAATGTAGAAGGGGTGAAACCAGTTGGTACAGCTGAACCATTACCATCTTTGCGTGAAGAAACACAAAGTCGTTTCAAGCCTGCTGCTACGACGCGTACTAATAAGACAAATATGCCTGGACCGTTTAAACCACGGTCTTCTAAAAAGTCGACTCGTAGACAGACTAAATTTGAACGTTAATATTTAACTTATGTATCATAAGATGAATCTGTTTGTGTAAATTCATAGAGTATATTTAAGGACTGTACTATATGAACTTAGCATCGTTATATTGTGTGTGAGGAGAAACGATGAAAGATTATATTGATATTCAAGAACGCCCATCATGGGGCCGAATGTTACCACTTAGTTTTCAACATTTATTTGCCATGTTTGGCTCTACTGTATTAGTACCGTATTTATTAAAAGTAGACCCAGCAACGGCATTGTTTATGAATGGTATTGGTACATTATTGTACTTATTTGTGTGTAAGGGCAAGATCCCTGCATATCTTGGTTCTAGCTTTGCCTTTATTGCGCCTGTAGCAGGTGTGTTATCTGCAGGTCTTGGTTATGAAGCTGCAAAAGGGGCCTTCGTTGTATTTGGTCTATCTTTTGTTATTTTATCTATTCTCGTTCGTTATATTGGTACGCGTTGGATTGATAAATTATTCCCGCCCGCAGCTATGGGTGCTATCGTAGCTATTATCGGCTTAGAATTAGCGCCAGTAGCGATGAGTATGTCTGGACTTATCGGCAATCAAGATTTAGGTATGAGCCATAGCCAAGCTGTTATTATCTCCATGTTTTCCTTAGTTGTTACCTTGCTTGGAACTGTTGTGTTCCGTGGTTTCTTAGCTGTTATTCCTGTTCTTATTGGTGTTGTCTCCGGTTATGTATTGTCTGCTGTGATGGGAGTTGTTGACTTCTCTGGTGTAGAAGCTGCTCCTTGGCTTTCTTTGCCTCAGTTCTACGGCATGCCTGTATTTGATATCAATGCAATTATCATGATTATGCCAGCACTCTTTGTAGTATTTGCTGAGCACGTTGGTCACTTGGTTGTAACTAGTAACATCGTTGCCAGAGACTTGATGAAAGAGCCTGGTCTACAAAGATCCTTGCTTGGTGATGGCCTTGCAAATATTCTTTCTGGTTTCTTTGGTGCGACACCAAATACGACGTATGGTGAAAACATCGGCGTACTTGCAATTACTCGTTGCTTCAGCGTATGGGTAATCGGTGGTGCTGCAGTTTTAGCAATGATTGTGTCCTTTGTAGGTAAAGTGGCAGCTCTTATTCATGCTATTCCGGTACCTGTTATGGGTGGTGTATCTATTCTATTGTTCGGTATCATCGCAGCATCTGGCTTGCGTATGCTTGTAGAACGTAAAGTAGACTACACAAACCCTGTTAATATGATTCTTACATCCGTTATCCTTGTGGTAGGTCTTAGCGGTGCAGAACTCGCAGTTGGTCCTGTTGTATTAAAAGGGATGGGCCTTGCCACTGTAGTAGGTATGGCTATGAGCATTAGCTTGTTAATCCTTCAAAAAACAGGCGTTGGCAATGACCAATTGAAAAAAACAGAAGTATAATATCATGGCTCTTTAAAATCTTGGAATATAACCTTGAGATCATAAAGTAAATTGATTTGTACTCAGTATAATAAACGACTACTGAACTAGGTTGAACCTGAGTAAGTAGTCGTTTTTATTTAGTGTCTTTATAATTTATCCTCAATATTGTATAATGAACATATAAGTTGTATAAAATTAATTTTAGAGAGGAGGGCCTATGGAGTTTTTAATATGGATGGCTATCGGTGTTTCTTTGATGGCTGTAGAACTCGTAGTACCAGGCGGTATTTTAGGTCTTATCGGTTATTGCGCATTCCTATGGGGCGTTTATGTAGCTCTTGGGGAAGGTACGGTAGCATTGTATGCCGTGCTAGGATTAACAGCCTTGTTAATTGTCCTTATCATCGTGTTCTTTAATCACTTTGAAAAGACATGGATAGGCAAATTGTTTACCTTAGGGCAACGGTCTACGACAAAAGCTGGTTATGTATCTAATGATGTATTAGAAGATTTGGCTGGCAAGGAAGGTGTAGCTCATACAACACTACGCCCTGCAGGTATTGCTAAGATTAATGGTAATTTGGTAGATGTTGTAACCGAAGGTGACTTCATCGATGCCGGTTCACCTATTGTGGTCCTTCGAGTTGTAGGTGGCCGCAATATTGTTAGAAAGCGAGATTAAGCTTTCACAACATCGTCGTAAATCATGGAGGTTATTATGGATGTAGGTATTTTAATTTTGATTCCCATTCTGCTGATTGGTATTATGGTATTCTTATATGTTGTGCCATTAGGCCTTTGGGTATCTGCTTTAGCAGCGGGCGTTAATGTTGGTATTTTTACACTTGTAGGTATGCGCTTACGTCGCGTAAATCCGTCTCAAATTGTAATGCCGTTGATTAAAGCTAATAAAGCGGGGCTTGATGTGAATGTAAATCAGTTGGAAGCGCATTACCTTGCAGGTGGTGACGTTGACCGCGTTGTGGATGCTTTGATTGCCGCTGAACGGGCATCTATTCCGTTGACCTTTGAACGTTCCGCAGCTATCGACCTCGCCGGTCGTGATGTATTGGAAGCGGTTCAAATGTCCGTTAATCCTAAAGTGATTGAAACTCCAATTATTTCTGCGGTAGCAAAAAATGGTATCGAATTGAAAGTTCGTGCTCGTGTTACTGTACGTGCGAATATCGATCGCCTCGTTGGTGGTGCTGGTGAAGCCACAATTATTGCCCGTGTAGGTGAAGGTATCGTAACGACTGTAGGTTCCTCTGAAGAACATACAGATGTATTGGAAAATCCAGATCACATTTCCCGTACTGTATTGGGTAAAGGCCTTGATGCGGGTACTGCATTCGAAATCTTGTCCATCGATATCGCTGACGTAGACGTGGGACGTAACATTGGCGCTCAATTGCAAACTGACCAAGCGGAAGCGGATAAGAAAATCGCTCAAGCTCGTGCGGAAGAACGTCGTGCAATGGCTGTTGCTACAGAACAAGAAATGCGTGCTAAAACACAAGACATGCAAGCTAAGGTTGTGGAAGCACAAGCTGAAGTCCCTAAAGCATTGGCAGAAGCTTTCAGAAATGGTAATCTTGGCGTTATGGATTACTACAATATGAACAATATTATTGCAGACACTAAAATGCGTGAAAACTTAGCAGATGGTGAATAGGAGTAGCTATGGACTCTATTTTGTCTTCAGTGCTATCCATCTTTTCGCATAATCCAATCTTTGTTTTAGGTATCATAGCGTACATTGCTTTTTCCATTATAAAAAATAAGAATACTGAAGAGTCTGAAGAGTATGATGAGTATGAAAGCTCTGGTGGCGGAACTTGGGAAGATATGGAGCGCGAATATGGCATCTCCATAGAACGCAAGGTAGATGAACCGTCTATGGAAGATTTGTCTAAGGTTGATGACTTTTATCGGGACTCTTATGAAGATAAACCGATTGTCAATCAGCAACCAGAACCCCCATCGCAAACTATGGAGGACATACATTTCAATGAAGAGGCTGCAGCAGCTCAACGAGATATTGAAGCCTTATCAATGAAAAGTTCCAGTAGCACTCCAAGTTATACTACCAGTAAGACTCGCTTAGATAGAGAAGCTGTTACGGGGCCGACCTTAAGTGAAAGACTAGCTGAGTTTAAACGAGATAAAGCAGCTAAAGAGGGACAAGTTCTTGTTGAAAATGTAGGCATTACAACTGCGCCTACTGCTCTAGCTGCGACTTCAACTTGTGGGCGTAGATCTAATCATGCTTTAAAAGAGGGCATGAAATGGTCCATCATTTTAAGTAAACCTAAAGCTCTTGAACGTAGATACCGCTAATGAAGCAATCTATTTATAAGCGTATAAACTAATTATGGTTTTATTAGAACATAAATAATAACGGATTGTGCACTGATGTGGTATAGCAACCATACTGTCACATATCATAATGTGGGGCATATAATTACATATTGAAAGAGGTTCCTATTGGTCACCTATGTGACTATTAGGAACCTCTTTTTTATTGTTTTTTCCTAGTGAAACTTTCACAATAATAGGGGAAGGAGTTCGTTTATAAGGAAAGGTAAAATTATGTATCGAAATGTGCGTGTTATACCAAAACAGCTGTTGCACCAATTATATATAGAGAAGCAATGGAGCGTTCGCGATGTGGCGGATTATTTTCAATGTAGTGTTGATACCATCATGCGCCGTATGAAAGCGTACGATATCGAACGGAGGCCTCTGAAGAAAGAAATCAATATGGTCCATGTACAAGCTTTGTATGAGACCGGTAAGTGGTCGCTCCATTCATTAGCAAAGCGTTATGATGTGTCTATTACGACGATGGCGAATCGCTTGAAGGAATATGGATTGGTTTGTCAGCAATCAAATAAAAACGTCTCTATAGATGTAGTACGTATATGTAGGGCTTATAAAAGTGGAAATAGTACAGATGCTATTGCTCGTATGTATGGTATATCGCGATGGAAAGTTCACCATGTATTGCGGCATATGGGAAATTGCTTACTTCCTAAAGCGCGAAAGCCTATGCGCGTAGAGGAGATGGCTTATTTATATATTCATCATCACATGAGTACAGATGACATTGGATTGGCTTATGGGATACGTGGTTCTACAGTGGCGATGTATTTGCGAGAGCAAGGTATAGAAATAAGGGCAAATACTCTTGATCTAGACGAAAATAAGATTAAAAAACTCCGTGCACAAGGTTATGGAGTTGCAAAGATTGCACAGGTGATGGGATGCTCTACCTCTGCTGTGCGAAAGCGTCTAGCTATGAAAAAATATATCTCTCCTTGATGTAGTGTGGTAGATACTATATACTTAAATTTATACAATGATGGGAGGAATATTATGCTCGAAATTATATCTGCTTTAACACCGTTTTTATTACTGGGCTTAGTGGCTGCTGGCTTATCTCGCCTTTCTGGAGTAGCCTTATCAATGGTTGTAGTACCAACCTTATTGATTTGGGGTGCCACTGCGGTTGACGTAATCGCTTTTATGTTGCTTTTTGTGGTGTACAACAACTTCACTATGGAAACACAAGATATTCGTTTAGATTATAAAGATCTTGTCTTATTCCCTAAATGGCGCCTGTGCATTCCCTTTATTTTGAGTTTGGTAAGCGCCTTCTTTGTTCCTGCTGCAGGCATTGCCGTTTTTATGGCTTGCTTTGTTTTAGAGTTATTGGCTACTGTGTATAAACGCATTCCTGAAAATAAACGGCCTCGTTTACAGCGCGTAATAGTAGCATCGATTTTGAGTGCCGTTGTAACAGCTGTAGGCGCCTATATAGGTCCTAAAATTCCTAGTGAATTCTACTTTGTCTGTGTAGGCTTAGCCATTTTAATCGTTACGGACTTTGCATGGTATGCCGGCAAGCATAGAGATGCTTTTAGAAGCGCATGGGATAGCATTTGGGCTGGTTTTAATATATTCTTAGGCATGTTTGGCGTAGAGGCTTCATATTATCCAGCTGCACTAACGCGATCTATTCCAAATCCAATGGATCGCATGTTGCCTATGGTTACTGTAGTAGGTGGCTATGCAGGCCTTATGGTAGTATTCGGCTTTTATAACATTTTTTCTATACCGTCTTTGATTACAGCTATTGGTGCTGCTATAGGGATACGCCTCTTTGGTATGTATGAATTTCCTCGGAATGGCAGTTTCTCTTATTTGGCAATCGGTTTTGCCGTGGCTGCTGTAATTTGCTTGTATCTCGTATCTCCGACACCAGTTGGTTTTGATCATATTAATACCTTAGTTTCTCAACCAATTGGCCAATAATAATAGATAATGTAAGTCTATTGATATATTTTAATAAGTTCTTTAGTTGCTTTCACCTAGGAGCTAATTGGATTATAATGTGTGATATATCTCATATATTGTATTGAAAATTAAGTTCATATTAGAATGTGAAAGGAGTTGATGCTATATGGCAGAAACAATTGAAACAAGACCATTCCCTCCATTCTTACCAAAGAAGGCAACAGTCATGATGATGGGCACATTTCCTCCAGAACAATCAAAACGTGCTATGGAATTCCATTATCCAAATTTCCAAAATGATATGTGGCGTGTTTTTGGCCTCGTATTCTTTGATGAAAAGGATCATTTTAGAAATGGTGAGGAAAAAGCGATGGATCCTGAGAAGATTAAAGCCTTTTTGTCTGAAGCTGGAATTGCATCTTGTCCTACTGTTTTGAAAGCTATTCGCGAAAAAGGGAATGCATCTGATGCATTTCTTAAGGTCGTTGAACCAGTTCCACTTGCGGACGTACTGGAGCAAATCCCTGACTGTAAGCATATTGGTACAACAGGCGGCAAGGCTACGGAGATTTTATTGAGCCTTTTACCAGAAAAGGTTAAATTACCTAAAACTGGTGAAACAATTCCTTTTGTATTTAATGGTCGGGAATTGACATTGACACGTTTGCCATCTACATCACGTGCCTATCCGTTGAGCCTACCGAAAAAGGCTGAAGCGTACAAGAATTTCTTCAAAGCTTGTGGTCTAAAAACAAAATAAATATTTAAAGTAGCACCTTTAATAGTTGGCTTTGAGTCTTTTGGTCTCATCTGTCGCTATTGAAGGTGTTTTTATATCGTAAAAATATATGAGATATTAAAATGGAAATTAATGCATATTTATTGTGAATATGTAGTTTGTTATAAATAAAATTGATAAGATATATAATATTTTAATTCTTGTTTTTTAAAATGAGAGGTTTATAATTAACCGTTGTCGCAAACTGGTTGACAATAATTTAAAAAATGGAGTTGATATTATGGATAAGGCTAAGGAGGCCTTGTGGACAAAATCCTTTGTCCTTGATACTTTGATTAATTTCTTGGTATTTTTAATTTATTATTTATTAATCGTTATTATTGCGGTTGTAGCAAAAGATAATCTTCATGCTACGGCTAGTCAAGCGGGACTTGCTGTTGGTATATATATTATTGGCACCGTTGTAGCCCGTTTGTTGGCAGGACGGTTTATCAGTATCCTAGGGTGTCGCAAGATGCTCTATTTAGGGTTATTGATTTACTTGATTTCAACGGCTATGTATTTCTACACACCTAATTTACTAATGCTTGATAGTGTTCGTTTCTTAAATGGTTTTGCTTATGGTATTACATCTACTGCTACAAGTACTATCATAGCTGCTATTATTCCTATGTCACGCCGTGGGGAAGGGATTAACTATTATGGCTTATCTACCTCTCTCGCCGCTGCAGTAGGGCCATTCTTAGGTATCTTGATGCTTCATAGTCTTGGTTATGATTTTATCATTGCATTCTGTGTTGCACTTATCATCCTTTGCGGTATTGGCTCTGTCATCATGAAATTTAATGAACCTAAACTTGGTATTGAATCTGAAGCACATAAGGGCATTAGAATCTCGGACTACATTGAACCACGGATGAATTCAATCAGTCTTGTTTCCATTCTAGTCGGCTTTGCCTACTCTGGTGTTATTGGCTTTATGGCAGCCTACACAAAAGATCTAGATCTTATTATGGCAGGTACCTTCTTCTTTGTTGTATATGCTGTAGTTATTACTATAACAAGACCATTGCTTGGCATTGTGTTTGATATGAAGGGTGAAAACTTCGTTCTTTATCCTTGTTTTGTATCCTTAGCACTTGGTATTTTCTTATTATCCATCGCCCACTCTACATGGCTTGTGCTTTTATCGGCTGTGTTTGTTGGCCTTGGATATGGTACATTTATGTCCAACGGACAAGCTGTTACTGTTAAAATAGTACCTGTTCATCGTATTGGTGTTGCCACATCCACATACTTCATTGCCTTGGACATGGGGCTAGGCTTTGGCCCCTATATTTTAGGCGCTGTTAAAGAGGTTGTAGGTTATACTAGTATGTTCCATGTAACCGTTGTTGTGGCGCTCCTTGCACTAGTTGCTTATTATTTATTATATGGTCGTTATGTGGGGACTGAAAGAGATCTTTCTTTAAAAGCTCGCGCTGAAGAGGAAGAAATTATAAATCGTAAGCGTAATAATAAGCTTGCGTAATATGTAAATTAAAAGGACTATACGAACCTAGGCTCGTATAGTCCTTTTTGTTATCTACTACTGCTTTGCTAATGCTATTATTTTTCAATATTTACAATATTAACGATAACTTCAACCGCTTTTTTCATATCATCGATACATGCAAATTCATGACGGCCATGTAGGTTTTCTACACCTGTAAAAATATTGGGTGTAGGAATGCCCATGAAGGAGATTTTGGATCCATCTGTGCCACCGCGAATAGGATCACAAATAGGTGTAATCCCAGCTTTTTCCATAGCTGCTTTGGCTACATTTACACATTCCATATTATCTTTGATGATATCGTACATGTTGTAGTATTGGTCTTTTACAGATACTTCACATACTTCACGACCATATATTTCGTTCAATGTTTGACCTGCTTGTAAGAAGAATGCTTTTTTGGCTTCGAATAGTTCTTTGTCATGGTCGCGGATAATGTAGTTCATTTTACCGGTATCTACTTGTGTTTCCATGCTCATGAGCATAAAGAAACCTTGGCGCCCACATGTGTACTCAGGAACAGCTGCTCCTGGTAATAAAGCGTCAAATTGCATAGCTAGTTTAGCACAGTTAATCATAATGCCCTTGGCTGTGCCTGTGTGAACAGAAACACCTTTCAGGATAACGGTACCGCCTGCGGCATTAAAGGTTTCGTATTCGAGTTGACCTAGGCTTTCACCATCAATAGTGTAAGCATAGTCTACAGGGAATTGTTTAACATCGAAGTGGTCTGCGCCAGTACCGATTTCTTCGTCTGGACCGAAAGCACACATGATTCTACCATGTTTAATTTCTGGATGAGCTACGAGGTAGGCGAGAGCTTCCATGATTTCACAGATTCCAGCCTTGTCGTCACCACCGAGGAGTGTTAAACCGTCAGTTACAACTAAGGACTTTCCAATGTAATTTTTTAGATTTGGAAAGTCGGCACGTCGGGTGAAGATTTGGTGTTCTTCGTTGAGGCAAATATCACTACCATCATAGTTTTCTACGATACGAGGTTTAGTATTTTCTGCATTATAATCAGCTGTATCCATATGGGCAATGAAGCCGATGGAAGGAGCTTTCTCATCAGTGTTAGCATGTAATGTGCCGATGATAAAACCATTTTCACGATTATAAATAACCTCATCTAAACCTATTGCCTTTAAATCGGGAACGAGCACATTCGTAGCAAAGTCTACTTGAGTTTGAGTACTAGGAATGGTTGTACTTTCCTCATTAGACCGTGTATTTATGCTCGTATAGCGTACAAAACGTTCGACCATTGATTCCATAATGAGCCTCCTCGTAAGTAAACATACGTGTTATACAGGGCAGTATACGATACCGTTACATAATAATAGAGATTCTTAATATACTTTCATTGTAGAACAGGGACGCCAAAAATGCAAAATAATTATTTATAGGGGGTGTATTGTTTTATTCGCATAGTGCATAGAAAACCATTGAACCATGTGTAGTACCGTGTTAGTATAAAGGTGAATAGTTATACGTTTGTACTTTTTCTGTGAGGAGGTTTTACTATGTCGGACGAGGTTCGTTCCATTCCACCCATAGAACCGGTGTTAGATCCTAAGAAAGATTACGTAGAGATTAATTCATATGTAGTATTCTGGGGCTTGTTCTATGCGGCAGTTTTCACACTGGCTGTTGGCTATTTATGTTTGAAAATCGGTCAAACAGTAGATGCCTTTGCACCAGTATCTGTACTTGCTATGGGTACAGCAGTTATTCTAAAGCGGCAAAATGCTTTTGCCGAAACGGTACACATTCAAGCTATCGCTAGTTCTAGTACGAACACATTAGCAGGGGCTATGTTCTTCTTGCCAGCTCTTTACATCTGGAATGTAACAGATGTATCATTCGTACAAATGGCGATTCCTATCATTCTTGGCGGCGTTTTAGGTGTTTTATTATGCGTTATGTTCCGTCGCTATTTCGTTGAGGAAATGCACTATGTGTATCCGTTCCCAAGTGGTCGTGCTGCAGCGGAAGTATTGATGAGTAATGAAGGTAGCAAAGCAAAACTTATGCTTGGCTCTGGTTTAATTGCTCTCGTGTATGACTTTATTCTTAATAGTTTAGGGTGGTGGCAAGAGGTTATTCGCACTGCTACCTTTAAGTGGGGGGCAGCCCTTGCAGATCAAACTAAGCTAACCGCAGCGGTAGATACTGATGCAGCATTGCTTGGCCTTGGTTATTTCACGGGCCTTCGCTATGCGGCTATCATTGCAGCGGGTTCCTTCTTCTCTTGGTTTGTATGTATTCCGATTGTGTACTATTTAGCGCCTGAACATATCATGCAAATTGGCGGCCATGCAGTTCCATTAGGGGAGGCCCCAATTCGCAAGGTATTCCTTGATTATGTTCGTCATATTGGTATCGGCATGCTCGCTATGGCAGGCATCATCGGTCTAATTACAATGTCTAAAGTCGTAGCAAATGTTGTTAAAAATGCAGTGCTTGACATCTTTAGTTCTAAAACTGTAGATGTTAATTTGCTTCGTACACAACGTGATGTACCTACATCTTGGATTGGTGCTGGCATCTTGTTATGTACAGTTTTATTTGCAGCATATTTCCATTTTATGTATGCTGAAAGCTTCGGACAAACAATTGTAGCGTTCTTAATCGTTCTTATTATGTCTTTCCTATTGTCTGTAGTGGGGATTAGCTCCATCGCTTATACAGGTACGGAACCAGTTTCAGGTATGACAATCTTTATGATTATCATCTCCGCTGTATGCTTAACCGCAGCAGGTATGACTGGTAAGGTCGGCATGATTGCGGTCCTCATGATGGCATCTTTTATCGGTACTACTATTGGGATGGCTGGTAACTTCATGTCTGAGCTTAAGGTGGCACATATGACAGGTGCTACACCTAAGAAAATGGAACAATGGCAAATCGTTGGTACTATTCTTTGTGCCGTACTTTCTGTAGGTGTTATGATTCTTTTGAATGATGCTTATGGATTTGTAGGAGATCATGCATTAAATGCACCTCAAGCGAACGCTATGGCTGCCATCATTGAGCCAATGATGACTGGTGGTAGTGCTCAATGGCCTCTATACATGGCTGGCGCATTATTTGCAATCATCTTGTGGATGGTAAGAGTTCCACCGTTGGCATTTGCCTTGGGCACATACTTGCCAATGGAAATTAATACACCATTACTTATCGGAGGTTTGATTGCGTATCTTGTACAAAATAGTACAAAAGACAAAGAATTGGCAGATCTTCGCTTCTCCAAAGGTAGTACAATTGCCTCTGGTCTCGTAGCTGGTGGTGCTATTGGCTCCTTGTTTAGTGCAGTGCTTCGTATTGCAGGTGTTGATGTATTTGCTCAAGCTTGGGTAGAAACACCTGAAGCGACATATCTCAGTATCGTAATGTATTTATTACTCTGTACGTTCTTGTACAAGGTAGCTATGTATATAAAAGCTAAACATGCTAAATAAATTACATACTATATATCCTAAATGAATTGAATAGCTTATTTATTCTATAAATAACCAGGAATCCTCCATTTTGGAGATGGCCGCCTTTATCAAGTTTCATCTATGCTTGGTAAAGGCGGTCTTTTTATATACTTAGGAATGTTATTTTCGATATAGCTAAAAACTATATCAATTCAATACCTATTGGTATAGTTGGATTTGTTGACCCTTACTATATCGAATGTTATCATAAAACTATAATACCTTTAGAGGTATTATTTTTATTATGCTCATAAGTGTAAGTATAAATATATTAGTTAATTAAGGAAAAATCTGTTTCTAGATAGAACGGAGAGAAGTAAGGGTAATAATATGAAATTTAAGAAAATAGCAGCTCTATTAGGGGCTTTCACTATTGCTAGTAGTTTATTAATCGCTGGCTGTGGTAATGCGGGTAATAGTCAGAAGACATGGCGCGTAGGTACTGATGCGACCTATGCACCATTTGGTTTTAAAGACAAAGATAGTGGTAAATTAGCTGGATTTGATATTGATATTATCAATGCGATTGCAAACGAAGAGGGCATAGAAGCAGATATTCAAAATCTAAACTTTGATGCGCTTTTACCAGCATTACAAAGTAACACCATCGACATCGCTATTTCGGATATGACTATTTCTGAAGAACGTGCAAAATCCGTTGATTTTAGTAAACCGTACTATATTGCAGGTAATGGTCTCGTTGTAAACATTGATAACACCAATATTAATAGCTTTAAGGATCTAGAAGGTAAACGCATTGGTGTATCCATCGGCTCTACTGGTGCAGAGATTGCTAGCAAGATTCCCAATGCCGATGTACGTCAGTTTAATATTATTGTCGATGCGTTCTTAGAATTGCAAAATAAAGGCGTCGATGTAGTTATCAATGATACACCAGTAAACGAATATTATGTTAATGGTAAGGGCAAAGGTATCGCAAAGGTTACTGGAGAGGACTATGATGCGGCACCACTAGGTATTGCTGTGAAAAAAGGCAATACAGAGTTGCTTAACAAAATCAATGATGGTTTGGCTAAGATCAAAGCAAACGGTAAATATGCAGAAATTTATAAGAAATGGTTTGGTAAGGAGCCTCCAGCAGAGGTATTAAAATAGTTTGTAGATAGTACCAGAATGTATTATTTGATATAATATGCTAGGTAAGCCTCGTGTTATAAGAGGTATGTATAGAATGGGTGGTATGATGGCTAAACGAAGTGCATTTTTAGATATTATTAAGGAAAAGGGCGCCCTCGTCTTAGATGGGGCTTTAGGGACCGAATTAGAGCGTTATGGCTGTGATATTCAACATAAGTTGTGGTCTGCTAAGGTTCTCATGGATCAGCCAGATATCATCAAGAAAATACATATTTCTTATTTAGCTGCGGGTGCCGATATCATTCAAAGCTCTGGCTATCAAGCGACGGTAGCAGGCTTTAAAGGTTTAGGTTATGGAACGGAAGAAGCGATAGAGCTCGTTAAACTATCTGTTCGTTTAGCCGTGCAAGCTCGTAATGAGTTTTTAGAAGCAAAGGCGAGTGGGGCGCTTACATTGCGTGGTATTAAACTTGGCGAAGAGACTCCTGAGGGGGGTAGATATTTTTCTGAAGGTGCTTTACCTAAACCGTTGGTGGCAGCCTCTGTAGGACCTTATGGCGCTTTCTTGGCTGATGGCTCTGAATACCGTGGTTATCCTGATGTGCAAACAGAATATCTAGAGATATTCCATATTCCACGGCTAGCATTATTCTGCGAAGAACATCCAGACATATTATCCTTTGAAACTATACCGTCTTATGCTGAAGCGATTGCTATTGCGAGAGCTATGTCTGATCCATTTACATCAAAAGGTATTCCCGGGTGGATTGCTTTTTCCTGTAAAGATGGGCACCATGTTTCTAGTGGCGAAACCATTATTAAATGTGCACAAATGATCGACAAGGTACATCCTATTACGGGGATTGGCATTAATTGTACTAAACCGGAATATGTAGAATCCTTGATAAAAGATATCCGTACCGTTACAGATAAACCGATTGCTGTATATCCTAATCTTGGTGAAAGCTATGATAGTAAAACTAAAACTTGGTATGGCGATGCTGCATCATTTGTAGACTACGTTGAGGTATGGCGAAAAGCTGGAGCTGAAATCATTGGTGGCTGTTGTAGAACAACACCTGAAATTATCGGTGATATTGCAAAGAAAATTCACAACTAATATAGTGTGATATACAAAAAGCTATTCGAGTATAATTCGAATAGCTTTTTCTTTATATGCAAATAAAAAAGCAGTGCGAAAGCACTGCTTTTACTATGGCGGAGAGACAGGGATTTGAACCCTGGGTACGGGATAACCGCACACATGATTTCCAATCATGCTCCTTCAGCCGCTCGGACACCTCTCCATGTATTTTGTTGTGTAACAGGTACTTGTATAGTATATGAAAAAGTTAGATTTATGTCAAGCAAAAAAATAGTAGAATTATTGCATATTTACAAGGCTTTTAAAATATAGTATTTGATCTCAATAAATGGATATAAACCAAAAATCATAGCTTAGTTTTAGGCGTATAAATCTGGTATATAAAAAGAAAAAGCCGCCTAAATAGGCGGCTCTTGTATTAGAATACGTCTTTAATTTCAGCAGCTTCAATGGATGCTTTAATATCGTCTGCCATTTTTTCGATTAATGGAAGATCTTCTTCTTTCAAAGAGGATTTGATATCTAGTGGTTCGGAAACGATTTCAATGTCTTTGAAGTCATTTTCGAAATGGGAAACCATTGTTTTCATCGCAGCGGAAGCCCAAGAGTGGTTACCAATGATGGATACTTTATGGTTTTGGAAGTTAAGGGCTTTTAATTCATGAATAAAGTTTTCCATAGTAAGGTATAGATTCAAGTTATATGTAGGTGCGATAGTTACCAAGTTAGTATATTTCCAAGCATCGGAGATGATGTAGGAAGCATTAGTTTTGGAAACATCGTAAATTTTGATATCTGTAACGCCACGTTTGGAGAGTTGTTTAGCCAATTGTTGAGCAATAGCACGAGTATTGCCATACATGGAACCAAAAGCGATAACAACACCTTTTTTCTCAGCTGTATAGCTGGACCAATGTAAGTATTTGTGTGTGATATATTGGATAGATTCAGGGGTGCGCCAGATTGGACCATGAAGTGGAGCAATCCGTTTGATATCAAGGCTAGAAATTTTGCGAAGCGCATTTTGTACTTGTGGTCCATATTTACCAACGATATTTGTATAGTAACGGCGAGCTTCTTCTTCGTATGTAGCTACGAAATCGGTTTGATCAGCAAAGATATTACCATTAACTGTACCGAATGTACCAAAAGCATCTGCAGAGAACAATGTGCCTGTAGATTTTTCGTATGTACAAGTTACTTCAGGCCAGTGAACCATAGGCATAGTGTAAGAAACCAAAGTATGTTTACCTAAACAGATTTCATCGCCTTCTTTAATTTGATGGTATTGTTCTGGTTTTGGAGTGTTATAGAATTGCTCAAACATGCGGAATGTTGTAGCATTACCTACCATTTTACAATTTGGATACCGTTCCAATGTTTCCAATAATGTTTGGCAATGATCAGGCTCCATATGGTTTACGACGATGTAATCAAGTTCACGACCATTTAAGAGGTGAGTCAAGTTGTCGAAGTACTCTTCACGAATTTCAGCATCTACAGAGTCTACCACACAAGTCTTTTCATCGTCGATGAAATAGCTGTTATAGCTAACACCATTTGGAATAGGAAATAAGTTTTCGAAACGTTCTGTTGTCCAGTCATTACTACCAATCCAGTAGATATTATGAGTCATTTTCTGAGCACAATGCATAATAAAATCCTTTCTTAACCCACACTAGGTATGTATAGCTTTACATGAGAACTCATGTCTGTAAATATAGTATCAATTTATAATACTAATATTTTCGAAAAAAATCAATATTGAAAAAGCCTACTTGAAGAAGTAGGCTTTCACATGAAAGTTCATAGTGACCAATTATTTGAAGTATTTTACACCAGATGTAAAGATTGGCATTTCTAATTGGCCAGGAATATTTTTGCTGATGCCTGCACCACAGCGTTCGGAGTGTGCCATTTTGCCGAATACGCGACCATCAGGGCTATAAATACCTTCGATAGCAGCTACAGATTGGTTAGGATTGAAGCAACTATCCATGGAGGCGATACCATCAAAGTCTACATATTGTGTAGCGATTTGGCCAGTTTTATTGAACTCTAACACTTGTTGAGGAGACGCTATAAAGCGACCTTCGCCGTGAGAAATTGGTACCGTGTAAATTTCTCCCGCTTTAGCATCACTCATCCAAGGGGACTTTGTGGAAATAACTTTCGTATTGACCATGCGAGATAAGTGACGACCAATGGTATTGTATGTCAATGTAGGATGATCTGCAGTTAACGTTTCAATATGTCCACCAGGTAATAAGCCTAACTTGATGAGCGCTTGGAAGCCGTTACAAATACCTAATACAAGGCCATCTTGTTTGTACAAGAGGTTTTCTAAACCTTCTGCAAGGTATGGGTTGCGGAAGAGGGTGGCTATGAATTTACCAGAACCATCTGGCTCATCACCAGCACTGAAACCTCCTGGGAACATAAGAATTTGAGACTCTGCTAATTTAGCTTTGATTACGTCGATAGATTCTTTTAATTGTTCTGGAGTTTGGTTGCGGATAAGCACGATATCTGTTTCTGCACCAGCCCGTTCAAAGGCGCGAGCAGAGTCAAATTCACAGTTTGTGCCAGGGAATACTGGAATAAGAACTTTTGGTTTGGCACCTAGGGAGGTGCTGCGAGGTTTAGCGTGTTGATCATGAATGTAAGCGACTGCTTCACCAAAGCCGTTTGGTGCATGCATAGGGAAGATATCGTTTAGAGGTGCTTCATAAGCAGCTTGTATTTCTTTGAGAGAAACAGATTGTCCTTCCCATTCGATAACAGGTGTGGCTTGGGTTACACCGATAACCTTCACATCAGGTAATTCTAAAAGATAATTAACAGCCGTAATATCTACTTCAACGATGAAGGAACCAAGGGCTGGTTGGAAGATACCACGTTCAGCGTATTTATCGAATTTAACACCAATATTGTTGCCAAGGGCCATTTTAGTGACTGCTTCAGGAATGCCGCCTTGATCAACTACATAAGCAGAGTATACGCGACCTTTTTCAATTTGTTCTTGTAGTATATCGCAGTTTTCTTTGAATCGATCCCAATCAGGGGTGTCATCGTATGTACGAGGTACATCGAAGAATACGAGTCGGTGATCTACGCCTTTAAGGTCTTGGCTCACAATATTATCTACATGAGCTGTACCAACCGCAAAGGATACGAGAGTAGGGGGAACGGTAAGATCCATAAATGTACCGCTCATAGAGTCCTTGCCGCCGATAGCGCCGATTTCAAGTTCTTTTTGTGCTTTATAAGCACCAAGTAAAGCTGCTACTGGCTTACCCCAAGATTCTTTGGAGTTGAGGCGTTCAAAATATTCTTGTAATGTTAAGTATGCGTCTTCTCGGCGACCGCCAAGAGCTACTAATTTTGCTACAGATAAAAGCACTGCATATTGCGCACCATGATAAGGGCTCCATGTAGATAACTCAGGCACAAAACCGTGAGTCATAATACTAGCCGTTGTAGTTTCACCGTTTAGAACCGGTAATTTAGCAACCATGCCTTGGGTAGGCGTTTTTTGGAATTTGCCACCGAATGGCATGAGAACCGTATTGGCGCCCACAGTGCTGTCAAAGCGTTCCGCTAAGCCTTGTTGGGATGCTGCATTTAAATCGGATACGGCTGCGAGCCATTTTTCCTTGAAGTTATCTGCACTAGCAGAACCGCGCAAGAAGTAAGAACGATCTGTAGGAGCTTTTACGATAGCTTCTTGTTGTTGACTTGCACCATTTGTATTTAAAAAGTCGCGGCTAATATCTACAATTGTTTCGCCATTCCAGTTCATAACAAGGCGATTTGTATCAGTTACCTTAGCTACAACTGTGCACTCCAAGTTTTCTTCGTCGCAGTATGCTTTGAATGCCTCTACATCAGAAGCAGCGATAACACAGGCCATGCGCTCTTGGGATTCAGAGATGGCTAACTCTGTACCATCGAGGCCAGCATATTTTTTAGGGACTAAGTCGAGATTGATTGATACACCATCAGTTAGTTCACCGATAGCGACAGATACACCGCCTGCACCAAAGTCATTACAACGTTTGATAAGTGTCGTTACTTCGCCACGACGGAATAAACGTTGGATTTTACGCTCTGTAAGAGCATTGCCTTTTTGGACTTCTGCACCGCATGTGGATAGAGAGTCAACGGTATGTTCTTTAGAGGAACCTGTAGCGCCACCACAGCCATCACGGCCAGTTTTACCACCTAGCAATACTACCACATCGCCTGCAACTGGTACCTCACGGCGAACTTGGTTGCGAGGTGCAGCACCGATAACTGCGCCGATTTCCATGCGCTTTGCTACGTAGCCAGGATGGTAATATTCTTTTACTTCACCTGTAGCAAGGCCGATTTGGTTGCCGTAAGAGGAGTAACCACGAGCTGCTTCTTGGGTGATCTTTCTTTGTGGTAATTTGCCTTCCAATGTATCTTCAAGTTTTGTATGTGGATCGCCAGAGCCTGTGATGCGCATAGCTTGGTATACATAAGCGCGACCGCTCAATGGGTCGCGAATACAGCCACCTAAACAGGTAGCTGCGCCACCAAATGGTTCGATTTCGGTAGGGTGGTTATGGGTTTCGTTTTTGAACAATAATAACCATTCTTCGGCTTTGCCGTTTACATCGACAGGTACGATAATGGTACATGCATTGATTTCATCGGATTCATCGAGATTTGTTAGGCTGCCAGCGTGGCGTAATTCTTTTACCGCCGATGTAGCCATGTCCATGAGGGAGCGAGCTTTTTTCTTAGTCGTGTAGAGCTCAGCACGGCCTTCCATATATTCTTCGAAGGCTCCCTTTATAGAACCGGTGAAGCGGCTGTCTTCAATGGTAATATCTGTTAACTCAGTCATAAAGGTAGTGTGACGGCAATGGTCAGACCAATATGTATCGAAGAGGCGAATTTCTGTAATCGTAGGATCGCGGTGCTCCACCTCTGCGTATTGATGTCTAATCATTTGAAGGTCTGCCAATGTCATAGCAAGACCGTAGTTCTTGATGAGAGCTTCTAAATCATCATTGCTCATCATAGTAAAGCCATTGATTGTTGCCACCGGTTTTGGATCTTCTAAATCGAGAGCTAAGGTGTTTGGTACGTCAAGGCTCGCTTCTCGGGAATCAACAGGGTTAATGTAGTAGGCCTTGATGGTATTTTCTTGTTCTTTTGTAAAGGTGCCGTCGATAGCATATACGCGAGCACAACGCACGATGTGGCCGGATGTAAGGGTGAGCATAGAAATACATTGCTCTGCGCTATCAGCACGTTGATCGTATTGACCTGGCACATATTCAACAGCAAATACAAAGCCTTGTACATTTGGAATTTCTTCTAATACAGTATCTACAGGAGGTTCAGAAAAAATTAAATTTTTAGCAGACTCTAGATCTTTTGCATCTAAATTTTCGATGTCGTATCGCTCATAGATAGTCACAGCTGTAGCAGGCATAGATAATTCCTGTTGTAAGGTTTGTAACATGCGTTGCGCTTCTAGGTTGAAAGATTCTCGTTTTGTTACGAATAATCGTTGTATAGCCATTGTAGCCTCCTGTAATGTATATAATTCCCTATGGGATATTGACAAATTAAGTATAGTCGGTCTAGACTTATAAGTAAAGATAATCTTACTAATGAAAAGATTAGAAATACTAATAAATATGAAAAGTTCATGAAGGTCATAAGACCTAACTTTCATGAAGATTTCTACATATTCATTATATATTGAGAGTCTATAGTTATAATAGGGTAATGATATGTGTATTTAAAAGTAAGAAGTTACTATTAGTATATAACAGAGGTGAATAAAATGGCAGTATCTGCAGATTTATATAGAACCTTTCTAGGGGTAGGCTTATATTTATCTTTTTCCCGTGCCGCAAAAGAATTAGGCGTGTCCCAATCCGCCATCAGTCAAAGTATTAAACAATTAGAAGGAGAACTTAATATGCCTCTCTTCGTGCGTACTACAAAATCTGTAGGGTTCACGCCAGAAGGTAAAGAATTGTTTGATACGGTAGCTAAAGCTTTCTCCATTCTTGATAATGGTGTTACCCAATTACAAGAACGGGTTAGTCAAGCTTATGAAAGTTTAAATTTGGCTGCCACAGATACTTTGTGTCGCCATTTCCTATTGCCTTATTTCCACAAATGGCAATTACAAGAAAGTGAAATTGGCTTACATATCATTAATCGTCCGTCTCCTGATTGTGTAGAATTAGTACTCAATAAAGAGGCGCAATTAGCTGTGGTTAATGATTATGAGGGCTTGAGAGATAATCCTCAGCTAGAGGTAACTACGCTAGCTACCATTCAAGACGTCTTTGTTGGGGGCCCTGACTATAAAGGGGCAGGATTCTTTGATCAAGGGCGCCTTCTTAACGAGCCTATTTTACTCTTGCATAAAGGCTCTGCTAGTCGTACATTCTTTGACGATGTAACACATGGTGCTTGTCGTAAGCCTCGCTTTGAATTGGGTAGCGTCGATGTATTACTAGATCTTGTAGAAATCAATATGGGTATTTCCATGTTGCCTAATCATGTGGTACAACAAAAAATGCAAGAAGGGACTATTGTGCGCATCGATACAGATATTCCGGTACCAACACGCGACATTGTGCTTGTGCGTTCTCGCTTGGTTCCTCAATCTGAAGGGGCTGCAAGATTTACGTCCTTGCTAGTTAATCGTGAAAGTACTCGAGATAAAGTTTTATAAGAAAAAGACATGTTTAAAGACATACTTTAGGAAAATTTCTTAAAGTGTGTCTTTTTATATATTAGTGTGAGTTTTACCGTGCTATATTATATTCCTATAAAGCAGTTGAGTTATATAATTCATATATGAAATATTTAAGTCTTATTTGCAATGATATTTATGGGGTATATTATAAGACTTTTACTAGATATAGGTTGACCCTAAGGGGTTGTTTACGTTAAAATTTAAAGATAGTTATGCGGAGGTATGAGCACATGGAATTATTAAAAGAACGCATTCGTGAAGAGGGGATTGTCCTCAATAATCGAGTGCTGAAAGTAGATGGGTTCTTAAACCATCAAATCGATCCACAATTGTTTAAGGCGATTGGTAAAGAAATCGCGGATCGTTACCGTGATGCAGGTGTACAACGTATTGTTACCATCGAAGCATCTGGTATTGCGTTGGCGTTGATGGCCGCGCTTGAACTAGACGTACCATTGGTATTTGCGCGTAAGAAAAAATCCATCCTTATGGTAGATGATGTATATCATAGTGTTGTGTACTCTTATACAAAAGAAGAGAATTATGATATCACTATTTCTAAAAAATTCTTGCCAGCTGGTGAAAAAGTGTTGATTATCGACGATTTCTTGGCGTCTGGTGAGGCGGCTATGGGCCTTGCTAAGTTGGTTCAAGACGCAGGTGATGAAGTAGTTGGCATGGCGATTGCTATCGAAAAGTCCTTCCAACCTGGTCGTGAACGCTTGGAAAATGCGGGCTACCGTGTAGAGTCTTTAGTTCGCATTAAAGAATTCAAAGATAATGGTTGTGTGTTTATCGAAGACTAATTTGTCTGATTATTGTTAGAGGAGATTATGAATAAAAAAGCAGAAAAATTCGACTTACTTGTTGCTGACCTTAACAAAGGCGGTAACACTTGGTTTACAAAGGAAGAAATGACAGACGATCTTAACACAGTTGTATATCATGGTCGTTTGGATGTTCATGAGCATAGCTTGCCTGTGTTCATCGTTGTAGACGATTCTGCGTTCACCTATGTACGCATCGCTATCACAACAACATCTATTGATAAAAAAGTGATTCCTGCGGTATTGAAAGAACTTAACACGTTAAATCAAGATTACAAGATATCTAAATATTACGTGAGCAATGAAGACAATAACATTTATATGGATGTGTCTATACCATGTTTGAATGAACAATTTGATCCTACTGTAGTAGTGAATCTTATGCTTGAAGTTATTCAACCGCATTTAGATGCTGTACATAAAGATATTCTTAAAGTAACTGGCTTAGCTTAATAGAGGTTGTTATGAATCCTAAATCCTTATTATTTGATAAGTTTTTGAAAGAAGAAGAAATCATATCTTTTGAACGGAAGGATTTTGATGATGAAGACGGTACAGTAGTATATCGTTCTTATATCAAGTCTCCTTTATGGGATATGCCTTTATTCGTCATTCTCGATAACACTATTTATAGTGTAGTTCGTTTAGTGTTAGGACCTGAAAAGGTAACAGCACAAAATATGAATGCCTTAAATGCATTAATTAATCGTGACAATGCGACATATAAAAATTATAAACTATATATTGATGAACAAGATTCTAGTCTGTACTTGGATTGCGTATATATGTGTGGTGATGATGCGTTCGAGCCTGCATTGATGTATGCGTTGATGTCTTCTATCGTAGATTATATTCCAGAATCTGTAGGTGAATTAAAAACTGCCTTTGAAAGTGGTACTCACTAATCAATAATAGATACAAGTTGAGTGGTCTAATGTTCGGAATTATGAAAAGAGGATAACCTGTTTATAAACGGGTTATCCTCTTTTTGTATGGATAAGAAAAAACATATAAATATTTTGATCGATAGAATAAGTTTGTGTTGTTATAAGATTGAAAAGGCAGTATTTTATTTTTCAGATTTATTTAAAATTAATTTATATGATGCAATCTATATTTTTGTAATAGTTCGGAATATAACGAATAATAAAAATATTTAATAAAAAAATATTCGAAAATAGTATTGATTTTGTAAATGTTAGGTGTTACAATTTGAGTACAAGAAGGAGGTAGCACCGTGAACTATGCAAATCAACAAACTCAAAGCAAGTCTACGGAGGCTATTTGCGCGTATTTGTCCCAGTCTGTTTTGGCTGGGCTTTTTTATTAGGAGGATCTATGAAGGTCGGTATTATCATGGGCAGCAAGTCTGACCTGGACACAATGAAAAAAGCATCTGCCGTACTTGATGAATTTAACATTCCCTATGAAATGGTTATTGCCTCAGCTCATCGTACCCCAGAGGCTGTAAAGAATTTTGTTACACGACTTGAAGGTGAAGGAGCTATTGCTTTTATTGCTGGTGCAGGCGCAGCGGCTCACCTACCTGGTGTAGTGGCGAGCTTTACTACACTACCAGTTATCGGCATCCCACTTAATGCAACCGCATTAAAAGGTATTGATTCTCTACTTGCTATTGTACAAATGCCATCTGGCATGCCTGTAGCAACCATGGCTGTAGATGGTGCTAAAAATGCGGCTCTCTTTGCAGTACAAATTGGAGCAGCTTTCAATAAAGACCTGAAAGAACAATATCAACAATATCGTAAAGATATGGCTGAAAAAGTCTTGGCAGACAATGCAGAATTACAAGGTGCTATTCAAATTTAATCATGTAAATCATCGGTGATTAAATGTTGGTTAAGAAAAACAGTTTATTTAGATATCTATTATATAGTTTGTATCATTAATTATGATAAAGGAGAAAGATCATGGCTAACATCGATTTGGAAAAATTAACATTATTGTATGAAGGAAAAGCAAAACAAGTATATGCAACAGATAACAAAGATGAGTACATCGTTCATTACAAAGATGATGCCACTGCATTTAATGGTGAAAAACATGACACCATTCTTGGTAAAGGCGTGTTGAACAATAAAATTTCCTCTTTCTTCTTTGAATTGTTGAAAAAAGAAGGCGTACCAACTCATTTTGTTCGTCGTGAAGATGATCGCAACCAAACAGTACTTACATTGAAAATAGTTCCTCTTGAAGTTATCGTTCGTAATATTGCGGCTGGCTCTATGGCTAAACGCTTTGGCATTGAAGAAGGTACACCACTTAAACATCCAATTCTTGAATTCTGCTATAAAAACGATGAACTAGGCGATCCGTTTGCCAACGAATCCCAAATCACTGCACTTGGTTGGGCCACTCAAGAGCAACTTGACGTAATTTCTACAATTACTTTAAAGGTAAACGATATTTTGAAAAAATTCTTGGCTACTAAAAATGTAACCCTTGTAGATTTTAAATTAGAATTTGGTACCCATAATGGTGAAATTTTATTGGGTGATGAAATTTCTCCTGATACATGCCGTTTCTGGGATGCTACAACTGGTGAAAAACTCGATAAAGATCGTTTCCGTCGGGATCTTGGTAATATTGAAGAAGCATATAAGGAAATGTTATTCCGCCTTACAGGTGAGCGTGCCTAATAGGGGGGAAGATGAACTACGATTCTGTTTTTGATAAATGGCACGAAGAGTGTGGTGTGTTCGGCATCTATGATAGGACCGTTGATGTAGCACGCTATGTATATTGGGGGCTATTTGCTCTCCAACATCGTGGTCAAGAAAGTGCGGGTATTGCTGTTACCGATGGTCATGATGTAGAACTGAAAAAAGGCATGGGCTTGTTGACTGAGGCTATCAAAGAATTACCAGCATTGCCAAGCTATATGGGGACTGGACATGTGCGGTACTCTACGACAGGGTCTAATAATCCGCGTAATATTCAACCTTTGGTTATTCACTACCAAGGCGGTCAAATTGCGGTGGCTCACAATGGCAATTTAACGAATGCCTTATCTATTCGAAAACGCCTAGAAGCCGATGGTTCCATCTTTCAAACGACGATGGATTCTGAGGTTATCGTAAACTTGATAGCTCGTTCTAAAGTAGAAACACAAGCGGAACGCATTGCCGATGCGGCGCGTCAAATTGAAGGGGCGTTCTCTTTAGTCATTACTACGAACGACTCTTTAGTAGGTGTACGAGACCCTCAAGGATTTAGACCACTTTGTTTAGGTAAAACTGAAAATGGTTATGTGCTCTCTAGTGAAAGTTGTGCTTTTGATGCGATTAAGGCAGAGTTTATTCGTCATATAGATCCTGGTGAAATGGTTATCATCGATGACTCTGGTGTGCGTAGTACTATGTATGCGGAACCAGAAAAAATCGACAAAAAACTTTGCGTCTTTGAATACATCTATTTTGCACGTGGCGATAGTCATATCGATGGTCAATCCGTATATCAATCTCGGCTAAATATGGGCCGCGAACTATATAACGAAACTAAGTATGATGCAGACATCGTAATGTCCATTCCGGATTCCGGTACAACAGCTGCATTAGGTTATGCTCGTGCATCGGGTATCCCTTTTGCGGAAGGTTTAGTTAAGAACCGTTATAGCGGCCGTACCTTTATTAAACCAAATCAAGAGGAACGAGAATTAGCTGTTCGTATGAAGCTAAATGCATTGCCACATATTGTTGGAGGTAAGCGTATCGTCCTTATTGATGATTCTATTGTGCGCGGTACTACGAGTGGTATCATTGTAAAAATGCTAAAAGAAGCTGGTGCTAAAGAGATTTATATGTGTATTAGTTCTCCAACTATTGAGTATTCCTGTCACTATGGCATTGATACATCAGTGCGTAAAGAACTTATAGCAGCTACTCATACAGTGGATGAAATTAGAGATTTTATCAAGGCTGATAAATTACATTACTTGTCTCGTGAAGGCCTATGTCGTGCTGTATCTGATGTAAAGCCAGATGATTTATGTTTTGCATGTTTCAATGGTGATTATAGTGTAGCGGTTCCTGCGGACCAAGAGGAAGGGGTCAAATATGTGCTCGAATAAAACTAGTTTAACCTATCGCGATGCAGGTGTTGATATCGATGCAGGTAATCGCGCCGTAGAATTGATGAAAGAATCTGTTAAACGGACGTATACACCAGGTGTTGTTGGTGATTTAGGTGGTTTTGGAGGACTCTATTCTTTAGCTGGTCATGCTATGTCTGATCCTATGCTCGTATCTGGTACAGATGGGGTGGGCACCAAATTACGTCTCGCTATCATGATGGATAAACATGATACTATCGGTCAAGACTGTGTAGCTATGAGTGTTAATGATATCCTCGTACAAGGTGCTACACCTTTATTTTTCCTCGATTATATTGCGGTTGGCAAACTAGAGCCTGTAAAAGTGGCAGATATCGTACGCGGTGTAGCTGAGGCGTGCGAAGAATCAGGCTGCGCCTTACTAGGCGGTGAAACTGCTGAGATGGCAGGTTTCTACGATGATGAGGATTATGATGTAGCTGGTTTTGCCGTTGGTATCGTAGATCGTCCTAAATTGATTACTGGTGAAAGTATCAAGGCAAGAGATGTTATCCTTGGGTTACCATCTTCTGGGGTTCATTCTAATGGTTTCTCGTTAGTTCGTAAAATTGTATTTGATCATAAGGGTTTCTCCATTGATCAAGATATTCCTGAATTTGGCAAAACACTGGGAGAAGAATTATTAACGCCAACGCACTTATATCCTAAAGCTGTATTACCGTTGATTAAAGAAGATTTAATTAGAGGTATGGTTCATATTACGGGCGGCGGTTTCTATGAAAATATTCCTCGCGTCTTACCTACGGGAGTAACGGCAGAGATCGATTGTGATACATGGCCTCGCCTTCCAGTTTTTGAAAAGCTACAAGAATGGGGCAATGTAGATTGGCATGAAATGTACCGTACTTTTAACATGGGCATTGGCATGATCCTCATAGTGGACGCTGCGGATGTGGATCGAGTAAAGGCAAATCTTGAAAGTCGTAATGAAGCGGTTTATGAAATTGGTCATATCGTTAAAGGCGAAGGTCCAGTTGTTGTAAAAGGGGCGGTATTTAATGACTAGTTCCGTAGTTAAAAAACGTCTAGCTCTATTCGCAAGCGGTAGAGGCTCCAATGGGGAAGCCCTCTATAAAGCCATGCAAGAAGGATATATTAATGGTGAGTTTGTAGTTATCATTACAGATCACGGTGATGCAGGGATTGTTAAACGTTCTAAACCTTGGAATATCCCACTCATTGTCATCGAGCGTAGCGACTATGATTCTAAAGCTAGCTTTGAACAGGCTCAGTTAGATGCGTTAGAGCCCTATAAGGTAGATGGTATCGTTTTGGCCGGATATATGCGCATTGTAGGGGCTCCATTGATTGAGCACTATGAGCATAGAATTTTAAATATCCATCCTGCCTTGTTGCCATCCTTTCCGGGACTACATGGACATCAACAAGCTATTGATGCGGGCGTAAAGGTAACCGGTTGTACGGTACACTTTGTTGATGCCGGAATGGATACAGGACCTATCATTATGCAGAATACGGTTCCTTTATTACCGGAGGATACAGAGGATACTCTGAGTGATAGATTATTGCCTATTGAACATAAAACATATAAAGAGGTATTACGACTATTTTGTGAGGATAAGCTCACTATAAAAGGTCGTGTTGTATATATTGAAGATTGATGTGTAAGCAAAGGAAGACGTTAGATGATTAAAAATGCATTACTTAGTGTTTCTGATAAAACAGGTATTGTAGACTTTGCGAAAGGTTTAGTTGATTTAGGGGTAACCATTTATTCCACAGGTGGGACCCTTAAAGCCATAACCGAAGCAGGTATTCCGGCAAAATCGGTAGAGTCTTTGACTGATTTTCCTGAAATGATGGATGGCCGCGTAAAGACATTACATCCTAAGGTGCATGGTGGTATTTTGGCGATCCGTGATAATGCGGAGCATCAACAAGCTATGGCAGAACATGGTATTGAACCAATCGACCTTGTTGTAGTCAATCTTTACCCGTTCCGCGAAACCATTGCAAAACCTAATGTATCCTTAGAAGAGGCCATCGAAAATATCGATATTGGTGGTCCTACGATGGTTCGTTCTGCAGCAAAGAATCATGCCTTTGTGGGTATCGTAGTAAATCCAAATCATTACGATGAAATCTTAGAGATGCTCAAGGATCAAGGTGAATTGACTAAGGAATATCGCTTTGGACTTGCCAAAGAAGCCTTTGCTCATACGGCGGCTTACGATGTGGCCATCGCTAATTATATGAGTGGAATCTTGAATGAAGGCCCTACACCTCCAGAATATTTGAGTGCTTATGAGAAGGTAACAGATCTTAGATATGGGGAAAATCCGCATCAACAAGCCGCATTCTATAAAGAAATTGGTACAGCTCATGGCATGGGGGCCTTGAAACAATTACATGGCAAAGAGCTTTCCTATAATAATATTGTAGACATGGAAGCGGCATGGAATATGGTATGGGAATTTACTGATCCAGCTGCATGTATCATTAAGCATACGAACCCATGTGGTGCAGCTACTGCAGCTACATTACATGATGCATATGTAAATGCTTATGAAGCGGACTCCGTATCTGCCTTTGGTGGCATCGTAGCCTTAAATCGTGAAGTAGATGCAAGTACAGCGGAGGAAATGAGCAAAATTTTCTTAGAAGTTATTATGGCACCTGCTTTCACAAAAGAAGCATTAGAAATCCTTGAAGCTAAGAAGAATATTCGCCTCATCGAGCTATCTAAGCCGGAATCTGGCCAAGTGACAGTGAAAAAGGTGTCTGGTGGTTTATTAGTGCAAACAGAAGACGATCTGGTAGAAGACCGCGCCAATTATAAAGTTGTTACGAAGGTACAACCGACAGAGGAACAATGGAAAGCTCTTGAATTTGCATGGAAACTCGTAAAACATGTAAAATCCAATGCGATTTTGATTTCTAATGAAAAGCGTACTCTTGGAGTTGGGGCCGGTCAAATGAATCGCGTAGGTTCTGCAAAAATTGCTCTTGAACAAGCCGGGGAAGCCGCTAAAGGCGCTGTATTAGCATCCGATGCATTCTTCCCATTTGGAGATACCGTAGAAACAGCGGCAAAGCATGGCATTGCAGCTATTATTCAACCAGGTGGCTCTATTCGCGACGAAGAGTCCATCAAAGCGGCTGATGAAGCGGGCATCGCTATGGTATTTACAAACATTCGTCACTTTAAACATTAACTAGTTAAGAATTTTAGCGGATTGTTAAGCACGATTAGGGCAAAATATCTATTGAACGGTCAACAATTATTGATGTTTGGAGTGGCCCCGTTATGTGTTTATATTATTATGAATTTGATGGCGTTTAGGCGCCGATGGAGGACTTATGAAAGTATGTGTAATCGGTAGCGGCGGCCGTGAACATGCATTGGCGTGGCGATTGTCCATCAGCCCTAGCGTAACAAAGGTATATGCTATTCCTGGTAGTGCGGCTATGTCAGATTGTGCAGAGCTAGTTGGCATCGATTGGCAACAAAGCGATCATTTAATTAGCTTTTTGAAAGATAATCAAGTTGATTTAGTTGTTGTTGGGCCTGAGGCTCCTTTAGTAGCGGGCTTAGCAGATGTACTTACTAAGGCGGGGATTCCAGTTTTTGGTCCATCCAAAGCAGCAGCTCAACTAGAGGGATCAAAGGTGTTTGCTAAAGACCTCATGAAAAAATACAATATTCCCACTGCTGCGTATGGTGTATTCCATAAGGTAGATGAAGCGAAAGCTTTTATTGCTCAAACAGGAGCTCCTATTGTTGTTAAAGCTGACGGATTGGCGGCAGGGAAGGGTGTTGTAGTAGCCATGACCATCGATGAAGCGAATGCAGCCGTAGAAGATATGCTCAGTGGTAATCGATTCGGTGATGCAGGCAGCACCGTTGTTATCGAAGAGTTTATGGAAGGCGAAGAGGCTAGTTTATTAGCTTTTGTAGATGGCAAGACCGTAGTTCCTATGATTGCCTCTCAAGATCATAAACGTATCTTTGATGGTGATAAAGGGCCTAATACAGGTGGCATGGGGACCTATGCACCGGCCCCCGTTCTTACAGATGCATTGCGGGACGCAGCGATGAAAACCATCTTAGAACCTATGGTAGCGGCTATGGAAAAAGAAGGCATGCCGTATGTAGGCTGCCTTTACGCGGGGCTTATGATTACTGACGAAGGTCCTAAGGTGGTAGAATTCAATGCGCGCTTTGGTGATCCTGAAACACAAGTTGTATTGCCGCTGCTCGATAGTGATTTAGGTGAGATTATGATGGCCTGTGCTAAGGGCACATTAACCTCTAATATGGTGAAATGGAAAGATTCCTCAGCGGCTTGCGTTATCCTTGCTTCTAAGGGCTATCCTGAAACTTCATCTAAGGGCGATGTCATCAGTGGGGATATTAAACAATATGACACAACCATTGTATTCCACTCTGGTACAAAGCTTGTTGGTGAAAATTATGTCACTAATGGCGGTCGTGTGCTTGGTGTTGTCGGACTTGGCAAAGACCTTAGAACGGCACTTGATAGAGCCTATGAACGTATAGAGCATATCGACTTTGAAGGCATGCAATATCGTACAGATATTGGGGCTAAGGCTTTTAAATAAAGTAACAACATTTTGAATATAATGAAAACCTCTACATTCATGCACGACGCATGCGGTGTAGAGGTTTTATTTTCTACCTTTTAACTGTTACCTATGATATAATAAATTAGATATAAAGAGGGCCCATCGACGTGTGATGGCGTTAGGCTCATCTCAAAAATTTGGAAACTTATTGATGACGCCTGACGTGTAGAAGTAAATCTTCTACACGTTAGGTGTTTTTACTATAGTCTATTTTATTTCTTAATAGTGATATACAACTATGATATATAATAAAGAACCGTTAGAACTGAATAGTCCGGTAGCCTTTTGGCTGAATTTTCCAAACGAAGAACGCGTATTTTGGGTGGATCGTCAAAGTGACCGCATCGTTGTAGGCGCTAAACGTTTGGCGACGGTCAAAGATGATGAAGCTCGCCATAATTACGCTTACGTGTTTTATGGAGATACTTTTTTTGAGAACTCTAAGGACCCTAAATGGGCTGGCATGGGTCATGAAATGATTGCTTTCACCCATTATTACATCGTAGAAAATGGGGAGTCTTTCTACTTGCACGCTGGTGAAAGCGTCCCTATTACGGATTTCGAGGTGCCTCGAGTTCGCCATAACTACAAGGAAACCAGTGATGATAAGGCTGCTTGGAATAGATTGATGAATGCTATTTCTGAAAGCATTAGTAGTGGTGAAATGACGAAGGTCGTTTCTTCTCGAGAGGTACAGTTTACTAGTAAAACACCATACAATGTAGCAAGTATTTTGGCAAATTTAGTAGATAATAATCCCAATTGCTTTATCTTTGGTTACGAAAAGAATGGACGTACCTTTGTGGGCGCATCGCCAGAGATTCTAGTTCGCCATCGAGGTAGTGAAATTCTTAGTTATGCTTTAGCGGGTACAGCTCCTAAACATGGACCAAATGCGTGGACTAAGGAACAACTGTTAACAGATAAGAAAAATCTCTTTGAACATAATATTGTGCGCGATCGTATCGTGAAAACAATGGAGACTATAACACCTGATGTTACCATAGGTGAAACGGGCATCATGGAGTTAGCTCATCTCTATCACTTGCGCACCATTATTACTGCTAAGGATAGCACAAAATCCCTCGTAGAATGGGCAAAGTTGCTCCATCCTACACCGGCTCTCGGTGGTGAACCGCGAGAAAAGGCGTTGGCATTGCTACAAAAGTACGAAGCTCATGAACGCGGCATGTATGCAGCACCTTTTGGCTTTATGAAAGATATGGGGGACGGCATTGTCATCGTTGCTATTCGATCTGCCCTCATTATGGATAATGTTCTTTATGCCTATGCAGGATGTGGCGTCGTAGCCGATTCTGATGCGGATGAAGAATATGCAGAAACTAATAATAAAATGCGCACCATTTTGGATGCGTTATGATAAATTTCCAAACCCTTAGAAGTTGTTGAAAGGGAATATAATGAACGAATATATTGCTGCCTTGGTAGATGAGTTTTACCAACTCGGCGTCCGGCATGCTGTGTTTAGCCCTGGTTCTCGTTCCACGACGATGGCTATGCTTTTCACGGAGTATGAAGGCTTTGAAACATATATGAATATAGATGAGCGCTCTGCTAGCTTTATGGCACTTGGCATTGCAAAGGCTCATAAAGAACCAACTGTGTTAGTTTGTACATCCGGTTCCGCAGTGGCTCATTATTTGCCCGCTATTTTAGAGGCTCAATATAGTGGGGTACCTCTTATCGTATTGTCTGCCGATAGACCTTATACCTTGCTACATACAGGGGCTCCACAAACAGTAGATCAACAAAAAATCTTTGGTACAGCTGTAAACTATTATGAAGAATTATCGGTGCCCCAAGATGAGCATTACTACACATATCCACGACAAGTAGCACGCAAGGCGTATATGAAAGCTATAGATACTAAAAAAGGACCCGTGCATATCAATATACCTCTCTTTGAGCCATTAGTGCCTGAACTGGACCGTAAGCACTTTGAAGCGGGACGTAGCCCTTACAAAGTATTTAAACCTAATTACGGTGATGTGTTTAGCTATCAGAATAGAAGTCTATTGCTTACACAGTATAAGAGAGTCCTTATTTTAGCTGGCCCACAAATTGATATAGATGAAGTTGAGTCTATTCATTCCTTTGCGGAGAATTTACAAGCTCCTATCTTGGCGGATCCATTGTCCAATGTAAGACGTTGTCATAAGACTGGTACTATTGATGACAATCATGAAGTTGCTAGCAATCGTAACAATGATACAGATATGATTCAGAAAAAACATTTCTCTGATGTTGTCATTTCTACGTATGATGCGTTTTTAGCGGATAAAGACCTATGGCCTGTACTAAAGCCAGATTGCGTGATTCAGTTTGGACAAATCGTTGTATCGAAACGGGTACAGCAAATGGTGGCAAGTTGGGATAATGTGGAGTATATTGAGGTAAATCCCACGATGGACTCCATGAACCCTATGGGGAAAACCACCATACACATGCAAGCAAGCATCGATATGTTTACGCATTTGTTCGCTGTAAAGAACGAATCTAATGCATATCTTAATAGATGGCAACGTTTAGAAGTAGCTGGTAAAGCTCAACTAAGTACAGCTATAGAAGAACCAAGTTGCTTTGAAGGACGCACGATACGCGAGTTGCAACAGCATATTCCTGACAATAGCCAAGTACTTGTGGCGAATAGCATGACCGTTCGCGACTTTGATTACTTTTGGCTTTCTGGGGAGTCCGATGCCGTTCTTTACGGTAATCGTGGTGTTAATGGTATCGATGGTACAGTTTCCACTGCGCTTGGACTTGCAACGAATCATCAGCCTACATATCTCGTAACGGGTGATTTGTCTTTATTCCATGATCTAAACGGTTTAGCGGTTGCTAAAACGCACAATCTCAATTTGACGATTATTTTGCATAATAACGATGGAGGCGGTATTTTTGAATATTTACCGCAAAAGGGAACGAAATATTTTGATTATTTGTTCTCTACGTCACAAGGTTTAGATTATAGTGGGGTTGCTAAACTCTATGGCTGTGGGTACACTAAAATCTCTAGTCCTGATGAATTGGTCCCTGTATTAGCTAAAGTTAGCGAGGAATCTGGCGTTCATATTATTGAAATACCAACAGACCGGGAATATAGTCGTCAGTTACATAGGAAATATACAAAAGTTTCAGTTGATATGGAGGCATTACTATGAGTCAGTATTTTTGCAGTATTGTAGATAATGCTTTGTGTAATCCAGCTCAGCGCATGTATTTTGACTTGGGAGAGTATCGCTACGGTTTGACTGTGGTAGGTGAAGGGGAACCTATTGTATGTTTCCACGGCTTCTCTGAATCAAGCTATACTTGGGATGCTATTAATCTGCCGGGGTATCGAGTGGTTCGTATTGATTTAATCGGACATGGCGATTCAGATATTCCTGATGAGAATCAGGCTTACACCATTCCTCAAATGATAAAGGACTTACACACAGTTATCTATTACATGGTTGGTGAAAGCTATTACCTCATGGGCTATTCTATGGGGGCTCGTATTGCACTTTCCTATGCGTTGGAGTATGAACGTGAAATCAAAGGTCTTATTCTTGAAAGTGGCTCGGTAGGCATCGCTTCTGACGCTGAGCGAGCAGCACGCCGCAAGGCGGATGAAGACTTAGCAGTTCATATCGAAGAGCATGATGGTGCTTGGTTTGCTGCACGATGGGCGGAAGTACCTATTTTTGAGAGTCAAAAACAGCTTTCAGAGGGGGTAGAAGAATTAATCTATCTACGTCGTTCCAATAATAGCCCATATGCATTAGCTTGTACATTGCGTGGGTCAGGGCAGGGCGTGATGCCTTATGTAGGGGATAAATTAGAAAAATTCTCTGTTAAAGGTTTATATGTGAGTGGCGCATTAGATACAAAATATACTACAATAGGAAGAGACGTATTTGGCAAGTTGCCAAGTTTTAATCATGTCATCGTCGACGGGGCGGGGCATAATGTACATATAGAGAAACCGCAGATTTTTGAACAAGCGGTATTGGATTTTTTACAGAAGAAAGGTTAAGTCCATGAGCAAATTTGATTGGAAAATATTGGATCGTAATTATGAAGATGTAATTTACGAAACATATAATGGCATTGCAAAGATTACTATTAACCGTCCAGAAGTGCGCAACGCATTCCGTCCTAAAACGGTAATGGAGTTAATTGATGCTTTCACAGTAGCTCGTGAAGATAACGAAGTAGGCGTAATCGTATTGACTGGTGCTAACCACGGTAAGGGCGAAGATAAAGAGGCATTCTGCTCCGGCGGTGACCAAAGCGTACGTGGTCACGGTGGTTATGTAGGTGAAGATAATGTGCCTCGCTTGAACGTTCTCGATTTACAACGCTTAATTCGCGTCATCCCTAAACCTGTTATTGCAATGGTTAATGGTTATGCTATCGGTGGCGGTCATGTATTGCACATCGTATGTGACCTTACAATCGCTTCTGAAAATGCTAAATTCGGTCAAACTGGTCCTCGTGTAGGCTCCTTCGACGCTGGTTATGGCGCAGGTTACTTGGCTCGTATGATCGGTCACAAACGCGCTCGCGAAGTATGGTTCTTGTGCCGTCAATACACAGCAGCTCAAGCGTATGAAATGGGCATGGTTAATACTGTGGTACCATTTGACAAATTGGAAGAAGAAACAGTTCAATGGTGTAGCGAAATCCTTGAATTATCTCCAATGGCATTGCGCATGTTGAAAGGCGCTTTCAATGCCGACACAGATGGCCTTGCAGGTTTACAACAATTCGCAGGGGACGCTACATTGATGTACTATACAATTGATGAAGCGAAAGAAGGTCGCGATGCGTTCAAAGAAAAACGGAAACCTAACTTCAAACAATTCCCTAAATTCCCTTAATCGGGAGTCGATACAGTCCTATATGACGGACTATATTAACGGTTAAAACGACAAGTGCGCCTCTATAGGAGGCGCCTTTCTTGTAATATCTCTTTATTTATCATATTTCAATTATTATTTTTTAGTTTTTACTTATTATTTACTATTTATTGGTAATTAGTGATTACTTATTAGTGATTAGGTTTAGATACGAGGTGAGATGATGGAGTGGTTACGTTATGGTGCACAGCACTACCCTAATCGTAAATGTATAAATGAATATACCTATAACGATATATACCGTGGTGTACTCCATGTAGCTCGTAATTTAGTGCCTTTAGACGCATCTCGTGTGGCTATCTTGTCTGATAACTCTGTGACCATGGCAATGTATGTGTTGGCTGCTATGCTAGTTCATAAAGAGGTACTTTTACTTAATGTACATCTTAAGCCAAAGGAAATAGAAAACCAATTGGATCAACTAGGTGTTACCACCGTATTACATAGTAAAGAACGACGTAATCAATTATCTCATTTCGTTGATTCGAAGGCCTCTAATTCAATTGTTACAAATGAGTTTGAAGCTCTAGAAGATATTCTATCGGATTTAGCGGTCGAGGACTCCTTTGATTGGGTCTTTGTAGACACAGACATAGCTGCTATCATGAATACGAGCGCTACTACGGGGCAATTTAAGTCTGTACCGCTTCGATGGGGGCAGATTAAAGCTCATGTACAAGCTTCCCAAGAGGTACTAGGAAAAACGGATCAGGATAATTGGCTAATGGTACTGCCTCTGTTTCATGTGAGTGGTTTATCTATCTTGATGAGGTCTCTTTATAACGGGACGGCTGTCACTATTTTGCCTAAATATGATGAAGCTCAAGTTCTCAAACTTATAGAATCTGAGCAAATCAATATGATGTCCTTAGTGCCCACTATTTTGACTCAATTAGAGCCACATATTACGCACCATGTATTACGTGTTATATTGCTCGGTGGAGAATTCATTCCTATGGCTCTCATCGAAGCTTGTGAAAAGAAATCTTTGCCTATCTATAAGACCTACGGCATGACGGAAACCTTTAGTCAAAGCGTGACCTTCTCTGTATTGGAGTATCCTCATAAACGAGAATCTGTAGGTAAGCCATTGCCTGGCATGCAGGTTCGTATCGATAATCCTGATACAGATGGGGTAGGCGAAATTCATTTGACGGGCCCTATGGTTATGACTGGTTACATCAACAAGAAACCTATCGATGGAGACTTTAATACAGATGATATTGGTTACATCGATGAGGAGGGGTTCGTTTATATTTTGAATCGTCGTAAGGATCTCATCATTTCTGGGGGTGAAAATATTTATCCTAAGGAACTAGAGGATTTGGTCTATACGTTGCCATTGGTAAAGGAATGTGCCGTTGTGCCTGTGTCCGATGTTAAATGGGGACAAGTGCCAGCCCTCTTTGTGGCCTTTCATGATGGTAAAAGTTTGCCACCAGAGGATATTATAGTCTTTATGAAAGACTCTTTAGCAAAATATAAGATTCCGAAATATGTAAAAGTATTAACCGCATTGCCTCGAAATGGAACTGGCAAAATATTGCGTAATGAATTGAAATTATAAAATTGAGGCGCCTATGAATAATATTTTAAACTTTAAAAGTATAACTACATATCGCCTTAAATTGCCACTGAAGTTCAATTTTAAGACTGCCAAGGGCGAGGTGAAAGAAAGAGAGACTATCGTTGTTCGCATTGAAGACCAACAAGGGTATGTAGGATATGGGGAATGCGTAGCTTTCACAGAGCCATTCTATACATTTGAGACCGTAGAAACCTGTTGGAAAGCTATGGTAGACGATTATATCTTTAATTTGCGCTTGATGCGGCCTAAATCACTGATGACCTATGTACGACAATTACAATTTTGGCGCAATCGAGACAATATGCCTATGGCTATTGCGGCTCTAGAAAATGCGCTTATTCATCTTCATTGTGAACGGATAGGTGTAAATTCTGTTTCCTACATTATGGATCAACCTTTACAAGAGACAATTGAAAGTGGTATCGTCGTCGGTGATGTGCCAATAGACCAATTACTTGATGTTGTAGCGCATCATGTAGTAAATGGTTGTAAGCGGATTAAATTAAAGGTAAATCCTATAGATGGTTATGAACGCGTAGCTTTAGTTCGCAAACATTATCCGGATTTGGTCTTAGCGGCTGATGCAAATCGAAGCTATTCATATCAAGAAATAGATAAGGTCCGTCAGTATGATGATTTAGGTCTAGCTTGTATTGAAGAGCCCTTTGCGATGGCAAACCTTCAATCTTATAAAGATTGGAAGTGGGAGCGTCTTAATCATGGTGATTGGAAAATCTATACGCCAATTTGTTTGGATGAGTCCATTTTAGGATATGATGATTTGTCCTATGCTATCGAATATGGTTTGATTGATGTGCTTAATATAAAAGTAGGGCGCATGGGGGGGCTTATTCCAACAAAAGCAGCTATTAATCTATGTAGAGAACGTCATATTCCATATTGGATTGGTAGCATGGTAGAATCAGGGGTTTCTAAAATGCTTCATGTTCAGTTAGCCGCATTAGGAGATTCCTATATGGCAGGGGATTTGTCCGATTCAAATCGATATTTTGAACAAGATCTTATTTTCCCAGATTTAACCTTTAATGAGGGTGTTATGCAGGTCCCTGATGGTGATGGACTAGGTGTAACAGTTTTTGATGACCGGCTAGAAACTTATTGTATGGAGAAACGAACACTATGAATCTAATTGAATCCTTACAAATCGATGTACCTCGTATGACGAGCGATACTACATGTATTGCAAAAATGAATTTAAATGAATTTCATAAACAACCGCAAGGCTATTTAAATGGTGGTGCTACATTAGCTTTTGCAGAAATTATTGCAGGTATGATGAGCAATGAGCTGGTAGGCTCTCATAAATTTGGAGTAGGTCAGTCTATAACTGCGAATCACTTGCGTCCTGTGAAATGCGAAGGAACATTAACAGCCTTAGGAACATTACTAGTGAAAGGCAAAACATCCCATGTATGGCGCTTTGATATGATAGATGATGCACAACGCCTTATTTCACAAGTGACTGTAACCTTGGCTATTGTAGATTTTGATAGATAAAATCCCATTTTTAAAGGATTTAGTTATATTTGCTAATTAAGTTATGTATAATTTCGTCTTACATGAGAACTTACGATTGTTAAGATTATAGGATAATAAAAGGACAGTATCTACTTTTCAGTAGATACTGTCCTTTGTTGGATTTACAATGTAAATGGCTCGTCTAGAAAAAAGACATAGCTCTTTTTTACGTTTTTTAAGATCTGCAATTTAAAATGTTAGGAAAGACAAAGATATTTATTTTCTAGTGATAGTATATAGGTCTTCAATATCAGGAATATCGTAAATTACCCATGTTCCATCTCCTAAATGACGCATCAAAACTTTTATATCTTTTGTCATATTCTTTTTATTATTTTGTATCGTTACAGTCACAGTAGCCTTATCACCATTATCTTCTGACTTTAGGTTTTTAACCTCTACATCATGTTCCTTAAATAGGCGACCTTCTACAAGACGATCTACCATAGACTTATTATCATCATTTGCTGTAGTGGTATTATTGGTAGGTGATTCAGATTTAAAGCTGTCAGGATCTTCGATATATGTTCGTATTACGTCTTCGATAAGAGCTGGTCCAAATGTTTTGGTAGCTGCTATTGTAGCTTTACCAAGTGGGGTAGATGTATCGACATATTTATTGCCTTCTCGTTCTACAATGTTTTTTACAATGGATTTTATATCTATGTGGCGTAATGCTTCGTCTGCATCTTTATCTTGTACTGCTTGGTGAATGATTTTTAATGTGTAGGCTGGTGTATGTGGTACATACCATAAGAAATACCATGCTGCGGCCATCGCTCCTACAATAGCTATGATAAGAGCGATAATAACACCTTTTGAATTGAACTTATTCACAGCGAATCCTTTCATGTTTCTATAGAGGCATTTTCATACTGAATATATACATATTGTAGCATATTGAGTAAAGAATAGGATGATTTCTAGTAAAGGGTATACCTATTATAGCTTAGAGAGAAAATTGTACTATTACGAAAACTGACGAATTATGACGATAAAGGGTGGATTCCTGTAATATAATATAGAGATACTTTTATAAAAGCTATAAAATAACGATTATCAAATATAATCAATTATTTTCATAGATTTGTAATAATATTTTTTAAAAAAATAGTTGCATTGCTCTAAAATCCATGATATTATGTACAAGTAGTCAACGCGAGTTGATACGCGGCCCCGTGGTGTAGCGGTTAACATGTCGCCCTGTCACGGCGAAGATCGTCAGTTCAAATCTGATCGGGGTCGCCATTTTTTTTTACAAAAAATCATGCCTCGGTAGCTCAGTTGGTAGAGCAACGGACTGAAAATCCGTGTGTCGACAGTTCGATTCTGTCCTGAGGCACCATTTGTATTCCATGCGGTTGTGGTGGAATGGCAGACACGCCATCTTGAGGGGGTGGTGAGCTAACGCTCGTGCGGGTTCAAGTCCCGCCAACCGCACCATTTCTATTTACTGATTAACAGATTGTAACACAAGCAGTAATTATCTAGCAATTTAGAAAAGGAACAATAGCAAATCGTAACCCATTGTAACGATAATTTGCCCCTTTTTTGCCCCTTTAAATAATAAATATTTGCCCGTTTTATATGAGGGTTATAATAGTCACTGCATATGATGCGGTGGCTTATTTTATTGTCTTTAGACTTGTTCGCGACGTAGTAGCGAATCATAAAACCACCCGCTATGCGGGTGCGGCAACGAAAGTTATACAAAAAATCACCTTGCTTAAGTATAATGTAGGTGTTCAAGCCGCATTGTACTTAAGCAAGGTGATTTCTAAGTATTATATAGTATATGCTTTTTACTAAGTATTTAACTATAATACATTAAGTTTTTATAAAATCAATTAAAGGTGCTCAGTTGTTACCAAAGATATTATTTGTAAACGAGTTATTTTGGGTTTTAATGAAGCATATGAGATTTCTCGTATACAGTTCATAGATATTTCATCTCTATTCATCGCTGCTATATAAGGAGAACTATCTTGATTACCAATGATTTGGAAGGGTAATTCGGAATTAATATCTCCACAGTTATTATCTAATAGTCTAAGTTTTCCCGTACGGGTTTCTTTGTCAAAACGAATTATATTGCATTGAATTATTTCTGGTGTTTCGTCGACCATTGTTTGCTCATTATAAAGGTCTGCAGATTCACTGCTAAAAAATATTGGAGGAGCATTATTTGACTCATTGTGTGCTTTAAATTCTGAGAATGAACCATTTACCATGGTTTGTGAAAGTTTTCTATATGTAGGGATAGATTTATTAGCAATCTCATACGTTTCTTGAGGGTATTCTATTTTAGCTCCGGTATTATCCGTATAAATAACCGTGTTATTATTTCCATTAATTTCTATTTTGGGTTGCGTGTTAGATTTTAAACCATTAAAGAAGCGTGAAGCTAATTCACATGCGTAACAAGTGTATGTCCAGATTGACTCAGGAGTAGATAACCCTAATAGAGGAAGGGTAAGTCTTGCACCTTCAACAATTAGCATCAAATCAGATGATAAAGAACCAACTGTGAAGTCTTTTACAACAACCTTATATACATTATTTTTGTTTGGTCGGATACGATCGATATTATTAATAGTACAATAACTTTTATCTATTAAATGTTGGAAATAGAGTAAAAATGATGCAGTTGCGCGTAAATCCAAAGGATATTCGCTGTTTAGTCCACCTTTTAGGTTAAAAGAAATTTTTTGTGGTAATAAAGGATTGTTTATTATTTTGTTCATTATAATATCCTCCTATTTAATTGACTATATCAAATAGATTTTATAATTATAAAAATTTATAAAAAACTAAATGACAAAGGATAGGTTTTAATGAAGATTGTATATGATAAAGAGATACAGAATCTCCTTTTAAGATAGATATGCAAATTAAGTCTGAAGTGCACTAAGGGGACAGATATTAGTATATTTATAGAATTGTTTGTAGTTTTGTAGGTATGGAAAATGAAAATTATCCATTTGTAGTCTAAGTTGAAATAATCTCACAATTTTATTGATTAGATTTTTTTGATTCACCTAAGCTTTTTACATCTTTTAAAAGCTTAGTTTGTTCATATTTTGCAATGTACCATTCTTTAATAAAATACTCTATTAGCTTTATTAGTTTTTCCGCATCTTCAGGATTAATGTCGATGATGGTGTTAATATCTTTATTTGGATGGGCACCAATATTTCCTATCTCTCGTAAAACATCTATAGCTTCAGTCTGAAGTGTATTTAAATTAGGTTTTATTGCCTCAATTTCTTGATATAGTGTTTTCTTTGTAACCTTCCAGTAATCACGGATCATGCTCTGTATGCAACGTCTAGATAAGGTAGCAGAAGCTTTAGGACTAAGATGTAATATAGCATATGCTTCGCTATAGTCTTCTTGGATATGAGAGGGAACTACATTACTATAGTCTCTTGCCAAAGAATTTGGAATTATAGGTATAGTATTAGAAGAATTACCATCGTTATTTTTGGCTATTAATTTATAAGTTTCTTTATCACAATTAGGGCATTTATAAGCCAATATAGTTATGATAGGAGTTGCTAGGTTATCTAAATAACTTGGTTTCACGTAATTATTATAGATTGTTAAATATTGTTTTTCGTTAATATTTGGAAAAGTAAGTGTAACTTGTTTTGCTATATAAGCATTTTTATGAGTTATTTTGTATTCTGTAAACGTTTCTTCAGTTAAGGCCACAGCATTATTACAGTATGGACAAATAAATTTAGACATTTTTACTACCTTCTTTATCATATATCCAGATTGACTTTAATATATTTATTATATAATGAAAAAATTATGAAATCAAAAATCATTTTGAGAGCTCCTTGATGTTGAACTATAAGAGTCTTTATTGGCATACTTTCATATTATGTGTACAATCATAGTAATTAGTAATATACATTTATATATATAGTTTTCAATATGAGAGAAGATTATGGTTTTTAATTATGGCGAGACATTACGTATCCGAAGGGATCTATATACGATTTTAGGTAAAATACGCTACATTGATACTCATGGAAAAATTGGGTATGAGTATAAGTTAGTTAAACATAAGAATAATGCAGAGTTTTGGCTCAGTTGGGATAAGAGGCGCGATGCGTACCAGTTTTCCAAGTTGTGTGGAAAAGCACTACCAGCCGATATGAAACTCGTAGATAGTGGTTATGAGATGGTAACGGGCACTTGGGGTGAGGTAGACGTAGGTACTACTGATACTGCTAAATATAAAGAGTATGAAAATGTTGATGGTACTGCTACGTTTTCTGTTCAAGAGTGGGCTTTTGAAACGGAATATTCAAAAGGCTTTTACATTAATAAAGAATACGTATCTGTCGAAAAGGACTCAGAGGTAACTGAGTCTATTCTAGATAAAATGGATACGATTAAGAAGCTAAAGTTCATAGGACCAATCGGTTGGATTTTGGGGAACTTACTACTTTATATGCCAATCTTTGATATAAAAATATTGAATGATGTACGGGATGTACTTACCTGGCCTTATATAGTAGCTGGGAGTATAGTCCTTGGTATCATTGTGGTTTGTGCTTTCATTATTTCCAGAACTATGCGTTGATGAAAACACATCGGTTATATAGGAGTCCCTTTCGTGGGGTAAATAAAAGGTCGTAACATGTATTAATACATATTACGACCTTTTTACTATAGGATTTATTTGTTAGGGGTTAGTTATTAGCTTCAGCTGGTTGAAGTTGTTCAAGTTCAGCTTCTTTAGCATCTAATTCTTTGGCGCCAAAATGAGCCAATACACAGAATGTAATACAAAGAACACATGCTATCAATAAAAGATAGAAACCTGCATTCCAACCAAATTTATCTGCTAAAACACCAAATAGTGTTGTACCTAAGTTTGCACCAACAATGTAACTCATGAATCCACGAAGACCAACAGCAGAACCTACTGCAAATGGTGGTACAATATCCATAGTTTGTACTGAAGCTAAGAATTGAGGAATGTAGATTAAACAACCTACAATAGCAGCGAAGAAAGTAACCCATAAGAGAGACTCGCTTTGCCAATAACCAAATATACAGAAGAAGATAATACTTATAGCAATGATTGCAGGTGGCATGCGATAACCTTTAAAGAATTTATCGGAAATATAGCCAGCAAAAATAGTAGAAGGAATAGCTGCCCATTCAAAGAATAAAAAGGCAACAGACATTTCTGCTTTGGAGAAACCCTTTACTTGTAATAAATAAATTGGAAGCCAAGTAAGCATACCAAAGCGAATCATGTAAACGAAGGTGTCAACTAATGATACATACCAAGCGTTTTTATTTTTCAATACGTATTTTACAAAGATTTCTCTTGTGCTCATATGAGGTGCTTCAGAACTTCTGTGTGCCTTATGAGCTGTGTCGGCGATGATTTCACTTGTTGGTGGTAAGCCTTCACGTTCAGGGCTTTCTTTGATTAAGAAAGAAATGGCAATTGCTATGATAACTGCAATAAGAGCTGGTACACCATAACTCCCTAATTGCCAGTGATCTGTAGTAGTGAAATATAATGCGGCGGCTACGATTGGTGCTACGATACCACCACCGAGATTGTGTGAAATATTCCAGATAGCTCCATAACGGCCACGTTCCTGTTTTGGGTACCATTTAGCTAAGGTGATAAAGGATGGTCCTACACCAAATCCTTGGAAAAAGCCATTTAGTACTACTAAAACTAAGAAGAAGGCGAGACTATCGGCAAAGCTCATAAAGATATTGATAATTGCACAGCAAATGAGACCGAAAGCCATAAACTTGGCAGGACTTGCTTTGTCCGCAAGACTACTCATAAAGCCTTTACTTAAACCATAAGCGATAAGCATACCACTAGATAGCAAACCAATTTCTGTTTTGCTCATATGGAGGATATCTGATAAAAAGTGTGTTGATAAGGCAAAGTTATTACGAACAATATAGTACGCAGCATAACCTATAAAAATACCAATTAATGATTGCAATCTATATTTATAATATAGATTCATAATCATGCTTTGTGGAACTAATGATTTTGCCTCTTTAGGTTGTAAAAATGAAAACATAGTTATTACCTTTCTTTCTTAATAACTAAATCCTATTGCATTGTTAATACTACCATTTCTATAGAATTCATGTAAATGATTTATGAGATAAAAATATTAATTTGCAACTTTAAATTGTTTATTATTAGCTGAAGATGCGTATAGAAAATATTTGAAATATAGACAAGTACTTCTTAATATATTAGATTAAATATATTGGGAGGTTATTATCTATGAAATATTTACGCCGTGAACTTAATCAAGTGGAAAAAGAGTATTTAAAACAATTTGGTGAAGACTCTTTAATTCGTGTCATCCTTCATGATCCTAATACAAAGGATAAACAAGATGTGCAGGATACTATTGATATTCTAAAAGAAGCAATTGCAAAAAATAAACCTCTAGAACAGGTTCCAGAGGATATGTGGAAGCTTATTGAGTTTTAATGTATATGAATTCCATACAATAAAAAGGCACATTGTTTTATGCGCAGACCATCTATAAATGAATTGTTTAAGATGGTAGTTCAAAACAATGTGCCTTTATGTTATAGGTTATAGAGTTCAGGTTTGCGATCTCTAAAAATATTGATTTTATTGCGAATATCCTCTACTACGGTGAGGTCGATATCTACAGATGAGATGCCCTCCCTAGTGTCCATTTCGAGTAGATTTGTGCCCCATGGATCATATACAGCGGAGTGACCAGTGCTTTGAACTCGACCTACTGTACCACAGCCGTTGACAGCACATAAGAAGAGTTGGTTTTCAATGGCACGTACTTCGTTTAGTACTTGCCAGTGGCGTAAACGCATAGTAGGCCATTGAGCAGGTACAAATAATAACTCTGTATTTGATAATGCAGCCATTCTTACGAGCTCAGGGAAGCGAATGTCGTAACAGATAACTGTACTACAAGGAATACCATCCAATTCAAAATGAGTGGTATGCGTACCGCTAGCAAAGTATTGGTCCTCTTTAGCAGGGCTAAATCCGTGCATTTTAGAATATTCCCCTACGAGCGTGCCTTCACGGTTGTAAGCATAGGAGGTATTAAATACTAAATCCTCTTTTGCTACAGCTACAGAACCGCCCACAATGTTTACATTGTGCTCTTTTGCGAATGTACTTAATAAAGCTTTTGTTCTTTCTCCATTTCTGTCAGAAATATTGATTAAATCCTTAGATGGATGAAATCCTGTATTCCATGTTTCGGGCAAGACGATAATGTCAGGCTTTTCTGATAGGGCTTGTGAAAGTAATTCTTGGACGCGCGCATAATTGTATTCCACTTCGTTTACATGGACGTCCATTTGTATAAGGCTTAAGCGTTTTTTCATAGAGAATCCTTTATCTATTAGATGAATATAATTCTAGTAATGTGTATTATAATTAGAATATTAAAGCATTATTGAGTGTATTACAATATAAGAGTCGATAAAGCTAGTTTAATTTTTTACAATCTTTTGATAATAATAGTTTGCATACTATTTATGGAGATATAGGTTATTACTTTAGATAATGTTAGATCTTTTGGTGAAAATATGGAAATAATAGATGTTATAAATGCGCGAACTAGTGTACGTCGGTATAAAAAATCTTCTTCGGTTGGAGAAGACATAATTCAAAATTTGGTAACCCTCGGAATGCGAGCTCCATCGCCTAAAAATCGTCAGCCCTGGCAGGTTATTCATGTGACGGCAGTGGAGAAAGAACATTTTGTGAATTTAGGCTTTCAGGTGTTAGAGCAATATAAAGAGCGAAAAGAACATTTTGGCAGCTTAGAAATTAGCCTTAAGGCTATGCAAACAGCTAGCGATTTACTCTTTGTAGTTAATCCTTATGATCACTTGCCTGACTATACTCGCGTGTGGGAGAAAAGTGATCTACAAGCTATTGGCGCTTTTATAGAACATATTTTATTGGGGGCAAAAGCAATTGGGTTAGGTACACTGTGGATGAATGATGTGTATTTTATGCAAAGTGAAAGTAAAGCCTTTTTAAATATTCCTCACGATGTACAGGCAATCATTGCTATAGGTATTCCAGATGAAACTATGTATCCTAGACCTCGAAAATCGATTGATGAAGTACTAATAAAGCGTTAATTTTTACTATTCTTCATGGAAATGTTATAATATTCTGTATATAATTGTGTTCTAATAGAGGAGGACCTATGAAACGGATTCCGTTGGTAACACTGTTAGTTTTGGTATTGGCAATGGTTGTGGCAGGTTGTGGATTGCTTTCACAAAAAACAGAACCTACTAGTTCAGTACCGCCTGCAAAAGAAGTTAAGATGGTACATCCAACGGGTATTCCTGTTCTTATGTATCATAAAGTCGGCGACGACAAAGATAATGATGCAGTTATTCGGGAGGATTTGTTTAGAGAACAAATGAAGTTCCTCAAGGATAATGGCTATAATCCATTGACGATGGATCAATTGTATGATTATGTTGTAAATGGTGCTGCGGTGCCTGAAAAACCTGTTGTGTTAACCTTTGATGACGGTTATGCAGATACATATTCTATCGTATATCCAATTATGAAAGAATATGGATTCCCGGCGACTGTATTTATTAATCCTGGCGATGTTGGGACGCGTCTAACTTGGGATCAAGTGCGTGAAATGCACAAAAATGGTATTACTATTTCAAACCATGGTTTCCAACACATAGAAATGGGCCAATTGTCAGAGGCAAAACAAATTGAAAATATTACAAAGGCCCAAGAGGCACTTTCTAAAGAAGTAGGCATTAAGGATAATCCTTGGTTCTGCTATCCATATGGAGATAAAAATGAATTCACCGACTCAGCATCTAAGAAAGCTGGCATTAAAATGGGGATGGCTATGAAATCTGGCTGGGCTCATACTGGTGATAATCCATATAATATTTTGCGTGTTTGGGTAGGCAATGCGGTGGATATCAAGCATTTTGAAGAACGCATTAGCACCGAACATTTCACTGATTTATAAGGAGAAATACATTGTTCAAAAAGAATTGGGTAAAGTTCATCATTATGGTGTTCTTATTTACCGTTGTCACATCACCCTTCGTGGTGCTCTTTGGACCATTTAATAATGTAAAGCGCGCTGTAATTGGTGCTATCTTACAATCTCGCCATCCTCATTACATTACATGGTTGTTTAATGAAGACGAGTTACAATCTATTTTGGGGACTGTAGGGGTCGTTAAAAGCCAAGATTTGTTCAAGTTTAATGCTCGTGAAGATAAGACTTTAAATCTTGAAAAAATCCAGTCTGCTCGTTATGTAGGCTATATTTTAGAAATTCCAGATCCTCGTCGTATCCAAGTAGGCACAGCGGCTAATATTCAAGAAAAAGGCGATACTACAAGTAATATTGCAAAAATGAATAATGCTGTAGCAGCGATTAATGGCGGTGGTTTCCACGACCCTAATGGTACTGGTACAGGCCGTTTGCCATATGGTTTCATCTTGCATGATGGTGAGTACGTTATCGGTAAGGATGTAGGCCCTGATGAAGACGTAGACTTTGTAGGTTTCTCTAAATCTGGTAATCTTATCGCTGGTAACTATGATAAAACTCAGCTCAGTGATATGAAAGCCATGGAAGGTATTACCTTTGGTCCACCTCTTATCGTTGATGGTAAGAAGATGATTACCGAAGGTGATGGTGGCTGGGGCGTAGGTCCTCGTACTGCTATCGGTCAAAAGAAAGATGGTACAGTTCTATTCCTCGTAATCGATGGTCGCCAACCAGGGTATTCTATTGGGGCTACCTTGCGTGACGTACAAGATATTCTATTTGAAAAAGGTTGCTACATTGCAGCAAATTTAGATGGCGGTTCTAGTTCAACTTTGTACCTAAATGGTAAAGTCGTAAATAAACCTGCCGATTTGTTAGGGGAACGCATGATCCCAACGGCGTTTATCGTGAAATAGGAGGACAGATGAAACCTTTTACGCGTGTACTGAGCGCCTTTGCGGTAGGTATTCTTCTGCAAGGTGGGGTATACCTATACCTTGATCAATATATGTTTGCACCGACTACAGAATTTAACGTAGCAGGCGCATCAAAAGATGATACGAAAAACTTCCCTGATGTGAAGGAAGGCACTAAGTATGTATCCTATGACCGTCAATTTATGGCTGTTGTTACAGAGAACTCTCTAAAAATTTACAAGGCTAATGAAAGTAAGCCCACAAATATCGATTTGAAGGGCCGTTCGATTAGTTACTTCAACTGGATGCCAGACCGTAACTATGCTGTCATGGGTTTATATGACTCAAGAGATGTTGTCATGGCTCGTCTTAATGCGGATGACCCCGAACACGAAGTTGATACAAAACTTGAAGACTTGCCTCGGGGCAGTAAAATCGTAGATGCTGCGTACTCTGAAGCGACAAATGTGGTGTATATGAAGGTAAAAGTTCAAGAACACACATATCGCATTTATCGTACCGATGCTAACTACGATACACGTCGCGTTTACATGCAAGCTACTGATATCGGTCATATCGGTGTATTCTACGATGAAGATAACTTCTTCTACGATAATGTGAGAACTGGGGATGTATTCATGTTCAACGGCATTGAAGGGGGATGGCGTGTTATCAACCCTGAAGGGCGTTTCCGCTTTATCGGTGTTGATATGGACAAAACCATCTACATCGCCCGTGTTGATGAGGACAATAATGCATTGACTGTTTACACTGGTAAATTAGGTGTAGGCTTCAATCCAGTTTACAAATACAACCACCCTACTACATTTAATGAGTTGACATTATCAGATGTAAAAAACATCATTAAGAATGGTAGTGAAGAAACTACTAAGGTAACAGAAGATACTACATCTTCTAAATCATTAAATAGTAGTGGTAGTAAAAAGAAATCTTAAGAAAAAGCCTTTATAATGTTCTTTCATTATAAAGGCTTTATTCCTATAATAGTATGTACCCTAAGGATATCTATGAATATATTATTTGTACGCCTTAGTTACATAGGTGATGTTTTGCATGCTACACCTGCTGCGCGGTGGATTAAGGAACAGTATCCTGATGCTAAGTTGCATTGGATTGTAACGCCTAGTATGGCAGAGCTTTTACAGGGTAATCCCTATGTAGATAAAATTATTCCCTGGGAACGGGATATATATGAGGCACATTCTAAAAAACTACATATTCCTACAATGTGGCGCATGTGGTGGGATCTTAAGGCCAAATTAGAGCCTTATAAATTTGATGTAGCCGTTGATGTGCAAGGGCGACTCATAACAGGGCTAGTACTATTAGCTTCAGGAGCCCCCATTAGACTTGGCCTTGGTGGCACAAAAGAGTTGAATTGGCTGTTTACTAACTATAAAACGAAGCCTAGCTCGGAACACGTGATTAAACGTTATGTAGAGGTAGCTCAGTTGTTAACAAAGGCTGTTACTGAACATACAAATTTAGATACATCGCTTAGCATTGTTAAAGACGGTGTTGAGAGTAGTTGTTCACTAAATGAATCTAATGTTAATACGTTGTACCACATGGACTTTCAGGTGCCATCAAATTTGCATAGTTGGGCAGAAAAACAATGGAAATCGATTAATAAAGATATTTCTTTAAATAGAGGAGTAGTAGATACACCTTTACGTGTTGGACTAGTATTAGGTACCTCTTGGGCAACGAAAGAGTGGCCTCAGGAAAAATGGTACTCCCTCATTAAATCCCTTCAATATAGAGCGAATTTTGTTTGCTTAGGTGGTCCTAAAGAGGCTGCTCAATACAAACCCTTGCTAGACTCTTTGACAGATGAGGGTATTGATAAAATTGTTCTGAATATGTTAGGGAAAACGACACTTCAAGAATTAGGGGCTTTAATTGAAAGTTGTGATGTAGTAGTTACTGCTGATACGGGAGCTCTGCATATTGCATTAGCTTTAAATAAGCCTGTAGTAGCACTCTTTGGCCCTACGGACCCTAAATTATGGGGCCCTCTGACGGGGACCTTTAAGGTGCTCGTAAATGACGAATTAGATTGCTTGGGCTGCCGAAAACGACGTTGTCCTAAGCCTAATCAATATTGTATGTCTGGTATTGATCCAGTACGCGTAAAAAAAACAATTTTTGAACTGATAGGAGATACACATGGCAAAGTTTAAAATTCAAAAAGGTTTATCTGATGCGGATATGATGAAAAATTTTAAGGATACAGAAAATTTCGAAGATACTATGCTCAATATGGAGCGAGATGCTAAGAAACCAGTAGTTCATCAAAGTCCAAAGCAAAAAGAAGATGCTTTTTACCGTGAGTTCTTAACTGAAAAAGTAGAGACTATGATTGGTAAAATGCTCCTTGATATCAAGATGGAGTATTTTAAAGAAGGGGAAGGGGCTTTCTCTATTCAGGTGAAACGGGAAGGTAAAAATATTGTCCTTGAAACTGCGCCTAAAAAGGTTAAGCCTGAGAAGTAAGCCGTATAATGGAGACTATCAAATTTTAAAGATTAGGTCAGAACCTGTCCGTAAATGGGCAGGTTCTTTTGCATGTTTATGCATTTAAAAATATCGGCTTAGTTATTAATAAAATTGATGAGCTTATAAACATACCGACGTTTATCGAATTACTACATTTATAAATACCGATATATTTTGAAAAGTATTTAATAATAACCAAAAATTATTACGATATAATTTTTAGTTTCTCATTAAAATGAGCAATTACAGAAAATTTAATTTGATTAAACATACATGCTAAACTCTAGTTCCTCTGCAGTTTTTTGTGATATTCATCACGAAAAAATCATCTTTGAATACATGAGATTATGAGTAAATAGCATAATGTGGTTGTTGACAAAGAATTTTATAAGTAGTCTAATATAAGTATGTATTACGATTTTAGCGCGTTTGGCTAGTGTGAGCAGACATCGAAAAAATCGTAAAAAAATAGGTATGAGATAGTTGTTTAATGAGTGTATAAAGTTACATACACAGACTATTTCGATTTGGAGGATTAACATGGCTAAAAAATTAAGAATTTGCGAAACCGTTCTTCGTGACGGTCATCAATCTATTTTGGCAACACGTATGCGCTACGAACAAATGGAACCAGTGCTCGGCCTTTTAGATGATATTGGTTATGAAGCTCTTGAATGTTGGGGCGGCGCTACTTATGACAGCTGTCTTCGTTTCTTGAATGAAGATCCATGGGAACGCCTTCGCAAATTGAAAGCTAATTTGAAAAATACCCCATTGCAAATGTTGCTTCGCGGTCAAAATTTGTTGGGCTATAAACACTACTCCGACGACGTAGTAGAAGCATTCTGTAATGCGGCTGTAAAAAATGGTATCGACCGTATCCGTATTTTCGACGCATTGAATGACCCACGCAATATGGAAGCTGCTATTAAGTACTCCAAAAAAGCTGGTGCACACGTTCAATCCGCTATGGTATACACAATTTCTCCAGTTCACACAACTGAAAGCTTCTTGAAAGTAGCTGAAACTTTGGTAGAAATGGGTACTGATTCCCTTTGTATCAAAGATATGTCCGGTTTGTTAGGACCTGCTGATGCATATGATTTGGTTTCTACTTTCAAAAAACGTTTTGGCGAATTGCCAATCGATTTGCATAGCCATTTCACTTGCGGTCTTGCTAGTACTACATACTGGGAAGCTGCTAAAGCTGGCGTAGATATCATCGATACTGCTATCTCTCCATTTGCTCATGCAACTAGCCAACCAGCTACTGAAACTATGATTGAAATGTTCAAAGGTACTGAATGGGATCTTGGTCTTGACCTTGATAAATACATTCCATTAGTTGACCACTTCCGTAAAGTAAAACAACAAATCGCTGAAGAATTCAACTTGAAACCAGCTAGTGATGTAATCCCTGCTGTTCGTCGTTACCAAATTCCTGGCGGTATGTTGTCCAATACTCAAAACCAATTGAACGAAATGGGTATGGGCGATCGCTTCTTTGACGTTATGGATGAAATGCCACGCGTTCGTGAAGACTTGGGTTACCCTCCATTGGTAACTCCAACATCCCAAATCGTTGGTACAATGGCTATGATGAACGTTATGATGGGCGACCGTTACAAAATGGTTCCTAACGAAGTTAAAGATCTTGTTCGTGGTAAATATGGTCAATTACCTGGTACAATTTCTGATGAAATTCGTCAAACTATCATTGGTGATGAACAACCTATTACTTGCCGTCCAGCAGATCTTATCGAACCTGAATTGGAAGGTTACCGTCAAGATTTAGCTTCTAAAGGCTACAATGGCATCACTGACGAAGACGTATTGACTTACGCTATGTTCCCAGAAGTTGCTATTAACTTCTTCGATGCAAATCGTCGTTAATCCAAATTTTAAAAGAGGATTCTTAGGAATCCTCTTTTTTTTGACCATATTTAAACTATCCTCATAGAGAAATAGTATAATTCAGTATATATTTTGTTTTATTAAATGAAGAGATTCAATAGTTGTTTCATTTTTTATATTTTAGCTTTTTTATAAACAGTATAGACAAGTTCCTATTAAAAGGGGAGACTAAGGAACTATGAAATATCAGATATTACCAATTTTCATATCGCCATAAGATACATGGGTGCGTGTGAAAATATAATTTTTACGAAAAGTATTAGATATTAAAAGGGTCGAGATACCTTTGAATAATCGGTCAATTATAAACTACGTATGAAAGAATAGTGAAAAATATGTTGGATATTTGCGTGTTTTACTTGCGTTAAGTATTAAAAATAGCGTAAACTATAGAGAGTATCTACTATTTATGATATTGAGGTAATCCTGTGAATTTACAAATACGAATTTGGATATCCAATGTTGTGCTGTTTGTTGTACCTATTTTAATAGCAATCATCTTATTTTTGCTATATTTTACAGGTTTGCGCATATTGGCCAATGCCGGTTACTATTTGCGTATTGAGCAGGAACAACAGTTTAAAAGTGTCAGTCGAATAACTGAAACCATTACCTTTTATGGGTTAGAAAATGATCTAATTAATAGCTTGGTTAAGCCTAGCTATAGCTTACTTGATCCAAAGGAAGTATATGTTGAAGTACTTGATCAAGGAAGTATGGTGTATAACTACGGTAATCCACAAATCTATAGTGCTTCTGCCATTGTTGGTCTTATTGATGTTAACCCTGAATTACAGGGCATCGTATATCAATCCAATAATACTTTCGTTTACGAAATAAGAAAGTACGATGGACGTCATTCCTATGTATACCATATTGCGATTAGGCGTGCTACTCATGGTAGTGATAGCTTAATGGAATCCGTATCTTTCTATATTATCGTAGTTTCCATATTGCTCTTTATTGTTACATTTTTTGCTATTAACCGATTTGTTACACGATTTATCATGATTCACGTTAAGAACATGACAAAGTCGTTAGAAATGGCAAATCGTCAGATTGAAATGGAACAGGAGCAACAAAAAGAGTTACTCGCTGGTATATCCCATGATATACGAACTCCGTTGACGGCTATTAAAGCGTATGCTGAAGGCGTTCGTGATGGTATTGCACCAACGGAAGAGCAACAAAAAAGATACATGGGAATTATTTTGAAACGGGCCAATGATTTAGATTCTATGTTAGAGGAACTATTCCTCATAACAACATTGAACTATAAAAAAGAATCTCGTCCATCTGAACGAATTGAATTAGGTCAGTTTGTACGTGACTTTGTAGAAGATCATTTAGCTCCGTATCAATCGAAGGGACTTGAGATTAAGGCCCGTATAGCTACGGAAACACCTTTTATCAATGCTAACCCACAATTGTTACAACGTGTTTTGCAGAATGTGTTGAACAATAGTGCTAAATATAAAATGACCGATATTGGTCACTGCGTCATAGATGTAACGAGTGATGATGATTTTGTATACTGTGTCATCAGTGATGATGGACCAGGTGTGCCGCCAGAATCTCTAGAGCGTCTGATGCGCCCATTCTATCGTGTAGATTCGTCTCGTACGAATCCTCAAGAAGGTAGTGGCCTAGGATTGTCGATTATCCGTCGAATTATGGAAATCTTTGAAGGCCGAGTTATGATTGAAAATGTAAGGCCACATGGTCTACGTATTATATTAGAGTTTCCTAAGCAAGGAGAAGAATCATGAGTGAACATATCTTAATTATTGAAGACGATTTGGATATTGCCAATATTGAGCGTGATTATTTAATGGTGGCGGGCTATGATGTAACGATTATGACTAATGGTACAGATGGCATTGAAGCAGCATTAAATACTCCTGTAGACCTTATTATCCTTGATGTTATGTTGCCAGAAATGGATGGCTTTGAAGTTTGTCGTCAAATTCGTGACAAAGTTCGTGTACCAATCGTTATGGTAACTGCGCGTCTTGATGATATCGACAAAATCCGTGGCTTAGGCGTAGGCGCTGATGATTATATTGAAAAGCCATTCTCTCCATCTGTATTGATTGCGAAGATAAAAGCTATGTTGGCGCAATATAAACGTTTAACAGAACGCGATGCAATGGAAACTAATGCTATTCAATCCGGTGAAATTCGTCTCGATCCTAAGATGATGAAAGTATGGGTGAATGAAAAAGAGGTTCATCTCAAAAAGAAAGAATTCCAATTGTTGGAGTTCTTGATGCGTAACCGTGATATTGTATTTAGCAAAGAAGAATTGTATTCTCGTGTATGGGGACTTGACTCCTATGGTGATTATGCAACTGTAGCGGTTCATATTAATCGTTTACGTGAAGAAATTGAGGATAATCCATCCGATAGTAAGCATATTATTACAGTGTGGGGTGTAGGGTATAAATTCGTTTAGTATCGAGAATATGCATTCACATTATACTCACGTTGTTCGTGGCTGTTGATTAGATATGACTTTATAGAGATTTTATTATAGAGATATAATCAAAGGTTTAAGAATTGTTTATATAGTTACTTTGATAGTTTAGATATTCCATGTATACTTATTTAAGTAAGGCTGACTATGACTCTAGATAAGTAATATTTTAACTTCTCTCTCTTAATAAGTTCTCTCTAAAGCTTATCTAGATCACATATACTCTCTCTCTCAACAGTCCTTACACTCTCAAACTATATGCATAAAGGGCATTTGCTAGCGACGGCTAGTAAATGCCCTTTATGTTTTTTAGATTTTAGATATTTGAATACATTCTATACAGCTTCTTTCAGAATTATAGGTATTTATCTAGTGGAGGATATACGGTTATAATAATTATACTTTCATAAGAAAAGTTATAAATTGATATCTTGCATTGTAAAAGCAGGCGTACTATAATAGGTTCATCAAAATCAATTTTATAAAATTAATTTTGAGATAATTTGAATTAGTGTGAGACGTGGCGTATTTATAAAGTATCATAATTATATGATTTATGATTTGGTTCTTATTTTACCTTTTATAATCATCATTAAGACGTTATGGGTGATGTAGAAGAATATTAAGAAGAATATAAGGAGATCTACATGACATTTTCAAAATATAAGAAAACAGTAATTGCGTGTATTCTTGCTTTGGGTATTGGGGTAGGCGGAGGATACTATTTCTTTGGCAGCCCTGTTAATACGCAACCAACAAACGTGAGAGAACAAACTAAACAGACTAAGCCTATTACTGAAACGCGTAATACCTATGTAGTACAAGCGGCTAAAGAATCTGGGCCAGCTGTAGTAGGGATTACAACACAAGTATTTCAAAAGGATATTTTTAACCGTACTATCTATGCTGGAGAAGGTGTCGGATCTGGTGTGCTTATCGATAATGACGGACATATTATAACCAATAAACATGTGGTAGCGGGGGCTAGAAATGGGGAGGTTACAGTATCATTGTCTGATGGCAGTACGGTGACGGGGACTGTTATAGGTTCAGATTCACAGACGGACTTAGCAGTTGTAAAAATTAAACCTCCAAAAGATATTAAACCTATCAAAATTGGTGACTCTGACTCCTTGCAAGTAGGGGAGCCAGCTATTGCTATTGGCAATCCTTTAGGCCTTGAGTTTAAAGGTTCAGTTACTTCTGGTGTTATTAGTGCCTTAGCACGTACAATTGATGATCAAGGTCAACGATTCCCATTGATTCAAACTGATGCAGCCATTAATCCAGGTAACTCAGGTGGTGCACTTATTAATGCAGATGGCGAGTTAATTGGTATTAACAGCTCTAAAATCTCTAAAGAGGGAATTGAAGGTATGGGCTTTGCTATTCCAATTAATTCTGCGATGACAATTGTTGATTCTATTATTAAAAATGGTAAGGTCATTCGCCCTTATATTGGTGTGTGGGCTGTAGACCGTCAAACTGCAGCGCGCAATAATGTAACCTATGAAGGTGATGGACTTCTTGTTGTTCAACTTGATCCTAATGGTCCTGCTGCACAAGCTGGTCTCGTAGAAGGGGATACGATTGCACAAATTGATGGTAAAGATATTACTACATTACTTGAATTAAAAGAACAAATTGATGCTAAGAGCCCGGGAGATACAATTTTGGTATCCTATACTCATAACGGCAAAATGAAGAGTACACAGCTTAAATTAGGGGAAGCGTCTTCAAATTAGAATCTAGTAAATAAAACTTAATTAAGTATTCCAATAATGCACTAATTTCTTTTGTAGTGTTAGAAAATCCTCATCTTTTAGATGAGGATTTTTAGTTATAATAGGGTGCTTTAATAGATTTTGTATAAAAAATACCATAAATAAGAAAATTTTTTTGAAAAAATTTTTCCTATAAATGCAGAAATTAACTGTGTTTATAGATTAGAAATAGGAAAAAATATATTAAGTTCTAATATTTTTTTACAAGGTACCTTGTGTTCCAAGGTACCTTATGTTATTATGTATTTGTCAGTACATGATAGTGACCGTAAGAGAGCTTTCACATTGGCAGGCAAGCACAGCCTAAAAGGGAGGAACTATGCAAGTTCAATTAAAAAAAGGTGTTATGGACATGCTGGTGCTAGCATTATTAACACAAAATGATCGCTACGGATACGAAATCGTAAGCACCATTTCGGAATATATTGAAATATCTGAAGGAACGATATATCCATTGTTTAACAGACTGAAAAAAGAAAAGTATGTTGAAACGTATTTAAAGGAGTCTTCTACAGGCCCATCACGGAAATACTATCATATCACGAACGAAGGCCGTGCAGCATATAACAAGATGCGTCAAGAATGGGATGATTTTTCTGGTGTTATCAATATGCTGTTGAAAGGAGTCGATAATAATGAACAAAAATAGCTTTTTGGATGCATTGCGTAATATATTTAAAAAAGCGCGTGTTGCAGATGTGGAGAGTATTATAGAGGTTTATGAAGAGCATTTTGCGGTAGGTTATGAAAAAGGGCTTACCGATAGTGAGATCATTAAATCCTTAGGGACTCCAGAGGAGATATATGCATCCTACGTAGATGCAGGTATTATAACTGACACAATGAATCAAGATGGTAGTGAAAGTAAATCCGTTAATATGCAGGAAATTTATGCACGATTTGATGATTATAAAGAGCGTCTTTTACCTCAATTACCGGGGATGGCTAAAAAAGCATCTAAGACTTTGCTCTCTATTGGAAGTGCCTTATCCTATATTGTAGGTGCTCTTATATTCATTATTACACCGGCTATCTTGTTCTTGCTAGGTAGCTCATGGCAACCATTTGAGAATGTTACTGCATTTCCAGTATTGTCCATTGTAACTTTAGTGGCACTTGGTGGTGTAGGTTTATTTGGTGGACTTACATGCGTCTTTGTTGGTACAGAGCTTCGTGGTGTGCGTGAACGTTACTTCCGCAATGTGGACTAAGGGGGATTTATGAGACGAATTATAATAACAGCGATTTTAACCGTAATTTGTGCTGTTGGGGCATGTACATCTTTTGCCGTTAATGATTTACCTAATTTTGGTGAATGGATGAAAACAAATGAACAACAGTTTAGAAAACCACATAGACATGATGGTCCTAATCAGTATATGGATAAACATATGATGGATGGAAATAATCATATGATGCCTCAAGATGGTATGGGGCCAAATAATGGTCAACATATGCACCAAAATGGTCAAAATCAAATGATGCCTCAAGATGGTATGGGACCAAATAATGGTCAGCATATGCACTCAAATGGTCAAATGCCTCCGCAAGGTCAAATGCCTATGCAAGGCCAACCACCTCAACAACCTAATGGCAATGCACCACAACAACAAACTGATCAAGGTGCACCACAAACTACACAAAACTAACGATACTTTATGAGTCCATTTCTCTCATAAGATATAGAGAACGTGGTCATGAAAGTGCATTCATGGCCACCATAGAGTCACACACTCTATGTGATACATTCGTATCAGAATCTCTCTCTTACACACAATAACTACACACAAACAAAAAGAGCTCCTTAGCGAAGGAGCTCTTTTTGTATCTATTTATAAATATTAGATAGTACTTGATGGGCTGGGAATATTTTATTAACTTCTTAATGAAAAACGACCTATGCATGCATATAGGTCGTTAAAAAATTATTTGATGTGTTTAGAACCGCGTTCTGTCATAGCTACACCGTCTTTGCAAAGAGGGCATTCTTCAGGTTTATAAGTTGGAACTTCAAGGTTAAGTAATGCTTGTACCTTTTCGTGAGGTACACCGAATTCTGCTTTACCCCCAGAACGGTTAACAAGAAGGCCTACACCTACGATTTCACCACCGGATTGGTTTACCACATTTACTACTTCTTGTACAGAACCACCAGTAGTTACGATATCTTCAACGATAAGTACTCTTGTGCCTGGCTCGATTTTAAAACCACGACGTAATGTCATAACGCCTTTTTCGCGTTCTGTGAAGATAGCACGGGTGCCAAGCGCTTTACCTACTTCGTGAGCAAGTAAGATGCCGCCGGTCATAGGTCCAATAACAAGTTCCACATTTTGATCGCGGAAGCGTTCAGCTAATTCTTTACAAAGTTTTTCTGTATATTTTGGATGTTGTAATACATTAAATTTTTCAACGTACATTGGACTATGGAGACCAGATGTCAAAAGGAAGTGACCTTCTAAAATAGCTTGAGTGTCGATCAGTAATTGTTTTACTTCTTGTTCTGTCATCATTTGGATACTTTCTCCATTTCTTCAATAATTAAACGAACTGCTTCACGAGGGCTTTCGGCTTGTGTAATAGGTCGACCGATAACAAGGCGAGATGCTCCATCTTGTAATGCACTAGCTGGTGTAGCAACCCGTTTTTGGTCGTCTGTTGTTGCAAAGGAAGGGCGAATACCAGGGGTAACGATGAGGAAGTCATCGCCACATGCTTCACGAATCATTTTAGCTTCTAATGCGGAACATACAACACCATCCATACCACAGTCTTTAGCGAGTTTTGCAAGGCGAATGACTTGGTCGGAAATTGGTAGCTGACCACCAATAGCAGTCCAAGATTCATCGTCAAAGCTAGTTAATGCGGTGATGGCTAATAATTTTGGGCGTTCTACGCCTAGTTCTTTGCCACTCTCACGAGCCGCCTCAACAGCAGCTTTCATCATGACAGGACCACCTTGACCATGTAAAGTAATTAAACTAGCGCCGAGACGTGTTAAGGAAGCTACGCCATGGGCTACGGTATTTGGAATGTCGTGCAATTTCAAATCAAGAAATACTTGTTTGTTTTGCTCCTGTAAAAAACGAATTGTTTTTGCTCCTTCGGCGTAGAATAGCTCCATGCCGACCTTGTAAAAGCTAACCGAATCACCGAGGGATAATACGATTTCTTTCACTGCATCCATCGTGGATACGTCAAGGGCAACGATTAATCTGTCATCTGCCATGTTGCAACCTCCATACTACATACATATCTAAATAATTTTCACATACTGAGGGCCTATCTGTCAATTAGAATTGGTGTGAATGAGGTGATTATTGGTCACCTTTGAACAGTAGATTATAGTCTATTTCATGCTATAATAAGTAGAGTAAATGAATATAATTCTTATATATAGATTTTGAAAGGAGTCCTATGTTAGATTTTGTTGCATTAGACTTTGAAACAGCAAATAAATTTAAAAATAGTGCGTGCTCCTTGGCGGTTATTACCGTAAAGGACGGACAAATTACCAAAAAGGCATATAGCCTCATCAAGCCTCCGTTTATGAGTTTTGATGATGAATGTATTGAAATTCATGGTATCCAACCGAAGGATGTTCTTCATGAAAAGACCTTTGATCAGTTGTGGAATGCCATTTATGAAAACCATTTAAAAGGGAATATTATGGTGGCTCACAATGCGAAATTTGATATGAACGTATTGCGTGCTACTTTAGATTATTATAAAATCCCTTGGCCAGAACTAGATTATGCATGTACAGTTAAACTTTCACGTGCGGTATGGCCTGATTTAGTTAATCATAAGTTGAATACAATGGCCGCATACATTGGAGTTGAGTTTAAACATCACTATGCACTGGATGATGCAGAGACTTGTGCAAAGGTTGTATTAGAAGCTGCTAAGTTAAAAGGCGTTAATAGTTTACCAGATTTATTAAAGATTACAGGCGTACCATTAGAACCATTCATTGATGATAAAAATCGCTCTGCTCAAGATGCATTACATAAAGAGCCAGAACCAGAACAAATGTCGTTCTTTTAGTAAGGAGAGGTACTATGTTGGGGAAAGAATTATTAGCTTATGTAGATCATACATTATTGCGTCCTATAGCCACATGGGATGATATTAAAGAAGTTTGTGAGGATGGTTTAAGGTATAAAACTGCATCTGTTTGTATTCCTCCAGATTTTGTAGCATCCGCCCATGAAGCATATCCAGAACTTAACATATGTACCGTTATCGGGTTCCCTTTAGGATATGAAACAACAGAGGTAAAGGTGGCCGAAACGAAACAGGCTATTGAAGAGGGCGCTTCTGAAATTGATATGGTTATTAATCTTGGAGATGTAAAGCAAGGTGATTTTGAAGCGGTAACTAGCGAAATTGAGGCGCTTAAGAAGGCTTGTGGTGATAAGATTTTAAAAGTTATCATTGAAACTTGTTATCTTACAGATTCTGAAAAGGTAGCGCTTTGCAAATGTATTACAAATGGTGGCGCAGACTATATTAAAACATCTACTGGATTTGGTAGCGGCGGTGCAAGCCTTGAAGATATTAGACTCTTTAAAAAGCATATTGGTCCTAATGTACAGATTAAGGCCGCAGGGGGTATTCGCTCTATTACGGATATGAAAGCCTATATTGCAGAAGGTTGTAGCCGAATTGGAGCCAGTGCAGCTGTAGAGTTATTAAAGAATCACTTGAACGAAGAAGTATAATAGAAAACCACCTAGGCTATGCTTAGGTGGTTTCTTAGAATGGCGGTGTAACTATGCGTATGTATGATATTATTCTGAAGAAAAGGGCGGACTTGCCGTTATCAGATAAAGAAATCCGCTTTGTCATAGATGGCTATGTAAAGGGGGAAATCCCTGATTACCAAGTGAGTGCGCTCTTGATGACCATAGTTTTTAATGGTATGAATGCTCGCGAACTAGGAACTTTGACCTTGGCTATGGCTCAATCAGGTAATATGGTAGACTTATCGAATATTGATGGGATCACCGTAGATAAACATAGTACAGGTGGCGTAGGAGATAAGACCACACTTATTATTGCGCCTCTCGTAGCCGCTTGTGGAGGCAAGGTGGCTAAGATGTCTGGACGTGGACTTGGTCATACAGGTGGCACTATTGATAAGATGGAATCTATTCCAAATTTAAAGGTATCTTTAGAGCAAGATGCTTTTATCAATCAAGTTAATAAAATTGGTCTTGCTGTTATTGGTCAGTCGGAAGGGCTTGCACCTGCTGATAAAAAGCTATATGCTTTGCGCGATGTGACGGGAACTGTTGATAGTATCCCTCTTATTGCATCCTCTGTTATGAGCAAAAAATTGGCTTCTGGTGCTCAAGCAATTTTGTTAGATGTAAAGGTTGGCAGTGGTGCCTTTATGAAAAACATAGAGGATGCTAGTGAATTGGCTAAAGCAATGGTAGATATTGGAAAGGAAAATGGTCGTTCAGTTAAGGCTATTTTGACGGATATGGATCGACCGCTAGGCCATGCTATTGGAAATGCTTTGGAGATTCGCGAGGTTATTGATACGTTGAAAGGTCATGGTCCAGAGGATTTAACGCATGAATGTATTATCATGGCTGCTCATATGCTCGTATTGAGTCATATGTGTGATTATGAAACTGCTCTTAATCGTGTGCAACAAGCATTAGATTCTGGCGTAGCCCTAGAACGATTACGTTTAATGGTTGATGCTCAAGGAGGAGATAGCCGCGTTATCGATGATGAAAGTATATTGACAATCGGCCAGTTTACCTATGATGTGATAGCGCCTCAAGACGGTTATATTACCCATATGAATACAGAACAATGCGGGATTGCATCCGTTATGCTTGGAGCTGGTCGGACCGTTAAAGATGGCCCCATCGATTATAGTGCAGGTATTGTAATGCACAAAAAAACTGGGGACGCTGTCAGAATGGGTGAAAGGATAGCTACACTATATGCTTCTGATGAAAGCTTATTCACTAATGCGGCCCAGACCTATTTAGCGGCGATTACTATTGGTAATACTGCACCTAAAGTAGTGGATACTATACTAGATGTTGTAGAGTGAGGAGTGCAATATGAAAGAAAAGGATATTCAAAAGCTCATCAATCGTGCTATTGTGGCTCGCGACAAAACCTATAGTCCTTATTCACATTTTGGTGTGGGCGCAGCCCTTCTTTGCGAAGATGGAACCATCTATGAAGGGTGTAATATAGAAAACGCTTCTTATGGATTAACTAATTGTGCGGAGAGAACTGCTATATTTAAGGCTGTGTCGGAAGGGCAAACAAAATTTAAAGCCCTTGCCGTAGTTGCTGATACGGAAGGGCCTTGTGCACCATGTGGTGCTTGTCGTCAGGTGATTTCTGAATTTGAAATACCTCGTATTATAATGGCGAATTTAAGAGGGGACTATACAGTTGTTGAATTAGAAGGTTTATTACCTTTTAGATTTGGGGCCGATAACATATAAAAAAGAGACCACGTTGATGTGGTCTCTTTTTGGTATACCTTAGAATGCAGGAACAATAGCACCTTGGTATTTTTCTTGGATGAATTTGATAATTTCAGGACTATGAAGTGCAGCCATCAATTTTTTGATGCGAGGGTCATTTTCATTGCCTTTAAGTACAGTTACGATATTTACGTAAGGGGAATCGTTATTTTCAATTGCCAATGCATCTTTGCCAGGGTTAAGACCTGCGTTTAATGCAAAGTTAGTGTTGATAGCGGCTAAGGCTACATCGTCAAGGGAACGAGGTACTTGTGCTGCTTCTAATTCTACGAATTGATATTCGTTAGGGTTCGCAGTAATATCTTGCACTGTAGATAAGATGTTTGTAGAGTCTTTTAATGTAATTAGACCTTGTTTTTGTAATAACAATAATGCACGGCCACCGTTTGTAGGGTCATTAGGAATAGCGATTTTAGCGCCTTTTGGAAGATCTTTCAAATCTTTGATTTTACGGGAGTATAAACCCATTGGCTCAAGATGAACACCACCGGCAGATACTAAGTCAAGTTTGTGAGCTTTTGCGAATTCCTCCATGTAAGGTACGTGTTGGAAGAAGTTGGCATCAATTTCTTTGTCCCCTAAAGCCAAGTTAGGTGTGTTGTAATCAGTAAATTCAGTGATTTTTAATTCGATACCATCTTTTGCTAAGATTGGTTTAACTTGTTCCAAAATTTCTGCGTGAGGTACTGCTGTTGCCCCAATTTTTAATACTTGTTTGCCATCGCTAGCAGCTTGTTTGTTGTCGTTACCACAGCCTGCGATTAATAAAGCGCCGCCAAGGATTACAGTAGCTGCCAATGCTAAAAATTTTCTCATTAGACACACTCCTTATACAATAATTACATATAAAACATTAAATCTATAGTACTAAATAATTTCCTATCTATCAAGAAGGAATTATTATAGGTTCTCCATAACTAAAAACTATGGAGAACCTATAATATAAGTATGTTCATTTTTAAAATAATTTGCCCATGATAAGTCCAATCGCCCACATTAGTTGATAAATCATAGCTGCCCCAGCGGTAGTACCCATAGCCTTATCTAGTTGGAACTCATCTGTATTGGTAGATAATGTATGAATTGTTTTGAAAGCTAGTGGTGCTGCAAGGAATGCTAATAAGGCGAACCATGTCATATGGCCTACTATAATCCAAGCAATGATCCAAATAAAATTGAAAATATATGAGATACTCATTAAGCTGAGTGCTCTTTCACGACCAAGCACGATTGGCAACGTGTGACGTCCATGGCTTTCATCATTACGAATATCTCGGATATTATTCGTCAACATGATGGAACCAACTAGCAATGTAGATGAAATTGCAGGAATTAACAGGGCTAAGGATAATTCTCGTGTCCAAGCATAGCCTGTAATGAGTACGATAGCAAAACCCATGGCGATACCAGAGGAAATTTCTCCAAATGGTGTTCGAGAAATTGGTTTTGGACCGCCAGAGTAAAGGAAACTAATTAGAATACATAGGAAGCCTACCGGGATGTAGTACCAAGTTATAGTAGCAGATAAATAAAGACCAATAATAATGGGTACAAACATGAGTACTTTAATCATCGTTATAATGAGCTCTGGTGTTATAACGCCACGTGTGATAGAACCAGCATTACCTACCTTTTGACCAGCATCGAGTCCAGATTTAAAGTCTTTATATTCATTCCATAAATTAGCTACAATTTGGGCTGTTACAACAGCTAAAAATATGAGCATTGTATGGAAAATGGCAAGACCTGTACCCTGAGCAGCACCAAATGCATAATAACTAAAGGCGGCACCTAAAATGGTAGGCCCCAATGCAGCAGCTAATGTGCGAGGCCTAGTGAGAGGAATTAATTCTTGTATCATGTTAAAAGCACACCGAGTGTGCACTCCTTTCCATTTCTCATACATATATCATCTTTACATGTCTATTTATGTATTGTATAGCAGAAAGGTAAGCTTGTAAATTATACTATACAGTTATATATGTCGATATAGTATAATAATTAATATATGCAGTATAGATTCTCCTTTAAACTCTTAATATATACTGCATAGATTATCTAACAATCTATATATAGTGTATTGTTAAAAAGGTGAGGTGTCTTATGAGAACTCTCAATAAAAAGTTGATGACATTGGCTTGTGCCACCTGTTTAACTGTGGGTATGGGGGCAGTGGCATGTGCTGATACGGTAGATTTAGGTTATGGTATGTACGGCACAACTTCCCCAACTGTGAAAGCTGTAGAAGTTGTGCATATTTCTACTGATGCAAGATTGCGTAATCAAGAACAAGATAAATTTCTCAAAGTAGCAAATAAATCTGCTGTTGATACTATTAATAATGTTGTGAAAGTACAGACTGGTGTAGCTGTTGAACCAGTGAAGGGGGATTTTCTTGATGGTTACTCCTTCTATCAACTGCAAGGTACTGATAAACAAGGACATCATATAGGTGGTTTAATTGTTATTAACTATTCTAAAAATGCAATTGATCAAGTTATAGGTATGAATAAGACTATTTTAGAGAAGGGGTCAGATGCGGAAAAAGCTGCATTAAAGCATTCTATCTCTAAATATGTAGAATCTTACTCCAAAGAGACGGCCCAACAACAATTACAAGGCCTGAAGAGCAATACTATTGAAGGTGCTAAATTATCTAAAGATCTAAAAACGATAAATGATAAGTTACCTTCTCAAATTATAGGTGTCTTTGATAAAATGCTTGCCACAGATAAGAAATCATCTCCTAAAAGTATAGAAGAGGTCCGTTCTTATGTAGACTTTATGGCAAAACAAGTAAGCCTAGATGCAACGCATGTGGCCTATAAACCTGTTCAAACACGCTATGGTACAGCTGTGACAGGCGATTTACGCGGTAGTCTAAAATATGATGGCTTTAGAAATACCTATTCCTTAATTGGTTATGCTGTTCCTACAGATAAAGGTGTATCTTTACAGCTTTTAATGTCTGATGACTCTAGCCATGATTATTGGGCTAATGAGTTGAATCATATGTATCAAACACAATCTCTCAAGGGAGGAAAATAATATGAAATCTTTGAAAGTATTGGCTTGTGCAGCTTGCCTAATGGGTACTGTATCTGGCGTAGGTTTTGCTAAGGATGTACAAACAATTGCAGGATCCATGATAGTGCCTAACAATGTAACTGTTGTTTCTGCATCCAAAACAAATACACGTGATTTTGTAGAAAAACAATTAAATGAAGAACCTTCAAAATCTACGATGTCGAATATGATGGCAAAGGAATTTTTCCAAAACTTTGGTACTAATTTTGATATATACCAATTGCAAGGGGCAGATAAAACTGGTCAAAAAGATGCATTCGTAGTGGCTGTAGATGTTAAACAAATAGCGCAACAAGTGGCTAAAGAAAAGGCTAATGACCCTATGTTTATAGCGGCAATGGCCGCTATTGATAAAGGTCAAATTGATCCTGTAACAGAGCAACTTCTATTAGGAACAATAAATAAACAGATTCCCACTAGCACAACGGTAGTTCCTTTAAATGGACCTATTAATGTATCTAGTCGTGATCCCCAAAAAGCAACGATTATGCCTAAAACACTTAAAACTCTAACCGTAGAAAATGCAGAACAAGTACATCCGGTGGCTGGTACAAAATATCAAACATATGCAGCAAGCTCTCGCTTGTTATATGCAGATGGAAATGTACAAACTCCACTCTATGCAAATGCTGCATTTGTGTTGAAGCCAGGAAAACCAGTGTTGTATGTAGGTATAACAACTGATGTACAACGTGATTATTTCAAACCAATATTTGACAATGCATTCAAATCAATTAAATAATTGGTTATATACGTACTTTTATTTTATATGTGATATATTGAGGTAAGTCATATATATTGAGGCATCAACATGAGTTTCTCGCCTTAAATATAGTCATATTAATTTATATTTATTTATAAAAGGAGATTTATCATGAAAACAATTTCTACAGACAAAGCACCAGCAGCAGTAGGCCCTTACTCTCAAGCTAAAGTGGTTGGCGGTTTATTATTTGCTTCTGGTCAAATTCCACTCAATCCTGCAACTGGTACAGTTGTTGAAGGGGGCATTGTAGAGCAAACTGAACAAGTATGCAAAAATATTGAAGCCGTATTGACTGAAGCTGGTACAGACTTTTCCAAGGTTGTTAAAACAACTTGCTTCTTAGCTGATATTGGTGATTTCAAAGCATTTAATGAAGTGTATGCTAAATATTTCACTTCTAAACCAGCTCGTTCATGTGTAGCAGTAAAAGACCTTCCATTAGGCGTTATTGTAGAAGTGGAAATTATTGCGGAAGTATAAGATGGATTATATTTCTTTGTTACAGTCAGAGATGCGTCCTGCCTTCGGTTGTACTGAGCCAATTGCATTGGCTTATGCGGCTGCGAAGGCAGTCTCTGTTTTAGATGAGTTTCCTAACCATATTCACGCAAGATGCAGCGCGAATATTATCAAAAATGTAAAATCTGTAGTCATTCCAAATTCTGGGGGGCGAAAAGGACTAACGGCGGCCGCTACACTGGGTGCTATTGTAGGTCATCCAGAGCGTGAACTTGAGGTGTTGGAATCTGCTACAGACGAAGATCGCAAATGGCTTGGTACATTGCTTGATGCTAACTTCTGTACCGTTTCACTTGCTGAAGGCGTAGATAATCTATATATAGAAATCACTGCAGAAACAGATGAACATACAGCGGTTGTTCGCATTGAAAATGACCATACGAATGTAACATATGTATCAGTAGATGGCGAGATTGTCTCTGAAACAGTCAATGAAATCAAGAAAGCGGCTAAAACAGAATATGCCATGACTTTCGATAGCATTTATAAATTTGCCTTAACCGGTGATATTTCTGGTATCCTTCCCCAAATAAAACAACAAGTTGAGTATAATACTGCTATATCTAAGGAAGGTCTGTCCAATGATTACGGTGCTAACATTGGTCAATTATTATTGGACGATGAAAATCCATCTCTTGAAACAAAATGCAAGGCTCGTGCCGCGGCCGGCTCTGATGCGCGTATGAGTGGATGTCCATTGCCTGTAGTTATTTGCTCTGGCTCTGGTAATCAAGGTTTAACCGTGTCTGTACCAATCATTACGACTGCCGAGGAACTTGGTAAAAGTGAAGATGAATTGTATCGCGCTCTCGTCTTTGCTAACTTGCTAACTCTTTACGTTAAATCTGGTATTGGTAAATTGTCTGCATACTGTGGCGTTGTATCTGCCGGTGTGGTAAGCGTAGCAGGCATAGCCTTTTTGAAAGGTGATAGTAAAGATATCATTGAGAATACCCTTGTAAATGGTCTTGCAAGTCTATCTGGTATCGTATGTGATGGTGCGAAACCATCCTGTGCAGGTAAAATTGCAATTTCCCTTGATGGCGCCTTTATGGGATATAAACAAGCTCGCCTTAACAAAAACTACCAAAAAGGCGATGGCCTTGTAGCATACTCCGTTGATGAAACTATCCGCAGTATTGGTGCTGTGGCACAAGGTATGAAAGAAACGGACGTAGTTATATTGAATGAAATGCTAAAACACTAAACTGCAAGTGACGTGGTTAGCTGAATATAAAAAGAACCCTTCGTTGGTCTGTACCTTCAAAAATTGTGTCCAATTTTTGGGGTACAGTTCACGTGAAGGGTTCTTTTTTGTTTATTGTAATTTTTTAGGATCTTTAAGTATCAATGAAGCCCCAAGACCTACTACTAGGAATGGTACGAGTGTCATCATAGCGGCAGGTAAAGAATAGGTATCCGCAAGGTTACCTACTACAGGTGCGATGATACCGCCGATAGTTTGGCTCACCCCGAGGGTAATACCGGACGCAAAGCCGATGCTTTTAGCAAGGTAGGTTTGACCTAGTACGATAACTGGGCTGTAGCTAAGAGCTTTAGCCGCGCCAATCATGAGTAGTAACATATAGGCTATAGGCATCATGATAACAGGGGAGAAGGTTGGCACTTCTGTTAATAGGAACATGGCTGGCAACCAAATCAATAGGGATAGTCTAATGATTTTGATGGGACCATATTTGTCGCCTAATAGACCGCCAATATATGTCATGAAGATGCCGATACTAAAGAATATGGTTAATGCAAAGCTACCTTGCTCTGGGCTAGTGCCGAGTTCACGAGTCCAGAAGATAGGAATGAATGCATTGATAACGCGGAAGTTTACCGATTGGCTTAGGATGATAACGAATAAGATACCAAAGTATTTCCAGTAATTTTTGAGCGATTTTGTTACCAGTGTAGGATTTTCCATAGCTACCGCTTGGTCGATAGTTCGTGCATGAGTTACTATGCGCGGCATGAGGACGAACAAAACCGTTGAGATAATAAGACCTACTACGGTGAAAGCTGCCAGTCCATGAGGACCTACTGTATAGGCAATAGAGCCTGCAAAGAGTGGGCCGATGGCAAAACCAGAGCTACCGCCGATGGCGAAGGTCCCCATGGCTTTACCTTTTTTACCGCCTCCGAGGCGATTCATAATTTTGGCTCCTTCAGGGTGGAAGATAGAGGAGCCTACACCAGCTAAGGTAGCACAAACAAGCAAGCTTTCATAAGAGGTTACAAAACCCATGGCACCTGTGCTACAAGCTGAGAGCAGAACACCTAAGGCGATTAGCCGTGGCTGATTGATCTTGTCAGAGACATAACCTAATAATGGCTGTAACAATGAAGATAATGCTGTATTGGCTAATATGAGAAAGCCTGCCTGCTCTAAACTAAGTCCATAAGTGTAGATAAATAATGGCAAGAGGGCAGGTAATACACTTTGACAGGAGTCGTTAATCATATGACTCACCGTAATGAGATAAGGGTAATATTTTTTCATAGTAGTGGTCCCTTCGCAAAAAAGCGCTAACCATGGTTAGCGCTTTATATATTTTATATGGCAGAGGAGGAGGGATTTGAACCCCCGCGCCGGTTGCCCGACCTACCGCATTTCGAGTGCGGACCCTTCAGCCTCTTGGGTACTCCTCCGTGTTTTACGGCGCTCTTTAAAAAAGTCTTTCATGATTTGACTACATTCATCACCAAGGACACCCGATGCTAATTCGGGTTCATGATTTAAACCAGGGTGAGAGAGTACATTGAAAAGAGACTCTACAGCGCCTCCTTTGTAATCACTTGCACCATATACAACACGGTCAATACGACTGTTGATGATGGCTCCAGCGCACATCGGACACGGCTCTATCGTAACATACAGGGTACAACCAGTCAACCGCCAGCGCTTGAGTACATCGCATGCTTCGCGGATGACGAGCACTTCTGCATGAGCTGTTGCATCGTGATCTAATTCACGGCGATTATGGTGGCGTGAAATGATTGTATTGTTTTGCACTAAGATAGCGCCGATAGGAATTTCTCCTAGGTTATAGGCCTTGCGAGCTTCCTCTAGAGCAAACGCCATGAAATACTCGTCACGGCTACGCTCATCCATATTTTTAATCTCTATAGGTGTAATGTTCTTTGTCATTCTCATACCTCTTAATGTATAATATCTTACATAAAGTCTATCATAGTGTGCGAAGTTATGCGAATAGATTGTGTGAGGGTATTATGGATATTATTTGGTATATATTTGATATGATTGGCACTATTGCCTTTGCTATCTCCGGAGCACTTGTTGGGGTGGCGCGGAGAATGGATATATTTGGTATGGCTGTATTGGCACTGGCTACGGCAATCGGTGGTGGAATTGTACGTGATGTTCTCTTGGGGTATTTTCCGCCGAATTCGTTACGCAATATTGTATATGTAACTGTGGTTATTTCCGTAACAATTATCGTATTTATTATCTATAACAGCCGTTATCGCAAGCATGCTATGGGCCCTCGTAGCCGAGCAAGCTATTTATTAGCCGATGCAGTCGGGTTGGCATCTTTTACAGTAACTGGAGCATCTGCAGGATTTAAACTATATCCTGAGTTGCCAATTTTCATTGTTTTATTAGGAACTATTACTGCTGTTGGTGGTGGTATTATCCGAGATATGCTGGCTCAACGGATTCCGTCTGTTTTAAAAGAAGATGTGTATGCTCTACCTAGTGTTATTGGGGGCATCGTTTATTACTTAATGGTTATTTCTAACTGGGTTGGAGAGGCTGTATATGGTGCGTTTACCGTTGTACTAGTTATCCGTTTACTAGCTATTAAATATAATTGGAGCTTACCCAAAGTGCGCTAAAGCTAAAGGCACTGCATTTGAGAAATAACAGGTAAATGATATAATTATACTATTAAGTATTTCATAAAAGTGTCAGAAAAAAAGAGTATTATATAAGAGTTAATTTTCGAGTCGAGAGTACTCGTGTACACAGAAGGAGATTTGCTTTATGACAAATAAATGGTTGAAAGTAGCATTAATGGTTACAGCCATTGCTACAGGTACATCCATCAAAATTGATGCAGAAACCGTATTATATGTACCTCAAGATGATCGTCCTGTAAGTTTGCAATATACAGTTGATACAGCTCGTGAGGCGGGTATGACTGTGTTGACACCACCTCAACACTTGATTTCTGGTAAGACGTACCAAGGTCAAGCTGATCAAATTATGGCTTGGGTAGAGCAAAATGCAGGTCGTGCTGATGTTATGGTATTAAGTACAGATACTCTTATTTATGGAGGTCTTGTAGATTCTCGTAAACATAATATTCCTCTTAGCACATTGCAAAATCGCTTGAAACGTATTGAAGGTTTAAAAGCGCGTAATAAAAATGTACGCATCTATGGATTTGGTACCGTAATGCGTTCCCCACGCGCGAGTGGTGGTGGTACTGAACCGGCCTACTATGCGGAATATGGCCCAACTATCTTCCAAATCGCTGCATTACAAGATAAATTAGATTCTGGCTCTTTAACGCAAGAAGAAACTCAAAAATTGATGAGCCTACAAGCCTCTGTTCCTGTGGAATACTTGCAAGACTGGTTTGACCGCCGTCAAAAAAATATGAAAATCAACAAAGAGTTGATTGATGAAACTCGCAGTGGTGTATTCGACTACTTTGCATTAGGTCATGATGATACATCTCAATTATCTCAATCCGCTCTAGAAGGTCGTTACCTTAACAAATATTCCAAGGATATTTCTGTTGAAAAATACGGTAGCTTCCCTGGTGCTGACCAACTTGGTCTCTTATTGATGGCGCGTTCCCGTACCGATGTGAGCACAGAAAAACCTACATTCTCCGTAATTTATCCACTCGGTGGCGGAGGTAAAACATTACCAGGTTACGAAGATCAAACGATTGATAAAACAATTGCTCAACACGTTGAGGCTGTAGGTGGCACGATGGTGACACAAGGTAAACCAACTGTATTATTGGCTGTTAATACACCTCTTACTACGAGTACAGGCGAGTCTGAAAACTTCGAAAACTTCCCAATGATCTCTAACTCTACAAATGCTTTCGTAGATCGCATTCAACAAGCTGTTGACTCTGGTGTGAACGTAAGCGTTGCAGATATTGCTTTCAATAATGGCGCAGATAATACATTGGTATCCGCTATGTATAAACGAGATTTGTTGTACAAAATCGGTGCGTATAATGGTTGGAATACAGCAAGTAACACAGTAGGTTACGCTATTGCTCAAGGATTATTGCTTAAATCTATGAGTCCAGAAGGTCATCGTGATATGTTGACGCAACAATATTTGGATAACTGGGCATATCAAGCAAATATCCGCAAAGATATTTATCGTATGCAAGATTCTATCAGAACAGACAATGTTCGTTACTCTGGTGAATTAAATGAACGTCTTGAAAGTTATTTAGGTGAACGCATTCAAGATTTCGCTGAAAAATACCTTAAAATCAATCCTCGTACAGTAAAAGCTACATTCCCATGGGGACGTCTATTTGAAACGGATATCACTGTTTATGACAAACCAGTGGTACCACTTGAAAAAGAATTACGCTTGAAACGAGAAGCTGAAGCAAAAGCTAAGGCTGAAGCAGAAGCTAAGGCTAAGGCAGAAGCGGCTGCTAAAGCAAATGGTCAGGCTGTACCAGCTCAACCGGCACAACCTGAAAAAGCTGCAACACCTCAACCCCCTACATCTACATCTCCGGTAGTTAAACAACCAGCTACAGAGTCTCAAGGTCCACGTGTGGTACCGACACCTGCAGTGGCACCTGGTCAATAGTGAATAGGCAATGGCTATGAAAAAAGCGTTTTTACCGGAAATTACTTATATGCGAGGCCTCTGTATGCTCGGTGTTATCGGCATTCATGTAGGATCTTACGCATTGCAAAATCCTTTTGTAAATTTAGAACTCATCAGCGTGTTAGAAATTCTCTCTCGCTTTGGAGTGCCTGCGTTTTTCTTCCTCTCTGCATTTGGCTTGTTTTATCATACCTCGGTAGAGGGACCATTCTCATATAAGGAATTTATGCACCGCCGCATTCAGGTGGTGCTATTTCCATATATTACGTGGTCCATCTTTTACTTGCTATATACAGGGATGACAGCTCATAACCTTGGCAATTTACATCCAGGGCCGTTGGCGATAAATCTACTCTTTGGTACCTCTATGTATCATCTATATTTTATGGTTATTTTGCTATGGTTCTACGTGATGATGCCATTATGGCGGGCCATGGTGAAAGTCATCTTAAAACGGCCTGTATTTTGGTTGGTGTTACTATTTGTCATCCAAGTTGGTATCGATTATGTTTCGTCTTACATGCTTGGCCGTTGGGTAACAGAAAATCTAAGCAATCAGCCAGTTCTTAAATATCTTTTTGATATGCGACTCAACTATTGGGTTATTCATTATGTGTGGATTTTCCTTTTAGGTGCCGTATGTGCTGAACGATATGAACCCGTCTGCGAATATATGTGGCGTTATCGTTACCTTTTAGGCGTCAGCGCGGTAAGCTCCATATTGTTGATGCTTGGCTCCTATTACTATGTCATGGACGTATGGCATTACACTGTGTTAGAAGCAATTTACACGGTACATCAAATGAGTCCTATGGGCGTTCTTTATACAGGATTGGGAACGATGTTTAGTTTGTTCCTATTCCAAAGGCTACCTATGAATGTGACGATGGAGTCCATTTGGTCTGAGATAGGCGATAAATCGTATGGTATTTATTTATCACATCCATTTTGGTTGTTAATCATTTCGGGTGTGATGGCTAAATATAATCTCTTGTATACGGTGTCCAACGTGTTAATTATGTATATTATGGCGTTGGGATTATCCTATTTGTCTACGGTGGCTCTTAATTATATGCCTAAATCTATCCGTAAATTTATACTGGGGCATTAGTCTAGTATGGGAACTATTGTATAGAGAAACCTAATTGGTACTAGTACTCTAATGGTGTACCTAGTTTTAGTTATTTCTGTAGTGCTGATTTAGTATTAAAATAATATTTGTTATACATCCGCTAGGATATAGTTTTTAACTATGGTATCCTAGCGGATTTTTGTATATCGAATTAATATCTTTCACAAAGTAAAGTGTGAAAATTTGAAAGTAATTGTGTTATAATAAGTCCATGATGATTACCACTTGATAGAGTAACGAAATAGAAAAAGAGGTGCTCCTATGCAAGAATTAACATATTTTAACGGTGAATTCGTCGAACCAGGTGCCAAAGTTATCAGCATTGATGACCGTGGCTATTTATTTGGTGACTCTGTATATGAAGTTGTTCGCGTCGTAAAAGGCCGTTGCTTCGCTTTGTCTTACCACCAAGATCGCTTGTATCGCTCTATGCGTGAAATGGATATCCCTGTAAAAATGACCCCTGATGATTTGACAGAATTGCACGAAATTTTGATCGAGCAAAGTGAAATCAAAGAGGGCTATATTTATTTACAAATCTCTCGTGGTGTAGCACCACGTCATCATGCTTATGATCGCTCTAAATTAGAACCACAAATGCTTATGTCTATCCGTACCTTGGATTTAGATGAAGTCAATAAATTGGGTGAAGGTGTAAAAGCGATAGCTTTGCCTGATGAACGTTGGGAACATGTAGATATTAAGACCACTAACTTGATCCCGAATATTTTGGCGCAAACAAAAGCAGAAAAGAAATTTGCCTATACAGCCATCTTGTTCCGTGATGGCATTTGTACAGAGGGCGCTACATCTAATGTGTTTGCTGTTAAAGATGGTATCTTGTACACGCATCCAGCGGATAATCATATCTTAAAAGGTATTACGCGCCAAATGATCTTAACCCGTGTAGCACCATCTTTAGGTATTACCATTATTGAGAAAGAATTTGACCGCACCTTTGTAGATGAAGCGGACGAACTATTCTTTACCGATACAATTGGTGGTGTCATCCCAATTACTAAGCTAGACAGAAATCCAGTATCTGGTGGTAAACCAGGTGCTATTACACTTCGTCTACGCGAAGCACTAGAAAAATTGATGGAAGAAGGACTACCTTGATAGATAAGCTGCTTTCATCAAATGTTAAACATTTACCTTAAGAAAGGAAATTATTTTGATACAATTAGAACACATTAGTAAAGTCTATGAAGGCGCTACTCGTGTGGAAGCGTTGAAAGATATTAGCCTAAATGTGAAAGAAGGCGAAATCTTTGGCATTATCGGTCAATCCGGTGCCGGTAAATCCACATTGATTCGTTGCATCAATATGCTCGAAGCACCTACATCTGGCTCTGTTATCGTAAATGGTACAGATTTAACAACACTTAGCAAATCTGATTTGCGTAAAGCGCGCAAAGATATTGGCATGATTTTCCAACATTTTAACCTATTGTCCTCTCGTACCGTATATGACAATGTGGCATTTCCGTTGGAATTACAAGGAATGAGCAAATCTGAAATCAAGGAACGCATTACGCCAATTCTTGATATCGTAGGCCTTACAGACCGGATGAACAACTATCCATCTCAATTGTCTGGTGGTCAAAAACAACGTGTTGGTATTGCTCGTGCTTTAGCGTCTAATCCAAAGGTTCTCCTTTGTGACGAAGCTACATCTGCCCTTGATCCTCAAACAACAGATTCTATTTTGAAATTGTTGAAAAATATTAACGAGAAGATGGGGCTCACTATTGTGCTCATTACACATGAGATGCACGTTATCCGTGAAATCTGTGATCGCGTGGCGGTTATTGAAGGCGGCATAATACTTGAAGAAGGTAGCACGGTTGAAGTATTCACACATCCTCGCGAAAATACGACAAAAGAGTTTATTAGCTCTGTAGTGAGTGATAACTTACCTCCAGAAGCATTGGAACACTTGGAATTACATGATCAATGGATTGCAGGGACAGCACCTTTAGTGCGCCTCAAATTTACAGGACAAGCAACAGATGAGCCTGTAGTAGCAGGCCTTGTGAGACGCTTTAATTTAGATGTAAGCATCCTTTTTGGCGGCATTGATTACATCCAAAATACGAGCGTTGGTCGCCTCATCGTTATCTTGAATGGTGACCCAGAAAATGCGCAAGAAGGTTTGGACTACATCAAAACGTTACCAATTGAAAGCGAGGTGATCGGTTATGTCAGAGCAAATCATTAATCTACTCATAACTGGTACCCTTGATACATTGCAAATGACGATAATTTCTACTGTAATGGCAATGTTATTAGGTATTCCTCTTGGTGTTGTTCTGGTTGTTACTTCTAAAGGTCATATCTTGGAAAATGTAACACTCAATAAAGTATTGGGTGCCATTGTCAATGCAACGCGTTCTGTACCTTTCATCATCTTGATGGTTGCTATCATTCCGTTTACTCGTATGGTGGTAGGTACATCCATTGGTACAACTGCAGCATGCGTGCCGTTGACCATTGCGGCAATTCCATTTTTGGCACGCCTTGTAGAAACGTCTATTAAGGACATCAATTTTGGCGTTATCGAGGCGGCTCAATCCATGGGGGCAAGCCCATTACAAATCATTTGGAAAGTATTATTACCAGAAGCATTGCCAACAATTATTGACAATGTAACGGTTCTTATCGTTAACCTCATCGGTTACTCTGCGATGGCTGGTGCTATTGGTGGTGGTGGCCTTGGGGATATTGCTATCCGATATGGTTACCAACGTTTCCAAGCCGATATTATGATCACTACAATCATCATCTTGATTGTATTGGTACAAGTTGTACAAATGATTGGTGATGCTTGGTCTAAAGCGATGAATAAGAAGTAGGAGGATCCTATGAGTATCAATGAAAAATTGAGAAGTCAACAAAATGACGAATTGTTCACCGCCATTTTAACGCTTGAAAATACAGAGGAATGCTATGCATTTTTTGAAGATATCTGTACGATTAACGAATTAAAAGCATTATCTCAACGCTTACAAGTAGCAAAAATGCTTCGCGCAGGGGATAGCTATGAGAAAATCGTAGAAGAAACAGGTGCGAGTACTGCAACGATTAGTCGTGTAAAGCGCTGTTTAGTATATGGTGCAGATGGTTATACATTGGCTCTCGATCGTCTAGGTGCAAAATAAAATAAATTAGCATGACAACGGTGGCCTTTGGCGACCGTTGATGTGCTATCTGTAGGAGGTTTATTATGGAGTGGCTCATTACGGTAACAGGTTTACCATTTGATATCCTTATACTCGTTTTACTCGCCGTAGCTGGTGCGTTTGCTGGCTTTGTAGACTCCATTGTAGGCGGGGGAGGCCTCATTTCTGTACCTGCCATGTTATTAACAAATCTTCCACCTAGTGTGGCTCTAGGCAGTAATAAATTATCCAGTATCTTTGGTGCTGGCAGTGCATCGATTACATTTTTGAGAAATCACATGGTTGATTTTTCCCTAGTTCGTAAATTACTGCCTTTTACCTTTGTGGGTTCTATGCTTGGTACCTTGGCGGTTGTTTCTTTACCACCGCTATATGTAAAGCCTATTATTATCATATTACTTGTTTGTGTAACACTCTTTGTGGTGTTCAAAAAAGACTGGGGTGAAATCAATCGTACATCTCAGGTAGCAGGAAAAGCGCTATATATTTGTATGGCTTTTGCTCTTGGCATTGGTATATATGACGGCTTTATTGGTCCTGGTACAGGTACATTTCTGATTATGGGCTTTATCTTTACAGGCTTTGATTTTTTACATGCATCTGCTAATGCAAAAATATTGAATTTTACTAGTAATTTGGCGTCTTTATTGGTATTTTTATATTTAGGACACGTCAATGTTAAGTATGGCCTTGCCACCGGGGCGGGTCAAATTATTGGCGCTTATGTAGGATCGCACCTCGCCATTGCAAAAGGCTCATCTTTGGTGCGAGTTGTATTCTTGTCGGTAACGACAGTTATGTTGTTGAAATTAGTCTATGACTATGTTTCAACTTTATAGGAGGGCAAGGTATGCCTCATAAAAGTGATGTACAAGTGGCATTGATCAGTGGTGGTACATCGGGTATTGGATTTGCTACGGCAAAGCTTTTACTCAAAGAAGGTTGGTGTGTAGTCATCAATGGTAGAAATGAAAAAGTTGGTCAAAAGGCTAAAACTAAGCTACGTCGTTATTCATCTAAGGTACAATATATTCAAGGTGATGTATCTAAAATTGAGGATTGTCAGCGAATTGTAAAAGAAACAGTAGATTTGTTTGGTGGAGTGTCTGCTCTTGTAACAGCTGCAGGCTACTATGAAGAAGAGTTGCTAGCTGATGTTACAGAGGCAGCTTTTGATGAAATGTTTGGGACTAATGTAAAAGGTACTGTATTCTTATGTCAAGCGGCGCTTCCCTATTTACGATCATCAAAGGGCAGTATTGTAACAATCGCTAGTGATGCAGGTTTACAAGGTAATGTAGCGTGTTCTGTATATGGTGCATCAAAGGGGGCTGTAGTGAGCTTTACAAAATCTCTATCCCTTGAAATGGCACCTCACAGTGTTCGTGTAAACTGTGTGTGTCCTGGTGATGTAGATACATCATTAGTGGACAAACAGATTGCTAATGCCAATCAAGATGCGGCAGCTGCAAAGGCTGAAATGGGCCAACATTACCCACTAGGTCGCATTGCTAAGCCCCATGAAATTGGCGAAGTAATTGTATTTTTGTTGAGTAATAAGGCTTCTTTTGTGACAGGTGCAGCATGGACAATCGATGGGGGACTCACAAGTTGGTAATATAGAAAATATTAGAAGCTGTTATATATGGATAATTAGAAAAATTCATTTCACTTCTATCAATAGAATGGTATAATAATACTAATAATAAGACCTATAGTTGGTTCACAACAAAGGAGAATACTTATGGCAGAATATAATGGCGTAACACTTGAGCCACTTATGGATGGATCTCAAGATCGTGACTATCAAGTTGAACAATTTATTTTCTGGGGGGCAGGTCGTGCGGCAGCATTGGCATTATCCTCTAAATTCAGCAGTGTCGCTTTGTGCGCCAATGCTACGTACATGGTAACTCGTATTGCTCATCTTTATGACGTAGAATTGCAAGCTGGTGCTGTAGTTGGTTTAGTAGGTGGTCTTAGCACAGCTGTAGGTACAGCTGCAGTATCCCTTCTAATTCCAATTAAAGCTGTTCGCGTTCCTGTAGCTATCGGTTTAACTTATGCTATTGGTAAAATTGCAAATATTTGGATTCAAGATGGTATGCCTTCTGATATCGAACGTTACAAACCGATGGTTGCTGAATTCCTTGAAAATGGTAAAGCTATTGCTTCTGAAATCGTTCGTGATGCAAGTGCTAGTATTCCATTCACTCAAGGTCAACGTGACGTATGGGCTGGGATTGCTAATGAAACAGGTCTTGCTAAAGAATCTTTAAAGCAAGTTTACGAAGAAAAAGTAACACCTGCCATCAATAAATGGAATAATGAAACAAAATATCAAATTCATGATAACGCAGCAGAAGTTGTAGCAAAGGTTTCTGATGCAGCGAAAGAAAAACTTGATTCTGCTAAAGAAGGTATTGAAGTAGCTAAAGAATTCGCAAAAGGTGGTGTAGAAGTAGCAAAAGCTTCTGCACAGGTAGCAGTAGAAACTGCAAAAACTAAAGCTTCTGATGCTGTAGAGACAGCAAAAGATGTTGCTACAAACACTGTTAACACAGCGAAAGATAAAATTGGCGGTTTGCGTAAATAAACGCTGAAGGATTATTATTACTATGAATCCATTTAAGATTATTAAATATGGTAAGTATTTTAGCGAATCAAGATTTTTAGGGTTTCTTGGTCGATATGGTAAGAAACTTGCCTTTGTACAACAAGCAGTAACCTTGTTCCTTTGTTTTCGCGACAAGGACACTCCCAAATATGTAAAAGCGGTCATTGCAGGTGCCTTAGGATATTTGGTATTACCTATTGATATTGTACCGGATACGATTGCTGTATTAGGTTGGGTAGATGATGTGGCAGTACTCGGATTAGCCTTTAAGATTGCGAATCGTTATATCAAAACGAGTCATCAAGAAGAGGCAAAAAAATTCTTTCCATTTGGTAGCAGTCGCTAACTTTTACCATTTTAGGCAGTTTGATCCATAGTGATTGAACTGCCTTTATTTATTTGACACACTAAAGTAATAGATATAGAATAAAAATTGTATACTATTTAAAAAGGACAGAATTTATGCATATTGCTTCAGTAAATGTACGATTTTATGAAACTGATATGATGGGGATTGCTCACCATAGTAATCATTTTAGATGGTTTGAAATGGCGCGCATTGAATTCCTTCGTAAGATCGGTGTCACTTTGTGGGATATGATGAATGAGGATATTGTATTTCCCATCATGAATGTATCTTGCAATTATAAAGAACCTGCGAATTTCGATGATGAACTTCACATCGAAACGTATTTGGTTAAGATGACGAGGGCTCAAATGGTGTTTCGCTATCGCATGCGCCGTGCTAGTGATGGTGCAATACTTGCTACGGGGGAAACTAAGAACGCCTTTATGTCAAAATTAACAGGAAAAATTGTGCGATTAGACGATACTTTCTATCTGCCTATGTTAGCAGCTGTTGAGGAGATGCCGCATGAGTAATGTACAACAATTGCCTATCGGTGTATTTGACTCTGGTGTAGGCGGACTATCTGTGTTAAAGGTATTACAAGAACAATTTCCTAACGAAGATTTTATCTATATCGGTGATAATGCGAATAATCCTGTAGGTAATCGCAGTGATGATGAAATCACTTATTTAGCGTGCCGTATTGCGGAGACGCTAGAAAAGCAGCCTGTTAAGTTGATGGTGATTGCTTGTAACACCTTCACCGTTGTGGCTCTTGATGCGGTACGTGAACTTGTATCTGTGCCAGTTATTGGTGTATCACAAGGTGTAAAAACAGCTATTAATAAAAGTAAAAGCAAGACTATCGGTATTATGGCGACCGTGGCCACTGTAAATAGTCATATTCATAAGCATGTGGCTTTAGAAGTTGATCATGAGGTTTTTGTTTGGGAACAACCTTGTCCAGAGTTGGCGGGGCTTATTGAACAAGGTCATTTAGATGATTACTTTGTTCGTGAAGTATGCAAGGATTATTTAGAACCTTTATTATCTCGAGAAATTGAGGTTGTTGTTTTGGGGTGTACTCATTTTCCATTTGTACAACCTTTACTAGAGGAACTAACATCGTGTCGCATTCAGTTCATTGATCCTGCTTTTGAAACAAGTGAATTGGTTCGTCACAGACTAGAGAGTAAAAATCTTTTCAATCATCAAGATACTGTAGGCACCGTGACATTGTATTTTACAAAGGATGTCGAACTTGGTGATACGTTGAGTGCATCCTTCCTTGATACAAGCCGTCGTACCATTGAACATATTACATTATAAAGGAGATACCCTATGTGGTTTTATAACATCCTCAGTGCAGTAATAGCTATTATTGTGGCTGTTGCAGCTCTGTACTTATTATTCCGTTTGTTTGTGTTGAAACAAGGTAATGAAAATATTGTCTTATTAGCGAAACGGGCAACGAACTTCCAAGTGTCTGATCGTAGTTTTGAGTCCATTACTTTGTTCTGTGATATACCATTTGTAAATAAAGGGCGCCAATTGGGCACAATAATGGACTTATTTCCACGTCCATTATTACCGGAAGAACATTTTGATGCCGTTAAAGTAAATGCTTGGGCTATGGATATTAATCGTCCGCGTCAAGATGGATATTTTGAAGCTATAATTATCAAACCACGCAAAGGTGGCACAATTCGTGTATATGTTACATTAACAGGTAAAACTGGCAATATTCGAGAAGATATTAAGGGATTCCCTTATATGGACATCGATATTTACTACCAAATCGTAGGCCGGACAGACTATCATATTGATAAACAGCGTATTCGTTTGACTGCTGAAGAAGTTCAAGCAGCAATGGTTCAATAAGGAGGCATAACAATGGCAGAATTAGAGTTAGTATGTGTGCCAACACGTATCCTTACAGATAATGATGACATCGTTGATGCTATCGTTGAATTTGGCGGACATAATATTGGACCTGAAGATATCGTATGCGTTGCTGAATCTGTAGTAGCTATTACGCAAGGTCGTTTTACACGTCCTGAAGAGCTAAATGTGTGCTGGCAAGCTCGTTTAATTAATCGTTTTATCCATCCAGATGGATCCATGGCATCTATTTATGGTATGCAATCGGCTATGAATTTGGATGGTAAATGGAAGGTATTAGGTGCTTTTATTTTAGGCGCTATTGCTAAAATTTTCCGTAAACCAGGGGTATTCTATGCAATTGCTCGGGCTGCATCCTTAACAGATGATGTAACGGGGACTATGCCTCCATTTGATAAGCACATTGTATTTGGTCCAAAGGATCCGGATAAAGTGGCTGAGAAAATTGTATCTCGCACTGGTTGTTACGGTGCCGTTGTAGCTGATGTTAATGATTTGAAACGGTCCGCTATTTTAGGTACAAGTCGTGGAATTGACGCTAAAAAAATTGCACAATTGTTGATTGATAATCCATTTGGTAACGATAGTCAAATGACTCCGATTGTTATCATCAAAAATTACGCATCTGTATCTGGTAAATAACAGAAGGCTGTACTCATCACATAGAGATGGGTACAGCTTTTTTATATAATGAGCCTGAATATGGACTATACGCAGATTTGAATAGGGATTGCATATTAGATCAAATAGAGAGTATATGGTAGCTTAAATGGAGTTTTCTTTACTACGTTTTGAGTTTGTATGGATTCTTTATTAATACTAAAAGGAGGTTATATGTTACTAGGGTTAGACGTAGGTGGAACTTTTACCGATGCGGTTATCATTGATGCCCATCGTGTAGTGGCAACTGCGAAGAGGCGGACTACAAAGGATAATCTAATGAATGGTATAGGTGAGGCCTTAGATGCGGTTTTGGAGGGCTATGATACATCAAATATTGAACAAGTAACCTTATCTACTACCGTGGTGACAAATACCATCGTAGAAGCGAAGGAGCAAGTAGTAGATCTCTATGTGATTACAGGTCCAGGCCGTAATGTAGATGATATATTCCCCGTGGAACCTATATATCTTCAAGGTTATACAGATCATAGAGGTATCGTTGTAGAGCGTACCCCTGCTGATGCTGTACGTGGTATAGCCAACATGGTTCAAGCACGTAGTGGTACCGATTTGGCTGCTGTGTCCGCTAAATTTGGGGTGCGGAATCCTCAAGAAGAACTATCTATTACAGAGGAATTGAAAAATACGTATCATACAATTTCTAATGGCAGTTTATTAAGTGGTTCTTTAAATTTCCCTCGTCGTACTATTAGTGCTTATTTTAATAGCGCTGTGACACCCGTATTTACGGTGTTTAAGAAAAATGTTGAAGATGCTCTCAGTGCACGGAATATATTGGCTCCACTTCACATTTTAAAGGCCGATGGTGGTTCTCTACCTATGGAGCATATGGTGAGTCGTCCAGTAGAGACTGCCTTTACAGGCCCTGCTGCAACAGTTCTTGGACTATCGGCTCTCGGCGTTATAGGTAATAAGCATACAGTGGCTCTAGATATTGGGGGTACTACAACGGATATATCCCTTTGGAAGCATGGTAAACCATTGATGACAAAAAATGGTGTATCTATCCGTGAGTATCCAAGTGCAGTGCGATCCTTCGCCGTTACTTCCGTCGGTATTGGTGGGGAATCTGTAATTCGCCTTAAAAATGGTAATCTTACCGTAGGTCCTGAACGAGTGGGACCATCAGTGGCTCTAGGTGGGATAGAACCTACCTTGGGGGATGCACTTATCGTGCTCGGTCATGCAAACTATGGTGACTTTAATCTGGCATCACGAGCTTTACAAGATTTAGCGGATGCTATACAGGCTACATTACGATCTAATAATGTAAATACTTCAAATAATCAATTAACTCTTATTAAGACTGCCTCTGATGTAGCACGACTAATCGTAGAAAAAGCGTTGCAAACGATTCAACATGGTATTAACGAGGTCGTAAAAGTAGAAAATAAACGACCTATTTATGTGGTAGCAGATATTGTAAATCCTGATGTATTTGTACCAGAACATATCGTTGTGGTAGGGGGCACAGCACCAAGTTTAGGTCCGAGTATCGGGGAGTATCTAGAGTTACCTGTTACGATTCCTGAGAATGCTGCCGTAGCAAATGCTATAGGCGCTGCACTAGCTTTATCTACCATCGAACTCACTGTTCATGTAGACACAAAACGTCGGTTGCTAGTCATTCCTGAATTAGGTGTTAAACAACAAAAATGTACTTTGAAACGAGCGGAACAAGTTGTGGAACGAGCAAAAGAAACTCTTAGTGAAGAGGCGATACGTTTAGGTTTAGATACGGTGCAAGAGATAGAGGTCATTAGCATTGAGGATTTCCCTGTAGTAGAGGGATGGCAATCTATGGAGCGTTTAATTACTGTGAAAGTACAACTGGCGGCGGGGGTGAAACACTATGTGGAATAAAGGACTATCCTATCGAGAGCGTCATGGTATTCTGAATATGGATACTAAACAGGATGAGGCTACGAGCTCTACTATTGATAAAGCTAAATATCATCACAGTTTAGGCCTTGTCTTTTTCCCTGCTTTTGACTGGAAAATTTCTGAAACACATCCTGAACGACAAGAGCGTTTACTCTATACGCGAGATCAAATCGTAGAGGAAGGTCTGTTAGATATACCCAATATTAGAGAATATAATCCAATAGTAGCGGATTGGGATACAATAGAGCGGGTTCACGTTGGTGCTCCAGATTTAGAGTCTTGGGTGACTGAAGCTCATCGGGTATCTGCTGGAGGTGCTATTGCGGCAGCTGATGCAGTCATGCGCGGTGAAGTAGACCGTGCTTTTGCGTTAGTAAGACCACCAGGTCACCACGCAATGGCTATGGTTCATGGTATTCGTGGCTTCTGTACGATTAATATTGAAGCCGTTATGATTCAACACATGCGCCAAACCTATGGAATCAAACGCATTGCCGTAGTAGATACTGATGTACATCACGGTGATGGCACTCAAGATGTGTTTTACCACGATCCAGATACATTGTATATTAGCTTTCACCAAGATGGACGAACCCTCTATCCAGGAACAGGCTTTATGGATGAATTTGGTGGACCTCAGGCTATCGGTAGTAATATAGATATTCCACTACCTCCTGGTACCGGTGACGAAGGTTTGATGAAGGTCATGCGTGAGCTTGTATTGCCTATTCTTGAAGAGTTTAATCCAGATATCGTCATTAACTCGGCAGGACAAGATAATCACTTTAGTGATCCGTTGGCTAATATGCAGGTAACTGCGAAGGGGTATGCAGAATTAGTCGATTTGTTACAAGCGGATATAGCTGTACTTGAAGGAGGCTATTCCGTACAAGAAGCGTTGCCATATGTAAATACGGGTATCATTTTATCCATGGCAGGTCTTGATTATAGCAAAGTCGTAGAACCTGCCTTTGATCCTGTTAAATACAAACAGAGTCAAAATGTAACTAGTTACATAGATGATTTAATCGCCAAGTGGAAAATACAATGGGCTAACCGGCATAAGATGGCCGAAGACGAGCGCGTACGTGCAGGGGATGTTTGGTCTAATCATTATAACGTGTACTACGATGAAACGGGTGTACAAGAGGAGCGACTTGAAAAGGTGCGCATGTATGAAAACAAAGTAGGCTGGCATAGCGTGCTTTCACGAGGACAATATGGACCGTATGGACCGCAAAGTGTATATGCTATGTTCATTCCTTGGCAAGCAGATGGAGGGACGCGTCAAGATGCTATTGTAGAAGCAAAACGAGCCAAAGCAGAAGGGGGAGCTAGCCGTTATGTTGTGGTGGATCCACTCGGCAACGGCCAATATGAACTATAATGTTAATCTCCGTAAATGATAACGCGAGTTATCATGTTAGAATCGCGAATTACAATATAATTCGTAATGCTGAAAAATAGTAAAATTGTGATATAATATAAGAAATAACGCCCCTTTATGTAAGGGGCGTTCTAATATTTACTTTTAGAATGGTGAGGTTCCTATGCGCAGCGATAATAGAACAGCCGGTCAATTGCGACCTATTAAAATAACACGGAATTTTACAGAGTATGCAGAAGGTTCTGTACTCATTGAGTGCGGTAAGACCAAGGTTATCTGTACGGCCACTGTTGAGGATTCTGTGCCGCGCTGGCTAAAAGGTTCTGGACAAGGATGGGTAACTGCGGAATATTCCTTATTGCCACGTTCTACGCAAACTCGCGTGAGTCGTGAGGCCGCAAAGGGGAAGCAAACTGGTCGTACCGTAGAAATTCAACGTCTTATCGGCCGTGCTTTGCGCGCTGTCGTAGACCTTGAAGCCTTAGGCGAACGCTCTATTACTATTGATTGCGACGTTATCCAAGCGGATGGCGGTACGCGTACAGCATCTATTACGGGTGCTTTTGTAGCCCTCGTTGATGCAGTAGACTTCACCTTTGGCGGAGCAGGAAAATTCCCAATTACTGATTTTTGTGCAGCCATCTCTGTAGGTATTGGTCCAGAAGGTCCTATTACGGACCTTTGCTATGAAGAGGATAGTGCTGCCATCGTAGATATGAATGTAGTTCGTACCGGTTCTGGCAATATGGTTGAAGTACAAGGTACAGGCGAACACGGTACCTTTAACCGTGATGAACTCAATGTTTTACTTGATCTAGCAGAAACTGCTACTGATGAGCTCATGGCTAAACAACGTGAAGTACTTGGTGCGACAGCAGATAAAGTTGGTAAGGTATATCCAACAGCGCCAGAGGTGTAAGATGGAACAATTTGTACTTGCTACAGGCAATAAAGGAAAAATTCGTGAGTTTTCAGAGGCATTCTCTCATTTGTCTATCGATTGCGTACCTGTGAAAGAAGTGATTTCCGTTGAGGAACCAGAGGAAACTGGCACCACCTTCATGGAAAATGCTCTGTTAAAAGCTCGATACTACGCTAAGGCTACAAATCGACCTTGTTTAGCTGATGATTCTGGTCTTACTGTAGATGTTCTTGATGGGGCTCCAGGTGTATATTCTGCGCGTTATGCAGGTCATCATGGTGATGATAATGCAAATAATGAGAAATTAATTCGTGAACTACAGGGTAAACGTGACCGTACAGGCCATTATGTATGCGCTTTAGCGCTTGTATATCCTGATGGTCGAGAAGTTACTGCGGAAGGCTATTGTGATGGACTTGTTCAAGATGAGCCAAAAGGGGAGAATGGTTTTGGCTATGATCCATACTTCTATGTACCTGAATTTGAAAAGACGATGGCAGAGCTTAGCATCGACGTAAAAGAAACGATTAGCCATCGTGGTCGAGCATTACGCGAATTAATTAGTAAGCTTTGATATTTCTGAACTATATGGTATAGTTCATATAAATATATAATATAGTGGCATTAGAGATTAAATACAATGAAACGAATTGGAATTTTAAGTGATACTCATGGGTATCTAGAGGATATCGACCTCGTCTTGGCTGCTACCGCTGATCAAGACATCGATATGTGGCTTCACGCTGGTGATTTTGGAGATGACGCACGCTATATGCAGGAACATACGGATATTCCTGTATATGCTGTACGTGGGAACAACGACCGTGTGCAACCGCTTGAACCACGAGAGCAATTAATTCCTCTTGAAGATACCTATATTTACATGACACATGGTCATGAGGTATCATATTATAATCGAATACAAAAATTGATTGAGTTAGGAACTGACATGGGTGCACGACTCATCGTGTCCGGTCATAGCCATCATCATGGGGAGGTTCGTGCCCGTGATGCGGTATTTGTAAATCCTGGTAGTATTTCTTTGGCTCGTGATCGCTCCGGTGGTACCTTTGCCATCGTTATCTACGATAATGGACAGTTTGATGTAGAGTTTGTGTATAAACAAGATATTGTTTAGTTATATGGTGAAAGCTTCGGTTTTGAAACTTTCAAAAGGAATAGTAAGTCTATGCATGGAAAGGGTTATGACATATCATGGATACACCAGTTAAAGCAAAGCCTAAAATGAAGTTATATGGTTTTAACAATCTCACGAAAACATTGAGTTTTAATATTTATGATATTTGTTATACTCGTACGGAAGAAGAGAAAAAACAATACATTCAATACATTGATGAAGTATACAATGCGGATCGTTTAACAGCTATTTTGACGGAAGTTAGCCATATTATTGGCGCTAACATCCTTAATGTAGCGAAACAAGATTATGATCCACAAGGTGCGTCTGTTACAATTTTGATTTCTGAAGAGGAAATTGAAAAAGAAGATGTAGTTATGCATCTAGATAAATCGCATCTTACTGTACATACGTATCCTGAAAGCCATCCGCACAAAGGGATTAGTACATTCCGTGCCGACATTGAAGTGTCTACATGTGGACAAATCTCTCCGCTAAATGCACTGAATTACTTAATTCAAAGTTTTGACTCTGATATTCTTACCTTGGATTATCATGTACGTGGCTTTACTCGGGACGTGTCTGGTAAGAAAATTTATATTGATCATCGTATCAATTCTATTCAAAATTACATCAGTGCAAAAACTCGCAACATGTACAATATGATTGATGTAAATGTATATCAAGAAAATATTTTCCATACAAAGATGATGTTAAAAGAATTTGATTTAGATAATTATCTCTTTGGCATCACTGAGTCAGAGTTGAGCGATCGTGAAATCAAGCAAATTAAACATCAATTAAAACAAGAAATGATGGAAATCTTCTATGGACGCAATTTGCCATCTGTAAAAGCTTAAAGACAGCTTTTATAACATTGATGTGACAGCTTTTATCGTATAATACGAAGATAGATTTGAAGTAGATAAGCTTTATATGGTTTATCTACTTTTTTATAATTTACTTTATTACTACTGGAGCTTAATCTTTATTACTACGGGAGCTTAATGATAGTTGTTTTTAAAAAATTCGAAAAACTATATCGAAAAAACTTGAATTATGATTTAGCATTTTGTATAATACAATTAGTTAAAGGTATAAATTACCGACTCTAAAGAGTCCGAGTGTATCCACAAAGGAGAATTGTTATGGACGTACGTGAATTAGCTGTACAAAAAAAACGTGAATTAAAAGGTTTCCTTACTGTAGGAACAAAATATGAATTAAAAGACGCTCATGATTTATCTGTAGCTTACACACCAGGTGTAGCAGAACCATGTTTGCGTATTAAAGATAATGAAGCAGAATCCTTCGAATTAACTTGCCGTTCCAACATGGTTGCCGTTGTATCTGACGGTACTCGTGTACTTGGTCTTGGTGATATTGGCGCTGCAGCAGCATTGCCAGTAATGGAAGGTAAATCCTTATTGTTCAAAAAATTCGGTGATGTAGACTGCATTCCATTGGTTGTAGATACAAAAGATGCTGATACATTGATCAACACAGTAAAATTGTTGCAAAAAAACTTTGCTGGTATTAATTTAGAAGATATTTCCTCTCCTAAATGCTATGAAGTTGAAAATCGTTTGAAAGCAGAATTAGAAATTCCTGTATTCCACGATGACCAACATGGTACTGCTATCGCATGTTTAGCTGGTGTAAAAGGCGCTCTTCGTTTGGTTAAAAAGGATTTAGCTACTGCTAAAATCGTTGTAAACGGTGCTGGTGCGGCGGGTGCTAATATTGCTCGCTTATTATACCTTGCAGGTGCTCGTGATATCACATTGTTGGTATCCTCTGGCGTATTGCATAAAGACTACAAACGTCTTGACTCTTTACAAGCTGAATTAATCGATTTACTTAAACTTGAAGAAAAACATGGCGATTTGGCTGAAAATGCTAAAGGTGCTGATATTCTTCTTGGTGTATCTGCAGCAGGTGCTTTTACAAAAGAAATTTTGGAAAGCTTAGCTGACGATGCAATTGTATTTGCAATGGCTAACCCTAACCCAGAAGCAACATATGCTGATATGAAAGCTGCTGGTATCCGTGTTGCTGGTACAGGTCGTTCCGACGCTCCTAACCAAATCAACAACGTAGCAGTATTCCCAGGCGTATTCCGCGGTGCTATCGACGTTCGTGCGTCTCAAATCACTGATGAAATGAAATTAGCTGCTGCTGACGCTTTGGCTCACTTGATTCCTGATAGTGAATTGAATGAAGAAAACGTAATGCCATCCGTATTTGATCCTCGCGTAGCTCCAGCTGTTGCTAAAGCAGTTGCTGAAGTTGCTGTAAAACAAGGTATTGCTAAAAATCCTCAAGCAATAGAAGATGGTAGCTACGAAGGTTAATTTATTTGCTTTACTAGCATTTTATAATTTTATATAACCATAGAACAATACAACATGCACCTCGAAAGGGGTGCATGTTTTTATATGATCGATTAAGTATATGATTGGCTTTATACTATTAGGGCGAATAATCTATAGATTAAAATGATATAGAGGCGTAGGCGTATAGGATAATAGAAGTAAGAATAGATATATATTAAAGAATGTATTAATGTATCAGTAAAAAAATTAATGAAGTTGTAAAAAAGTACTTGTCACTAGTTTCTATCAATGATATAATAATTTTCGTTGCAGAGCGATACTCAAGAGAGTAAGAACTCAGCAAGAGTAGTGGTTGACATCAACTACCGGGTTTGCTATAATAGCAAAGTAATTAATGACGGGGCATAGCGCAGTTTGGTAGCGCACCTGGCTTGGGACCAGGGGGTCGCAGGTTCGAATCCTGCTGCTCCGACCATTTTTTATTTGCGGGTGTAGCTCAATGGTAGAGCCCCAGCCTTCCAAGCTGGTCGCGAGGGTTCGATTCCCTTCACCCGCTCCATTTTTTTTTGCCTTTTTTAGGGTATACTAAGATAGGGTGTAGTTGACGATACATAGTACATAATTTATACTATAATAGATAATTATATAGGTAATCCACATGGTTCAGTAGCTCAGTTGGATAGAGCAACGGCCTTCTAAGCCGTGGGTCGGGGGTTCGAATCCCTCCTGGATCACCAAAGAAATAAGCGGATAGTTCGTAATGAGCTATCCGTTTTTGTTTGCGTTTTTAGCATAGTTACACATAAAAAAACTGTAAAAAGATAAACCTGTATTAAAAATGAATAAAATTTCATAAACTAATATATGAATGAGTAAAATAATGTACTTATAAGATGGTATAAGTCTAAAAAAGAATTAAAATAATACTATAAACACTGGATTTTTGTATGATGATAAAGCATGAATGAAAAATGAATTTATCTTGATTGTTATATTGATGATTTTATATAATTATAAATATTATGGTTAATTATAAGCTTTCATATGTAAGTATGAGGTTTTATAAATGGATATCTAGGTTATAGTTGTAATAGGAGTGTTTCATGAATAAGATTTTCAAGGTGATTTGGAGTAAAAGCAAAGAGTGTTATGTAGTTGTGTCTGAGATAGCAAATAACTATAGTGCTAAAAAGGCTGTATTGACTAGTGTTTTTGCTGTGTTGACGGTAACTGGTGGTGCAGCTCATGTTATGGGGGCGACTTTACCGTCGGAGCTAACAGACAAAGGCTCTATTAAAATCGGTCAGTATGCAACTACAAGTAATATGTCTAGTATAGTTATAGGGACTAGCAGTCAATTTAGAACTTCTTCAGTTGATGGGTATAGGGCAATTGGTATTGGCTCTGGGATTATTGCTAGTGGTAATAATAGTGTTTCTATCGGTGGACATTCTCGAGCAACAGAAGATCAGGCAATTGCTATTGGGGGTGCGTCTGATGATAGTGGTGCTAAAGCGACTGGTTCTCAATCTATTGCTATCGGTGGTAATACTGTAGCTAGTGGGGATTCCTCTATTGTAGTAGGTGGTGATGACGTAGAGGTTGCATTCGCTAGAACTGTAACTTATACAGATATTAACACTGGACAAGCTAAAACGGGGACATTGAGACAGGCATCTATTGATTTGGCGAATATCCAATTGCCTCAATATATCACCGCTACAGCTAGTCATGCAGGGACTGCCATTGGGATGAAAACTAAAGCTGGTGACTTGGGTCTTTCTCTCGGCATGGGGGCGGATTCCGCTACTCGCCTAGATGGTAAGGCTGGTAATGTAGTTAACGCTATCGCTATTGGTGCCGGTGCAAAAGCTAATCGGGATAACTCCATTGCAATCGGTGGTGGTGCTAATACTGATGCAGCGGGTGTAGCACAAACAAGCTATACTATGAGTAATGGAGATACGGTTAACTGGGCCGGTGGTGAAAATGTGTTGCCTGGTGACGTGGTATCATTCGGTGCTCCTGGTTATGAACGTCAGCTTAAAAATGTAGCTCCTGGTATTGTCAGTGCAACTTCTACAGATGCGGTGAATGGCTCTCAGTTATATGCAATAGCTGAGAAGACTTTATCTAAATATATTTCTATTAAATCTGATTTGGCTGGAAATAAATCTAATAAAGGTGCAGAAGCAACTGATTCTATGGCTATAGGTCCGGATGCTTCTACAACAACTGCTGCTACTAAAGGGACTGCTTTAGGTACTGGTGCAACTGTTACTGTAGCGAATGGTGTAGCTGTAGGTTCACAGTCTAAAGCGAGCATAGCTAGTGGTGTAGCAGGCTATAATGTAAACGACTCTAGAACCGATAAATATGGTGCTTTATCCGGTAAAGCATTGACATCTACTTTAGGTGCTTTTGCTGTAGGTAATGAGACGAATACACGTCAAATTACAGGTGTGGCTGCTGGTACAGCTGATACAGATGCTGTAAATGTGGCACAGTTAAAAAGTGTGAATTTGAAAGTAGCTGGAGATACCGGCACAGGTGATGTTAATCTTGCTAATAGTACTTTAAATATTAAAGGTGCTGGTCTTGCTAAAACTACTGCATCTGGTAAAGATGTAACCGTAACTGTGTCTGAAAAAGCAGTTAAACAAGAAGCTGTTAAAGCGGTTACAATGGCAGCAGCGGATCCTAATGGTGCGATTACTGTGACACCTGAGCTTAGCGCGGACAAAGATACAGCAACTTACAAAGTTGGTATTGATCCCACTAAAGTGGCTGAGACTACTAACTTGACCTATAAGGATAATGATGGTGCAGATAAGACCGTTACATTAAAAAAAGGTTTGAACTTTAAGAACGGTACTATGACGACTGCTACAACTGCTGCAGATGGAGTAGTAACGGTTGATATCAATGATGATACAAAGGCTAAAATTAATAACGCTGCAACGAATAAGCTAGATAATCTTACATCAGATGGTGAACAAAAGGTTAAGAGCTTATCTGCATGGAAGGTAAAGGCTAATAACAGTAATGCTGAAACAGTAACAGGTGGAGATACCGTTACATTTAATGATGGCTCTAATATAGCTATTACTCAAAATGGCAAGACATTTACTGTAGCGACTAAAAATGATGTAAACTTTAATACTGTAACAGCTACGACAAAGGTGACAACACCTGCGGTAGAAGGGCTTACAAATACGTCCTGGACACCTGGCACTACAACTCCTGTTAGTGGTCGTGCGGCAACAGAAGATCAATTGAAAGCCGTTGATACACAAGTAGCAACAAATAAAGATGATATTGCTACGAATAAGGCTAATATCGATAAGAACAAGGATAATATTGCAAAGAATGCGGACAATATTACGAAAAATGCTACAGAAATTGCCACAAATAAAGGTAATATTGCAACCAATACTGCAGCTTTGGCTCGTAAAATCTCTTTAGGTGGTAATACTGGTAGTACAACAGAAAAATCCTTAAGTACAGGAGATGTGAAGTTTAATGTAAAAGGTGCAGGCCTTGTAACGACTTCTGCAGCCGGTGATGATGTAACAGTAACCGTGACAGAAAAAGCAGTTAAACAAGAGGCTGTTAAAGCGGTTACAATGGCAGCAGCGGATCCTAATGGTCCGGTTACTGTGACACCTGAGCTTAGTGCGGACAAAGATACAGCAACTTACAAAGTTGGTATTGATCCAACTAAAGTAGCAGAGACTACTAACTTGACCTATAAGGATAATGATGGGGCAGATAAGACCGTTACATTAAAGAAGGGCTTGAACTTTAAGAACGGTACTATGACGACTGCTACAACTGATGCAGATGGGGTCGTAACTGTTGATATCAATGATGATACAAAGGCTAAAATCAATAATGCCGCAACGAACAAGCTAGATAACCTTACACCAGATGGGGAACAAAAAGTTAAGAGCTTGTCCGCATGGAAGGTAAAGGCGAATAACAGCAATGCTGAAACAGTAACAGGTGGAGATACCGTTACATTTAATGATGGTTCCAATATCGCTATTACGCAAAATGGTAAAACTTTCACCGTTGCAACAAAAGATGATGTGACGTTTAACAGTGTTACAGCTGGTTCAAAAGTGACAGCACCTGCAGTTGAAGGGCTTACTAATACGTCCTGGACACCTGGTACTACAACTCCTGTTAGTGGCCGTGCGGCAACAGAAGATCAATTGAAAGCTGTTGATACACAAGTAGCAACAAATAAAGATGATATTGCTACGAATAAGGCTAATATCGATAAGAACAAGGATAATATTGCAAAGAATGCGGACAATATCACGAAAAATGCTACAGAAATTGCCACAAATAAAGGTAATATTGCAATCAATACGCAGAACATTGCAACTAATACGGCAGCCTTGGCTCGTAAGATTTCCTTAGGTGGCGATACAGGTAATACAACAGAAAAATCCTTAAGTACAGGTGATGTTAAGTTTAATGTAAAAGGTGCAGGCCTTGTAACGACTTCTGCAGCTGGTGATGATGTAACAGTAACCGTGACAGAAAAAGCAGTTAAACAAGAGGCTGTTAAAGCAGTTACAATGGCAGCAGCAGATCCTAATGGCCCGATTACTGTGACACCTGAGCTTAGTGCGGACAAAGATACAGCAACTTACAAAATTGGTATCGATCCAACTAAGATAGCAGAATCTACTATCCTGACTTATAAGGATAATGATGGTACAGATAAGACCGTTACATTAAAGAAAGGTTTGAACTTTAAAAATGGTACTATGACGACTGCTACAACTACTGCAGATGGGGTAGTAACTGTTGATATTAATGATGATACAAAGGCTAAGATCAATAACGCTGCAACGAATAAGCTAGATAATCTTACACCGGAAGGCGAACAGAAGGTTAAGACCTTGGCAACATGGAATGTCGCTACTGCTGCTGATGGCGGAACTCATTCTGGTGACTCCACAAGTACTGTAACAGGTTCTGATACAGTGACTTTTAAAGCAGGTAATAACCTAAATGTAAATCAAACTGGTAGAGATATTATATTCTCCTTAAATAAAGAGATCTCTGATATGACTAGTTTAGGTCTTACAAATCCGGATGGTGCAAAGGCAACTATTAAGACTGGAAAAGGTGATGCTCATGTAGGTGAAACAGACCAAGCGGATCGCATTGTTTATACTAATGCAGCTGGCACTGAAGAACAGGTAGCAACATTAAAAGACGGTTTGCAATTTGGTGGCGATAATAATCCTGAAGTTATTAATAAGACATTGAATCAGAAGCTAGAAGTTGTTGGCGGTGCTGATGCAGCGAAATTGTCCGATAACAATATTGGTGTTAATGCGAAAGACGGTAAGTTGCATGTACAATTGTCTAAAGAATTGAATAACTTGACTAGCGCTCAATTCAAAAACGGCAATGCAGTATCTACAATCAGTAGTGCAGGCACGACTGTGACAGACGGTACGAATACGACTCAATACGGTCCTAAAGGCATTACTATTAATCCAGGTGCGAATGAAATATCTCTTACCGATAAAGGCTTAAACAATGGTGGCAAAGTCATCTCCAATGTAGCGAGCGGCGGTAATGTTGATACTAATGCGGCGAACATCGGCGATGTGAAGAAAGCGACTGCAGCATCCAAAACGACAGTATCTGTTAATAAGAAAGATACAGAAACTCCGAATTTGGTACTAGAAGCAACCGTAGATCCTGCTGATGGTCATACGAATTACGATATTAAGTTGGCAAATAAAGTTAACTTAGGTAATGGTAATATTGTTCTTGATGGAACTGATGGTAGCATCAAGGCTAAAGGTAATATTACATCCGAAGGTACTGTAGAAGGCAAAGATCTTAAAGCGGGCGATGTAACGGTTAACAAGGACAATAAAGGTACTGTGAACGGTTTATCCAATAAGACTTGGACTCGTGGACAGGCTCCTGTGAGCGGTCAAGCAGCGACAGAAGACCAAATTCAAGCGGTAGATACTCGTGTGATGGCCGTAGAAGATAAAGTAGCGGACTTCGGCTGGATGGCGAAGAGCAGTGCTATAGGCACAGGTCAAGCAACAGGCAATAACGCAGCGACTAAGGTCGGTGATAAAACGGAAGTAGAATTCCGTGCCGGTGACAACCTCACTATTGATCAAACAGGCACTACTTTCACGTATTCTTTGAATAAAAATATGACAGGTCTTGAAAGTGTGTCCGTAGGGGATGTAGCAAATGATAAGCCGGGCGTTGTATTGAACGGTGCTGACGGCACTATGGGCGTACGCGGTAAAGATGGTGCGAATGCATCTATTACAGCGGCTAAAGGTGCTGACGGATTGATAGGTACAGGTACTGGTAAAGATCGTATCGTTTATGAAACGAAAGACGCTAACGGCAATCCTGTTAAAGAAACTGTAGCCACAATGAATGATGGCTTACATTTCGCTGGCGATAATGGAAATACAGTTATCGATAAGACATTGAATGAAAAACTCGAAATTGTTGGTGGTGCTGACGCAGCGAAATTGACTGATAACAATATCGGCGTTAATGCAAAAGACGGCAAGTTACAAGTACAATTAGCTAAAGATTTAAATGGTTTGTCCAGTGTAGAAGTGAAGGACGATAATGGCGGATCCACTGTTATGAAAGGTGACACTATTAAGAGCAAAGATGCAGCAGGAAATACCTCTGTTGTAAATGGCTCTGGCGTGACTATCACACCTGCTAATCCGCAAAATCCAAATGCTGGTACAGTGTCTTTGACTACTGAAGGCTTGAATAATGGCAACAATCAAATCAAGGGCGTTGCAGCTGGTACAGCAGATACAGATGCAGTTAACCTTGGTCAATTGAAAAAATCTAATGCTCAGCTTGCTAATGCAATTGCTAATGTTGAATCCGAAACACAACAAGTAGGCGCTCATGCGGCGGCTATGTCAGCGTTGAAACCAATTCAATATGATCCATTGGAACCAACTCAAGTTATGGCTGGATATGGTAACTACCGTGGTAAGAGTGCAGCAGCATTAGGTCTTGCTCATTATACTAATGAAGATACAATGTTCAACGTGGGTGTTTCCGTAGGTGGACGTCATAATATGATCAATGCCGGTTATACTCATAAGTTTGGTAACAGCGATGCTAAAAAAGCTGTACCAGAACGCTACAAAGGTGGTCCAATCAGCTCCATTTATGTGATGCAAGATGAAATGACCTCTTTGAAACAAGAGAATAGTAGACAGAAGGAAGTATTGGATAAACAACAAGCTGAAATCGAATCGTTGAAAGCTATGGTTAATAGTTTACTAGCAACTAAAGGTTAATAACTAAATATAGTAATTAAAATGATGATTTCGTTATAACATTCTTGTAGTGTTATCCGATGTCGTAAAGGAAAAAGGTTCCGTAGGAAGTTGATGGTCGATAAGCCTCAACTGAAATACGGAACCTTTTTTCTTTTAATTGTAGTGTCCCTTTATAAGACAACTAATATTTATGTATGATATAATGTTAAAAATGAAAAATAGATGAATTTATGCGGGTGTTGTAAGGAGTAAATTAAATGGAGAATGTAGAATGTATTTTTAATTCAATAAAATTACATGAACATCAACAAGATGAGAAGTGTTATTTTGATCCTATTCGTTACTTTTTGGTTCAGAAAACTCCGGAGGAAGAAGTTCGACAAAAAACAATTATATTTTTACAAAAGAAACTTGGTATACCGATTGAACGAATTCGTGTAGAAGAACCTATGTGCCATGTGAAGAACGGTTTACGAGGTAGAGCAGATATCGTCGTTTATCGTGATGATAACCAAGAAGAAGTTTTATTGGTAATAGAGTGTAAAGCTTCTCATATTGATGTTGAATGTAATATGGTATTAGATCAAGCGATAAGATATAGGGATGTATTAGATGCTGAATATATCATGCTTATTAATGGTATCAATGCTGTGGTTTATCAATTTAAGAATGGTAGATATAAAGAAGTCAATAAAATTCCGACTTATCAAGAGCTTTTAAAATCTAAAGTGAAGTTTATTAAGGCAAACAAAGATAAACCATATACGTTTGAGGATATCAAATCAAAAAGGTTGCAAAATAAATTTTTGAATATGGGATATATCGGGGAGGATAGTCCTGAAGAAAATTATGAGTTTTACCTTAATTTTTTAAATTTACTATTATTAAAGAAGATTTCATCTCCGAAGATTTTAGAAAAAATAGGTGTAATGGAAGATTGCTTTAGAGGCTTCACTTTTTTTGGAAACAGAGGAGGAGGGTCTTATCAAAATTGGACACGTTTATTTATCGCCCAGGATTATGAAGGGAAAGATCAGGTTTTGGGGATTAGTATATGTGCTACCGCACATACTGAAAATGATCCCCATTGGGGCAATAGCATCGGTAGAACTCAATTGAATATATCTATAACAAATAAAGAGACTAGACATCATTCATTACAGTTGAATTTGGATAAATTTTGTCAGTTTGATAGCGATACTAATATGATTGAAATTACACACAATGGTGCTATAACAAGAGGGCGAGATGGAGCGTTACCTAAAAAAGAATTACTTGCTTATGTTCAAAAAAGAGCTCCTGAATTAGTAAAAAATGATAGAATACATTTAGGTTGCCTAGATAGGTCTCGTTTGTTAGAGTGGCGAAATCCTAATGTACAATCCTTTATAAGGAATTTACTACGCTATGCAGTACTTCGTGATGGATTTAGAGCAGAATATAAAAAATCAAAGTAATATTGTTAATGAAAGACCATTCATCGAATGGTCTTTTTGTATTTATAATAAATCACTCAAAAGTTCAATTTTAATCGCGTCTTATAAATCCAGTATTTATCTACATTCTTTCCTCATAAATCAAATTAGTCAAAATAAAAGTCAAAAATCATACTTTAATATATTGACTTTTTGACTTTTGAGGTTTATTATAATGTCGTAGGGTAAATAAACCCAGTAAAAATAGTATTAGTCAAATAGTTAAATTCTATGATGTATGAGGGGGTAAAATATATGAACAACAACTTTAACAACTTTGGTAATGAATTTTCTAGCATGAATGATTTGTTTAATCAATTGATGGGTAATATGGGTGGTTACTCCACGGAACGACGTAGTTATAAGATTAATGGTCGCGAAGTAACTCCAGAAGAATTTGCGTTTTATCGTCAAACTGGTCGATTACCATCTAATGAGGAAATGCAAGCTGCTCAAGCTGCGCAACAAGGTAAAATTAAACAAGATGGCATCCTTGCTCGTTTGGGGACAAACTTAACTCAACAAGCTCGTGATGGTAAACTCGATCCTGTAATTGGTCGTAACAAAGAAATCCAAGAAACAGCAGAAATCTTAGCACGTCGTACTAAAAATAATCCTGTACTTGTAGGTGATGCTGGTGTTGGTAAAACTGCAGTAGTAGAAGGCTTGGCACAAGCTATTGTAAATGGTGACGTTCCAGCAGCTATTAAAAATAAAGAAATCATTTCCATCGATATTTCCGGATTGGAAGCTGGTACTCAATACCGTGGTTCCTTCGAAGAAAACATTCAAAACCTTATTAAAGAGGTAAAAGCCGCAGGCAATATTATCTTGTTCTTCGATGAAATTCACCAAATTTTGGGTGCTGGGTCCACAGGTGATGGTCAAGGGTCCAAAGGCTTGGCAGATATCTTAAAACCTGCTTTGTCCCGTGGTGAAATGACAGTTATCGGTGCTACAACACAAGATGAATACCGTAACACAATCATGAAAAACGCAGCTCTTGCTCGCCGTTTCAATGAAGTTAAGGTCAATGCACCATCTGCAGAAGATACTTTCAAAATCTTACAAGGCATTCGTCCATTGTATGAAGCGCATCATAACATTGAATTGCCAGATGCGGTGTTGAAAGCCGCTGTAGATTATTCCGTACAGTATATTCCGCAACGTAGCTTGCCAGATAAAGCTATCGACTTAATCGATGTAACAGCAGCTCATTTGGCATCTCAACATCCTGTAACAGATATTAAAACATTGGAAGCCGATATTGCAGATGCTAAAGCAAAACAAGAGGAATATGCTCAAAAAGAAGACTATGAATCTGCAATCAATGAAAAAATGCGTATTCAAAAGTTACAAGCAGAGCTTGATAACCATACAGAAAATCAAAAAGTAGTAGCGCAAGTAAACGACGTAGCAGAAGCCGTTGAAAGAATGACTGGTATTCCTGTATCTCAAATGGGGGCGTCTGATATCGAGCGCTTGAAAGACATGAAATCTCGTTTAGAAGCTCATGTAATTGGTCAAGATAAAGCAGTAGAAGCTGTATCTAAAGCAATTCGTCGTAACCGTGCAGGCTTTGATGAAGGCAACCGTCCAATTGGTAGCTTCTTATTCGTAGGTCCTACTGGCGTAGGTAAAACAGAATTAGCTAAACAATTAGCTCTAGATATGTTCGGTAACAAAGATGCAATCATTCGTTTGGATATGTCCGAATACAGTGATCGCACAGCCGTATCTAAATTAATTGGCGCTACAGCTGGTTATGTCGGTTATGAAGATAACTCTAACACATTGACTGAACGCGTACGCCGTAATCCTTATTCCATCGTATTATTCGATGAAATCGAAAAAGCAGACCCTCAAGTTATTACATTACTTTTACAAGTATTGGACGATGGTCGTTTAACAGATGGTCAAGGTAACACAGTAAACTTTAAAAATACTGTTATCATTGCTACATCCAATGCAGGTTTCGGTTATGGCAATGACAATGATGATGAAAATAAAGTAGATGTAATGGAACGCATCGCTCCATTCTTCCGTCCTGAGTTCTTAAACCGTTTCAACGCAGTTATCGAGTTCAATCAATTGAGCAAAGAAGATTTGAAAAAAATCGTAGATTTGATGCTCGATCAAGTTAATAAGACTTTGGCTAAGAAAGACATCACTCTTGATGTAACTGATGTAGCTAAAGAATTGTTGATGGAACAAGGATATGACAAAACTATGGGCGCTCGTCCATTACGTCGTGTTATCGAATCTGAAATCCGCGATAATGTAACTGATTTCTACTTGGATCACATCGATGCTAAACACTTGCTTGCCGATGTTAAGGATGGTCATATTGTAATCTCTGAAAAAGCAGATTCCGATGATAGCAAAGACCAAGATAAGGCTGAGAAATAAATAATAGACGTAAAAGTGTCGGAATAATCATTTGACAAATCTGAATAAAGTAGTAATAATAATAGTATAATTATATAGTGAGTATGCAAGGGAGCCTATTATATAGGCTGAGAAAGGGCTGCGAGCACCTGACCTTTATACCTGATCGGGATCATGCCCGCGTAGGAAGCACGCTAATACTTAATACGGGTATCGATCATTTTGTTCGATACCCGTTTTTGCATACCTAACTATATATGTCTTTTATATAGGAGGATGTAAAAATGTTTATGACACAATTGGAATCGGCTGTGGCTGGCGTAGTTACGAAGGAAATGAAAGTAGTCGCAGAAAAAGAGCGTATGGATGAAGAGGTGTTACGTTCCTTAGTGGCAGCAGGAAAGGTTGTTATTCCTTGTAACAAGCAACATACTAGTATTTCGCCTGAGGGGATTGGCAAACGCCTTAGAACGAAAGTCAATGTTAATTTAGGTACATCGAAAGACGTCACTGATTATGATAGCGAAATTAAAAAGGTTAATCGAGCCATTCGACTTGGAGCAGAGTCGATCATGGATCTTTCCACTCATGGTGACACTCGTATTTTCAGACGTAAATTAATCGAGACATCGCCAGTAATGATTGGCACGGTGCCTATCTATGATAGTGTCATTCATCATCAAAAAGATTTGGGTGAATTAACGGCTCAAGACTTCTTGGACACTATTCGATTACACGCTCAAGATGGTGTAGATTTTATTACTATCCACAGTGGTATTACGAGAAAAACAATAGATCAAATTAAGAATCATAAACGGTTGCTTAATATTGTTAGCCGCGGAGGGAGTTTGGTATTTGCATGGATGAGCATGACAGGCCATGAAAATCCATTCTATGAATACTTTGATGAAATCTTAAAGATTTGCAAAGAATATGATGTTACTTTGTCTTTGGGTGATGCTTGTCGTCCAGGTTGCTTGGCGGATGCAACTGATGTGTGTCAAATTGAAGAGCTTGTGAGGCTTGGTGAATTGGCAAAACGAGCGAAACAATATGGTGTACAAGCCATGATTGAAGGACCTGGGCATGTACCTTTACATCAAATACAAATGAATATGGAAATACAAGAATCCTTGTGTGATGGAGCGCCCTTCTATGTGTTGGGGCCGCTCGTCACAGATATTGCTCCCGGTTACGACCATATTACAGCTGCCATTGGTGGTGCTGTAGCGGGTATGCATGGAGCGGCATTCTTGTGCTACGTTACACCAGCGGAACATTTAGCCTTACCAAATGCAGATGATGTAAAAGATGGAATTATGGCTTTCAAAATAGCGGCGCATGCTGCAGATATTGCTCGTGGTATTTCTAATGCAAGAGATATAGATGACACTATGGCTAAGGCACGTCAAGTTCTCGATTGGGAGGCACAATATGCTTGTGCCATTGATCCGGAACGGGCTCGTTCTATTCGTGAAAGTAGAGCTCCGGAGGAAGACCATAGTGAAACCTGTTCGATGTGTGGCAAGTTTTGTGCTGTACGCAGTATGAATAAAGCTTTACAAGAAGAATATATTGATATTTTATAAGCTTTTTCATATAGGAGGTCATTATGGACTTGATTGTTAATGGAGAACCAAAGCTTGTTTCAAGTGAGCAACTTCATTTGGTTTTTGATGAATTAGGGTATTCTGGTAAACACTTTGTAGTTGAGCTTAATGGCGAGATTCTTAGTAAGGAAGCATATACAACCACTAAATTAACGGCTGCTGACAGATTAGAAATCGTTAGCTTTGTAGGAGGTAATTGATATATTGGATACATTTACTATAGGTAATATTGGGGTAGGGCCTATTTTTTCTACACAGACAAAACCCAATGCTAATCCTGTAGGAATTTCTTATGTATATTGGGCAAAGCAATTTAGTAAGTTTCCTATTGTTGCTATTGGGAGGATTAAAACGACAAATGCTGATATCGTTTGGCAAGCGCATCCCGATTTTATTTGTGCCGTTTCTGAAATAACAGAGTCGGACAATATAAAAAATACGGTTTATGAGCTTATGACTGGATATAGGAAAGTCAGATAAAAAAATTGAGTTTACATACAAACCACAAGATTATAATCTTGTGGTTTTTGGCTATAAAAGAATTTTGTATACATGATAAAAATCATTGCTAACACATCGATTTATTTAGTATAATCGTATCATTAAATTCAATATTCTATAGAATTTATAAAATAAATGAAGATGGAGAGGTAATAGTATATGTCTCATTATGTAGATTTAAATAGTGATTTAGGCGAAAGTTTTGGTAACTATACATTAGGCATGGATAATGAAGTATTAAATCACGTAACGAGTGCTAATATTGCTTGTGGTTGGCACGCTGGAGATCCTCTTATTATGGATGCGACTGTTTGTATATGTAAAGAAAAAGGAGTTGCCGTAGGGGCGCATCCTGGTTATCCAGATTTGATGGGATTTGGTCGTCGTGCGATGGCAGTAAGTCCTGCTGAGGCAAAAGCCTATATGATGTACCAACTAGGTGCACTTCAAGCTTTTTGTGATAGTTATGACATTACTTTACAGCATATGAAGTTACACGGTGCTTTTTACAATACAGCCTGTGTTACGCCTGTACTAGCCGATGCAATTTTAGATGGTTTACAAGCGGTAAATCCTAATATCGCGGCCATGGTATTGAGTGGTAGCTATATTGCTCAAGAGGCACAGCGACGAGGTATTCCTGTTATACAGGAAGTGTTTGCCGATCGTGGCTATACAGAGGAGGGAACATTGGTCCCTCGTACAGAAGTAGGTGCTTTCATTAAAGACCCGCAAGAGGCTTTAGACCGAGTTCTTATGATGGCTACAAAGGGTAAGGTTGTTACTAATACGGGGAAGATCATTGATATTGTGGCCGACTCCGTATGTGTTCATGGTGATAACCCAGAAGCGATAGCTTTCACAAGATATATTCGGGAGGGGCTCACAAAAGCTGGTGTAACGGTGGCGAATTTTCAACACCGATAACGCTATTAAATACATTAAAATAAATGCTTAATTAATTCCAACAAAAATGCAAATATAAGTATTAAAAGTAAGTATTACATGTAAGTATGAGCTTTAAGCAATAAGTATGGCATCAATTAATTATTATATGTGGAGGTTCCTATGAAACCAATTACAGGTAAAGCGAGTTTCTCTGTCCTACTAGGGGCAGCTTTCTTAATGGCCACGTCTTCCATTGGACCTGGATTTATGTTACAAACGGCAGCATTTACAAATGAGTTGAAAGCAGACTTTGCATTTGCTATCGTTGTATCCGTTATTTTCTCTATTATTGCACAGCTTAATGTGTGGACGATTATTGGGGTATCCCAAATGCGTGGTCAAGATATTGCGAATAAGGTATTGCCAGGCCTTGGTTATATAGTGGCATTTTTAATTTCCCTTGGTGGATTGGCCTTTAATATCGGTAATATTGGTGGTGCTTCTATGGGCCTCAATATTATATTTGGAATTGACACAACAACAGCGGCCGCTATTAGTGGTATTTTGGGCATCTTATTATTTACATCCAAGAAGATGGGTGGTGTTCTAGATAATACGGCTAAAGTACTCGGTACGGTTATGCTTGTCCTTATTGCTTATGTAGCCTTTTCAACAAATCCTCCAGTAGGTACAGCAGTAACTCATGCGATAGTACCTACGAATTATCCATGGCTTGCTACGATAACTCTTATTGGAGGGACCGTAGGTGGATATATAACATTCTCTGGTGGTCACCGCCTCATTGATGCTGGTATTACAGGTCAAGAACATTTAAAGGATGTACGTCGTGCAGCGATTATGGGCATGTCTGTTGATGCGCTAGTTCGTATATTATTATTCTTAGCTGTTCTTGGTGTGGTATCTATGGGGGTTGTATTAGACTCTAAGGATCCAGCTGGTTCTGCATTTCTTCTCGGCGCTGGTGAAATCGGTCATAAATTATTCGGTATAGTGTTCTTCTGTGCCGCATTGACCTCTGTAGTAGGGGCTGCTTACACATCAGTATCCTTTTTAAAAACATTGTTTAAAGTTGTAGAAAGAAATGAAAAATTGACTATTATGGCGTTTATTTTTATTTCTACATGTATCTTAATCTTTATTGGTAAACCAGCATCTCTATTGATTTTAGCGGGCTCTGTAAACGGTTTAATCTTGCCTGTTACGTTGGCAGTTATGCTCGTTGCTACTCATAAATCCGAAATCGTAGGGGCATATAAACACAATAAACTTTTATATTATACCGGTTGGATTGTAGTGCTCGTAACATCTTATATTGGTGTTACATCTTTAAAAGGCATTGCTAAGTTACTAGGTTAATTAATTATCTGTGAAAGCACCATTACGTTCGGCTTGAATGTGATGGTCCTTTCTAGTTATAGCAGGAGGTACATATGAAACCTACAATTTCACCTGTAGGGGATTGCGCTATCTCTATTGATTTTGGTCAAGTAATCGATCCAAAGATTAATCGACAAATCCGACAAATTATAGAGCAGATTAAAGGCTTACAACTAGATGGAATTGTTGAACTAGTTCCTACATACTGTGCATTGCTTGTTCAATATGATGCAATGGTATATACGTATTCCGACATTTGTAGAATTCTTAATCCTATATTACAAGAATCTGTAACAGACAGCGCAAATGAACGTGTTACAATTGTTGAAATCCCAACCATATACGGTGGTGAGTATGGTCCAGATCTAGGCTTTGTAGCCTCTCATAATCATATAAGTGAAGCTGAGGTTGTATCCATTCATAGTGGTACAGATTATTTGGTTTATATGTTAGGTTTTATTCCTGGTTTTACTTACTTAGGTGGAATGGATCCTCGCATTGCAACTCCGCGGTTGTCTTCGCCAAGAACTTTGATCCCTGCCGGCTCTGTAGGTATTGCGGGAGAACAGACTGGTACATATCCATCAGATTCTCCAGGGGGCTGGCAGATTATTGGACGTACACCTGTGACTATGTATGACATGTCTAAGAAACAAGCTGCACTATTGCAAGCCGGAGACTACGTTCGTTATGTGTCTATCGATGAAAACGAATTCCATAGGATTAAATCCTTGGGTATGGAATATATTCCGTCTATGTATGAAGTAGAGGTGGGTGAGTTACGTGGGTATAAATGAGTTTAAGGCTGCTTTAATCCGCGTAGATGCGCCAGGGATGTACACTACGATTCAAGATTCTGGCCGCGTAGGCTTTCAACAATATGGTATGCCTGTGGCTGGTCCTATGGATAGTGAAAGCTATTTCTTGGGACAGGCTCTAGTAGGAAACAAGGAACCTCTAGGTGCTTTAGAATGTACTGTGTTACCTCCTACGCTAACTGTTCAAGGTACATGTATTGTTGCTTTTACAGGGGCCGACATGCACCCAACCATTAACAATGTAGTCGTGCCTAGATATATACCTTTTATTTGTCACGAAGGGGATATCATTTCTGGTGGCTTCAGCCAATGTGGCGTGCGTATGTATATTGCTTTCTCTGGTGGTGTCGATGTTCCTGCTATTAACGGTAGCGTATCCACTCATACAAAGGCTAAAATAGGTGGTTTTGAGGGGCGTTCATTACAAGCGGGCGATCAGTTTGGCATTAAAGCATTTACTAGAGACGAAGTGAATGTGTGCGACTTCTATGGAACTCATAAATTATTTAATACCGCTTTATATAACCGCGGCGGTCGTGAGTGTCACGAACCTTTGCGTGTTGTTCTCGGGAATCAAACAAAGTATTTTACAGAGAAAGGAATCAAGACCTTTGGTAGTAAAATATATACGTTGACTGTGCAATGTGATCGCATGGGCTTCCGCTTAGATGGTCCTGTTATAGAGCATATCGATAGTGCAGACATTATTTCTGATGGTGCTGTATTTGGCTCTATTCAAGTTCCGTCAGATGGAAATCCAATAATCCTCATGGCGGACCGACAAACAACGGGCGGCTATACAAAGATTGGTACTGTCATTACCGCCGATTTACCTAGGTTAAGCCAATTGCCGGTAGGGGACGGAATTCATTTTGATATTATATCCGTTGAAGAAGCACAAGAAATATATCGCACATATATTAGACGTTTGCATAAGCGAATACAATTAGCACACGAACAAAGTTTATATGTTTTTAAAGTAAGCTAATTTGTTCTCTAATTTAATTATATAAATTAGTAATAAAGCTATCTCGTAGATTGTGATTTCTATGAGATAGCTTTTTATTATGTAATGTAAGACGAATTCGATTAAATGTTGACAAAAACTGAAGCATAATAATCTAAAAGTAATACATGATAAGTTAAATGCTGTATAACAGGATAATAGTGATGTATAAGAGGTTCAACTTAATCGACAATAATCTGAGTATATTTTTTGAAAGGTTTAGTAACTCAATCATTGATTAAAGGAGAACATATAAAGCTTTATAAAAATTTAATGAATTAATTATATCTACAGTGATGACATGTAACTTAGTCCATAATATCTAGTTGCATACATGTTTTTTTAGTATATATAATCTCATAAATGAAATTTAAATAATTGATTATGAGTTTATATTCATTTTATCTCTTCAGTATGGTATAAAATAAGCCCGTATTTTATATGATTATGTGATATGAATCACCATAAAAGGCATTGCTAAGCTATTTTTGTGATGCTTGAAATTGTGAAAAATAGGTGAAAATGCTTGATAGTGTATTAAAGGTTTTGATATACTTAACATATTGAAAATATTGAAATTCTCATATGATTTATCATATGAAGAAGCATAGAGGGAGCATTAATATAGTTTATAGGAGAAAATATGAATAAGATTTTCAAAGTGGTTTGGAGCAAATCAAAAAATTGTTACGTAGTAGTATCTGAGTTCGCTAAGAATAATAGTGGGAAAAAGAAAATTGTTGTAGCAACTATCTTTGCTGCATTAGCAATGTCTAGTGCTAGCATTTCTATGGCGTCAAATGATGTGCCTGCTGGCTTGCCTGCTTCAGCAGTAGGGTTGGGGCCAAGTGCTTCTGTTACTGGAGACAAAGCTGTAGGTTTTGGTTATAAAGCAGCTGCTGCTGGCGGAAATTCTGTTGTTATTGGTTCTAACGCTAGTGTTGCTACTGGTAGTCCACAAGGGATCGCTATTGGTGGTGGTAACTATAATAATGAAGGTGCAAGAGTAATTGGGGAGCAAGCAATCGCCATCGGGGGAAATACATTAGCCAAAGGCCACTCTTCTATTGTTATTGGTGGCGATGATGTAGTTAAAGCTGATGGTATAAAAGTTATTTACACTACAAGTGATGGAGCGACTCAAACTGGGGACTTGCGTAGTGCTGTTCAAAGTTTAACTGGCTTTGATATGAGAACCCCAATGTATACAATGGCGACGGCTGGCGAATCCGGTATCACATTAGGGATGAAAGGTCAGTCTGGTAATGTGGGAATTGCCATTGGTACTGGTGCAAATGCAAAGGATCGTTTAGCAGGAACTGCTACTGGCGCTACTGGTCAACAAAATGATGATGTAACAAATGCTATTGCTATTGGTACAGGGGCTAGGGCAAATCGCGATAATGCTATTGCTCTTGGTGGCGGTTCTAATACTGATATAGGTGGATCAAAACAATCTAGCTATACATTGCCGAATGGCACTGTTGCTTCTTGGGCTGGTGGCGATAAAACATTACCAGGTGATATTGTATCCTTTGGTTCTGCAGGTTATGAACGTCAATTAAAACACGTGGCTCCTGGTGAAGTAAGTGCAACTTCTACAGATGCAATTAATGGTTCTCAGCTTAGTGCTCTCGTAGACCAAGTCACTTATAAATACATATCTATAAAATCAACTGATGCTGGTAATAAAGATAATACTGGTGCTACAGCACCTAATTCTATTGCTATTGGTCCCAATGCCGCGACAGATGCATCTGCGAGTCGTTCTGTAGCTGTTGGTGATGGCGCTAGAGGTAAAGTAGTAGATGGTGTAGCTGTTGGTTCAAAATCTATAGCTGATATTGCTTCAGGCGTAGCGGGATATAATGTTAATGCTAGTCGTACAGATATATATGCTGGTTTAAGTGGTGCTGCCCTAACATCTAAATTAGGTGGTGTTGCTGTTGGTACGACAAACCAAACACGTCAAATTAATTATGTTGCTGCAGGTACTGCTGATACAGATGCAGTAAACGTGGCACAGTTAAAGAGTGTTAATCTAGCTTTTACAGGTGATACTGGTACAGGCGATGTAAACCTTGCTAATAGTAAATTAGCTGTAAATGGTGATAATACATACATTAGTACTACAGCTAATGGTAAGAAAATTACAGTTTCTGGTAAAAAGCAAGATATCACGGTAGCAAATGGTAGCGCTACAGCGACTGCTGGTATGGCGGATTCTGCTAATGTAGCTAATGCAATTAACCAAGCTATTGATCAAAACAAATACGGTTGGAACCTTTCTGCTAATGGCGAAGCTATACCAGTAGCCGTTGAAAAAGGAAATACAGTAGATTTTTCTGGTGACGATAATGTTACGGTTGCTAGAAATGATAAGAAAATCTCTGTAGCCTTGAAGAAAGATCTTTCTAAATTAAACAGTGCATCTTTCAATAATGCTGGCGGTAATGAAACTGTAAAAATTGATGGTGACAAAGGTATCAATGCTGGGAATTTGAATGTTACGAATGTAGCAGATGGTATCGCTGATAAAGATGCTGTTAATGTATCTCAATTGAAAAAAGTTGACGATAAAGCTGAAGCTAACAAAACTGCTATTGATACAAATAAAACTGCAATCGCTAAAAATGTAGGTGATATTGCAACAAACAAGGCTGACATTGCCACCAATAAAGATAATATTGCGACGAACAAACAAAAAATTGCCGACAATAAAACTGCAATAGATAAAAATACTGGTGATATTGCAACGAATAAGGCTGACATTGCCACCAATAAAGACGATATTGCAACGAACAAGCAAAAAATTGCCGACAATAAAACTGCAATTGATAAAAATACAGCTGATATTGCTACAAACAAAACGGATATTGCTACCAATAAGGACAATATTGCTGCGAACAAGCAAAAAATAGCTGACAATAAAACTGCAATTGATAAAAATACTGGTGACATTGCTACAAACAAAGCTGAGATTGCAACTAATAAGGATAACATTGCAACCAATAAAGCTAACATCGGATGTGACTGTTAAACTCGATGATGCAACTAAAAGTAAAGTCGACAATGCAGCTGATCGAGACTTGAGTAATTTGACTCCTGACGGTAAGCAACAAGTTAAGGCTTTAGCCGCTTGGAATGTAGTAGCTAATAATGAAACGGCTGAAAAGGTTGAGGGTGGTAACACTGTTAAATTCATCGATGGTGATAACATTTCCATTACTCAAAATGGTAAAGACTTTACCATTTCCACTAAGAAAGATGTAACTTTTGATACGGTAACTGCTAATCAAACGATTACAGCGCCAAAAGTAAAAGCGACAACTGGCGTTGAAACACCTCAAGTAACTGGCTTGACTAACACTGCATGGGTTCCAGGTCAAACACAAGCTGTATCTGGTCGTGCAGCTACAGAAGATCAATTGAAACAAGTTGATGATCAAGTAGCAGACAATAAAGCCAATATTGCTGATAATACAGATAAGATTGGTAAAAATGCTGATGCTATTGCAGACAACAAGCAAAAAATTGCCGACAATAAAACTGCAATTGATAAAAATGCGGGCGATATTGCGACAAACAAAACAGATATTGCTACTAATAAGGACAATATTGCTGCGAACAAGCAAAAAATAGCTGACAATAAAACAGCAATTGATAAAAATGTAGGCGATATCGCAACAAATAAAGCTGATATTGCAACAAATAAGGATGGTTGCTAATGGCGACGATGTGACTGTTAAACTCGATGATGCAACTAAAGGTAAAGTCGACAATGCAGCTGATCGAGACTTGAGCAATTTGACTCCTGATGGTAAACAACAAGTTAAGGATTTAGCAGCTTGGAATGTAGTTGCTAATAATGAAACAGCTGAAAAGGTTGAAGGTGGTAACACTGTTAAGTTCATCGATGGTGATAACATTTCCATTACTCAAAATGGTAAAGACTTTACCATTTCCACTAAGAAAGATGTAACCTTTGATACGGTAACCGCTAACCAAACGATTACAGCGCCAAAAGTGAAAGCGACAACTGGCGTTGAAACACCTCAAGTAACGGGACTGACTAATACTGCTTGGGTTCCAGGTCAAACACAACCTGTATCTGGTCGTGCAGCTACAGAAGATCAATTGAAACAAGTTGATGATCAAGTAGCAGACAATAAAGCCAATATCGCTGATAATACAGATAAGATTGGTAAAAATGCTGATGCCATTGCAGACAACAAGCAAAAAATAGCCGACAATAAAACTGCAATTGATAAAAATACTGGCGATATTGCTACAAACAAAACAGATATTGCTACAAATAAAGACAATATTGCTGCGAACAAGCAAAAAATAGCTGACAATAAAACTGCAATTGATAAAAATACTGGTGACATTGTTACAAACAAAGCTGACATTGCAACTAATAAGGAGGTTGCTAATGGCGACGATGTGACTGTTAAACTCGATGATGCAACTAAAGGTAAAGTCGACAATGCAGCTGATCGAGACTTGAGCAATTTGACTCCTGACGGTAAGCAACAAGTTAAGGATTTAGCAGCATGGAATGTAGTTGCTAATAATGAAATGGCTGAAAAGGTTGAAGGTGGCAACACTGTTAAGTTTATCGATGGTGATAACATTTCTATTACTCAAAATGGTAAAGACTTTACCATTTCCACTAAGAAAGATGTAACTTTTGATACGGTAATCGCTAACCAAACGATTACAGCGCCAAAAGTGAAAGCGACAACTGGCGTTGAAACACCTCAAGTAACAGGTTTGACTAATACTGCTTGGGTTCCAGGTCAAACACAACCTGTATCTGGCCGTGCAGCCACAGAAGATCAATTGAAAAAAGTTGATGATCAAGTAGCAACAAACAAAGCTAACATTGCGGACAATAAAGCTGCAATTGATAAAAATGCAGGCGATATTGCGACAAATAAAGGAGATATTGCAACCAATAAACAAAAAATAGCTGATAATAAAACAGCAATTGATAAAAATACTGTCGACATTGCTACAAACAAAGGGGATATTGCTTCTAATAAAGCTAATATTGCTCAAAATACTACGGCTATCGCTCGTAAAATTTCTTTAGGTGGTAACTCTGGTTCGACTGATGAAAAATCATTGAGCACAGGTGATGTGAAATTCAATGTTAAAGGTGAGAATGGTCTTACTACGGTTGCTAATGGTGACGATGTGACTGTTAAACTCGATGATGCAACTAGAAGTAAAGTCGACAATGCAGCTGATCGAGACTTGAGCAATTTGACTCCTGACGGTAAGCAACAAGTTAAGGATTTAGCAGCATGGAATGTAGTCGCTAATAATGAGACGGCTGAAAAGGTTGAAGGTGGCAACACTGTTAAGTTCATCGATGGCGATAATATTTCCATTACTCAAAATGGTAAAGATTTTACAATCGCAACTAAGAAAGATGCTACTTTTGATACTGTAACTGCAAATACAAAAATTACAGCTCCAGAAGTTGGTGGCTTGACTAATACCACTTGGGTTCCAGGGCAAACACAACCTGTATCTGGTCGTGCAGCTACAGAAGATCAATTGAAACAAGTTGATGATCAAGTAGCAAAAAATAAAGCCAATATTGCTGATAATACAGATAAGATTGGTAAAAATGCAGAGGCTATTGCGGATAACAAACAAAAAATAGCTGATAATAAAGCTGCAATTGATAGAAATGCTGCTGATATTGCTACCAATAAAGATAATATTGCGACGAATAAACAAAATATTGCTGATAACAAAGCGGCAATTTCTAAAAATGCTGGCGATATTGCAACAAATAAAGCTAATATTGATAAAAATAGAGAAGCCATTGCTCGCAAGATTTCTTTAGGTGGTAATACTGGGTCTACCGATGAGAAATCCTTGAGCACAGGTGATGTAAAATTCAATATTAAAGGTCAAAATGGTATTGTTACTGAAGCTAATGGCGAAGATGTAACTGTTAAATTAGATGATGCCACGGCTAATAAAATCAATAATGCAGCAAATATGGATTTGAGCAACTTAACAGATACTGGTAAACAACAAGTTAAAGATTTATCCGCATGGAATGTAGTAGCTAATGGTAATACTGCCGAAAAAGTTGAAGGTGGTAACACAGTTAAGTTTATCGATGGTGATAATATTTCCATTACTCAAAATGGTAAAGACTTCACAATTGCTACTAAACAAGACGTAACTTTCAATACTGTAAAAGCAAATCAAACAATTACCGCACCAAAAGTGAAAGCTACAGAAGGGGTAGAGACACCTCAAGTGACTGGCTTGACTAATAAAGAATGGATTTCTGGTCAAACACAACCTGTAAGCGGTCGTGCAGCCACAGAAGATCAATTGAAACAAGTTGATAATCAAGTAGCAGAAAATAAAGCCAATATTGCTGACAATAAGGATAAAATTAGTAAAAATACTGCTGATATTGCTGCCAATAAAGGCAATATTGCGACAAATAAACAAGATATTGCAGATAATAAAGCTGCAATTACAAAAAATGCTGGAGATATTGCAACCAATAAAGCTAATATTGCTAAGAATACAGAAGCTATTGCTCGTAAGATTTCTTTAGGTGGTAACACCGGTTCTACCGATGAAAAATCGTTGAGTACAGGCGATGCAAAATTCAATATTAAAGGCGAAAACGGTTTAACAACTGTAGCTAATGGTGAAGATGTAACTGTTAAGATTGATGATCAAACTAAAACAAAAATCGATAATGCAGCAAATCAAGATTTGAGCAACTTAACAGATGCTGGTAAACAACAAGTTAAAGATATATCTGCATGGAATGTAACGGCTGCTGGCGGTACCGTTGAAAAAGTACAAGGTGGGGATACTGTAAAATTCCAAGCGGGTGATAATCTTGTAGTTAACCAAGATAGAACTACTTTCACATATGGCTTGGCTAAAGACTTGAAAGGTCTAAACAGTGTTACCGTAGGTGATGAAAACGGTGTATCCACTAAGATTACTCCTGCAGGTACAACTGTGAAAGATGCAGCTGGCAACTCTACTGTAATTAAAGGTGGTGGTATGACTATTACTCCGACAGATACAACAGCTAGCCCTGTATCCCTTACTGTAGACGGCTTAAATAATGGTGGTAAGCAGATTCGTGGTGTAGCTCCTGGCACAGCTGATACTGATGCAGTAAATGTTAGTCAGTTAAAAGCCTCTAATGCTGGTTTACAAGAAGCTGTTAATCGTGTAGGCACTGAAACACAACGTGTTGGTGCTCATGCGGCAGCTATGGCAGCGTTGAAACCAATTCAATACGATCCATTGGAACCAACACAAATTATGGCTGGTATTGGCAACTACCGTGGTGAAACTGCGGGGGCTATCGGTATTGCTCACTACCGAACTGAAGATACTATGTTCAACGTAGGTGTTTCACTTGGTACTAGCCACAACATGGTAAATGCAGGTGTTACGCATAAATTTGGTGGTAGTCGTGAAAGAAAAGATGCTATTCCAGAACGTTATAAAGCAGGTCCAATTAGCTCTGTTTATGTAATGCAAGACGAAGTATCTAGCCTCAAAAAAGAAAATAGTAATCAAAAAACTGTTATTGCTAATCAAGCAGCACGTCTAAATACATTGGAAGCTGAAAATGAACGTCAACGTCAAGAATTGGCTGAGACTAAACAAGGCTTAGATGACTTGCGTGCAGTAGTAAATCAATTATTAGCCGCTAAAGGTTAAGAGTTGAGAGCTAGTTTTGATAATAGTTTAAGATAATCATTTTCCTGTAAATCTAAAGAACCTCTTATACACTGTTATACCTGATAGGGTACATACATTTTGTATAAGAGGTTCTTTTGCTATTTTGATATATATTCTTATTTAAAATGCATAACATATGAATGACTTCTCATATGTTATATGATATAATACAGTGGAAATAAGAGGTGAAGTGATGCCTCTACTATGTATGATCTTACATGAATAGGAGATAGGATGTTAGACCGTATACAACGATGGCTTTCAATAGATACCATGTTACCTGTTGCAGAACGATTAGGACCTGTAGGCACGACAAAGCAGCTATATGGTAATTATTTAAAAATAGCTTGGCCAGCTACATTACAAGGCTTGATGTTACAATTTATGACGGCCATCGATTTGGCGATGGTTGGTGCCTTAGGTGCGTCAGCTCTTGCTTCGGTAGGCATTATGGGACAACCTGAGATGGTAATGCTCATCTTCTGTCGAGCCTTATCCATTGCCGTGACGGCAATTATAGCTCGTCGTAATGGTGAAGGTGATGTAGATGGTATGAATGCCGTGCTCAAGCAGTCTATTTTATTGAATTTTTTGATTTATGTACCGTTATTATTGATATGTTTCTTAAATTTAGAGCATATTCTACGTTTTACAGGTGCTGAAGATGGCTATATTGAAACAGCTGTTTGGTATGGTCGTTTCATAGTTATTAGTTTAATCTTTCAGTCTTTTAGTCAAATCGTAGGGGCTGCACTCATTGGATATGGTAATACTAAAGTTATTTTTAAATCTAATGTAGTAGGGAATATTTTGAATACAATAATGAACTTCTTCTTGATTTATGGTATTGGTTTCTTCCCTGAACTTGGTGTTATGGGGGCAGGGGTTTCCACCATGATCAGTAGTGCGATTATTGCATTATTGTTGTTGCGTACGATTTCACAACATACTGCTACTGGATTAACATTGCGCCATCCGTCGAAGTGGATTTTTGAAAGACCTGTACTTCATACGATGTTTCACGTAGGTGGCAGTTCTTTAGGGGAACAGTTCTTTGAGCGGTTCGGTATGTATACATACACTATGATTGTTGCTTCCTTAGGTGCAGTACCTTTGGCCGCGCATTACGTATGTATGAATCTAATGGATATATTTTATTATTTTGCGATGGGACTTGGCTTTGCAGGCGCGTCACATACGGGTCAAAATCTTGGGCATAAAAGGCCGGATATTGCACGTACTTATGGTAAAATTGGTGCTCGTATCGGTTTAGTCGTGGGGATAGTGAGTGCATTAATCTTTATTGGCCCTGGTGATTTTTTAGTACAGTTATATACTCGTGAAAGTGATGTTGTTACCCTTTCTGCTACTTTGATGGGCATTATGGCAATCGCTGCATTTCCTCAAGCATTACAACAAGTATACTCCGGTGTGTTGAAAGGTGCAGGGGATACATATTACATCATGAAATATTCCCTTGTGAGCGTAGCAATCATTCGTCCTATTATTACGTATCTATTGTGCATTACATTAGGTTTAGGACTTTTTGGGGCATGGTTATCTTTGTGCTTTGATCAGTCTCTAAGATTATGTTGTTCTTATTTTAGATTTATTCGAGGAGCATGGCAACATAAGGTTGTTTAATGAGATGTAAATATAGTTTTAATTTAACTTTCGCTTTATATTAAAAATAGGCTTCATGTAAATGTTAAAATTTAAAATACTAATACTCGATATAATTTTAAACGGTAGATAATAATTATAAATTTTGTTGATTATTCTTTTTCACATTGAAATTTTTAGAAGAATTCATGAAAAAAATAGTGAATAGACTCTTGTCTATTAAAAATTTTTGATGTACAATACTTAATGTGAAAAAAATGACACATTGGGGAATGTGTTATCTGACCAGAAACTTCTGATTTCACGTATATATGTAAGGGATATACATATGAAATGATAAAAGCCTCCTTAGTGTATAAGGGGGCTTTTATTTGTTCAATTATAGTTAGATCTATTAGTGTATATAATAATGATTTTGATGAACTTACAGGACCAGTGATCTTATTATTGTTAGAGAATCTTAAAAAAGATAAATAGTATTATAATTACGGGACTGTAATATGTGCAGAAAATCGCAGTGATTAGGTAATTAAGAGGATTTAAATATTTATATTTATAACATTAATAGATAGATATAACTAAAAATTCATCTGATATTCATGAAGAATATTGAATTATATTGAAAAATTGTGTAAAATATAAGCATATTATTACCAAAGCCTAAGTATTATAAGGGCTGTTTTTGGAGGGAATTATAATGAATAAAAAATTATTAGCTTTATTGGCAGTTGCTGCTGTAGGCGTGTCCGTAGCAGGTGCAACTCCTCAAACTCAATTCAATAAAGGTGAGTTTCAAGTTGATCTTGGTGCGTCTGATTCTAAAGCAAAAACTAAAGCTTGGACTTCTGATGCAAAATGGAACTTTGATGGTGGTGTAACATACGCTTTCACAGACAAAACCGCGTTACAATACCAATACCATGGTTTGAATGATAAAATGTTCGGCACTAGCTATAGTGACAGAATGCAAGAAGTTAACTTGGTTCAATCTTTGAATAAAAATTTCGCAGTATATGGCGGTTATGCTCATATTTCTGGTGATACATTCCCTAAAGCAAATAATATTGCTCAATTGGGTGTAATTGGTAAAGCTAATCTTGGCTCCAAAGTAGACGTTTATGGTAAAGCGGGTGTAGGGACTAAGAGAACTACCACTTGGGAAGCAGGTTTAGGTTATAAAGTTAACCAAGACTGGGATATTAATGCAGGGTATCGTTATATCAATACTAAACGTGATGATAAGTCTAATATTTCCTTCCAAGGTCCTGTAGTAGGATTATCTTACCGTTTCGGTGGTCACAAATCCGTAGCTCCTGTATACACTCCAGCACCAGCTCCTGTATACACTCCGGCTCCAGCTCCTACTGTAGAAGCGCCTGCATATAAAACTCCTAAATTGGACTACTATGTACAATCTATCTACTTTGACTCTGATCAAGATGTTGCTCGTGCAGACCAATATCCAAACTTAACGGCTGCTGTAAATGCTGCTAACCAATATTCTCAAGACCAAGTTAAATTGATGGGTAACGCTGATACTGATGCAAACCCTCAATACAACATTGCTTTGTCTGAACGCCGCGTACAACATGTGGCTCAATATTTAGTTAACCACGGTGTATCTGCCGATCGTCTTATCGGTATTGCTAATGGTGATGTTAAACCAGTTGCAACTAACTCTACAGCAGCAGGTAAAGCTGAAAACCGTCGTGTAGACGTTTATATTCATCGCTAATTTCTAGACTTATCTAGATTAGCCCTACAATAAGTCCACCTTCAATCATGCTCTCTTGTTCATCGGGAATTCGAGCATGCGACAAGGTGGACTTTTGTGTTATACTAAGCTTGCATACAATACTAGGTCATACAATGTTCATTATGCTTTGGTAATGTATGCGATGTGAGAATCGTATAGTTATATAGGTGTAGCTTATTAATAGTGTTATGTGAAGTAGGTTATTATGAAAGAATTTAAATATTACAAACAGCTCATAGGGGCTATTATACTAGCGGGCATTATGATTATGATGGCACTACGTATAAGTGATATTGCTAGTGGTCTTGACGCTATCTTTACGGCCTTTGTTCCGCTCATTGTGGGTGCTTGTATTGCTTTCGTATTGGATATTTTAGTCGTTCGTTATGAGCGATGGCTATGGCCTAAGTGTGACTCTGGATGGAAGTATAAAATACGTCGCCCGTTGAGTCTTTTGCTATCCTTTGTAACAATTAGTGTTATTGTGTATTTTATTGCTCGGATGGCTTTACCTCAATTGATTCATTCTATGTCGATTATTGTAGCTGCATCACCGCAATTGTATACGGATTTCCAAACATGGATGCAACATATTACAGAAACCATTCCAATGGCATCGAATCAAACGATTATAGATGCCCTAAGTGGAGAAAATATTGCTAAATATACTCGTGAATGGGGGACAAAAGGTGGCACATATATTGTAAATGCAATGGGCACCGTATTGTCTTGGACTTTGAACATAGGTCTTGGCTTAATTTTTGCTGTTTATATGTTGCTTGATAAGGAACGCCTTATGTTACAAGGTAAACGTATATTAAAGGCATATGCATCAGATGAGTGGGTAAATCGAGTTAGTTATGTAACTCGCGTAGCAGTTCAAACATTCAGTAATTTTTTTGTAGGTCAGTTTATAGATGCCTTGGTTCTAGGCGTGATGGTAGGAATTACTTTATGGCTATTTAATATTGAATATGCTACAACGATTGCCTGTGTAATTGGTCTAACTGGATTGATTCCACTATTAGGTATTTATGTTGGTGGTATCATTGGAGCCGTTATGCTACTTACTGTTAGCCCTATGGATGCTCTCATCTATGTAATTATTTTAGAGGTACTTCATCAAATTGAAAGTAACTTTATTTATCCTAAAATTGTAGGTAACTCTGTTGGATTACCAGGTTTGTGGGTATTTGCTGCTGTTATCGTAGGCGGTAGTTTGATGGGGGTTACTGGTATGTTGATCGGTGTACCTTTAGTGGCTACATGCTATAAATTGATTATGACTGATGTAGATGGACGACTTGCATCTAATGAAGGTTTATAGTATATTGTCTAAATGATATGACTATTTACATATTTTTCGTGTTGCTGAATATAGCATGAACTTATAGAAATTCTAGTGTACTAATAGTTTGATTAATAGAAGCATAGTATCTAGTAGGAGGATTATAATGAATAAAAAGTTGATTTCTATGGCATTAACGGGGGTATTAGCAGTGGGCATGTTATCCGTTGCTACACCAAGTGTGGCAGATGCACGCAAAACAAAGCCTGAAACAAGTACGGATATTTCTGTAAAACGTGCACCTGGCGAGTCCATAGTTATGACTATGAGCCAAATTGGAACTATTTTCCAAAATCGCTATCCTAATGCGGCACTTCATTCTGTAGAGCTCAACTCTAATGACTTGAACTATGGTTATAAAGTAGTTGGTTATAGTAAGTATCATCAGTACAAGATGAAAATTGATGTAATCACTGGTAATGCTTCTGATATGGAAGAGGGGGGCAAACCTAAGAAAGTTATTGGTGAGATTTTTAATAAAGATAAAGTTATTGAATCAACGCAAGCAGAACGTGTTGCAAAACAACAACTTGGAAATGATGCTGTTATGAAGGGCTGGAAAATTGAAGCTCATAATGGTAAAGTTTTATACTATGTGACTATGCATCAAGATGGTAAAAAAGTAGTTGTTACAGTAGATGCTGAGACAGGTGCTTATGTAGAACAATCTAAATCCTATAAATTACCACCTGAGCCAGATCAAGGCTTCGATGGTCGTAAAACAAATCTCGTTTGGGGTTCTGATATAGATATGGGCCGCTAACCTATCTATTGATGATTAATAAGAAAAGAGCCGAAGGCAATGCCTTTGGCTCTTTTTTGCGATTCCGATACTATAAAATATCGGTTGATAGTGCTCTTATGTTAGAATATTTTTTTTACAATAGATATGTTTGCAACAAAAGTACTGCGCCTAGGTTTAGTCCTTTTATTATTTATAACTATAGTTGTATTACCAACGATTTTCGTAGTACACTTGTGTCCACATGATAACCTCGACGAGGGATGGATGTGGGCTCATAGTTTCGCCTACAGTGATAACGGATCTAGGGTCCATTTCACGAGTAATACCTTTTTCACGTAAACGTTTAGTGCGTTCAGAAGCAATTTCTTCGTTGATTGCTGTCAACGGAGTTACACCACTATTCATAAGGTTCACATAAGGCTGGAAGAGGATAGAAGCTTGAGGACCTACGACATGCATACCAAGGATATGGTTGGTGTCTTTATCTACCACAATTTTTACAAATCCATCGTTTATATCTCCAGGGTTGATACCCATTGCATAGCCTTTTGCAGTGGAGGAGTAGAAGTTCTTCCCAACCCCTACATTGTAACCTGCTTTGATAGCTTCCGCCTCTGTGAGACCTACACTACCAATTTCAGGATAGGAGAATGTAACCTTAGGTAATGTATCATACCTTGCCCAACGGTAATCATCTTCACTTGTTGCATAGAAGAGATTGTGAGCAATGATATCTGCTTCGTAGTTTGCACGGTGACGGAATGCAGGTTCACCATTTACATCACCTAAAGCGTAGATACCATCAACGGATGTTTCTAAGAATTCATTAGTTTTAATCCAGCCTTTAGGCCATGTTTCGATACCAGTATTTTCAAGGTGAAGCTCTTCCACAGCTGGACGGATACCTGCAGCTACAAGGATTTCTTCAACTTTAGTTTCTGTAATTTCTCCAGTAGTACGATCTTTAGTAACTACCACTTTAAGGCCATCTTTTTGGCGGATTTCAACAGTGTCTTGGTTTAGAAGTACGTTAATACCACGTTCTCTGTAGTTGTTAAGCAAGTGTTCCGATATATCTGCATCTTCTTTAGGAACTAAACGTACATTATGTTGTAGAATTGTTACTTTTGTACCAGCGGAATCAAATACATGAGCGAACTCAACACCAATCGGACCCGCACCAAGTACAGCAAGGGATTTATATGGCTGTTTAGGGAATTTATCACCAAAGAGACTTTCACTAGTAAGGAAACCTGCCTCTTGAAGACCAGGTACATTCGGTACATTACTATAGCCACCAGTACCAAGGATAATTGTAGGCGCTGTAATTTCTACAATGCCAGAACCATCGTTAAGATGGATGTTCATCACTTTATCAGATACAAAGCTTGCTGCACCACGATACACATCTACGTTGTCATAGGCATTGTAATAATCATAGATGCCTGCAGATTCGTCAATTTTATGCCAAGTACGCTTGGACACAGTGTCCCAGTCCATAGTAGCAGAACCAACATTAACACCGATTTTTTTAAATTCTTCTGTTTCTTGGATTGCGTTAGCCACTGTAACCATAACTTTTGTAGGGATACAACCGCGAGTTAGGCATGTGCCACCAAATTTACCTTTTTCTATGATTGCCACTTTAAGGCCTTTTTTGAGCGCAGCGTCAGCTACGATGGTTGCGCCTCCTGTACCAACTACAATAATATCGTATTGTTTCATGTTGATTCCTTTCTATATATCTACTAATAGTTATTATCATTAACTATATTATACCACTACATTGAAAAAAATCAATATAGTTTGTTAGTGATTGGTGAAAGTTTATATTTAGTTTATCCAAATACATAATATTATTTCCAGAAAATTAAGAGGCGCGGATATATGTAACTTCCACAAAGCCTTATAAAATAATATGTAATTAGTTTACAAAAAAAGACGGTCCCAAAGGACCGTCTAAAAAAATTTTAGTTCCAATCTTGATGATAACCGCGTTTTGCATAATCAGCAGTAGCAGTGAAGAGGATATCTGTGCTAGAGTTAAGTGCAGTTTCCGTGGAATCTTGTAATACGCCGATAATAAAGCCTACGCCTACAACTTGCATTGCTACATCATTGGATATACCGAATAGGGAACAAGCCAATGGAATGAGTAACAAGGAACCGCCTGCAACACCGGAAGCCCCACATGCACCTATAGTGGCAATAACAGATAATAGGATTGCGGTAGGAATATCTACAACGATACCTAATGTATGCGCCGCAGCTAATGTCATGATTGTGATTGTAATTGCTGCACCACCCATATTGATTGTAGCTCCTAATGGAATGGATACGGAATACATATCTGGATTAAGTTTTAATCGTTTGGCTAAATCAAGGTTTACGGGAATGTTTGCAGCAGAACTACGTGTAAAGAATGCATAGATTGCAGATTCTCGTAAGCATTTGAATACCAATGGGTATGGATTACGACGAAGGTAAATAAATGATAAAATTGGATTGATTACTAGTGCTACAAAGATCATAGAACCAAGTAATAATACGAGTAATTGAAAGTACCCAATCAAGGCTTCGATGCCGTTAGTAGCAATGGATTCTGCTACAAGGCCCATAATACCAAGAGGGGCGAATCGAATGATCCAACCTACTACAGTAGTAATAGCTTGTGCAATGGACTCCATAACTTCCTTCGTATTCATCGGTGCATGGCGTAAAGCACCACCAATGATAAGTGCCCAACCTAAAATACCGATGTAGTTAGCAGTCATTAATGCTTTTACTGGATTATCAACTACATTTTTTAGTAATGTTGTCATAACCTCTACGATACCTTGAGGTGGTGCGGCATCGGCTGCACCTGCTGCTAGGTGTAATGTAGTAGGAAAAAAGAAGCTTACGATTACTGCTAAAGCCGCAGATAGGAATGTACCTAGTAAATATAAGGTTATAACAGAGCCCATACCTGTTTTTTGTCCAGAGCGATGTTTACTAATCGCAGCAATTACTAAGAAAAATACGAGGATAGGGGCGATACCTTTTAGCGCTCCAACGAAGAGGACTCCTAATAAAGCAAGTTCATTGGCCACATCGGGCACATAAAGAGCAGTTAAAATACCAATAATCAAACCTATGATAATTTGTTGGATTAGACTGACTCTATTGATTGATTTTACAAATCGATTCATAGTACACTCCAATACTTATATAAAAACAAATAAAATTCCATGATAAAGTATCCTTTCAACATGGACATATGTCATTATACAACGAACATGAAATGGTGGCAATAGATATTATAATCGATAGTCGTATATATTTATTATAAATATAGGTAAAAAATAGATATGTGTGTTTAGTTCTATATTATGTAGCGGAAAATACTAAATACCAGTGTTTTTAGTAGATATGTATATATTACATAGTCACTATATAGAGTATATATATTAGGATTCTTTTTAGCGTTCCTATAGTGTGGTATACTATGCCATATATAATTCTTGAACATAGTTCTTGATTTGTGAAAGGACCATAATGAATACTAAAGAATTTAAAACGTATGCAGATAAAGAAAAATTTGTGCAAGGCGTTTTTTCTAATATTGCAAAAAACTATGATTTAATGAATACGGTGTTAAGCTTTGGACAAGATTATTTTTGGCGTAAATTCTCTGTAAAAGCGATGAATATCGGTCCTCACCAATATGTACTTGATGTGGCATGTGGTACTTGTGTATTTACGAAGGAAGCATTACGTCAAGAGCCCACTTTGAAAGTAGAGGCATTAGATTTTAATAGTGAAATGCTAAACCAAGGGCGTGTTCGTATTGAAACTGCCGGTTTACTTGATCAAGTAAATTTAGTACAAGGTGATGCCATGGCCTTACCATATGAGGATAATACATTTGATGCTGCAATGAGTGGCTTTGCAATGCGAAATGTTCCAGATATTAAGCAGGTATTGTCTGAAATGCAACGCGTGGTAAAACCAGGGGGGAAGGTTGTGGTGTTAGAACTTGCAAAACCAAGTATGTTTGGGTTTAAACAGTTATATAACTTCTATTTTTCATATATATTGCCTATTATAGGAAAATTGAGCAAAGATAACTCTTCCTATGCATGGCTTCCAGAATCTTTACGTAGATACCCGCATCAAAGTGAGATTTTAGAAATCTGGAAATCTCTTGGATATGAAAATGCCACCTATCATGAATTGACAGGCGGCATTGTAGCTGTACACGAAGGTGTGGTACCGGAAAATTCTATTGTAGATAATAAGTGATGTTAGCGTCTTGTGAAACTATTAAAGAGCCTTTTTCTACAGGCGTAGTAGTTTCGAGAGCTGCTTTTAGCATTACTGGGTTACGATAGTAACCAGAGTCCATTGTGCTAGTTTCAGTTGTGCTAATGGAAACAGTTTTTACTGGTCCCAATGTACGACCGAGGGCAGCTGCGATAACTTCTGCTTTATGGCGACCGTTTTGAATCGCTTCTGTAGTTAAAGAATCAGATAATTGTTGAGACACATCATTTTGGAATGAAAGGTTGTTGATGTCGTTAGCACCAGCGCTAACAGCGGCATCGACAACCTTTCCTACGTTATCAAGGTTATTGATCTTAACTGTTACATGATTTGATACATTGTAACCTGTATTGATGCGTTTGCCGTCTTGATAGTCGCTCGTTGGATTGATGGAAATGCTAGATGTATAGATGTCTTTTTTTGCAACACCTAAGTTAGCTAATTGACTAATTAAATTACTCATAATACGATCATTATTAGATTTTGCAGCATTGATATTGGTATTTTGGCTTGTAATACCAAGTGTTAAAATCGCATAGTTAGGTGCTACAGATCGAGACGCTTGACCAGTAATATTAATTTCTGAAGTATCAAATGTGCCCTGTGGTGCAGCTAATGTGGTAGTTCCCATAGTAGCACATATAGCAGCTATAGCTACAGCTTTTGATAATAAATGTTTTGATAGTTTCATACTCAATCTCCTTACAATAATGTAATATTCATATTGGTAAATGCTAATAAAAGAAAACTAATTTGTGCTGAAAGTTCTTTATTACAGCTACATTGTACATGATTAATTGTGTAAAATCAATTATTAGGTTTATAGTTGAAAATGAAAATAAAATGAAGATTTTGTAAAATTGAGAATTGGGGGTTGCGATTATATTTTTATTGTACTATAATATGCATACAGTCGTTTGAGCGGCTGTTTCTTAATGAGTGTAGCAATACACTTAGAGGTTTAAAATGAACTTCAAAAAGATTATAAAATGTGTTGACATGAAAGTGGTCATAATGTTATTATAATCAAGTCGTCAATTACGACAGTACTTAATAATGAAGTAGTGCAAATTGATAACAGATCTTTGAAAACTGAACAATGATAGGTAATCAATCATATGATTGAACATATGCCAGAGTGCGGGTTTTGACATAGTCAAAACCAACCATAATTCA
>NZ_JAWFVO010000001.1:0-848334 GCF_032577575.1 Veillonella parvula | reverse complement strand
ATGTGGTTTTCAGAGTACAAACTCTGACAGATTCAGTGGCGATGGCTATGAGGATCCACCTGTTCCCATCTCGAACACAGTAGTTAAGCTCATAAACGCTGAAAGTACTTGGCTGGAGACGGCCTGGGAGGATAGGAAGCTGCTGATTAACGAAAAGAAAAGGTCTACCGAATGGTAGGCCTTTTCTTTTTGCTAGTCTTCGACTAGCTAACCTTGCTAGAACCGTCTCCAGCCAAGGTTGTAGAGGTTATATCTATTTGCGTGTCTGTGTAAGACGGCCTTGGGAAAAGCAGGGCAGTAGAAGATGGAGGAGTGAAACGACGACAGATTCACTGCATCGCTTTCTTCCGAACGTAAGATTTACCGAGCTGCAAAGCAGTGAAGGAAAATCCACAGTGAGGAAGCAAGTAGGGCAAGCGAAAAGTAATTAGGATTAAACGACGTATGGGGCCCACACATCGCTTTCTTCCGAACGTAAGATTTACCGAGCTGCAAAGCAGTGAAGGAAAATCCACAGTGAGGATTGATAGAAAGTCGCTGATTGATTGAAGGCACACATAAGGGGGTGTTTTTTTTATGTATGGCTTTTCTTCTACTAGAAAATCTGATGAGTGGGGATGTAGAAGATAGAAATGCTAGAGCGATGACTGGTTTACTGTATTAATTATTTCATTATTTTTTAATCATATTTTTCAATTAGTTGAGATTAAATAATTAATGGAGGTTCAATTATAAATTTTAATAATTACTATTTATTACATATTCTATTCATGCATAGAATTATCACTATTTTATATAGATCTCTGTTTAACCTAGTAAATACGTGTGTTGTAGATATTTTTCTGATATTTAATAATATACCAAAATGTACAAAAAATTACTCGTTTTGATTATATTTCATATCACTTTCACTATGTTTTCACGAATTATCTATATACTAGCTATAGTTGATTGAGATCAACTAAGGAAATGGAGGTCTACTACTAATAACTTTTACCTGTCCCTTTTACAAATAATACAAACAACACAAAACAATACAACACATAAAACAACACTTAAATACACAACAATACTCTCCCTGTGTATAAACAAAACAATACATATACAAAACTCTCTAATTATATATACCATCTCCCGTATATATAAAGGTAAAAGTTAGGTAGACATAAGAGCCCTTGAGAAAGGGCTCTTTTCCTTTAATAATCACTATTATTTTATCGATTAAAAAGCCTTTATTTCTTGACAGAGTATGTAATATTTGTTAAACTAATCAAGTATCAAGCAAAGCTTGATGAACATAGGGGTATAGCTCAATTGGTAGAGTAGCGGTCTCCAAAACCGTTGGTTGTGGGTTCAAGTCCTACTGCCCCTGCCAAATTTTGGATGGCGGTCTTCGGACCGCATGTCCATAAAATTACTCAAAAAATATTAAAAAATGCTTGCGTAGCTGCAATCATTATGTTAATATAAGTGAGTACCTTGTACATGACTCAGTAGCTCAGCTGGATAGAGCGTTTGACTACGAATCAAAAGGCCAGGGGTTCGAATCCCTTCTGGGTCACCAAATTAAAGCATCACAGTAATGTGGTGCTTTTTTATTTTTTTTTATATGTATATAAAGGACTCTACATATTTATGTAGGGTCCTTTTATGAGCTAATGATCTTTATTTAATTAACTAAGTTTTATTATTTCGCATGTGGCTGATCTGATTCAGCTACTACGTTAACGACAATTTCTTGATCTGCAGAAATAAGATTCATAATGATGGGGATTGGCTGTTCGATGGCTTCAGCTATACTTTTAATTTGTCGCATTGCAACAGGATAAGGTGTTGTTCCATCGCTTTGAAATAATTCTTCCAATTGGTTGATTTCTGCTTGACTTAGATTCGATTTGTTTGCGAATTCTTCGATCGTCATATTATGTTGTTCGCGATAGCTTTTAATGATTTCACCGATATACATAATCGCCTCCACTTGAATTATATTAATACATTTTTATTTTATGTGAAAGTTTGATAAAACTCAAGTTAGATTAAAATGATACTTCATATTATTGATACATAATGGTTTTATATTATAAGATGAACATACAATGATACTGATATATATGGAAATGAAAAGAGGTTTGCTATGATGACGAATAGAAAACAACTTTTAATTGTTTATATATGTTTAGCATTAGGGGCTTGGAGTGCTAGCGCGGGCGTCAGTTTTAGTCAATCAAACGGCGATGCGAATCGAATGAGTCGAGATAATACGACAGTACAGCATAGGTCTGAAAAAACTGTTGACGATTCTGACCAAGGCAGTTCTGTCATTGCATCGTATTACAAGGATGGCAAAAAAAAGAAGAAAAAGAGCACTGCTGCTGAAGAGCCTAAGCTTTCAGAGAAACAAAAAGCAACTAAAGAATTAAATGAACATTTTTGGGTAGAAGAATCGGGAAAACATCCGTTACCGTATGAGGTTGTAGAAGGAAAAGCGGTCAGTGAAGAAGAATTAGCCCATTGGTGGAAGGTTTTTAATGATCCTGTATTGGATCAATTAATTGATTTGACACTCAAAAATAATCGGCAGTTAGAGGTAGCTCGTTCTCGAGTTAGACAAGGGCGGTTACAGTTGGGAATTGCTGAAGCACAACGATTACCTTGGCTAGATGCTTCCGGTTCATGGTCGGCTAATAGAGGTCAGGGCGAATGGGATTCGGACCGAGAAGCGATAAAGAATTTGCCTATACCTGATAAGATGACAGGAAATGTAGAAACCGGTAAATTGGGAATTGATGCGCGATGGGAAATTGATATATTCGGGAGACAAAAAGCAAAATCACGTGCTGCATCGAATTCGTTACAAGCATCACAGGCGGATTTATATTCCACCTGGGTATCATTGAGCGCGGAAACAGCATTACAGTATATGTCGTTAAGAACTTTACAGGAGCAATTGCGCATAACGGAAGAGGATGTGAAGCGTCAGCAGGAAGCGTTGGAGCTGATTAAGATAAATTATCAGTCTGGTATTATCAACGAATTACCTGTACAACAAGCTACATATGCATTATCTCAGACTCAAGCGGAGATTCCTTCATTAAAGAAAAATATAGCTTCCACAATGTCTGCTCTTTCTATATTGACAGGAACAGTTCCAGGCGAGATTGACGCGTTATTGATGGAAAATACTTCATTACCTACGGTGGATCCACATATGTTTATCGGCATACCGGCGGAAGCTTTACGACAACGGCCTGATATTCAGGCGGCGGAAAGACGTATTGCGGCGCAACAACAGAAAACCAAGGCTGCAAAGGCTGACATTAAGCCTAGATTTTCACTAAATGGCAGTATAGGCTTGGAGTCGTTTTCATCGGGAGGTCTTATTTCGGCTATCGGTAAAATGATAGGAATAGGACCATCTATTACTATGCCTATTTTCAATGCCGGTGCTATTCGTAAGAATATAAAAGTACAAACGGAAAAGGAACAGGAATACTTGGCACTTTACGAAGAGACTGTTTTGAAAGCTGTAGGAGAGGTCCGAAATGCGGTAACGGATGCATCTCAGGATCATATTAAATCTGAGGAATTGAAATCTGCTGTAGAATCTGCACAGCAAGCGGAATCTTTGGCGCAAACCAATTTTGACTCCGGTCTTAGCGATTACTTAAGTGTTCTTGATGCACGAAGAAATGTATTGTCTGCAAGGCGGCAATATATCATGAGTCGGGGGCAAGAGTTTGCTGATACCGTTCGTTTATTCAAATCCTTAGGCGGTGGTTGGGAAGCCATGGACATGGATCAGGAGGCAGAGGCGGACTCGCATGCTAAGAAATAGTGTGAGAAACGGGGAATGATTATGAAAGAGAAACTTGATGTCCTTAAACGGTGGATGGCGAATAATAGAAAAAAGTGCGCAGGTATAATGATTGCCTTTCTAATAATTTTGGGTGGAGTAAGTTATTATGCTTATAATCAATACGAAGCGTACATGGCCTCTCATCATATTGTGTTGCAAGGCAATGTGAATCTGCGTGAAGTTAATGTTGCATTTCGGGGAAGTGACCGGATTGCCAGCCTTTTGGTGGATGAAGGTGCGGTGGTGAGCCAAGGGCAGATTTTGGGGTATTTACATTCTGATGAATTGAATCTTGCTGTACAGCAGGCTAAGGCTAGCATTGCAGCACAGGAAGCTATAGTGGCCAAGTTGCAAGCAGGCAGTAGACCAGAAGAAATCGCTCAAGCATCGGCACGAGTTACATCTGCAGAAGCTGCGTTAGCGCAATCGAAACAAGAAGCAGAGAAGTTACAAAAATCCTATAATGCTTCAAATGGTAAGGCCGTTAGTCGACAGTCTGTAGATGATATACAGGCGAAGGTGAAAGTATCGGAAGCCAAATTAAACGAGGCTCAGCAAGCATACAATTTAGCTGTCGCAGGGCCAAGACAGGAAGATATAGCACAGGCCCAAGCCCAATTGGATGCGATGAAAAGCGAACTGGCCCGTCAGGAGTTCTTGCTGAACCAATCTGTATTAACGTCCCCGATAGACGGTGTTATAACGGCCCGATTATTACAGGTCGGTGATATGGCTTCACCGAATACACCTGTATTTAAATTGGCTGAGAATACTAAGAAATGGGTTCGTGTATATGTGAACGAACGGGATTTAGGAAAAATTTATAACGGTATGGATGCAAATGTAACAACGGATACATATAAGAACGAACCGATTCACGGAACAATCGGATATATTTCTTCCGTAGCGGAATTTACACCTAAATCGGTAGAAACGGAGGATGTGCGTACTACACTTGTATATGAAGTGCGGGTATATGTAGATGATCCTGATAATCGTCTCCGTTTAGGAATGCCTGCCACTGTTTCCATTGATATATAGAGGTGTGCAGTGAATGATGTATATGCAATCGAAGGGTCACAATTATATAAAGAATTCCCCCTTGTCGGAGCTGATCCTATAATAGCATTGGACCATTTGGATTTTAAAATCCGGAAAGGCTGTTTAACTGCGTTGGTTGGTCCAGATGGGGCGGGAAAAACGACTTTGATTCGTTTGATAGCTGGTTTATTGGATGCCACGGCTGGTTCTTTAGAGGTCCTCGGAATGGATGTGAAAGCACATTCACAGGCAGTTCAAGATAGACTCAGTTATATGCCTCAGAAATTTGGGCTTTATGAGGAATTATCCGTCAGTGAAAACATGAATCTCTATGCAGATTTACACGGTATTCCTTTGCATGTGAGAACGAAGCGGTTTGAAAAATTACTGCATATGACAGGGCTAGTCAAATTTACTAAGCGTCAAGCCGGTAAATTGTCAGGCGGTATGAAGCAAAAGCTTAGCCTAGCTTGTACATTGGTTCGTTCTCCGGAGCTATTACTGCTCGATGAGCCTACCGTAGGGGTCGATCCATTTTCAAGGCGGGAGTTATGGGAGATTTTAGAGTCGCTGGTATGTACAGATGGAATTAGCGTACTTGTTAGCACTGCATACTTAGATGAGGCGGAGCGTTGTAAAGATGTTTTCGTCCTCAATAAGGGGCGCTTTTTAGCAACCGGGACACCGCATGAGTTGACTCAAATGTCTGAGGAACGATGCTTTCAGGTAAAGATTCCGAAGTCATTGAGCATGCGAAATGTACAGGCCGCATTGATGGATGACAGGAAATGCGTGGCGGATGCAGTTCCGGAGGCCGGTGCTGTGAGGTACATAAAAACAAAAGAAATGCTTTCGATTCCTTGGCTTAATGAGTACGGTATGGAGGAAGAACCAGTTCAGAGCCGTTTGGAAGATACCTTTATGATGCTGTTAAAAGAGGATGAAATTGCCTCAAAACAAGGGGCTAAGCCTTTAGATAGTATCGATATGGATTTGGATGAAAGTGCGATAGAGAAAGAACGAAAGTATTTGTTGGCCCCCAATGAAATGGTTGAGCGTCCAGTAGAAATTTCCGTATCTCATTTGGTGAGGACATTCGGTGATTTTACGGCGGTGGCTAATACATCATTTACGGTGCAGCGCGGAGAAGTATTCGGGTTACTCGGACCAAACGGAGCAGGGAAGACGACGACATTTCGTATGTTGTGTGGATTATTGCCTGTAACGAGCGGGGATTTGCGCGTGGCCGGCATTGATGTCGTTAAATCCCGTACGGCGGCAAGAAGCAATTTCGGATATGTAGCGCAAAAGTTTTCTTTGTACGGTAATCTGTCTGTTATGGAAAACTTGAATTTTTTTGCCGGTGTGTACGGCCTTCACGGACAGAAGAAGCTTGATCGTATAGAAGCCGTTATCAGTGAGTTTCGTCTGAATGACGTGAGAGATATGATAGCCGGTGATTTGCCTGGTGGTTATAAACAGCGCTTGTCCATGGCGGCTGCCTTAATGCATGAGCCTAAAATTCTTTTCTTGGATGAGCCCACAAGTGGTATTGATCCTCTTACAAGGCGTAATTTCTGGCGACAGATTACTTCTTTATCAAAGCGAGGAACAACGATTATTATTACGACTCATTTTATGGATGAATCGGAATATTGTGACCGTATTATGATTCAGGATGCAGGAAAACTCGTTGTACTGGGAACACCTGATGAAGTTAGACGGATTGCCGGCGATGAGAATTGTACTATGGATGAAGCGTTTATCTCCGTCATACTAAAAAAACGGGAACAGGAGGATGACGTATGAACGGATTTATAAGACGGTTTTCCTCATTGGTATATAAGGAAACCTTACAAGTATTGCGCGACCCTAGCACTATTTTGTTGGGTGTTGTGCTACCTATACTACTTATTATCCTCATCGGCTCAGGGGTTACTTTGGATGTTAAACACGTGCCGATAGCAGTGGTTATGGAACGGCAAGATTCTATGACCCAGAGTGTGTATGACTCCTTATACGGCTCTGAGTACTTTCAACCTATAGCGGTTCGCGATAGAAAAACGGCGGAACTATTGATGGAAAAACGAAAGGTAGATGCCATATTGGTGATTCCACAGGACTTTTCTGCTCAAGTTATGCGTGGACAAGGGAAAGTGCAGGGGATTTACTACGGTGTCGATACTTCGGTAGCGATGAGCATAGAAAGTTATGTAAACTCAGCTATTAACTTATGGGCAGTTAAGAATATTCCGTTTATGCTACGTGGTGGATATATAACAATGAACCCTCGCATGTGGTTTAATGAGGCAAATACAAGTACCTGGTTTTTGATTCCTGGGCTCATCATGATTATCATGACGATTGTATCTGTTTTTCTTACGGCTGTCGTTATGGCTAGAGAATGGGAACGTGGTACTTTTGAGTCTTTATTCGTTACACCAGTTAAGCCTATTGAAATTATTTTGGCTAAGGTAGTGCCTTATTATGTATTGGCCATGTTGGGGCTGTTGTTTTGCCTCGGTGTTTCGTATTTCTTTTATGAAGTACCTATGCGTGGTTCCTTATGGATCATCTGCATCGTGTCCACATTGTATTTAATTGTTTCCTTAAATATGGGACTACTTATATCTGCGTTTACGAAGAAACAGTTCTTAGCTTGTCAAATGGCGTTACTTACCAGTTTTTTACCGGCGTTGATATTGACGGGGTTTTTATTTGATCCACATTCACAACCTGTGGTGATTCAATATATTTCACGGCTTTTACCTCCTACATATTTTTTAGAATTACTGAAATCATTGTTCCTAGGTGGAAATAACTGGTATTTGATTATTAAAAATAGTGCCGTATTATCGGGGTTTGCTATTTGCTTTACAATATTGACAATTTATATTACGCGGAAGAAGGTGGAATAATGAATTGGCGACTGTATTGGAATCAAATTGTCTCCATCATATGGAAAGAGCTATTAGCCACCTTTAAAGATCCGAAAACTCGTATAATCTTACTGTTACCGGTTATTATTCAAGGGTTCCTCTTCGGTTACGCCGCAACCTATAATCTCAACAAGGTTCCCTATGTATTGATTGATGAAAGTCATACGCAGACCGCAGCTGCATTAGAATCGACTATTAATTCATCCGGTGTTTTTGAACTGTATCAATCTGCAAACTCTCCGGATATAATCGCACCACTAATAGACTCCAACAAGGTTATTATGGCGGTTATCATACCTCAGGATTTTGAAGAAAATTTAAAGCTTAAACAACCTACATCTATTACTGTTATTGTAAATGGAACGAATACAATGACTTCAGGTCTTGCAGCAGCCTATATGGGGCAAATCATTTCTCAATTCAATCAGACTTGGTTAGGTGTTGAGCATAAGGGAATCACGATTGAATCTCGTACATGGTACAATGAAAATCAGCAGTCTTCCTGGACTTTTTTGACAGGTCTCGTTATATTGATCAGTATGACACAAGTTATCATGTTGGGGGGCTTATCTGTGGCGAGAGAACGAGAGCAGGGGACCTTTGATCAATTATTGGTGACGCCCGTATCATCTATGCAAATTTTGATTGCAAAGTCTATACCACCCATGATAATAGGACTGTTTCAAAGTACTGTATTGTTATTAATAGCCATGTTTTGGTTTAAAGTTCCATTTCGGGGCAACATATTTCTTGTGTATGCCGTGTTGTTTACATTTATAAGTAGTAGTATTGGATTGGGGTTATCTATTTCGGCTATTGCAAAAAATATGCAGCAAGTTCTCGTATATGTTTTTGTCTTTCTTTTTCCACTAGCATTATTGTCCGGATTAATCACACCTGTACATAACATGCCGAAAATATTGCAATATCTTACATATGGAAATCCTATGCGGTTTTCTGTTGATGCAATGCGCAGGATTTATTTAGAAGGTGCAGGATTGACGGATATTTGGTTTAATTTTATTCCTATGATTATCCTAATCATTATAAGCATGTCCATAGCAGGATGGCTATTTAGAAATCGCGTTGGATAAAGCTAATGATTAGATCGTTAAACTTTTTATATTTTGTTATAACAATACGGCAGACCTATATAGCATTTTTTTATTAATAAATATGCTACTGCCGTATTGACTAAATGAATGTAGACTGTTAGAATAAAGGCATAGAAAATATCATATTTGGGAATAGGTGCTGAAAAGCATAATAGAGAAGCCGGTTAAAGGCCGGCACGGTCCCGCCACTGTATGGTCGAGCGAGTCTAAATTAAGTCACTGGGAAACTGGGAAGGCTAGATGAGCGATGACGCCGAGTCAGGAGAACTGCCTATTCAACATTCACCATTTGACCTACGAGAGATAGGGAGGAGAAGTTAATAGCTCCTTTTTACGTATTCGTAAAAAGGATTTTTTAGTTCTATTGAATCTAAATTGCATTATATTTGATTTAGATTTTAGTTCTATACGACCTAAATGTCGTGCTATGGTCATGGTGGATTACCTTTTTGGTATTACCAGCATGACATATGTTATGACTGTTAATATATTTTATGGTAAATGTAGGGCATGCATTTATTCATCATCATCCTAAAAAAGAGGCTGACCCAGGGTTCTAGTAGTTCGGATTCTGGGTCAGTCTCTTTTTATTTTGTAAATATTAGTTATCGGTAAGACCTTTTAGATTGAGACCTGTAGAGTTTAGGTTTAGATGAGGCGTTAAGCGTTAATAGATATACAATTGTAGAGTTAAGATTTTTTAGTTTTAGAATTTGTTTTAGATTTACGTAAATCATAAGGTTTAGATAGTTGTTTTTCTTGGAATTTATTTTTAGATATATGGATTTTAAGTCATTTATAAAAAAATGATTGACGATGAATTCCATACATGATATTATTATTTCAGTTGAGACGCGGGAGTGGCGGAATTGGCAGACGCACCAGACTTAGGATCTGGCGCCTTACGGCGTGGGGGTTCAAGTCCCTTCTCCCGCACCAACTTTATTGCACCTATTGCACCTTTAGAGGTGTATTTTTTTTGCCTAAATTAAGTATTAACGTGGATATTTATATCGATAAACACATACATTTTGATAGGAAGATAGGTACAGATTTAACTACTACGTTATATGTTATAATAAATGAGTTAGAACTATTTAATTAATACAATCATAGTAATACTATATGGTGCAGTATGGATAATACATTAACAAAACTGCTTTCACAGAACCCATCCTTTGTGGATGGGCTAAACGCATTTCAGCGAAAGGGGAAGTCAGTCATATATGGTCTTAGCGGATCTCAAAAGAGTTTCCTCTTAAGTCAATCTTTTTCTGCAGGTCTTACAAAACCTGTAGTCATCGTAGTCCATGATAAGGACCATAAAGAGATGTGGGAACGGGACTTAGCTTTTTTCATGCCTAATGTGCCAGTCTTATCATTTCCTACAACAGATCATGTAGACTTTACGACTGTGGCTCGCAGTCTTGAAGACCAAGGTGCGCAGATGCGAGCATTAGCACTGTTGGCGTGGCAAGAGCCGGCAGTAGTCATTGCCAATGCTGAAGAGGTTACACAGTATGTTGTATCTCCTCATTACTTAAAGGGACAATCGTTGCATTTTGCTTTAAATGATGCGATTGAACGTGATGTAGTCCTTGAACAGCTCGTAACAATTGGATATGAACGCGTAGACCAGGTGGAACAACGTGGTCATTTTGCCGTGCGTGGAGATATTTTGGATATTTATCCTGTAAATAGTGATCATCCGATTCGTATTGAATTCTTTGGCGATGAGATCGATACATTGCGTTTCTTCTCCGTTGAGAATCAACGTTCCATTGAGCAAATTGAATCCTACACGGTGACGCCTTTCTTTCTTGGTAAAAGTGATGCAGAAAGTACTTTATTATCTTATGTGAAAGAGGGCACTCTAATTTATGATGAGCCAGGTCGTATTCAAGAAGCATTAAAGAAATTCCTTAAGGAAGATCCTACACATCGGAAAAATCATTGTGATTGGAATGAACTACAACGCACTGTAGATTCTATGAATCAAGTGGCTTTCACATTTATGCAACAACGCTCTATTGGTCTCACTGGATTTAACCCTATTGGTATTCAAGGGAAGACGATGACGAGCTTTGAGCGTCAAATTCCCCTATTAACAGACGAAATAAACCAATGGCATCGTTTAAATCACCAAGTGGTACTAGTATTAAATAATCAGCAACGACGAGAAGGTATTGAGCGTGCCCTTGAAGGGGAAAATATTGCATTTACTCATAGTGATACATGGATAGCAAAGCCGAACACTGTCGTTATTTTAAAAGGATTATTAACAGATGGTTTTGAATTGCCCAATAGCCATCTCGTAGTTGTCGTAGAAGGTAATATTTACGGACAACAAAAGCGCAAGCTTCGAAATAAGCCTAAAAAGGGCCAAGAGATCAATTATTTCACGGATTTAACACCTGGTGACTATGTAGTACATAGTATGCATGGTATCGGCAAGTATATTGGTCTCAAAACAATTGAAACGGAAGGCATTCACCGCGATTATATTGAGATTGCTTATGCTGGAACGGACAAACTGTTCTTACCAGCTAATAATTTAGATCAACTGCAAAAATATATTGGCAACGAAGGTGATGTGCCACGTATTAATAAGATGGGTGGCCGTGACTGGGCTAAAGTTGTTACAAAGGCAAAAAAATCTATTGATGATTTGGCAGATAAGCTCGTTGAGATATATGCACAACGAGAAATCACAGAAGGCTTTGCATTCTTGCCGGATCAACCATGGCAGCAAGAGTTTGAAGATGCGTTCCCATATGAGGAGACGGAAGACCAGTTACAGGCTACGGCGGAAATTAAAGAATCTATGGAACGACCTGTTCCTATGGATCGCTTGCTCGCTGGTGATGTAGGCTTTGGTAAAACGGAAGTGGCTATGCGCGCCATTTTTAAGGCCGTTATGAGCGGTAAACAAGTAGCGGTACTTGTACCGACCACGGTATTAGCACAGCAACATTTCCAAACCTTTTTAAATCGATTTGCTCCATTCGGGGTTAAAGTAGATGTACTCAATCGATTCCGAACTACATCAGAGAAAAAGCAAATTCTTAAAGGCGTAGAGGATGGATCTATTGATATTCTCATTGGAACCCATTCATTACTTAACAAAAAGGTGGTATTCAAAGACTTAGGAATGCTTGTTGTAGACGAGGAGCAACGCTTTGGGGTAGCACAGAAAGAAAAGTGGAAAGAGTGGGCTAGCAATATCGATGTACTCACCTTGAGTGCTACACCGATTCCGCGGACTTTACATATGTCCCTCGTTGGCGTTCGAGAAATGTCTGTTATCAATACTCCACCAGAGGAGCGCTTACCTGTTCAAACCTATGTGGTGGAATACGATATGAATCTCATCGCAGATGCTATCAAGCGAGAATTGGCGAGGGGCGGACAGGTTTACTTTGTATATAATCGTGTTGCATCCATTAATCATATGGGAGAGCTATTAGCGGCTGCCTTGCCTGATTTACGCTATGCTATCGCTCATGGACAGATGACAGGCCGTCAAATTGAGGAGATTATGACCGATTTCTATGAAGGTCATTATGATGTGCTCTTGTCCACGAGTATCATTGAAACCGGCTTAGATATTCCTAACGCCAATACTATCATTATTTATGATGCGGATCGTTTAGGTTTATCTCAGCTATACCAAATGCGAGGGCGTGTAGGCCGTTCTCGTAGACGTGCTTATGCATACTTTATGTATCGGCCAGATAAAATACTTTCAGAGGCAGCTGAAAAGCGTTTAAAAGCTATAGAGGAGTTCACTGAGCTCGGCGCAGGATTTAAGTTAGCCATGAGAGATTTAGAGATTCGCGGTGCCGGTAATCTATTAGGCTCACAGCAACATGGTAATATCGCATCTGTCGGCTTTGGTATGTACGTGAGTATGTTAGAAGAGGCGATTGCAAAGGCTCAAAATAAAGAAGTTGAGCGAGATGTATCCATTGATCCAGCTATCGACTTAGAGGTAGATGCGTTTATTGATGATGCGTATATCAAAGATAGTGCTCGTAAGATTTCTGTATACCAACGATTGTTACATATTAAATCTAAAGAGCAACTCGACGATATGACGGATGAGCTCATTGATCGCTTCGGTACACCAACCGATCCAGTAGACCGTTTGTTGCGCATTGCTCAAATTAAGGAGCAAGCACGTCTACTGGGCATTAAGAGTATCGTCCGTAGAGATAAGCAACTCACTATCCATTGGCATGACGATTCTAAAATGGCCGATTGGGATATGGGGGCTGTACCAGAAGATTTATGGAAAAAAATGAAGTTTATGGATACCAAACCAGCCACATTATATGTGAGCCTTAATGGTATGAAAGGTTCTATTTTGACCATTACGGAAGCGGTGATAAAGGCTCTTAGCCACAAGTCACCGACTAAGGAGGGCCTATGAATCGATTTTTAAAGGGTGCCATGATTTTAACCTTAGCCGGTATTATCGTGAAGGTCATCGGTGCGTTTAGTAAAGTTCTTATCGCACGGATTTTAGGTGGTGAAGGGATTGGCCTATATATGATGGCCTATCCAATCTATCAAATTATCGTTAGTATTTCTGCTGCAGGTATTCCTGTAGCCATATCTATTATGATTGCGGAAAAGCTTGCTAATGATGATATGCGAGGCGTACAACAAGTATTTTTTGTATCATTAAGGGTACTCGCTATTTTAGGCTTTGTGTTCAGTTTGGCCTTATATGGTAGTGCACAATGGCTCGTAGACAATCAAATCATCACCGATCCACGTGCTTTAATTGCTATTCAGCTATTATCTCCAGCCATTTTTGTAGTGACTATCCTAAGCTGTTTTAGAGGGTATTTCCAAGGTTTCCAATACATGGTACCTACTGGTATGAGTCAAGTATTTGAACAGATCTTTCGCGTGTCTTCTATGGTAGGTTTGGCATACTACTTCATTGATCGAGGACTTCATTTAGCGGCAGGTGGTGCGACCTTTGCTACATTCCCAGGCGTATTGGCGGGGTTACTTGTATTAATTTATTTTTACTACCGACAACGCAATATTCGAGAAAAAATGTTTTCACAACAGAATCCTAATGCCATTTGTGAAAGTAACGGCACCGTAGTTAAACGATTGTTTAGTCTTGCCATACCGGTTTCTATGGCGAATATTATGCTTCCGATGGTATCACTCATTGATACATTTATCGTCCCAAAACGATTGATGGATATTGGATACTATCTCAATGAAGCAACCACACAATTTGGTTATCTGACGGGTATGGCAACATCTCTGATTGGGTTGCCGATCATTCTAACTACATCCTTAGCCGCTAGTCTTGTACCAGCCGTATCTGAGGCACATACTCAAGGTGATGTACATCGCATCGTGAAACGGGCGGAAACGGCGATTAAAATTGCTAATATGTTTACGATTCCAGCCTGCATTGGACTTTGTGTACTAGCTACGCCAATATCACAACTAATATATGCAACACCTCATGCAGGACCTGTTATTGCTGTTATTAGCTTGAGTATTGTGTTCCTCGGTTGGCAGCAGGTTACTGCAGGTGTTTTGCAAGGGTTAGGAAGAACAATAATTCCTATGGTATCGATTTTTATAGGCTTATTAGTGAAGACATTCTTAGATTATGAATTGACAGGTAGTATTGAGTTGGGCATTAATGGTGCGGCTTGGGCGACGAATTTAAACTTTGCTATTGCAGCGCTTATTAACTATATTTTTGTAAAAAGATATGTAGGTTCGGTACTGAACACATTAGAGTTATTAAAAATAATAGTATCTGCCATGGCCATGGGCGGTGCTACACAAGTCATCTATGTGAGCACTGTTGATTTATTAGGCAATGGTGGCGCTGTGGCTGCAGCAATTGTAGTGGCTATTTTTGTATATGGTTTATCGTTATGGCTTACTAAAGCTGTCGTAAAAGATGATATTTACCATTTCCCAATCATAGGCAAGCGCTTACAAGCTAGACGCAATAGGGAGGAAGCAAAGCTATATGAAGAACAATATTGATATTCAACCTTTAGTCGATGTAGTGAAAACTTTGCGTGCACCAAATGGCTGTCCTTGGGATCAAAAGCAAACGCATGAATCTTTACGCCGCTATTTTATAGAAGAGACTTACGAGGTAGTAGATGCCATTGATAATAAAGATATGCCAAATCTTCGTGAAGAGTTAGGTGATGTATTATTGCAAGTTGTCTTTCACAGTCAATTAGCAGAGGAGGCTGGTCATTTTACATTTCAAGATGTAATTAATGATGTTGCTGAAAAAATGATTCGTCGTCATCCTCGTGTTTTTAATCCTGAAAAAGATGAAAAGTCATACACTTGGGATGAATTAAAGGCACAAGAAAAGAAAAATATTCAAAATTCTGTATTGGATGGTGTATCGAAAAGTTTACCTGCTTTAATGGCGGCTTATAAGCTCCAAGAAAAGGCTGCAAAGCTAGGATTTGACTGGGATGAGCTTGATCCTGTTTGGGCTAAAGTTTCCGAAGAAATGGGGGAATTTAAGGAGGCTATTGACCAAAATAATAGAGAAAATATGGAAAAAGAAGCAGGAGATGTGCTTTTTTCCTTGATTAATCTATTCAGATGGTATAAAATAAGCGGTGAAAATGCACTAAATCGCACAAACACAAAGTTCCGACAGCGTTTTTTACATGTAGAAGCTTGTGTTAACCAAAGCGATCGCTCATGGGAAGACTTTTCATTAGCTGAGCTGGATGCTTTTTGGGAGGAGGCTAAAGTGCAGGAAAAGTAACCTAGAGGTTTATACACTTCTAAGGTATTGTAATTTTAAGGAGGTTCTGTCATGAACAAAACAGAATTAATCGCAAGTGTTGCACAAAAAACTGAATTAACTAAAAAAGATGCTGAAAAAGCAGTGAAAGCTGTATTTGACACAGTAGCTCAAGAATTAGCAGCTGGTGGTAAAGTACAAGTTATCGGCTTCGGTACTTTCGAAGTTCGTGAACGCGCAGCTCGTGAAGGCCGTAACCCACAAAACGGTAAAACTATCACAATTGCAGCTTCCAAATCTCCTGCATTCAAAGCTGGTAAAGGTTTGAAAGAACAAGTTAACGCTGCAAAAGCTAAAAAACGCAAAAAATAATCCATATTGGATGTGAAAGAGACCTTTCGAGGTCTCTTTTTTTTATCTATTTATGGTATAATGCACAGAGAAAGGGTGCATTATGAATAATGAAACATCAAGGAAGGTTCTCATCGTGTCCGCCTCAATCGGCACTGGACATATGCAAGCCGCAAGAGCCATAGAAGAATATTGGAAAGAAAAAGAGCCACAAGCATCAATTACTCATGTTGATTTTCTTGATACAGAAACTATGTCTGTAGAGCATTTAATTAAGGGTACCTATATCAAGATGATTGACGTATTCCCCATGCTCTATGATATGATTTATCGCGTATCGAAAGGGGAAAAACGAGGTACCATTATGCAAACCGCATTGTCGTACCTACTTAAAAGCCGCATGCTTAAACTAGTACAACAAGAAGAGCCAGATGTAATGGTCTTTACACATCCATTTCCTTGTGGGGCGGCATCGATTTTAAAACGTCAAGGTCATATAAATGTACCACTAGTGGCTATTATGACAGACTTTAGTAGTCATCAGTTTTGGCTCTATCCACAGATTGATGTTTACTATGTTGCAACAGAATCTATGGTACCTGAAATGGTAGCTTCAGGTATCGATGAATCTCGTATTCATGTATCTGGCATTCCAGTGCGGCGATCTTTTTTCCGTGATGCTATTGAAGAGTATAGCTTAGAGGAACCTGTGAAAGTTCTTGTTATGGGGGGTGGCCTGGGTTTAGGCTCTCTTGAGACGGCTTTAAAACATCTAGATGAAGTAAATGGTATTGGTGAAATTACCGTTGTAGCTGGACAAAATACGTCTCTTTATGAATCGTTAGTTATCCTTAGTGAATCTATGAAGACGAAGACCACCGTATATGGTTATACTACTAATATTTCTGAGCTCATGAAATCATCGTCTTTGCTCGTCACAAAACCTGGTGCATTGACCTGTATGGAGGCTGTTACAATCGGATTGCCAATGGTATTCTTTAATGCTATCCCAGGGCAGGAAGAGGCAAATGCAGAATTATTAGAGCAACGAGGTTGTGCCCGCTGGGCTCGTGATATTCACAACTTAGAAGATGTGGTAACTGCACTGTTAATTAATTCTCCGCGACTACAACAAATGTCTGAGCGTGCTCGCGAATGGCATGTGGATGGGGCTGCTGATATCGTAAATAGTCTCATTGAAATTTTAGATGCTAGTGCACAAGATGAGCTTGTGAAAGCTCAAGAGGCAATTAGCTAACCAATATAGAAAAAGCGATGACCTAAAGGGCCATCGCTTTTTTCTATTGATACTGTTCAATATGTTCTTTTCGAAGTTTTTGTAATGTAACTAAGAAAGCATCTGTACTTTCTGCACCATCCAATAGATCTTTTAATTGGTAAGAGTCATCAAGGGTAACACTCCATTGGAAGGAGTCGTTATCGTCGTACACATTGAATACGACTGGTGTCTCTAAGTCCTCTGGCATATAGCCGTCATCATCGGACACAGTTGCATACGTGCCATCCTCTAAGAGCTCAGTAAATAATGTGTCATACCCATCAATGTCGATAAGTTCAAAGTTGATACTTTCATAAAAGTCTAAAACTATATCCGTCGCCATGTGGACCTCCTCATGAATATATATGTTACGTTTATTCTACTGAGGGCGCCTGTTACTGTCAATGGTAATGTGTAGTATAATAAATAACAGAATTACAAAATAGGAGCGGAATATGAACGTTATTAGTTTACAGAACATAGAGAAATCATATGGCACAAGGCTACTGTTTAAAGAGGTGAGTATGACTTTTACCACGGAAAAACGATTAGGTCTTGTGGGCATCAACGGAACGGGTAAGTCTACATTTCTAAAAATATTAGCAGGCCAAATGGAAGCTGATAAAGGCACCATTGAGCGTAATGGTAAGGCCAGCATCCATTACTTAGCGCAGACACCTGATTTTGATGCGGAATCTACCTTATTAGAAGCAGTTCTTGATGGAGATCATCCTCGCTTACAGATGGTAAAAGCCTTTGAAAGTATTAGTCGTGAGTACCGCCAAATGCAAGAGTCTGGTAGTGATGATGCTAAATTGTCTCGTAACTATATGAATGCATTGGAGCAAATGGATCAACAAGACGGGTGGCAAGTAGAACAAGAGGCACGCATTATTTTATCTAAATTGGGCTTTCCTGATGTGGAGCAAAAGGTAGCTATGTTATCAGGAGGGCAAAAGCGTCGTCTTGCATTGGGGCAAGCATTGCTATATCCATGTGATCTTTTATTGCTAGATGAGCCGACTAACCATTTGGATGAAGATAGTATCGATTGGTTGGAGTCGTATTTGAGTACACGTCAAGGAGGATTATTAATCAGTACCCATGATAGATATTTCCTCGATTCCGTATGTAATGGTATTTTAGAGCTATCAAATCGTCATATGTATCAATACGATGGCAATTATGAAGAATTTATTGCCTTGAAAGCTGATCGAGAGGCTCGTGAAGCTGCTACGGAAGAAAAACGACGTCAATTTTTAAAACGAGAAATCGAATGGGTACGTCGTGGTGCTCTGGCTAGAACTACAAAACAAAAGGCTCGTCTTGACCGTTACGAAAAATTAAAGAATATGGAGAAAACCCGTCGTCCGGATCAAATGGATCCTATTGCGCTGAAGACACGTTTAGGAAAAACCATCTTTGATATTGAGCATTTAGAGTTTTATTTTGATGAACGTCCTATGATTAAGGACTTTACCTATCACGTGGTACGCCATGATCGTATCGGTATAGTAGGGCCCAATGGTGTTGGTAAGTCTACCTTTATGAATATCCTTGATGGCACCTACGAAGCGACGAGAGGCACTATCGGTAAAGGTGAGACCGTTCGCATTGCTCATTTTAAACAAGAGCTACCTGAATTTGATGAAGATATGCGCGTTCTCGATTATATTCGTGAGGACCACTCTTATATGGTACTCGGTGATGGATCTACATTGAGCGCAGGACAAATCCTTGAGCGATTCCTTTTTACCCCAGAATTACATGGTGTACCGATTCGAAAACTCTCTGGCGGGGAACGTCGTCGTTTATACCTCTTAAAATTGTTGATGAGCGCCCCTAACGTATTATTGCTGGACGAACCGACGAATGATCTTGATATTCCAACATTGGAGGTATTAGAGGATTTCCTTGACTCCTTTAGTGGCGTCATCATCACCGTTTGCCATGATCGGTACTTCCTAGACCGCGTAGTGGATAAACTGTTTGTCTTTACCGGCGATGGGCATATTGAAATCGTTCATGGCTCGTATTCTGACTACAAAGATGCTCTTGATGAAAGTAGTGGCAGCAAGCGCCCATTCTATATGCCAAATGATAATATACCGGCTAATTCCAAAGCGGTACGAGCTGTAGAAGGTGGAGAGGCTGATAGCGATGACTCTGTTGATAATCAATCTAATAGGGTAGATACCCTTGGAAATGATAATGTTGTAGCTAGTGATGAAACAGATACTTTCAAAGAAATACCAAAGAAGGGTCTCAATAAAGCAGAAGAAGCGGAGTATGCCAAAATTATGGATGAATTGCCTAAGCTAGAACATTTAGTGAAGGGCCTCGATGTTATGATAAGCCAAGTGGCTACTGATTATGAAAAAATGCAGTCACTGATGGAGGAACGAGAAGAAACACAGACTCAAATAGATGCGCTCACTGAACGGTGGATGGAATTAGAGGAACGCCTATAACTCCTTTTATCATGCTATTTTTTAATATCTGTTATGCAAAGGAATTACGTGTAAGTTTATTGATAAAACTCACAATGTATAGTATAATTTCTACGATTAACGATAACAACGTTACCTAAGTAGGAGGAACTCATGAGTAAGTACCAATTTTTAGACCGTCGCGTGCCAATTGAAGACGGAAATATTGCATTAGTACAAGATTTAACCAAATGTAAAAATTGCTCCTTATGTCGTAAAGCTTGTGCTGTAGACATGGGTGTATTTGATTATTATGATTTAACAACAAATGGGGATCATCCAATTTGTATTCATTGTGGTCAATGTGCATCTATTTGCCCATTCGATTCCATTAATGAACGCTCTGAAATTGATGAAGTAAAAGCAGCTATTGCTGACCCTAATAAAATCGTCATCTTCCAAACTGCGCCTGCCGTACGTGTTGGCTTAGGCGAGGAATTTGGTCTTGATGCTGGTACATTTGTAGAAGGCAAAATGGTGGCTGCTCTTCGTAAATTGGGTGGCGATTATATTCTTGATACAAACTTTGGTGCGGACATGACTATCATGGAAGAAGCATCTGAGTTATTAGAACGCGTTATTAATAGCGATGCAGTATTGCCTCAATTCACATCTTGTTGTCCTGCTTGGGTTAAGTTTGCGGAAACATTCTATCCAGAATTCTTGCCAAACTTATCTACGGCTAAGAGCCCGATTGCTATGCAAGCGCCTACACAAAAAACATATTTTGCTGAAAAAATGGGCCTTGATGCAAAACAAATCGTTGCCGTTGCAGTAACACCATGTACAGCTAAGAAATTTGAAATTCGTCGTGATGAAATGAATTCCTCTGCGGAATACTGGAATACACCAGAAATGCGCGATACAGACTACTGTATTACTACACGGGAACTTGCAAAATGGTTGCGCGCAGAAGAAATCAACTTTGATGATCTTGAAGATTCTGCATTCGATCCATTGATGGGTGAAGCTTCTGGTGGTGGTATCATTTTCGGTAACACTGGTGGCGTTATGGAAGCGGCTATGCGTGCGGCTTACAAAATGGCGACAGGTGAAGATGCACCTCAAACATTGATTCCATTCGAAGCTATTCGCGGCATGGACGGTGCTCGCGAAGCAGACGTAGTGATTGGCGATAAAACATTACACGTAGCGGCAGTTCATGGTACAGGTAATTTGCGTAACTTCATCGAACGCATGCGTGCAGAAAATATCCATTATGACTTCATTGAAGTAATGGCTTGTCGTGGTGGCTGTATCGGTGGTGGTGGTCAACCACGCGTTAAATTACCGATGGCTGACAAAGCTCGTGAAGCTCGCATTGCATCCTTGTATACTCGCGATGCAGAAGTAACTGTAAAAGCTGCTTGTGATAATCCAGATATCCAAAAATTGTATGCTGAGTTCTTTGATGGCAAACCAATGAGCCACAAAGCACATCATATGTTACATACTACCTTTGTAAATCGTTCTGAAGATTTAGGCCCTAATGGTGCTTGTACGCCTGCTACATGCCCTACATCCGTACCTAATTTGAAAAAGGCGGCAGAGGCGGCTAAAGCGGCGGCGGAAGCTAATAGCTAAGAGTTGATGGTTATTAGTTAATAAAAAGCACAAAGATAGCTAAGAAATATATAGCAGATAGTTGATATGTTAGTCAGCTATCTGCTTTTTTATCTATTTTATATAGTGGAAATATGGTCAATAAAAGTTTTCACAGATGTAGATTCTATATATGCCATATACGCATAGGGGTTAAAATATAGAGATTGGTAAATTGGTTTAGGAATTATCTGTAGTATGCTATAATTAAATTGTTATTATAGAAGCAATCAATACTGGTTCGGGAGGATCTTCATGGCTTTTAAATTAAAAGGAAAAGAAGAAAAATTTTTCAGTATTTTGGAAAAGCATGCTGCACTAACTTATGAAAGTGCGGAAATGATGGAACGCGTGTTTAAGGGGGATATCTCTAAGGAAGAGGCATTTCTTGAAATTGATACAAAGGAAAAAGCTGCCGATGAATTAGTAAATGAAACTGTAGAGCGTTTGCGCAAAACATTTATCACTCCAATGGATCGTGAGGATATTCAGCTTTTGATTGACCAACTGGATACTACATTGGATAATATCAAAGAAATCATGGATAAAATGGTTATGTATCACGTTGGAAAACCAAGTGATGGTGCTATTCGCATGAGTGAAATTGTTGTTAAATGCGTTAAGCATATCAACAAATCCATTGGTTATATGGGTAGTCTTAAAAAGGATCATGTGAAGGTAGAGGGGCGTGTTCACCAAGTATTGAAACTTGAGTCTGAAGCGGATAATATTTATCATGAAGAAATGGCTAAGCTCTTTACAGAGTGTACAGATCCAATTGAAATTATCAAATGGAAGGAAATCCTTAGCGCTATGGAAGATGTAATCGATGGCTGCGAAGATTTGGTTGGTACATTCCGCCGGGTAGTATTGAAGTATGCTTGATGCTCATTATTTAGTATGGCTAGTTGTATTTTTAGCATTAGCCTTTGACTATATCAATGGCTTTCATGATACGGCGAATGCCATTGCCACATCCGTTTCTACACGAGCTATTGAGCCTAAAAAGGCAATTATGATGACCGCTGCTCTCAATTTTTTGGGTGCAATGGTTAGTACAGGTGTTGCAAAGACTATCGGTGGTGATATAGTAATGTCGCCATCTCTTATCGATAGTGGTATTATTTCTGCAGCTCTTATCGGTGCCATTACATGGAATCTTTTAACTTGGTATTGGGGGATCCCAAGTTCCTCATCCCATGCTTTGATTGGTGGTATCATCGGTGCTGTGGGTTGGTCTGTAGGACTTGACGCATTGAATGAGGCGGGGATTTTAAAAATCTTTTTGTCTCTTATTTTATCTCCGATTGTAGCCATGATTGGTGGCTATATTGTGATGAAAGTATTGTTGCTTATTTTCGGTAGATTTTCTCCAATTGCTTTAAATGATCGATTTAGATCCATGCAAATTGTATCAGCAATTATGATGGCATTTTCTCATGGCTCTAATGATGCACAAAAAGCGATGGGGATAATCACATTAACCTTACTTAGCGGTGGTTTCATCGATACATTAGATGTACCGATTTGGGTAAAACTTTGTTGTGCTACTGCAATGGCTATGGGTACTGCTGTAGGCGGTTGGAAAATTATCTCTACAATGGGTACCAAGATTTTCAAACTAGAAACTATTAATGGGTTCGCTGCTGATTTAAACTCGGCGATTACTATTTTTACAGCTACATTCTTACATTTGCCTGTAAGTACTACACATGTAGTAAGTGGTTCTTTACTAGGTGTAGGCTCTTCTAAACGTATTAAAGCAGTCAACTGGGGGGTAGCAAGATCTATGGTTATGGCTTGGTTTGTAACGATTCCATTATCTGGTATCGTTGCCGCTATTGCTTATGAAGTAGGTCACTTACTATTTGGCTAATTCATATATTTTTTATTACAGTAAAAAAGACTGCAAAAGCAGTCTTTTTTGTTTATCAAAATATTTTTGCTATATTGTCATATTTATAAATAATTTGCTTTTCTATTTTAAAATTCTATTTATTATATATGTACGTGATAGTTTCTAAATAATCTAAAAATATAGAAATAAACTGATTTGTAAATACTATATTCTATAAAAGAGATTTATCTATATTTGGCAACATTAATGTTACAATTCAAGTTGAATAGGGGAAAATACTTATAAATATGTGTTTTATTGATTATGCATTTTACTAATAAATGAAGTTTATTACTTGTTTATAGACTGTTAAGAGGTTGTTTAACGTGAATGGCTATTGCATACTTATGTATCGGAGGTTATACTATCGATAGAAGGAGTTTTTCAAGTGAAAAGTGAGGTATGTATATGGCATGGGGTGGATCTAGACGCGGTGCCGGGCGCCCACGTAATCCTATTAAACGTATTGGTAGAACCTTTCGACTTAGTGATGAAGAGTTTCTTTCGCTAAAGCCATTGATCATGGCTATTAAGGCAAATAATGATAAACGATATAGGCAACAATATAGCCGAGAAGTATAAATAATCAGGCATTGTCACAGCATATACAATTTAATACATTTTAAATCTATTTTACAATAATTCATTATTTCTAAATCTTTCAACTACAACACATCTTTACTCTCTAAAACAATATGCTGTGTGCAATACAAGCAGTACGAAAAGGTCCCAATTCATTTGAATTGGGACCTTCTTCGTTATATATAATATACAATACATATTACATATTACTCTATATTTTGTTATATTAAATTAGTCTACTTTGATGCCGTGAATTTCTTCAGCTAAACGTTTTAGAGCATCAACGGTACGTACCCCAGGAGTGATTTCAGAAAGTTTTACACGAATGAAGTGACCTTCTTTAACGGCTGTGATATCTTGAAGTTGAGGGTTAGCCTTGATCTTTTCAATTTTTTGTTGGAAATCATCATCGTTGCGAATAGAATTGCCATAGTCAGCGATAATAATATAGTCAGGATTTTGCGCAATTACTGTTTCCCAAGAACCTTTAGCCCATGTTTTATCAACGCCTAAGCCGCTCATTACATTATCAGCACCGATAAGTTTTAAGATGTTAGTAGTATAACCTTCGAATGCTGTGAATGGTTGACCATCTTCGGAGTCATAAATGAAAACGCGTTTGCGAGGCAAGTCTTTTAGCTTGTCTTGGATAGCTGCCAATGTTTTACGTTGACCTGCAACCCATTCTTCTGCCTTAGGTTTTACGCCGAAAATCTCACCTAATTTAATCATGTCGCTGAAGTTGGTTTCTAGGTCAGCTTTAGTAGATAACATGGATTCAGGGATCCAAATATTAACCTTTTGGGAAATCATTTTATCTGCAGGTATAGCTCGTTTGCTAAAAGAATCAGGCCATCCCGTTGCGAAGTCAGGCTTTACGGACATGAATACTTCATAGGAAGGCCATTTATCAGATAATACTTTTACTTTGTCGTAAGCCGCTTGTAAAGGTGGGTAGATTTCTTCTTCTTTGAAAGCCGTCCCAGCCATTTTGTCTTCAAGGCCTAATTGTAACATCATTTCCGTTGTTGCTTGCGACATGGACACTGCATGAGTAGGGGCGGATTTTACGGCAAAGTCTGTTTTTGTACCGTCAAATGTTTCACTCCATGTTACAGAGGTTCCATTATCCGCTGTAGTTTTTGTAGTATCAGAACCACAACCAGCAATAGCGAATGTAGCACATGTCATAGCGATTAATAATAATTTTTTTGACTTTCTTAAATTCTGAAACATAGTAAGTCCTTTCTTTACTAATTAATAATATAAATGATAGCGCCCTTCATCCCAAGAGGTTTTAAAAGGAACTTCAAAAATTGGTTCAAGAATTTCAGGTGTGAGCACCTCGGTAGGGGAACCTTCTTTTAGGATAGTTCCGCTGTTCATGATGACAATATGATCGCAATATTGAGCCGCTAGATTTAAGTCGTGAAGGACTACAATCGTAGTGCCTTTAAAAGCCCGTAATTGTTCCATTAGCGCCACTTTGTACTTCATATCTAAATGATTAGTAGGTTCATCTAAAAGAAGTATTTGAGGTTTCTGGGTTAAGGCTTTAGCAATGAATACGCGTTGCTTCTCACCACCTGATAAATGATGAATTTCTTCATTTGATAAATGGGTGATGCCTACTTCATTCATATAATGCTCTGCAATTTTAACATCCTCAGAACTATAGGTGCCAAAGTGTTGTTTGTACGGATACCGGCCCATGAGAACGATATCTTTTACGAGAAAATCATCGATCATAGCGTCTCTAGATTGTGTTAAGACTGCTACCAATTGAGCAAACTCGCGACCTTTATAAGACTCTAAAGGTTTTTCGTTTAATGTGATTTTGTTTTTTGATGGATGAAGTCGATATAGATGGCTAAGTAGCGTAGACTTACCACATCCATTTGGTCCAATTATGGCTGTTATTTTATTGGTAGGAAATGTTACAGAAATATTCTTTAACACTTCTTTGGTTTCATAAGAAAAAGACAGCTGATTAATTTGATACATAGTATCTCCTATAGATATGATATACACTAACCATTGTGTTTATAACGATTCATGATAATCCAAATAAAGAGTGGAGCCCCCAATAAAGATGTAAGCACACCAATAGGGATTTCTTCTGGACTGTAGAGTGCTCTCGATAATACGTCTGACCAAATCATAACGATACTACCGATGAGTGCACTGAATACTAATGTATGTTTATGTTTAGGTCCGCCTATAATCCTAGCAAGGTGCGGGATGATAAGGCCGATAAAGCCTACTACACCAACCTTTGATACTAGTGTAGCGATCACAATAGAGGATAAGATAACGATGCTTAATTGTAACTGCTTAACAGAAAGGCCCATTTGTGCTGCTTCATGATTACCAAGTAGCAATACATCAAGGTCTTGATTGAACATATAGATGTATAGTATAAACAAGGTTATGATGATTGCTGTTAATGGTAAATCACTCCATTGTATGCCTGCAAAGCTGCCAAGTAGCCAGAACATGGCACTTCGCACTTGTGCTTCGTGTTTAGCTCCGTAAATAATCATCATTGTTATGGCTGAGAATACACCGGTCATGCCCATACCTATGAGGATAAGCTTTACTGGACTGTTGCTTTTACCAACACATAGTAGTACTAATATAATTGAAAGTGCTGCGCCTAGGGCCGCAAAAATAGGCGTATTGTAATGACCTAAGAATGGAAGCCCACCCATGATAATAGCGAAAATCGCACCTGTGCTTGCACCAGAAGAAACACCTAATACATAGGGATCTGCGAGGGCATTGCGCGTGACCGTTTGCATTAATAGACCCACAAGTGATAGGCCTATACCTGTTAGAACAGAGTAAATAAGTCGTGGTAAGCGGATATCTGTAATAATCGTATCAGTCATAGATGCTGTAGCATTTACATCAATCATAGACATAAGTGCTGAAATAATTTGGTCTAGTGGTACAAATTTAGATCCAAACTGTAACGCTGTTACCAATGAAATACAGAGGATTAGACAGAGTATAAATACTTTTACCGCAGTCTGCATAAAATCTCCTTATTCTATTTTTATTTAGGTAGTCTAAGTCTTATCTAAGTATAGAGAATTTTCAATATATATACAATATTAATACCTGTATAGGTATTATAAGTGTGAAGATTCATTAAATTATAAATAGCAAAATCTTATGTTAGCTTTATTCATTTTTATAAGTTCATTGTTATTTTGATATATGAAAAATTTATTAGAATAGCTATAATAGAATTATATGTACAATAGAATGTTTAGGAGGTGTTAGTTTGATACAAGATTTATTATCTGAGGATAATGTATCCTTTCATTATCCCGCCGAAACGTGGGAAGATGTAATTCGTCATGGTGGTCAACTGATGGTTGATGCGGGCTTTACGGATCCATCTTATACAGAGGCTATGGTTGAAGTAGTTCGTGAAATGGGTCCATATATCGTATTGGCTCCCGGTCTTGCTATGCCACATGCGCGCCCAGAACATGGTGCTAAGCGTGTAGGGACAGCTTTAGTGACATTGGAAAAACCATTGAATTTTGGCAGCCCTGATAATGACCCAGTATCTGTCGCATTATTCTTATGTGCTCCCAATAAAGATGAGCATATTCAATTGTTAACAGATATTGCTACTTTATTTGAGGATGAAGAGTTCTTAGATGCGGCCGTTGACTTTGAAAGTATTGACGACGTACAAGCATTCTTGGCAGAGCATTTAGACGAGCAATAAACATTTAGAAGGAGGCAAGTATGATTTCTGTATTAACTGTATGTGGTAATGGTATTGGTTCTAGCTTGATGTTAAAAATGAAAATTGAAGAAATTTGTGCTGAAAATGGTATCGATGCACAAGTTGAATCTATCGATTTTAACGCGGCTCAAGGTCGTAAGGCTGACCTTATCGTAACTGTAAAAGAATTGGCTGAACAATTTGACGATAAAAATGTTGCTATTGTTCGTAGCTATATTAATAAAAAGAAGATTACAGAAGATGTTCTTGAAGCATTAAAACAAGCCGCTCAATAATATGTAACAATTATATATAGGAGGTAGTGCCATGGAAATGGTATTAGAGTTCTTGCGTGATGTGCTGTCTCAACCGGCACTTTTGATTGGTATTATGTCATGTATAGGCTTGATCGCCTTGAAACGTCCGTTTCATAAAATAATGACGGGCACATTAAAACCTATTCTTGGGTATTTAATGTTAGCTGCAGGTGCGGGTGTTATCGTTAGCAATCTTGACCCATTGGGGAAAATGATTGAACATGGATTCCATATTACTGGTGTAGTGCCAAATAATGAAGCTATCGTAGCTGTTGCACAAAAGGTACTTGGCGTTGAAACGATGTCTATTCTCGTAGTAGGCTTATTGATGAACTTATGTATTGCTCGTTTCACCAAGTTCAAATATGTGTTCTTAACTGGTCATCACAGCTTATTTATGGCATGTCTTATGTCTGCCGTGCTTGGTACTGCAGGATTATCTGGCATGGAACTAATTCTTGTAGGTGGTTTCTTAATGGGGGCTTGGTCTGCCATTTCTCCAGCTATTGGTCAAAGTTATACATCCAAAGTGACAGATGGTGATGAAATTGCCATTGGTCATTTCGGTAGTTTAGGCTACTATTTATCGGCTTGGGTTGCTAAATATGTTGGGAAAGCTGAAGATAGCACAGAAGATATTGAAATACCAGAAAAATGGGGGTTCTTACGAGACTCAACATTATCTACAGCATTAACTATGATCGTATTTTACCTAATTGCGGCATTTGCAGCAGGTTCCGAATTTGTCGCTACTTTATCAGGTGATATGAGCCCATATTTATACGCTGTTATGAGTGCTATGAATTTTGCTGTTGGTGTAACAATCGTATACTCAGGTGTGCGTATGATCTTAGGTGATTTGATTCCTGCATTCCAAGGGATTGCTACAAAAATTATTCCTAATGCAATTCCAGCTGTAGACTGTGCCGTATTCTTCACCTATGCTCCAACTGCGGTTGTATTAGGCTTCCTTAGTTCCTTCATCGGTGGTATCATCGGTATGCTTATCCTTGGGGCTGTAGGTGGCGTATTAATCATTCCTGGTCTTGTGCCACACTTCTTCTGTGGTGCTACAGCAGGTATTTATGGCAATGCTACTGGTGGTCGTCGTGGCGCAGCGGTAGGTGCTTTCCTAAATGGTTTGGCTATTACATTCTTGCCAGCTTTGGCGTTGCCAGTTCTTGGTCAATTAGGCTTCCAAAATACAACCTTTGGTGATGCGGACTTTGCAGTGATGGGTCTCGTATTAGGTAATGCTTATGAATGGGTAGGTATGGCTGGTATTTATGGCATTGTAGCTATTGCCGCTTTAGTACTTATTATTCCTAACTTTATTAAAACAAAAGGTAAAGTTATTAATTATGTAGAAGAGGATTAATGAAAAAAACTGAGCAACACAGTAATGTTGTAGTACGATATGTATTCCTGACTATTGGAGCCATAAGTTTTGGACTTGGTACAGCAGGTATCGTATTACCACTATTGCCAACAGTTCCTTTTTATATGCTAACTTTATTTTGTTTAGCTCGAGGGTCTGAACGATTCCATAAAATGTTTTTGGAATCTAGTTTATATCAAAAGACTGTTGCTGCTTATGAACGCGATAAAGCGTTGACCTTGCGGGCAAAGTTGTCCATTCTCGTATCCGTTAGTGCCATAATGGCGGTTGGTGCCTATTTTAGTCAAGATATGCCTATTGCTCTAATGGTTATGGGCATTATATGGGTAGCGCATGTCATAGCATTAGCTTTTATTATTAAAACAAAAAAATAGGAACTTATATCCTTAGTTTTGAATATAGCCTCATGAATTAAATTGTTGTAGTTTAATTCATGAGGCTTATTTTATAGTACACTAGAATAACTCTCAACGAAGATCTTAATTGTTTTATATTACTAAAACGAACTAGCTTGTGTTTTTAAATCTAAAATGAATTATTACTAATTAGAAGTTGACAATGACTATCAATAAGTATACTATAATATAATATTATTAATTTATGTTTATAGTATTTGTGTATATGGTGATAGTATGAATCCACATAATCATGCGGTTTCACATGCTGGAACATCTATGTCAAGACATACGATATTTGACGGTATCGATTTGATGTTCTTAGATGTGAAGCAAGAGACGATTCAATTTTATGCTAAATCACATACCAAGACGTTTGCTATAAATCACTGTGAAGAAGGGCGCATTGAGTGCAAGTTCACATCTGGTGAGTATTTATATATGGGTCCAGGGGATATGTCGTTAGGGTGGCATACACGCTCCGCTTACCAACATGAAAATTACTTTCCTACAAAACTATTTAAAGGAATTGTATTATTAGTAGATGTTGAAAAGGCACAACCCGTATTAGATGCACTTGTTAGTGATTCTCGAATTGATTTGACTGAGCTGGCCAATCGGTTTTGTGAGCATTCTGATTTTGGTATGATGATGGAAGAAACGGAAACAGTTCGTCACATTTTTTCCAGTTTATATAATGTGCCAGATCAAATAAAGGAGCACTATTTTAAATTAAAAGTAATTGAAATTTTTTTATTATTATCTGTTATCTCTACAGCTAATCCTGAAAAGAGAAGTACCTATAGAAAGCAACAGGTAGATATTGTAAAAGCTGTAAGTGAATATGTATTGACACAGTTTATGAAGCGTATTACTATTGACTCCTTGTCTGAACAGTTTGATATTCCTACATCTACCCTGAAACGTTGCTTTAAAGGTGTATTTGGTACAACCATACATCAGTATCTAAAAGAATGTCGTATTAATGCGGCAAAGCGATTGCTTCAAGACTCAGATCAGTCTATTTTAGAAATCGCTAATGCGGTAGGGTATGAGAATGGTAGTAAGTTTACTAGTGCATTCAAAGAGGCTACTGGTGTAACGCCAAGTGCTTATCGTAAGGTCTAAATAATTTGGACCTTATATTATCCTAGCTAAAAATTTTTGTGCTTTAGGCTAGGTTTGATAGTCTATGAAAATTAAATATTGTCCGAAACGTATGTTTTTGGTCTATTCGGAGTAGATATGTATAATACACTTTGCTACCATTAAATCTGTAAATGATTTTCAATGTCATTTGGTTGTGGTGGTAAAGTGTATTTTTATATGCATGGTTAAATATATGTGTGGAGGAAATTTAATGAATAGGAGTTGGGTGCGGGCAAGGAGATATGTTATATTATCCTGCGCAGTAGCGTGCTGGTTGCAAATGCCGGTAGTTATGGCGGATAATGCGACTGTAACAACCGATGTGGTTCATGTTCGCGGTACATGGGCTGAAGAGCAGGCAAAACAAGAGTCTCAACAGACGACGATTATTACGAAGAAGGATATTGTCAAAAAGCAGGCAAAATCCGTAGAAGATATTGTATTTTCCGAAACTGGTGTATCCAGAACCGTTGATTCGATGGGGCGCGTCGGTGTATCTATCCGTGGTGCGGATCCGCGTCATACCTTGATTCTTGTGGATGGACAGCCTGTGATGGGCGATCTTGCTAAATATCAAGGCGCCGGTGATGAATTACAGCGTCTCGGTACAGAAAATGTGGAACGTATAGAAATTATTCAAGGTGCAGCTAGCGCTAAATACGGATCCGACGCCATCGGTGGTGTTATCAATGTTATTACCAATAAACCGCGTAAGATCGCTGGCCTTCAGTTTAATGCAGAAGGTCGTAGAACTAAAGGCGACGGTGATATCGTACCGTTTTCCAATTTCTTTATGCGCGCTGATTCTGGCTCATTAGGTAAGTTAAAAGTTAATATTCACGGTAGTAAACGTGATATTATGCCTATTTATGCTAGCGAGCGGCGTCGTATCAGCGCTATGACCAATGATGAAGATCACGGGTTTTTAAAGAATTCCCTACGATATTACGGTACAAATTCCAATATAGGTTTGGCCGCTACGTATGATATTAATGATAAACAGTCTTTGGGAGTCCGTATCGATAGGTATAATGAAGACTTGGAACGATATGTAAAGCGCAGTACTTCTTATTTGGAACCTCAGGTTCATTACAAACGGGATTTAGATAGGAACAATCTTAATTTGACGTATACTGGTCAGGACAATAAGAGTTCGTGGAAAGCGGAGCTGAATTATACTCGAACCAAAGAAGATGATGTAACATTAACCAGTGACTACGGGAACAGTACCTATGAAGGGAAAAATACATTAAACTATGTGGATAATGTAGATCATCGTCAATGGAGCGTAACACTCGGGGCAGATACGCAAGTCAATAAGAAACATCTCTTGTCTTATGGTATTGGGTTTATACGGGAGACAGGCGAAGGTAGCAGACTTAAAAATGCGCCTCATACCTATAAACGGCATATCGATCCCTGGGATTACGATAAAAGTCTGGCGGTAAAAAACGGTGTTCCTTCATCCACAATTTATGACCATTCTTTCAGAAAAAACGAGGCCGGTGTAGAGCAGTGGAATAAGGAGAAAGAATGGTATAACGGAGATAAAAGCAAGCCAAATACATTGCCGGAATTTACTTACGAAGAATATCTTCAATATTTGGATCCGCAGGCGGGAATTGATTCAGCGGCCGCAATGGGACTTGTGGACGGCCCCGTGACGGAGCGTACGCTGAAAAAACGGAATCCTGAAGCTTATGCGCGATATCAGCAGTTTGCTAAACGTTTATTAGCGGAGAATAAAGAATTTATTGAAGACTATCATTTTAATAAGGAGGGCCGAAAAGATGAAAACGGTAAGTATTATCCAGCACTTTATGATGCATATTTACCGAGCTTTTACTATGGCGCCGTACCGGATTTTGATTCTACGAAGTTGAAATTAAACGGAGCTTATTTTAAAGAAGAGTATTTAAAACGCGTTAATCAACAGACCGCAGGACGTGCGGAAATCAAGAAACAGAATTTCTTTATTCAGGATACGTGGCAGGTTAATAAAAATACTACTTTATCACCAATTATAAGACTGGATCATAGTGATTTATTTGGCTCCAACTGGTCGTTTAATTTCGGCATGACTCATAATGTACATGGAAATGTACACCGCAGATTAAAGGCTAATGTGGGTACCAGTTATACGGAACCTGGTATGGGCGAGCTGTATTATAACTGGGAAATGTATGGCCCGAATATTACAAATGCCACTATCGGTGGCGGTGAAGCCCGATTAGGTTGGTATTGGGTCGGAAATCCGAACCTTAAACCGGAGAAATCCATGAATTTTGACCTCTCTTTGGAAGGGGAAAATAAAAATACCTATGGTAAAGTAACCGTATTCCATAATAATATTCGGAATTATATGTCGATTTACAATACGGGATATTTGATGGATTTTTATCCTCAGTATGATGAAACTACCACATATGGAGCGGCGAAATTTGCTCATGCACCAGATATGATTTACAGCTTCCGTAATATCGGAAAGGCCCAAATTACGGGACTTCAATTTGAAGTTAAACAAACTTTGAATAAGCACTGGAAGGCCCGTTTGGGATATACGTATTTACGAGCGCTTAATAAGAGCGATAAAGATATGCCTCGTGAATTACTGGATAAACCTCGTCATAAAGTGGATATCGGTGTGGATTTTGAGGATAAGGCTAGCGGATGGAGCGGTAGTCTGTGGGGAGATTATTATATCCATATGCTGGATAGTAACTCCTTGTCTGGTGGCGGTAATTATATGGTATCTTATATTGATCCTAATAATTCCGATCGTTCCGTTATCAGATATAATTTGAATAATAGAAAAACCGCCGATATGTATGAACATAAAACTTATGGCATATGGAATTTGATGATTCAAAAGAAGATTGATAAGGATTCGCGAATCTATTTCGGTATTGATAATCTCTTTAATCATCGTGATGATGATCGGGCTTTATCGGCTCGAGTATATCGTATCGGATTAAATATGAAATTCGGTTTCGGTTCAGGTGAAAGTAAAACGAAACTTACGAAGGAGCAGTTTGAATCGTTACCTCCGGTTATGCTGCAGGATTTTATTACGCGTCCTTTCGATACAGACAGAAAACGAGGTATGGAACTTGTAGGTGATTATCGTGTACGTAATGACAGTCATCTTGGATCTGATCGTCCTGCTACGCGGGTGACTGCTACAAGTTACGTATCCGACGAGGCCGCAAAGAATTTGGCGGACCGCAAGGAACATGGCTTGAATCAACGTATACGTGTCGGTGTCGATGCTCGTATTAACGATAATACGAATGTACGTGTTGTGGGTAGTGCTTCTGGCCAAGCTGGTGTAGATAGCAGTCATGAAACAGAAGGTTTTAAAGGTTTTAATCATCAACGTCTCGAAGAACTAGATGTAACACATCACGGTTCTAAATGGGATCATAGTGTTGGTCGTATTACTGAATCTATGGGGGTTACAGGTTATTGGTTTAATAAAGAATATGACGGCCTTCGTAGTGTTTGGACGAATAAGAATACTCAAGTCCGTATCGGTGTGGGGACCTTTAAACATAGTACGGGAATTAGCGACAGTGCTTATACTCATGCTATTTATACGCATTTTAAACGGGTTCCAACGGTAGAGGAATTCTTAGGTGTTACTATGGATTCGGATGGTGCCAATAAGGAACTCATCGTACCAAATGCAGGGAATACTATTAATTTCTACCAGCAATTAAAAGCCTTGCGCGATAAGGAAGGCACCTTAGATGCGGAGGTAGGTACATTAAAGAAGAAAATCGACGATATGACTTCCGATATCTGGTCTAAAGAATTTATTGACGGCATGTCCGCGGATCAACTGGCTCCATTAAAAGCGGAGTTGGCAAAGTTGGAAGCATCTTTACCGGATGTGGAAGCTCGTGTGGCGAAAGAACGGGAACCGTTGCGAGCTGCGCAGTTTGATGTGTTGCGCCGGATGCAGGAAATCGCGGTGAAAGCTTATGGTGCGGATGCGGCTAAACAGACTGTATCGATTAAGATGCCGGATGTGTCAGTAACGTATTCTTATAAATCGCGATACTATGATGAAGATGATGAACAATGGTATGAAGACGAACGTACTTTCACTCAGAAAATAGCACCGGGAACGATTGGGCTTGATAAGAAAAACCCATTGTTTGAAATGAAGTTGAGTGATACCACTGTTCTTTCCAATGGTGGAAAAACGTTTATTTCAAATTGGTACAATCAGAATAAGGCGGCTATCGTGGAGGCGTATCGTGCCAAGGCGAAAGATATAGCAACCTATAGCTTCGGCAATAATCCGTATACGATGAAATTTGAAGATAATGCCTTTGACGGGCTGGACAAGTCTATTTATAAGGCGAATGTCGTTGATATTAACGACTCCGGCACGTCTGGTCTTATTAACGTAAAAGGAAGTGCCTATTATCCTTCTATGATAGCTTCGTACTTTAATAGCTTGACCCGAATGCTAGAAAAAGCGGACGGCAACAGTCGTTTGCCGAGAGAGGCGCTAGGCAAATATACAGGTGCTGTTATTCCTTCAATAGGTGTCGTATTGGAGCGGGATACAATTCCACCAATTGAAAAGGCTACCTATGTTCAAGTTAAACATATGGTCACACCTCGACTTGGCTTAGCTGCGTGGTACTTACGCTCCTTTGGCGGTAGTGACTATCGCTTCTATACGGCGAATGGTAATGCTACAGAAGCGCATGAATTCAACAATATGGCTAATGTTTTCGGCGTTGGAGCTAAGTATCAATTAAATCATAATGTAAGTGTTTCCTTCGACTATGGACAAAACCGTAGTGACTTTGGTCGCTTCATGAATGGCAATACTCATTATGACCATAAGGCTGGATCCTCTCAATTCGATATCAAGGGCCGTGACGTAGGTGGTGTACCTCATTTCTGGGCATTGCGCTTTGATGTTGGTCGTGCCGATATGAATAAACCTGGTTCTTGGAATGCCTATGTAGACTATAAATACTTTGCCCATGGTTCCTTCTTTGGTGGCAATGGTACAGAGGCTGTTCCTGACCGTTACTTAGATGGTATTAAGAGCTTTACCTTTGGTGGTGGCTATGTGCCAACTAAAGATCTTCTTTTACAAGCATTCTATACATTTAATGCAAAAGGGATCAATAAACGAGATACCTTATATGGATCTGAAAACTTTAAACTTGGGAATTATACTCGTTTCCAAATGACGTATAAATTCTAAAAATTTATATCCGATTTGTCCGAAACGTATATTTTTGGTCTATTCGGAGTAGATATGCAAGATACACTTTGCTAACATTAAAATGTGAATGATATTCAATGTCATTAATGTTGGTGAAGTGTATCTTTTTAATTTTTGTGTGGGAGATACAAGACATATGTTTAGTTATAAGTTTAGGAGGGCATAATGAACCGGTGGGGACATACAAAGCGTACCATAATCCTGTCTAGTGCAGTTGCCTTGTGGCTTAGCGCACCTCTAGTGGTTTGGGCAGATAATGCGACTGTCACTACAGATGTTGTTAATGTGAAAGGCACATGGGCAGAAGAAGAAGCAAAATTGAACTCACAGCAAGTGCAAATCATTACCAAGAAAGAGATTGAAAAGAAACAGGCGAAGTCCGTTGAAGATATTATTTTTACGCAAACAGGCGTATCTAGAACAGTTGATGCTATGGGGCGTGTGGGCGTGTCCATTCGCGGTGCAGAAGCGCGTCACACTCTTATCCTCGTAGATGGTCAACCAGTGCTAGGTGATTTTGATAAGTACTCTGGTGCGGCCGATGAAGTACAACGTTTGGGTACAGAGAACGTAGAGAGAATTGAAGTTATTCAAGGTGCGGCTAGTGCTAAATACGGATCCGATGCAGTAGGTGGTGTAGTTAATATCATCACTAAAAAAGCACAAAAGAAACCATCCGTACAATTTAATGCTGAAGGCCTGCGTCGCAAGAGCGATGGCGATGTGTTTCCGTTCCAAAACTTCTTCATTCGTGCCGATTCTGGTCAAATGGGCAAGTTAAAGGTTGGTTTATCAGGTAGTAAACGAGATCTTATGCCTGTTCTAGCATCTGTTAAACGTCGTGCCTCTGGGATGGCCTTTGATTATGCAAAACATAACTTCAAGCCAAATGTACTTCGTTACTATGGTGATGCGGCAGATATTGGTCTTGTAGCGACCTATGAGGCAAATGATAAAAATAAGGTGGAATTGCGACTTAATCGGTACACGGAAGATCTTGTACGCGATGTTAAGCACTCCGACTCTGACTTAGAGCCACAACAACACTTCAAACGTACGGCAGATCGTAATACAGCTAACCTGCAATGGTCCTCTAGAGCTGGAAAGAGTGACTGGACGGTAGAAACTAATTACTCTCGTATTAAAGAAAATGACGTAGCCCTCATTAACTATACAGGTCGTTCCGCTTATGAAGGCTCTAATGAGTTGCGTTATATTGATAACATCGATCATCGTCAATTAGATATTCGAGTCAATGCTAATACGCAAGTCAATAAAAATCATTTGCTAAGCTATGGTGTTAGCTATGCTCGTGAAGAAGGTTCTGGTAGTCGCTTAAAGAGTTCTCCTAATACAAGTACGATGTACATTGATCCATGGGATTACGATAAAAGCTTGTTAGTAGACCGCCTTGATCGTCTCGTGCGACGTAAAGGCGATAATAGTGTTAAAGTTTACTCTCACATCCATGACTATAAATTCATTAATTCCGGTGGCGGCATGCCGCAATGGGATATGGATTATGAATACTATGGGGCTGAAACAAAGGCACAAAAGCCGGGCATTACGTACGATGATTATGTGAATTATGGTTTATCGGAAAGCAGACTTAGTGAATGGTCAAGCACATCGCCGAATAATCAGCCCGTAACGGATGAATTTAAGAAGCGATATTATGCTTTAGAAAATCGGTTGAAATCGGAAAATCCTGAAATGGCGGCGCATCGTGCAAATATCGTAGGCGACTATTTTAAATATGGTGAGTCTAACGATCCAGAAATGCGTAAGAAAGCACCTAAGCTAAATGGTAAGGCTTTCTTGGAAGAGTACCGTAATCGCGACCAACGCTTGACTACTGGTAGTGGTACGATTCGTAAAATAAACGCTTATATTTCTGATACATGGCAAGTCAATAAGAATTTAACATTGTCTCCAATTGTGCGTTTTGATAATAGTAGCTTGTTTGGTTCTAACGTATCTGCATCCTTGGGTATGACATATAACGTTAATGGTAATACACATCGCAGATTTAAAGCCAATGTAGGTACTGGTTATACAGAACCTGGTATGGGCGAATTGTGGTATAACTGGGAAATGTATGCTTCTAACCCTGTAGGGATTGGGGTAGCAAAACTCGGTTGGTACTGGGCTGGCAATCCTAATTTGAAACCAGAAAAATCAGTCAATTTCGACATGAGCTTGGAAGGTGAAAATAAAAATACATATGCACGCGTAGGTGTATTCCATAACCGTATTAAGAACTATATGTCTGTATACTTCACTGGTGATTTTATGGACTTCGCACCATATCTCAAAGGTGATGCGAAATACCAACGTGCACCGGATATGATTTACAGCTTTAAAAATATTGGTAAAGCTGAAATTACAGGGTTGCAAGCGGAAGTACAACAAAAATTCGGCAAATATTGGTCTGGTAAATTAGGTTATACATATTTACACGCCATCAACAAAAGCGATCCATCCATGCCACGTCAATTATTGGATAAACCAATGCACAAAGTTGATATTGGCATTACTTATGATAACCCTAAATCCGGTTGGAATGGCTCCATCTGGGGTGATTACTATATCAATATGCTTGATAGTAATACTCTTAATAACGGTGGTAACTACTGGCCAGATATCTTGTCTGGTGATGCAGGCGTTTATAAGAAACAAATGTATGAAAAGAAAACATTTGGCATTTGGAATGTAATGATTCAAAAACGTTTCAATAAAAATGCCATGATGTATTTCGGTATCAACAATATCTTTAACCATCGCGATGATGATCGTGCTACACAAGAACGCGTATACCGCATGGGTGTTAACCTTAAATTTGGTGGTGGCGATAGTAGTAAAACTACGGCCATCGGCAAAACTAAGGATGGTTCAAAAGTTAATGCTACAGGGGCTAATGTAGCTAATGGTGAAGTGGTAAATTCTGAATCTGGTGTACAAAACGTAGCTGATATAGTTCGTTTAACTGACTTTATTCGTTCTGATTTTGATACTACTAAAGAACGTGGTATTACAATGGTTGGCGACTATAGAGCGCGTTGGATGGCACATGATGGTTCTAATAGACCGCAATCTCCATTTAGAGCAAATTCTGCCATCGGTTCTGCAAAAGCCAATATGTACGATGCTAATCGTCATAGTTTTGAACAACGCTTACGTCTTGGCTTTGATGCTCGACTCAATGAGTTCACAAATCTCAAGGTTATTGGCAGCATGAGTGGTATGAGTGGAGTAGATACAAGCTGGACAAAATCTGATTCCAAAGGTCTCAACCATCAACGACTCGATACAGTTGATCTTACAAGACGCGTTAAGAAATGGGATGTATCAGTGGGCCGCTTAACCGAGCCTATGGGCGCTAGTGGCTACTGGTTTGGTCAATCTTATGATGGCGTTCGTGCTGTTTGGAATGGCCATGATTCTCAAGTTCGTATTGGTGTTGGTACTTTCAAACATAGTACAGGTATCACTGATTCTGCATATACACATGCAGTGCATAAAGTTATCTTTAGACCACCAACAGCAGCTGAATTGATTGGTATCAATCGTGATGATTATCCATATGATATCTACAGTGCTACAAAATCTGGTTCGGATGGTGAAATAAAAGATTCTGATGCTCCGGCAGCACCAGATAGTCCTAATGGCATTTATGATTCTACTTATAAAGGCAAGACTAATAGCCTTTATTTCTATCAACAGCTTAAAGATTTGCAAGATGAATATGAAGCTTATAAGGCTACATTAAACCTAAATTGGAGTAATCCAAACCGCGATCAAGAAGTTGAAAAGGCTAATGCTAAGTTGGCAGAAATACAACAAAAACAAGCTCAAGTTATGAGTCGTTTACAAGATATTCTTACAAAAGCGTATCCTACAGAGATGGCTGAGAAGAAATTCTCCCTCGATATTCCATCTGGTGGATATACAATGTACGAAATTACTAATAAGAAAACAGGGGAAAAACTCTATAAGACTGGTGATCTTATGTATAATGTGAACTCTCCGTTATACCCTGAATATCTAAAAGATAAGGCTAAAGGACTTATCGTACCTACTGATAATAAAGAAGCTTTGGTGAATCCTAAGGGCTATGTTGATAAACATGGTAATGAGATTAATCAATCCATTTCAGAAATTGCTAAATATAATGCTACAGATAATTGGAAGAATTATAATAATGGTTCACTTGATGAGGTTTGGGTAAAACAAGCTGATGGTACATTTAAGAGATCTTATGATTACTATGGTCAACCATCTAGTGATTACGAATTTACTGGTTTCTTAGGGGCTAAGACTTATAAATATGATAGTGGTAAATACGTATTTAGCGATTATGATGCTAAAGAGGCCTTATATAAGAAGAACTTTACAATGTCCTATAACGATTATGGTGAAGGTGGTTCTTATTATGGTTGGGGCATGCCAAATGCTATGTATAACTATATGTATAATCTTGAAAATGTTGTACATGATGCAGAGTCTGAAAATAAATTACCACGCGAAGCAATCGGTAAGGTCATTGGCAACTTGATCAGAACAGAAGGTGTAGTTCTTGAAAAAGATACTGTACCAGCCATCGATAAGGCCGCATTTATTCAATACAAGAAACAAATTGGTGCTCGTCTTGGTTTACAAGCTTGGTACTTACGTTCCTTTGGCGGTAAAACACATACATATTTAAATGCTAATGGAAATAGTAATGATGAATACAGCTTCTCCAATGTAGCTCATGTATTTGGTATCGGTGCTAAGTATCAACTTGGTGCTAATGCGGCTGTTACGGTTGATTATGGTCAAAACCGTTCTAACCTAGGACGTTACCTCAATGGTAATACCGTATATCAACATGAACGTGGCACAGCAGACTTTACTCTAAAAGGTCACCAAATGGGCGGCACACCACACTTCTGGATGGCTCGTCTAGATATTGGGCGTGCTGATCTAGATGTTCCGAAATCTTGGAATGCGTTCATCGATTACAAATACTTTGAACATGGTTCCTTCTTCGGTGGCAATGGTACGGGCGCAGTACCTGATCGTTATTTAGATGGTGTTCGCAGCTTTACATTTGGTGCCGGCTATGTACCGCGCAAGGACTTGCTTCTTGAAGCATTCTATACATTTGATGCGAAGGGCACTAATAAACGAGATACTTTATATGGTAGTGAAAGCTTTAAGTTAGGCGATTATACACGAATTCAAGGGACCTATAGGTTCTAATGCTCAGTCTGTAAACAGGCAGAAAGGTTACAAATATGGAAAATTTAAATTATGTCATTCACTTATTTCATAGTGGTGGGTATGTAATGTATCCATTGTTACTCTTGTCTTTCATGGTTATCGCTATAGCTGCAGAACGTGCTTTCTTCTATCGTAAGTATGCAGGCAAAACATTTGTTGTAACTCATGCAGTAAATGAATTTGCAAAACTACAACGTTGGGATGAAATCGATAAAGTCATTAAAGAGAACCCTTCTATTGCAAGTCGTATTGCGGAAGCAGGTTTAAAAAATGATTCTAGCGAAGAAGCAATGAAGACAGCCTTTGCTGATCAAATGGGGGTTGATGCAGTTGGCTTCCGAAAATATATGGACTACTTAAGTGCAACAGTTACAATCTCTCCATTATTGGGATTGCTTGGTACGGTAACAGGTATGATAGGTTCTTTCAGTATCCTTGACTCCGGTGCCGGTGCATCTGCCATTACTGGTGGTGTAGGTGAGGCTCTTATCGCTACAGCATCTGGTTTATGTGTAGCCATAATGGCGTTTATCGTCTACACAATTTTTAGTCATCGTTTGGACTCCATTATTAACCAAATTGAAAATATGTGTGTAAATATAGTTACAGCTAAACGAGAAGGGTGGAAATAGTTATGAACTTGCAAAGCTTTCGTATGAAAACTAAGCCGGAATTCATGATTATTCCAATGATTGATATCATTTTCTTCTTGTTGGTATTCTTCATGATGAACAGCTTGCAAACAGTGGCTCAAAAAGCCTTGTCTGTACAATTACCACAGGCTACTAGTGCTTCTGCACCCGCTCAATTACCAGTGGTTTTAACATTAGATGCGGAGGGTCATATTACGATTGATAACAAGCCAATGAGCATTGACGATGCTGAGGCAATGGTAAAACAACGTATCCAAGAAAACCCTAATGCTAGTGTTATCTTACAAGCCGATAAACGAGCGGCTCATGGTCAAGTAGTAGCGATTATGGACATGTTAAAACAATCTGGCGTTAAACGCTTAGCTATTGCAGCTGAACAGAAAGGATAACTATGGGACTAGGCATATCATGGAAAAAAGCAGCCATTATATCCGCCGTAGTTCATCTTATTGCTCTCTTTATTGCTGTAATCTTTTTTGTAGTGGTTCCAGCCATTCAAGAAATGGATACCTATGAAATCGACCTCACACAAAGTGTACTCGATGATGGTGGCAGTGGACATGCTGGTGGTGGCGGAGGTAACAGAGCAGATCTGTTCCCAAAACCATTGTCAGCAGATGAAGTAGCGGCAAGAACAAAGGCTGTTGTAGCAAATGTTGAACCATCTACAGCAACAGATATTCCTGATGCAGTAGATGTGGCAGCTAAAGCAAGTGAAAATAAAGGCAATACATCCGGTGATAATTCCGCTGTTGGTGGCACAGGCCCTGGATCAGGTGGCGGTTCTGGTGGCGGTCATGGTACCGGTGAAGGTACTGGCGTTGGTGATGGTAGAGGCCATGGTACTGGTACAGGTGATGGTACCGGTGAAGGTGATGGCCACGGTACAGGTAAAGCCGCGTTCAATGTAGAGGGCTTTTATGCAGCCGTAGATAGCCAAAAACAAATTCCTTATGCGGCTATTAAACGTAAAATGAACGTAGATGTTACAATTAATGTAATGGCTAAATTAGATACTAATGGTAATTTAATAGACGTATATCCAACTAGTGGTGGGGATGAGATATTTGTAGAAGCGGCTCTTGATGCAGTGCGACGAGCGACTCCGTATCCAAACGAAACAGGGGATATACAACCAGTAGAAGTTCCTGTACACTTTGTAGTACAGGCCGATGGCGAAGATGAAGAAGAATAAATATATCTAAGTAATAAAGGAGATAAATATGAAATCTATTATTTTATATTCTTCCCTTACGGGAAATACTAAAAGTGTAGCGGAAGCAATGGCTTCCGTTATGCCTGAAGGTACACCTTGCGTTCCTGTAAAAGATGCACCTGAAAATTTAGCTGATTATGATACAGTATTCGTAGGTTTCTGGGTGGATCGAGGCACAGCGAATAAAGAAGCGGCAAAATTGATTGAAACTTTAAAGAATCCTAATGTGGTATTCTTTGCCACACTAGGGATGTATGCTGATTCTGATCATGCTCGTGAAAGTATCGAAAAAGCATCTGAATTATTGCCTAACAAAGAAACTCTTGTAGACGGCTTCGTATGCCAAGGTAAAATCGATCCTAAAGTAATCGAAATGATGTATAAAATGTTCCCACCTGGATCAGCACATGGGCAAAGCCCAGAACGCGATGCGTTACATAAAGCGGCGGAAACTCATCCAGATGAACAAGACTTTGCAAATGCAAAAGAATTTACAAAATCTGTACTTGCAAAGTTGCAAGCCTAATTTCTGAAAGGGGATTGGAGTATGAGTTTAGCAAGTTTCTTTGAGTCCATTCCGGAGAAACAACGCAATCTACAACTAGGTTTAGAATGCGATAATCCGATGAGTGGTGCATTTCCTCATAAACGTGTTGTGCATGCAGGTCTCAATGGTACGCTTGTTTCTCCAAAAGAAACACAAGCCGTTTGGGATTCGTTAATGAATGGCACTCCTAAAAAGGGCGAAATGCAATGCGCTTACATTCATATTCCGTTTTGTAAGACAAAATGCACATATTGTGGATTCTTCCAAAACGGTACGAGTCAAAGTGTTGAAGACCAATATATTGATGGTCTTATCAGTGAATTAAAGCTCGCTAGTGAGCGTTCGAGATTAAAAGATGGTTTGATCCATGCCGTATTTATCGGCGGTGGCACACCAACATCTTTATCACCTACAAATTCTGAAAGATTGCTTAAAGCGATTAAAGCGTACTTGCCATTGGCAAACGATTATGAGCTTACCTTAGAAGGGCGTATTCACGATTTGATCCCTGAAAATCTTGAAGTTTGGATGGCAAACGGCGTTAACCGTATGTCCATCGGCGTACAATCTTTTAACACAGAAGTGCGTCAAATGGTAGGCCGTTTAGATACGAAAGAAACCGTATTAGAACGACTAGCTGCTTTGAAAGCTTATGGTCAATGTTCTGTTGTTATTGACTTGATTTATGGTTTACCTGGTCAAACTATGGAGGTTTGGGAACAAGACTTAGCAGATTTGGTAAGCTCTGGCGTAGATGGTGCGGACTTATATCAATTAAATGTATTTGATGGTAGTGATCTCAATAAAGACATTACAAACGGCAAAGTTCCAGCTGCAGCCACAACAGCGATGCAAGGGGATATGTTTGAATTTGGTCGTAAATACCTTGATGAACGTTCCTATCGTCGATTGAGTGCCGCTCACTGGAGTGCTAATAACCGTGAACGTAGCTTGTATAACACTTTAGCTAAATCGGGCGTTCCAATGTTCCCATTTGGTAGTGGTGCAGGTGGTAACGTCGACGGTTATGGGATGATGTTACATCGTGCATTAAAACCATACGAAGATATGGTTACCCGCGGTGAAAAACCATTTATGGCCCTTATGAAACAAAGTGATTTACAACCTATCGTAAACCGAGTAGTAAGTCAATTAGAACAAGGATTCCTCAATATTATGAGCTTAGTAAAAATGGATTCCAGATTAGATGAATTGAACTGGCTCTATAAATTATGGGAAAAACGAGGTCTTGTTGCCTATAATGGATTGCTTTATAAATTGACTGATGCAGGTGAATTCTGGACTGTAAACCTTACGCAAAGTACATTAGAAGCTGTTGAATATATCATGACTGGTAAGAATTCCTTCGCTATAGAAGCAGTAGCAGCACAAGATACAAAAACAACTTCTAAAGAAAATCCTAACCAAGAGGTCCGTGGCATTGGCCAAGGTAAAGCCAATATCTCTGTACCAACTGACGAAGATTCCGAAGCACAACGTAAAGATGCTCTCATTGCTAAGGCTAAAGCTGAAATTGCTAAGAGCGGTGCTTCTGGCGAAGCAGCAGAACGAATGGTACAAGCTATGTACAATTTAAGTGCTGATGAGATTGAATATATGATGGAACGTATGATGTCTTAAACTGTTATGTTACACCTTAATTCTAACAACCTCTCCCAATAACCAACATATAATATACAAGACATATTACGTGACATATACGTGCTCTCTGTAGTACAAAGTAGCCCCAGACTGTAGTCTGGGGTTTACTTTTTATAGAGCGAAAGGTATTCTGTAGGTATAAGACTTAAATGACTTTAAAAAGCATAGCAATAGATGTATAGGAATAGATGTATAAGTCTATAAGGACAATAAAAATCTAATTGCTGTTAAAATCATAAAACAATAAGTGAGATAGTAAATCTATAAGATGTGAAGTGATATTGCTTGTATAGCTGATAAAAGGCTTAGGAGGTTAGTATGAGTACATGTCCTCAAAAAGAAATAGATATATTAGGTATTGGGGCTAGCACATTAGACCGCTTCATCGTTGTGGATCATTACCCAACGGGACGTGAGGTACAACAAGTTGTATCTTCTACCACCGATGGTGGAGGACCTGTAGCTACAGCATTAGCCGTTGCAGGTAAATATGGTGCACGTACGGCCATGATTGACAGTATCGGTGACGATATGGTGGGGCGTCATATTTTAGATGATTTTAAAAAATATAATGTTAATACTGATGCTATTCACATTGAAAAGGGGGAAAAGAGTGGCGTTGCTACAATCCTAGTAAAGCATAGCACTGGCGAGCGTGCCGTATTTTTTGAACGCTCTACTGCGCCAGAGCCAGTATTTTTAGATACTCATAAGCAATTAATTAAAGAAGTTTTCATTTTACATGTTAACGGACGGCATCGACAATTCATGTGTTCTGCCATGGCGTTAGCACAAGAGGCAGGTAATATTATCTCCCTCGATGGAGGTGCACAGCGCTACGATGAAGAAATGAAATCTATTACAGAGTCAAGTCATATTGCTATTGTTGCTCGTGATTATGCTGAAAAATATACGGGCACTACTAATTTAGAAGAAGCCTGCCATATCATTCATGACCGTGGTGCTCTTATTGCGGGGGTTACGGATGGCGCTAATGGTAGTTATTTCGTATGGCCTGATGGAACTTTCTATCGTTGTCAGGCATTCCCTCAAGAATATGTAGTTGATACAACGGGGGCCGGAGATAGTTTTCATGGTGCATTTCTTTCAAAGCTTGTTACATTATTGAGAGAGTTAGCCCCAGTAGAAGGGTTAAAGACCTCTACATATGCTATAGATTTATTACAACATTGTGGACATTCTGATTTAGAAAAAGCTGCTATTTTTGCGTCCGCTGTAGCAGCTTTAAATACGCAAGGGATTGGTGGTCGTAGCGCTTTACCAAGTTTACAAGTTGTAAATAAGTTAATGGGATTGGAGTAAATCAGTATGTGGCACGATATTTCCCATTCTCATGTACAACGGTACATGCAACAAAATCCCTATCGGTTATTAGCGTTTAGCTTTCTAGGCGTCATGATTATAGGTACAATATTGCTTATGTTACCGATGGCGAGTGCTCAGGGGCAAACGACGGCTCTTGTAGATGCCGCTTTTACCGCCGTATCTTGTGTTTCGGTAACAGGGCTGACCACTGTAGATACTTATTATCATTGGTCTTTATTTGGTAAGATTGTAATGGTTATCCTTATTCAGTTAGGTGGGTTAGGAATTGTATCTTTCACGACCATAATTGCTTTGCTTCTAGGTAAACGAGTAGGCCTTAAAAATCGTGTGCTTTTGTCCGAGGACGTCGGACAGGATGGTATGACTGGTTTATTACATATTACGAAAAAGTTAACGCTGTATACCTTTGCTATTGAAATTGTGGGAGGCATAATCTATACGATTCAGCTATATCCCTATATTGGACAGGCTGCATTGTATACCGGTATCATGCAAGCTATTTCCACCTTTTGTAATGCTGGATTTGTATTTTTTGATAATGATCTACCTTATGCTATGGTGGGGGACATATTATTTAATATCAATACAGCTGTGCTAATTGTGATTGGGGGGTTTGGTTATTTAGCGGCCTTTGACATATGGTCACACCGTAAGGTGCGACGATTTGTTGACTTAAAACTTCACACTAAGATTATGTTAGTAGGCACAATGACTCTTATTCTACTAGGGACCGTCATTTTCTTAGGAGTGGAATGGTCAAATCCAAAAACCTTTGGGTCATTACCGATTTGGAATAAAATAATGGCCTCTTTATTTCAAGCGATTACGCCGCGTACAGCGGGGATTGCAACGGTTGACTATAATGCATTACATCCAATTACCTTGTTTGTTACTATTATTCTCATGTTTATTGGTGCTGGCCCAAACTCTACCGGTGGAGGCGTTAAAATTAGCACCGTAGCAGTAACCATACTTGCATCGCGTACCTTGTTTAATAACCGTCCAGATACGGAGATTTTTGAACGTCGTATTTCATTAGTAACCGTGCTTAAAGCCAACGGGATTATATTTTTATCGCTCCTTCTTATTTTAATAGCCACATGTTATCTGGCCTGGGATGAGCCTTATGATTTTATCCGATTGTTATTTGAGGTTACGTCTGCCTTTGGGACTGTAGGCCTTACGACGGGAATTACGCCTGATTTATCTGAAAGCAGTAAATGGGTGCTGATGCTTGTTATGTTTACCGGTCGTGTCGGTGTTATGACCGTTATTGGTACATGGGCTCTTAGGACATCACCAACGAAGCCAATTGGGTATGCAGAAGAGAATGTATTGTTGTAATTGAGTAGAATGGTTAGCCTATCAGGAGATATAGCATGAAATATAAAACAATAGCTGTCATTGGTCTTGGACAATTTGGTACGACCATCGCCAAGATGTTAGCCTCTATGAATCATGAGGTTTTGGGTGTAGATATTAATCCAGAAATTGTACAAAAGGTTTCCCCCTATGTCACACATGCTATCGTAGCAGATACTACTGATGAAGAAGCCATTAAAGCCTTAGCTTTGAGCCAATTTGATATAGTTATTGTTGCTATTGGGGATAATATCCAGGCAAATCTTATGACTTCTATGTTATTGAAAGAAATGAAAATGCCTCATGTGGTTTCGAAAGCTGAAAATGCACTCCAAGGTAAGATGCTCAAGAAGATGGGGGTAGATATAGTTATCTATCCAGAATACGATGTGGCACAACGGTTAGCTCAATCGTTGACACGAGAACATGTAATGGATTACTTACAGCTATCTAAAAGCATTAGCCTTATTGAAGTTGATATGCCAAAATTTTTGGTAGGCACTTGCTTAAAAGATTCTAATCTGCGTGAGAAATATAATCTTAATGCTGTAGGGATTAGACGTGGGGAGGATTTAGAAGTCCCTCCTAATCCGTTTACGATTCTTTCAGCAGAGGAAAAACTATTAATCATAGGAAATAATTCTGATTTAGATGCATTAACAGTGTAGTAAGTATACGAAAGAGATATAAATATATCGAAAAAATATGATATAATAAGATAGAATTCAGTATAGGCCATACGTATTCGTATGGCCTTTTAATATAGAAATGAAGGTTATTATGACAGAGGAACAATATATAACGGCGCTGACCAATAACCCACATGGGATTCGAAATATTCCAAATCCTACAGAAGCTATGCAACTTACATGTGTGGGACAAAACGGCATGCTGTTACAATATATTAAAGAACCTACTCAAAAGGTTATTGAAACGGCGCTTTCACAAGCACCACGAGCTATACAATTCGTTGAAAATCCTACAGAAGAATTGTTAAAAGCCTTAGTGGAAAAAGATTGGGCGGTTTTAGAATACATCAGTGATCCGTCTGATACACTAATTCAAAGTGCGTTAGCTCAATCAGGTTGGGCTATTCGCTATATTGCGAACCCATCTGAAGAATTGCAATTAGAAGCAGTAAAGGCGAATTATGATGCCTTACAATATATCAAGGCCCCAAGCGAAGCTGTGCAGTTACAAGCCGTGCAAGAGAGTTACTTAGCCTTGCGCTACATTGATGAGCCTAGCGTAGCTGTACTAGAAGCAGCAGTAAAGCAAGATCCACAGGCAATGCGTCAGATTACAAACCTTACTAAGGATTTGGCCTTGCATCTATTTAAGGTAAGTGCGGCTATCGTCGGTTATATACCTAATACATTGGGCATTACGGTAGACGAAATCAAAGATATAATTCTAGATGCCATTTCTAGCGATACCGTTGATGAAGACTATGTACGCGAGTTAATCAACAATAAAGCTATCGGTGGACGTCAATCCAAATGGCCTATTGATATATTGTCACTTATTGATAGGTATGGTACTAGAACTGTTAAGAAAATTGCAGTAGGCGAATATTTGAGATATTAGAACGGAGATACAATGAACTTTATAGATACAATGGCAAGCGTTGAGTTAGTGCTTGCTGCTAATCAAGTGCCCTTGCTCGTCGGTGAGACGGGTATAGGCAAAACCTCTCTCGCAGTGCGCGTTGCAGAGGTACATAATTGGGAATTAGTAACTATCGACGGAAACCTTTTAAAAGAAGGTGAAATTGGTGGCTTGCCTACAGTAGAAACGGTGACTCATACGGATGGTCATGGCAATACACGGGATGTGAAAACTACAGTATACGCTGTGCATCATACATTGGAACATGTGGCACAAGCCGTAGATAAAGGGCGCCAAGTATTGTTGTTTATCGACGAAATTAACCGCGCAGAACATGCAGTTCAACAAGAGTTGATGAACCTTATTCTAAACCGTGAAATTAATGGCTTTTCTTTAAGTGATCAAGTGCGCATCATCGCCGCTATGAACCCTGAGGATTCCTTTGATTACCAAACCATCGATATGGATCCGGCACAACAAAACCGTTTTGTATGGCTTTATATGAATGCTGATTATATGCAATGGATTGACTGGGCTATTGGTGCTGGTATTGAAGAAAAGGTTATTGAATTTATTTCTTCCTATCCAGAATATTTAAATCAACGTCACGAAGACGATATCGATGCCACACCTCGTTCCTTTGAACGCGTGTCCGGTCTATATACCATTTATAAAAAGCAAGAGGGCACAAGCTATAGTCGTGACGTATTTATGAATGTTATCCGCGGTAACGTAGGTAAACTCATTGCGGAGGCTTTTGTAAACTTTATCGAGTCTGACCAAGAACCTCTTATTACCTTTGATGATGTATTAGCAGCGGTTCAAAAACCAGGTGCTATTATGTCTATGGCTGAGCAGGTTAAAGGTGAAAGCCCAACTCGCCTTTATGTAGCAGCAAAAAATATGTTGCATCGTTTAAATCGCAATAGCAATGCGCAGGAAGTACATCATTTTGTGGAGTTTTTAACCTTGTATCCAGGGGATTTGCGCGTAGCGGTTATGAAAGATCTTCGTAACACGTATGAGCGCGTTTACGCTTATGCTATTGAAGATGACCTTTTTGTAGATACTTTCTTTGACGCGCAAAAATAATTTTATGTGCGTAGTTAACCAAATCGAAGCTATCTATATAGATAATCAACTGTAGTAAATTATTAGTTATGAGGTTAATTGATATATAGTATGTGACATATATTAAATTTGTTTTCTAAAGAAAAGGGGGTGTAAATATGCAACGAAACTTAGATAAGGATGATATACGTGATGCGTCGGATTTACTGACTCATATCGATGGCTGGGAAAAAACGGGTTCTTATGATGCGGAGGCTATCGAGGCTCTTGATCGATGGCATGCGAAACGAGAGCGCATACATCGCGAAGCAGAGGCTTTGTATACGCAAATATACGCATCCTATGAGGCCTATGTAGATAGCTATGAAGAACAACATCATAGCATGGCGCCTGAACGTATAGCGGCTGATCTTATGAACCATAATATGTCGGATAGCCATATAGGTACTATCGGTCGTGCTCTTGAAGACGTACAAGTGGAGGGGACAGACCTTTCCGTTATGCAGCAAGCGATAATGACACCTGCCTATGAGCAACGGTTGTGGAACATATTACATGATGTAAACAGTCTGCTTCTTGAAGAGGACCAATTCTTTGGTTACTTTTACTTACAAATGACTCATCGCATTCGCTTTGATATGGCCAGTGCTTTTGGTATTAATCTTAAACAGGGCGGATATGTATTATATGTAAATCCCTTTATCTTGTTACGCCAATCACCTGATGTGATGAAGGATGGTATTAAGCGTGAAGTTCTTCATATCATTTCTGCTCATTTGATGCGGGTAAAAGCACTGAGCCAAGGCTTTCACAAAACAGCAGTCCATATGGCTATGGACATGGTCGTAAACGATTACCTTGAACATGTAGACCGTGATGCAGTAACGGTAGCCAATGTAAATGCGCGCTTTGGTTTGTTATTAAAGCGTTTCCGTACCATTGAATACTATGCGAAGGCTATTGATAATGTTATGAAAGAAAAACCAGACCTCTTTGTGCCTATCGATAACGCAGATACGGCGATTGCTATGAAGTTTGACCCTCAAACTAGCCATGATATTTGGGATGAATCTGATTCTATTGATACAGACACGATGGACCAAATCACAGAGCGCTATATCAATGAAGCCTCAAAGGGTGATATGGAAGGCTATGTGAAAAGTCTTATCGATACATTCCAAAAAACGCGACGCGCTTTGCCGTGGTATTTTTATCTCAAAAAGCTAATGGGCAAGGTAGCGAGTGGATACAAAAAAACGACGATGCGTCGTAATCGTCGTCAACCTGAGCGCTTGGAGTTGTCAGGTACATTGCGCCAACATAAGGCAAATGTATGGGTTGCTCTCGATATGAGTGGTAGTATAACTGATGTGGAGTTTACGAATGCCTTAGAGCAAGTGTTACAAATCGTGCATGCCTATAACCATCGCATTACCGTTGTAGAATGTGATAATGAGGTGCGCCGCACCTATACGATGGAATCTGTAAAAGATGTGAAGCCGCGCCTTGATGTGCGTGGTGCTACAGCCTTTACCCCTGTATTCTCTCTGGCTAATCAAAACCGTGTAGATTTACTTGTATACTTTACAGATGGCAAAGGGGAAGAGCGACTCCGAGAGGCGCCAAGGGGATATAAGGTGCTGTGGGTGTTGACCGGTGAGAATCCACAATTATCTTTGCATAACCCATACGGCATGGTTCGTGAACTCGGCTATGTAGGTGTTGATGAAACTCAAGATATTGATGAGTTTGTACGTATGGCTAACCGTGGGGGATTTTCTATGGCAAATCAAGAGATTTAGTCTATTAGAATGCAATTTTTTATGGGTTTGATTTTGAACCAAGACGATATACAAAAATGACGCAATCCTTTGGATTGCGTCATTTTTAGGTCTGTAGATTTTGTATTAGCTATTAAGCTCAATAGAGGAACCTGGATCGATAATGAGTGCTGTTTGGTTATACTTGCCCTCTACTAGGCTTGTAAATACACCTGGTTCGCGGTCGATAACGGGCCATGTTTTGTAGTGAATTGGAATGGAAATACGTGCTTTTACATAAGAAGCAGCAAGAGCTGCATCTTCAACCCCCATTGTGTAATTATCACCGATAGGAAGAAGGGCGTAATCAATTTCACCAAAACGATTTAATAATTTCATATCGCTAAAGAGTGCTGTATCACCAGCGAAGTATAGGATATCTCCGTAGAAATCTACGATACAACCTGCAGCGTGACCGCCAGGGATACCAGAGCCGTGAAAGGCAGGAACCATTCGAACAGAACCGAATTCAAAGTCGAACTTGCCACCTAAATGCATGGCGTGTGTACGACAACCGGCAGCTGCCGCTTTACCCGCCACCTCAGCAGTGGAGATAACGAGTGCATCATTTGCTTTGGCAATAAAATCTGTGTCTCCATAGTGATCATCATGACCATGACTGACAAAGATATATTGGCATTTGATGTCTTCTTTTTTAGCGATATCCCATGTATTACCGGTCAAGAATGGGTCGAAAATCATGGATACATCGCCACGTGTGAGCATAAAGCAAGCGTGACCAAAATAAGTTAGTTTTGTTTTCATAGGAACACTTCCTTCCTTGTACATACAATTCTTAATTCTATTGTATAATATAATAAATGAAAATAAAACTATTGGTGATAATTTATACATAATTAGTAAGGATGTATTATGGATTTAACACATTTTGATCAAGATGGAAATGCTTGGATGGTAGATGTATCAGATAAGGATATTACAACTCGTACTGCCATGGCAGAAGGCTTTATTGCTATTAATGATGCTATTTACGAGCGTATTGCGTCGGGAACTATAAAAAAAGGGGATGTTCTTAGTGTGGCTCAATTAGCAGCTATTATGGGTGCGAAACAGACGAGTAATCTCATTCCCCTTTGTCATCCATTGGCATTAACTAAGGTTGAGGTGCATTGTACTCTTGTTGATGGTGAAAGTCCTGCCTGTACGGATGCTACCCATAATCGTGTTGTTAAGGTTCAGGCTACCGTAAAAACGACAGGAAAGACAGGTGTTGAAATGGAAGCACTTACAGCGGTTCAAGTAGGACTTTTAACAGTCTACGATATGTGTAAAGCTATTGATAAGGGGATGATTATAGGTCCTACATATCTTGTAGAAAAAGAAGGTGGGAAAAGTGGACATTTTGTCCGTTCCTTTGTAGAATAATATAGATATAAAGAATAGGGGATTGAAAATGGAAATAGTACTTTATGAGCCTGAAATTCCAGGTAATACAGGAAATATAGCGCGTTTATGCGCCGCCAATCATATGACCTTACATCTGATCAAACCCCTTGGCTTTTCTATTGATGACAAGCATGTAAAACGTGCTGGCCTTGATTACTGGCACTTGGTAGATGTACAGGTACATGAAAATATTCAAGAATTATATGAGAAATATCCTAATCGTAGATATTTCTATGCCACTACCAAAGCAAAGCATACTCATTCCGAGGTGAAATATGAAATTGGTGATATGCTCGTTTTTGGCCCTGAAACAAGAGGATTGCCTGAAAGTTTATTAGATGGTAAAGAGGATACATGCATTCGTATACCCATGGTAGATGAAGCACGCTCTCTGAACCTTTCTAATGCGGTGGCAATCATAGCTTATGAAGGTATGCGTCAACTTGATTATCCAGACCTTAAGGCTGAAGGCAATTGGATTCAATCAAAATAAATAGACTTTTACAATTGAGGAATATATTATACTTATGTGTTAGGAGACCTACCAAATCTATATGACCGGTAGCGATTTTAACGGTGTTGTTTGGAGGAGGATATTATGAACTACGATAAAGCTCATGATTTAGCTCACGCAATGCGTGAATCCGAAGAGTACAAAGAATTAATGGCTGCTCAGGAAGCAGTGAAGGCAGATGCAGTAGCAACGGGTTTGGTTCGCACATTTATGGCACAACAAATGCAATGGGAATATGCTAAGTTGTCTGGGGCTCCAGAAGCGGACGAGTTGCAAAAGAAACAAGAGGAATTGATGCCTCAAATTCAGGAAAATGCTGCAGCGGCTGCTTATTTGCAAGCGCAAATGCGTTGGAGCCAGATTTCTAATGATATTTACAAAATCATTAGCGAACCAATCACTGAGGGGATGAAAGTGTTAGATCATGGCGAACAACAACCACAACATTAAGGTATTACAAACAGCTTTACTAGAAAAATTACCAAGTACACGTGTACGAGAGCAGGAGCTTCTTTGTCATCATACGACATTCAAAATTGGAGGACCTGCGGACTTATTTATTGAGCCTACTACGATGGCAGAACTTAGTTTTACACTTCGTATCATTCACGAATTAGATGTGCCTGTAACTATTATTGGTTGTGGCTCTAATATTTTGGTGAAAGACGGGGGTATTCGTGGTGCTGTCGTATCAGTTCGACATATGACCCAAATCATGGATTGTAACGAAAACACATTGTGCATTGGTTCTGGGTATATGTTAAAAGATGCTTCTGAATTTGCTTGGGAGAATAGTTTATCTGGTCTTGAATTTGCCATTGGTATTCCAGGCACACTTGGTGGTGCCGTATTTATGAATGCAGGTGCTTATGACGGTGAAATGAGCCACGTAGTTACTGCAGTGAGAGCCGTAGATTTCCAAGGTAATATCAAAGAATATGATGCATCTCACTTGGACTTTGCTTATCGTCATAGTGTATTCCACGATAATCATGAAGTTATTGGGGAAGTTATTATGACACTCAAACCAGGTGATAAGGATACCATTAAGGCTCGCATGGATGAGTTGACCGAAAAGCGCGAATCTAAACAGCCTTTAGAGTATGCTAGTGCAGGTTCAACCTTTAAACGCCCACCAGGGTACTTTGCAGGTACATTGATTGAACAAACAGGCCTAAAGGGGTTGTGTGTAGGTGATGCGCAAGTGTCCCACAAACATGCAGGCTTTGTCATCAATACAGGTAGTGCTAGTGCAAAGGACGTACTTGATTTGATTGCAGAAGTACAGCGTCGTGTGTACGATAGACATGGCGTACACCTTGAGCCCGAAGTACGTATGATTGGTGAAGATTAACTAAATAGATATATAAAAGTTCAATTTTCTGTAGAAAATTGAACTTTTTTATAGCTTTAATAAAGTATTCATATTAAAATAATTATAAAGTAGTATGGGAGATAAATAATATTTTTCAATAAAAGGATTGCAAAACATGGCTGAAATGATAGCATTAAATAAAGTTTTTACAAAAAAAAATATACTTAAAGCCATGAATGATGATTCTAAATTAAAATCTTATGCTGAATCATTAGAATTGAGTCATTATGATGTTTTTGAATGTCTATATAAAGAGTTAGTTAGAAACTATCGTAGTGAATACGTATATAAGAATACATTATTTAATAAATTATTGTTAGGTAAGCATAATTTAAATACAACATCGGCACTTGTGGAGTTACCTATAGACAAATCAATTGCAGATTTTGTGCTTTTGAATGGTAAAGCTACTGTATATGAAATTAAGACCGAATTAGACTCATTAGAACGTTTAAAAACTCAATTAAATAACTATTATAAAGCATTTGATTTAGTGAATGTTGTGATATCAGAGCAACATTTAAAGTCTGTAATGGACATTCTTAAATCTAGTCCGGTTGGAATTATTGTGTTGACATCACAGATGACATTATCTACAAAAAAAGAGGCAATACGTTATACCAAGACTTTGGATAAAAATGTATGGTTTTCTATGTTGCGTAAATATGAATTTGAAGAAATTTTAATGTCATATTATGGCTTTTTGCCTAAAACGAATGATTTTGAATATTATAATGCATGCAAAGAATTGTTTTTTAAAATAGATAGGGATTTGTTATACAAAAATTTTTCACTATGTTTGAAAAATAGAAATTTTAAAAAATATTCTAATGAACAAATTGAAATATTACCAAAGTCTTTGCGATCTTTAATTTATTTTTCTAAATTTAGTAAGTCTGATTATTCTAAGTTAATTTCTTTTCTTAATTATTGAAGGAGGTTCATATGTATTTACCTATTTTTCGAGGGCGACAATATGAATTACTTGCGTTGGAAGAAGAAGTTCAAAACAATTTGTTTTCTGATTCGTTAGAGACAGAAAAACAAATTATACCGATTGTGGAACCAATTAATTTAACTACTCGTTTAAATAGAACTATAAATACATTTATTGAAAGGAATAGTTATATAGGAATAATTTTTAACCCTAAAAGAGAACTAACAGAAGTTACACATGAAGATATAGCGGCCTTTTTAAGTACAATAGAGGGAAGTAGTGATTATGTACTACCTGTTATATATATTGATAATAATTGTAATGATGTTTTGTCAACTATAGTTAATGTTGGATATTCTGTAAATAGATGTATTTCTCTTTGCTTAGAACAGTCTCAGATATCTCAAGCTTTGGAATTTCATAATAATACAGATTCTTTTTTATATACATTAGTTGGTGAGAGCCGTGATTTTACTCGTATGCTAAAGGAAGATGCTGGTCCGTTAGTTTTGTGCAATGATAGATTTAATAAGCTTCAAAGAAACTCTGATTATGCATACAATGATAATGAGTTCTTCTCTTCTGATCATCTATATTATGGTCAAGATCATTTTGCTGGGTATTCAGACTACTCAATAGTAGGTAATGATCTTATGGTGGGGGGATTTGCTCCTAGAGCGGTAGCAATTCACATTGTATATATAAATTCCAGTTCTCAAGATTTGTATATTAGGCACTTTGTTTCAGACTCTAATTCTGATATAACAAATCCCGCAGGAAAATTTAGTGAAGCATTAGACAAGTTAATCAATTGGATCAATTCTGAGGGAATGGATTCACCTGCATTACGTCAATTTAGACAATTAAAGTCGGAAGGTAGATATCCTGGATTAGGAACTATAAAAAAATTATCAATTCAACAACATTTAGAGGTCGTATATCAATATTTTCAATCACAACAAGGGTGATAAATATGAAAATTTGTGAAAATTGTTTTAATGATGAGGAATTGAAAGCTGTCTTAAGAAAATCTAATAATAATGAAGTTCTTGATTGTTGTCCTAACTGTGGTAATCATTCCGTATTATATGATACCGAAGATACTACAACTATAAAGTTTATAAAAGAACTTTTTGAAGCTTTTTTGGATAGCTATAAGGTACATGATGCAGGAGCATTGTTAATTGATGAATTACAATCTGTATGGAAAGTATTTAATTCTCAGTTAGATGAAAATACAATAATGTCATTGATGAAATCTATTTGTAGAGATTATTTCAATAATCATCGGGATTTATTAACTAAAAAAATAGTATTAATAAAAAAACTAGACTCTGAATATGTTAAACAGCATAGTATTTTAAAAAATATTAGTTGGACTGATTTTAGAAAACAACTAAAGGAAGAAAATCGTTATCATCCTAGTAATATAAATATAGATGTATTAAAATCTCTGTTTTCATATATTGAAAGTGACTATCAACCTAACAGTTTGCCTTTATATAGAGCAAGAAAAAGTCGTGAGGGTGAAACAATAGAAAAAAGGAATATGGGAGCACCTAAGCCAGGAAAAAGTGGTGAGGGAAGAATAAATGCTAAAGGTGTCGCATGCTTATATTTAGCAACTGATGAGCCAACATGCATTAAAGAGATTCGTGCTGGTGTATTTGATATAGTCTGTATAGGTAAATTTCAAGTAAATAGTCCAATTAAATTAGTTAATTTATCCAAGATTAATAAGATTAGTCCTTTTAAAGTTCCATATGGTAATAATGCTGCCTTTGATATTGCGGAGATTGATATTAATAGAAAGTTTTTAGAGGAGCTCAATGATAATATAAGAACGCCACAGGCAAGTAGTGACGATCCATTAGACTACATAGGGACACAGTATATTTCAGATTATATAAAAAGTATAACAGATGATGATAATCAAAAAATCTATGATGGTATTGAGTTTGCTAGTACGCATAGTCAAACTGAAAGAAATATTGTCTTGTTCGAAACCTCTTTAGATACCTGTAAATGTGAATGTGTTAATGTTGTAAAATACTATATTAGCTCAGTTGAGTATCAGTGTGAATTACGTGTATAAGAATCTTCTATAACTGTTTTGACTTTTTTCTATAGACTGCGTTATAATTAACTGTTGCCAATTTTGGGGAATATACCTGCATAGTCTGTTTTATCGAGGCTATGTGATATAGAATATACTGAAAGAATTAAAGGGAGGATCTTATGATTCGCGAAAATCTTCGTAATGTAGCGATTATCGCCCACGTTGACCATGGTAAAACTACTTTGGTGGACGCGTTATTAAAACAAAGCCATGTGTTCCGTGAAAATGAAAAAGTAGCAGAACGCGTAATGGACTCCAACGACTTGGAACGTGAACGCGGTATTACTATTTTGTCTAAAAACACTGCTGTAATGCATGATGGTATTAAAATCAACATCGTTGATACTCCAGGCCATGCTGATTTCGGCGGCGAAGTAGAACGCGTACTTAACATGGTTGACGGCGTATTGCTTCTCGTAGATGCTTACGAAGGTCCAATGCCTCAAACTAAATACGTTTTGCGTAAAGCCTTAGAACAAAAATTGAAACCAATCGTAGTAATTAATAAAATCGACCGTCCTGATCAACGTGTTAAAGAGGTTGAGGACGAAGTTCTTGAATTGTTCATGGAGCTTGAAGCTGATGATGATCAACTCGATTTCCCTGTAGTATACGCATCTGCTCGTTCAGGTGTGTCCAAAACTAATTGGGATGATGAAGCTGTAAACATGGAGCCGTTATTCAAAACATTGATCGATGAAATTCCTGCACCACAAGGTGATATGGAAGGTCCTCTTCAATTTATGGTAACTACACTTGATTACGATAACTTCATCGGTAAAATCGCCGTAGGTCGTATCGTTCGCGGTAAAATGAAAACCAACCAACAAGTGGCTATCATGAATGGTGAAAGTACTCGTAAAGCGAAAATCGGTCGTGTGTACACATACAATGGCTTAAACCGTGTTGAAACTGATGAAGCTGAAATGGGTGATATCATTGCATTTGCTGGTATTGACGATATCAACATCGGCGAAACAGTAGCAGATGCTGAAAATCCTGAAGCATTACCATCCATCTCCATCGACGAACCAACATTGTCCATGGTATTCTCCGTAAATAACTCTCCATTCGCAGGCCGCGAAGGTGAATTTGTTACATCCCGTCACTTGCGTGATCGTTTGTTCCGCGAAGTAGAAACTAACGTATCCATGAAAGTAGAAGAAACTGATTCTGCAGATGCGTTCAAAGTATCTGGTCGTGGCGAATTGCATTTGGCAGTATTGATTGAAACTATGCGTCGTGAAGGCTACGAATTACAAGTAGGTAAACCTCGCGTAATCTTCAAAACTATTAACGACCAATTGTGTGAACCACTTGAAGCACTGACTATCGACGTGCCTCAAGAATTCATGGGAACCGTAATGGAAAACCTTGGTCAACGTAAAGCTGAGTTGACTAATATGGTTGAATTAGCTGGTTACCTTCGCATGGAATTCGTAGTTCCTGCTCGTGGTTTGATTGGTTTCCGTGCCCAATTCTTAACAGCTACAAAAGGTAATGGTATTATGAACCATGTATTCCATGGTTATGCACCATATAAAGGTGAAATTCCTTCCCGTACACGTGGTGCTTTGGTAGCATTCGAAAATGGCGAAACTACTCCATATGGTTTGAACTCTGTTCAAGACCGTGGTACATTGTTCGTTGGCCCTAACCAAGACGTGTATGCAGGCCAAGTTATCGGTGAAAATACACGTGAACTTGATATGGATGTTAACCCATGTAAGAAAAAACATGTTACCAACATGCGTTCCAGTTCCTCTGATGAAGCGGTACGCTTGACTCCACCTCGTATCTTCTCTTTGGAACAAGCTCTTGAGTGGATCAACGATGATGAACTTGTTGAAGTAACACCTGAAAGCATTCGTATGCGTAAAACAATTCTTGATCGTAACGCACGTGCGAAAGCAGCGAAGAATAAAAAATAATATCTCATGCGGATATAATGGCGCTCCTTAAGGAGCGCCTTTTTTATCTAATCTATAAGTATTTATCTAACATATTCTTACAAGTCATATATTCATGAAAATAGGTGATAATTTTATCATTTATGATTATTGGGTATAAAAATAAGTTAATATACTAAATACGCATAATAACTTGCTGATAGGGGTATTGGTATATACGAAATATTTGTAACGCTGTATAATAATAACAAGTTTATTGAAAAAGTTATTGATTATGGAGGTTCTTATGAATAAGAAAATCTTAGCTTCTTTATTTGCAGTAGGTTTAGCTGCAGGTTGTGTGTGCTCTTCCGTTGATGCGCATGGCGTATTCTTTGCTAACCGCTTAGATGAAAAAGCGCTAGTACTTGGCGAAGGCCCTGTTGATGATGCGTATAGCCCAGAAATGGTAAAAAGCATCATTGGCTTAGATAACAATGGCATGGTAATTCCTGTACAAGTTATTAAACATGAAAAAAATGTAGTAGTTGTACCAAATGATAAATTGGGTATTACAGTAACTGACTTTGACTATGGTTATTGGACAAAAGACAAAGATGGCAAAACTGTTCATAAACCAATCTCTGAAGTACCAGGTGCTCAAAAAAGTACACATGCCATTAAATATGACGTTCACTACTGGAATGCAGAAGCAAAACCTTTCAATAATAAAGATGCTTTCATTCAAATCATTCCATCTGTTAATCCATTAACTCTTAGAAAAGGTGATACATATGAAATCCAAGTCTTGAAAGACGGTAAACCATATGCAAATGCACCTCTTATTAAAGACGTAATTAATGATCTTACTAATGAAAGTCAAGCAGATGCTAATGGTAAAGCAACTGTTACTGTAAGTGCTAACGGCCTTAACGTAGTAGGCGTTGAAGTGGGCTTCCCAACTCAAACTAAAGGTGAGCAAAATAAATACTTCAGTGCATTGTCCTTCATCATCAATCCTGAATAATATAGGATATAACTATTTACTAAGTGTGTGAAATAAACAAGACCTCCTAAGTTGGACTTAGGGGGTCTTGTTATATTTTTAGGGTGTACGTATAAATGCGTTCTGTGAGAGCCTCGTATTAAGCGAGGTAAGAAAGAGAGATTTTTATGAAATTACAACGAAATGTATCGGCTGTGATGGCTGCGTTGGTATTAACTGGAATGACCTGCTCTGCATTTGCTACAGAAATTAATGCCACAAGTGATAAAGCGGAGGAATTGCTTGGCTTAACAATGGGGTCACCGGTACAAACACAACCGGAAGTTAAGCATATAGAGGATACCTTGACGGTTAATGTGCATGGTAAAAGCTTAACAGATACAGGTAAAACTAAAAATGTATCAGGTATTTATAATGGATTTGGATCACAATTGACGGTGGATAAAGATTTGATTGTACGTCTTAAGAATGATGCACCAGCCTCAAAAAGGGAACTCGGTCATTACTATATGAGCGCTGTGTATGCTGGTTACGGCGGTAAAGTGCCAAGACTCAGCAAGGACAATCCTAATAGAGATTATGGAGATACTAATATTCACGTCAAAGGCAATGTAGATATCGATGCTATTGGTGTCGGTTTACAAGCTAATCAACGTGGTCATATCATTGTTGATGGTGGTGGACGTATCATTACTCATCCTTTAGAAACTTCTGATACTTACTCTGTGGTGGCAGAAGAGGGTGATGTATACGTTAATACTGGCTCTGATGGTAAACATCCAGGGTCTAAAGAATTGGTCGCTGTTGGGAATGTAGGGTTAATTAATAAGGATTATGGACGTGATCCAAATCATAACGAAACGCCAACGAATATAGCATTAGCTTTTACAACACCTAATTCTAAACTTACGGGTGCTGTATTAAATGAATATGCTGAAAGCAATAAGAACCCTCATAATTCTGGTGCTGACATTTATTTACAAAATGGAGGAACTTGGAATAATGAATGGATTGGTATGGAGCGGCCTACCCCTAAAAGAGAACGTCCATCTGGGGATAATGCAGCATATTTATATAAGGGTAGTAAGGTTCGTAACCTTGTAGGTGGTGTTAATCCAACGGCAGCTGGTAATATTCATCCTATTGATGCACGTCCTATTACGATTCAGAACTATAGTGGCTATGTGAATGCTATTTATAAATCTGGCGTACCTGCTAGTGAAGCTGGAAAAGGGCAAATTGTAGTTGAACATGCAGCAGACAATAGCCATATTACCGTTCAAGGTGAACATTCTGGTAATACCATTGATGAGGTAAGTTATAAAAAGGAAATACAAGCCTTAGCCAATAAATTACAATATACGGGCAATGATAAGAAACTGAGCACAACAGTTCAAATTAATGAAGGTATTACTAGTCCTGGTGCTGTTGCAGAACTAGGTGCAGATCATTTTGACTCACAGGGGCGTCTTGTTGTAAATGATACAACAAAGATTAATCGTGCTAGTGAATCATCCTTAGTGAGTGGTTCAAAATCTGCTCTTACATCGACCGCTATGGCATGGAAGAGTAATACCAATGATTTACAACGCCGTTTAGGAGATCTTCGTCTAGCTAATACAAATCAAGGTGTATGGGCGAAATATATAGGCGGTAAATCTAAAATCACAGACGGTGCTGATGCACATATGACGTATAATGGCGTACAAGTTGGCTACGATCATAAAGTATCTAATGGTTGGATTTTTGGTGGTGCTATTGATTACAGTACTTCTAGTAATTCATACGTTAATGGTAGTGGGGACGGTAAACTTGGTGGTATTGCCTTATATGGTACAAAACATCATGACGATGGTCGTTATTTAGATATCATTGCACGTGGTAATAGATTATCCAATGATTATAAGCTCTACTCCGTAGGTGGACAACGTGTGAACGGTGATTACCATACATATGGCACATCCTTAAGCGCTGAATATGGTAAACGTATTAAGAAGGAAAATGGCTTCTACATCGATCCTAGTGTAGAATTTATTGTAGGTCGTTTGAATGGTGTATCCTATGATGCTTCTGTTGTCGGTGGTGGTTCTATGCATGTGAAAGCTGATGCTGTGAACTCTGCTGTAGGCAGACTTGGTATTGGCATTGGGAAAGAAACAGAAAAATCCAATATCTTCGCTAAATTAGCATTAGCGCATGAATTCTCTGGTAAGGTAAATACAACATATTCCGCACCAGGCAATCCAACAGTACAAACAACAGTAGATTTGAAGGATACATGGCTCGATGCTGAAATTGGTGGGTCTTGGAGTGTCCGTCCTAGTACATATCTATATGGTACATTCACTAAAAACTTTGGTGCTACTGTAGAAAATACATGGCGCATTGACGCTGGGATACGGCATAATTTTTAATTGAATACTTAATAACCTCTGTAGCAGATACTTGATCTGCACCCATTTTCTTGGACAGATATAATTAAGCTACTCTTGGGGAATGAGTTCGGTATTATACCGGACTCATTCCTTTTAATTAAGCTTAATGCGTTTTGTATTGTAATAAATAATATAATCCTTTAATTTACTGATAAAATCTTCATAGGAAGCAAACTTTTCTAAATATAACAACTCTGACTTCAACAAGCCAAAGAAGTTTTCCATCACGCTATTATCCAAACAATTTCCTTTACGGGACATGCTTTGGATGATAGCGTGATTTTTTAATGTTTCTTGATAAGTACTATGCTGGTACTGCCATCCTTGATCTGAATGTAGGATGCAGCCTTTGCTATTTGGTCTATTCTTAAAGGCTTTATCCAGCATAGATAAAACCTGTGTTAATACAGGTCGTTCTGATATTTCATAGGATACAATTTCACCATTATACATATCTAAGATTGGTGATAAATAAACTTTACGCCCAAACACGTGAAATTCTGTAATATCTGTGGTCCATTTTTGATCTGGCTTTGTTGCAGTAAAGTTCCTCTTAATAATATTGGGAGCGATTTTTCCTTCAGTACCTCTATATGAGCGGTATTTCTTTAGGCGAGCTTTACATGTTAAGTTTTCTTCCTTCATAATACGCATTACAACTTTATGGTTTATATGAATGCCTAATTTATGCAATGCTATTGTAATTCGGCGATACCCATAACGACCTTTATTCATCGCCACAAGTGTGCGAATAGCTTCTCGTTCCTCTGCATATTTGTCTCCATTTTTTAAGCTAGCTAAACGTGCATAATATGTACTACGACTAATGCCAAAGTACTCGAGCATAAACTGAAGGGGGTATATTTTTCTTAATCTTTCGATGGCAATTGTTTGTGCTTTTTTTTACAGCTCTATTGGGTTTAGCAATTTCACGCATTTCTTTCATAAAGTCATCGTAAAAAGACATTTCATATTTCAACCGAGCGATTTTAGCTTCTAGTTCTTTTATCCGTTCTTTGTCTGATTTAATACTTTGATTTTTTGTGGGAGATATTGGTTCTTTCGGTTTCATAGATGGTCTACCTTTAGGCTTGGGTTGCAACCCCAAAATCCCTTCGGCTAAATACCGCTTTTGCCATGCTGCAATTAGGCTAGGATTATCTAAATTAAATAATTCTGCTGTTTCTTCAAAGGATAACTTATCTTTCCACCTAGTTTCAAGAACTTTACGTTTAAAATCTGCTGAAAATATTCGTTTACTAATTTTATGGGTCAAATTATGGCTAAGTTTAAATTTGTATAGCCAGTTTTTTACAGTACTTTCTGGAATTTGAAACTCCTTAGCAATTCTAAAGGGGCTAAATTCTTTTTCAAAAAGGCAATGACTTTTTCTCTAATTTCTTTTGAGTATTTTGACATAAAAAACTGCACCTCCAAAAATTGTGTCCAATTTTCGAGGTGCAGTTCATATGCTATAGAGGTTTTTTGAATTTGCTTAAGTTTTAAACTGTGATAGAATTGATAAATCTATGGGTGGTATACAATTGTTTTGTAAAGACTTGAAATAGTATTATTAGTACTTATACAGTTGAATAGAATATGAGTGCATGAGATAATGAGATAAACATAGTCAAAAAGTTTTATTACTATGAGCTTATATTATATAGAATTTTATGCTAGAAGAATTATCATAAATATGTAGGTGATAATTCGTGATGTATAGAATAGCCATATAGTAATATGTATTGTATAAGGTTGAATTGGAGATGAATATTATATGGAGAGGTATAGAGAACCACAAATATTTATTGTTAATAATAAAGAAATTGCGGATAGATTGAGTGAGCATTATAATGTAGCGACTGGTAATTTGGGTGTGAATAAACTTGTAAAGTTTCGAAAACTTGAAAATAAAAGTTATGTAAATCTTGAGTATAATATTGTAGATAATTTACACGAATATAGTGTTGTTATTATTGATTTACAAACTGAAAGTACATACGAGTATTATAGTAGCAGTGATCAACTAGATAGTAATCTTTTTTTATATGAATTACAGTATCCTAAAAAGGAATTTTTTCCCGCTCCTTTAGTTTTAAATATAATAAAGGGGAAACTAAAAAAACAATCATTAAAAATAATTTTTGCTAGTAAAAATTATACAGAAAAATATAATCTAGTTAAAGTTTTAAATCAGCTTCATGTTAGTTCCCCTATTGAGAAAACACATAGTACATATGAAATTATTGAGGCTAATGGATGCTCAAAATCTGGAAAGAAAATTATCCCAGAGAATAATAAAATGGCAAATTTGATACTTAACTTTGCAAAAGCGTACAATGTAACTTTTCAAATTCCTAAAATATGGGATAGTGAGTCTCAAGAATATATTATAAAGCGAAACTTTATTCCATTGTTGAAAAATTCAGAGGGGGAAGTTATTTCATATATAGGTTATTCTGAAACGTTAGGCTATGAATTATTGCTTCCGGTGTGTGATAAAAAAGATGAGTTAATTGATCGTTTATTAACATCTTATTTACCAGAGATATTACCTAAAATTTTCCCAGAATCAAAAGAATTTGAATGGATAAAAGGTAAAGAGTTTTGTCATAGTGAAATTTTTGAAATCGAGGCAGAGAGAAAAGCACTTCAAGAAGAATATGAATCAAAAATTGATTTATTGAATCAAAAAATTGATGCAGTTAATCAAAAGTATAAATTTTTGCATGATTTGCTAACTGCAACCGGCGAGGAGTTGGTACAAGCTGTATGTAAATATTTTGAATGGCTTGGATTTAAAGATGTACAATCAATAGATGGAAGTGAGGATATTCTTAGAGAAGATATACAGATTTTAGAAGATGATAAAATATATATAGTTGAAGTAAAAGGCATTAGTGGGACGTCTACAGATTCTGAGTGTTCACAAGTCGCAAAGCATAGACGTAGAAGAGAAAAAGAAAATCCTGATAAAACAATAATTCCTATATATATTGTGAATCATCAAAGATATATAAATCCTTCATTAAGACAAAATCCCCCGTTCAGTAGTGATCAAGTTGATTATGCAAAGAATGATGAAAGAGGTCTTCTTACTACATGGCAGTTATATAAACAGTATAAATTGATTGAAAATAAAATATTTACAAAAGAAGAAACTAGAGAAGCTTTAAAGGACTGTGGGATTATATCCTTGATACCAAAGAATTTAAAATCCATTGGAACATATTCTGAATACTTTAAGAAGCCTAAAGCTGGAATATTGATACTTGAAAATATCAAAATTAGAATTGGAGATAAGGTTTATGCTAAAAAGGATGAACAATGGGTATATACTAAAATTAATAGCATTCAGGTAAATAATAAGAATGTTGATTATGCCGAATGTGGTGAGGTAGGGATTGTTACAGAGGCTGAATTAGGAAATGGATATGAACTTTTTATAAAATGATATAATGACTTGTATTCTTTTCCGTAAAGTTGACAGTTGGTTTTTATATGTTTATGAAATATTATTTTAGTGATTTTTCAAGGTAAATTAAAAGATTATGATATTTCGATAGAGTGATAGGAGGTGGAGATGTAGGAAAATTTTTAAGGTGTTTGTTATGGTTAAAGTTCTATTCATTTGCCATGGTAATATCTGTCGTTCAACAATGGTAGAGTTTTATATGAAGCATATCGTTGAACAGGCTGGACTAAGTGATTCTATATATATTGAATCAGCAGCTACATCTCGGGAGGAGATAGGGAATGATACCCATTATGGGACTAAAGAGAAATTAGATGAAATGGGTATTTCTTATACACGTCATAAGACTCGTCAAGTAACGGTTGATGACTATCATAACTTTGACTACCTTGTTATTATGGATGAAAATAATGGGCGGAACTTACGTCGTATCATTGGTGATGATGTAGATTCTAAGGTTTACAAGGCAATGTCGTTCGTTGGTGAAAGCCGTGATGTAAAGGATACTTGGTATACGGGGAATTTTGACGAAACCTATGACGATGTCAGTCGTAGCTGTGATGCTCTACTAGCAGTGCTTAAAGAGAAACTTTAAGCGAAATATATATACTGATGGGTCCTCAATGGTAGCTGAAATTTTAGTCTACATTGAGGGCTTTTCTATAAGCCTATCTGCCCCATATACTTTATACTATCGAACCATAGCGTAATATGGTATAATTTTTAGGTATTCATGCGCCTATAGCTCAGGGGATAGAGCGCCGGTCTCCGGAACCGGGTGCGCAGGTTCGAATCCTGCTAGGCGCACCAAATAAAAGGCTTCTCGAAATTTAGAGAAGCCTTATTTTGTAATTGATTTCTATTTTTAGATTGATAAAAATTTTTATCTAAACATTAATAAGTTACTTTATTGTTGATATGATGTGGTTATCTATAAAATGGTAACATTATATTTTGGATAGTAATTTATCTACTAAATTATTATTATTTTCAATGTGCTATTTGTTGGAACTACAAATAAATCAAGAATTTATAAAGTTTAAGTTATTTGGTTTATAAAGCTACAAAGTAGAGCTTTAATTTAGACAAATATAGATAATATGGTATGGAAATAGTTAGTATTAAACTGTTTTTGAAGTTAATAGAGGGAGATATAGGCTGAGTTGATTATACTGAATGGGGAGTTTGCGATTATAATTCGTATGAGTGCGAATATAATATTATGTGGTTAAAAGAAGGGAATTAGGGGGATATATGTTAACACTTAAAGCACAAAAAAAAGCTGCAAAAAAATTTGCAGAAAAATGGTTGGGGGTTGGTGATGAGAAGCAGGACACTCAACGTTTTTGGATTGAGTTACTACAAACTGTATATGGGGTAGAAAATGCATCTGATTTTATACGCTTTGAACAGAAAGTAAAATTAGAAAATATTAGTTATATAGATGCAATGATTCCGGCTACCCATACAATGATTGAACAGAAAAGTATAGGTAAATCTCTTACAGAAGTGATTAAACAATCTGATGGAACAAAATTGACCCCATTAGAACAAGCAAAGAGATATTCTGCAAATCTTCCTTATAGTGATAGACCACGTTGGATTATAGGCTGTAATTTTTCTGAGTTCCAGATTTTAGATATGGATAATCCTAATGCAACACCAGAGATCATTTATCTTAAAGATTTTGAAAAAGATTATTATAGGCTTAATTTTATGGTTAATGTGAAAGATAGCCATATAGAAAAAGAGTTAGAGATTTCTAAAACAGCTGGGGAATTAGTTGGTAGAATATATGATATTCTACTTAAACAATATAAGTTAAATAAAGATTTATCAGATACGCACATTTTACAAAATATTAATAGGTTATGTGTACGTATAGTTTTTTGTCTTTATGCTGAAGATGCAGGTTTATTTGGGAGTCGAGCCTTATTTCACGATTATTTGCGTGAGTTTAAACCTCAACATTTTAGAAAAGCGTTATTAGAACTTTTTCGAATTTTAGATACACCTATTGATGCTAGAGATCCTTTCGATGAAGAGGAGTTGTTAGCTTTTCCATATGTAAATGGAAATTTGTTTAGTGAGCTAATTGATATACCTCCATTTAATGAAGATGCTATAAATATGATGCTAAAAGAGGCTTGTTCGTTTAATTGGAGTGAAATATCTCCAACTATATTTGGTGGAATATTTGAAAGCACTTTAAATCCTAACACACGACGTTCAGGAGGGATGCATTATACTAGCCTGGAAAACATTCATAAAGTTATTGATCCTCTTTTTCTTGAGGAATATAAAGAGAAGTTTAGAACTGCAATGAATGAAAAAGTAATAAAGAAAAGATTAGAAAAGTTAAATCAGTTACAAGATGAGTTAGCTTCATTGACCTTTTTTGATCCAGCTGCAGGCTCTGGTAATTTTTTGACTGAAACATACTTATCTTTAAGAAGACTTGAAAATGATATATTGAGAGAAACGATTACTGATAAATCTGGCTCAGGCGTATTAGGATTTGAGGAGGCTGAGCTTAATCCTATAAAAGTAAGTATTCAGCAATTTTACGGTATTGAAATTAATGATTTTGCAGTTGCTGTCGCAAGAACTGCGATGTGGATTGCAGAAGCTCAAATGTTTGAAGAAACAGAAGGAATTATCAATCGTGAGATGGATTTTTTACCATTGCATAGTTTTACAAATATACATGAGAAAGATGCATTAGAGGTTGAGTGGTCGAATATAATTGAACCAGGTGAGCTTTCTTTTATGATGGGGAATCCCCCTTTTGCAGGGAAAAAAGAACAAACAGTAAAGCAAAAAGAACAATTAATTGCTTCATTTAAAGGAAGTAAAGGGGTTGGTAATCTTGATTATGTTACTGCGTGGTATGCAAAAGCAGCTGAATATATTCAGAATACAACAATAAAATGTGCTTTTGTATCAACTAATAGTATTGCACAAGGGGAACAAGCGCCAGTACTATGGGAACATCTTTCACCTATGATTCAACCAATTTTTGCTTATCATTCATTTAAATGGGATAGTGATGCTAGAAATAAAGCCGCAGTTCATTGTGTTATTATTGGATTTACGGCTAGTAATAATTTTGTACATTCTAAGTATATTTATAATGATAATTCTTTGAAAGCAGTGAAACACATTAGTGCGTACCTTACTGATATGCCTATGTTCTTTATTAAATCAAGAACTAAGCCGATTTCTAATGTATTAGAGATTTCTTATGGTAGTATGGGAATTGATAACAAACATTTTTCGTTGACTCATGAAGATGTTAAAGTATTACTCAAAGAAGATAAAAGTAATATTAAATTTATTAGGACCTATCTTGGAGGGGTAGAACTAATTAGAAATACAAAGAAATGGTGTTTGTGGCTAAAGGACTTTTCTCCTTCTGAATTAAGAAGGTCTAACTTTATTATGGATAGAATTCATAAAGTAAAAGAATTTAGATTGAGTAGTAGTAGGCCTCAAACTAAAAAGCTTGCTGATATACCATGGTTATTTGGAGAAATTCGGCAACCTAATTGTGAAATGTTAGTCATACCAAAGGTTTCATCTCAAACAAGACGATATATTCCAATTGATTTTGTAGATAAAAATACTATAGTAAGTGGTAGTGCTTTAATTATTCCTGAAGCTGGGCTTTATGAATTTGGGGTTTTAATGTCCAATATTCATAATGCTTGGATGAGAGCTGTAGCTGGTAGAATGAAAAGTGATTATCAATATTCTGGTAATATTGTTTATAATAATTTTCCTTGGCCAGTAATTTCAGATATCCAAAAAAAGAAAATTGAGAAAACTGCTCAAGAGATTATTAATGCTAGAAGTAAATATCCTAATGAATCTTTAGCAAATTTATATGATGACACAGTAATGCCTATAGAATTATTAACGGCTCATAGAAATAATAATCGAGCTGTAATGGAGGCGTATGGCTTTGATATTAAGATGTCTGAAAGTGATTGTGTATATGAATTAATTCAATTATATAAAAAGATAGATAATTAAAATTATTTATTATAATTATATGTATTTAATCGATTCATTATTTTAATCATATAGACATATGACTATTATTTATATAAAAAATCTTTAGTGAGTAAGATTATATTTAGTAATAGAATTTTTATAAGAAAGCTTTTTATATTTATAACAATGATATATTAAAACTTTTGAACCAGGTGCGCAGATTCGATTTCTACTAGGCAAACCAAATAAAAGGCTTCTCGAAAATTCGAGAAGCCTTATTCTGTAATTACGACAAATAAATATGAAGAGTAGGTTAGATTATTGTGAAGTCTTCTTATATACATGTAGTAGTTATTTATGAAAATATAATTTTAGAGAGTATTAAAATCAATTGAGCATTTAGATTATAATATTGAAAATAGTAAAGTTTTATGAGTTTGAAAAATGATTGTTCTGTTAAAGAACATAATTATCAGCTATTAAATTTCTTTGATTTTCCTCTCTAATTTTGCATTGATTAATTATACTAAAGACTTATGTGAGACTTTTATAGCTAATAATCAATTTATTTTAGATCATATGAATTAAAAACTAATATTATATAAGTAGAATTTACTTCCCATTTGATAAAGCTTTATAAAGAGGTGTTCAATTATGAAAGGGAATAGAATAATAGAAAGAGATTCTTTGCTTGTTTTAAAAAATCAATTAACTTTATGTAAGAATATAGATTATGATATTCCTGAACAAGATAAAGGACAATCATGGGATGGTAATATATTTTTATATGAGCAGGGATCAGACGATTTAACAAAATGTAAATTAATAGGCCCAATACCTATTCAAGTAAAGGGCACGACACTCCTAAAGGTTGGTAAAGAATCCTTTCGCATGGAACGTGATGATTTAGATAATTATAGAAGAAATGGCGGAGCAGTTCTTTTCGTAATAGATGATAATAGGAAAATTGTATTTTATAAATCGTTATTACCAGTATTTATTCAGAATTTATTTGATAAAGGTAAAAAAGATCAAAAGTCATATTCTATAAAACTAGATAGGTTCCATACAAGTAAAAAGTTTATTTATAGTTCTTTATTCTCGTTTTATCAAGAGAGTAAATGGCAAATTGGACTAAATGGGCGGGCAAAAAGCTTTATTGATATTCAAAATCTTGATGGTCAGTTTTTTTGTAAGATATCATTAAAAAAGTCATTAAATTCAATTATATTAAATGATGAACTTGTCCAACCATATTATAAAGATAAGTTTGGTATGATTACACCAGTATCAATGATAAAACCAGGTGAATTATCCATTCCCTTTGATTTTGAACTAAATTTTAGTGGTAAAAAAAAGAGTATAGTTACTCAAGGGAGAGTTAATTTTACCACTCAAGAGTCTGATCAATTTATAGAGTTAAACCAACAAATAAAAATTTTCCCTTATAGGTCAGCACAAAACTTTTCTTATGATTTGAACAATGGTACTATAACTCAATCTTTAATTACGTTAGAGATTTTAAAGAACTTTTATGAGGGACGTACTTGTTATTGGAATAAGAAAAATTGGGCAGCAGTAGAAAAAAATGCAGATGCATTGAATGAAATAAAAACTTTAATTAGTATGCTTAATAATATAAAAAAATTAGAGGGGATTTTAGATATTGATATAAGTAGTAGACCATTTACAGAAAATGAAATTCATAAATTATCTTATTTATATATTCAACTCTCTGATTGTAAAAAAACTACTGCAAAAGCTTCCTCTGTTTTGAGCCCACAATTACTTCACATAGGATCTTTACAATTAGGTTTACTAATTGAACAGGATGTGCCTGAACCGTGTTTTTTTGATTTATTTAATTTACGGTTAGAGTATGGTGAAGAGGGAAAACAACGGCTACCTGCATTTGTTCTTGCTACTTACAGTATTCTTATAAATGCGATGAATTTATCACTCCCAAAAATAGAGTGTGCACTTAAAAAGTTGTCAAGCCATATACTATTATCACATTGTAATGTATTGAGACGATTTATTTGTGAGTTAGTTCGTGCATATCTTAATAGTAATAATATTGAATTTTTAAATATAGCATACTATATCTCTGGAATATTATCCCAAAATAATTCTAGTGAAATAGATTTATTAAATTTATTAATGATAAAGTATTTACAGGAGAAAATGTCAAGTAACGATACTAAGCAACTTATAAAGTTATTAGATATTTCTACTGATATTAATATTAAATGGGGTGCATGTATTTTAATGAAATCATATGAAGAGGCAAATACTTATTTCAATCAAATACCAGAACAGAGACAAATGGAATTAAAAACATATCCTTTATATGAAATTTATGAAAAGTATAATAGAAGAACTGATTGAGTTTTATAAGTTTGTTGATTTAATTAATCAAATATATTTTTAGATATTAATAGCTTATGTTTTTTTATCTATATTCGAATAATCTATATGAATGGATAGTAATAAAATTCCGATACTAGCTCTACAGGTTCAAATTCTATTAGATTTACCTATAAAAAGGCTTCTCAAAAATTCGAGAAGCCTTTTTGTATGTTACTATCTATATATATTATACTGAATCCCTCTAGATCTAAATTCATTCATGAGTATATTTATTGATTTATCAATGATTTCTTCATTTGTTATATATACCATCTTTTTGTAATAGACAGTACCATCAAATTCTATCCAATGACTTGTCTTACCATTTAGTTTGTAAATCTTCATTCTTCCTGCCCAGCTTCCCATACTACGGAATTTTTTGCCCTTGGAAAAACGCACTTCTCGAATATCTTTTAATTTATAGGTTCTTTTTACTAATCCAATGCCTATAGACACTTGATCATCTTTAAAGGAAAGAAGTTTATAACGTTCTTCAGGAGGCATGGATTTAATTATAGATAGGTTATAAGTAGCAAAAGCTACAGCAATGCCGACTAATACAAACATTAGGATTATTATATAGATTCCCATATTTTTAACTCCTTCTTATTTCTATTATAATAAAAATAGGTATCGGATGAAATAATTTGTATAATCAACTTTGAAGCGCTATTTGTTTGTATTAATGGAAGAGAAATACATGGCGATATATGCATGAACTAGTTAGAGATAGATAACTACATGAGTTGAGTTGCTGATAAGCTATCGATATAGAGTTTTATATTTAATAATATCGAAATAACATAATAAATGTGATTTGGGTAACACATTTTGTTTTGAGAATGATGTACAATAAGGATAGCTATATGAAAATCTGAACATCCTAGCCGGAACACTAGGACATATAGGGGAGCGTTAAATTACGTAGTGAATTTAACTAAGTGAAAAATTACTTATATATGTATCTATAGCTCATCTATTTAGGGATGTGGCTATTTAGAGGGGATAATATGACAAATAAAATACAAAAGCTTACCGTCAACGAAGTTTGGCGTGATGAGCAAGACGCATGGAACCATCGTTCTGAGTACTTTGTAGAAATGCACAATCGCGAGGATCGCAAAGCACAGGTCACTGACTTTTTAGCCTTCTTAAAGGATGAGAATTTATTATCTGCAGCGAATGGTCGTACGCTTGATGTAGGCTGTGGTGTTTGTGATTATGCATTGGGTTTAGCTCGTGAAGGGTATAAAGCGACAGGCATAGATTTATCGGATGGTATGATTCGTGGTGCTAAACAATTGGCAGAGTCAGAAGGTTTAGACCTTAGCTTATATATCGGCCCTTGGTCTGATGAAACTCGTCGAGAACTAGGTTGGGATAAAAGCTTTGACTTGGCATACAGTATCTTCTGCCCAATTATGTTTGATGTAGAAAATATTCGCGCTATGCATGATGCAAGTCATGATAAATGCTTGTGGATTGCTTTTAGCGAACGGAGTGACGAAATGGTAGATATGCTATCTGAACATTTCTTTGGTCGTGATTCTTTTCCGTGGGATGGTAAGATGAAAAAGTGTTTAGATGCAATCCATGAGATGGGGCATAATGTGAAAGTAACTTACAAAACGGTTCCTGAAACAGAGGTTATGTCTCTTGAAAAGGCAGTTAATTATTTTACCATGCGACTTCATAATAATGGATGGGGAGACATGGAAGACATGAAAGAAGAGATTAGAAATCTCATTGAGCCACTAGCTATTGATGGAGAAATCCATAATAAGACCGTTGATAAGGTGGCATGGGTTTCTTGGTCTGTGAAATAGGAGAGAACCATGACAGTTGATGAAAAACGTAAGTTAGAACTAAAAACTATGTACCAAATTATTGGCATCTATTGTCATAATAAGCACCACACTCCTAAAGGGCAACTTTGTGAGGAGTGTCAGAAAGTTTGGCAATATGCAGAACATCGTATAGATGTATGTCCTCATATGGAAAGCAAAACTTTCTGTAGCGTATGTAAAACGCATTGCTATGCTCCTACGTATCGTGAGAAAATACGTGAAATCATGCGCTATGGTGGACCTAGAATGTTATTTGTATCACCCATTCAAGTTGTTCGTCATATGTATTTAGAGTGGAAGGATAGAAAAAGGAACCGTACATCTTATGAAAACTGATATGATTGTAAAGACAGGCGTATTTGTAGCCTTGACGGTCTTACTATCTTATATATTTGCTATTCATACTACATTTATACATATTACCTTTGGATTTTTATCAACCGCTATATTTGGCATTCTTTATGGGCCTATGGCAGCAGGTATAATGGCCGCTATTGCCTGTTTTATAGGTATGTCCCTATTTGGGCAAGGGGTATTCTTTCCCGGCTTTATCGTATCTGAATTTCTTGTAGGCTATGTGTATGGATATTTTTTACACGGTCGTAATGTTACATTTAAACAATTGCTTTTACCGGAGACAATTGTTACTGTATGCATACATCTGATATTGAATACAATGTGGCTTACAATATTTTATAACAAGGCAGTATCTGCTATATTTATTGGACGTCTTATTAAAAATATAATTTGTTTCCCTTTAGAAATTGCACTGATTTTAATTGTGTATAAGGCAGTCAGCAAGTTTATGGTACAAAAAAAGCTATAATCTTACAGTATACTAAAATGCACCCCTAACATTAGATTATATGTTAGGGGTGCATTTTTATTTGTAAATATAGCCTTTTACGCGAGTGCTTTGTCCAATACAGCTTTGATTAAAGATTTTGTTTGGTCATAGCTTTCACCAGGTTGTGCCTCGTATTGTTTGTCGAGGTCGAACCACAAGTTTGGATAGTATTCATATGGGTGAGTTTTGAAGAGCTCATGAGCATCTTGATCTTCAACCCAGTTGATGTGAATATCTGCGTATGCAGGATTTTCTGCAACGAGTTCATCGATAGCACGGAATGCATTGGCGCAATAAGGGCAACCGTTTAAATGGAAACCTAAGATTTCTTTCATGATATTCAGTCCTTTCAAAATAGAATCTACATATATTTCTATAATTTGAGATTTTATACATATTCATGTACCACAACATATGGTACACTACTGAGTATAACATATTTAGATAAGATATTCAATTTTTTAGAGATATCTGATGTGAATATTGAGAATTCGATATGCATGCATTATATAAATAAGGAGATACCTATGATTTCAGGCGCACAGTATTTGGTAAAAGCCCTTCAAGAGGAGCAGGTAGAGTTTTTATTTAACTATCCTGGGGCCGCAACCATCGATATCATGGATGAATTATATAAACAAGATCAAGTAAAGGTTATTTTGCCTCGTCATGAACAAGCCTTAGCTCATGCTGCAGATGGCTATGCTCGGAGTACTGGTAAAGTAGGGGTGTGTATGGTAACCTCCGGTCCAGGTGCTACAAATCTTGTGACTGGTATTGCCACAGCGTATGCAGATAGTGTGCCCCTCGTTTGTATTACTGGACAAGTTGATTTAGGCCTCATGGGCAATGATGCTTTTCAAGAGGTAGATACTGTTGGCATCGTCCGCAATATTTGTAAATATGCCGTTACTGTTCGCGACCGTAAAGAGCTTGGCCGTATTTTGAAAGAGGCCTTTTACATTGCTCGCACAGGTCGTCCAGGCCCTGTTGTAGTAGATATTCCTAAGAATATTCAGAAGGCTATGGGGTCAGATGAATATCCAACAGAGATTAATATTCGCGGTTACAAACCAAATACCACTGTTCACGTAGGTCAAGTTAAAAAGGCCTGTTCTATTATTAGTAAAGCTAAAAGGCCTCTATTCCTATTAGGCGGTGGGGTAAGCATTAGTGGTGCCAACGACCTTATGATGGAGTTGGTCGAAAAAACAGGGATTCCTGTTGTAACAACCTTGATGGGGAAAGGTGCTATTGACAGCCGTCATCCATTGTATCTTGGTAATGTAGGGATTCATGGTGGCTATGCCCCTAATGTGGCTATAACTGACTGTGACGTGATGATTTCTATTGGTACGCGCTTTAATGATCGTATTACCGGTAAACTAAGTACCTTTGCACAAAATTGTAAGATTATCCATATTGATGTAGATGCGGCATCTATTTCTAAAAATATTAAGGTTGATATTCCAATCGTAGCAGATGCTAAATTGGCTATTGAAAAAATCTTAGAATATATTGAACCTCACGACCTTGGCGAATGGCCAAAACAATTACAGCAACTTAAGGCAGAGCGTCCTGTCACTCAAGCTGACGAAGAGGGGTTAACACCTCAAACTGTTATCGAGTACATCAATCATCACTATGAACATCCTATCGTTACAACCGATGTGGGTCAAAATCAATTGTGGACTACCCAGTTCCTTGATGTGAAAGGTCAATATCAAATGTTGACATCCGGTGGTCTAGGTACGATGGGTTATGGGTTCCCTGCTGCATTAGGTGCTCAAATCGGCAACCCTGATAAACGTGTATTTGCCATCTGCGGCGATGGTGGTGTGCAAATGAATATTCAAGAATTTGCTACTGCTATGCATTATCGCTTGCCTATAACGCTTATTGTATTAAACAATGGATTCCTTGGTAATGTACGTCAATGGCAACAATTATTCTACGATAAACGTTACGCTTGTACGAACTTGATGATGGATGAAAGTGCTATTGTTACGCGAGACATAATCGACAATGATGAGTTTGAATATGTACCGGATTTTGTGAAATTGGCAGAAGCTTATGGTGCTAAGGCTATGCGCATTACTAAAGTAGAGGACATAGAAAAAGGGTTCCAATTGGCAGATACTTTCAAAAATGGTCCAACCCTACTCGAGTTCATCATTCCAACGGAACTCAATGTGTTGCCAATGGTACCAGCAGGTAAGTCTTTAAGTGATATGTTGTTGAAGGATAAAAAATAGGAGGGGTTATGGAAGTACATATGAAAAAACGCTGTATTTCAGCGTATGTAGAAAACCAAATCGGTGTACTAGCTAAGATTTCAGGCCTCTTCGCAGGCAAAAATTATAATCTTGATACATTGACGGTAGGGGAAACTGAAGACCCTACCATGTCTCGCATGACTATTGATCTTACTTGTGATGATTTGACGTATGAACAAATTATTAAGCAACTAAATCGCAGTGTGGAGGTTATTAAAGTTATCGACTTTACTGACATGCGAATTACGAAAAAAGAGTTACTATTTATCAAGGTCAATAGCTGTAAAGAAGCGGATAAACAAGAAATTTTCCGCATTGCCAAAACCTTTGATTTGTTAGTTGTGGATTATAATCGTAAATCTGTACTTGTTCAATGTGTAAAAACTGTATCTAAAAATAATGATATGATTGCCTTGTTTAAAGATATGTTCGTGAACCGCATTGAAGTCGTGCGCGGTGGTAGCGTTGCTATCGAAGCCTTATCCACACCTGATAGATAAGGTGTGTACTCTAAATGTACTTTATAGGCGTTTTAGGTCTATTCAAATATATAATACATGTATTTGAATAGACCTATTTTTTGTGGCTTAAAGCGTGTACAACTCGATATGATATAATATGTATATCGACCATTATTGATATAGAGAGCTTGGTTGTATGCCGAGACCTTTAACTATAGGAGGTATTATGAGTTTATTAGATGATATTTTAGCCCATAATAGAGAATACGTAGAAGATCAAAATACAGGTTATGTAGATACAGATACAAAGTGTAGTAAAATGCCTAGCCGTGAAATGGCTATTGTTACATGCATGGATACGCGCCTCGTAAATTTTTTAGAGGATTCAATGGATATTGGGCGAGGTGAGGCAAAGATTGTTAAAACGGCAGGCAATTGTATTACAGGCCCTTTTGATGGTATTGTACGGAGCTTGCTCGTATGTATTTATGAGTTAGGTGTTAACGAAATCTTTATCATTGGTCATCACGAATGTGGCATGGCTAAAACTACAGCAAAAGATTTAACAGAAAAAATGTTAGCTCGTGGCATTTCTCCAGAAGCGATTCACATGGTGCGAAAAGAAATGGAGCGTTGGGCTGATGGTTTTACCCATCCTGCAGAGAATGTAGAAGAAACAGTAGACGAATTGCGTATGAACCCTTTGATTCCTAAAGATGTGCCTATTCACGGTCTTATCTTCCATCCTAGAACGGGTGAAATCGAAGTCATCGTTAATGGCTATACACAAATGAAACAATATTACGAAAAGAATTAGAATTATATGAACAAAAAAAGATTAATTATATCCGTGCTAGCCATTATTTCCTTGGTCTGTGTTACTATAGGTGGATATGTCCATAAGGATGCTATACAGAGTTGTATAGCTAGAACAGCGGCTGTGGTGAGTGGCCAAGAGATAAAACCACTCCTCGATTCTGAAAGTCGTTATATTCGGCAAATTGTAGCTCAAGATAACAGCACGAGTCGTACTATTATGTGGCAATCAGATAGCAGCGAAGCTGATGCGGTAATAGAGTATCGTCTTGTTGGATCCGATACGACTCAAACGATAAGAGCTACAGACAAAGCTTTTACCGATGATGGCAGTACCACCTATATCCATGAGGGTACAGTAACTGGTTTGGCGCCTAATACTAAATACGAATATCGCGTTGGTTATGGCGATGATTGTCGCAGTGATTGGTATTCGTTGGAAACTGCTGGTTCCAGTGTGTATGATGTTCTTATCTATCCAGATTCTCAATCTGGCGATTATTCCGGATGGGAGCAGCTTGTTAAGGATTCCGCACATCGCAATTCAAGGACAGCCCTGTATATTAGCATGGGGGACCTTGTAGATAATGGGGAACAAGACTATCAATGGCGCACTTGGTTGAATTCCATCAGACCCTTGAGTGCTAATGTGCCGTTAGCAACGACCTTAGGCAACCATGAGATGTATACATTAGATTGGAAAATGCGCGAGCCTTATGCGTATTTGAATTACTTTGCATTACCACCTAATGGGAATGAAACATTTAATCGCCGTTATTATTCCTATGATTTTGGCGATGTGCATTACGTTGTATTAGATACGATGTTGTATGAAAGTAATCATGAGGATAATCATGATACTCATCATCCTGATTTGTACGATGTAGAGGTTCAGTGGCTACGTCAAGATTTAGCAGCTCATACTAAAAAGTGGACTGTAGTCCTCATGCATCGTGATCCATTCCAATATGCCTTTGATCGACCAGGCGCAAGTCGCGATGTAGGTTTCGATGATGAGGGCGTATTATTTATGCCTATTTTCGATGAGTTTAATGTAGACTTAGTTTTATCTGCTCATTTACATACATACCGCAACCGTGGCCATGTACGAAACTTTGATCGAGATCCATCTGGTCCACTATATATCCTTACAGGGATAGCTGGTGATGCACGACGTCCTAAGTGGAAGCAACATCCTCTAGATGTATATGTAGCACCTCAGCCTGAAACGAATAATTATATGTCTATGACAGTGACACCGAATAAGCTGATTGTAAAATCATTTTTACCTGATGGTACTCAGCTTGACGAATCAGTCATTGAAAAATAAGAAAAAGACACCTCCTTTGGGAGGTGTCTTTTTTTGTCTATTTTTCTCTAATCAAAGGTTGCAAGAATCTATGAGTAAAATTGATTTACAATATAACAAATAAAAATACAGTGGATTTGTATAAATACTTGCTAATTATGGTGTGTAGTATTATAATACGTGTATGGGTTATAAAAATACACAAAATATGTATAAAATATACATACAGTGTATAAAGGAGATAGAGTAATGAACACATTACAAGATTTAATTAAGAAATATGCCTCCCAATATAAAGAACAAGTTGTGGAATGGCGTCGACATATTCATAGCCATCCAGAGTTATCTGGTGAAGAAAAAGATACATCTTTATTTATTCAAAAGGTGCTTGGTGAACTAGGAATTCCCTTTGTAAATGATGTGTCTGATTATGCTGTTATCGGTAAGATAGAAGGTGCTCATACAGGCCCTATTATTGCATTGCGTGCCGATATGGATGCATTACCCATACATGAAATAACAGGAGTGCCCTTTGCTTCACAAAATGAAGGCGTTATGCATGCCTGTGGTCATGATAGCCACATAGCAATTTTGCTTGGTGCAGCGGCGATTCTACAATCCATTAAAGATCAATTACATGGGACCGTGAAACTTGTATTCCAACCTTCCGAAGAAGAAGCTTTATTCCCAGGGGCCCAAGGCATTGTCGATAGTGGTATCCTCGATGATGTAGACGAGATATATGGACTTCATGTATGGCCACAATTACCCGTTGGTACTGTAGGTCTAAAAAAAGGTAATTTGATGGCTGCATCTGACCACTTCCTTGTACATATTAAGGGCAAATCAACCCATGGTGCGGAGCCTCACAATGGGGTTGATGCTATTGTGGCCGCAGCGAACTGGATTGTAAATGTGGAGTCCATGGTAGCTCGTGAAACGAATCCAATGGAAAATCTCGTGTGTACTATCGGTGTTATCAATGGTGGTGACCGATATAACGTAGGCTGCGGTGATGTATACCTAGAGGGTACTTGCCGTACCTATGAACCAGAGAAACGAGATTACATTGAACGACGATTAGGTGAAAGCTTACAGGCCCTCGATGTGATGTTTAAAACGGAAAGTACTTTGGATTATAAACGTGGTCATGGTGCAACTATCAATAATCCAGAGGCCGTCGATTATGCCACATCTATTGTAGAGAAATATCTTGGTAAAGACGCAGTGGTACATCCTGAATTCCCATCTATGGCGGCAGAGGACTTCTCTGCCTATCTTCATAAAATCAAAGGCGCGTTCCTTTGGTTAGGCACTGGCTTTGAAGGCAATCCGGCTTTGCATAATGCAGCTTTCACCATCGATGAAAGCATCCTCGAACCTGGTATAACAATGATGGCAGCTATTGCCGCCGAATATTTACAAGAAAAGTAGTTAAACACATAGTTTGAAATAAGAGGTTATCATGAAAAGTTTACAACATACATCATTTAAAACAATGCTTCAATATACACCAGAAGAAATTAAATACTTTTTAGATTTAGCAGCTAAATTAAAAGCCGATAAAAAAGCAGGTAAAGAGATTAAAACCTTAGTAGGTAAAAACTTTGCATTAATTTTTGAAAAGGATTCCACACGGACACGTTGTGCCTTTGAAGTCGGGGCTGCTGATCAAGGGGCTTTTACAACATATCTTGGCCCTACAGGTTCCCAAATGAATAAAAAAGAATCCTTAAAAGATACAGCTCGTGTTCTAGGATCTATGTATGATGCTATCGAGTTTAGAGGTTTTGATCAAGCCGATGTAGATACATTAGCTGATTATTCTGGCGTACCTGTTTGGAATGGGCTTACCGATATGGATCATCCTACACAAACATTAGCAAATTTCTTAACCATACAAGAAAATATCGATAAAGCGTTGAATAAAATTTCCTTTGCTTATGTTGGACACGGTCAATCAAATATGTGCAATGCCTTGATGAGTGGTGCCGTTAAAATGGGGATGGATTTCAGACTCATTGGCCCTAAACAATACTGGCCGGCTGGTCCATTTTACGAAGAGTGCTTAAAAGTGGCTAAAGAAACGGGTGCTACTATCACTTGTACAGACGATGTAGCTGAAGGTGTTAAAGGTTTAGATGTCATTTACACTGGTGTGTGGGTAACGATGGGCGATACTTACGATATGTGGGAGGAACGTATCAATACTTTTAAACCATTCCAAGTAAATGCAAAAATGATGGCATTAACTGGTAATCCCAATACTAAGTTCTGCCACTGTTTACCTGCGTTCCACAACACAGAAACACAAGTGGGTAAAGATATTTATGAACGGTTTGGCCTGAATGGCATTGAGGTGACCGAAGAGATATTTGAAGGTCCAAACTCTTTAGCGTTCCAAGAAGCAGAAAATCGTCTCCACACGATTAAGGCAGTTATGGTTGCCACCTTTGGAGATTACCCATTGAAATAAATTCATCTTCCTAAATGGTGATGAATCGTATAGTTTGTTTCCTATTTATATTGGATAAAGGGCTATATAAATAGGTGTGAGTCACCAATAGGTGAGAATTGAGGTTTATTATGACACCCCATAGAGTATTTATTGTTGGTCATGAAGGCACAACTGGTCTTAGAATTCATGAACGATTATCCGATCGAAAAGATATAGAACTCTTAGCGACTGCTGATGAGGATCGCAAAAATGTAGAGGCCATTAAAGTGGTTGCAAAAAAAGCGGATCTTGTATTTCTATGTTTACCTGATGTGGCATCTAAGGAAATTATGGCCGCTATTGGTGATTTTCCATGTAAGGTTATTGATACTTCTACAGCGTTTAGAACTACAGCTGGTTGGGCATATGGGTTCCCAGAACTTGGTGAAAGCTACAAAACAGATATTGCAACTAAAAAACATATTGCAAATCCTGGCTGTCATGCGAGCGGTATGATTGCTTGTATAGCGCCTCTTGTAAAAGCAGGGCTCGTGCCAGCGGATTATCCTTTCACCATTACATCCTTAACAGGCTATAGCGGTGGTGGTAAGAAGATGATTGGTCAATATGAAAGCAGTCCTAAGGACTATTTCCTTTATGCGCCTCGTCAATATGGGCTTGGTCAAGAACATAAACATTTACCCGAAGTACAACATGTATGCGGCCTTAGTGAAGCTCCAATTTTTATGCCAATTGTTGATGATTACTACTCTGGAATGGAGGTTACCGTAGGTATTCATAGTCGTTTATGTCATAAACCTGTTTGTATTGATAAGGTACAACAAACGTTAGAATACTTTTACAAAGATAGTACAATCGTTACGGTTGCACCATTTACTGAAAATAGTAATAGCGGTATGTTAAACGCTAATCAATTGAGCAATACGGACAGTATGAAAATCTATGTCACTGGTAACGATGAACGCATCATGGTTCACGCCATTTTCGATAATTTAGGTAAAGGTGCATCGGGTGCCGCCGTTCAATGTATGAATATTGCATTGGGTTTACCAGAGGATACTGGTTTAGTTTTAGGTTAGAGAGGAATCTATGAAGAATGTAACAAATGCAATGCGGGCGCATATCTTAACGGCGGCCGTTCCATATATAAAACAATACACAGATCAGTACGTTGTCGTTAAATACGGTGGCAATGCCATGGTGGATGAAGAGTTAAAGAAATCTGTTATGAAGGATTTACTATTACTTCAATTAGTGGGGGTCAAAGTAGTCCTTGTTCATGGCGGTGGCCCAGCTATTAATAGTACTTTAGAGGCGATGCAAATTAAATCACATTTTGCTAATGGTCTACGAGTTACCGATGAAGCAACAATGGATGTTGTACAAATGGTGCTAGCCGGCAAGGTGAATAAAGGGCTCGTGGCGGATTTAACGGATCTTGGTGGCAAAGCTGTTGGCCTTTGTGGCGTAGATGGCAACATGATTCAAGTTCATAAACAAAACGAAGAACTTGGTTACGTAGGTTATATTGATACCATTGATACGAGTATTATCCATGACGTAATTAGCCGTGGCTATATTCCGGTTATTTCTTCTATCGGCATGGGAGCCGATGGAAAGACCTACAATATTAATGCGGATACGGTAGCCGCGAAAATTGCAGGTGCCCTCAAGGCGGAAACCATGGTGGCTATGACCAATATTGATGGTGTACTGCGAGATGTGCATGATCCAGATTCTTTAATTTCTAAAATTACGATGGCCGAGGCCGCTCAGTTAAAAGCGGATGGTGTCATTGTAGGCGGTATGATTCCAAAGGTAGATTGCTGCTTAGAAGCCATAGAAGCTGGGGCACAAAAGGTATTTATCATCAATGGTGAAATTCCACATGCCATTCTTATCGAGTTATTAACCGATGAAGGCCTTGGCACAATGTTTGTTGCTTAATATAGTAAACATAATACTGGTAATCATCTATTGGGTATCTTTTACATAGATAGACGACGGCATGACCGTACATTTGGAGGATATAATGAGTAATGCAATCGATTTTGAACAACAAGATAAAGAATATATAGCCAATACGTATGGTCGGTTCAACGTATGCTTTCAAAAAGGGAAGGGGTCCCTTTTGTGGGACGTAGATGGTAAAGAGTACATCGACCTTGGCTCTGGTATTGGCGTAACGGCTTTTGGTGTTGACGATGATGAGTGGACTGACGCTGTTACTAAGCAGTCTCATGCGTTGAATCATATTTCTAATTTATACTATTCTTTGCCACAGATTGAACTAGCGAAACAGCTCTGCGCGAAAACGGGGATGAAAAAGGTGTTTTTCTCTAACTCTGGTGCGGAGTCTAACGAATGTGCTATTAAGGCAGCTCGTAAATATAGCCATGATAAATACGGAGAAGGTCGTCATGTAGTTGTTACCTTGGTCAATAGTTTCCACGGTCGTACTATTACCACCTTGTCTGCTACAGGACAAGATGTATTCCATCAACATTTCTTCCCATTTACGGAAGGCTTTATTCACACACCAGCTAATGATATTGATGTGGCTTTGAAAGTCCTTGCTAATCCAGCTGTTTGTGCCATCATGATGGAACCTATCCAAGGTGAAGGTGGGGTTATGCCCTTAGATAAAGAGTTTGTCCAAGCGGTAACAAAATATGCGCATGAACACGATCAACTGGTACTCATCGATGAGGTACAAACTGGTAATGGTCGGACTGGCAGCTTATATGCATACCAACAATTTGGTATCGAACCAGATGTGGTATCTACTGCAAAAGGTTTGGCCGGAGGGCTACCCATGGGTGCCACCTTATTCAATGAAAAGATGCAATATGTATTAAATGCTGGTGCTCATGCTACTACTTTTGGAGGTAATCCAATCTGCGCGGCTGCAGGTAATACCATCATTAGTCGTTTAACTCCTGAATTTCTCGATTCTGTAAAAGCAAAAGGGGAATACGTAAAGGAGACCTTAACTGATAAACCTGGTGTCATTGGTGTTAGCGGTATGGGACTCATGCTTGGCATTGAAACTACGGTTGATGCTAAAACCGTTATAGAGAAATGCATTGAAAAAGGTGTTGTATGTTTATCTGCTAAAAATAAGGTACGTCTTTTACCAGCCCTTAATATTCCACAAGAGCAACTAGAAAAAGCGATTGCTATTTTAGCGGAAGTGATTGAAGAATTAGCCGTAAAATAAGAATTCGTCTAGCTTTCATAAATATCGTTTACTATAGTTATGTAACATTGAACTATGGAAATAAACCGATGATTATATAGACTTTAGTCCGTATTCGTGTTACCCTAGAAGAAATAGTCTATATTGGAGGAGTAAATATGAATACAGAATCCTTACGTAATGAAGTATTGGTTCCAGCGGTAGCAAAAACGTTGGACATTGCGGCAAAAGCAAAACCTACAAAAGAAGAACTTATCACAACGGCAAAAATCACTGCTGCTGTGACAGTTGCAACGGCTATTGTATCCTTAGCGGTACAAGCGGTATTGCGCAACCGATAAGAAACTAAGAAAACGACATGGCGTTGCCTGTCGTTTTCTTTTACTTTTACCATGTTATTCCTAGTAATGTTGGGATTTAGTGAGGAGGCGATATCATGCATAGTCGCGATTTAATAGAGCAATATAAAGGCTACGTGCAAGATTGGCGTAGATATTTTCATAAACATCCAGAGCTTAGTAATGAAGAGTTTGAAACGACGAAGACCTTGGCTAAAGAGCTAGAGTCTATGGGCGTAGAGGTTCATGTAGATACAGACCGTGGTATCGGATTAATCGGCATTATTCATGGTTCTAAGCCTGGCAAAGCCATTGCGTTACGTGCTGACATCGATGCATTGCCTGTTCATGAACATAATGCAGTAGATTATAAATCTGAAGTAGAGGGTAAAATGCATGCCTGCGGTCATGATGGACATATGGCTATTTTACTAGGTGCGGCAAAGATGCTAATGTCTATGAAAGACCGCATCGAAGGCGATGTATATTTAGCATTTCAACCTGCGGAAGAAACTGGAGCAGGGGCTCCGGATTTCATTAAGTTTGGCGATTGGTATGATAAGGTAGATGCTATCTTTGGAGGGCATGTGTGGATCGATTTGCCAGCGGGTCTTGTGTCTGTTGAGGAAGGTCCTCGTATGGCTGCAAGTAGCCAAATTACTATTAACGTAAAAGGCAAACAAGGTCATGGTGCGCAGCCACACCAAGCGGTCGATGCTATCGTGGTGGCTAGTGCCATCGTTATGAATTTGCAAACTGTGGTTTCTCGTAATGTGAGTGCCCTTGATTCCGTCGTTGTTACGATTGGCAATATTCACTCTGGCTCAGAATGGAATGTCATTCCTGGGGAAGCTTCCATGGGCGGTACGGTTCGTTTCTTTGATCCAAACCAAGAACAATACATTGTCGATACTATTCGCCGCATTGTGGAACACACTGCAGAAGCCTATGGAGCGACTGCTACATTAGAATATATAAAAAAAGTGCCTCCTACTATTAATGATCCTGAATCCAGTGAACTTGCAGAACGTGTCGTTATTGATACATTAGGTGAGGACAAGCTTTCTAAGATGCGTAAAGTAATGCCTGGAGAAGATTTTGCATGGTATTTACAAGATAAATCAGGATGCTTTGCCTTTATTGGTATTCAAAACCCTGAAGTAGAAGCTACATACGATCATCATAATAATAGATTTAATATGGATGATACCGTATTATCTGCAGCATCTGCGGTGTATACTGAATATGCAATTCAGTGGTTAAAAGAACATAACTAAAATTCTATGTAAGAGGTTCTTATGAATATAGTTATATGTCTCATTATTATTGCTATAACAGGCATATTATTGATGAAGCGCTATCAACCACAGCCTATTTTGATTGGCATGGGAATCCTCATGATGTTCATCGCTTATGAGGGAAAATGGATTGATGCCATATTAGTTGATGGTCAATCTACAGGGGTTCTTATATTTGATGCCATGGATATCGTAAGGATAACGACATCTAATAATATAGTTAATTTGGGCCTTATGATTATGACTTGTGCAGGCTATGCAAAATATATGGAATATATTGGGGCAGGAACGCGACTCGCAGATACTTTTATCCGCCCTTTATATCGCCTTAATCGACCATATATTGTGTTAGCCCTTATGTTTTTACTCAATATGGGATTAGCTATTTGTGTTCCCAATCCTTTGAGTCTTGCTCTCCTCATGATGGTCACAATGTATCCTGTTTTAGTTCGATTAGGTGTAAGTCCTGTAGGGGCGGCTGCAGTTATTGCTACGGGACACCTTATGGATGTAGGACCTGGGGCGGTGTCTACTTTATTGATTGCAAAGGTATTAAATATTCCTGTGCCAAACTATTTTGTAGGCTATCAGTTGAGGATTTATTTCTTAGTTGCTATTGTGACTGCCATAGCGCACTTCTGGTGGCAGAGATATCGAGATCGAATTGATGGCCCTATGGATGTAAATGATCTTGAAAGCATTCCTAAAGCGCCTATTGGTCCCAAGCTATATATGATATTCCCATTATTACCATTGTGTTTTATCTTAGGCTTTAGCCAGTATGGTTTTTCTGGTGTAAAGATGAATGTTACTCTTGCCATGATGCTTGCCTTTGGCATTGCTCTAATGACAGAATTAATTCGTCATCGAAATCTGAGAACTGTACTTAAGAGCACCACAGTTTTCTTTGAAGGTATGGGGAATCAGTTCTCTTATGCAGTGACTCTTATTATAGGGGGGCAAATCTTTGCGCAAGGTTTGGTTAGCCTAGGCCTTATTGATTCGTTAGTTAGTACACTTCAAACACTATCCTTAAACTCTATTGGACTTACCTCTATTCTTGGAGGGGGTATGCTAGGACTTAGTATGGTTACAGGTAGTAACGTAGCACCATTATTCACATTAGTTCCACTAGTACCTGATATTGTATCTAATCTTAGCCTTGATCCGATTACCACTATGCTTGGCATGCAAAATGGAGCTAGCCTTGGTTTGTTCTTAAGCCCAATTAGTCCAGTTATGGTTGGTGTAGCTGGTGTAGCTCATATTAAATCGGTAGATTTACTTAGACGCACGGCTGTGCCAGTTCTTGTGGCATTACTTACAAGTTGTGCGGGAATATGGGTGCTTTTTTAATTTTAATTTAAATTTACAAAACCCTCTTTACATGTTTTGTAAAGAGGGTTATTATATTCCAATATTAAATCATATGTAATTAAAATGGTTTCCTGTTAAAGTACAAGTTTTAGTGCTTTGCGGATAAAAAGGGCCTTTCTTCGCCGGACGGTTCTAGAAGCCAGAAAGGATGTAATGAACGATCAAGTTTCTATTTCAACAGCAAATATTCGTGGTGCTTTTGGGGCATTTTTTATCCCTGGTATGTACACAGCTTTATGGGCTGGTTTTGTGCCATATTTAAAAGCAAAGCTTAGTATTGGTGAAGATGTATTAGGTTCCATGATTTTGTTGCTCGGTGTAGGTTCTTGTTTATCCATGGCTATAGCAGGTAAGCTTGTAGAAAGCTTTGGGTGTAAGAGAGTCGTTTTGTTAGCTAGCTTTATTGGTATGGTATCTCTTGCCATCGTTACTATGTGTCCTACTATTGCTACAACAACAGTAGCCCTGTTCTTTTTTGGTATTGGTGTAGGCCTTAGTGGTGCTTCTGCTAATTTACAAGCTATCCTAACAGAAAAGGTGAGCAAAAAACATTTAATGGGCGCCTATCACGGTGGCTGGAGCTTAGGTGGTTTTGCTGGTGCCGGTGTTTTGCTCGTGCTTTTAAAAATCTTATCGCTGCCTGTTAATCAAAGTATTTGGGGACTTCTCATCGTACTATTTATTGCGATGGTTGTAGTTAGCCAATTTATGTTGACCTTTGGTAGTGATCCAAATGCAAAGGTTACTAAAAAATCTAAAAGCCCATTGTCCTTTCATCCAATCGCTCTTATTTTTGGTTTATTGTCCTTTGTTTCTTACTTGGTAGAAGGTGCTGTAGGGGATTGGAGTGCATTATATTTATTTGAAGATAAAGGGATTGTTATTGAAGAGGCTGTCATGGGTGTAATGCTCTTTAATGGTACTATGTGTATAGGCCGTTTGCTTGGTAATAGATTAGGTAAACACTTAACATCAAAGCAAGTTGTTGTTGGTGGCTACTTACTTGGCTCTATTGCGATGGGGCTTATCGTGTTCTTGCCAGGTCATGCATCCATGTATACTTACTTATTATTGGGTATTTCATTAGCTATGATAGTACCAAACCTATTCTCTGCAATGGGGGAACAAAATGTCATTCCTATGACACAAGCGGTCGCAACATCCACAATGCTCGGTTATATGGGTATTTTGATGGGACCTGCCTTAATTGGTTTCATTGCGCACGGTACAAGTCTTACAGTAGCATTTATCGTATTGACTATATTGCTTGTTGTAAGTGCAGGTATTGGTAAATACGCATACCATTTAATGAGTAAAGACTGTGGTCTTAGTGAAGAACAAATTTAATAGCCTATAATTAAGGAGCTACGATTTTCGTATCGTAGCTCCTTTTTCATATTTTTATATTTTATGTATTTCTCGCATTAAAAAGCCACAGGTCTAGAACCTGTGGCTTTTAGAACTATCATTATATATTGATTAGATTAGCGATCGCCATTGAAGATGGAGTTTTTAACAAGCACATAGTCTACTTTGCGGATGGCTTGTAGAGTCGTACCGCCAGCGTAAGAAATAGCGGATTGTAAATCTTGTTCCATTTCAGTTAATGTATCGAAGATAGAACCTTTGGAATCGATGAAGATTTTTTTACCTTCTACATTTTTGCGTTCCCCTTTTTGGAACTCAGAAGCGGAACCAAAGTATTCTTTTACAGCTTTGCCGTCAACAATCTTTTCTTCCCCTGGGGATTCCTCGTGACCTGCAAAGAGGGAGCCAATCATAACCATAGTAGCACCAAAGCGAATGGATTTTGCGATGTCGCCATGGTCACGAATACCGCCGTCAGCGATGATAGGTTTAGTAGCTGCTTTTGCGCACCAGCGAACAGCCGCTAATTGCCAGCCACCAGTACCAAAGCCAGTTTTCAATTTTGTGATACATACTTTACCAGGACCGATGCCTACTTTAGTCGCATCAGCACCAGCATTTTCTAGTTCACGAACTGCTTCTGGAGTGCCTACATTACCAGCGATAATGAAGGTTTCAGGTAAGTTCTTTTTTATGTATTGAATCATTTCGATGACCGCATTGGAATGACCATGTGCAATATCAATAGTGATATATTCTGGGGTTAAGTTTGCTTTCTTAAATTCATCAACTAAAGCAAATTCTTCAGCTTTTACGCCGATAGAAATAGAAGAATATAGGTTAAGGTCGTGCATGCGTTTTACAAAGTCCATACGACGTTCTGGTTGGAAACGATGCATGATATAGAAATACCCTTCACGAGCTAATTTTTCAGCCAACTCTTCGTCGATAATAGTTTGCATATTAGCAGGTACTACTGGCAAGCGGAATGTGCGTTTACCTAATTTTACATGTGTATCACATTCGCTACGACTGGAGACAATACATTTGTTAGGAATCAATTGCACGTCTTCATAATCAAAGATGTTAGTTGTATTAATCATAGTTTCTATATCTCCTTCGAGTATTACATATTGAACCTGTACCATTATACAAGAGACTCATAAAATTTTCAATACGTTCCGAATATTTTGTTTGGTATAAGGGATAAACTGTAGTACAATACAAGTAGATTGTATAAATAATATATTCATTTATAGATATATGGTAAAAGGAGGTTGATTAATGTGGAACAGTCTAAAACCCGTATGCTTGCTGAAGCTGGCGTAGCAATTGCCATTGCTCAAGTGTTGTCATTTATTACGATTTTTCATATGCCACAGGGAGGCTCTATTAAGGCGGCAGCTTTGGTACCACTCATGATTTACGCATATCGTTGGGGCGGAACACGAGGTATCTTCGTAGGTGTTGTATATGGTATATTACACTTTATTTTAGGCTTTAAATCATCTGTTCATTATTTAAGTATTGTATTAGACTACTTGGTTGCTTACGGTGCTATTGGCGTTTGTGGTTACTTTAAAGATTCTCTTTCTGGACTTATCACTGGATCCATCGTAGGTATTGTATTGCGTTGGGGGGCATCTGTTACGAGCGGTGCTGTGGTCTTTGCTAGCTATGCTCCGCAAGGGCAGAATCCTTGGGTTTATTCCATGATTTATAATGCATCCTATATGGTACCAGATGGGCTTTTAAATATTGCAGTTTTACTATTCATCTACCAAGGTGTTAAACGAGGTTTACAACGTCGTGGATAAATTAGGTTTAATTATTTTGGCTGGAGGACTCAGCACTAGAATGGGGCAACCTAAGGCTTTGTTGTCTTGGATTAATGGTGAAAGTCTTATATCTCATGCCCTTCGTAAGGGCTTAGATGCAGATGTTCAAGATATTCTTATCTCCATTGGTGATGACGAGCAATTAGGACTTGCTATACAGACTCATATTATAGATACATTATCGAACGATGAGAAAAATAAGGTTTCTATTGTTCGTGATTCTGTTGGGCGATGCGGACCTTTAGGGGGGCTGTATAGCACTCTAGCGGTTGGTACTAGTTCTGCTTATGCAGTAATGGCAGTAGATATGCCATTCATGGAAATGGATTTGTATTATGATTGGCTCTATCAAGTAGATCATAATGATTGGAATGCCATTGTCCCATATAGTGAAAGTGGTAAATCTGAGCCGATGGCCGGTATTTATAGGCCATATATTGCGTCCTTAATTCAATCTATTCTTGTTGGCGAAAATGTATCCTTGCATCATGCTCTTGACGTCATTGGGCATGTTGAGTCCATTGATGCTACTGACTATAGCTGGGAATTAAGTAATATTAATCGCTTTGAAGATTATCAATGGGCGCGAGCTTTGGCGGAAAATGAATTTCGCCGTGTACCTTTAATTAGTGTGGTCGCATCAAAACGTAAAACAGGTAAGACAACTGTTGTAACGCGTCTTGTGTCTGAGTTACAAAAAATCGGTTTATCCGTTGGTGTTGTCAAAAGCGATAAACATGGCTTTCAGATGGATCATGAGGGAACAGATACAGATCTTGCTTATAAAGCTGGGGCTGATGCGGTTGCTATTGCAGGGCCTACTGAAACAGCGATTCGCATACGTACAAAAGAACAATCAAATCTGTATGAAATATCACAGTTTATGCCCGTAGATATAGTTATACTAGAATCACGGTCTCAAGGGATTGCCCCTATTATAGAGGTTACCCAAGAGGGACATACGGAAGAGCTTATCTCGGATTCCATGGACCGAGTGGCGACGATAGAAATTGGTAAGTTAGATCAAGACGTACCTGAATTGGTACGTCACATACAGGAAATGATGAGGAGTTTAAATGGCCGTCGTTACTGTTGAGAAGGCGCTCCAATTGTGGGATGAAGCCTTACAAACGCAAGTTCATAAAGTTGAAACAATAGATGTTAAGGCTGCGAAGGGGTACGTGTTAGCAGAGGACATTATTGCACCCACAGACGTACCTGCATTCCCAAAATCTGCTATGGATGGTTATGCCATCGCCTACGAAGAAGGTCGTAATGAATATATCGTTGACGGTATCATTGGTGCTGGTGTTGTATGGGAACATCCCGTAGACGTTGGTCATGCGGTGCGTATTATGACTGGTGCACCGGTACCAGATACATGTGATACTGTCATCATGCAAGAACAAGTGGTTGGCACTGGTGAACCACAAACTACAATTACGATTCAAGGCAAATATCATTGTGGTGATCATATTATTCCACAAGGTGAGGAGTGTGTTGCCGGCACCATTGTGATCCCACGTGGTACAGAGGTAACATCTACAGTACAAACCATTTTGACGGGGCTAGGTATGACGGAGATATCTGTTAATGCCATGCCTCGTGTATTAGTTCTTACCTCTGGCCATGAGGTTATTGAACCTGGTGAAAGTTTAACACCTGGTAAAATCTACAACTCTAATCGAGCTATGATCTGTGGGCTCTTGGAGGATTTAGGTTTTCATAAGATAACACATTATCATGTAAGTGATGCTCCGGAGGAGTTAGACTCTGAAATCAACCATGTGTTGAAGCTTAGTGAAGAAGCAGATGTTATTATCAGTTCTGGTGGTGTGTCGGTAGGCCTTTTCGATACGATGCCTCTTATTTATGAAAAACTAGGAGCAAAATCTATCTATGCCCGTATTCAAATGCGACCGGGTGCAGCATCTTATGGTGCGGTTACCCCAAAAGGTCAGATTATCTTTGGTTTGTCCGGTAATCCAGGGGCTGCCTTTAATGGGTGGCATTTAATCGTAGCACCAACCTTGAAACGCTATAAAGGTTTGGCAAACTGGACTACACCAGTGGTGGCCTGTGTTATGGATTCGGAAATTTTTAAACGCAATGCTTTTGATCGCTATGTACAAGGTAAAGTAATCTTCGGTGGTGGCGCGCCACGCTTTGTGGCTAATCGTCACTTTAACAGTAGTAGCATGTTAGGCTTATATACGGTTAATGCTTTGGCGTGTATTCCGAGAGGCGTACATGAGGTACGGCCTGGCGATACTTTTGATGTGTATCTATTAGGACTGCTACCTGCGATTTAAATTATATGAGATTAATATTTATAGACGTTTAATATTTCAAAATTTAGGATGTTACATATCTGTAATATTTAGTGATAATAATAAGACGAGGTCTCTCTAGAGGTCTCGTCTATTTGTTATATATTCTATGAGTAAGACTTTCACAAAAAATATCCCAGTCAACGAAATTTTACATCTAGGCGATTGTTTAGAGTATAAAGAAGGGCAAGTGATTAGTATTACTATAGCCCAAAATGAACGCCTCAGTATTACCTTATTTGCGTTACCAAAGGGCGAAGAAATCTCAACGCATGTAACTGTAGGCGATGCGATTGTGCAAATCCTCGATGGAGAGGTACATATCGTCGTCGGTGATGTGGAATACAATGTGAAAGCTGGTGAAACATTGATCATGCCTTCTGAAGTCCCTCATAGCCTCGATGCCCGAGAAAACTTCAAGATGCTGTTGACCGTCGTTAAATAAATATATCATAATGAATGCATCCCTTGGATTAATAAGGGGTGTATTTTTATATTCCGTTAGAAAAATATATAATTTAGATAGTTATATTTGTAAAAAAGAGTACAATAAAATTATGGAGAGGCGTTAACATATTTAATAGATTTTATTTTAGAGGTCTAGAAAAGGAAGTCCTGCTGGAGGTTTACGATGAGCACGAAAGTAGATCCAAAAGCAGTGCTCGCGGCTATCGTAATTGCTAGTTCCTTGGCATATGCGACACCAATTGGTATGCCTGCCAATACTATGGTTTACAATATAGCTGGCTATAGCTTTTTGAATTATGTGAAAGCTAGTGTACCACTTATTGTTGTATCTAGTATTGTGGTATTGGTATTATTGCCAATTCTGTGCCCCTTTTAATATATAAGGTATTATCTAGCGTTGTAGATATATGAAAAATATTCATTATAAAAAATTATATGATTTACATCACTGAGTTATATCTATATACTATAGGTGTATGACTACCATGAAAGGAAAGTTCTCATGGATTATAGTGTTGCTGTTACATTGGGATTCCTCGTATTTGCAATCGTCATGTTTGCATTGGAGAAGATTCCATTGTCTATTACGGCTATGATTGTAGCCGTTGGTTTGCATCTTTCTGGTGTATTAACCGCAACGGAAGCTTTCAAAGGCTTCGTTGACTCTAATGTTATTTTATTCATTGCTATGTTTATTATCAGTGCTGCTTTCTTTGAAACAGGTGTTGCTGTTGATGTAGGTGATGTTGTTAATAAATTTGCTAAAAACGAAACAATCCTTATTATCGCTATCATGATGCTTACAGGTATTATGTCTGGTCTCTTGTCCAACACAGGTACGGCAGCCGTTATGATTCCTGTTGTCATCGGTATTTGTAAAAAGGGTGGTTTCAACCAAACTAAATTCCTAATGCCAATCGCATTTGCAGCCGCTATGGGTGGTAATATTTCTATGATTGGTTCCCCTGGTAATATGATTGCAAACTCTAATTTACAAGAGGCTGGTCTTGGTTCCTTTAGTTTCTTCGCTTATGGTGAAGTAGGTTTACCTATACTTATCATCGGCACTCTATTCTATGCATTCATTGGCAAACGTTTCGTGCCAGAGGTTCCAACTCGTGAGCCTGATGCAAACTATCAAAAAAATGCTGACTTTGATCATGTTCCAATGTGGAAAAAATGGACAGCAGGTTTGGTGCTTGTATTGACTATTGCGGCTATGATTTTTGAAAAACAAATCGGTGTATCTTTGGCTGTTAGCGCTTGGGTAGGTGCTCTTGTTATCGTAGCAACTGGGGTTATTACTGAAACAGAGGCTGTTAAGTCTATCGATATGAAGACAATTCTGTTGTTTGTAGGTTCCTTGGCTCTTGGTACAGCAATGGTAAAATCCGGCGCAGGTGCATTTATTGCAAACCTTATCGTTGATGGTTTGGGTGAGACACCTAACCCATTGGTCTTGTTAGCAGTGCTTTTCTTCTTGTCTATATTCATGACAAACTTTGTGTCCAATACAGCGGACGTTGCATTGTTGGCACCTATCGGCTTGTCCTTGGCATCTCAATTAGGCTTTGACCCAAAAGCGATTCTCGTAGCTATCGTTATTTCCAGTTCTCTTGCATATGCTACACCAATGGGCACGCCTCCAAATGCTATGGTGTATAACGTGGCGGGTTACAGCTTTAAGGATTATGTAAAAGCTGGCGTACCATTGATTATTGTATCTGCCATCGTTTCTTTTGTATTATTGCCAATTTTATTCCCATTTAACCCGTAATTTTATATAGGTGAGTCATACTAAACCGTCACCGTTGGTGGCGGTTTTTTCTATGAGTAAGACTTTCACAAAAAATATCCCAGTCAACGAAATTTTACATCTAGGCGATTGTTTAGAGTATAAAGAAGGGCAAGTGATTAGTATTACGATTGCCCAAAATGAACGCCTCAGTATTACCTTATTTGCGTTACCAAAGGGCGAAGAAATCTCAACGCATATAACTGTAGGCGATGCGATTGTGCAAATCCTCGATGGAGAGGCACATATCGTCGTCGGTGATGTGGAACACAATGTGAAAGCTGGTGAAACATTGATCATGCCTTCTGAAGTCCCTCATAGCCTCGATGCCCAAGAAAACTTCAAGATGCTGTTGACCGTTGTTAAATAAATATATCATAATAAATGCATCCCTTAGATTATAAGGGGTGCATTTTTAATGCGTTGAGAGAGGTCGAATGTATGAATGTCGTTGAACAGTATAATTTAACTTTACAAATAGAAGTTCTAAAAGAACAAAGCGCGGAAACATTAGCGCGTCTCTGTAACTTAGTTGAGGAGAGTGACACTAGTGACTGTGTAGAGCTATTAAAAGCGTATTCTCATATTGTAAATACAGAGTTATATTTAGCCACGTCTATACATGAGTTAGACGTTCTAAAATCAGATATGGTAGACCTTGAAAGCAATATTAAAGAGTCATTAGCACAAGCTTCTCATGACATTAGTGATGTTAAAGCTGTTAAAGAGACTAGTGATGTACAAGCTATTGAATCCTATAGCTCTGAAGACTTTGATAAGGCCTTAGAACGTACCATTGATTTCTTAACGTTTAATAAAAATATATCTAGTACACCTCGTGCTGTTATTTTAGGTGGTCAAAGTGGAGCCGGGAAAACCACAATTCATCGTGTGAAAATGCTAGAGTCAAAAGGTAATTATATTATCATTGATGGCGATACATACCGTGCTCAACACCCGTATTTTAGAGAGTTACAAGAAAAATATGGTGTTGATAGTGTAGATTACACAAAAATGTTTGCAGGTAAGATGGTAGAGGCTGTAATTGATAAATTAAGCTCTTTAAAATACAATTTAATTATTGAAGGCACATTACGTTCCGCCGCAGTACCAATTAATACAGCTACATTATTAAAATCTAAAGGCTATACCGTCGATTTTTGTTTGATTGCTACTAAGCCAGAGTTATCTTATTTGACGACGCAATTGCGCTATTTAGAAATGATGATTGTGGATCCTTTACAAGCGAGAGCCACTCCTAAAGATCATCATGATGGAATTGTAAAATCCTTGGTCGCTAATATTACTGAACTAGAACAGAGTGGAGTCTTTGAAACTATTCAAGTGTATAAACGTGATTTAGAACAAGTATATAATTCAAAATTATGTACTGAATCTGTTGGAACTGTTGTAGACCAAATTTTATTTGGTCCTTGGACTCAAGATGAATCGGCCTTGTTAGAAGAGAGTAAATCACAGGAACAGGAGTTAAGAGCGAAATTACCTTAGGGAGTAAAAGTGTAATGGATTACTTCGACTATTCATATAAACATAATTACATAGAGTTTAGTAGCAACATATATCGAGTTGGCACATACCATTACAACTGGCATAGTGAGACGGAGATTGTTATTTTATTAAAAGGCCAAATGGAGATGAGTTGTAATGGTGAGACATTTACGATGGAACCACTTGATGTGGTCATTATCTCTCCTCAAGTGGGACATGCCACATTAGCTCTGGAAGAGGATGTCATTGCCTTTGTCATTCATGTAGGAAATGAATTTTACCAACAGTATGATCCAGATTTTGGCGCCTATCAATTTGTATTGCGTTCAGATAATAGTACTCGTCACAATCAATTCTTTACAACCTTACGGCATCATGCAGCTATGACGATGTTATTGATGACTAAAGGTGAAAGCCCGGTACATCGAATGTGGATAGAGCATCATTACTTAGCGTTGGCTGGGGATGTATTTAGAGAGTTTGATCCCATTAAAAAGGTTCATGAAAATGCTAGACCTGGTGATATGAAACCCGCAACGTTCGATAAAATGATTGCCTATATTGATGAGCATTATGAGCAGAAAATAGAGTTGGAAGATATTGCAAAAATTGGGGGCTATAATGTTGCCTATACATCTCAGTTCTTTAAAAAGCAAATGGGGATTTCATTTGTTGAGTATGTATTGAGGTTAAGAATCCGTGACGCTACTGTTCGCTTAGCTGGTACGGATGAGGCTGTCGCAAGAATTGCAAGCGATTGTGGATTTGCAGATGTGAAAGCCTTTAATGTGGCTTTTAAAAAACACTTTAATATGACTCCCACAGAATATCGTAAGCAAGTCAAAAGCATTGGGCGTAAAACCGTCTTACAAGATTGGAAAGAAATTATTTCTGTAGACAATCAAGATGTTCTTGATGTATTGCATTCATTCTTGTCGTATGAAGATGATTCCCGAGCTAAGAGTGAATTGGAATTTATGAGCAAAAAATTGGAATCTTTGAAAGAAAAGTTAGCAGATGTAGTAAAGGATTTATAAAGGTATTTTGTTATATCTCTATGGCAACTAGATTCTTATAGTAACTAATTCTTATAGTAGCTAATTCTTTTAGTAGCTATATTCTTGTGATAAGAGTTTGGTAAGCAAATTATTTTGATGAATTTATGACACATATAGAAAGATTAGAATTGGGTAAATTTCTATATCAAAAAACCCTATAAAGTTATTGAAAAAGCACTACTGTTGATAAGTAGTGCTTTTTTATATGTATTTTCCGGGTGAATTTATATATTGTTATAGTCCCAAAATACAATAAATCGAGAGAAATCTATCTTTTTTCGTTGATTTTAATATAAAAATTATCTTTTAATTTGGATAGTTATATTCACTAAACTGAGTAGAATATATCTCATCAGGAGTAAAAAAATTAGTAAGTTATAATTTTGGAGGATATATGAATCAAGTAAAATTTATGGAAAACGTAGGTAAAGTTGCAACTGTTACTGCTGTAGCTATGTATGTATCTTATTTCCCACAAATCATGCATAACCTTGCACATCCAGGTACTGGTGATTGGATTCAACCACTTGTAGCTGCAATCAACTGTACATTATGGGTAGCGTATGGTTTGTTTAAAGAACATAGAGATATTCCAGTAGCATTAGCCAATGCACCAGGTATCTTCTTTGGTTTAGCAGCGGCTATTACAGCGGTTATGTAATTTTAAGAATAGATATATAATGCTATAGAAGCATAAAACTATAATTTATTAATATATAAAATAAGATTACTGTTGACCGTTATTAATTATATATATCATAATGAATGCATCCCTTTGATTAATAAGGGGTGCATTTTTTATGTAAATAATTGAGAGGTATTTGTTTGATTTTATGAGGGGTATTACGTTGTTATGGATTACTTTCACTATACCTATAAACACAATCATATAGATTTCAATAGTGATATATATAAGGTTAGTACATATCATTACAACTGGCACAGTGGCGTTGAAGTCTTGATCTTGTTAAAGGGCAGAATCGACATGAGTTGTAATAGTGAGGTTTTTACAATGGAACCTCTTGATACCATTATTATTTCCCCTCAAGTAGGTCATGCTACGTTGGCCTTAGAGGAGGATACAACAGCTCTTGTTATTCATGTGAGTAAGGAGTTTTTCCAATACTTTGATCCTAACTTCGGCATGTACCAATTTGTATTGCGCTCAGATAAAACTAATAGGGATAATGAATTCTTTACGTCCTTACGTTATCTTGCGGCACAAATGATGTTGTTAATGGTGAATAGTGAAAGTCCTGATCGTCAATTATGGTTGGAGAGTCACTTTTTAGCCATGACGAGTGATATATATCGTGAAATTGATGCGGTTAAGACTATCCCTATACATACAAAGCCTGCTGATATGACTGTAGCTACCTTTGATAAAATGATTGCCTATATTGATGAAAACTATAAGCAGAAGATAGAGTTAGAAGATATTGCTAAAATAGGCGGTTATAATGTGAACTATACATCTCAATTTTTTAAACGCCAATTAGGGGTTTCCTTTTTAGAGTATTTGTTGCGGTTGAGATTACGAGAGGCTACAGTTCGTTTAGCTAACTCTGAAGATGGAGTAGCACATATTGCAAGTAGTTGTGGCTTTGCAGATATTAAAGCCTTTAATGTGGCCTTCAAGAAACATTTCCATACAACACCATCTGAATATAGAAAGCAAGCAAAAGAGATGGGGCGTAAGACAAAATTACATGATTGGAAGGAAATTATTTCTACTCAGGAAGAAGATATTATAGACATTTTACAAACTTACTTACCCTATCAAGATGTCTCTATCGATAAGAATAGATTAGATGAGGCTAATCAAAAGTTACAGGATGTTAGAGACCAACTTGAGATGGTTGTAAAAAGATTACAATCATAATTTTCATTCTTATAATAACTTGTAATTAGCTATAATTTCATGATTTTGAAAATTAAATTAGGTGGATATACAATTATTAGGTATAGGTGATTTTGTATATTTGTTAATCCTATTAAAATATATGGTGAAAGAGCACTACGTTCTGATGGTAGTGCTCTTTTTTTTATAATCATATAGGTGAAATTGTATATTTTTAATGGGTTAAAAGAAAATAATTAAGGAAATTTTGTATGTGTTTGACAGACTTTCACCAATAAAAATCAACTTGTAAATTGGATAGTTATATACTGAAAAAAGAGTAGAATAGAATCATCGAAAGGAGCTAAGGTTCCGAAACAGAAATAATCACGTCTTAAATATTGAAGTCTTTTTGGAGGTTTGCGATGAGTACGAAGGAACAACAAGTACAAGAAATGACAAATAAGATAGCTAATTTCATTTCTTATATGGCAAAGGTATTGCCTGATGATGTACAAGAAAAAATTCATGAATTGGCACAGGATGAAAAAAATCCTATGGCCAAATCTATTTATGAAACAATGCAACATAATATGGATTTAGCAGCTCAGCTTAATCGTCCTTCTTGTCAAGATACTGGTGTATTACAATTTTGGGTAAAGGTTGGATCTAATTATCCCTTATTAGGAGAATTAGAAGATATTCTAAGAGAAGCAACTTATAAGGCTACACAAGAGGCTCCATTACGATTGAACTGTGTAGAAACTTTTGATGAGTTTAATACTGGTAAAAATATTGGCCTCACTGCACCTTATATTCACTGGGATATCATTTCTGGTTGTGATGATGTAGAAATCTTCCCTTATATGGCTGGTGGCGGGTGTTCCTTGCCAGGGTCAGGTAAAACATTGATGCCAGGCGAAGGCTATGAAGGTATTGCTAAGTTTGTTCTTGATTTGATGACAAGCTATGGATTGAATGCGTGTCCTCCACTATTGGTAGGTGTAGGGATTGCTACAACTATTGATACCGCTGCTGGATTATCTAAAAAAGCATTAATGCGCCCTGTATCTTCAAAAGCACCTAATGAAAAAGCGGCTTATATGGAACAATTGTTAGAAGATGGAATTAATAAGATTGGTATTGGACCTCAAGGTATGGGTGGGGATAAAACTGTTTTAGGTGTGAACATTGAACATGGTACACGTCATCCATCTGTTATTTCTTGTGCTGTTAGTGTAGGTTGTTGGAATCATCGTCGCGGCGATCTCGTATTTGACAAGGATGGTAATTGCACAGTTAAATCTCATAAAGGAGTGACATTATAATGGCTAAGAAAATATTAACTACACCTATTCAACAATCTGATTTAGCAGGCATTAAGCCAGGCGATGTGATTTATTTGACTGGGCATATTACAACCTGTCGTGATATGGGGCATCGTCGTGTGGTAGAAGAAGGTAAAACGTTACCGGTTGATGTTAAAGATGGGGCTATACTTCATGCAGGTCCAATTATTCGTACTTTAAGCGATAATGAATTTGAAGTTGTATCTGTAGGACCTACTACATCTATGAGGATGGAAAAATACGAATATGAATTTGTTAAAAAGACAGGTGTACGTCTCATTGTAGGTAAAGGTGGCATGGGTCCTGAAACAGCACGTGCCTGCAAAGACTTTGGTGCACTACACTGTGTGTTCCCTGCAGGTAATGCGGTTCTTGCTGCTACAGAAGTCGAAAAAGTAGAATCTGCTAATTGGCGTGAATTAGGTATGTGTGAGACTTTGTGGACTTTTAAGGTTAAAGAATTTGGTCCGCTTATCGTATCCATTGATGCAGACGGTAATAACTACTTTGAAGAAAAGAAAATAGAATATAATAAGAAAAAAGATGAAATATTAGACGAAATATATAAACACGTAGGTTTCATCAAATAATAAGATAAGAATAGCGATTTCTTTATATTATGAATAACTTCATAACTTGTAAATATATCTATATGAGAAATAATTATTAATAATATTGTTTTGTGATTTACAGCGTATCTTCATATAGATATACTATAAGAGTATGACTACCATGAAAGGAATTCTCATGGATTATAGTATTGCTATTACACTGGGATTTCTTGTATTTGCAATCGTAATGTTTGCATTGGAGAAAATTCCATTGTCTATTACGGCTATGATTGTGGCCGTTGGATTACATCTTTCTGGTGTATTAACTGCAGCGGAAGCTTTTAAAGGTTTCGTTGACTCTAATGTTATTTTGTTTATTGCTATGTTTATTATCGGCGCTGCTTTCTTTGAAACAGGTGTAGCTGTTGATGTTGGTAACGTTGTTAATAAATTTGCTAAAAATGAAACTATCCTTATTATTGCTATTATGATGCTTACAGGTATTATGTCTGGCTTCTTATCTAATACAGGTACTGCAGCGGTTATGATTCCTGTTGTTATTGGTATTTGCAAAAAGGGTGGTTTTAACCAAACTAAATTCTTAATGCCAATCGTATTTGCCGCTGCTATGGGGGGGAATATTTCTATGATTGGCTCTCCTGGTAATATGATTGCAAATTCTAATTTGCAAGAAGCCGGCCTTGGATCCTTTAGTTTCTTTGCTTATGGTGAAGTAGGTTTACCTATGCTTATCGTAGGTACTTTATTCTATGCATTCATTGGTAAAAGATTCTTACCTGAAGTTCCAACGCGTGAACCTGATCCAAACTATCAAAAAAATGCTGATTTCAGTCATGTTCCAGTTTGGAAAAAATGGGTAGCTGGTTTGGTATTGGTGTTGACTATCGCTGCTATGATTTTTGAAAAACAAATTGGCGTATCCTTAGCGGTTAGTGCCTGGGTAGGCGCACTTGTTATCGTAGCGACAGGAGTTATTACCGAAAACGAAGCAGTTAAGTCTATTGATATGAAGACTATTTTATTATTTGTAGGTTCCTTAGCTCTTGGCACAGCAATGGTAAAATCTGGGGCAGGTGCATATATTGCAAATCTTATTGTTGATGCTTTGGGGGATACACCTAATCCATTGGCATTATTAGCGGTACTTTTCTTCCTATCTGTATTTATGACAAACTTCATGTCCAATACAGCAGATGTTGCATTGCTAGCTCCAATCGGATTGTCTCTAGCATCTCAATTAGGTTTTGATCCTAAAGCGATTCTTGTTGCCATCGTAATTTCTAGCTCTCTTGCGTATGGTACACCTATAGGGATGCCTGCAAATACTATGGTATATAATGTAGCTGGGTATAGTTTTAAAGACTATGTAAAAGCAGGCGTACCGTTAATTGTAGTATCTGCAATTGTATCTTTAGTGTTGTTACCGATTTTGTTCCCGTTTAACCCATAATTATATAAAGGTTAGTCATACAAAACCGTCACCATAGGTGGCGGTTTTATTTTTGTACTATTGGGAGAGAATATTTTAGTAATAAGTTAATATAATGTATAGATAGGTAAGAATTGATTAGACATAAGGGCTACTTTCATATATAATAGATTACTGTAGTTGTACAAATATACATCTACAGTAGACATTGAATGTGGTTTCATAGTTGTTATATAGTTTTTGAGCTGGCCATGGTGCCGAGGAGGCTTTATGTTAAGCGATATTGAGATTGCCCAACAGAATAGAATGGAAAAGATTCAGGTTATTGCCAATAAATGTGGTTTAACACCTGATGACATTGAACAATATGGTCATTATAAAGCTAAAATTTCTTTTGATGCTATTCGTCGTTTAGAATCTGAGCCAGATGGTAAGTTAGTGCTAGTCACAGCGATTACGCCAACACCAGCAGGGGAAGGTAAGTCTACAACGAGCATTGGTCTCGTACAAGGTTTACAAAAAATCGGTAAAAATGCAATTGCTACATTACGTGAGCCATCCTTAGGACCTGTTTTTGGGATTAAAGGTGGTGCAGCAGGTGGCGGTTATGCTCAAGTTGTACCTATGGATGACATCAATCTTCACTTTACAGGTGATATGCATGCTATTACAGCGGCTAACAATTTATTATCCGCTATGATTGATAATCACATCCATCAAGGCAATGAATTGCAAATTGACTTGCGTCAATTATCATGGACTCGTGTTCTGGATATGAATGATCGTGCTCTTCGCAATGTGACGGTGGCTCTTGGTGGCAAAGTATGTGGATTCCCTCGGGAAGATCATTTTATGATTACTGTAGCTTCTGAAATCATGGCTATTCTTTGCTTAGCTAAGGATTTAGAAGATTTGAAAGAACGTTTTGGTCGCATCGTTATCGGTTGTAACTTAGCAGGTGATCCTGTTTATGTTCATCAACTTGGTTGCCAAGGGGCAATGGCTCTCCTTATGAAAGATGCTATCAAGCCGAATCTTGTACAGACATTGGAACATACACCAGCTATTGTTCACGGTGGTCCCTTTGCCAATATCGCTCATGGTTGTAACTCCATTGTAGCTACAAAACTAGGACTTAAGCTTGGTGATATCGTAGTTACGGAAGCCGGTTTTGGCGCTGACTTGGGTGCTGAAAAGTTCCTTGATATTAAATGCCGATACGGCGATATTTTCCCTGATGCAATCGTCATCGTAGCTACATTACGAGCTCTTAAAATGCATGGTGGTGTACCAAAACAAGAGTTGAATACAGAAAATGTTGAAGCCATAACTAAAGGTTTCAGTAACTTGCAAAAAGCAATTGAAAACATGCGTTATTTCAATGTGCCTGTATTAGTGGCAATCAATAAATTTGCTAGCGATACAGATGCAGAAATTGCTGAGTTGACTCGCCTATGTGATGAGTTTGGCGTGCCTGTAGAGCTTAATGAATGTTGGGAAAAGGGCGGCGAAGGCGGCACTGATATGGCGAAAAAAGTTGTAGAGTTACTTGAAGGCCCTAAGCCAGCACCTAAATTCGTATATGATTTGGAAGATAGTTTAGAGGATAAAGTTAATAAAATCGTTAAAACTATTTATGGTGGCGATGGAGTTATCTTTACGGACAAAGCCAAAAAGCAAATTAAACAATTAGCAGATTGGGGACTGGATCGTTTGCCTGTATGTATGGCGAAAACGCAATATTCCTTATCTGATAATCCAGCATTATTAGGGGCTCCAACAGGATTCACTATTACTGTATCCGATATTCGTGTTGCCAATGGGGCAGGCTTTATTGTATGTCGTACAGGTGATGTAATGGTAATGCCAGGTCTTCCTAAACGTCCTGCTGCTCTTAATATGGATATTGAAGCAGACGGCACAATTAAAGGCTTATTTTAATAGATATTGTTTATAGTAGAACGTTTCTTAACTGGAGATTTATAGTGTCTGCTATAATTAGTTATATTTTTATTGTGTTCAATATTTGTAGATTTTTATAGTAATTACAAAGCGATAACAAGACATATCTTGTTATCGCTTTTACATGAGGCCTTGTTATGAAATTAGTGGAACAACGAGTGATAGATTTTGTGGCTGCTACTGCATCTAAAGAGCCAACACCAGGTGGTGGTGCTATTGCAGCACTAACTGCCGCAACAGGTGCGGCTTTAGCAGAAATGGTAGCAAACCTTACATTTGGTAAAAAAGGTTATGAAGCGGTTCAGACCGAAATGGAGGAGCTTCAAGCTAAAGCAGAAGCGATTCGCGAGCGCATGCTCGAATTATCTCAAGCTGATGCAGATGTATTTAACATCTTTATGAACGCCTTAGGATTGCCAAAGAATACAGATGAAGAAAAGGCTGCGCGTACAGCTGCTATTCAACAAGCTTACAAAGATGCGGCTATGGTACCTTTTGAGATTGGAGAATTAGCGAATCAAATATTTGATTTAGCAGAACTAGCCTCTCGTAAGGGGAATCAAAACCTTATTACAGATGGTATTATTGCTGCTATTAATGCGCGTGCTGCGGTGAAATCAGCTTTTTTGAATGTGCGTATTAATTTATCTGGTATTAAAGATGAAAGTTTTGTAGCAGAACTAACATCTAAGATGTATGCCATTGAAAAAGATCTTGATGTTAAAGAGTCGTCTATCATAGGGTTATATGAATAATAAGAGATTATAATATAAATCCAATAATATAACCGAGCAAACTATAAAAGTTCGGGAAATAATATAAAGAGAGCCTATTAATACATATAAAATAATAGACTCTCTTTTTTGTATTGTTAAAATCCGAACGATAGTGTAAAATAAACGGGTGATATTTCGAGATTTTATGTAGGAGACATTATGACAGATCAAAAACAAATGAATACGGTCGATAGCATGCTGCCCATACCACAGCTCTTTGCCTTTGGTTTACAGCATGTACTTGCTATGTATGCTGGAGCTGTTGCGGTACCGATTATTGTGGCACAGGCGATGAATTTACCGGTGGAGGACTTGATTCGACTTATTACAGCAGACTTGTTTACCTGCGGCATTGCGACCTTAATTCAAACATTAGGCTTCGGTAATATAGGTGGGCGTATTCCTATGATCCAAGGTGTTACCTTTGCATCTGTCGGACCTATGACTATGATTGGGGCACAGCATGGTATGACTGCCATTTACGGTGCCATTATTGTAGCAGGTCTATTTACTTTTATAGTAGCTCTATTCTTTAGCCGTCTAATTCGACTGTTTCCCCCTGTTGTAACGGGAACAATAATTACTCTTATTGGGATTAATTTGATGCCAGTTGCCATTAATTGGATGGGGGGTGGTGTAGGAAATCCAGAATTTGGAAGTTATACGAACATAGGACTTGGATTTCTTACGTTCTTAATTGTTGTCTTTGTATACAAGTTTGCTAAAGGTTTCTTAAGTAATCTTTCTGTATTAATAGGCTTGATCGCAGGCACAGCAATTGCCTTTGCAATGGGTGTTGCTAATTTTGATGAAGTTGGTCGATCTCAATGGGTTGCTTTCATTGAACCATTCTATTTTGGTTTGCCAACCTTTGACTGGGCTTCTGTATTATCTATGATTATCGTCATGCTCGTTGTTATGGTAGAGACGACAGGTGATAGTATTGCTATTGGTGAAATTGTGGATAAGCCAATAGGTCGAAAAGAATTAGCCTCTGTTATTCGTGCCGATGGTATCTCTACTTTAATAGGGGGAATTCTTAATAGTTTCCCATATACAGCCTTTGCTCAAAATGTAGGACTTATTGCGGTTACAGGTGTTAAAAGTCGTTTTGTAGTAGCTGCATCTGGAGTAATCTTAATTTTGTTAGGTTTATTCCCTAAGTTAGCCGCTATTGTTGCTAGTATTCCAAATGCAGTACTCGGTGGTGCTGGCATTGCTATGTTTGGCATGATTGTTGCCAGTGGTATCCGCTCTCTTGGCAAGGTTAGTTTTGATGGTAATCATAACTTGATGCTTGTGGCGATTAGTATTGGAGTGGCTATGATCCCTATTGCGGCGCCGAACTTTTATGCTAATTTCCCTGATTGGGCACAAATTATTTTAAAATCTGGCATTACCTTTGGTAGTATTACGGCAATCTTGCTTAACTTATTACTCAATGGTGTTAATCATGGCGATGAAATTCAAGAAATGGGTCGTCGCTAAATAATACATACGAGAACTCTATTCCTATAGAATAGAGTTCTTTTTAGTGATTAAATTCACAGGGAAAATGTATGAATACTATGTTATAATATATAGATAATTGTAGAACTATTTTGTGATACTTTCATAAAATAGGAATACAGTCTGGATTTACAATTAAGTGTTTATAAAAAGTTATGTATATGGAATGTTCCTATAAGAAGGGAAGGGGCACGTGGCAGACGGAAAGATTATTGCTATCTCCATTAGTGAGAAAAAAGGGCAAAAAAAACATAATATTGAATCCGCCAATCTCATTGTAGATCATGGGATGGAGGGAGATGCTCATGCAGGAAATTGGCACCGCCAAATCAGCTTACTTGGTATCGCTAGTATTGAACATATGCGGGCACAAGGGGCAGATGTAAAACCTGGTGATTTTGCTGAAAACATTACAGTAGAAGGTATGGTTCTTTATGAATTAGCTGTAGGGACTCACTTACAAGTAGGGACTGATGTTATTCTTGAAATTACTCAAATTGGCAAGGAATGCCATCATGGTTGCGAAATCATGAAACAAGTTGGTTCTTGCATTATGCCTACACAAGGTATCTTTGGTAAGGTTCTTAAAAACGGTACGATTCGCGTAGGTGATGAAGTATCTATTATTAAATAATTTTGAGTTGGTAAACGAGGTGTATTATGAAAGACGCATGGGGCCGTACAATTGAATATGTACGTCTGTCGTTGACAGATGCGTGTAATTTTTGTTGTCCCTACTGCCGACCTGCAGAAATTACTCCTCAAAGTCAAACACAACTATTATCTGTTGATGAATGGATGAATATATTAGGGGCCTTCCATCATATTGGTGTGAAGGCAGTACGCCTCACAGGCGGTGAGCCTTTGCTCTATCCACATATCGAAGAGTTACTAGGTCGTATTAAAGAAACAGGTTGGTTTGAAGATATTTCTATGACTACCAATGGTAGTTTATTAGCCTCACGAGCGCAACGGTTAAAAAAACTTGGCTTGAATCGTGTGAATATTAGTTTGGACTCTCTTGAAACTGAAGCTTTTGCCACCTGTGTTGGTAAAGCGGGACAGTTGGAGTCCGTCCTCGACGGTATACGTAGTGCTATTAATGCTAACTTTAAATCCGTTAAGATTAATACGGTTTTATCTCGTTATTGGTCCGATGATGAAGTTAAATCTTTATTACAATATGTTGAAAAATGGCCTGTTGTTTGGCGATTTATTGAATACATGCCGTTCCAAGGTGATGCCTTTCATGGGCCTACCTTTGATGAATGGAAGGAACAACTAGAACGCGTTAGTGGCGGATCTCTCACAGAGGTTCATTCTGTTTATGGCTTTGGTCCTGCTACATATTTGGCACTACCTAGTGGTAAGGCTGTAGGCTTTATATTCTCTATGTCTCATAGCTATTGTGACACTTGCAATCGTGTACGTCTTACATCTGACGGTCAAATGCGATTGTGCTTGTTGCGAGATGATGAGGCTGATCTCGTATCACTCGTACGCAAAGGTGTATCTATAAAGGACTTAGCTAATCATATTGAACGTGCTTTGCAACGAAAACAAGAACGACATGATGGTATAGGTATGGATCAACCTGAGCGTCCAATGTGGCGAATCGGAGGGTAGTATGGGATTTTTTGATTTTTTAAAGCCTAGATCAAAGGAGAATGTTGAATCATGCTGGCCTGGAGGCAAGATGCTTCAAGTCCATATAGAATACAATACACAAGAAACCGTATTTACTTATTTTGGTCGTTATGGGTTACAGTTTAGCGTTCCTAAGTCTAATTTGACGAATGTTATTGTAAAAGAAGTAAGTCGCACTCATAGTGTGCTTCAACTATATAGTGGTGAAAACTGCGTAGGGACTAGTGATCTACTCCCTACTGAGGCCTGTAATATTATGAAGGATTGGGTATTACAATATTAATAATATGAATGTTGATATTTTATAGGAGTGTAATAAATTTTCTTTACATTCCTATAAAATAAGCATATAATTATTCATGTCATGGACCACTAGCTCAGCTGGCAGAGCACCTGACTCTTAATCAGGGTGTCCAGGGTTCGAACCCCTGGTGGTCCACCAGAGTAAAGAACTCACATTTTGTGTGAGTTCTTTTTTTGTGTAAATATTTTTCTTTTAGCTTTTTACATATCTTTTTAGCCTTTATATAGTTATTTACATGGTTAAAATACGTTGTGGTTTAATCCTATTTTTCTCAAACGAGTAGTCATTGATTTAATTAAGTTTATAAACTTTGATATTAATTGAATATAGTATTGATACAATATAATATATTTTATAGACAGTAAAACTATAATAGCTTATGATGGTTTTATAATAGTTTTCTCACTAGGAGGTACCAAATGGCAGTAGATGTTTCTAGAACACAAGATGTGTATAAAGATGCTGGCCAAAGTGTCAACTTCACCACTTTGTTATTAAACCGTAAAGATCATGAGGCAGAGCTTGAAGTGATTCAAGATATGGCAGATCGTATTCAAGCCATTAAACGTTCTGTTAGTATTCGCGCTAATGGGGAAGGTTTGGGCATTGCCTTTGGCTTTAGCCGTAAGGCATGGGATTATTTGTTCCCTAATGCACCGGTACCAAAAGAGTTAGAAGACTTCGAAGGCATAAAAGGTGATAAACAAGATGTACCCGCTGTAGCAGCTGACTTATTTTTGCATGTCCGCTCTAATGATGAATCTGTTACGTATACTGTAGTAGATCAAATTATGGAGTTCTTACGCCCTATTACATCTGTTGTAGATGAAACCCATGGCTTCCACTACGAACAAGGTCGTGCGATTATTGATTTCGTTGATGGTACGGAAAACCCTGTTGGCCAAGAGGCTGTAGAGTGGGGCGTTATTGGAGATGAAGATCCTGAATTTACTAATGGCTCTTATGCATTTGCACAGAAATATGAACATGATCTTGATGCATGGCGTGCACTTCCTACAGAAATGCAAGAGAAATTCATTGGCCGCCGCAAATTTAGTGATATCGAATTAGAGGATGACGAAAAAGACCCGGCAGCTCACAATGTAGTGGCTCAAGACAATCGTGATGATGAAGAACATAAGATCGTTCGTATGAATGTTCCATTTGCTCAACCTGGTCAAGGTGTTCGAGGCACATACTTTATAGGTTATGCTCGTTACTGGGATGTGACCAAAACAATGCTTACCAATATGTTTACACAAAATGATAAATTGCTTGATTATTCTAAGCCTATTACGGGCATGCTATTTTTCATTCCGTCTCTTGATACATTGGATGCTATTGCAGAAGGTGAACTATAATCGATTTCTAATTGATGGTGGAGACTAAACATTTATCTAATTAGCTAGTAATGTTTAGTTCTATCTACAAGATTAAAATTTATTATATAATTCTATAGAAAGCGCCCCAAGTGGGCGCTTTTATGCTATAATAAATCTATTAAACTCGTAAAAATCCATTGTAGTTATAAATGAGGTATTCTATGAATTATACTAGCACCCGCGGTACCGTTGCGGTAAATGAAACATATGCATTGTTGCACGGATTGGCAGAGGATGGTGGCCTATATGTACCATCTTTATTCCCTACAAACTGCTTAACTTATAATGATGTGAAAGATAAAAACTACCAAGAAGTAGCAGCCGTTGTTTTAGCAAAGTTGTTTCCATGCTTTTCTGAAGCTCATTTAAATGAAATGATTAATTCTGCTTACTGCGATGCTAATTTCAGCACCCGTGATATTGCACCATTACACTCTTTATTGGAAAAGGTTTCCGTATTGGAACTATTCCATGGCCGCACACAAGCTTTCAAAGATATGGCGTTGTCCTTATTCCCATATTTGTTAGTGGCAGCTAAAGAGGCGGAAGGTGAGAAAAAAGAAGTTCTTATCTTAACGGCTACTTCTGGTGATACTGGTAAAGCAGCTCTTGAAGGCTTCAAGGATATACCTGGCACTCATATTCAGGTATTTTACCCAACTGATGGCGTTAGTCCTATGCAAGCGGAACAAATGCAAAAACAAGAAGGGGCGAATGTCAATGTCACAGCCATTCATGGTAACTTTGACGATGCGCAACAATTCTTGAAACGTCTCTTTGTTGATAAAGTAACTGCAGAAGAGGTTGCTGAAAAAGGGGTTATGTTCTCTAGTGCGAACTCTATCAATATTGGTCGTTTAGCTCCACAAGTAGTTTACTATGTAAATGCCTATGCTGAACTGGTTGCACAAGGTGCAATCCATGAAGACGAAGCTTTCAATGTTGTAGTTCCAACTGGTAACTTCGGTAATATTTTGGCTGCTTACTATGCTAAAAAAATGGGGATTCCTATCGGCAAATTGATTTGTGCGTCCAATCAAAACAACGTACTTACTGACTTCTTTGAAAACGGTACCTACGATATGAACCGCCCATTCTATACGACGATTTCTCCATCTATGGATATTCTTGAGTCCTCTAACTTTGAACGATTCTTATATTATATTTCTGGTGAAGATAGCGAACGTACAGCAGGATGGATGAAAGATCTTAAAGCAACAGGCAAATTAACTGTTAATGAAGAAGAGTTCAAACGTATTAAGACTGATTTTGCTGGTGCCTATGTGGATGATGAAGAAACGAAAGCAATCATTGAACAAGTATACAATTCTTACGGTTATGTAATGGATCCTCACACGGCGGTTGCTATGGGGGCCTATATGAAGGAGTTGGAGAAACATCCTGAAGATGGCGCTCGTCATACAGTGATTGCATCTACAGCACATCCATTTAAATTCCCTACACCAATCTGTGAGGCATTGGATATCAAGGTAGGCGAGACTCCTTATGAAAGCTTAGATAATATCTCTACTGTAACGGGTGTTGCCTTCCCTAAACAATTGGAAGCCTTACAATCCAAACCATTGCGCTTTACAAAAGCAATCGACAAAGAGAATATGAAACAAGAAATCTTAGATTTTGTAGATACATTCTCTAAATAATACAATGCCGCCTTTCATTAGAAGGGCGGCATATCTATATGTTTCTTATTGAGTAACCATTTTTTATTGATTAACCAATTTAATTCATTTTCTCATTAAATTAACATTCATCATATATGATATGGAATTTTGTTAGTATGTATTGATGTATCCATTATTTATAGAAATATGGGTTTATAATTATATAGAGAAATATAATTATAGGAGGGGCTATGGCTAAAAAGGGCCTTATATATGCATTGTTATCTGCACTTTTGTTTAGTACGATGAATGTATTCGTAAAACTGTTGGGGACGAATATTCCACCTGGGGAGATCGCTTTTGCCCGTGGATTCTTTGGGACTGTTGCGGTGCTCATTATCATGTATGTGAAGGGAATCCGATTTTCAAAAGAGGATCGGGGGCTCCTTGTCATGCGTGGCCTATACGGCGGTTTTGGTATGGTCTGTAATTTTATTGCTTTGGTACACATAAAATTATCTGATGCAACAATTCTATTTCAGACGACAGGAATATTTGTTTTTATCTTTAGTGCTCTGTTTCTGAAGGAATCGATACCTAAAGGGGCTGGCAAATGGCTCGGAGTTATTTTGATTGCTGTCTTAGTAATGGTAAATCCTTTTAGTTATGAATCATTTTCTTGGTATGCCTTGGTAGCAATTTTAGGTGCTGCTCTAGCTGCGGCGGCTTATACGACAATACGAACTATTAGTAAACGCGGACAACATAGTAATTTTGAAATTATGGCCTATTTTATGATTACTGGTATGATTGCGGGCCTCGTCACTACAGAACAGCTCGTTATGCCTCAAGGTACAGACTGGCTAATTATCTTTGCTATCGGTGGTATTAGTGTAGTGGCTCAGTTTTTCTTGACCGGAGCCTTTGTTACGACCAATGCTGTAGTGGCTCAATTCTTGCAATACGTTGGCGTATTTATTAGTTCCTTCTACGGGTTCTTGATCTTTGGTGAAAGTTTATCCATAGCCACAGTGGGTGCTGGTATTGCCATGTTTATATCTTCTGTTATGTTGGCGCGTCTTAAAGAACAGAGTGGTCCATTAAGAGAGGGCAAGGTCATAGAGGATAAAATCAAATAAATGTCGAATATATACAATATCAGATTGTATATGACAGTGGGGTGCTGATTACATTCGTGATTAGCACCTTTTTACATAAAAGAGATAATACAAGGGTATTAGTTAGTGATTTGTGGTAATGAAATATACTAGAGCTCTTTCATTTTGAAAGTAGCTACAGACGGAGGAGCTATGTATATAAAATGGATGCATATTGAAAACTATAGGAACTTAGCCGATGTAACACTAAGCTTTCACAATGATATTAATTACTTTGTCGGTGAGAATGCAGTAGGTAAGTCTAATTTTCTAGATCTCTTAGAAATTATCATGGAGTGCCATGGGTTCATTGAAAGTGATTTCACGGATGTAAACAAGCCTATCCGCATTGATTTTGAAATATCTTTAGGTGAGTTAAATTATAAAAGCATGTATACTGCTGATGAAGGCCCCACCTACCGTTTACGACTTGAACAAGTTGTACAAGAGGTATATCCACGATTATACAGAGTCACTGATGCAGGGATTGAACCTATGGCGTTATCTATGATTCGTCATGCCTTATATGTGTGTCATCGCGATACATCAGAGCAAGAGCTATTTTCTATACCCTCTGCTGTATATATTGAATTAGGACATCTCTTACAAGCTTATGTATCTCGATTAGAAATGGCGACTGATGATTTGCAGCGTGAAATTGTCAGTTTACGCAAGGATTTAGATCCCTATTGTATGCTCAATATTCAACACCTTATAGAGGTGTTGTCTACATCTTCTGCTATAGAACGCAAGTATTCTGCTGATAATGTGCGTTTAATAATGGCTGTGGCTCTTAAAATTTTAGCTCAAATCTATATGAAGGTGAGTAGTGCGACTACAAATCTAGAAGCTTTACTTGTATATGATGGAAAGGGTCGCAAGTTTTTACCAATCTTTATCAGTGTGGATGAGCCAGAGCTACATTTAAGCCCTTATTTGCAACGGGCTGTGCTCAATTATTACCGCCAAATTGCAACTAATGAAAATGAAGAGTTTTTATCGTTGTTGCGAGATGTATTTAAAATTGATGGATTGTTAGGACAACTTTTTGTAGTTACACATAGTACAGATGCGCTTGTTGATGATTATCGGCACATTATTCGCCTTTATCGGGATGAAAATAATATGGTCTGTGCAGCTTGTGGGGTTACGTTTAACTTCCCTAAAGAGGTAGAGAAACATTTGATTATGCATTTTCCAGAGGCTAAGGAGGCGCTCTACGCTCGGTGTATTATCATTGTAGAAGGAGAGACAGAGTACGGTAGCTTTGCAGGTTTTGGTAAACGATTGGGGGTAGATTTTGATTACTTTGGCATCTGTCTTATCAATGCCCGAGGAGAGTCTTCTATTAGTAAATTACAAAAATTATTTAATAGATTCTCTATTCCAACAGTAGCTCTCTATGATCGAGATGTAGAGGGAAAGTATGCAAAAGCACATAGCAATATATTTTACACACAAGAAATTTGTTTTGAAATGGATTTTGTATCGTATTTGCTTGCGATGCACAAGCGTTCCATAATGGATGCCATTATCAAGGATATTATTGATGATGCTCGGCCAATGGTAACAAAGGACATGGCACGTCGTGGTTATGCGAAACTAGGTATTACTAAAAGTCAAATTGTACAACGATGTTTATCGAATATTTCGGATCGTAAGTTAGATGATTTACATATTTATTACTTCTCTTGGTTCTATGCCAATAAAGGGGTAATTGTAGGGCGTCGTATTAGTCAATTCTTAGATGCTTCCATGATACCACCTGCATTTATTGCAGTAATAGAGCGTGCTAAACTTCTTTCACTAGGTTTAGGTTAATGGAACAATACATTAATACTTCTAATTAATAGAGTCTGACCAAAGTTTGGTTAGGCTCTATTTTCTAGTATGTATCAAAGCGTTTTAGAGTGTAGGCATAGAAAATATGGTGCAAAAAATACGCATAATACGTGATTTATTACAATAATAGATAGAATTATGAAAAACTATATTAACTAAATTTTAAAAACTACATCGAAATTTCTTGACATCTTTTTATCTTTATTTTATGATTAGTACTGTTATTAATGCATTCTCAATTAAACGTATCTAGGAGTATGAAAATGAAAGACTTTTTAAACGACTTTAAAGCATTTGCTTTCAAAGGCAATATGATGGACCTAGCTATTGGTATGATTATTGGTGCTGCTTTCACAGCATTGGTTAATTCTGTTGTAAACAACCTATTCATGCCTGTTCTCAGTATATTCACAGGTGGTATTGATTTTAGTAATTTGTATTTGCCATTGAGCACAGGTTCTAAAGATGCATTCATGGCTGGCGCTGATATTGCTACAGCTCGTGCAGCTGGATCTGTATTGCCATATGGTACATTTATTACTGATTTGATTCAATTCTTGATTTTGGCATTTGTTGTATTCTTGATGGTTCGTGGTTTGGCTAAAATGATGAAATCCGCGAAAGAAGAGGAAGTTGCAGAAGCACCTGCAACGAAAGAATGTCAATTCTGTAAATCTGAAATCAATATTAATGCAGTTAAATGTCCTAACTGTACTGCAGATTTGAACTAGTTCAAATTTAAATTATACATAAAAGGAGTGAGGTTTTGGCCTTACTCCTTTTTGTTGTATTACGTTAGCTTTCTAGTATAAAATATAATTATAATATATAGAATTTTTTAGGGAGGGATATACATGGAAAAGAAACCTCTAGTAGTAGTAAATGGACTGGTTCGCAAAGATGCGATTGCATATTTAAAAGAGCATGTAGATGTGCGCCAATGGACTGAAAAAACAGTGATGCCTCGTGAGGTACTGAAGGAATGGCTCATTAATGCGGATGGTTTGTGGTGTGTACGACCTTTAGATGTAGATGGTGATCTTGTAAAGAATGCGCCAAATTTAAAGGTTATAGCACAAGCGGCCGTAGGTTATGATAATGTAAATATTGATGAACTAACAGCGGCAGGTATTCCTTATGGCAATACGCCAGGTGTTCTCAATGAAACGGTAGCAGAACTTGCGTTTACGTTGATTGCCACGGCTAGTCGTCGTATTATAGAAAATGCTAACTTTGTAAAAGACGGTCGTTGGGCTCAAAGACCTTCTAATATTAAAGGTTTTGATTTAAGTCGTCGCACTCTTGGTATCATTGGCATGGGGGCTATCGGCGTATCCATTTCTCGACGTGCCCGTGCGTTTGGTATGACTGTTGTGTATCATAATCGTAATCAACGTTTGGATGATAAGATTCATAAGACTACTTATATGGAGTTAGATGATTTATTAGCCATTAGTGATGTAGTATGCGTTATGGCTCCATTGACAGATGAAACATATCATATGTGTGACGAAGCGTTTTTCAAGAAAATGAAGAATACCGCTTTATTTGTTAATGTTGGTCGTGGACCTATAGTAGATACAGAGGCACTTATCAATGCCCTTAAAACGGGTGAAATCGATTATGCAGCCCTTGATGTAACGGATCCAGAACCATTACCAGTGGATCATCCATTATTAGATGTAGAAAATTGCCTCATTGTACCACATATTGGTTCTTATACAGATCGAACTCGTTTAGATATGTCTATTTTGACAGCAGACAATATTATTGCCGGCGTTTATAAGAAACCTTTAAAAACATGTGTAAATGAAGAAGTAAATTATAAGAAACCTCAAATGGATGTAGAGTCTGCGCTAGAAGAGCTTAAAAAGGCTGGCGTTGATTTAACTGATTTCGACTAAAAGTGGAAGACATTAAAAGATATGCGGTTTTATACAAAATATGGTAAAATAAAAGAATATTTTTCCTATGGAGGTAAGAACGTTGGAACATAAAGACATTGAAAAAGATGTAGCTCCTGAAGAAGTTGTATCTGTTAACTTTATTGAAGCTATTATCAACAAAGATAACGAAACTGGCAAATACGGTGGCCGTGTATTGACTCGCTTTCCACCAGAACCAAATGGTTACTTGCATATTGGACATGCTAAATCTATTTGCCTCAACTTTGGTATTGGTAAACAATACAATGGCTTAACAAATCTTCGCTTTGATGATACAAATCCTGTAAAAGAAGATGTCGAATATGTAAACTCCATCATGGAAGATGTTAAATGGCTTGGATTTGATTGGAATGAACAACCACGTTATGCATCTGATTATTTTGACCAAATGTATGAGTATGCTAAGAAATTAATCACGCTTGGCAAAGCTTATGTAGATGATCAAACTGCAGATGAAATTAAACAAAATCGTGGCGATTTCTCTACTCCTGGTGTCAATAGTCCATACCGTGATCGTAGTGTAGAAGAAAATTTGATGCTCTTCGAAGAAATGAAAGCTGGCAAGTATAAAGATGGGGAAAAGGTATTGCGTGCAAAAATCGATATGGCGCATCCTAATATCGTAATGCGTGATCCTGTTATTTATCGTATTGTAAATACAGAGCATCATAATACGGGTAATGAGTGGAAAATTTACCCTATGTATGATTTTGCCCATCCTATTGAAGATGCTATTGAACGCATTACGCATTCTATTTGTACATTAGAATTTGAAGTTCACCGGCCATTATATGATTGGGTGTTAGAGGAATGGGATGATACTGAAATTCCTCAACAAATTGAGTTTGCTCGCTTGAATGTAACTAAAATGGTTATGTCCAAACGTAAATTGCGTGCTCTTGTTGAAGCTGGTCTCGTAGCTGGTTGGGATGATCCTCGTATGCCAACTATTTCAGGCTTGCGCCGTCGTGGTTATACTCCAGAATCTATTCGTGACTTCTGTGATCGTATTGGCGTTGCTAAAGCTGATAGCGTTGTTGATATTGCTTTGCTTGAGTTCTGTATCCGTGAAGATTTGAAACTCAAAGCTACACGCCCTATGGTAGTTATTGATCCTGTGAAAGTTATTATTACGAACTATCCAGAAGGTCAAACTGAACTTTGCACAGTTGAAAACAATCCAGAAAATGAAGAGTTGGGTAACCGTGAAGTTGTATTCGGTCGTGAAATCTACATTGAACGCAATGACTTTATGGAAGAACCAGTTAAGAAATTCTTCCGCTTGGCACCAGGTAAAGAAGTACGCTTGAAAGGAGCTTACTTCATTACATGCACTGATGTTATTAAAGATGAAAATGGTAATATTACAGAAATTCACTGTACATATGACCCTGAAACTAAGAGCGGTAGCGGTTGTACACGTAAGGTTAAGGGCACATTACATTGGGTTGAAGCATCTACTGCAGTAGATATTGAATCCCGTTTATATGATTACCTGCTCAAAGAAGATTCTGATGGCAAAGATTTCTTAGGTGATTTTAATCATGAGTCTTTACAAGTATTCCATAGTAAAGGTGAGGCAAGTCTTGCTACAACTGTACCAGGTGATCATTTCCAATTCTTGCGTCAAGGTTACTTTGTAACTGATAAAGACAGTACTTCAGACCATATTGTGATGAACCGTATTGTTGGTTTACGCGATAGTTGGGCTAAGGCACAAAAGAAATAATATAACGCTTATTTTATATTACTATAATGTTAAAGAACCGCTCCTTGGTGGGCGGTTCTTTAACACTGGGTTATTACTATAAATACTTTAATGACAATAGATGTTTAGAATAGCCTAAGCCATTGTTTGGCTTTAATCTCTAGATGTTGTATTGCTAGTTTATTATATTAATGCTTTCATGAGGAGAAAAATGAAAAAAATAGTACTACTTGCTACGGTAGCGGCTGCGTTGGTATCTATGCCTGCTACGGGTTCTGCAGCAAACATAAAGTCCATTTTAAATAGAAGTCAAACTATAACATATCAAGGTGTTAAATTGCCTGAAGGTGTTACTATGTATCAAAATAATCCTAAAGCGTTGTTTGCTGGGGAGGGTAAAAAAGATATTAAGTCTGTACTTCTTGGGTTGGGCGCGTCTTCTGCAGACGTATATACATTAAACATTAAAAATGAGAATGAAATGCAATATGCTGTTTATGCGAATGTTGTGTTAGGTAAACAATTATTTGGTCGCATGAGTGAAACAAAACATTTGAATACAGATTCTTCATCTCTTGGAGTATTAGCTGCGGCTATTAACAATGGCGATAGTCCTGTACTTGGTACTTTCACGGTAATAAACCCATTAGTAAAACAAGGCAATGCCTATAAAGGCACATTGAAATATAAAAGTATAGCTAATAATAATTCTTATAATGAGATATTACATATTAGTATTTCTGAAGATAAATATACAGGACCAAATGCTCATTTAATTGCTGTTGACGAAGCTAATGATAGTGTTGTATTCCCTAAAGTTAAAGGTTTATTACATACCAAATAATAAATAATTATTGAAAATATATATCAATTATTCTTGACAATTTTTCTCATCAAGAGTACTATGAGCCTATAGGAATTATTCTCATTAGAGGAAATTCTAACGATGTGCAACAGGCAGGTACTATTATGATGAATTCAATTGACCATATCATTGGATATCATTGTGCACCGGCAATTCGAGGTATTAAGCTATCGAACTTGGTTTCTATTCCACGGGACATGAATGAACAAATCCAATTTGTATTGATAGAGTATAATAAAGCGTTCAATGAAAAAGGATTGTTCTTCTTTGAATTATGTCGTTGTAAAGCGCGAAGACTATTATTGGTATTCCGTGAGAAGCAATTAAGAGACTATGTACGGCAACCTGCGGTGATGTTATTTTTGAAAGCCTACGGTTATCATGATCGAATGAGCATTATGGAGATGCTCGAACATCTTAGATATCGTATGGAAGTAAGCATTGAGTTTCCACATGAAATCGGCATTTTTCTAGGTTACCCATTAAAGGATGTGAAATGTTTTATTTCCTATCGTGGTGGGGGATACCGAATGTGCGGAGAGTGGAAGGTTTACCATGATGTGGTAAATGCACAACGCTCTTTCTTGTGTTACAAAGCATGTCGTGAATTTTGTCAAACTCAATTGATGTTGGGAAAAACATTTAGTTCATTGGTCGCAAGAACGGCCTAGGAGGTACAAGATGATTGGTGTAATTTTTTGGTCCGGTACAGGCAATACAGAACGCATGGCTTATGAAGTAGCTGAAGGTATTAAAGCTGCAGGTCAAGAAGTTGAAGTAAAATCCGTTTCTGAAGTATCTGTTGATGAAGCAGCCGCTTATGAAAAATTAGCTCTTGGCTGTGCTGATATGGGTGCAGAACAATTAGAAGAAGGCGAATTTGAACCATTCTACACTGAACTAGAAGGCAAGTTGAGTGGTAAAAAAATAGCGATCTTTGGCTCCTATGGTTGGGGTGGTACTTGGTTGGAAGACTGGGGCACTCGAATTAAAGATGCTGGTGGCGAATTAGTGGCTGATGGCGTAGCAATCTTGGGCGAACCTGATGATGATGGTAATGCACAATGCCAAGAATTAGGTAAAACATTAGCAAACGCTTAATTTGATTTTAATTACTAACATAAATACTAATAGTTAATAATAAAAGGTTGTAATGACGATAATTCGTTATTACAGCCTTTTTTGTATGTACTTATGATTGATATGATGGAGCAAAGGTCATTAAAAATTTTGATATCGATAAGTAAATGTGATGAAAATCATAATGTTTATTTATCTTTATCTCTATTTGTGTATATAAGCGCATAATTATAAATAACTTTAATACATAATTATATTGCGTTTTTGTACACATAGTCCTATAATTTAGTTAAAGAACCTAACAAAAATTTAGGTTGATACAAAAATAGTTAGGGTTAATTTTATATTAGCTATTAACCGGGCTAGCGTAATTTAAACGGGAAAGGTTAATCTATGACATTGAAAGAGGGGTTATTTCAATGAGTACATTAGAGCGAATAAAAGTCATAGCCCATGGATTAGCGGTACAATTTGGACCATCCTGTGAAGTATTGATTCATGATTTACAAGGGGATATTAATTCTTCTCTTGTATATATTGAGAATGGAACTATAACTAATAGACATGTTGGTGATGGCCCATCGCATGTGGTTTTAGATGTGCTGAGTCATGACGATGGTAGCGAGGGCAGATTTGGTTATCTCACAAAGACTAAAGATGGTCGAATATTAAAATCTTCTACCATGTATATTCGTGATGATACAGGTCGTATAGCATACTTGTTGGGGATTAACCAAGATATAACAGAGTTTGTTATGATGCATCGACTTTTGGATAGTTTGGTCAATACAGGTCAGGAAGATGCAGGATCTGTTGAAAAAATTACGACGAGTGTATCGGAACTATTAGATGATTTATTACTAGACGTAGAACGTTTAGTTGGTAAACCAGGACCATTGATGAATAAGGTGGAACGCTTAAAAGCTATTTCCTATTTAAACGAAAAAGGGGCTTTTCTTATCTCGAAGTCTTCTGAGAAGATAGCAGAGTATTTTAATATTTCTAAGTTTACTCTTTATAGTGATTTAAATACTGTAAAGGAAGAATCCTAGGAGGCAAATATGGAACGAATTCAGTGGAAACGTAATACAATGGTACCATCAAGTGACAAGTTTTTGTCCGTTATGGATGTTAGAGAGGTTAAGAAAGCTAAAGCGTTTCATGAAAGTTTTCCACAATATAGCGTTACTCCACTTGTATCGCTTAAGAATTTAGCGTCTTATATCGGTGTTGATGCACTCTTTGTAAAAGATGAATCCTACCGATTTGGCCTTAATGCATTTAAGGTATTAGGCGGCTCCTATGCGATGGCAAAATATGTGGCGCAACAAACTGGTAAAGCTGTTGAGGATGTACCATATGATGTATTAACATCAGCAAAATTAAAAGAAGAGTTTGGTCAAGCTACATTCTTTACTGCCACTGATGGTAACCACGGTCGAGGTGTAGCATGGGCAGCCAATAAATTAGGTCAAAAATCTGTAGTATTTATGCCAAAGGGCTCTACAGAATATCGTAGAAAACAAATCGAAAACGAAGGCGCTACTGTAACAATCGAAGACTTCAACTACGATGAGTGTGTACGCTTAGCAACTAAAAAGTCTAAAGAAGTTCCTAATGGTGTTGTAGTTCAAGATACTGCCTGGGAAGGTTATGAAGAAATTCCAAACTGGATTATGCAAGGCTATGGCACAATGGCTATGGAAACAGCCAATCAATTAGAAGCTGATAATTGTAAAGTTCCTACTCATGTATTTGTACAAGCTGGTGTAGGTTCCCTTGCCGGTTCTGTAGTGGGTTACTTCACTAATCTATACAGCAATGTGGCTAAAAAACCTAAATTAATTGTTGTAGAAGCGGCAGCTGCAGCTTGTTTATACAAAGGTGCTGTAGCTGATGATGGTAAACCTCGTATCGTAGAGGGTGATTTAGAAACAATCATGGCAGGCTTAGCTTGTGGTGAACCGAACACAGTTTCTTGGGATATTTTGAGAAATCATGCAGATGTATTCGTTTCTGCGCCTGACTGGGTGGCACGTTTAGGCATGCGCGTTGGTGGTGCACCAATTAAAGGTGATACTCCAATTACTACTGGTGAGTCTGGTGCAGTTCCATTAGGCCTTGTAATGGCACTTATGACGATGCCGGAATATGAAGATTTACGGAAAGAGTTAGAACTAGATGCGTCTTCAAAGGTACTCTGTTTCTCCACTGAAGGTGATACGGATCCTGAAAGATATAAAAATATTATGTGGTATGGTGAAGATCGTTAGGAGGCATTAATTATGGATTTACAAGCAATTAAACAAGCAGCGGCAACTTATGGCCCAGCGATGACAAAATTTTTACGTGAGATCGTAGCATTCCCAGGTGAAAGTGCTGAAGAAAAAGATCATGTAAAACGTATAGAACAAGAGATGAAAGACCTAGGATTTGATGAAGTTGAAGTAGATCCTATGGGGAATATTCTTGGATATATGGGTACAGGGAAAACCCTCATTGCCTTTGATGGACATATTGATACAGTTGGTATTGGCAATCGTGACAATTGGGATTTTGATCCATATGATGGTTTCGAAGACGAAACTAAAATTGGTGGCCGTGGCGTATCTGACCAATTGGGTGGTATCGTATCCGCTGTATACGGCGCTAAGATTATGAAAGATTTAGGACTTCTAAGTGATAAATATCGTGTACTTGTTGTAGGCACCGTACAAGAAGAGGACTGCGATGGCCTTTGCTGGGAATACATGATTAAGGAACGCAATATCCGTCCTGAATTTGTAGTATCTACAGAACCAACCGATGGCGGTATCTATCGTGGGCAACGTGGTCGCATGGAAATTCGTGTAGATGTACAAGGCGTATCTTGCCATGGTTCTGCTCCTGAACGCGGTGATAACGCAATTTATAAAATGGCAGATATACTTCAAGACATCCGTGAATTGAATGCTAACTCTGCTGATGAAAGCACAAAAATTAAGGGCCTTGTTAAAATGCTTGATCCAAAATTCAACCCTGACCACTATGAAGAAGCTCGCTTCTTAGGTCGCGGTACAGTAACTACTTCCCAAATTTTCTATACTTCTCCAAGCCGTTGTGCAGTAGCTGACTCCTGCGCTATTTCCTTGGACCGTCGTATGACTGCTGGTGAAACTTGGCAAAGTTGCTTGGCAGAAATCGAAGAATTACCACATGTTAAAGAATATGGTGCAAAAGTATCCATGTACGAATACGCTCGTCCATCTTGGACTGGTTTGACATATCCAATCGAATGTTACTTCCCAACTTGGGTAATTCCTAAAGATCATAAAGTAACAGAAGCTTTGGAAGAAGCATACACTAGCTTATATGGCAACGAACGTATTGGTGCAGAAGATACAGTTGAAATGCGTAAAGCTCGCCCATTAACTGATAAATGGACATTCTCCACAAATGGTGTATCTATCATGGGTCGTAATGGCATCCCTTGTATTGGCTTCGGTCCTGGTGCAGAAGCACAAGCACATGCTCCTAACGAAATTACATGGAAACAAGATCTTGTAACATGTGCTGCTGTATATGCATTATTACCATCCGTATACTGCAAAGACTAATATCACATACGTTGAATTAGATTTATTTTAACGAAAATAACTGAAAATAGTTGATATTAAGAATTTCATATGGTACCTCAACATTTGATGAGGCATCGTATAAAGTTAGATCCTAAGTAGCCCTTTAGGGAATTGAAAGAGAGGACTTACAGATGACAGACTTCAATAAAAGTATTGAAACTTTACAAAAATTAGACGTTAGTAAAATGTACGGCGAAGATTTCTTCTTAACTTGGGAAAAATCTGATGATGAATTGCAAGGTGTTTGGGCCGTAGCTGATGCATTACGTGCTCTTAGAGAACGCAATATTTCTACTAAAGTATTTGACAGTGGCCTTGGCATTTCTTTATTCCGTGATAACTCTACAAGAACTCGCTTCTCCTTTGCTTCCGCTTGTAATTTGCTAGGTCTTGAAGTTCAAGATTTAGACGAAGGTAAATCTCAAATTGCTCATGGTGAAACAGTTCGTGAAACAGCTAATATGATTTCCTTTATGGCAGATGTTATCGGTATTCGTGATGATATGTATATCGGTAAAGGGAATGCTTATATGCATCAAGTATCTGATGCAGTTAAAGAAGGTCATGAAGATGGTGTACTAGAGCAACGCCCAACGCTTGTAAACCTCCAATGTGATATCGACCATCCTACGCAAATCATGGCTGATACAGCTCATATCATCAAAGAATTTGGCGGTGTAGAAAACCTTAAAGGTAAAAAGATTGCTATGACGTGGGCGTATTCTCCATCCTATGGTAAACCTTTATCCGTACCTCAAGGTGCTATTGGTTTATTCACTCGTTTAGGTATGGAAGTTGTATTAGCACATCCAGAAGGGTATGAAGTAATGCCGGAAGTTGAAGAAATCGCTAAGAAACAAGCTGAAGCTAGCGGCGGTTCATTCCGTAGAACTAACGACATGAAGGATGCTTTCAAAGATGCAGACATCGTATATCCTAAGAGCTGGGCTCCATTCGGTGCAATGGAAAAACGTACAAAACTGTATGGTGAAAATGATCATGAAGGTATTAAAGCATTAGAAAAAGTTCTTCTTGAAGAAAATGGTAAACATAAAGATTGGGCATGTACGGAAGAGATGATGAGTCTCACAAAGGACGGCAAAGCTCTTTACTTACATTGCTTACCAGCAGATATTACAGGTGTAAGTTGTGAAGAAGGCGAAGTAGATGCAACAGTATTTGATCGCTACCGCATACCTCTTTATAAGGAAGCAAGCTACAAACCATATGTTATTGCAGCTATGATTTTCCTTAGCAAATTTAAAAATCCTGTAGAAACCTTAAAAGAATTAGAACGGAAGGGAACCGAACGAGTTCAACCGTAAAGTAAAGTTTAGGGGCCATCCGTATTGATGGCTCCTTTTATTCTTAATAGTTTGTTATGAGGCATAACATGAAAAAGAGAGTTGTAGTAGCACTAGGGGGGAATGCATTAGGCAATTCCTTACCAGAACAGAAAATTGCAGTAAAAAGTACAGCTAAAACAATCATTGATTTAGTAGAAGCTGATTGTGACGTAGTGGTAACACATGGTAATGGACCTCAAATTGGTATGATCAACAATGCGATGGCTGCATTGACTCGTGAAGTAGAAGGTCAACCAAACACTCCATTATCTGTATGTGTAGCAATGAGCCAAGCTTATATTGGTTATGACTTACAAAATGCTCTTCACGAAGAGCTCTTAAATCGTGGTATTAAAGATTTGCCAACAATGACCATGGTTACACAAGTACTTGTTGATCAAAATGACCCAGCTTTTCAAAATCCTACAAAACCAATTGGTCACTTTATGACTCAGGAAGAAGCTGAATACGCAGAAAAGAATTACGATTATGTGGTAAAAGAAGATGCGGGGCGTGGTTATCGTCGTGTGGTGGCATCTCCAGCACCAAAAGAAATTATTGAACTAGAAGCAATTAAAGGTTTAGTAGGTAAACAATTAATTGTTGCTTGTGGCGGGGGAGGTATCCCAGTAACTAAAGAAGGTAATGAACTTCATGGTGCAGCTGCTGTTATTGATAAAGATTGGACTAGTAGTTTATTGGCCCAAGAAATTGATGCTGATGTTCTCGTTATTTTAACAGCTGTTGAAAAGGTTGCCATTAACTTTGGTAAAGAAAATGAAAAATGGCTTGATGAAATAACCGTTACACAAGCTAAAGAATTTGTATCAGCTGGTGAGTTTGCAGAAGGCTCGATGAAACCAAAGGTAGAAGCCGCTATAGCATTTGCAGAATCCAAAAAAGGCCGTGTTTCAATTGTCACATTATTAGAGAAATCTAAAGATGGTATAGCAGGAAAAACAGGCACACGTATCGTATTATAATAATATATAAGTTTATAAGTATGCATTTCAACGAATCGTTGAGGAGGTGCCCACATGATTATATTAGGAAAAGGTACTGTTATTACTCGCGACGCTGATAGACCTATCATTTATGATGGTGCTATTGCTATCGACGGGACTCAAATTGTTGATATTGGTATATATGATGAATTATGTAAAACGTATGTAAATGCAGAAATCATTGATGCTCATGGTGGCCTAATTATGCCAGGTTTCATTAATGCACATCACCATATTTATTCCGCTCTTGCACGAGGTTTATCATTGCCAGGTCCGGCACCGACTAACTTCGGTGAAATCTTGGAAGGACTTTGGTTCTACTTAGATAATAAATTGACCGCTCCTGATGTAAAAGCAAGTGCATTACTTACGTATTTAGGCTGTATCGAAAATGGTGTAACTACTATTTTTGACCATCACGCAAGTTATGGTGAAGTGCCTAACAGCTTATCCATCATTGCAGATGTAGCTAAACAGTTTGGTGTTCGCTCTTGCTTGTGCTACGAAGTGTCTGACCGTAACGGTGTTGATCAGATGAAAGCCGCTGTTGCAGAAAATGTACGTTTTGGTAAAGAGGCTAAAAAAGATCCATCTAGACTCGCTGCTATGATGGGCTTACATGCATCCTTTACTCTAAGTCCTGAAACATTAGATTATGTGAAAGCACAAAATGAAGACAAGTTAGGATATCACGTTCATGTTGCTGAAGGCCCAGAAGATGTGGCAGATAGTAAAGAAAAATATGGCATGACACCTGTTAGACGCCTCGTAGAGGCAGGTATTTTAGGCCCTAAGAGCATCGCTGGTCACTGTGTACACGTAACTGACGAAGATGTGGCATTATTGAAAAACTCTCAAGCTAAGGTCGTACATAACCCAGAAAGTAATATGGGTAATGCAGTAGGCACGACAGATATCTTAAAACTATTAGATGCAGGGATCACTGTTGGGCTTGGCACAGATGGTTATACAAATGATATGCTCGAATCTTATAAAGTAGCGAATTGTCTCGTGAAACATGAGCAACATAAACCATATGTAGGCTGGGGCGAAGTACCTCATATGCTATTTGAAAACAATCGCAAAATGGCTAATGAATTCTTCGATACTACGGTAGGCATCCTTAAAAAAGGTGCCGCAGCTGACGTAATTGTTCTTGATTACGCAGCACCAACACCACTTGATGAAAACAACATCAATGGTCACTTACTATTCGGTACTAATGGTATGTATGTGGTAACAACTATTAGTGATGGTGTACCACGCATGATTGATCGTAAATTACAAGGCATTGATAAAGCTGAAGTAATGGACGAAGTTTTAGCAACATCTAAAGGTTTATGGAAACGACTAAACCCATAACGCAAACGCTTTAAAGGAGTGTGACATTATGAGTGACATTATGTATCCGGTAAGTTTCGGAAATTTGATGAACCACATTATGACTGAGTACAAGATGTACAATCGTATTTACAATGTAAATAAAATTCATCGTACGAATCATGATCAACGCTTATCTATCTTTGGTAAATCCATTGAAAATCCTGTAGGCCCAGCAGCTGGCCCTAATACACAGTTGGCACAAAACATTGTGGCATCCTATGTAGCTGGTGCTCGTTGCATCGAATTAAAAACCGTACAAATCATGTACGGTGAAGAATTAGGTATTCCTAGACCTTGTATCTACTCTGTAGACGAAGCCTATAACGTAGAGTGGTCTTCTGAATATAGCTGTGATGAAGCTGCTGATGAATATATCAAAGCTTGGTTCGCATTGAAATTAATCTCTAAAGAATTAGGTTTAGGCAATCCAGATGGCTTTTTATTCATCATGAGTGTTGGCTACAACTTGGCTGGTATCAAGAGCCCTATGGTTGATAAATTCATCAACACCATGCGAAATGCATCTCAATCCCCTATGTGGGATACATGTAAACAATGGTGTCTTGACCATGTAGATGAGTTTGAACATATCGATGCTGATTATATCAACTCTATCAGTGATGAACTTTGCCAAGCAATTACATTGTCCACAATGCACGGTTGCCCAGCAGAAGAAATCGAATCCATTTGTTCTTATCTTATCAGTGAAAAGGGACTTCATTTATACTTGAAATGTAATCCTACATTGTTAGGTCCAAAACGCATTAGAGAATTATTGGATAACGCTGGCTTTGAATACATTGACTTTGAAGATCATCAGTTTGAAGTTGACCTTCAATTCGATAAAGCTGTTCCGATGTTAGAGCGTCTTATCGCTCTTGGTGAAAAACACAATAAGATTTTCGGTGTTAAATTGACAAATACATTCCCTGTACAAATTCACAACAATGAATTGCCAGGCGAGCAAATGTATATGTCTGGTAAATCCTTGTTACCTGTAACAATTGGTGTGGCTGAGCTCCTAAGTGCTCAATTCGGCGAACGTTTACCTATGTCTTATAGTGGTGGTGCTGTAAAACAAAATATCAAAGCTATCTTTGATTGTGGTATTTGGCCTGTAACAGTATGTACAATTCTTCTACAAGGTGAAGGTTACAATACTTTCAAAGGCTTAGCAGACGAAGTGGAATCTACTGATTACAATGCTGCTTTAAAAGTTCATAAAGAACTTATAGCTAAACTCGCTAAAGACATCGCTGAGAACAAAATTTTCAAGAAGAGCGATGCTATGAAGAAAAAACGCGAAGCAATGCCATCCTTCCCTGGTACACATAGCTCTGACTACCACTGTCGCGTAGTGTGTGGTGCTTGTGTTCGCGTATGTCCTAATAGATGTAATGAAGTCGTTACTGTAAATGATGCTAAATTGATCATCCATGTTGATCAAAGCTGTAATGAATGTGGTAACTGTGCGTGTCATTGCGTAGAACCTTGTCAACCATACAAGGATCGTATTACATTCTTCCACAATGCTGAAGCTTTAGCAGATAGTACAAATGATGGTTTCTACATCAAAGGCACTAGCTGTGGTTATCGCTTTAAAGGTGAAGAAGCCGTATGTGACATTGATGCATTACCTGAAGAATTGAAAGGAGTTGTACATGCCTTCTGTAAAGAGCATGTGTACTATGTATCATGATTATCATACAACAAGGGGAATTGGTCTTAACTGACAGAATCCTTACCGGAGATATATTAATTGATGGCGACAAAATTGTCGCCATTGATGAATACCTTTCTGTTCCAGAAGGGGCTAAAGTTCTTAATGCAAAAGGTTGCTATGTGTTCCCTGGATTTATTGATCCTCATACACACTTTCAAATGACAAATGCCTTGGCGTCTACTGCAGATGATTTTGATAGTGGTACAAAGGCTGCTATTCTTGGCGGCACTACTTCAATCATCAACTTTGCTTCTCCTGAGGATGGATCCCTTTGTAAAGGGTTAGAAGTTCATAAGGAGCGTGCCTTGGGGCATTGCTCCTGTGACTACAAATTCCATATGGAGCTTGTAGAAATGAATGAAGAGGTATCTCATGAAATACCAAAGGTTGTAGAAGCTGGTGTATCGTCCTTTAAAGTGTACTTAGCGTATGGCTTCCGTTTAACAGATCGAGAAATTTATGATGCTATTGAAGCTATAAAACCAACGGGTGCGCTTGTAGGGGCTCACTGTGAAAACGGTGATCTTATCGATGCCTTTGTAGCAGATAAACGTAAACGTGGTGAATTAGATGTAGACAATCATCCACTCACAAGACCGGCCATGATTGAATCGGAAGCGATTAAGCGATTTAGTACAATTGGTGCTGCATTAGAGTATCCCGTGCATATTGTGCATGTAAGTTCTAAAGAAGGCGTAGATGAAGTTCTACGTGAGCGGGCATTAGGACATCAAGTGACTTGTGAAACATGTCCACAGTATTTGGTGCTTGATGAATCACGATATAAATTACCTGATTTTGAAGGGGTTAAATATGTGATGAGTCCTCCACTTAGAACGATACAAGATCAAATGGCATTGAAGGATGCACTAGTAAATGGTGTATTCCAAACCATTGGTTCCGACCATTGTAGCTTTACCTTTAATGATCAAAAATTAAAGAGTCGGTATGACTTTACCCGAATTCCTGGAGGTATTCCTGGAGCCGAAGAACGGGGTATCATTGCTTATGATGTGTTGGTTAACCAATGCAATATGAGCGCTGTAGATTTTATGAAATTAGTTAGTGAAAACCCAGCAAAGTTATATGGCATGTATCCCAAGAAGGGCACATTAGCTGTAGGTAGTGATGGGGATATAACAATTGTAGATAAGCATATAGAACATGTGCTTTCAAAAGAGTCCGCCCATACAAAGGCTGACTATATACCTTACGAAGGAATATCTGTAACTGGCAAGGTTCGAGATGTTATCTTTAGAGGTCACCATGTGGTACAAGATGGATCCTTAACAGAATCATATCTTGGTGAATGTATTCCTTAATGAGAGGAGGGCTATATATGTACCGCTTTCAAGTGAATGGCACCCAATATGAGGTTCAAGAGGATCAACGTTTAATTGATTTCTTGCGAGCTGATTTAAAGCTGACGGGCACTAAAGAAGGTTGTAGTGCTGGTGCATGTGGTACGTGTACAGTAATTATAGACGGAAAAAAAGCAAAGGCTTGTGTAAGCAAACTATCTCAATTAGATGGTAAATCAATTGTCACGATTGAAGGTTTATCTGAACGAGAAAAAGCAGTATACACCTATGCTTTTGGTGAATGCGGAGCGGTGCAGTGTGGTTTCTGTATACCAGGTATGATTATTAGTGCAAAAGTATTGATTGACGAAAATAATGACCCTACACCTGACGATGTTAAAAAGGCGATATTAGGTAATATTTGCCGTTGTACAGGCTATGTAAAAATTGAAGAGGGCATTATGTTAGCTGCAAAAATGTTCCGTGAGAATTTACCAGTTCCAGAAAAGGATACAAATGGTAATGTAGGCGCTCGTTTACACCGTGTAGATGCTGAGGAAAAAGCATTAGGTACTGGACAATATGCTGATGATATCTATATGGATGGCATGATTTATGCCAAAGCATTGCGTTCTAAATACCCACGAGCTAGAGTTGATCGTGTTGATGTATCTAAAGCTCTTGAACATCCAGCGTGTGTAACGGCATTGACCGCTAAGGATGTACCATTCAATAAGACTGGTCATTTAGTACCGGATTGGGATGTACTTATCGCCGAAGGTGATATTACACGTTATGTAGGCGATGCAATTGCATTGGTAGCAACTACTGAGAAGAAGTATCTAGATGAAGTATTGGCTTTAGTTGAAGTTGATTATACTGAATTAGAACCCATACTAGATCCATTGGAAGCGCTAAAACCAGATGCTCCTCAATTACATCCAGAGGGAAATGTATTGTCTCGTCAAACGTTATCTCGTGGCGATGTAGATAAGGCTATTGCAGAGGCTGCTTTTGTAGTAACAAATCATTATTCTACGCCTCAAACCGACCATGCATTTATGGAACCAGAATGTGCCGTTGCATATCGTGAGGGAGACGAAATTCATCTGCATTCAGGTAGCCAAAATGTTTATGATGATCGGCGTGAAGTTGCTCGTATGCTTGGCATTCCAAATGAATCTGTAAAGGTTCATAGCATGCTCGTAGGTGGCGGTTTTGGTGGTAAAGAGGATATGACCGTACAGCATCATGCATCTCTCGTAGCTTGGCTTACAGGTAAACCAACTAAGGTTCTATTCTCTCGTCAAGAAAGTCTTAATATCCATACTAAACGTCATGCGATGGAAATGGATATTACAACAGCTTGTGATGCAGAAGGTAATCTGGTAGCAAGTAAGGTAAATATCATTTCTAATTGTGGCGCGTATGCATCTTTAGGAGGTCCTGTACTTCAACGTGCTGGTACCCATTCTTGTGGCCCTTATCACTTTGATAATTTTGCCTTTGATGGTGTATGTGTTTATACAAATACTGTTCCTGGTGGTGCATTTCGTGGGTTTGGCGTAACACAAACTATCTTTGGTCAAGAGCAAAATATTGATGAATTAGCTGCGTTGGTAGGCATGGATCCTTGGGAATTCCGCTATAAAAATGTTGTGCGCCCTGGTGACTCATTACCAAATGGCCAAATTTGTTCCAAAGAAACCGCTTTAGTAGAATGTTTGGAAGCTGTAAAAGATGCATATTATGCCTCTGATCGTACTGGTCTTGCGGTATGTTTGAAAAATAGTGGTATTGGTGTAGGACTACCTGATACGGGTCGCGTTATTTTAGAAGTACGTGATGGTAAAGTTCGTATTCGTACGGGTGCTGCTTGTATTGGTCAAGGCATGGCTACTATGGCAACACAAGTACTTTGTGAAACAACAGGCTTAACGGCGGATAAAGTATTTGTAGAACGTCCTGATACAGTACGCACACCAGATTCTGGTACAACTACTGCATCTCGTCAAACGCTCTTTACCGGTGAAGCAACGCGCAAAGCAAGTCTTCGCTTAAAAGAAATGTTAGCTTCTAAAACATTAGAAGAACTGAATGGCGTAGAGATTTATGAAGAGTTCCTCGGTGAAACAGATCCATTTAATTCTGATAAATCGCATCCAAAAAATCACGTTGCCTATGGTTATGGTGCATGTGTAGCAACAATTGGTGAAGACAATAAGGTTGCTAATTTACATGTAGCATACGATGTAGGTCGTGTAGTGAACCCTCAATCCTGTACAGGTCAGGCCGAAGGTGGTGCCATTATGGGAATGGGTTATGCAGTTACAGAAGACTTCCCTTATAAAGAAGGGTATGTAACATCTAAATACGGTACGCTAGGACTTCTTAGAGCTACCCAATGTCCTCCAATTCATGTAAGTCTTATCGAAAAAGGGACACCAGAACAATATGCATACGGAGCTAAAGGTATTGGCGAAATTTCTAGCATTCCGATTGCACCGGCTATTGCAAATGCGTATCGTCGTATCGACGGAGAACCACGTAGGTCCTTGCCGATTAAACATACAGGTTATAAAAAATAGAATATTTGCTTAATGGTAGGGGCTTTTGCCCCTAGCCATCAAGGTTCCCACGTGAAGTCGATGAGATTTCTAAACTCTATCATGTACGATAGTATGACTATATTGTTTAACTAGTAACTAAAACGTAAGATATGAGGTGATTCTTATGAGTAAAGGTGCATCTGGTGTCGACCATGTAGATGGTATGCTGCCAATCCCGCAGTTATTCGCTTATGGTTTACAGCACGTTCTGGCTATGTATGCTGGGGCAGTAGCTGTACCAATTATTATTGCACAAGCTATGCATTTGCCAATTGAAGATTTAATTCGTTTGATTACAGCTGACTTATTTACATGTGGTGTAGCTACATTGATTCAAACATTAGGATTCGGATCAGTTGGCGGGCGTATTCCTCTTATTCAAGGTGTTACATTTGCTTCTGTAGGCCCTATGATTATGATTGGTCAACAGCATGATATCAATACGATTTACGGTGCGATTATCGTAGCTGGTCTCTTTACATTCCTTGTGGCACCATTTTTCAGTCGTTTGATTCGGCTATTCCCACCTGTAGTAACAGGTACTATCATTACTATTATTGGTATCAACTTGATGCCAGTAGCTGTTAACTGGATGGGGGGTGGCGTAGGCAATAAAAACTTTGGCGATCCACTATACATAGCTCTTGGTGTAGCTACATTTGTTCTCGTTATATTAACTTATCGATTTGGTAAAGGTTTCCTTGGTAATTTGGCAATCTTAGTTGGCCTTATTCTCGGTACAGCCTTAGCTATGATTGTTGGTATTACAGATTTTTCAGAGGTAGGACGTTCTCAATGGATTTCTGTTGTAACACCATTCTATTTTGGTCTTCCAACCTTTGACTTTGCTTCTATTGTATCTATGATTATTGTAATGCTCGTAGTTATGGTAGAAACAACTGGTGATAGTATTGCGGTAGGTGAAATTGTAGATAAACCTATTGGTCAAAATGAATTGGCTGCGGTACTTCGCGCGGATGGCTTGTCTACTATTATTGGTGGTATCCTTAATAGTTTTCCGTATACAGCATTTGCTCAAAACGTAGGTCTTATTGCTGTAACACGTGTTAAGAGTCGTTTCGTTGTAGCAGCATCTGGTGTAATTTTAATTTTATTAGGCCTTTTCCCTAAATTAGCCGCTATCGTAGCTTGTATTCCAAATGCTGTACTAGGGGGCGCAGGGATTGCTATGTTCGGCATGATTATCGCCAGTGGGATTCGTTCTCTTGGTAAAGTTAGTTTCGATGGTAACTATAACCTGATGCTAGTTGCCATTAGTATTGGGGTATCCATGATTCCTCTTGCAGCACCTCAATTCTATACACACTTTCCAGCATGGGCTCAAATTCTTTTGAAATCTGGTATCACAGCTGGTAGTATAGTAGCTGTTATTTTAAATGTAATGTTTAATGGTTTTGGTTATAAAACTGTTAACGAACCTAATCGTGCGACTCGTAAATATCGCCACTTCACACGATTCAAAGGTTATCCTAAACATTTCTACCAATAAGATATAGTTAGACGAGTTTACTCTCATGCGATTATATGTATTGTCTCTCACAGTAGAAACCTTGTTAGTATAGGTAAAACATCAATATATATGGTTTCGTTTGTTAAAAAGATCTCACTCTGATTTGGAGTGAGGTCTTTTTTTATGGAATCGTATACTACTTTGGTATATAATTAAATAATATTATTGCAAAGGAGACGCATTATGAAAGACGAGCGATTTATAGTTACATATAGAATAGAAGCGAGTACATATGAAGAAGCAAAATCAATTGCTTGGGCTGTTCAAGTGGAGCAAACTATAGAATTTCCTTATGAGTTTGTAACGGATCCATACATTAAAGAAACTATTACTGGTCGACTAGAATCTCTTGAACCTATAGTAGAAGACTCTCCTTATATCAATGTAGGTGTGATGCCAAATGCTGTAATTGACACCTCTCGTTACTATTTGGCTCGTATTTCATATCACGTAGATACCACGGCCTTAGAGGCTACACAATTTTTAAATGTTGTCTTTGGTAATTCTTCGTTACAGCCACATATTTGGGTAGTAGATATTGAACTATGTCCAACACTTTACGATGTGTTTAAGGGACCACAATTTGGCTTACAAGGAATTCGTCGATTAGTGGAAACCCCGACGCGTCCAATGATTCAAGCCGTTGTAAAGCCGATGGGCACACCGAATGTAGAATTGGCTCGTATGTGTGGCGCTTACACACGTGGTGGTGCAGATGTCATAAAGGATGATCATGGTATTTCTAATCAGTCCTTCTCTCAATATAAAGATCGTGTAAAACGATGTGCTGCTATGGTACAGGAAATGAATGCTGTACATGGTACACATACTTTATATGCTGCAAACGTATCAGGTGATGGTACAGATGTGTTAGAACGCGCTTATTTTGCCAAAGAGGCTGGTGCTACAGCTCTCATGGTGGCTGCAGGTCTCGTTGGTTTCGGTTGGTTACACAAATTAGCTACTGATGAAAACTTACGATTGCCCATTATTCATCATCCAGCTTATTCTGGTGGATTTGTAAGCCCTGGTGTATCTGGAGTAGCTGACTATTTACAACTAGGTTTATTACCTCGTATCTTTGGGGCTGATATGCCAATTTTCGTATCTTATGGTGGACGCTTTACTTTTACAGAGGAACAATGCAAGAGGATTTCCTCTTACATTAAACAGCCATTAGGTTTGATGAAAGCAGCTTGCCCGGCACCGGGTGGTGGTGTTACAGATGCTCGTCTTAATGAACTCGTTGAGCTGTACGGAAATGATACTATGTTCCTCGTTGGCGGTGACATGTTCCGTCGAGGACCAGATATTGAGGCTAATATGTCGTACTTTGTAGAGCGTTTGACTAAATTATCTGAAAGAACGTAATAATAGCTTGAATTTAAATGAGTTAATACAATGTTTAACTAAATAACTAAGCTATTGACTTTTACAGAAATAATAGATTTATGATTAAGTATATGGAGTGTTTTGATGAGTGAATCATCACCGTTGGAGGTCCATGTCCTTGCCAGTGGTAGCAAGGGCAATTGTACAGTAATAAAAAAAGGGAACTCTGTCATATTGCATGATGTAGGCATTAGTTGCCGGCGCATTGTCAATGGGTTAAAAGAATTGCATATAGACATGGCTCAGGTGGAGGGCATATTCGTCAGTCATGAACATAGTGATCATATTGCGGGACTACAACAATTACTAAAACGATTTGATCTTCCTGTGTATACGAAGCAGGGCACATGGCGTGAAATTCAAGATAAGTTAATCGTACCGAAGAATCGATTGATTGAGCTTACAAAGGGCAGTTTAACGTTGGGCGGTCTCACCGTAGAGCCGTTTTCGGTAAGTCATGATGCGGCTGATCCAATTGGAATAAATGTGTTTGCTGGGAACGATAAGGCAACTGTTGTTACTGATACAGGTGTGATTTCAGATGATATTTTACGCAGGCTTGATGATACGACGCTGTTAGTGCTAGAGGCAAATTATGATCCGCATATGTTGCGTTTCGGACCCTATCAGCCGTTTTTAAAACAACGTGTGGCTAGTGATGAAGGTCATTTGAGTAATGAAATGGCTGCACAAGCTCTACTCATGATGAAGCGTCCTAATTTTATGCAAGTTATATTGGCTCATCGATCTGAAAATAATAATAACGCTGTCCTTGTTACTCAAACCATTGGTAAAATGCTTGTGGATGGTGGTGTTCGTATTGGACCTGAAATGAAGCTGCAACATGGTCAACCTAATGAAATCGTGTCCATCCAATCTGTGAAGAGGTAAAAATGAGATTTTATATAGTCTGTATTGGTAAATTGAAGGATGCTTATTTACGTGAGGGTGTAGCAGAGTTTGTGAAACGTATGCGTCCCTATGGTGGTATTACAATTACAGAGCTGAATGAAAGTAAAATTGGAGATAAGCCGAGTGATGCGGATCGCAAACAAGTTGTTGCCGAAGAAGGAGACCGTTTATTAAAAGCGGTTCCTAAAAATGCGTATACCGTATTACTTGACGTGTATGGCAAAACGATGTCCTCTGAAGAACTCGCTAAGACGGTATCTAAACTTGAGGTGGATGGTGTGAGCGATATGGCCTTCATTATTGGTGGTGCCTTTGGGGTGAGTGATACATTACGTCAGACTGCAAATTATAAATTATCCTTTAGCCCTATGACTTTTACACATCAAATGGTTCGATTGTTACTCGTAGAGCAAATATATCGAGCATCAAAAATTAATCGCAATGAACCTTATCATTGGTAGAAGAAGTAGATTTAAAAATTATTTGTATAATACTTTCAGAAAAAAGGAGTTTTATTATACTGTGGCGAATAGTATAATAAAGCAAGATGTATTTGTAAGGAGGAATTCACTATGAAAATCCAAGAAGTAATGAATAAATACCCTGTTACTGTTGGCAAAGATGCGCCGATTTCTGATGTAGCTGATTTGTTGGTTAAATATAATTTAACAGCTGTGTCCGTAGTGGATGATGATAATAAGTTGTTAGGTATTATCTCTGAAGGTGATTTACTATATAAAAAAGTACGTCCTCATGTGCCTCATTATGTTAATGTATTAGGCGCTAGCATCTATTACAATGGCATTGGCGAATACAATGCTCAATTCAAAAAATTATTGGCATCTCACGTTCATGAGTTGATGACTGATGAAGTAATTACAACCACACCGGATAAAGATGTAGAAGAAATTGTATCTGTTATGCTTGATCAACATTTGAAAAATGTGCCAGTTGTAGATAAAGAGTATCGTTTGATCGGGATTTTGTCTCGTCGTGACATTATCAAATTGATTGCTAAAGATAACTAATTAGCATAATTATGTAAAATATGTAAAGACCACCCATTTTGGGGTGGTCTTTTAGTGTATATTGAGAAGAATTGCATTGACCTTGCATTTATGTTATTATTAGGAGTGCATAATATACTACAGAAATTTGGGCATATTGCCCTTCGAGGAGGACATATTTTAAATGAAAGCAACTGTAAATCCTGTTGATCAACACGTAGTAACGTTAACTATTGAAGTACCTGCAGCAGAAGTAGATAAGGGCATTAAACAAGCTGTAAAACGCATTGCAGGTCAAGTGAACATCCCTGGCTTCCGTAAAGGACATGCGCCTCGCCGTATTTTGGAAATGAACTTCGGCAAAGAAGCTATCTTGGAAGAAGCATTTGAAGTATTGGCTAGCCAAAACTATAGTGCTGCACTTCGTGAAAATGATATCGTGCCTGTATCTGAACCTGAAATCGAACGAGAACAATTCGAAGAAGGCAAAGATTTGATTTTCAAAGCTACTGTAACTAAACGCCCTGAAGTTAAACTTGGCGATTACAAAGGCTTAGAAGCAGAAAAACAAGATGCTACAGTATCTGATGAACAAATCGAAGAACAGTTGAACAATATTCGTGAACAACAAGCAAAAATGGTTGTTGCTGAAGAAGGCGCTACAATTCAAAAAGATGACTTCGCAGTAATCGACTTTGCTGGTTCCGTTGATGGTAAACCTTTTGATGGTGGTGAAGGTAAATCCTACCCATTACAAATCGGTTCTGGTAGCTTCATTCCTGGCTTCGAAGATCAATTAATTGGCGCTAAAGCTGGTGATGATGTAACTGTAAAAGTAACATTCCCTGAAGACTACTTCGTAGCAGAACTTGCTGGTAAAGAAGCAGAATTCAAAACTCATATCCATGATATTAAACGTAAAGAATTGCCTGAATTGAATGATGAATTTGCAAAAGAAGCAAGCTCTTACGAAACTATTGAAGAATTGAAAAAAGATCTTCGCACTAAAATGGAGGAAGAAGCTTCCCGTCGTGCAATCGATACTTACAATGCTGACTTGATTCAAACAGCTGTTAAAAATGCAACTGTAGAAATCCCAGAAGTAATGATTAAAGATCGCGTAGAACAAATGATTCAAGAATTGGCTATGAATATGGAAGGCCGTGGCTTGAAACTTGATGACTACTTGAAATTCTCCAATAAAACTATCGAAGATTTACGCTCTGAATACAAAGATTCCGCAGCTGAAAACGTACGCGCTGATTTAGTATTGGATGCTATTGCAACTGCTGAAGGTATCGAAGTAACTCCAGATGATATGAACCGTGAAATCTTCATTATGGCTCAAAACTTTGGGGCAGATCCTAAAGAAGTTTGGGATATTATTGCAAAAGAAGGTCGTGTAGCTATGTTGGCAGGCTCTGTAGCTCGCAAAAAAGCAGCTCGATTCATTATTGATAATGCAAAAGGCGCTGAAGCGGCTGAATAATAGTTTGCTCAACTAGGTACATGAAAAGGTGATTATATGTATGTACCAATCGTAGTTGAACAAGGTGAACGCGGAGAGCGTTCCTATGATATTTACTCTCGCTTGTTAAAGGATCGCATTATTTTCCTTGGTGGCCCCATCGATGATAATGTGGCAAATGCGGTTATTGCGCAAATGTTATTCCTAGAAGCAGAGGATCCTGATAAGGATATCCATTTGTACATCAATAGCCCTGGCGGTGTTGTAACTGCCGGCATGGCTATTTATGATACGATGCAATATATCAAACCAGATGTGTCTACTATTTGTGTAGGCTCTGCAGCGAGCATGGGTGCTGTGCTTTTAACAGCTGGCACTAAAGGTAAACGATATGCGTTGCCTCATGCGCGCATCATGATTCACCAACCATTAGGCGGTGTGCAAGGGCAAGCATCTGAAATTGAAATCCATGCCCGTGAGATTCTTCGCATGCGTGAAGAGTTAAATGGTATCTTAGCTTCTCGCAGTGGACAAGATATTGAAGTAGTAGCTCGCGATACAGATCGCGATAACTTCATGAGTGCTCAGGATGCCGTTGAATACGGCTTAATCGATGAGGTACTCACAAGAGAACCTGTAGAAAGCAAGTAATGGAGGCGCCCCTTGGCAAAAGATAAAGATACTATGCGCTGCAGTTTTTGTGGACGCACAAGCGAAGAAGTCCGCAAATTAGTGGCGGGTCCTAACGTGTATATTTGTGACGAATGCGTTGAAGTTTGTGAACGCATCATTGCAGATGAGTTGGGTGCGGTTGAGACGGACGACTTCAATTTAAAAGAATTGCCAACGCCTAGAGAAATTAAAGCTCATCTTGACGAATATGTTATTGGTCAAGATGATGCTAAAATCTCTTTAGCTGTGGCCGTATATAATCACTACAAACGCTTACAAACAGATAATGTAGTAGATGATGTAGAATTACAAAAGGCTAATGTATTGTTCATTGGTCCTACTGGTAGTGGTAAAACACTATTGGCTCAAACCTTAGCGAAAATGCTAGAAGTACCATTTGCTATTGCAGATGCTACAAGCTTAACTGAAGCTGGGTATGTGGGGGAAGATGTAGAAAACATCCTACTCAAAATTATTCAAGCTGCAGATTATGATATAGCTCGGGCTGAACGTGGCATTATCTATATCGATGAAATCGATAAAATTGCTCGTAAGTCTGAAAATCCTTCTATTACACGTGATGTGTCTGGTGAAGGTGTACAACAAGCATTGCTTAAAATCTTAGAAGGTACCGTTGCTTCTGTTCCTCCTCAAGGTGGTAGAAAGCATCCTAATCAGGAAATGCTTCAAATCGACACTACGAATATTCTCTTTATTTGTGGTGGAGCATTTGATGGTATGGACAAGGTTATTACTAAGCGTACCGCTAAGAAAACACTTGGTTTTGGTGCAGATGTACAGCGTAAAGAAGAACGTAATATATCGGCTATCTTAAAAGATGTTGTACCTGAAGATTTATTAAAATTTGGTTTGATCCCTGAGTTTATTGGACGTTTGCCTGTAATGGTGACATTAGATCAATTAGACAGAGATGCATTAATTCAAATTTTGACAAAGCCTAAAAATGCATTAACAAAACAATATGAAAAAATTCTATCCCTTGATGGTGTAGAGTTAACTTTCACTGAAGATGCATTAGAAGAAATCGCTGATGAAGCATTACAGCGAAAAACAGGTGCTCGTGGTTTGCGTGCTATCATTGAAAAGGTGATGAAACGCGTAATGTTTGAGGTTCCTTCCATGCCGGAAGTAACTAAGTGCATTGTGAATCGTGAATCCGTATTAAGCACAGGTGAACCTATACTCAAAAATGAGGCAGACCAAGACATCCAGTTGAAATCGTAATTCGAAGAAACTCATTTCTGTGTAGGAATGAGTTTCTTTTCATAATATATATACCTGGAGGAAGTATGAATTTACTCGAAGTTGGGATCCCTACCGTACCTCTCAGAGGCATGGTAGTATACCCGAATATCGTGATTCACCTCGATATCGGTCGAGACAAATCCATTAAGGCGGTGGAAGCCGCAATGAATGAGGACCGCATTTTAGCCGTCGTAACTCAAAAAGATGATGCTGTAGATGCACCAACAGTTCATGATTTAGCCCAAATGGGTACATTAGTAAAAATTAAACAAATGTTGCGCTTACCAGGTGGTATAGTACGTGTTCTTGTAGAGGGCATCACTCGTATTCGTCTTATGAATATTACTAGCATGGACCCTTATTATATAGGAGACTATGAACGAGTGGCGTCTGAATTTGAAGACGATGTAGAGCTTGAAGCTTATCGTCGTTTGGTTCAAGCTAAATTTGGCGAATGGGCAGAAGAAGCTAAATCAGTTACTGATGAAGGTGTAACGCGCGTTATGGAATTACGCAATCCTTGTGAATTAGCTGACCAAGTTGCATTTCTATTGCCTATTAATAATTTGAAACGTCAAGAGTTACTTGAAGAATTATCTGTAGCTCGTCGTCTTAACATGATTGTAGGCATTTTAAATATGGAATTACAAATCTCTGATTTGGAAAATTCCATCAATAATCAAGTGCGTCAATCTATGGAAAAAGCGCAGAAGGAATATTTCTTGCGCGAAAAAATCCGCGTTATCCACGATGAGTTGGGTGATAAAGGAGATCCCGAGGAGGAGGCAGAAGAACTACGAGTTAAGTTAAAAGCACTTAACCTAAGTGAAGACGTACATACGCGTATTGATAAAGAAATTTCTCGTTACAGCCGCATGCCTCAATTGATGCCGGAAGCAACAATTTTGCGCAATTACCTAGATTGGGTATTGGCATTACCGTGGAATGAATTAACGGAAGACCGCTTAGATATCAAGGGCGCTCATGCTATGCTCGAAGCCGATCATTATGGCCTTGAAAAGGTTAAGAAACGCATTTTAGAATTTTTAGCGGTTCGTAAATTAACCGGTAAAAATAGTGGCTCTATTCTTTGTTTAGTAGGCCCACCAGGCGTTGGTAAAACCTCTTTGGCTACCTCTATTGCTAAAGCAATGAATCGTAAGTTTATCCGTGCATCCTTAGGTGGTGTTCGTGATGAAGCTGAAATTCGTGGACATCGACGTACTTATATTGGTGCTTTACCTGGTCGTATGATTCAGGGGTTAAAAAATGTAGGTACTAAGAATCCTGTATTTTTATTGGATGAAATTGATAAATTAGCATCTGATTATAAAGGTGATCCATCTTCAGCGTTATTAGAAGTATTGGATCCAGAACAAAATAGCACATTTAGTGATCACTTTATCGAAGTACCGTTCGACTTCTCTGAAGTTTTCTGGATTACTACGGCTAATGTAGCATCTAATATTCCTGGTCCATTGTTAGATCGTATGGAAATTATTGAGTTGTCCAGCTATATGGAAGAAGAAAAACTAGAAATTGCTAAGCGTTACTTAACACCTAAGCAAATTAAGAAAAATGGCCTTGAAGATTACAAGGTTAAATTATCTGATGCTGTGTTAAGAAAGGTAATTTCCGAATATACTCGCGAAGCAGGTGTTCGTACTTTAGAGAAAACAATTGCTAAGATTTGCCGTAAGATTGCTTTCAAAGTAGTTGAAGAAGGCGGAGACGCACCAAAAGTCACTACTAAGAATCTGCACGAATTCTTAGGCGCACCAATCTTTGTTGACCAAGAGCGAGAAAAGAAAGCACAAGTTGGCTATGTAAATGGATTAGCTTGGACATCTGTTGGTGGTGTAGTATTACCATGTGAAGCTACAACTATGAATGGTACCGGTAAATTGGCTTTAACTGGTAGTCTCGGCAAGGTTATGCAAGAGTCTGGTCAAGCGGCTATGAGTTATATTCGCCATAATGCAAAAGCTTTAAAGATTGAAGAAGATTTTTATAAAAAGCTTGATATTCACGTTCACTTGCCAGAAGGGGCAACCCCTAAAGATGGTCCTTCTGCAGGTATTACAATGACATTAGCTATGGTATCTATTTTGACTAACCGCAAGGTTCGTTCTGATATTGCCATGACTGGTGAAATCACATTGCGTGGCCGCGTATTACCAATAGGCGGCTTAAAAGAAAAATTATTAGCAGCCTTGTCTCATGGTATTAAAGAGGTGTTGATTCCAAAAGGCAATGAAAAGGATATTGCAGAATTACCTGACATTGTGAAAGAAGGACTCATCATTACGCCAGTTAAGACAATGGATGAAGTATTAGCAAAGGCACTTGTGTAATGCAAAAGAAGAAAAAATCCACTAAACCAATGGGCCCAAAACCACAATATACACGAAAAGAACCAAAGGGGCCTCGTATTATAGCTGCAAAATATAATACTTCCTGTGTGAAGGCGGATCAATATCCTGAAGGGGATACCGTAGAAATCGCCTTCCTTGGACGCTCTAATGTGGGCAAGTCTTCGTTGATTAATTCTTTATGTAACTATCGTGGGTTAGCCCTCGTTAGTGGTCAGCCAGGTAAGACTAAGACGATAAACTACTTTGATATTGAATCAAAAGAGGATATTTCTGACACCGAGGAACGCAGATATAACTGGTTTCTCGTGGACCTTCCTGGTTATGGTTTTGCAAAGACAAATAAAGGAAACCGCAATCTGTGGTCTTCCTTTATTGCCGATTATATTTTACATTCTGAACGATTGATGTTGTTGTGTTTACTTATCGATGGTCGCCATCCTGAAATGGCCATTGATAAGGTGGCCTTTGATTGGCTCGTCGAAGCCGGTGTTCCGTTACAAATTGTAGTGACCAAGGCCGATAAATTGACGGCTAAAGAAAAGTCTGCAAACTTGTCTATTATTAAAGAGCTATATCCAACGGCTACCCCGCCGATTTTGTACAGCTCTTTAAAGCATACTGGACGTGAGCTTTTACAACAACGAATCAATAAAATTTTGGTAGGAGATGAAGCATGAGTCAAACGAACGAATTAGAGATTATGGAACGCATTGCTCTAGATTTAGAGCGTGTCGAAGAGTCTCTTGCATCATCTTTTAATACCGGTGCAGAGGACTTCAATGCACTGATTCGACCGTTATCAGCAGCAGGTGGTAAGCGTTTGCGCGCTCAATTGTGTCTATTGATTGCTAATGCAGGTACATCTATAGAGCGTCAACGCATTAAAATTGCTGAGGCTGTTGAAATGCTTCATTTAGCAACACTTATCCATGACGATGTTTTAGATCAAGCTGAAATTCGCCGTGGGGAGGATACAATTCACATGCATAAAGGCAATAAGGTAGCTATCCTTAGTGGTGATTATTTATTTGCTAAAGCATTTAAAATCGTATCTGAAATGACGAATATGAAGTATCTTCAAGTATTCTCTCATATTATTACATGCCTCGTAGAAGGTGAGTTCATGCAAATGGAAGATGTATATCGCATCGATCAAGGCATAGAGCGTTATATGACAAAGACGCAAAAGAAAACAGCAGACTTCATGGAAGGCTGTATGGAGCTTGGTGGTCTCTTAGGAGATTGGCAAGAGGATGAAATCATAGAGTTGAAAAAATATGGTCATGCATTAGGCATGGCATTCCAAATTACAGACGATATTATGGATTATCGTGAAACAGCGGAAACAACGGGAAAGCCTGTAGGGAATGATCTTCGAGAGGGACTATTGACGTATCCGTTATTAAGCATCGTTAACGATGGTAATAAAGATAAATTGCTTGAAGAGATTAAAGGCTTAAATAATGGTGGTAATGAGCAAGACATTATTGATTATGTTATTGCTCAAGGTGGAATTGATAATACATTAGCTGTAGCTGATAAATATTGTAAAGATGCTCTAGCGGCACTCGCTGCAGTGCGTGATTTCCCAGGGAAGGAATTTCTTGTGATGGCTGTAGAAAATCTGGCTGATAGAAAGGTATAATATGGAACCATTCGAACCAAAATCGGATTTCGAATATCCCATGCAAAAACCTTCTTTTGATAGTGTAGTTCGTCAAAAAAGGCGTGAAGCAGAACAAAAGTCTGAGCAAGAACGATATAAGGTGGCAACTCAACACATTTCTGAGGATGTGGAAGATGAACCAGTTTATACGGCTATAGAGCAGAAGATGATGGATGAAGCAAGGGAATTGTCCCTTGTAGGACATCTTTCAGAGCTGCGAAAACGATTGATTATAATAGCTGTAGCGGTTATTGTGGGAACTTGTATTTCTTATTATTATGTAGACTTATTATTGGAAATACTCCTAAAACCGGCTGGCAAGCTTTATTATATGAGACCTACTGAAGCATTTTTTACATATATGAAGGTGTCTGTTGTAGGTGGCTTAGTCATAGCCGCTCCCATTATATTGCATCAGATTTGGCTATTTGTTAAGCCTGCACTAACTGTGCGAGAAAAGCAGCTATCTAACTGGATCTTACCAGTAGCAATTGGTCTATTCGGGATAGGTATTGTATTTTCTTATTTTCTCGTATTGCCTGCAGCAGTGAAGTTCTTTATGGGCTTTGCTACAGATGAATTACAGCCGATGTTTTCTATTGGTCAGTATATGGACTTTGTATTATCCTTTGTACTGCCCTTTGGATTTATCTTTGAGTTGCCGTTGATCTTAATTATTTTGGGATATTTCAACTTAATTACATCACGCTTTTTAAAAACGAAGCGAAAGATATTTATTCTTATATCCTTTATCATAGGTGCTGTCATTTCACCTACACCGGATATGTTCTCGCAAACGATGATTGCATTACCTATGATATTGCTATATGAAACAAGCCTATTTGTATTGGCTAAAATTATGAAGCGCTAAGGAGTCTTTTAGGAGGAACGATGAAAACCTACGAAAATTTAACCACATATAATCCTGGTGAAATAGAAGGCAAATGGTATTCTTATTGGGAAAATCAAGGATACTTTCACGAAGAAGTAGACACGAATAAAGAGCCATTTAGTATCGTATTACCACCTCCTAATGTAACTGGTATGTTGCATATGGGGCATGCCCTTGATAACACATTACAAGACATCCTCATCCGTTTCAAACGCATGCAAGGCTACAATGTATTGTGGATGCCAGGTACAGACCACGCTGGTATTGCTACACAAATCAAAGTAGAAGAGATGCTTGCTAAAGAAGAAGGAAAATCTCGCTATGATTTGGGCCGTGAAAAATTCGTAGAGCGCGTGTGGGAATGGAAAAAAGAATATGGTGATACTATTGTAAAACAAATCCGTAGCCTTGGCGCATCCTGTGATTGGAACCGTGAGCGATTTACTTTGGATGAAGGGTATTACCATGCAGTGCGCGAAGTATTTGTAAGCCTTTATGAAAAAGGTTTGATCTATCGCGGTGAACGCATCATCAACTGGTGTCCTCGTTGTGCCACTGCGTTATCTGATGTTGAAGTTGAGCATGAAGACGAACATGGCCATTTATGGCATATTAAATATCCTGTAAAAGGTGAAGATAATCGTTTTGTTGTTGTTGCTACAACTCGTCCAGAAACAATGTTTGGTGACGTAGCAGTAGCAGTAAATCCTGATGATGATCGTTATAAAGATCTCATTGGTAAAACATTGATCTTGCCATTTGTTAATCGAGAAATTCCTGTAATTGCTGATGACTATGTAGATGCTAGCTTCGGTACAGGCTGTGTAAAAATTACACCTGCTCATGACCCTAATGACTTTGAAATGGGCCAACGTCATAATTTGGAATCCATCGTTGTTATGAACAATGATGCAACAATGAATGAAGGTGCTGGCAAATTTAATGGCTTACCTCGTGAAGAAGCGCGTAAACAAGTAGTAGCAGAACTTAAAGAATTAGGCCTACTTGAAAAAATCGATGATCATGACCATGCAGTAGGTCATTGCTCCCGTTGTAATACAATCATCGAACCAATGGTATCTAAACAATGGTTCGTAGATATGAAACCATTGGCAGAGCCCGCTCTTAAGGTTGTTAAAGACCACGAAGTAGAGTTCGTTCCTGAACGTTTTACAAAAACATATGTGAACTGGCTTGAAAATATCCGCGATTGGACGATTTCTCGTCAATTGTGGTGGGGCCATCGCATTCCTGCATGGTATTGTGATGACTGTGGTGAAACTATCGTTAGCCGTGAAGATATTACAGAATGTCCTCATTGCCACGGTCATGTTACACAAGATCCAGATGTTCTTGATACATGGTTTAGCTCTGGTTTATGGCCGTTTGCCACAATGGGTTGGCCTAAGCAAACTCCAGAACTTAAACAATGGTATCCAACAAGTGTGCTTGTAACTGGTTACGATATTATCTTCTTCTGGGTTGCTCGTATGATCTTTATGGCTCTTGAGTTTGAACATGAAATTCCATTTAAACATGTATTTATTCATGGTCTTGTTCGCGATAGCCAGGGCCGTAAAATGAGTAAATCTTTGGGCAATGGTATTAATCCGCTTGAAGTTATCGACCAATATGGTGCTGATGCATTGCGCTTTACTCTTGTAACTGGCAACACACCTGGTAACGATATGCGTTTCTATATGGAACGTGTTGAGGCTAACCGTAACTTTGCCAATAAGATTTGGAATGCATCAAAATTTGTATTGATGAACCTTACTAATTATGATGAAAGTTTCGTTCCAACAGCAGATGATTTGACATTAGCAGACCAATGGATTGTTCAAAAATACAATGAAACAGTACAAAGCGTAACATCTAATCTCGATAAATTCGAACTTGGTGAAGCAGCAAGTTCCGTATATGATTTCATTTGGAATACGTACTGCGATTGGTACATTGAATTAGCGAAACCTCGTTTGTATAGTGAAAGCAACGAACGTGATCGTCGTACAGTTCAATATTTACTTGTAACAATCTTACGTCATATGCTCGAATTATTACATCCATTCATGCCGTTCGTAACTGAACATATTTGGCAACATTTGCCACACGAAGGGGACAGCATCGTTGTTACTAAATGGCCTGAAGCATTGAAATTCGATAATCTTGAAGGGGCAGCACGTCAAATGGAAGTTATGATGGATGCTATCAAAGGTATTCGTAACATGCGTGCTGAAATGAATGTGCCTTTAGGTAAAAAAGCTGAGGTTATCGTAGCGCCAACAGATGAAGCATTAGCTAAAACTGTAGCAGAACATAGTGACTACTTCGTAACATTGGCTTGGGCTGAGAAAGTAACAATTCTTAGTACCGATGATCCAAAACCAGAAAATGCGACTGTAACCGTTGTCAATGGTATGGAAGTATATCTCTTACTTAAAGACTTGATTGACGGTGAAAAAGAAAGAGAGCGTATTGCAAAGGAAAAAATCCAAATGGAAAAAGAAATTTCTCGTTTGGAAGGTAAATTGTCTAACCAAGGCTTCTTAGCAAAAGCTCCTGAAGCTGTAGTAGCAAAAGAAAAAGAAAAGTTAGAAGAATATAAACAAAAACAACAAGCGTTATTGGAACGTGAAGCGTTCCTTGAAACCTTATAATAGGAGGTTTATATGACATATCAGGAGGCCTTAGCCTATTTGGAGCAGGCATCTTCATTTGGTATTAAACCTGGCCTTGAACGAATTACGGCTCTTATGGATGTGTTAGGGAATCCACAAGAAGATTATAAAATTGTTCATGTTACAGGTACAAATGGTAAGGGCTCGGTTACCTCATATATTTCCTACGCACTGTTTACAAGTGGATTACGGGTGGGGCGATTTACATCGCCTCACCTTCAATCCTATACGGAGCGTATTCAAATTAATGATGGAAATATAACAGAGGAAGCCTTTGGGACATTAATTAGTCGCGTAAAGGTTGCCGTAGATACTATTATTAACAATGGAATAGAAGCGCCAACACAATTTGAAATATTAACAGCTGCCGCATTTTTATTCTTTAAGGAGCAAGGTGTCGACTATGCCGTAGTAGAAGTTGGTTTAGGTGGCTTACTAGATTCTACTAATATCGTGACTCCAAAAGTATCTGTTATTACTAATGTAACAATAGATCATCAAGCATATTGTGGTGATACTGTCGAGGAAATTGCACGCCATAAAGCGGGGATTATTAAACCTAAGGTGCCTGTAGTGACAGCTGCACAAGATACACCTCTTAATATCATTGAGGACGTAGCTAAAAAACGACATGCCAAGCTTTATGTTTTTAATAAAGATTTTGGTATTGATAGCCGCAGCGCTGTAACGGGTGGTCAAATGATTACGATTAGTTCTAACGATGCTGCACCTGCTATGTTGTTTACGACGATGGCTGGCATTCACCAATCTGTAAATCTCGCTTGTGCATTGATGGCCGTACGTTTATTGATGAAAGAGGATACGAACATCAGTGAAGAAACGATGCGTGAAGGATTTGCCCGCACTACGTGGGCGGGGCGCTTTGAAGTTAAACGAGGCTTAGATCGTACCTTTATATTTGACGGTGCTCACAATGCGGCAGGGGCTGAGTCTTTTGCCATGACGTACAATGAATTATTTAAGGACACACCGAAAACGGTGGTAATGGCTATCCTTAAAGATAAAGATCAAGAGGCTATTATTCGTGAAGTAATTAAATCTGGCGACACAGTCCTCGCTGTACCTGCACCAACAGATAGAACAGAGGTACCTGAAAACTTGGTTGAAGTGATTCGTCGTACTGTACCTAAGGTGACGGCTCAAACTGCAGAATCTGTTGAGGCTGCATTAGCATTGGCTTATAAACATACAAAGACTGGTGATATCATTGCTGTATGTGGTTCTTTATATATTCTAGGAGATGCTCGTCAGTGGTTTTTCCATGAGATGAGCCATTGAGGTGAGAATATGGAACTCTCACTCATTCCTAATCAGAAACGACTTACCTTTTATATTGAACGATTAATCTATGGTGTTGTCATTGCGATGCCACTTCAGCCAATGGTGGGAGATGTACTTCTCTGGTTGGCTATAGGTCTAGCATTATATGATTTGATTTCTAGTAAATCATTGAGTTTGCCGACAGGTTATTTATCTTGGACTGTTATGATCTTTGTTATCTGGACAGGTATATCGTCGTTAATGTCCCCAAACTGGGATTGGTCTATTCAGAGCTGGTTCTACCAAATTGTAGCGGGTGGGGGCATGTACTATTTAGTTCGTACCTATATCCGAACACCTAAACAGTGGAACTATTTTCTTCGTGCCTTTTTAGGTACAGCCGTTCTTGTATGCATTATTGGGGCCTATCAGTATATATTTGTTCCTAATATACATATAAAAGAATGGGTAGATGCAGCACAATTCCCTAAATTGATGCGTCGAATGGCGTCTACATTGCAAAATCCTAACTTGTTAGGGGCTTATCTATTGATGGTACTAAGTGTATGTATTAGCTATATTCTTGTTTATATGAAAGAGAATCGTACTCGTGAAGTTGTTACAATGCTGATTATTGGTGTTGTATTATTTTTAACGATGTTATTAACCTATTCGCGTGGCATTTGGATTAGTTTTGCGGCCATGATTCTGTATTGGGCTATTTTCGTAGAACGAAGACTATTCTTATCCTTGTTAGTGGTACCGTTAATTCTATACTTCTATGAAGGGGAAGTTGCTTCGCGACTTTGGTCTATATTCCAAGGTCATGATACGTCATCAGATCTTCGCTGGGCTCTATGGGATAGCACAATGTATATCGTACGAGAAAATCCAATCTTTGGTATTGGGTGGAATACATTCTACTTAGTTTATCCAGAGTATAACTATTACATTCAAGGTCCTAATGTGTTGATGTATCATGCCCATAATTTATATTTAAATATATTGGCTGAAACAGGTATTCCTGGCTTGCTATCATTCCTAGCAGTTATCGTCGGTCATGTTATTACATCTGTTCGTTTGAAAGGGGATATGTTCCGACAAGCTGCACAGATAGGTATAGGCGCTTTAGCTATCGGAGTTCTTTTTAGTGGATTGTCTGATTTTGAGCTCTATAGCCATCAAGTTACTATTGTTTTTTGGCAACTCCTTGGTTGGGTTGGGGCCTTTGTGAAAGTACAACTTTCCACAAAGGCCCATATGTAAAAGGTATATTTTGTATAATTAGTAAGTTTTATGGTAGCGATACAATTTCATAGTATGGTATAATTTATACATACCTTAGCAGGGTAAGCTTAAGTATATTTAACCGGTTTTCTAATGTTAGAATAATTGAACATTATTGCTTGCATTTGAAAACCGGTTTTTTGTATATCTATATTTTTATAGGAGGTGTAGCGGTCAGTTTCTGTATATATTATTTTTTTATTATATTGATAAGGCTCTATATATTGTATTGAGATAGTTCGATATACATAAAAAACAACAATATATACTATTAAATTGATAATTCCTGTGAGTTATATCGGTGTGAATAAAACTTATGTGAAAATGTAAAAACCTATGCGTTTTGGTCATAATGCACAGTCGGAGTGTGATAAAAAATACATTTTAGTCATATAAGTTGACAATACATTGGATGTGGACTACGATGAAGTCGGTTTAAGGAACGTATTAGACCAAAGAGATTCAATTGTCGTTTAACAATGTTACTCTTAAAGGAGATGGTTATGGTGATAGACATCAAAGACCGCGTAAAAAATGTGGACCTGCAAGGTAAAATTGTCACTGCTTATGATGCAGCTCAGTTGATTAACCCTAATGACAAAGTTGGTATTTCCGGCTTTACACCATCGGGTTATGCAAAAGTTGTGCCATTGGCATTGGCAGAAAGAATGGAAAAAGAACCATTCAAAATCGATTTGTGGACAGGTGCTTCCGTAGGTGATGAAGCTGATGGTGCGTTAACTCGTGCTAATGGTATTAATCGCCGCTTTCCATATCAAACCAATAAAGATATGAGAAAGGCTTTAAATAGTGGAGATGTTAAATACATCGATATGCATTTAAGCACAATGGCACAAAATATTCGTTATGGATTTTTCGGAGATTTAGATGTAGCAATAATTGAAGTATGTCAAATCAACGAAGATGGTTCTTTAGTACCGACTACCTCTGTTGGTAATTCTCCAACATTTGTTAGTCAAGCTAAAAAGGTTATCGTAGAGGTAAATGTATCTCAACCATTATCCTTAGTTGGTATGCATGATATCTATGAACCGTTGGATCCGCCACATCGTAAACCAATTCCGTTGGAACAGGCCGGCGATCGCATCGGTACAGAAGCAATACCTTGTGATCCTAGCAAAATTATTGCTGTGGTTCCAAGTGATGTACCTGATACAACAAGACCTTTAGCTGCTATTGATGATGATGCAAAGGCAATGAGTCAACATCTTATCAAATTCTTTGAACAAGAAATTGCAGAAGGGCGTTTGCCTAAAAACTTGCTTCCATTGCAATCCGGCGTAGGTTCTGTAGCAAATGCGGTAATTAGTGGCTTGGCTCAAGGGCCTTTCACAGATTTATCTATTTATACAGAAGTAATTCAAGACGGTATGTTTGACTTGATCGATGCTGGTAAAGTAACTGTATGTTCCGGTACTGCATTGAGTCCTTCTCCAGATGGATTGAAACGTTTCTATGCGAATATTGATGAATATCGTAAAAAAATTATTCTTCGTCCGCAAGAAATCTCCAATAACCCTGGTATTGCTCGTCGTATTGGTGTCATTGCCATGAATACCGCTATCGAATTTGATATTTTTGGCAATGTAAACTCTACTCATATTATGGGTAGCAAAATGATGAATGGTGTTGGTGGTTCTGGTGACTTTGCACGTAGTGCATATCTCACTATCTTCTGTACCAATTCCGTTGCTAAAAATGGCGACATCAGTTCTATCGTTCCATATGTATCCCATGTGGATCATCCAGAACATGACACTATGATTTTCTGTACAGAACAAGGTGTTGCTGACTGTCGTGGTTTGAGCCCAGTGGAAAGAGCTCGTTTGATTATTGAAAAATGTGCTCACCCAGACTACAAACCTATGTTAACTGAATACCTAGAAAAAGCATTAGCTGCAACAAAGAATGCCCATACGCCAATGTTGCTCGACGAAGCTCTTTCTTGGCATAAACGCTTCACAGAAACTGGAAGCATGAAAAAATAACTTTTTTTTTTAGGAGGATGATGAAAACATGGCTTACGAAAACCTTAAAGCCCAAATTGCTGAGTACAATAAACTTTGTGACGAAAAATGCGCAAAAACTCCAGAACGTCAAAACTTGAAATACAACCGCGTGTATACACCAGTTGATATTGAAGGCTTTGATTATGAACGTGATTTGGGTATGCCTGGTGAATTCCCATATACTCGTGGCGTACAACCTACAATGTACCGTGGTCGTTTCTGGACTATGCGTATGTATGCTGGTTTCGCGACAGCTGAAGAATCTAACAAACGTTACCGTTACCTTATCGAATCCGGTGCAACTGGTCTTTCCTGTGCATTCGACTTACCTACACAAATCGGTTATGACTCTGATGACGTTATGGCTGAAGGCGAAGTTGGTAAAGTAGGTGTAGCAATTGACTCCTTAGCAGATATGGAAATCTTGTTCGACGGCATCGACCTTGGCAAAGTATCCACATCTATGACAATCAATGCTCCAGCATCCGTTTTGTTGGCAATGTATATCGCAGTAGCTGAAAAACAAGGTGTACCTTCCACAGAATTGAAAGGTACAATTCAAAATGATATTTTGAAAGAATATTCAGCTCGTGGTACATACATTTTCCCTCCAAAACCATCCATGCGTTTGATCACTAATATCTTTGAATATTGCTCTCAATACGTTCCAAAATGGAATACAATTTCTATCTCTGGTTACCACATCCGTGAAGCAGGTTCCACAGCAGTACAAGAAATCGCATTTACAATTGCTGATGGTATCGCATACGTAGAAGCAGCTTTGAAAGCTGGTCTTGATGTTGATACATTCGCTGGCCGTCTTTCCTTCTTCTGGAATGCTCATAACAATGTACTTGAAGAAGTTGCTAAATTCCGCGCATCTCGTCGTTTATGGGCAACAATCATGAAAGAACGTTTTGGTGCTAAAAAACCAAAATCCATGATGCTTCGTGTACATACTCAAACAGCTGGTTCCATGTTGACTGCACAACAAGTTGATAACAACATCGTTCGTGTTGCTCTTCAAACTGCAGCTGCTGTAATGGGCGGTACTCAATCCTTGCATACAAACTCCCGTGACGAAGCTTTGGCTCTTCCTACAGAAGCATCTGTACAAGTAGCTCTTCGTACTCAACAAATCGTGGCTTACGAATCTGGTTTGGCTGACGTAGTTGACCCATTGGGCGGCTCTTACTATGTTGAAGCTATGACTAATGCTATCTATGACGAAGCTATGGCATACATCAAAAAAATTGATGAAATGGGCGGCGCTGTAGTAGCAATCGAAAAAGGCTACATCCAAAAAGAAATTCAAGAATCCGCTTACAAATGGCAAATGGAAGTTGAATCTGGTTTGCGCACAATCGTTGGCGTAAACAAATTTCAAGTTGAAGAAGAAGCTCCAAAAGACTTGCTTCGCGTAGACGCTTCCGTAGGTGTTAACCAAGCTAAGAAAACTCAAGCAGTTCGCGCTAACCGTGATCAAGCAGCAGTTGACAAAGCTTTGGCTGATTTGAAAGCTGGCGCAGCTGACGAAAACGTTAACTTGATGCCATTAATTCTTGCAGCAGTTAAAACATATGCTACTTTGGGTGAAATTTGTAATGTGTTGCGCGAAGTATTCGGTGAATACCAAGCTCATTCTACATTATAATATCGGCTGATTTCGGAGGTAATTATCATGGCAGAAAAACGTATTAGAGTAATTGTAGCAAAACCAGGTCTTGATGGTCATGACCGTGGTGCAAAAGTTGTAGCACGCGCTCTTCGCGATGCTGGTTTCGAAGTAATCTACACAGGTCTTCGTCAAACTCCAGAACAAATCGCAGAAGCAGCACTTTCTGAAGACGCTAATGTAGTTGCATTATCCCTTCTTTCCGGCGCTCACAACACATTGTTCCCTAAAGTTGTTGAACTTTTGAAAGAAAAAGGCATGGGCGATGTATTAGTAATCGGCGGTGGCGTAATTCCTGATGCTGATATTCCTGGCTTGAAAAAAGCTGGCGTAGCGGCAGTATTCACACCTGGTACACCAACTAGTGATATCGTTAACTTCATTAAGGAACACGTAAAATAATTAACTGGGTGAGAAAGGGGCTCAACTGGAATGGTTGGCTCCTCTCTATTTCCATATTCTAAGATAGGTGGTGAGGCGAATGGATTTAGTTAAAGGCCTCTTTGAAGGTTCTAGACTAGCCTTAGCACGGTCCATCACTGCTGTAGAAAACGAGTATGAAAACGCCATCGATATTATGAAGGCCATTTACCCTAAAACGGGTAATGCCCGTATTCTCGGTATTACAGGGGCCCCTGGTGCTGGTAAAAGTACTTTGACTGATAAGGTTGTTAAACATTATCTTGATCAAGGTATAAAAATCGGCATCGTTGCCATCGACCCAACAAGCCCATTCTCTGGTGGTGCTATATTGGGGGACCGTATTAGAATGAATGATTTGACATTAAATGAAAATGTATTCATTCGAAGCATGGGGACGCGTGGTAGTCTTGGTGGCTTATCTAAAAAGACTGCAGACGTTGTAAAACTCATGGATGCCTTTGGCATGGATTTAGTAATTATTGAAACTGTAGGCGTAGGTCAATCTGAAGTAGATATTGTAAAAAATGCTGATACTACATTGGTTGTACTGGTTCCTGGTCTCGGTGATGATATCCAAGCTATCAAGGCGGGTATTCTTGAAATTGGCGATGTATTTGCTATCAACAAAGCTGACCGAGATGGTTGCGATCGTTTGAATGTAGAAATTGAAATGATGCTTGACCTAGATTCTCGTGAAGTAAAATGGCGCCCACCAATTAAGCGCACAATTGCTAGTAAAGACCAAGGCGTAGATGAACTTATCGACGCTTTAGATGAACATTTTGAGTATCTTGAAGATTCTGGAGAATTGGAATCTCGTCGGGCAGAACGTACTCGTGATGAAATCATCGCAATGATTAATGAACAAATTGGTCGTTATGTAGCTGATAAAATTGTTACAAGCGACGAATTTAATAGCCAAGTGGCAGCTGTTAATGAACGCGAAAGCGATCCATATACAGTTGTTAATGGCGTAATGACAAGCGTGCTAAAGTAGACGGCGACTACATAGCATTAGAGATTTAGCCTTGAAAAGGAGATAATCAAAATGGCTTTTAAAGTATTACAAGTGGATCACATCGGTATTGGTGTTAATGATTTAGCAGCAACTAAAGAATTCTATAAAAATGCATTAGGCATTGAACATCTTCCTGAAGACGAAATCGTAGAAGAACAAAAGGTAAAAGTATCCTTCTTCCCTTGTGGTGATGCTGAACTTGAATTCTTAGAAACTACAACTCCAGATGGCCCTATCGGTAAATTTATCGAAAAAAATGGTGGTCGTGATGGTATCCAACACGTTGCATTGCGCGTTGATAATATTGAAAATGCTATTGCTGATTTGATGGCTAAAGGCGTTCGTATGATTGACGAAAAACCTCGTTATGGTGCAGGCGGTTCCTCAATTGCTTTCTTACATCCAAAAGCAACTGGTGGTGTTTTGCTTGAATTATGTCAACGTATGAAATAATACAGTATCCAATTCACATCATTATATATGAGTTGTAGATATACATATACATATAATCCTACGTTATATATTAAATATGTATGCTTCTTGAACTTTATTCATTTATGAAATAAAATGATACTGTAACAAGTTTTATTTGGAGGTGCTATAATGGCAACAGTGCAGGAAAAAATCGAGTTATTGCACGAAAAACTAGCTAAAGTTAAAGCTGGTGGCGGTGAAAAACGCGTTGAGAAACAACATGCTCAAGGCAAAATGACTGCTCGCGAACGCTTGGCTAAATTGTTCGATGATAATTCCTTCGTTGAACTTGATCAATTCGTTAAACATCGTTGTGTTAACTTTGGTCAAGAAAAGAAAGAATTACCAGGCGAAGGTGTAGTAACAGGTTATGGTACTATAGACGGTCGTTTAGTATATGCATTCGCACAAGATTTCACTGTAGAAGGTGGTTCTCTTGGTGAAATGCATGCTGCTAAAATCGTTAAAGTACAACATTTAGCAATGAAAATGGGTGCTCCTATTGTTGGTATCAACGATTCCGGCGGTGCTCGTATTCAAGAAGCGGTAGATGCTCTTGCTGGTTACGGTAAAATTTTCTTTGAAAATACAAATGCATCTGGTGTTATTCCACAAATTTCCGTAATCATGGGGCCATGTGCGGGCGGTGCTGTATATTCTCCAGCATTGACTGACTTCATCTACATGGTTAAAAATACTTCTCAAATGTTCATCACTGGTCCTGCAGTAATCAAATCTGTAACTGGTGAAGAAGTAACCGCTGAAGATCTTGGTGGTGCAATGGCTCACAACTCCGTGTCTGGTGTTGCTCACTTTGCAGCTGAAAATGAAGATGATTGTATCGCTCAAATTCGTTACTTATTAGGCTTCTTGCCATCCAACAATATGGAAGATGCTCCATTGGTAGATACTGGTGACGATCCAACTCGTGAGGATGAAAGCTTGAATAGCTTGTTGCCAGATAACAGTAACATGCCTTACGACATGAAAGATGTTATCGCAGCTACTGTAGATAATGGCGAATACTATGAAGTACAACCATTCTATGCTACTAATATCATTACTTGCTTCGCTCGTTTTGATGGTCAATCCGTTGGTATCATTGCTAACCAACCAAAAGTAATGGCTGGTTGCTTGGACATTAACGCTTCTGACAAATCTTCCCGTTTCATCCGTTTCTGTGATGCTTTCAATATTCCAATCGTTAACTTCGTTGACGTTCCTGGTTTCTTGCCTGGCACAAATCAAGAATGGGGCGGTATCATTCGTCATGGTGCTAAAATGTTATATGCTTACTCTGAAGCTACAGTACCAAAAATTACTGTCATCACTCGTAAAGCATATGGCGGTTCCTACCTCGCTATGTGTTCCCAAGATTTAGGCGCAGACCAAGTATATGCTTGGCCTACATCCGAAATCGCTGTAATGGGTCCTGCTGGTGCAGCTAATATTATCTTCAAGAAAGACGAAGATAAAGATGCTAAAACAGCTAAATATGTAGAAGAGTTTGCGACTCCTTACAAAGCTGCAGAACGTGGCTTCGTAGATGTTGTAATCGAACCTAAACAAACTCGTCCAGCAGTTATCAACGCTTTGGCTATGCTTGCAAGCAAACGCGAAAACCGTGCTCCAAAGAAACATGGTAATATTCCATTATAATTCGATTCGGTAAACATATCATCGAATTTGGGAGATACCTTTCTTTACTACTTTTTTAGAAAGGGGAATGATTATGGAAGGACAAGCAGTTACTACCAATCCTTGGTTAATCATGGCCATTAATATGACAGTTGTATTTGTTGTGTTGATTCTTTTAGGTATTTTGATGACAATCGTTCATTTGATTGACCCTACTAAGAAGAAAAAAGACGTACCACCAAGTGCACCTGTTGTGGCTCCCGCAGCTACACCGGTGGCTGCACCAAATGCATCTGCTCAAAATGAAGGTGAAGTAGTAGCAGCTATCGTAGGTGCCATTGTGGCGATGGGGTACTCCTCTGAACAAATTGCATCTATTCGACCTACAGCAACCAGTGCTAAATGGCGCTTGGAAGGTCGCTTAAGCGGTAGAGGTTAAAATATTTTTAGGAGGCATTTGTAATGAGCAATGCTACAACAACTAACGGTAAAGCTCCATCTCAAGATGTAGTAGCAGTAATCGTTGGTGCATTAGCGGCAATGGGTTATTCCGCTGATCAAATCGCGCATATCCGTCCAATCGTAAGCTACAATTGGAAAATGGAAGGCCGTTTGCGTGGTAATCGATAAGATAATTGGCTAATTTGATAATCCATGGGATTATTCAATTTATATGTGTAAAAATATTTATAAGTTTTGTGTAGAAACTACACATTTTGGAGGAATTTAAGATGAAAAAATTCAACGTTACAGTAAATGGTACAGCATATGATGTAGAAGTTAATGAAGTGAAAGCAGCGGCTCCTGCAGCAGCTCCTAAAGCAGCTCCAGCAGCAGCTCCAGCTCCTAAAGCAGCTCCTGCACCAGCTCCTGCTGCAGCAGCAGCTCCAGTTCCAGCAGGTGCTGAAACTGTAAAAGCTCCAATGCCTGGTAAAATCTTATCTGTAGCAGTATCTGCTGGTCAAGCAGTTAAAAAAGGCGAAACTTTGTTGATCCTTGAAGCTATGAAAATGCAAAATGAAATCGCAGCTCCACATGATGCTGTAGTTTCCGAAGTTCGCGTATCTGCTAACCAAACTGTATCCACTGGTGACGACATGGTTGTTCTTGGCTAATACCAAGTGTTGTATGACGTGGCTGCGCCACGTCATCTAACAATTTTATATTTGTGAAAGGGGAACGCATATGGAGGCTTTTGCTGTTGCGATTCAATCCGTTATTACAGATAGCGGGTTCCTCGCATTTACAACAGGCAATGCTATTATGATTCTTGTAGGTTTGATCCTATTGTATTTGGCATTTGCTAAAGAGTTTGAACCTTTATTGTTGGGTCCGATTGCGTTTGGTTGTATACTTGCTAATATTCCTCGTAATGGTTTCGAAGAAGGCGTTATGGCACTTATTAGCGCAGGTATCTCCCAAGAAATCTTCCCACCTTTAATTTTCCTAGGTGTAGGTGCAATGACTGACTTTGGTCCACTCATTGCTAATCCTAAAACATTGCTTTTAGGCGCTGCCGCTCAAATCGGCGTATTCGTTGCTTTAGGTGGCGCAATGATGCTTGGCTTCACAGCTCAAGAAGCAGCTGCTATCGGTATCATCGGTGGTGCTGACGGCCCTACATCCATTTACTTAGCTACTAAACTAGCTCCTCATTTATTAGGTGCTATCGCGGTTGCCGCATATTCCTATATGTCCTTGGTACCATTGATTCAACCGCCTGTAATGAAATTATTCACTACGCAAAAAGAACGCGAAATTGTTATGGAGCAATTGCGTGAAGTTACACGTTTTGAAAAAATCGTGTTCCCAATTGTTGCAACGATCTTCATTTCCTTATTGCTTCCTTCCATTACATCCCTTTTAGGTATGTTGATGTTAGGTAACTTGTTCCGTGAATCTGGCGTAACTGAACGTTTGTCCGATACTTCTCAAAATGCGTTAATCAATACTGTTACAATCTTCTTGGCAACTGGTACTGGTTTAACAATGAGTGCGGAACATTTCTTAAGCGTACAAACAATTCTTATTATCTGCTTAGGCTTAGTTGCATTTATCGGTGGTACTGCTGGTGGCGTATTATTCGGTAAATTGATGAGCTTAGTAGATGGTGGTAAAACAAATCCACTTATTGGTTCTGCCGGTGTATCCGCGGTTCCAATGGCGGCTCGCGTATCTCAAGTAGTAGGTGCGAAAGCTAACCCAGCTAACTTCTTGCTCATGCATGCTATGGGTCCTAACGTAGCTGGCGTTATCGGTACAGCAGTAGCTGCAGGTACAATGCTTGCTATGTTGTCTAACCACTAATAATTTAATAATTATTCACCCAGGTGTACCTAAATAGGTACACCTATTGGTGAATCAAAAAGCCCTTGGTCATTATGTAATCATACATAAAAAGGGAATATTTGCAATAAATGCTTTTCAGATCGGTCATTAGGTGATTAGCAAGATTTCACAGAATAACCTTCTAGTGCTTTATATATAGTAGAGGTGGTCACTTGTTATCAATTGAATTAAAAATACTGATTTGTTTTATATGGGCATTTATTGTTTTTTTTATTACAGCGCTGATTATCGGTAATAAAGGCAAAGCTAAGTGGTTTCAACAAAGAACAAAATATTCTTGGTTTAATCGTCGAGGATTTTTAGGTGAAACTTTATTATTTGGGTATCCTAAAACAAGAGAGGGATATGGGATTACTTTTTTGATGGCTTCTGCCATTGGTATCGTAGGTTATATTTTATACCTATTATAACTATATCAGTGCATTTCTCTGAAGGGAGATGATGATGTATGGGTACTGCAGAACAAACCTTAATCGTCCTTGCAGTCATGGCTGTTTTATTCGTTACGGAAATTATTCCTCTAGCTATTACTTCTTTAGGCGGCGCAATTACATTAGGCCTTATGGGTATTATTACTCCTAAGGTTGTATTCTCTGGTTTATCTGATAGTACAGTTGTGTTGTTTGCAGGCATGTTCGTTGTTGGTGCTGCATTATTCTACACTGGTTTGGCTCAAAAAATTGGGGAAACCGTAGTATCTCATGCAGGGACTAGCGAAAATGGCTTGATGCTTGCGATTATGCTCGTAACAGCTACCATGTCCGCATTCTTATCTAATACTGGTACAACAGCTGCGTTACTTCCTGTGGTTGTTGGTATCTGTGCTGTTGCTAAGATTCCTGCATCTCGCCAATTAATGCCTTTAGCATTTGCTGCAGGTATCGGTGGTATCATTACAATGGTTGGTACACCACCTAATATCATTGTAAGTGGTACATTATCTAAATTTGGCATTGAACCATTTGGTTTCTTTGAATTTGCTTGGATTGGTATTCCTTTGACTGTTGCTACTATCGTATTCATGATGCTCGTTGGTAAACATCTATTACCTAAACATGAAATTACTGATGCTGGTGATGTTGAACAAGAAGTAGCTGCTGAAGATATTTCTAACGATCCTAAGAAACAATTATACTCTGGTCTTATTCTTTTAGGTGTAATCATTGCTATGATTTTAGGGGATCCTCTAAAAACATATTTTGGTATTAATTTACCATTGAGCATGGTTGCAGTTATTGGCGCAATGCTTTGCGTATTAACTGGTTGCTTGAACGAAAAACAAGCTTACACATCTATTGACTGGGTAACAATCTTCTTATTCGCTGGTATGATGCCAGTGGCAACTGCACTTGACCAATCTGGTGCAGGTAAAATGATTGCTGATGCAGTAATCGGTGTTATGGGGTCTGATCCTAGCCCTTACTTTGCAACAGCAGTATTATTTGCATTGTCTTGTATCATGACTCAATTCATGTCTAACACTGCATCTTGTGCATTATTGGCACCTATCGGTATCTCCATTGCTCAAGGTATGGGCGCTGACCCTCATGCAGTATTGATGGCTATCGGCGTTGCTGCATCTTGTGCATTCGGTACACCTGTAGGTACACCTCCAAATACACTAGTACTTGGTCCTGGTCAATACAAATTTACAGATTATGTAAAAGCCGGCGTTCCATTGATTTTAGTTTGCTTCGTAGTAAGCTTAATTATCATTCCAATGGTATGGCCATTCTTCCCTGGTAAATAATAGGGAATAGGTTACTCTACTATACAAGCACACACGAGGTCGAATCGTAAGATTCGGCCTCGTTTTTTATGATTTTAGTCTATATGATTTTAATATAGATTACATATAAGTGTAATCAAAAGCAATATGAATTAAACTAATTTGCATGATTAATTTTACACAATTGACTACATCGAAAAAAATATGATATAGTATATTGTGTAAGATATAATAATGTAATGTTGAATAAGGAGGTCATCTATGACAAAAGAAAGATTTAACATGTTAGTTGGTTCTATTGGTGCATTTATTGGTGTATTTGTATTTTTAGCCTATATCCCACAAATAATTGCTAATCTTCATGGTCAACCTAGTCAACCATGGCAACCATTATTTGCAGCAGTATCCTGTTTGATCTGGGTATTATATGGTTGGACAAAATCACCTAAACGTGATTATATTTTAATCGTACCAAACCTTGCAGGCGTTATTTTAGGTACACTAACATTCTTAACATCTTTCTAAGTGCTATAAGAAAAAAATAGTATTATTGTTATATAGTGAATAATAGTAAAGATATTACTTTACTTTATAAATATAAATGAGGTCGAATCGTATGATTCGGCCTTTTTTAGAGTGAAGTTTATATGTTAGATTAAAATATAGATAAGCGTTAAATCTGTTGTAATAAAAAAATAGTTTTTATGATAATAAATATTGATAATTGAATTCCTAGTATAATAGTACGTATTTTAATTGAAATGATAATTAGTGCATTCTCAATTATTGATTATTAAACTCAATTACATAAATGAAAAGAAATATCAAAATACATATAAATATAGGCTTTTTATGATAAAAAGGAACAATTATTATGCAAAATATTATATAATTTTTTATCATTTTCATTTGACTTTCAATTTGAACTGTGTGATAATGAGAACATAAGTTGAGGCAAGTGCCTTTCTAAATGATAATAAAAAGTTCTGATTTATATTTTGATGGAGGTCCTAATTATGAGAGTTATTGCTGATGGTTGCATTAAATGTGGTTCTTGCGCATCTGTTTGCCCAGTTTCCTGCATTACTGAAGGCGAAACTAAATACGAAATTGGCGATGCTTGCATCGATTGCGGTTCTTGCGAATCCGTTTGCCCAGTTTCTGTAATTTCCGCTGAGTAATCACAAATAAAACACGCCCCTCATTGAGGGGCTTTTTATTTTGCCTAAATTTGCGTAACTTAGTATAATAGGACTATTAAGAATTATATTATAGTAAGGGAGTTAATCTTGTTTTATACAGTACTTATCATTTGGTTATTATTGGACCAATTAACTAAATATTATGTAATGAATCATTTTTTGTTAGGTGAATCTTTACCTGTTATTCCTAATGTATTTCATCTTACCTATATTATCAATCGCGGTGCAGCCTTTGGCATGTTAGCGAATCAACGATGGTTTTTCTTACTAGTAGCTTTTATTCTATTAGCTGTTTGTGCTTTTTATTGGAAGCGATTAGCTAAGGGCCATTGGACTTTGCAAATCGGATCCGCCTTATTAGTCGCAGGTGCAATTGGTAATGGCATTGACCGATACATGATTCATGGGGTAGTGGACTTTTTTGATTTTCGTGTATGGCCTATTTTTAATGTGGCAGATATTGGTATTTGTATAGGTGTAGCTTTTGTTGTATTTTATTTGTTTTCATTGAAAGAGGACCATGAATAGCTTTCATTATTAGGGTCCTTTATAGATCATTGACTTGATTCGTCAATACATATATATCTTATACTTGACTCAAAGAGGAATAGAGGATGAATGAATATATTGTAAGTGCTGAGCAAGAAGGCATGAGACTAGATGTATTTTTAACTGAACAGATGGAAGGATCTCGTAGCTATATTCAAAGTTTAATTAAAGGTGGTCATGTTACAGTAGGTGATAAAGTAGGAAAGGCTAATCTTCGGCTTACACCTGATACTGTCATTCATGTAGAAATCCCAGAGCCTGAATCGATTGAGGTTAAACCTGAGGATATCCCTTTAGATTATTTATACGAAGATCACGATATTGTTATTGTTAATAAACCTCGTGGCATGGTGGTGCATCCTGCAGTAGGGAATTATTCTGGAACCCTTGTAAATGCTCTATTATTCCATTGTAAGGACCTATCAGGCATTAATGGTGAAATTAGGCCAGGTATTGTGCATCGCTTAGATAAAGATACGTCTGGTGTTATGATGGTGGCAAAAAATGATGCAGCACACATTGGCCTAGCAGAGCAAGTAAAAGCACATTCTGCAAGACGTACGTACTGGGCGCTAGTACAAGGCAATATTGTAGAAGAAAAGGGGACTATAAAGGCGCCTATTGGACGCCATCCTAAGGACCGTATGAAAATGGCTGTTGTCTTTGAAAACAGTAAAGATGCAGTAACACATTTTAAAGTATTGGAGCGTTATGGTCATCAAACATTGGTTGAATGTAATTTGGAGACTGGCAGAACCCATCAAATTCGTGTTCACTTTGCTCATATTGGACATCCTGTTGTTAATGACCCATTTTATGGATATAGACGTATGGATTTTCCTATAGAAGGGCAAGCATTACATTCTAAATCGTTAGATGTTAAACACCCTATTACAGGTGAAGAAATGCACTTTGAAGCACCGGTACCAGCTGACTTTGAGGCGTGCTTAGAATTTGCTAAGACCTACCGTGAAGATAAACGAAAATAGTCTAAATGTTTACATTGATTGTTTAAGTACTTATTTTTACTACTTATTTGGATATAGGGGCATAGAACAATCCTATGCTGTAAGGGCGTATATATGGAAAAGAAACGCTTACTAATGGATCAAGACGCTATAATGCGTGCGATTCGTCGTATTAGTCATGAAATTTTAGAACGCAATAAAGGTTTATCTAATGCGTTAATTGTAGGTATTGAACGGCGTGGTGTCATTTTGGCAAAACGTTTACAAGCGGAAATTGAGCGTATAGAAGGTATTCATATTGATTGTGAGTCTTTGAATGTTGCAGTGTATCGTGATGATCGTGATGCTCGTCCTAAAGAGGGGGAACCGTGTACGATTGATACAACGGAAAAGACAATTATTCTTGTAGATGATGTTTTGTATACGGGCCGTACCATCCGTGCTGCTTTAAATGCATTAATGACGGCTGGCAGACCAAGATCTATTCAATTGGCCGTCCTCGTCGATCGTGGTCATCGTGAATTGCCTATACGAGCGGACTATGTAGGTAAAAATATTCCTACATCACATCTTGAAAGTGTACGCGTTGCCGTCGCTGATCTGGATGGTGAAGAAGGGGTTACAATACAGGAATAATCTGTATTGTAACCCCTTATTTTTTGAGTATTATCATATAATAAGATGATTATCTTAATAAAATTAAATTATTTGACTCTTATATTTATGTGCAGAATGTTTCTACCAGATCGTAGTTCTGCTTATTTTATGTATTGTGGCGTATAGGTGTAGTCCATATGACCTATTCGTTTAACTTCATTATGTAAGCATAAGGCCTGTATATCTGTAGCTAATGTATCGATTTGATGCATCGTTTGTCCCAACGTATTTAATTCATTAGGTGCTTTGGCCCATTTTTGAATAAGTGGTATTTCAAAATCATTTCGAAGCCATTGACGACCTCTATCGTTGAAGGCTAGCAAGCGAGCATATTGTGGTGCTTCCTGTATAGCACTTTGTAGTAAATCTTTTTGTATTCCTAAGGTGAGATAGGCTCCCATTCGTTGTAAACGGGCATAGGTATAGCGCTTTGATTTTATTTGCTTCATAGCCAAGTTCCACGTAGGTTGTTGGGCCGCTTTGGACCATAAGTGTTCAATGCCTTCGTTGAACTCTCCAAAGCTTTCTAGCTCCTTAGTTGAAGTACGACGACTTAAGGTATGGACCATATCATAGTAGCGGTTATAGTTTACATAAGCACCATTAGAAATTATATTAGTCATATCGTCTGCAATAGTCTTAGGAATGATTGACTGAAGTTGTAACTCTATTTTACTATTTAGTGTATTTAATTTTGTTAATGTAGTTGCAGTTGAATTTGAATTTGAAGTTGTATTTGTATTTGTATTTGTACTTGCACTGGTCGTTGTATCTATATCTGTAGAAGTGTAGATACTATTTTTATTACAATTGTTACTACCTGTAGCCATATTTGTTATAAGTTTACGCAATGCTGTACCAGAAGGAAAATCTTTTGTAATATTCGCGTCGTGATGATCTGATGTGCGTAAGATTGGTATATATTTTAAGGAAGGATAATAGGTAAGTCCTGCCCGAATATATTCAAGTCCTAACAGTGCATTAGGGGTGTTGAGCATCTCTGTATTAAGGGCTTTACGGAAGGCAGAGCCATAGGACATACCTTCGTTAATATAGGTCCGTAATACTGTTTGAGTACTTTCACAATCCATACGTTTAGTTATATCAACGAGTGTATCTAGATCAGCCGTTTCAGAACCAAAGGAGAGTGCATCGATATGTAAAGCTTTTACCATGCGAATAGCACCTGTTCCAAACAGTTGTGCACTACCCAAAGAATAGAGTGTAGGTAGCTCGATAACGATGTCTGCACCACCGAGAATAGCCCAACGAGCACGGTCAAATTTAGAAAAAATAGCAGGTTCTCCTCGTTGTACAAAGGAACCACTCATGATACAAATGCGCAGCGCTTCAGGATGCTCTTGTGCTAAGGTATGTAATTGATGCGCATGTCCATTGTGAAATGGATTATATTCACAGATGATACCGATTGTTTTCATAGTGACTCCTTTCATTATTGTTAGTGTAACAAAGCGAAGAAATGCTGTAAATAACATTTCATGATATCCATATAAAAGGTCTGGTTATAGAAATGATGTTATGTGCAAATATTAAGTTTAGTATAGATTTTCTTGACACTATAGGCTATAATTAACTGTAAATGCTGAATTGATGTGAGGTATATGATGAAACAAAATTGGAAACGTACATTACAAGGGGCTCTGCTCGGTGCTGTGCTGCTAGCAATGGCGGGATGTGGCTCTACAAATGTAATGGATACATATAGTTTTGGCCATCAAGTTATCCGTGCTGGTCAATCTGAAATTACCATTGCTTTGCCTTATGAAATGGGTAAAAGTACAAAAAATATGTCTGATAAGGGGTATCCAATTGATATTTATGGATCTGTTACAGAACATATGGTAATTGAGGTTGAGGCTTTACGGCCTGGTGAAAATAAACCGTTACCTACGGTAGATGAGTATATTAATCACAGTAAGTCTGAATTTGCTAAAGTAGGCGCGACCATCAAAGAAGAGTCCGTAGCATTAGAAGGTGCATCTGCTAAAAAGCTTGATGTTACTGTTACATCGCAAGGACAAATATTTAGAATTTCTCAATACGTATTCTTAGATCATGGCGTATTGTGGAATATAGTCTACCAATATCCTGAAAAGGATCAGGTAGGTGCTGATATCAGCAAAGAAATTCAAAACAAGATTCAAGTTACACAACAGAAAGAGGGTTAATCGATGAACGTATTAGTAGTTAACTGCGGTAGTTCTTCTTTGAAATATCAATTACTTGATATGACAACTGAAACAGAATTGGCAAAAGGTCTTTTTGAAAAGATTGGTGATCAAGATGCTATCTTCACTCACAAACGTCCTAATGCAGATAAATTAGAACGCATTGAACCAATTTTGAACCATAAAGAAGCGCTTCGCATTTTGCTAGATATTTTAGTTGATGCTGAATTTGGTGTTATTTCTTCCATGGATGAAATCGATGCTGTAGGTCACCGTGTAGTACACGGCGGTGAAAAATTTGCTGATTCCGTATTGATTACTCCAGCAGTTATGGAAGCATTGGAAGAATGTGCTTCTCTTGCACCATTGCATAACCCACCAAACATTCAAGGTATTGAAGCTTGTGAAGCTATTATGCCAAATGTACCTCAAGTTGCTGTATTTGATACTGCATTCCATCAAACTATGCCAAAAGAAGCATATATGTATGCGCTTCCTTACTCTTATTATGAAGATTATGGTATTCGTCGTTACGGCTTCCATGGTACATCCCATAAATATGTAGCGCAACGTTGTGCAGAATTAATGGGTAAACATATGACTGATCTTCGTATTATCACATGCCACTTGGGTAATGGTTCCTCTGTGGCTGCTATTAAAGGTGGTCGCTCCATCGATACTACAATGGGCTTCACTCCATTGTCCGGCTTGATTATGGGTACTCGTACAGGTGATATTGACCCTGCTATCGTTCCATTCTTGATGGAAAAAACAGGTATGACCTATGAAGAAATTGATAGAGTTATGAATAAAGAATCCGGTGTTTTAGGGATTTCTGGTGTATCCAATGACTTCCGTGTGATTGAAGAAGCTGCTGCTAATGGCAATAAACGCGCACAATTGGCATTGAATATGTTCCATTACAAAGTTCGCCGTGTAATAGGTGCCTTTGCTGCTGTTATGGGCGGTGTAGATGCTATCATCTTTACTGCTGGTATTGGTGAAAACGGTATTGGTAACCGTGATGCAATCTGTAACGGTTTGGAATATTTAGGTACTCGTATTGATTCTGAACGCAATAATGTTCGTGGTAAAGAACAAGAAATTAGTGTTGAAGGCTCTAAGGTTAAAATCTTCGTAATTCCTACAAACGAAGAAATCATGATTGCTCGTGATACTCAACGTATTACAGCAGCGTTGAAAAAATAATATAGTTCGCATCTGAACTGAGTGACTAATAGAGTCATAAAACCCCGTCTATATCTTGGATATAGACGGGGTTTTTGTAGTTTTTATGCATAGAATATCTTATAATAGGATGTATAGTTATTAATTAGTGATTTCTTTAAAAGGGGTAAAGCATGACAGTATTATATGAAGAAAAATCTCAGCGCACCAGAAGTGCAGAGTTATTGGTAGTATTTTTTGTGATTTTATTGTTGTGTGCAGCAGCTTATACAACGTATCGCAGTATTCAATTACATACGGTTTTATTAGCTGGGTATTTTATTGAAATCATGGCCATCATTGTTATGGTTAAACAGGCTGTTAGTAGATATACATATATTTTGACAGATACAAAGCTTGTGATTGAAGAGAACTCTATCTTTAGAAATCGTCATTTTGAAGTAGATTATAACATGATTGATGGGGTGTTCAAGTTTGAACGTGAGTTGTTGACAAATATTAAATACCGCTATAAATATAGAAAATGTTCTACCTCTGACCCGCGCCCGATTTGGTCTCTTGTGTATTCTATTGTAGATGGAAATAAAGTTAAAAATGGTCGTTTGCTGTTGAAAGCCGACGATAGATTCTTTGAAATATTAGAAGAGCATGTGCCTGGCCGTATTCGTGTGCCTCAAGCGGATATTGTATTTTATGCAGCGGTGCGAGCTGATGCGGTAAAACATGGGGAAGATGTACAAGAATATTATGAAAGATTAATTTCTTCAAAAGAAGATAAAGGAACAACTATGTAAGGGATGGTAAGTTCTGGGGGATAGGCAGGATAGTTTAGTTATACCAAGAATTTTATGTACAAGTTTTTTAATACGAAGGAGCGTATATGGCTGGATTATATTTGGCGAGTCAATCACCACGTAGAACTGAATTATTAACACAGGTTGGGATTGATCATACTGTTGTATCCAGTACTTATGAGGAATCTAATGAGGGTTACGACAACCCTATTGAAATGGTGAAAGCCCAAGCATTAGGTAAGGCTCGTTGTGCTGTAGGTGTTCCAGACGGAAGTATTGTGTTAGGCGCAGATACTATTGTTGTCCTTGATAATAAAGTATTAGGAAAGCCACATGATGAATCCGATGCACGCCATATGTTGGAGCATTTATCGGGTAGAGCACATTCTGTAATCACTGGAGTCGCGTTACTCATCAAAGGGGAGGAGATAGTTTTTCACAATGAAACAAAAGTATATTTTAAACAATTAGCACCCTTTGAAATTGAGTCTTATATTGCTAGTGGGGAACCGATGGATAAGGCTGGAGCTTATGGCATCCAAGGAAAAGGTGCATTATGGGTAGATAAAATAGAGGGCTCTTATACTAATGTGGTAGGGTTACCAGTTGAACATGTATACGAGGAACTGTGCAAGGCGTTAGGGGCAAAATAGTACTAGCATATTAGACAGATAGTGATATAATTGGCTGTGCTGTGCTGTGCTGTGCTGTGCTGTGCTGAATAATTTTTAAGAGAGTAGATGTGTTTATTGTTTGATTTACAAATGGTGTTATCTATTTGAATGGAGAGATTCTATGGAAGTACCAACAGTAAGTGTAAAAGATATGTTACCATTCCAGCGACCTCGAGAAAAATTTCTCGCCTTAGGTCCATCACATATGGCGATGGAGGAGTTGTTGGCTATTTTATTACGTACAGGGGTAAAGGGGCAATCTGCGATTTCTTTGGCAAGTGATATTGTACAATCCTTTGATGATGGTGTTTATGGTCTTAACCGAATGACCGTAGATAATCTGATCAAAATCAAGGGTATTGGTAGAGATAAAGCAGTGACGCTATGTGCAGCACTTGAAATGGGTAGGCGATTAGGGGAGTTAAAGATTAAAGAGACTTATGAAGATTTTTCGCAACCTTTTGTAATAGCTCAATATGTGATGGAGCGACTGCGTCACGAAGATGTGGAACATGTGTGGGCTGCCATGCTAACATCTCGAAATAAGCTTATTCAGTTGGAACATATCTCTAATGGTGGATTAGTATCAAGTCTTGTAGAGCAAAGAGCAGTATTTAAAAAAGCTATAGCATGTAATGCGGCGGCTATTATTCTAATCCATAACCACCCGTCAGGCGATAGTAGACCAAGTGATGAAGATATACGGCTAACGAAAATGTTTGTTAGTGCTGGTCAATTTATGGGGATTCCTGTACTCGATCATATCGTTATAGGGGATAATGAATTTACGAGCCTCAGCGAAATTGGTAAATTGAGCTGAGCCTAAATAAACTGAACAAAGCCAAATAAGATTATTAAAAGCACTCATTTTGAACTATACCTAATTTTGACGCATGGGTAAGTTCCTATAAATGAGTGCTTTTCCTTATTGTATATGAGATTTTATGTATGAAGTTATGTAATTTTTATGTATGACTTATGAGTACAGGAATTATGCATTATCAGTGCTTTTAACAAAATGAAAGGTACTGATATCAATGGAAAAAGTCGCGTTATATATGGTAAAATGGAATGATGATGTAATGAAGGAGAAATTACTATGAGTTCCATTTTACCTACTCTAGGAAAAGATGTAAGTATAGATATTGGTTCCATACAAACGCGCCTCATGGGGGGGACGCGAGGGACTGTTATAAGCGAACCATCGATTATAGCAACTGATACAAAACAAGAAAAAGTAGTAGCCGTTGGTGATGAAGCGGCGCGCCTCGTATTGCGCATGCCCGATATGTGGCGTCCGTTAACGCCTTTAAAGGATGGATTTATAGTTGACTATCGCGTTATGCATACTATGCTTAGCTACTTTCTTAATAAGGTTTCTAATGCATTGCGTCGAGCTCGCGTTGTCGTAGGGGTTCCTTGTGGGATGACCGATGTTGAGCAACGAGCCATGATGGATGCTGTTATTCAAGCTGGTGCTAGAGAGGTATTTCTTATCGAACGACCTGTGGCGGCTGCTATTGGTTGTGGTGTGCCTATCTTTGAAGCGCAAGGATCTATGGTCATTGATATCGGCGGTGGCACTATTGATATGGGGATTGTTTCTTTAGGTGGTATCGTGGATAGCAAAACAATTCGTTTTGGTGGTTCTGATATTAATAATGCCTTATTGCGCTATGTGCGTGAGTGTTTTGGCATTATTGTATCTGATGAAACTATAATAGATATTAAGCATACATTAGGAACAGCTGTCGCTCCTTTAGAGGATGCAGAGTATGCCTTTCAAGGGCGCGATATGATGAACGGCTTAGGTAGACGTTGTGTGATTCACCAATCTGAAGTGTACCAAGTTATAAATGAATGTTTGATTGGTCTCTTGGATGAGGTTAAGCAAATGATTCGTGCTACTGCACCAGAAATCGTGGCTGATATTATGCAACATGGCATATGGCTTACTGGCGGTACAGCAAGACTATCTGGTTTAGCGGACCGGATTGGTACTGAATTAGGGGTACCTGTTCACGTTCCTGAAGCACCTGAAACAAAAGTTGTGGTAGGCCTTAATGGGGCCTCATCTGATTTAGTGAGCTTATCGCGTTTTATTGTAAATTCTAAGAATAGAAAGGGCCGAGATTAGCATGATACAGTCAGATAAAAAGTTAATTATCATCGTTGTCATTGGTTGTATCCTAATGGCATTGCTCGGCTTTGCGTGGAAGCAACGGACTAGTATTCCCTTTGTTACGGTTACCCTCGAAGGAATTACAACGCCTTTCGCTTATGGGTCAGCCCGTTTATTAGAGGGTGTTCAAACTAGCTTTACAGTACTTAATAATGCTATTTTCTCTAATATTGAAAGTGAAGAGGAAGCATCTCGTAAAGCTACATTGGAACAAAAGGTAGTTAACTACGATGAAGTAGTGGCAGAGAATATTCGTCTTCGTCAGCTTTTAAACTATAAAAGTAGCCATCCAGAATTCTCCATGACCTTAGCGGGTATCATTACAAAGGATTACGGTACTTGGACAAATACTTTCACCATTGATAAAGGGAGTGATGAAGGTATGGCAGTTAACATGGCTGTTGTGGTACCTAGTGGTGTCGTTGGTTTTATTACAGATGTATATCCGCATTCTGCTCGCGTTCAAACCATTCTTGATCCTCGTAGCGCAATAGGTATTCTTGTACAACGACCTGAATCTCGTTTGTCTGGCGTTGTAAAAGGTAATGGAAATACACCTCGTACACCTTCTATGGTAAATATTGCTCGCGATGGGGACGTATTGGTAGGGGATAAGTTGATTACCTCCGGTTATGGTGGTATCTATCCAAAAGGTTTACCTGTTGGCAACGTGCAATCTATCGAAAATGATTCGGAAGGATTTGTTAAAAATGCGGTAGTCACACCGAGTGTAGACTTTTATCGTTTAGAAGAAGTTTTTGTGCTTACCTCGTCTTCTCTAAGTGCACCACAAAAACCAGAACTTGAACCTAAACTTGTGCCTCAAACACAACGAGATCAAGTAGAGGGTGCAAAGGGGGCCGTTAAACAATGATGCGTCTAGCTTTAGTTCTCTCTGGATTTTTAATATATTTTATACAAGCGCAATTATTGCCTACTATTTTTCATACAAATTGGTTACCAAACTTAATTTTGACGATAATTGTTATGATTACTTTATTTAAAGGTCGTCGTATGGGGCTGATATCCGCTGTTGTTGGGGGTATCGTACATGATGTATTGATATCTAACTTTTTTGGGCTCCATCTATTCCCTTACGTAATTGTGGTATACCTACTATCTGCCGTAAAGCATCGTATCTATGAAGAACGCTGGTATTGGTCTAGCGGTATAGTAGCTATTTGTACGCTACTAGATGGCGTTATTCGTAGCTTTATGATATTAGCTAGTGGTGGCGATTTGCACTTTGGACTATACTTGTGGCATATGGTATTACCCGTGATGTTCTGGAATGGCTTGTTAGGCGCTATTGTGCATGGTTTGTTATGGCGTAAAGATGATGAACAACAAGGTTATATTTGGTAAGGATTAAGGGGGTGAAAGAGTGCTTGAAGGCCTCTATAAACGAAGAAAAACGAATCGCTTTGATGTACTCTTTTACATTGTAGCCGGCATATTTATAGTCTTGGCATTACGCCTGATGTCGTTGCAAATCTTGTCTGGTGGTTATTACCAAGCTAAGGCAGAAGGCAACCGTTTGCGCATGGTATCCATGACAGCTGCTCGTGGTATTATGTACGATCGAAATGGTCAGATCTTAGTAGGTTCTAGACCGGCATACACTATCTCCATTTTGCCTACGGGGAAGGCTCTAGACGAAGGTGAAGTTGCTAAGTTGGCAACTTTGCTGAAAATTAAACCAGAAGATATTACAAAAAAGGTAAATGATCATAAATATGGTTATGAGCCAATTCGTATTGCTAATGATATTTCTATGGATGTAGTTACAAGCATCGAAGAGCATCGTCATGAATTACCAGGTGTTACCATAGATGTAGAACCACTTCGCTATTATCCATATGAAACGATGGCTTCTCAGCTCTTTGGTTATGTGGGTGAAGTGAGCGAAGAAGAATTAGAAGAGCTAAAACAGCAAGATCCAAATACCCTTATTAGTGGTGGTACTATTTTAGGCCGTTCTGGTCTTGAAAAACTATATGATTCCATCTTGCGTGGTACTGATGGTGGTAAACAGGTAGAGGTTGATGCTACAGGCCGACCGGTTGCGGAGGTAGATAGAAAGCATACAGTGCCTGGATCTAATATCCATTTGACAATAGATGCAAATCTACAAAAGGCTGCTGAAGAAGCTGTTAAGAACCAATTAGAACAGTTGCGTGCCCAAGGCATTCCAGCTCAAGGAGCTGCTGTAGTAGCAATGGATCCAAATACGGGTGCCATTTTGGCCATGGTCAGCGCCCCTGAGTTTAACCCTAATTGGTTTGCGAAGGGGATTACAACGGCACAGTGGAATCAATTGAATAACGATAAGAATCATCCATTTGATAATAAGGTTATTTCTGGTGAATATCCACCAGGTTCTCCGTTCAAGATTATTACAGGTACGGCGGCTTTAGATCTTAAAAAGGTTACCCCTGAAGAAATGATTTTTGATAGTGGTAAACATTGGCTTATCGATAAACGAAATGCAGAAGGTGAAGCATTAGGGTGGCTTAACTTTAATAAAGCTCTTGCAAAATCAGATAATGTTTACTTCTATGAAATGGGCAATCGCGTTGGCATAGAAGGACTTGTAAAATATGCTGGCTACTTTGGTATTGGCGAAAAGACAGGCATCAATCTTGTTGGTGAGGCCTCTGGTAATATGGCAAGTCCTGCTTATAAACGCAAAGTGTATGATGAAGATTGGTATTTAGGTGAAACCTTTGATGCGGCCATAGGTCAGTCTTTTACTTTGGTGACACCATTACAAATGGCTGTTATGCTCAGTGAAGTAGCAAATGGTGGCATTAAATACCGCCCATATGTAGTGAGCCGTATTGATAATAAGGATGGCACGCCAAAAGAAATCTTTGGCCCAGACAAGCTCGGTATCTTACCTGTACCAAAAAATATTATGGATCTTGTTCGCGAAGGCTTGCGTGATGTTACTAATGAAGGTGGTACAGCAGGGGAGTTGTTTAAAGGATTCCCTATTGATGTAGCTGGTAAAACAGGTACTTCAGAGAATGCACATGGCAGAGATCACGGCTGGTTTGTAGCCTATGCACCATATGATAAGCCACAAATTGTAGTGGTTGCACTTGTTGAGCAAGGTAGCTTTGGTGCGGGCTCTGCAGGGCCTATCGTACGAGATATATTGGCTGCGTACTTCAATGTACCAGTGAATAAGAAATCTAATGATACAAATAGTAAGAGCAATAAGGAAACTGCTACGGGGACAAGTATTAATAAAGGGCAAAAACCTCAGAATGCGGTAACTAGTGGACAACCAAGAAAGGATTAGTATGGGCGAGATAATCGGCGTTGTATCCGGTAAGGGGGGCGTAGGTAAGACTACGATTACCGCTTGCTTGGGTTCAGCCTTAAGCAATGCAGGGCATCACGTATTGCTCTGTGATGGAGATTTTGGATTGCGCGATTTAGACCTTGTGTTAGGAGTGGCAAATGAAATTATTTACGACGCATTAGATGCGAGCGAAGATAAAGACTATATGGATGATGCCATCGTATCAATTGCTGAAAACTTAGATTTTCTACCAGCTAGCCAAAGTGCTCGTTGGGAAGATATAGGTCGTAAAAAATATAAAAAATTAGTTCGTCGCCTCTCTGAGACATATGACTATATTTTAATTGATGCTCCTGCTGGTATCGGTAAGGGCATAGAGTCTATTTTAGAATTAGTAAATCGCTGCATCGTGGTGACGCATCCTTTATGGGTGTCCTTACGTAATGGGGCGCGCATGATTCAAGTATGTCAAGAACATAATATTCGTGATTATGCTATTGCTTTTAATGCAGTACCTATCGATGGAGAGAATATCAATTTATATGATATGTTAGAAGTCCTTCGCGCTGAATTTGTAGGGGCTATAATCCCTTATGATGAGGATATTTTGACCTATACACAAGATGGTCGTTTGTTAGAATTTGTTTCTAGCGAACTAAAAGCTATGTTAGCACCTCTTGTTGATTATGTAACTACCGGTGAGTGTTGGGAAGACTACGATGTACAAAAGCACTTCGATGCTTATGTAACTAAGAAAAAAACATCGAAGGAGCAAGATAGTACACCAAGTCTTGCAACAGTAGGTGAGTCTATTTTTGAGGATTCTAACAATGTTCATTACATTAATCGTGGCGGTTGGACCACGCAACGCTTATTGGTGCAAGGGAAACAAAGCTTGTGGCGCCGTAGCAAGTTGAAATAGGTGATATGATGTGGCGTAAAATATGGACAGATAGCGATTGGACTATCATCATATGTACTATATTACTTGTCGGAATTGGTCTTACAGCTATTGGTAGTGCTACCCATGTGAATCATGAGGCTATCGGTTTTGGTAGTTTAGTGGTAAAACAACTCGTATTCTTTTTAGCAAATATAGCTGTCGTTATAGGCATGCAATTTCTAGATTACCATCGCCTTAAAGGGTGGGGGAATATGATTTATGTGATTACCATGCTTATGTTAATTGCAGTTATGGTAGTTGGTACCTCCGCACTAGGTGCACAGCGTTGGATTCAACTGGGGCCAATTACTATTCAGCCTTCAGAGTTTTCTAAACTATTGATGATTATCTGTATGGCTAAAATGTTAGAACCGCGCATTGGCAAGTTAGATACTTTTAAATCCCTATTGATGCCAGTGTTATATGTAGGGATTCCTATCCTTCTCGTATTCTTACAACCTGACTTGGGGACATCCCTCGTATATATTGCTATATTTGTAGGGATGCTCTTTATATCTGGTATCAAAACTAAGCTTATAAAAATTATTGCGAGTGTGGCTTTACTCTTGATGCCTTTGGGCTGGTTTGTACTGAAAGAATACCAAAAGCAACGTATTCTAGTATTTTTAAATCCAGATATCGATCCCTTCGGTTCTGGCTATCATATTATTCAATCTAAGATTGCCATCGGGTCGGGTATGATTTTTGGTAAAGGTATCTTTAATGGTACTCAAAGTCAGTTGAACTTTTTACCAGAAAATCATACGGACTTTATCTTTTCTGTAATCGGCGAAGAATTTGGCTTTGTAGGATGCATTGTAGTATTGCTATTATTGTTTATGCTTATTTATCGCAGCATTCAAGTAGCATATACCTGCAATGATAATTTCGGTATGTTATTAGCAACGGGTATTGGTACGATGTTTGCCTTTGAAGTGCTCGTAAACGTAGGCATGACGATTGGTATTATGCCTGTAACGGGGATTCCGTTGCCATTCCTTAGCTATGGTGTTAGTGCGCTAACAACTAATATGCTGAGCATTGGCATTTTATTAAATATTGCTAGACAGCGGACAAAATATATATTTTAATATCCTTTCATAGGATTGATTGTGAAAGAAGTCTTTCATTAAAGACGGAGGATGTATGATTCAATTAGATACGTCATGGTTACAACATGTCCAAAAGCCCGCTCGTTACACGGGCGGCGAATACAATAGTATCGTGAAAGATCATAGTACTGTTGATGTAACTATGGCTTTAGGTTTTCCCGATGTGTACGAAGTGGCCATGAGTCATTTGGGCATCAAGATTTTGTATGGTCTCGTAAACCGTCGTGAAGATGCGGTAGCCGAGCGCGTATTTGCACCGTGGCACGATATGGAAGAGGCAATGCGCAAGCGTAATATTCCATTATTTTCCTTAGAAACACGTACGCCTATTAAAGACTTTGATGTGTTAGCATTTACGCTTCAATATGAAATGAGTTTTACTAACATTTTAAATATGCTCGATTTAGCAGGCATTCCTATGTATGCTAAGGAGCGTGATTTAGATTTTCCACTGCTTGTATGCGGTGGCCCTTGTGCGTATAATGTAGAGCCTATTGCTGATTTCTTTGATATCGTATCCCTCGGTGAATCCGAAGAGTGGGGCGATGAATTCATCGACTTATTTAAAGCAGAAAAAGCCAAAGGCTTCCCAGGTGGCAAAGAAGGCTTTTTGCGTAAAGTAGCCCAAATTCCTGGCACATATTGCCCGGCTTTATACGATGTAGAATACACCGAACAAGGCGATTTTAAATCGATTACGCCGCGTTTCGAAGACGTACCTGCAACCGTTGAGAAACGTATTATAGAGGATGTAGAGAATGTATTCTATCCAACAAAGCCTGTTGTACCGTTCCTTGATATAGTGCATGACCGTGCTGTATTGGAGTTATTCCGTGGCTGTACGCGTGGTTGTCGTTTCTGTCAGGCCGGTATGCTCTATCGTCCGGTTCGTGAAAAGACGCCAGAACGTTTGTTACAGATTGCTAAAGATACAATTGCCAATACGGGGTACAATGAAATATCCTTGATGAGTTTGAGCTCTGCGGACTATTCTAAATTGCCTGAACTCGTAGATATGCTCATGGAAGAGTTTAAAGATAAACAAGTTAGCGTTAGCTTACCGTCATTGCGTATTGATAGCTTCTCTATCGATATTGCGAAAAAGGTACAGCAAGTGCGCAAGAGTGGTCTTACCTTTGCGCCTGAAGCAGGTACGCAACGGATGCGTGACGTTATCAATAAGGGCGTTAGTGAAGAAGATTTGTTGGCCGCATGTACTAATGCCTTCAAATCAGGATGGAACACGGTTAAATTGTATTTTATGATGGGGCTTCCTACAGAAACAGACGAAGATTTGGCTGGTATTGCAGATCTTGCGTACAAGGTGCTTGACTTGCACCGTGATATTACAGGCAAACGTAATGGTTCTGTAACGGTGAGCGTATCCTTCTTCGTACCAAAAACACATTCTCCATATCAATGGTATGGTCAAGAAGATGTGGAGGAGATTCATCGTAAACAACGTTACTTGAAGTCTCTCATCAATAATCGTAACATTTCTTATCACTATCATGATGGTTATACTGGCTACATGGAAGCCGCTTTTGCTCGCGGAGATCGTAGACTATCTAAAGTTCTCGTAGAGGCTTGGAAAGCTGGTTGTAAATTTGATGGTTGGACTGAGTTCTTTAACTATGAAGCTTGGTTGAAAGCATTCGCTGACTGCGGATTGGATCCTGCGTATTTTGCACGTCGTACACGAGATTTCGATGAGCCATTGCCTTGGGATCATTTAGATTGTACTGTAAGTAAAGCTTTCTTAAAGCGTGAGTGGGAGCAAGCGGTAGCAGCTAATCTTACAGGCGATTGTCGTCGAGCTCCATGTAAGGGCTGTAATGTATGTCCAGAGCTCAATACAGCTATTATTGACTATAAGGAGGGTGGCAGAGTTGAAAAAGTTACGTTTGGCCTTAAATAAGGGCGAAGAATTACGATTCCTGTCACACCTTGATTATGCTCAAGCTGTAGAGCGGATGATACGTCGAGCAGAAATTAAAATGGCATATTCTGAAGGCTTTAACCCTCATATGAAAATTAGCTTTTCCTCTGCTCTTGCTTTAGGCGTAACGGCAGCGGCTGAATATATCGATATGGATGTGCTTGAAGAGGATAGTTTAGAGTCCATTATGGACCGTTTAAATCGCGTAGCACCTCCAGGACTTGAAGTACTAGACGGTAAAGAAATGCCTGAAAAGGTGAAAAAGATGATGGCCATCTGTAATTTTGCTATCTATGAGGTAACAGGTCCTGTGACAGATGAAAATGCTGATTGGGATGCGTTACTCAAACCTTTTAATGAAGCAACGGAAATTTCTTATGAAAAGGTAACACCTAAGAAAACTCGTACCATTGATGTAAAAGAGTTTGTAAAAGAACCCATCGTAGCCTCCGTTAAGGACGGTATGGTGACCCTTACAATGGGCATCGGCATTTATCCGCAAGGTACAATCAAACCTAGCGAAGTGTGGAATTTAGGCAAGGATCAATATAATTGGCCTATTACAACTAGCTACGAAATTCATCGTAAAGCAATTATGGTAGAAAACGAAGAAGGTCGCTATACGCCATTAGAAATTAATTATTAACTACTTACGTAAATATTAATTACCTATGTAAATCTTAGCTATTTATGTAGATGTTAGGGATTTAATATATTATTTTATATTCTGAAAGTATAAAGAAGGGAGGGATAGGATGCATAAAATTTTGGTCAATGTTATGCGCGAAGAAATTCGTATGGCTGTTATCGACGAAGAAGGCCAGCTAGTGGACTTTGTCTTGGAGCGTACCGATGATTCTCATATGGCAAATCATATGTACAAAGGCACAGTAAAGAACGTATTAAACGGTATGCAAGCGGCCTTTGTTGATATTGGGGGCTCTCAAAATGCGTATTTGAACCTTCAACAAGGGAAGGAACAGAAAATTTTGCCACGCCTATCTGTAGGGCAACAAATTCTCGTTCAAGTAGTGAAAGAAGAAATGCTCGGTAAAGGCGCCCGCGTGACTGCAGATGTCAGTTTGGCTGGTCGTTTTATGGTACTATTACCATATTCTGAAGGCATGCATATTTCCAAGAAAATTACAGACGAAACCATGCGCAGTAAACTACAAGAATTGGCAACCCCTTATGTACAAGAAGGTTGCGGTTTTATCATTCGTACTGCAGCAGCTAAGGCCAGTGCCGATGAAATCGGTCGCGATATGGAGTATCTGTGGCGGACCTGGCAACATGTGTTGAAGCGTTTTAAGGTTGCTAAGAGTGGTACTGACCTTTATAGTGATGCGGATTTTTGGTTCCGCCTTGTTCGGGACTATGCGCATCGCAATGTAGAGGAAATCATCGTTGATTCCGATATGGGTGAAGGTCGATTGATGGATCTTTTAGGTCATGGACCTACGTCGCAACAAATTAAAGTAACACGTCATCGCGATAGTACACCTATCTTTAAGGCAAACCACATTGAACCGCAATTAGAAGATCTTATCTCTCGCGATATTAATCTTCCTTCTGGTGGTTCAATCCGTATCGATCATACTGAAGCTCTTACCGTGTTTGATGTAAACTCTGCTCACTATACTGGTAAGTCTAATAAGCTGGAAGATTTAGCTTTCACAGTCAATAAAGAGGCGGCGAAAGAAATCTGTCGTCAATTGCGTTTGCGCGATATTGGCGGTATCATTGTGGTCGATTTCATCGATATGAAAGATAAAGAGCATCAACAAGAATTGTTAAAATTGTTGGGGGTACAAGCTAAGTTAGATAAAATGAAAACTGTTGTATGCGGCATTAGTTCGCTTGGCCTCGTAGAGATGACCAGAAAGCGAGCTCGCCAAGGCTTGCAAACCTTGATGTTTGATACATGCCCTCAATGCGGTGGTACGGGCTATATGTTGTCAGGTCGTACTGTGTATATGCAGATCGTGCGTCGTATCCGCGAGTTATTTAAGTCGGGACGTATTAAAACGAATCTAGAAATCGAAGTTCATCCGGAGGTGGCTCAGTATTTAACAAAGGCTATTCTCGAGGATTTAGGTGAGTCTATAGGGCGCAAGATTTCTATTGTAGTAAATCCACAAATTAGTCGAGAAGGGTATTCCTTGATGGCTATAACTGAATAAGTAAGTAGTTTGTTTATAGGTGAGTATAGTGTCTGTATTTGAAATTATATTAATTAGTATAGGCCTAGCGATGGATGCCTTTGGTGTATCTATCGGTAAGGGGCTAACAATGCCCGTAGGCGAGAATGGCCGTAAGGTAACCTTGGCATTTCTTTTTGGTTTGTTCCAGTTTCTTATGCCTCTTATTGGTTGGCTCATCGGTCGTCAATTTATCGATGTGATTGCTGATTGGGACCACTAGATTATCTTCGGACTTCTTGGTTATTTAGGTATCGCTATGATCAGAGAGGGACTTAGCGATGATGATGAAGAGGACGATGATAAGCAATTCTTGGGTGTCTGGGAAATGATGATGCTCTCCGTAGCGACTAGCCTTGATGCAATGACTGTAGGGTTGACCTTTGCATTTTTACCTATCAATGTATGGGAAGCATCTACGATGATTGGTGTTATTACCTTTGGTATATCTTTAGTGGGTGTTTACTTAGGTAAATTTATGGGCCGATTTGTTGGAAAATATGCAGATATAGTAGGTGGAGGTGTATTGATCCTCATCGGTACAAAGATACTTTTACAACATCTTGGGATTATTGGAGAATTTTAAGGTATATATATGTGAAAGTGTTAGAAACTGAGCGGATTCTGTTGATTTTTGTTTGACATGACTGTGTAAATAGGATATACTATATCAGTATTAGTTCGGTTTACTGAACTTTGCAATCCGCGTGAAGCAGGTTTAAACGCCCGACCGAAGTTCGGGTCGGGATACCGAATTCAGCGAGTTCGATAACAAGGAGGTGTTCTCATGTACGCAATTATTAAAACTGGTGGTAAACAATATCGCGTTGCTGAAGGCGATGTAATTACTATCGAAAAATTGGAAGCAGCTGCTGACGAGTCCGTTACATTCGAAGAAGTTTTGACTGTAGTGAATGACGGCGACGTTAAAGTTGGCGCTCCTCTTGTAAACGGTGCAAAAGTTACAGGTACAGTTCTTGAGCATGGTAAAGGTAAAAAAATCTTAGTATTCAAATATAAAGCTAAATCCAACTACCGTCGTCGTCAAGGCCATCGTCAACCGTTCACAAAAGTTCGTATTGAATCTATCCAAGCTTAATTATGGTTTCCATTGGAATCCAGCGGAATAGTGATGGCCAAGTAGTTGGTTGTCATATGTCCGGTCATGCAGGATATGATGAACATGGCTTCGATATCGTATGTGCCGCAGTGTCCGCCTTGTCGGCAACGGCAATGTTAGGACTCACCCAAATTGCTCGACAAGAAGGGGAGTATACGAATAGCGAAGGTCAATGTGATATAGTTCTCTCTGGTACGATTAATCAGAGTGGACAGGATATTCTGGGGACTATGCTTCTCGGTTTAGAGGAAATTAGCCGTCAATATCCAGAGTTTGTCCAAATTCACGAAATATAGGAGGTGAACTTAATGTTTACTTTTGATTTGCAATTGTTCGCACATAAAAAAGGTGTGTCCAGTACTCGTAACGGTCGTGACAGTGAATCTAAACGTCTTGGTGTTAAATGCCATGATGGTTCCATCGTAAAGAGCGGTAACATCATCGTTCGTCAACGTGGTACTCACTTCCACCCTGGTACTAACGTAGGTATCGGTAAAGATGACACTTTATTTGCACTTGTGCCTGGTAAAGTAGCATTTGAACGTGCTGGTCGTTATAACCGTAAAGTTAGCGTATACCCTGTAGAAGCTTAATTTTATAAGACTATTAATCCCTAGTGGTTTCCACTAGGGTTTTTTTGTTGTTTACAGGTGATCGTAATTGAATGAATAAACCATATACATTTTAGTCATATTCGATATAGATAATCGATATAGATTAGAAACTCCCATGATATAAAGGTTGCTTCCTCTTATGAGGAGGCAACCTTTTTGCATGTATCAAATTCCTGTGCTTTTTAGTAGGAATAGTGGTATACTATGTACAGTATCAGTGAAATACCAGAAGACTGGTTGTCATATACTTTCGTAAACCTAAAGAGGGGTGGCATTGCCACTAGAAAGATTTGAGGTAAGTACTATGTATGATGTAAAATCTCCAAAGGCGGAGGAATTTATTTCCCATCAGGAAATCCTTGACACACTTGCCTATGCAGAGGAAAACAAGGAAAATCGGGAGTTGTTAGATGCTATTTTAGCGAAAGCTGCTACATTTAAGGGATTAAACCACCGAGAAGCAGCAGTTCTCTTAGAATGTCCGTTACCTGAATATAAGGAAAAGCTTTTTGCTTTAGCAAAGGAAATCAAGAAGGCTATCTACGGCGATCGTATTGTTCTATTTGCACCGTTATACTTGTCTAACTATTGTATCAATGGATGTGTGTATTGTCCGTACCACTCCAAAAACCGCGATATTAAACGTAAAAAATTAACGCAAGACCAAATCAGAGAAGAGGTTATTGCGTTAGAAGCGATGGGCCATAAGCGTATTGTAATTGAGTCTGGTGAAGATCCTCTTAATAATCCACTAGAATATATTTTGGAATCCATCAAGACGATTTACGGTATCAAAAATAAAAATGGTGAAATCCGCCGTGTAAACGTAAATATTGCAGCTTGTTCCGTTGAGGACTACAAAAAATTACATGAAGCTGGTATTGGCACATATACATTATTCCAAGAAACATATAATAAAGAAAACTATGAAGCCTTACATCCTACAGGCCCTAAGAGCGACTACGCCTACCATACAGAGGCGATGGACCGCGCTATGCAAGGTGGTATTGATGATGTAGGCATCGGTGTTCTTTATGGTTTGGAACATTATAAATACGATTTCGTTGGTTTGTTGATGCACGCAGAACATTTAGAGGCTGTGTATGGGGTAGGTCCACATACTATTTCTGTACCTCGTATTTGTCCAGCGGATGATATCGATGTAGATGATTTCAGTAATGCTGTACCTGATGATGTATTTGAAAAAATTGTTGCTCTTATCCGCGTCTCCACACCGTATACAGGTATGATTATGTCCACTCGTGAAAGTCAATCCATGCGTGAACGTGGCTTGGCATTAGGTATCTCCCAAATTAGTGGTGGATCTCGTACTAGTGTAGGTGGTTACAAAGAAGAAGAAAAGCCAGAAGATAATACGGCACAATTCGATCGTAGTGATACGCGTACATTAGATGAAATCGTTAACTGGTTGCTAGATCTTGGGTATGTTCCAAGCTTCTGTACTGCTTGTTATCGTGCAGGTAGAACTGGGGATCGATTCATGGCTCTTGCAAAATCCGGTCAAATTCACAACTGTTGTCAACCAAATGCGTTGATGACATTGAACGAATATATCATGGATTACGGCAATGATGAAACTAAGGCTCATGGTTCTAAGGTTATTGAACAACAGTTAGAAAATATCAAAAATGATTTAGTTAAAGATAAAGCTAAAGCTTATATTGCACAGATGAAAGACGGCGAACGGGACTTCCGGTTCTAAGGAATTCACTGATATGGAGCCTCCTATTGATAATGGGAGGCTCTTTCTTGTTGAGAAAATAGCAAGATTTAAATGAGAATAAAATATATAAAATAGTTTATTTTATTTGCATTTTAAGGTATAATAAATAAAAATGATAATGATAATACGTTGAATTCAAGAATAATATTGATTATAAACTACTGAGAGATATGATGATTAAGAAAAAACGTTGGCGCCTTTGTAAAGGTGATCAAGAGAAAGAGAATATCTTAATCCGTGAACTTGGTGTAAACCCTATTGTGGCTAAATTAATGGTGAATCGTCACATTGATGTAGACGAAGGTCGTCAGTTTTTACAAGGTACTTTGTCAGATTTGTTAGATCCATTTACATTAAAAGATATGGATGTGGCTGTTTCACTAGTTCTGGAAACAATTGAAAGTCACAAACCAATCGTCATTTATGGTGATTATGATGTAGATGGTATTACTGCAACATCAGTACTTTATCGATTTTTAAAGAAATTAGGTGCCGATGTTACCTATTACATACCAGAACGTCAAAGTGAAGGGTATGGCCTCAATTTAGAGGCTTTAGAGCACCTTATTGAACGGGGAACGGCTTTAGTCATTACTGTAGACTGCGGCATTAGTTCTTACGATATTGTAGAGGCTGTACGAGACCGCATCGATATGATTATTACGGATCACCATACGGCTCCTGATATGATTCCACGAGCCAAGGCCGTTATAAATCATAAGCAAAAGGACTGTCCATATAAGGATAAAAACTTATCTGGAGTAGGTGTTGCTTTTAAGTTATGCCAAGCCTTGTGGCTTACAAAGCACGGAGAATGGTACTTAGATGATTTAGATATCGTTGCACTTGGCACTGTGGCAGATGTAGTGCCTTTGGTCGGTGAGAACCGTATCATTGTAAAATCAGGCCTTGAGAAGATGAATAGGGAACCTAACTTGGGGATTAAAAAGCTTATTGATGTAGCTGGGCTTCATGAACGAACTATTACATCTGGACATATTGGTTTTACCTTAGCACCTCGTCTTAATGCAGCGGGTCGCGTAACGCATGCAACGCGTGCAGTTGAATTACTTGTGACCGATGACGAGGATATAGTAGAGGCAATTGCGGAGGAACTAAATGAAACGAACCGTGAACGACAAGAGTTAGAACGAAATATTCATGAGTTGGCTCGTGTTGATGTAGCTAATCAAGGACATAAAGCTGATTATGTAACTATTGTGGCCGGCGAAGAGTGGCATCCAGGAGTCATTGGTATTGTTGCTTCTCGTCTAGTAGAGGAGTTTTACAAGCCAACCTTAGTCATCAGTATTCATGATGGCGTTGGTAAAGGCTCGTGCCGTAGTATAGATGGCTTTAACATATATGATGCATTAAAATCTTGTGAGGATATCTTGCTACAGTTTGGCGGGCATGCTGCGGCAGCAGGCTTTAGCATCGATGCAAATCGTATTGATGAGTTACGAGAACGGTTAACCAAGTATTGCAAAGCAGTTATTACAGATGAGGAATATATTCCTGTGGTTGCTATTGATGCGGAACTACCTGTTGATGATATCGATGTCGATATCATTGACCGCGTATCAGACCTTGAACCTTATGGAATGGCCAATAGCACGCCAGTCTTTGCTATTATGGAAGCTACCGTGCAAGATATTATGCTCATGGGCCAATTAAAAAATCATTGTAAGATAATATTTGAAACTTCGAATGGTACATTAGATGCTATAGCTTGGAATCGTCCAGACTTATTTAAATTTATCTTTGTGGGAACTGTGGTAAAAGTGGCATTTTCTTTGCAAAAGAATGAATGGCAAGGCATGGTTTCTCCGCAACTCATGATTCAAGCTATTGAACCATTGACTGAAGAGCCGATTAAGCTTTCTACAGAAGGGCTTAGGCAAATGTATGTCATAATAAAACAGTCCATGCGAGGTCGTAGTCAATCGGTTTATAATGTAGAACAAGATATATTGCGCCGTAAGCCGGCAGATCAGAATAATCGCAGTGCTCTAACATCTATTGATGTATTTAAAGAATTGGGCATTGTTGAAGAATATACAAGTGATGATGGTCAATTAATGCTTAGATGGAACGCCATTGAAGGAAAATTAGATCTTGTCACATCCGTAACATTCCTTACGTATAGTGTATAGGAGGTGACATCATGACAACTGTAAATGAAGAAGGCAAAGCTTTGGTAGAACAAAGTACATTTGATAAAAGTAAAGCCTTAGCTGAGTTTATGGAGTATATCCATACGTATTTAACAGATGATGAGTGTGACCAAGTATTGAAAGCTTTTGAGCTTGCTGATAAGGCTCATGAAGGTCAGTTTAGAGCTTCCGGTGAACCGTATATCATGCATCCTCTAGCTGTAGCTGATATTTTGGCACATTTACAAATCGACCATATTACACTCATGGCAGCTCTAATGCATGATGTGGTTGAAGATACATCTTACTCGAAGGAAGACCTAGAGGAGATGTTTGGCTCTGAAGTAGCATTCCTCGTTGATGGGGTAACAAAATTAAACCAATTCCAGTATGAAACCAAAGAAGATCGCCAAATGGAAAACTATCGAAAGATGATTTTAGCTATGGCGAAGGACGTACGTGTCGTAGTTATTAAATTGGGTGATCGCTTACATAATATGCGCACCTTAAAGCATATGCGTAGTGACAAACAAAAGCGTATTGCTAAGGAAACCCTAGAAATCTTTGCACCTTTGGCACATCGTCTTGGTATCTTCAATGTGAAATGGGAGTTGGAAGATTTATCCTTCCGTTATTTAGAGCCGGAAAAATACTATGATCTAGTCGATCAAATGAAACAAAAACGCCAAGTCCGGGAAGACATCGTTAATGATACGATGAGGCAACTTACAAAGGCCTTAAGTGAAGCCCATATCAAGGCGGATATCAAAGGTCGTCCAAAACACTTCTACAGTATTTATAAGAAGATGAAAAAGGATAATCGTGATTTATCCCAAATTTATGATTTGCTTGCCGTTCGTGTAATTGTTGATAGCATTCCTGATTGTTATGCAGTACTTGGCATTGCACATAGCTTGTGGAAGCCATTGCCTTATCGCTTCAAAGATTATATTTCCATGCCGAAGTCTAATATGTATCAATCCTTGCATACAACCGTTATCGGCACGATGGGGCAACCGGTAGAGATTCAAATCCGTACTTGGGAAATGCACCGTGTATCTGAATATGGTGTGGCTGCTCACTGGCGATATAAAGAAGGAAATAAAAATGGCGATAAAGAATTTGATCAAAAGGTTGCATGGCTGCGCCAAGTTCTTGAATGGCAAGATACTAGTAATCCAACGGAACTCGTTAATGCTTTGAAATTAGACGTTTTCTCTGGTGAGGTATTTGTATTTACGCCAAAGGGTGACGTTGTTAAGTTGCCAATAGGCTCTGTACCTCTTGATTTTGCCTATCGAGTTCATACCGATGTAGGTCATCATTGTGTAGGTGCTAAGGTAAACGGTAAAATTGTACCGCTGGATTACACCTTGCAAAATGGTGATATTGTTGATATCATCACATCCAAAACAGGTCGTCCTAGCCTTGATTGGTTGAATATCGTAGGTTCTTCTGAAAGTAAGAGCAAAATTCGCAATTGGTTCAAGCGTGAAAATAAAGCTGAAAATATTGAAAAAGGCTTAGAAGCTCTTGAAAAAGAAGCAAAACGATTGAATCATAATTGGAAAGAATTATGTGCAGACAACCGTTTACAACATGTAACGAAACAACTTAAAGCCGGTACAGAAGAGGAAATGTTTGCAGCCTGTGGCTATGGCGGTATTCCTGTAAGCACGGTTCTCTTGCGTTTAATTGAACTTTATAAAAAGTCTAAAGAGGTAGAGGAATCTAAGCGCAGTACAGAGCAAATTATTGAGAAGTTAAAATCTCAAGGACAAAAGAAAACTAAAAATGGCACTGGTGTTCTCGTAAAAGGTGAAGCTGGTGTGATGGTGCGTATGGCAAAATGCTGTAATCCTGTACCTGGTGATGATATTATAGGTTACATAACCCGTGGTCGTGGCGTTTCTATTCACCGTTGTGATTGCCCTAGCATGGGCCATTCACCTGAAGATTTAGAGCGGATGATAGAAGTCTCTTGGGACGGTTCTTCTGGCGAATCTTTCCACGTAGGCATTGATATTCAAGCTTATGATCGAGCTGGCATTCTCATGGAAGTTATGGCGGTGCTTTCAGAATTGAAAATCACCATTACTAACATCAATGCTAAGGTTCAAGAAGATACAAAAAATGTAAGCATTAATTTGGTGGTTGATATTCGGGATATTTCGCAACTAGATTTTGTAATGACTAAATTGCGTCGTATTCGTGAAGTGTATACTGTTCAACGTAGTAAAGGAGGGGCTTAATGAGCGAACAACAATTAGTGCTTATGCGCATGCCTTTAGGTCCACTAGGAACAAATTGCTATGTTATCGGTGATAAAGCGATAGGTGAAGCTTTCATTATCGATCCTGCAACAGCTGAAGTACTAGATGCGCTAAAAAAACATGACTTAAAGCCGAAGGCAATTGTACTGACACATGGTCATGGAGATCATATTGGTGGCATTCAAGAGATTGTAAACATCTATCATGTGCCTGTATATATTCATAAGGGCGATGTACCGTATTTATCTGATCCTGAACTTAATCTTAGTGCTTATAGCAATCCAACGCCAATTAAGGTAAAAGCGGAAATTATTGAGGTTAAACAAGGTGATCACATTACATGTGGTGATATCGATCTTGAGGTGCTTGAAACACCAGGTCATACGCCAGGAGGTGTGTGTTATTACATGGAAGGTCTTGTGTTTGTAGGGGACACTCTATTCAGAGACTCTGTAGGCCGTACAGATTTTCCAAATGGTTCTTATGAGACCCTGATATCATCGATTAAGACTCAGCTATATAGATTGCCTGATAATACAATGGTTTATCCTGGTCATGGACCGGAAACAAATATAGGGTATGAAAAACAATACAACCCATTCGTTGGTCAGTAGGTTTAAACGAATTATTTTTTACAGTCGAGGGGAAATTTATTATGAACACAACATTAGAAAAATTAAAAGAACGCATTAAAGACAAAAAGTACAAATTGACCACACAACGTCAAACAATCTTGCAAGCATTTATCGATGCTGAAGAAAATCATTTGAGTGCTGAAGATGTATATGTTCTTGTAAAAGAGGTGGCACCTGATATCGGGTTAGCAACAATTTACAGAACTCTTGATCTCTTCACAGAACTTGATTTGTTAAAACGTCTTGATTTTGGTGATGGCCGTAATCGTTATGAATTAAATGACGAAGAGTTCGCTCATTTCCATCATCATTTGATTTGCGTAAAATGTGGTAAAGTATCCGAGTTTGAAGATGACATGCTTGAAACATTGGAGTCTATCATCGCTAAGAAATTGAACTTCCGTACCATTGATCATCAATTGAAAGTATATGGTTACTGTAGTGATTGTCAAAATCATATGACTGAAGCAGAATTAGAAAAGCTTGAGCGTATGTCCCATCATGGTTAATGGATATCTATATACGGGTCCATTACCACTTGGCTCCGTAGTAGCTCATAACTGTGGCGCGGCAGGACTCTTTTCTGATAAGGTACATCCAGAGGTTATCCTTGAAGCGCATGAAGTGGAAGGAATATATACATTAACTGTTACTATTGGTGATACAATTAAGATTTTTGAAGGAACTGTTTCCTCTATGGGGCGTCGTCAAATTGGACAAGCCTTGTTGCGATATTTGCGTGAATATCAAGGCTTACCTGCTGAGGCTCCATGGGGAACTATGATAGGTGTGCGCCCTACAAAGCTACTACATAAATATATAGATACATATGGCTCTATCCACGCAGCAACTCGTCACATTAGGGACGAGTTTTCTGTGTCTATGGAAAAGCTTGCTACTTTGGGGTCCATTGGCGAATATCAACGTCCGTTTTTATCTGATACAGATGATAAAAAGGTAAGTCTCTATTGTGGTATTCCTTTCTGCGATACGCGTTGCGTATATTGCTCGTTTCCATATGGTCTTTATCAGGATTATGTTGGTAAAAGTCAATTTCTAAGGGCTTTAAACCGTGATATAGAAGATATGAAATCTATTGTTGATTCCTATGGCCTAACAGTCGATACTCTCTATATGGGCGGTGGTACTCCGACAGTGCTAGAGGATGAAGACTTTCACCAAGTCCTAAAACAGTTATCTCTACTCGTATCTGAACGACATGAATTCACTGTAGAGGCCGGGCGGCCAGATTCTGTTAATCCTATTAAGCTACGTTCCATGCTTGAGCTAGGTGTGAATCGCATTAGCATTAACCCGCAAACGATGCAAGATGATATTTTGCGTCGCATTGGACGCGGTCATAGCGTACGGGATGTTGATGAACTTTTACAATATGTAAAAAACAATACATCATTAGCCGTAAATATGGATTTTATCGCAGGCTTGCCTAACCAAACGATGTCAAACATGATAGAGAATATGGATTATGTATGTCAAAATCTGCCGGAAAATGTTACAATTCATACGTTAGCATTAAAACGTGGTAGCCCGTTGTACGATTTACAAATGCAAGATGATATTCCTGAAGAAAATCTCGTAGCGGAAATGGTACAATATGGTAAAGAGCGTCTTGAAGCGGCTGGTTATGTGCCATATTATTTATATCGCCAACAATATATGAGAGGGCAGTTAGAGAATATCGGCTATACCTTGCCTGGCAAAGCATGCGAATATAATATTCAAATCATGGAGGAACGTCAAAGTATTCTATCCATGGGGCCCGGTAGCTCGTCTAAGTGGATGCGAGCCCCTGAATATCGTCAGCTTAAACAGCATATGCCAAAAGACGTAGATGTTTATCACGTAACGATAGATGCACTTTTAGAGAAACGACATAGAATTTGTGAAAGATTTTGGGAGGTTGTGTAATGGCTATAAGAAAACCAAGAGGTACACAAGACTTTTTGCCAGAACAGATGATAAATTGGCACTATATTGAACAACGTATGCGCGAAATTTGTAAAGTATACGGCTTCAATGAAATTCGCACACCTGCCTTTGAAGAAACTAAATTATTTTTGCGAGGTATCGGTGAAACTACAGATGTAGTACAAAAAGAGATGTACACCTTTACCACCGGAGATGACGGTGGTTCTAGCTTTACCTTACGCCCTGAAAATACGGCGTCTGCTGTGCGCGCATACTTAGAAAATAAAGTATATGGTAAAGAAGGTCTCACCAAATGGTATTATATGGGCCCTATGTTCCGTCATGATAAACCGCAAGCAGGCCGTTACCGTCAATTTCACCAATTTGGTGCTGAGGTATTAGGCTCTCAATCTCCAGTAGTGGATAGCGAAGTTATCTGCATGGTTGTGCAGTTGTTAAAAGATTTTGGGCTTAAAGATCTCAATGTAGAGGTAAATTCTGTAGGTTGTCCGATATGTCGTCCTGTATATCGTGAAAAATTAATCGCTTTCTTTGAACCTAAAAAGGAACAATTATGTAGCGACTGCCAAGAACGTTTGTACAAAAACCCTTTGCGTATACTGGATTGTAAAAATGAAACATGTAAATCCTTGTCCATAGGTGCTCCTGAAATTCACGAACATTTATGTGAAGAGTGTCATGATCATTTTGAAGAATTGAAAACCTATTTAACTGCAGCTAATGTGCAATATACTTTAAATCCTCGTCTCGTACGTGGCCTTGATTACTATACAAAAACAGCTTTTGAGGTACAATATACTCCTTTAGGTGCTCAAAGTGCCGTAGCCGGTGGTGGCCGTTACGATGGTCTCGTAGAAGAGCTCGATGGACCTCATACTCCAGCTATCGGTTTTGCTATGGGCATGGAGCGTTTACTATTAGCTCTTGAAAAACAAAACTTATTGCCTGAGCCGACTGTAGAACCATCTGCATTCGTAGTCGCTCTTGGTGATGCGGCTAAGGTAGAGGCTTTCAAAATTTGCCAAAAACTTCGCAGTCTTGATATTCCTGTTGAAATGGACGGGCAGGGAAAAAGTATGAAGGCACAATTAAAATACGCTAACAAAATTAATGCGAAATATGTTATTATATTGGGTGATGATGAATTGGTTCGTAAAGAAGCCATAATTCGATTCATGGATACTAGTGAACAAGAGACTGTATCTCTCAATACAGTGGCTGAACGTATAACTTCTTTGGTGAAAGGATGACAATTAGAATGGAAACAATGCAAGGCTTACACCGTACGCACGGTTGTGGCACCATCTCTGAACAAGAGGTAGGTAAAGAGGTCGTATTATGTGGTTGGGTTGAACGCCGTCGTGACCATGGTGGTTTGATTTTCTTGGATTTACGCGATCGTTCTGGTGTAGTACAAGTAGTGGCATCCCCAGATCATAACGTAGAATCGTTCCACAAAGCAGAGGATGTTCGTAATGAATATGTTCTTTGTGTACGTGGTAAGATTACAAAACGTGATGAGGCTGCTATTAATCCAAACCTTCCTACAGGTGCATACGAAATGTTCTGTGAAGAGTTGCGCGTATTGAATTCCGCTAAAACTCCTCCTTTCTATATTCAAGATGATATCGATGTAGATGAAAATATTCGCTTGAAATATCGTTACCTTGACTTGCGTCGTCCTGAAATGCAACGCAACTTGATTTTACGTCACAAGGTAACAAAAGCAATGCGCGACTTCTTTGATAGCCGCGATTTCTTGGAAATTGAAACTCCAATGCTTACTAAATCTACACCAGAGGGCGCTCGTGACTATCTAGTGCCTTCCCGTGTAAATGCTGGTACATTTTATGCATTGCCACAATCTCCACAAATCTTTAAACAAATCTTGATGGTTGCTGGTTATGAAAAATACTTCCAAATCGCTCGTTGCTTCCGCGATGAAGATTTGCGTGCAGACCGTCAACCTGAGTTTACTCAGCTCGACTTGGAAATGTCCTTTGTAGACGAAGAAGACATTTACTCCATGCTTGAAGAAATGATTGCTCATGTATTTAAAACTGCATTGGGCAAAGAAATCACATTGCCTATGCCTCGCATTACATGGGATGAAGCAATGGATAAATATGGTTCTGATAAACCAGACCTTCGCTTTGACATGGCGTTTACAGATGTAACTGATCTTGTAAAAGATACAGAATTTAAAGTATTCCGCTCTGTAATCGACAATGGTGGCGTAGTTAAAGGTATCGTTGTACCTGGCGACGCTGGCATTCCTCGTCGTGAACTTGATGACCTTGTTGAGTATGTAAATCGTTACGGCGCTAAAGGCCTTGCATGGGCTTGCTTCAACGAAGATGGTTCTATCAAGTCTCAAATCATGAAGTTCTTAGGTGAAGATACAATTCGCAATATCGGTGAAAAAATGGGCGCTAAAGGTGGCGACCTCGTATTGATGATTGCTGATAAACCTGCAACTGTGGCACGTGCATTAGGCGAATTGCGCCTTGAAATGGCACGCCGCATGAACATGATTGATCCAGATAAATTGGCATTCACATGGGTAACTGATTTCCCTATGTTCGAATATAATGAAGACGAAAAACGTTATGTGGCAATGCACCATCCGTTCACAATGCCACGCCATGCGGATCTTGATAAATTGGAATCCGATCCTGGCAGCGTAAAAGCGATTGCTTACGACATGGTATTGAATGGCGTAGAAATCGGTGGCGGTTCCTTGCGTATCTACCAAGCTGACGTACAAGAAAAAGTATTCAAAGCAATTGGTTTGTCCATTGAAGAAGCACGATCTAAATTCGGCTTTATGCTTGATGCATTCCAATATGGTGCACCTCCTCATGCAGGCTGTGCATTTGGTTTAGATCGTCTTGTTATGTTGATGGCAAAACGTCAATCTATCCGCGACGTAATCGCATTCCCTAAAACTCAATCTGCTTCTGATATCATGAGCCAAGCTCCATCTGAAGTAGAACCAAAGCAATTAAAAGAGTTGCATATTAAACCAGATGTAGAAGAAGAACAAGAGCAATCTTTAGTGTAAAAACATAGGCAAGAATTGATTAAAATCGAAATGTCAAGACTTGTTAATTGCTAATCTTTCTGATACTATTTAAGTATAAGATATCCCTGCCATGTGCGTGTGATATCGCAGTTTTGAGCCAACACATTTACTTTGGGAGTCTGAACTCTCGTCTGAACGTTACGCCCTTACGGGACAACTGCAGGATGAGGAGGACACCCACCTGCCCTTGCAGGATCAAAACGCGGTACATTACGGCATGGTGGGGCTTTTTTGCGTGTAAAAATAGACTGAAATATCATATACTATAAATATATCTTTGGTAAGAATTTAAACTTTTTAAAATCTTAAGAGTCTTAAATGTCATAAACGTTATAAATGTCTTGCCAATATTATCAGTGTTACCGAGTTACTGATGTTATTAGGCTTTTATGACAGGGAAGTAATTGTTTTTTTGATTGAATAGTTATAGATATTAAAATACGATAGTTAAACTGGGTGCGAATTGAGGTGATAGAATGGATAGTTTATTTGATATGACACCTACAAATACATACGAGCCACTTCCTGTACGAATGCGTCCTACTAAACTGGATCATTTATATGGTCAAGAGAAGGCCATAGGGAAGGGGACTTTCTTGCGTGCTATGGTAGAGAAGGATACAATACCATCTATGCTTTTTTATGGTCCTTGTGGAACGGGTAAGACTACATTAGCCGGAATCATAGCTAAGGTGAGTAATAGTCATTTTGTAAACCTGAATGCTACTAACGCCGGTATTGGTGAGTTGCGGACCATCATTGAAGATGCGCGTAAACGAGTTCGCTCTTTACAACAACGCACAATTCTATTCCTTGATGAAATTCATCGTTTTAATAAAAGCCAACAAGATGTGTTGTTACCCTGTGTAGAGGATGGCACTATTATCCTTATTGGTGCTACTACAGAGAATCCATTCTTTGAGGTTAATAGACCGTTATTATCTCGTTTGCGTCTTATTACATTAGAAGCACTTACACCAAAGGCTATTGGTCAAATTTTACGTCGCGCCATTACCGATGAAGAAGTGGGATTAGGCAAACGCCATCTACAGGTAACGGATGAAGTTCTGGAAGATGTGGGGATTTTCGTCAATGGTGATGGACGTATGGCCCTTAATATTCTTGAACAAGCAGCAGCTATGGTTCCCGATGAGGGGACGATTACTATTGAGGTTCTTGAAAAGGTCGTAGGTCGTCGCATATATACATATGATAAAAAAGGCGATAGTCATTACGATACAATTTCAGCTTTTATTAAAAGTATGCGTGGATCCGATGTGCAAGCAACGGTACATTATTTAGCGCGTATGATTGAAGCTGGAGAGGATCCTAATTTCATTGCTCGTCGTATTGTTATTTGTGCAGCAGAGGATGTTGGTCTTGCGGATCCACAAGCTCTTATACTCGCCAATGCAGCGGCTCAAGCGGCTCATATGGTAGGCTTTCCTGAGGCGCGTATTATATTATCCGAAGCTGCGTGCTATGTTGCTCTCGCACCTAAAAGTAATTCTGCTTATGTAGCTATTGATGCAGCTATATCTGATGTGCGACATAAGGATTGTGGACAAGTACCTGATCATTTGAAAGATAGTCACTATAGCGGGGCTAGTAAATTAGGCCATGGAAAAGCTTATAAGTATGCTCATAATTATCCTAATGGATATATAAAACAGCAGTATTTACCAACGCCTCTAGTCGATGCAACCTACTATAAGGGTATAAAGAGAGGGACTGAGGAACAGTTACTTCACGACTGGGAGAAACGTCGTAAAAATTAACTTAATATTACGATATATGCTATAATATAATGATAAGTTAATTTACTGTAATGTTATATAAGTAAGGGGTTTGTATAGATTTATGGCAGAAGAAAATACTTCCACCAAAAAACGCAACACACGCCGTAAGCGAACAAGTACAAAACAGCAATCAAAGTCTCAAAGTTTTTCTTTGCGCAGCGAAGTTAAAGGCCTTATTGTCATTGCCTTTGCTGTGATTTCCTTTCTGGGCTTTTTTGGCTTTGAACTCGGCCTTGTAGGACAGATTTTAACAGGTATATTCCGTTATGGCTTTGGCCTAGGGGGTATTATTCCTTGTTTATGCGTTTTCTGGTTAGGTTGGAGATTATTATATAAGGATACATTTATTTCTATTACAAAACGAGGCGTTGTAATGACCTTGTTTTTCCTATTTTTGTTAGCTCTTGTTCCCTTGTGGCGCGTTCCTGAGGGGCAGGAACTCATCACTACACAACTAGCTAATCAAGGTGGTTTCGTAGGTGGCGCAATTGCTACATTCCTTCGCACACTATTAGGCAACCTAGGGGCTATTATTCTTGATGTATTCTTAGTCATAGCTTTTGGATTACTTGTGACACGTTTGTCTTTGCGTAGTGGATTACAGAAGGCTGCGGACAAAACACAGGTTGGCCTTGATGTTGCAAAAGAGGTAGCTGCTGAAAAGGTCGCTGTTGCAAAAGAAGTCTTTGAAGATTGGAATGAACAGCGTAAAGAAGCGGCAGAACAGCGTAAAGCTTATAACAGGGAAAAAGACACACGCTTTGCTGATGCGGCAGATCAAGCATTAGATGCATTGGAAAAACAAGGTATTGCTAATGGAAGAGATCTGTTTGACTCTTCTACAGATGTAGAAGTTGAAAATCTTGAAGATACAGTTACTACTGTGGAGGCGCCAAAACCTCCTACATCTTGGAAGGAATTAGCTGAGATAGAAGCACGTAATCGTGCGGCTGAGCAATTAGCTAATATATCTGAAGCATCTGGTGATACGAAGTCTTATGAAGCTGATGATTTTGAACAATTCTCTGATACGCATAGATCTACGAGTGATGATTATGTATATGTTCCAGATAAGGACTATTCATATACACCAGATGAAGAGTATTCAGATGAGGTTGGAACTGTAGAAAATTCTGATGATGAAGAACCAAAATTCTCTTATCAAAATACAACAATAGGACCATTAGAAACGAATCACGGTGCTATTGCCTCCGCTGTGCCAGGAACGGGTGCAGCGGCAAGTTCTGTAAGTGCTGGAGCTGGTATGGCAGGTATGGGGTTACAAGTACCGTCCATTATTAGTACTACAGAAGATACGGCGCAAGTAGCTGTATCTAAAGATGGACAGATTCATCGGTCCTATGATAGACCTTACCATTTCCCAAGCCTAGATATTTTGGCGAAAGGGAAGGAGAGTCAAAATAATGGTGAAGAAGTAGCACAAAATGCGATGATTCTTGAACATGTATTGAGTGACTTTGGTATTACGGCAAAGGTTGTTAATGCTACACAAGGCCCAACTGTTACACGTTATGAAATTGAACCTGCACCAGGCGTGAAAGTGAGTCGTATCGTTAATTTAACAGATGATATTGCCCTCAATTTGGCAGCACAACATATTCGTATGGAGGCTCCAATTCCAGGGAAATCTGCCATCGGTATTGAGGTCCCTAATAAAACGACAGAAGCTGTTCATTTACGCGATGTACTTGATTGCAGTGACTTTAAAGATGCTCGTGGAGGTATTCCTGTCGGCCTTGGTAAGGATATTGCAGGAAAGCCTGTTATTACAGACCTTGCGAAGATGCCTCACTTGCTCGTAGCTGGTACAACTGGCTCTGGTAAATCCGTATGTGTAAATACATTAATTTCTAGTATTCTCTTTAGCCGCAAACCGGAAGAGGTTAAGTTATTATTAATCGACCCTAAGATGGTTGAATTGTCTATTTACAATGGGATCCCGCACTTGATGGCTCCAGTTGTAACGGATATGAAAAAAGCAGCAGCTGTATTGCGTTGGGCCGTTCGTGAAATGGAGGCTCGTTATAAGGCTTTTGCTGCATCTGGTAAACGTGATATCAAGAGCTATAATGAAGCGCATCCTAAGGCTGCAATGCCACTAATCGTGTTGATTATTGACGAGTTAGCTGACCTTATGATGACGGCTCCTGATGATATTGAAGAATCTATTAGTCGTTTAGCACAAATGGCTCGTGCCGCAGGTATTCACATGGTTCTTGCTACACAACGGCCATCTGTTAACGTTATTACCGGTTCTATTAAGGCCAATGTACCAAGCCGTATTTCCTTTGCTGTAGGCTCTCAAATTGACTCCCGTACCATTCTTGATATGGCAGGAGCAGAGAAATTATTGGGTAAAGGGGATATGTTATTTGCTCCGATTGGTGCTAATAAACCTATTCGTGTACAAGGGGCCTTCATTTCTGATGATGAGGTAGAAAAACTTGTAGAGTTTGTGAAAGCTCAACGAGAACCAGAATATGATAATACGGTAACTCAAGAAGTGGAAAAGGAAGCTGAAAAAGAATCTTCTGATGCTAATGATGTTTACCGCGATGAATTATTAGAGCGAGCTGTCAATCTCGTTATGGAATCTGGTCAAGCTTCCGTATCGATGTTGCAACGTCGTTTCCGTATAGGTTACACCCGTGCGGCACGTCTTGTAGATACAATGGAAGACCTCAAAATCGTTGGCCCTAGCATGGGCAGTAAGGCTCGAGAAATTTTAATGAGCCCTGAACAAGCTAAGGCTAGATATTTCTCCGATTCCAATGATGAGCAATAATTAGCTAATTACTATATGAATATTACGTAGATTTAGAAAGGAACGAAAATGGCTGAATTAGGCGAAGAATTACGACGTGAACGGGTAAGACGTAATCTAACCTTTAAAGATGTGGAGCAAGTGCTGCACATTAAAACAACCTATTTAGAGGCTATCGAAGATGGCAACTATGATATCATTCCTGGTCAAGTCTACGTAAAAGGTTTTATTCGAAACTATGGTAACTACTTAGATCTTGATGGGGATCGCTTGGTAAAAGTATATCAGGGCCAAGTAGGGGACATAGATACCTTTTCTTTACGTTCTGTTACAAGACGAAAGGCTCAAGCAACTCCTAATTTGGTACAAAGTGAGTTTGTTGAATACCAAACATCTAAAAAGCGTATGTCCTTAGAAACGCGTCAACGAAAACGTCAACGCTCTATTGTACAAGAACGCATTATTTTAGGGATTATTTTAGTTTGTATGGCATTATTTTTACTATGGTTATTTCTGTTCTAGTATCTGATTAGGCATGATAGAAAGGCATTTACACAATCAATGGATAGATTTTTAGTAACAGAACCTTCGGATATGAAGGAACGTGGTTGGGCTGAATTAGATTTCGTTCTCATCAGTGGGGACGCTTATGTGGACCATCCATCCTTTGCGCCTGCAGTTATCGGTAGATACTTGGAATCCAAAGGTTATCGTGTAGGCATTATAGATCAACCAGATTGGAATGATGTAGAGGCTTTCAAAAAACTAGGTAAACCACGTCTAGCATCCCTTGTTACGGCAGGGAATTTAGATTCAATGCTTAATAAATTTACGGCAGCAAAGAAAGTTCGCCGTCAAGATGATTATTCTCCAGGTGGTGAGTCAGGTCATCGTCCAGATCGTGCTACCTTGGTATATGCTAACCGCATGAAGGAGGCTTACAGTGATGTACCTCTTATCATTGGTGGTATAGAAGCGTCTTTGCGTCGCTTTGGTCATTATGACTATTGGTCAGATACGGTGCGTCGATCCATCTTAGTAGATTCTAAGGCCGATGTACTCGTCTATGGCATGGGAGAACTTCAAATCGTTGAACTAGCTGATGCCTTAGATCAGGGTCGATTTAAAGAGTCTTTGCCATCTATACGTGGCATTTGCTACATGGCAAAGGAAATTCCAACCATTGACTATGTAGAGTGCCCATCGTATGAAGCTATTAAGGCGGATAAGATGGATTTTGCCGATGCATTCCGCATTCAATACGATGAACAAGATCCGTTCTATGGACGTATTGTAGTCCAAAAGCATGGTGATAGATATCTCATTCAGAACACGCCTGCCTTGCCATTGACACAGGAGGAAATGGACGGTGTCTATAACTTGCCATATACTCGAAAGTGGCATCCTAAATACGATGATAAGGGTGGTGTGCCAGCATTAAGTGAAGTTCAATTTAGCCTTGTGAGCCAACGAGGTTGCTTTGGCAGTTGTTCTTTCTGTGCTATTACTAATCACCAAGGGCGTATCATTCAGAATCGTAGTCATGAGTCTTTGATTGAAGAAGCTCACATGATGATCAAGATGGACAATTTTAAAGGGTATATTCATGATGTAGGGGGCCCTACGGCAAACTTCCGCCATCTAGCTTGCGATAAACAAGCTGTCTATGGTGCGTGTAAAGGTCGTACTTGTGCGGCTCCAGAGCCTTGTGAAAACTTGAATACAAATCATGATGACTATATTGCTTTACTACGTAAATTACGTAAACTAAAAGGTGTAAAAAAGGTATTTGTTCGTTCTGGTTTGCGTTATGACTATGTACTAGCCGATAACAATAAAGATTTTGTGCGGGAACTTTGCGAGTTTCACGTAAGTGGGCAGCTAAAGGTAGCTCCAGAACATGTATCTAAACGGGTTACCAATATGATGGGAAAAGCTGGTAAAGAAGAATTCCTAACCTTTAAGTCTTGGTTTGAAGAGGCAAATAAAAAGCTTGGTAAGAAACAATACTTAGTGCCGTACTTTATGAGCTCTCATCCCGGTTGTGCCCTAGAGGATGCTATTGAATTAGCGGAATTTTTACGAGATCACCATATGTACCCAGAGCAAGTACAGGATTTTATTCCTACGCCGGGTAGCCTTTCTACTTGTATGTATTATACGGGCATTAATCCACTAGATGGAAAACCTGTATATGTTGCTAAAAAGGGTAGAGATAAAGCAAAACAGCGCGCATTGATGCAGTTTAAAAATATTGAAAACTATGACCTTGTTAAAGAGGCTCTCATAGAAGCCAATCGACGTGATTTAATTGGCTTTGGCCCAGAATGTTTAATTCCACCCCGACCAATTGGTGGAAATTCTAAGCGTATTAGCCAATCTAGTAAATCTCGTAATGGCAAACGAGGTTGCGAATCTAGGAATCGATGCCAGACTGGAAAAAGGTGTAGTAGAGATGTGACTAAAGTTCGTACATCTAATAAAAGTTTTGGTGGTCGTTACATGTAGGGAGTAGCTCTAGCTACTCTCATTTTAAGATACTTTATGTCTTATGGGAGGCATATATGAAACGATGGATTGCTCCGAGCATCTTAGCATTATTTGTGGTAGGAATGTTGATCTATGGCATAAACTTTTACCAACAAGAACAAATAGAACAGGCCAAAGAGCCTATTCGTGGTGAAATTATAGTCTATACGGACTTACCTAATACTTTGACAGCTATGCTTGCTGAGCGTTATGAAGAGGAACAAAAGGTAAAAGTCATTGTAATGCCTCTTACAGAGGAACAAATGTCGCAACGGTCGGCTTCTACAGTGGCTGATACTTCTGGTGATTTGGTGCTAACTTCTGAAGATAATCTCGTAATTGGTGCCAATGCAGGTAAATATATGCCCATCGTCAATGAACGTATTGACGAGGTACGTGATAATCTAAAGGATCCAAATGGCTATTGGGTTGGTATTTGGTATGATCCCATCGTATTTGTTCAGAATGATACCTTCCATAATGGCATTGGTAAATATATTACTACATGGGATACATTGGGAAAACAAGGTGATTGGTCTATCGTTATGACCGATTTTGTAGCATCTCAGAATGCGGCCAATTTGCTATATAATATGGTAGAGTATAAAGGGGAACCAGAGGCTCTTGAATACTTATATAGTTTGAAGCCCCATGTGGTTCAACATGCTAAATTTTTGTCTACTCCAATACGCCTAACTGCGCTAGGGGAGACAAATATTGGTATTGGTAACTTGTCTGATGCGGCGCAATATAGTCATCATGGGTATCCAATTAAGATCATTTATCCTAAAGATGGTACGTCTTATTATGTGACTGGTGCTGCCGTTTTAAAAAATTCAAAACATAAAGCAGATAGTGTAGAGTTTATTAATTGGTTACTATCTTCTAAAACGGCGAAATATATGGTAGAAAAGAATTTTACTTATATATTTACTAATCCTGAGATGGATGAGCCAAAAGATTCTATGGGGCATGATTTAGTATTATGGCCTGTGAATGGTGGCTATACTCTAGAAGGTAAAAAGTTACTATTAAATCATTGGGTTAGTCAAGTACGATTCCGTAAGGACTAAGTCAGTTGTATAAATCCAAGAAATAAATAAATAAGAATCTAGTGACGAAAGGATATAGAATGGGGAAAAAATTAGGATATGTTAGCCTAGGTTGTGCTAAAAATTTAGTAGATACAGAGGTAATGTTAGGCTTATTGAGAGATAATGGCTATTCGATTACAGAAGACTTAAGCGAAGCAGATCTTATCGTTGTAAATACCTGTACTTTTATTGAAAAAGCTAAGGCTGAGTCTATAAATACCATCCTTGAGGTTGCCCAATATAAGGAGGATGGTACTTGTAAGGGCCTTATCGTAGCAGGTTGTCTTAGCCAACAATATCAGGATGAATTATTCCAAGAAATTCCTGAAATTGATGCATTAATCGGTACCGGTGCATGGGATCAAGTTATGGTAGCCGTTGATGCTATTGAGCACGGCAATCGCAGTTGTATCATGGAAAATATTACGAATATCTATGATGAGCGCATGCCTCGTATTCAAACAACACCTCGTTATAGTGCATATGTAAAAATTGCAGAAGGCTGTAATAACGGGTGTACATTCTGTATTATTCCTAAGGTACGCGGTGCATTCCGCAGTCGTACTATCGAGTCTATTAAGGCTGAAGTGGAACGATTGGCTGCGACCGGGGTTAAGGAAGTTGTCCTTATCGCTCAAGATACAACGAGCTATGGTATCGACCTTAATGCTGGTAAACCATTATTGACGACATTGTTAAAAGAATTAACAACTGTAGAAGGCATAGAATGGATTCGCATGCTATACCTATATCCGACATTTTTCTCTGATGAATTGTTAGATATTATTGTTAATGAGCCAAAGCTTTGTAAATATGTAGATATTCCATTGCAACATGTTAATAACGATATTTTGAAACAAATGAATCGCCGAGACGATCGCAATGATATTGAGCGCTTGCTTAAGAAGATTAGAAATGCACCGACTCATATTACATTGCGCACCTCTATCATCGTTGGATTTCCTGGTGAAACAGATGAACAATTTGAGGAACTTTGTGACTTTGTAAAAGAAATCAAATTCGATAATATGGGCGTATTTACGTATTCTCAAGAAGATGGTACACCAGCTGGTGCTCGTGAAGACCAAATACCAGAAGAGGTCAAAGAAGAGCGTTATCACGTTCTTATGTCCATCCAAGCTGCTATCTCTGAAGAGAATAATCGCAATTTAGAAGGTACCATTGATTATGCGATGGTAGAGGAAATCGAAGAAGGCGAGAATAACACCTTGCTTGCAAAAGGTCGATTGAAATCTCAAGCACCTGATGTAGATGGTAATATGTACATTGAAGACTGTGGTGAAGACATTCAACCTGGTGATATTCTTAAGGTACAAGTAGAGCAAGGCTTTGCTTATGATGTAGTAGCTACGGTTGTAGAATAATACACAGTTCGATACATTCGATTGTGGAGGTGATCTGATGATTGTAGAACTTATTTCTACAGGTTCAGAATTATTGCTAGGTGATACAGTAAATACGAATGTATCATGGCTAGCACAAGAGTTAAATAAATTAGGATATACCATTGCCCATCAATCGGTGGTAGGTGATAATCCGAAACGGATGGCTGAAGTTTTTCAGCTCGCTAGTACAAGGGCTGATATCGTTATTAGTACTGGTGGGCTAGGACCTACGCAGGGCGACATTACACGTAATGTACTTGCCGATTCAATTGGCAGACCTATTGTGTTTAATCAAGAGGCCATGAATGAGCTTGAAAGGTTTTTTAAAAGTGTAAACCGTACTATACCCGATGCGAGTCGGCGAGAAGCACAATTACCAGAAGGGGCGAAAGTATTATATAACCCTGTTGGAGTTGCTCCAGGTGTCGTCGTTGAAGATGGCGACACTACGTACATACTTTTACCTGGACCTCCTGGAGAAATGAAGGACATGTTCCAAGAGAGCGTAGTTCCTTATTTAAATGGCCGATTTGGTTCTCAAGGTGTTGTTACATCCTATCGTTATGGCGTATATGATATTCGTGAAATTGATTTAGAAAGCACCTTGATGGATCTAATTAAGAAGCAATCTAATCCGACCATAGCTTTGCTCATTAAAAAAGGCTACATTGAGGTTCGTATCACTGCTAAGGCTGAAACATTAGAAGCGGCACAAGACCTGCTTAATCCTTGGGATGCAATCATACGAGAACGCTTAGGCTCTCGCATAGGGCGCAACTTAACAATTTCTATGGAGGAAACATTAGGTCGAACCTTGTTAGAGGAACATAGTACTATTAGTACTGCTGAATCATGTACATCAGGATTGGTTGGTAAATTACTGACTAATGTCAGTGGCAGTAGTGAGTACTATATGGGTGGTGTCATTTCGTATAGTAATGATGTGAAACATCGTGTTTTAGGTGTACCACAAGATATGTTAGATGCGTATGGCGCTGTTAGTGAACAAGTGGCTAAGGCTATGGCAGAGGGGGCACGAACTGTTGGCCAAACAACATATGCTGTTTCTACGACAGGCATAGCTGGTCCTGGAGGTGGTACTCGAGAAAAGCCTGTTGGTCTTGTATGGTTTGGTGTTACTGGTCCATATGGCACAGTGGCCCATAAAGCTAATTTAATTGGCAATCGAGAAGATATTAGACAAAGTGCGGCAGAGCTAGCACTATACTATGTTTATACTTATATAACAGAAAAGGGGAAATAAAATAATGGCTGTAGATGGCAGACAAGCAGCGTTGGATAACGCGTTAAAACAAATTGAAAAAGATTTTGGTAAAGGTGCTATTATGCGTCTTGGTGAAGCGGCAGATCGCATGAATGTAGAGGTGATTTCCTCTGGTTCTCTTGCTATCGATATTGCTGTTGGTGTAGGTGGCTTCCCTCGTGGTCGTGTAATTGAAATCTACGGTCCAGAATCTTCTGGTAAAACAACAGTCGCTCTTCACGCTGTAGCAGAAGCTCAAAAACAAGGTGGTATTGCGGCATTTATTGATGCGGAGCATGCGATGGATCCTGTATATGCTCGCAACTTGGGGGTAGACATCAATAATTTGTTGATTTCTCAACCAGATAATGGAGAACAAGCTCTAGAAATTACAGAAGCTCTTGTTCGCAGTGGTGCAGTAGATATCGTTGTAGTTGACTCCGTAGCGGCTTTGGTGCCTAAAGCGGAAATCGATGGCGAAATGGGCGATGCTCACGTAGGCTTACAAGCTCGTTTGATGAGTAAAGCTTTGCGCAAATTGACTGGTATCATCAGTAAATCCAAAACAGTTGTTATCTTCATCAACCAATTGCGTGAAAAAGTAGGTGTTATGTTCGGTAATCCTGAAACAACGACTGGTGGTCGTGCGTTGAAATTCTATTCTTCCGTACGACTTGATGTTCGTAAAGGGGAATTAATTAAAGCAAACAACGAAAATGTTGGCGCTCGAACAAAAGTCAAAGTTGTCAAAAATAAGGTGGCACCTCCATTTAAGACAGCTGAATTTGATTTGATGTATGGCGAAGGTATCTCTAAAACTGGCACACTTATTGATATTGGTACAAATATGGAAATTATTAATAAATCTGGTGCTTGGTACTCCTATAATGGGGAACGTATGGGGCAAGGTAAGGAAGCGGCTAAACAATACTTGTTAGAGAATCCACAAATAGCTGATGAAATCGATCGCATTATTCGTGATACATTGGCTGTTGGCACTGAAGAAATCGATGTAATTGGTGAAGAAGTAACTGAAGAAGTATAATCATGAGTGACGAAACGATGCAAGCTGCTATGGATCAAGCGTATCGCTTCCTAGCTCAGCGCTTCCTTAGTTCTTATGAGCTGACGCAAAAAATGAGACGTAAACAATTCGAGGACCCTATCATTGAGAGGGTCCTTGAGCGCCTTAAAGATTATGATTACATTAATGATGAACGTTTATCTGAGCAAGTATTAGCGTATTTTATGAAAGAACAGAAATACGGTGTTTATATGATTAAGCAAAAAATGAAACTTCGAGGACTTGCGATTCCTCAAGATATTTCTGCTTATGATGAGGTAAAAGCTGCTTATCGGGTGGTAGAAAAAAAATTTGGATCTATTCTCAATGAAGAGAAGACTCCTCGGGTAAAAGTTTTTAGTTTTCTCAAATACAGGGGGTTCTCAACAAGCACAATTCAAGTTGTATGCAATGATTTTTATGAATAAATTCTGCTTTTTGAGAGGCCTTGGTAGGCTTGTAAAATCTTGACAGAAAGGGCTTTGAAGTCTAAAATTAATAATAGCCTTATTTATTTATATGATGATATGGCTAATTGATAATTTAATGCATAAAGGGCATAAAAAGGAGCATGAAAGCTCAATTTTGAGAAATAAAAAGGAGGTGAAAGAAATTTTAGAGTATAGTCTAATTGCGGTGGTAATGGTACTGATTGGACTAGGGGTAGGCTATTTTTTAAGAAAAAATATTGCTGAAGGAAAACTGAATCAAGCTGAACAAGAGGCTGCTCGCATCATTGCAAATGGTGAACGCACAGCTGAGTCTAAAAAGAAAGAAGCCTTATTAGAAGCGAAAGAAGAAATTCATAAGCTCCGTTCTGATGTAGAACGAGAAAATAAAGATCGTCGTTCTGAACTTCAACGTATGGAACGTCGTATTCTTCAAAAAGAAGAATCTTTGGATAAAAAATTAGACAATATTGAGCACAAAGAGGAAGCTTTACATCGCAAAGAAGCTGACTTAGCCCAAAGCCGTGAAAAGGTAGAAGCTTTGTATGAAAAACAAATGGCAGAATTAGAACGTATTTCTGGCATGACGTTCGAAGAAGCAAAAAATATCTTATTAACGAATGTGGAACAAGAAATCCGTCATGAAACGGCGATTATGGTTAAGGAAATGGAGCAGCAAGCTAAGGATGAAGCGGAGAAAAAAGCGAAAGAAATTATCTCCTCTGCTATCCAACGTTGTGCAGCTGATCATGTAGCGGAAACTACCGTATCCGTAGTGGCATTGCCTAATGATGAAATGAAGGGGCGCATTATCGGTCGTGAAGGCCGTAACATTCGTGCACTCGAAACATTAACAGGTATTGATTTGATTATCGATGACACACCAGAAGCAGTTATTCTTTCCGGCTTCGATCCAATTCGTCGTGAAGTGGCTCGTATTGCGCTGGAAAAATTGATTGTAGATGGTCGTATCCATCCAGCTCGTATTGAAGAAATGGTTGGTAAAGCTCGTAAAGAGGTGGACCAAACTATTAAAGAGGCTGGTGAACAAGCGACATTTGAAGCTGATGTTCATGGCTTACATCCTGAAATTGTTAAGATTTTGGGCCGTTTGAAATATCGTACTAGTTATGGTCAAAACGTATTGAAACATTCCATTGAAGTATCTCATTTAGCAGGTTTAATGGCAGCTGAACTAGGCTGTGATGTAACTTTGGCTAAACGAGGTGGTTTGATTCATGATATTGGTAAAGCATTAGACCGTGAACTTGAAGGTTCTCATGTTCAAATCGGTGTTGATGTGGCTCGTAAATATCGTGAAAGTGCAGCAGTAATTAACTGTATTGGTGCTCATCATGGTGATGAAGAGTTCCAAACTGTAGAAGCTGTATTAGTAGCTGCCGCTGATGCTATCTCCGCTGCCCGTCCAGGAGCACGTCGAGAAACATTAGAAAACTACTTAAAACGTTTATCTAAATTGGAAGAAATCGCTGAATCCTTCGAAGGCGTTGAAAAATGTTTTGCTATTCAAGCCGGTCGTGAGATTCGCGTTGTAGTAAAACCGGATAAGATTGATGAAGCTGAGTCTACATTACTTGTTCGGAATATCGTAAAACGCATCGAGTCAGAACTTGAATATCCAGGCCAAATTAAGGTCGTAATTATTCGTGAAACTCGCGTTGTGGATTACGCAAAATAATATGCTATAAGCGATAAGTATAGGCTGCAATGTTTTCATTGCAGCCTATTGTTATCAAAGTTTCGGTAATTATATATTGCTATATACGGCGTATAGGAATCATCATGTACATTGCGTTGTAGATGATGATTCCTATGATTCGTATCAAGTTATTTATACTTTTTTAATAATTTAATTGATTGAAATGCTTTACAAATAGAGGATTTTTTATTTGTATATAGAATTAATATATATATGGGGAAGGAGGCGTTGGCTATGAGCCGATATTTTGAAAATGAGTTGATTGAACAAATCAAAGATGCTAATGATATCGTGTCAGTTGTATCCGAGCATGTAGCCTTAAAGAAACGCGGCAAGAACTATTGGGGTTGTTGTCCATTTCATAATGAAAAAACGCCATCCTTTAGTGTAGCCCCTGAAAAGGGTTTTTATTATTGCTTTGGGTGCCATGCATCAGGAAATGCTATTAAATTTCTTATGGAATTAGAGCATTTAACCTTTGTAGAAGCCCTAGAGCGGCTAGCTAATCGAGCTAATATTCCATTGCCAGAGGCGAAACTTTCACCTGAACAAAGAGCTAGAGATGAAAGACGCAAAAAACTGTATGAAGCTTCTGATTTAGCGGCTACCTTTTTCCATAACTGTCTCACTCAAACGTCTATTGGTAAAGTGGGATTAGATTATTTGAAAAAGCGAGGGCTCACACAAGAGACCATAGAAACATTTAAGCTTGGTTTTGCTCCTGATGGTTGGGATAAGTTATATCGTGCCTTTCATGAGCGTGGCATTGATGATTCCATTCTTTTAGAGTTGAATCTTGTCCGAAAGAATCAAAAGGGTCAATTTTATGATTTCTTCAGAAATAGAATTATGTTCCCCATTATGGATGGTAAAGGGCGAGTAGTTGCTTTTGGTGGGCGCGTTATGGATGATAGTACACCAAAATATTTAAACTCTCCAGAGTCATCAATCTTTGAAAAAGGTAAACTCTTATTTGCCTTTGATAAGGCCTATAAATCTATTCGTGAGGAAAAACAAGCTATTCTTGTAGAAGGCTATATGGATGTTATATCCGCTCATAATCATGGTGTTACTAATGTAGTCGCATCATTGGGGACTGCTTATACAAGAGATCATGGGCATATCTTGATGAGGCAAGCTGAAGAAATCGTGTTAGCTTATGATATGGATGGTGCTGGTCGTCAAGCGGCTGCTAGGGCTATTGAGTTATTGCAAAATACGGATTTTAAGGTGCGTGTCCTTGCTATGCCAGACGGCAAAGATCCAGATGATTATGTGCGTAATCATGGGGGACAGGCATTTAAGGAGTTAGTTGCTAAAGCTGTTAAACCTCTTGATTATCTATTAAGTGAGTCTTTGATTAAACACGATACAAATGATACAGAAGGGAAGCAGGCTGTTATGGCAGATGTTTTCCCATATATTGCAAATATAGATAGTCAAACACAGAGAGATGATGCTTTAAAAACATTGGCATTGCCATTATGGCTTGATAATAGTACTATTTTTAGATACTTTAGAGATTATGTGAAAAAAGGACAAATTGAATTAGTGGATACTGCATCAACACCTTTGCCAACACAGGATTTACCAAAGGGGGATGCGGAAAAATTATTGTCCTTAGCTTTCACAGATGGCGAAGTATTACAACATATGATGAGCTATTTGCCATTAGAGGACTTTGAAAAAATTGAATATCGAGGTATAATAGAAAAGCTATTCACCTTGTATAAGTCCGAAGGTCGTCTAGATGAAACTGCAATTCAATCTGTTTTATCTTCTCAAGAATACGATATTTACTCTAGGTTGGTCGTCATGAGTGACGATGAATACAAGGTACAAGTGCCTGCATTAATCCGTAAGATAAGGCTCCATTCATTGCGTGAACAGTATAAAGCGCATTCAATTATGGCGGATCAATTAAAACGAGCAGGAGATTCGACGTTTATTAGCGAATTACATAAGTGTCAGGAAATACAGAATTTAATTAGAGAATGGTCTAAGTAAATCATTAATGGTTAAAAAGGAGAGCGCTGTGGCTAAGAAAGTACAAAAAAGTCAAATAGAGGAGATTGTTGAGCAACTTCTTGAAAAAGGCCGTAAGAGCGGTGTGTTGACACAATCCGAGATTTCAGATGCTCTTCATGAGCAGACGGAAATTACTGCGGAACAATTAGATGATATTTATACGACTTTGGGTAAATTGAATGTTGAGATTGTGGCAGATATTGATGCTGATGATACAGATAGTCATACAATTGAAACGGATGAAGATGAAGACGAAGTTTCTAGCGAGAAGAAAATTTCTATCGATTTAAGTGTTGATTCTGGTGTTAATATTGATGACCCTGTACGAATGTACCTAAAAGAGATTGGTCGCGTACCATTGCTTTCAGCTGACGAAGAAATCGTATTAGCTAAGCAAATCGAAGCTGGTGCACAAGAGAATGCTACATATAAAGATATTCAACTTAGCAAAAAGGCTAAGAAAAAATTGGTAGATGCTAACTTGCGATTAGTTGTAAGTATCGCGAAACGTTATGTAGGTCGCGGTATGTTGTTCTTGGATCTAATCCAAGAAGGTAACCTAGGTCTGATTAAAGCGGTAGATAAATTCGATTATACTAAAGGTTATAAATTTTCGACGTATGCTACATGGTGGATTCGTCAAGCGATTACGCGTGCTATTGCAGACCAAGCTCGTACGATTCGTATTCCTGTACATATGGTAGAAACAATTAATAAATTGATTCGTATTTCTAGACAATTGTTGCAAGACAAAGGTCGTGAGCCATTGCCAGAAGAAATTGCTGAAGGTATGGGAATTACTGTAGAGCGGGTGCGTGAAATTCAGAAAATCGCCCAAGAGCCAGTATCCTTGGAAACTCCGATTGGTGAAGAGGAAGATTCCCATTTAGGGGACTTCATCGAGGACCAAGATGCAATTGCTCCAGACGATGCAGCTAGCTACATTTTATTGCAAGAGCAAATTGAAGATGTATTTACATGCTTAACTGATCGTGAGCAACAAGTATTGATTTTACGTTTTGGGTTGAAGGATGGTAAGCCTCGTACATTGGAAGAAGTTGGTCAACATTTCAATGTAACAAGAGAACGTATTCGTCAGATTGAAGGTAAAGCGCTTACTAAATTGCGCAACCGCGGTAAACGTGATAAAATCAAAGACTTCTTATAAGATTTTGAATCTCTTAAGGGTTGTAATGCAGTGTTGTATAGCACTGTATTACAACCCTTTTGTGTTATAATAAAAAATGGTAATATCTTACAATAAAAAGCATTTTATGATAAGACTTATGTAGTAGAGAAGGGTTTCATGTAATAGCGATAAGTCTTATGTAATAGATATAAGTTAAAAGCTTATGTGATGGATAGGAGATATAATGTTTACAGTTACTAAACGGTTAGAGGTGAGTGCATCTCATCAATTAAAACTAGATTATCCGAGTAAATGTCAAAATCTTCATGGGCATAACTGGATTATTACAGTTCATGCACGCTCTGAAGAGTTAGATCATAACGGGATGGTCATCGACTTTACGATTATTAAAGAAAAAATTCATGGTCGCTTGGATCATCGCCATATCAACGATGTACTAGGCGACATTAATCCCACTGCGGAGAATATGGCGAAATGGATCGCTGATGAATTGGGCCCAAAATGCTTTAAAGTAGAGGTTCAAGAATCTGAAGGGAACACAGCTATTTATGAACGTGATTGAGATTTTTGCCTCTATTGATGGGGAAGGTAGTCGGCAAGGTTTGCTGACTACATTTTTACGCCTCCATGATTGCAATATTCGCTGTTCCTATTGCGACACGACTTATAGCTACGGCATTGATAGTGTTTTCACAGAGATGACTATATGTGAGGTGGCGGATGTTATTGAAAGCTTAGGCAATCATCGCATTACTATTACTGGTGGGGAGCCTCTATTACAGGAAGCTGCTGTTGTAGAGTTAATTGATGAATTAACTCGTCGGAAGGCTTTAAAGATACAAACCAGTACATCAAGTCAAAGTGATTTGAATCCTATCAATGATGTAGATAAATTTGATAAACGAAAGATACCTAATATTAGCTATTATGATTTCAATATTGAAACAAATGGCACGATTATTCCAAGTTTTCATAGAGATAATGTGTGGTTTACCTATGATTATAAAACACCGTCCTCTTTAGCCGAAGAGTCTATGAATGTAGATATATTCAAGGTGGCTACAGAACGAGATCTCATAAAGTTTGTCGTTGGCTCCCCAGAAGATTTGGATTGTATGCGTCGCATAATTGAACAATATCCTACAGTGGCTCAAATATATGTATCGCCTGTATGGGGACAGATTGAGCCGGCATCGATTATCGATTATATGAAAGCATATAATTTACAGAATGTACGATTTCAACTGCAAATCCATAAATTTGTCTGGGATCCAGATGCAAAGGGTGTATAGTATTGTTAGGATGTGTAGTGTCAGTATCTTTTCTAATGCATAGTATGATATGAGGTCTGATGGAATCTTGATATAAAGGGGTAAATATGGATACAAAAAAAATAGAATCACTTATATATCAGTTGTTAGAAGCATTAGGTGAGGATCCTAATCGGGACGGTTTGTTAGAAACACCGAAACGGGTGGCTCAAATGATGGAAGAGGTATATGAAGGCATTCAGTATACAAATGCTGAAATTGCAGAAATGTATGGTAAAACCTTCGCTGTAGATACAAATCAAATGGTAGTAGTAAAGGATATTACTTGCTTCTCTCATTGTGAACATCATATGGCATTGATGTATGATATGAGTATCAGTATTGGGTACATTCCAAAAGGTCGTGTCATAGGTTTATCTAAGATTCCCCGCATAGCTGAAATGTGCTGCAAGCGTTTACAACTACAAGAAAAAATTGGTGAAGATATTGCGGAAATAATTTCTTTAGCGACAGGGTCTAATGATGTTATTGTGCACATTATATCGTCGCACAGCTGCATGAGTGCACGAGGCATTAAATCTACAGATAGCCAAACGACTACACTAACTACTAAAGGCGTATTTAACGAAGATCATATGATTCACCGTTTTATGCTAATGAAACAGTCTTAAGATTTGAGTTTCCTTGACTAAATGATAGTCTATTCGGTATAATTAATAAGCTAGAAACTAACTGAGGGCCTATAGCTCAGGGGTAGAGCAACCGGCTCATAACCGGTCGGTCCCTGGTTCGAACCCAGGTGGGCCCACCATTATGTTGATATCTACCGTCCTTGAGATTTCAAGGACGGTTATTTTTATATGTAGCTCATTTTGAGGTAACATAATAGAGATTATTTCAGAATAGTATTGTGTTTAGAGCTATATAAACGAGAACAAATAAGTAAGAAAATAATCAAGAATTAGTAATTAAGAATAAATGATTAGTAATAGTAGAGGAAGTTATGGAACCTAGACCTATGATGGACCGCCTAGAAGCGGTATTCTCAATCGTACCTAAGGCTCATGCCATTGCCGATATCGGTACCGATCACGGCTATTTAGCGGTAGAGCTCATCAATCGTCAACGCGCTGAATATGTCATTGCCGGGGATGTGCATAAAGGCCCATTAGAATCTGCAAGAGCATATATTGAGTCTTGTGGATTAGCCGCTAAAGTAGATTGTCGTTTAGGCGATGGTCTTAAAGTGACAGAAAAGGGCGAGTTGAACGGTGCTATTTGTTGTGGTATGGGTGGCTTCTTAATGCGAGATATTGTAGATGCAGGCCCAGAACCATTAGAGTTCTATGTACTACAACCACAGAATGGACAAAAAGAATTGCGTCAATACATGGTTCAGAAGAGATATGTTATCGTTTTAGAAATCATTGTAGAAGATGCTGGTAAGCTCTATACAGCGTTTTTAGCAGTACGCAATGATTGTGTAGAAGCTTATACAGGTATGACTGAATATATAGATGTTTATCAAGCGTTACCGGAAGATTCCTTGTTGTGGTCTGTAGGGGCTTTATTGGAACAAGATAGACCACCACTTTGGATGAAATATATAGAGTATTTAATATATCAACGACAATGTGCATTAGATGATATGACAGAGAAATTAAGTTATACTGATAAATATCAGGATTTAGAGCAGGAAGTTAATTTTCTTCGTAATCTTTTAGAGAATAAATAGAAAGAAGTGAGTTGTATGATAACAGTTCAACAAGTTATTACCTTGATGGAGCAATTAGCACCGCATTCGTATGCAGAGTCTTGGGATAATGTAGGTTTAATGGTGGGCGATCGGAATGTAGTTGTTACAGGTGTAGTGACTACGTTAGATGTAACAGAAGAAACCGTAGAATATGCTATTGAACAAAATTGTAATTTAATTGTTAGTCACCACCCATTAATCTTTAAAGGGTTGAAACAGATATCATGTGATACTGCTCAAGGGCGTACGATCAATAAGCTGATTCAACATAAAATTGCCGTATACAGTGCACATACAAATCTTGATATTGCACCAGGCGGTCTCAATGATATGTTGGCGAAACAATTGGGCCTCACAGATATTAAGGGCTTTATTAAAACTGGTGAAGAGGTGCTCTATAAGGTGACCACCTTTGTACCTGAAAGCTCGGCTGATGCGGTTCGTATGGCGATGGGCGATGCAGGGGCAGGCCGAATTGGTAATTATGAGTATTGTAGTTTCAGTATCCATGGTGAAGGGCGCTTTGTTGGTAATGAAGATTCTCATCCTGTCATTGGGTCAGCTGGTGCTTTGACAGTGGCTCCTGAGGTACAAGTAAATGCTATAGTCGATGGTACGCATTTAAGCGAAGTCGTAGCGGCTATGAAATCAGCTCATCCGTATGAAGAGGTGGCTTATGAGGTTTTAAATATAGTTGAGCCTACTAGTTCAACTCAATATCTAGGCCGGGTAGGTCGCTTGCCTAATGCATTAAACTTAGATTCTTTCCGTGAATGGGTACAAGAGGCGTTGCCTGATGCTAACATTCGTTTTGCTGGTATTGTGCCGAAAGCGATTCAATCCATTGCTCTATGCTCCGGAGCAGGTGCAGAATTTATTAAGGATGCTGCCCGATTACATATAGATGCCTATATTACAGGCGATGTGAAGTATCATGAGGCGCAAATGGCTAAGGAGTTGGGCTTACTCGTAGTTGATGCGGGGCATTTTGGAACTGAGTCTATAGTGGCACATGGTTTACGTGACTATTTAATCTCTGCAGGGCTTGCTGTTCCTGTGAAAGCTTTCACAGAACAAAATGATTTCTTCTTTGTGTAATGATGCATTTTCTTGCAACAAATTGTTAGCTATGATAAACTGAATTGAAGCAAGTATGAAAGACGGTTGCGAGTCTATAAGACTCGAGGAAAGTCCGAGCTCCATAGGGCAGGATGCCAGATAACGTCTGGCGAGGGTAACCTTAGGGAAAGTGCCATAGAAAAGGAAACCGCCACGTAAGTGGTAAGGGTGGAAAGGTGAGGTAAGAGCTCACCAGCAGTCTGGTAACAGGCTGGCTTGGTAAACCCCATCCGGAGCAAGACCGAATAGGGAAGGGTTAAGGGTGGTCCCGCCTACCTTCCGGGTTGTGTCGCTCGAGCGTGCAGGCGACTGTACGCCTAGAAAGATAATCGTCACCGCGCAAGTGGAACAGAACTCGGCTTATTGATTGCTTGCTTCTATATTTAACATATAATTGATAGTATATAAGATTGTAGATCTTTGTTAGGAGAACTTTATGGCAATTACAGCAATTACTAGTGTACAAGAATTTGATGAGAAAGTGCTTGGCGCTAAAGGTTTAGCTATTGTTGATTTTTGGGCTGGTTGGTGCGAACCTTGCACCGTTATGCGTCCAGAGATTGAAGACGTAGCAGAGCGTTTAAAAGGTCAAGTAGAATTCTTTAGTGTTGATGCAGAAGATAAAAATCTTCGAGGTATTTTGTTAAAAGAAGATGTTGATGGTATTCCATCCTTAGTATTCTTCCGAGATGGTAAAATGCTTGATTCCCTTGTGGGTTATAAAAAAGCAGATATCCTTGAGTCTCTAATAAAGGAAGTTATCTAATTAATTAATAACTAGAAATTCGTAGAAAATAAATAACATGAGGCTGTATATAAGAAAAGTTAATTTCTTATATACAGCTTTTTTGTTAAATTTTATAGTTTTCAAAAATGTTAAGTGATATAATAAAATAGTAAAAATATGATTGTCATCATGCTGGTTGAACTTCGTCAAACTGATAGAGTGAGCTCATAAAAATGATTTCTGTCATAAACGTTGTAGTTTATTAAGTAATATAATTATATTGCGCAAAGTTGTTGTAAGGAGGCTATATTCCATGAAGAATCGTATAAATAGTTTGTGGACACTCTTCCAAGAACGCCGTTTGAGTCGACGCACATTTATGAAATCCTGTGTAGCACTCACTGCTATTTTAGGTTTACCTCCAACGATGTTAGACACCGTTGTTAAGGCTGCCGAAACAACTGAATTACCTACGGTGATTTGGTTGCATGGCCATGAATGTACTGGTTGTAGTGAATCTTTTATCCGTTCATCCTCTCCCTTTACTTCTGATGTTATTTTGAACATGATTTCTCTTGAATATGATGATACTTTGGCGGCAGCGTCTGGTGCACCACTAGAGGAACATTTAGAAAAAATCATCAAAGAAAAAGCCGGTAAATATATCTTGGCTGTTGAAGGTGGCGTACCACTTGATGAAGATGGTGTTTATTGCACAGTAGGTGGACGTACATTTAAAGAATCCCTATTAGAAGCAGCTAAAGGAGCTGCATCAATCATAGAATATGGTTCTTGTGCTTCTTGGGGCGGTATACAGGCTGCAAAACCAAATCCAACAAATACAGTTTCTGTATCTTCCGTTGTATCTGGTAAGCCAATTATCAAGGTTCCTGGCTGCCCTCCAATTCCGGAGGTTATGACTGGTGTAATCATGCACTATGCATTATTTGGTCAAATTCCACCTCTTGATGCGCAAGGCCGTCCTAAACAATTTTATGGCAATCGTATTCACGACACATGCTACCGTCGTGCCTTCTTTGACTCTGGACTCTTCGTTGAAAAATTCGACGACGATGCATCTAAATCTGGTTGGTGCTTGTATAAGGTAGGTTGTCGTGGGCCTCAAACATATAATTCTTGCGGTAATCTGCGTTGGTGGAATGGTTTATCCTATCCAATTCAATCCGGTCACGGCTGTATTGGTTGCTCTGAAAAGGGCTTTTGGGATAATGATGTGTTCTACAAACGATTACCAGATATTCCATTGGCTAATACCATCACAACTGCTGATACAATCGGTACAGTAGCTGCCGTTGGTGCCACTGCAGCGGTTATCGTTCATGGTGCAGCAACTCTTACGCGTAATAAAATTCTTGATATGAAAGAAGAAAAACGCTTAAAAGAACAAGGCTTATGGGATGAAAAGAAACATAATAATGGAGGAGGTCACTAATGAAACGCGTAGTAGTAGATCCGATTTCCCGTATTGAAGGTCATTTACGGGTTGAAATAAAAGTTGATGAAGCGAGTGGTAAAGTAGAGGACGCATTGTCTTCTGGTACTGCTTGGCGCGGTATCGAACTTGTTGCTAAAGATCGCGATCCTCGTGACCTTTGGGCGTTCGTACAACGGATTTGTGGTGTATGTACTACAACACATGCGTTGGCAGCATTACGTGCGGTAGAGGATGCAATTGGAATTACAATTCCTAAAAATGCAAACTATATACGTAATATCATGCATAGTAGTCTAGATGTGCATGATCATATCGTGCATTTCTATCACTTACATGCGCTTGATTGGGTTAGTCCGGTAGCAGCTCTTAGTGCAGATCCTGCTAAAACCGCTCAATTACAAAATGATGTATTAGCAACTTATAATGTGAGCGGTTTAGCACCTGCGGAAACGGCATCAAAAGACTCTGCCTATCCTAAAGAGTTTCCTAAGGCTACTACAGCATACTTTACGGCTGTACAACAAAAGGTTAAGAAAATAGTTGAATCAGGCCAATTGGGGATTTTCTCCGCTCAATGGTGGGATCATCCTGATTATAACTTGTTACCTCCAGAAGTTCATTTGATGGCCGTATCTCATTATTTGAACATTCTTGATCGTCAACGGGATATTGTAATTCCTCATGTTGTATTTGGTGGCAAAAACCCTCATCCTCATTACATCGTAGGTGGCATGCCATGCTCTATTTCTATGAATGATATGAATGCCCCTATTAATACGCAACGCCTTGCTGCTGTAGAGCAATCTATTGCATTGACTAAAGACTTAGTTGATAATTTCTACGTGCCAGATCTATTAGCTATCGGTAAAATATATGTAGAAAAAGGTATGATCGATGGTGGTGGCCTTGCGAAGAAACGCGTTATGTCCTATGGCGATTATCCTGATGATACGTACACCGGTATTTCTAATGGTGACTATCATAAGAAATGTATTGTTCGTTCCAATGGTGTTGTTGAGAACTTTGCATTAGGTGTAGATAAAGCAACATTCATCCCATTAGAAGGTAAAGATTTCATGGATCCTCAATACCTTAGTGAAGAGGTTGATCATTCCTGGTTTACATATCCAGATGGAACAAAAACACTTCATCCTATTGAAGGTGTTACTGATCCTAAATTTACAGGTCCTAAATCTGGTACAAAAGAAAAATGGGAATTCCTTGATGAAGATAAAAAATATTCTTGGATTAAATCTCCAACTTTCAAAGGGAAAACTGCAGAGGTTGGTCCATTAGCAAAATATATTGTTGTGTATACAAAGGTAAAACAAGGCATAATCAAAGACCCAACTTGGGCTGAATCTATGATTGTTCGTCAAATTGATACAGTATCACAAGTATTGGGTGTACCAGCTCATGTATGGATGACTACTATGGTGGGACGTACGGCATGTCGTGGCCTTGATGCACAAGTAGCGGCAAATATTAGCCAATACTTCTTTAACAAACTTGTATCTAATATTAAAAATGGTGATACTACAGTAGCGGATATGACTAAGTTTGAACCAAATACATGGGATAAAGATGCTAAAGGTGTTGGTCTTGTAGATGCGCCTCGTGGTGGTTTGGGGCACTGGATACATATTAAAGATGGACGCTCTGCAAACTATCAATGTATCGTACCATCTACATGGAATGCATGCCCTAAAACTGCAGCTAATGAACATGGTGCCTATGAAGATTCCATGATTGATACACATGTAAAAATTGCGGATAAACCACTTGAAATTTTGAAGGTAATTCACTCCTTTGATCCATGCCTGGCATGTGCAACCCATTTATACAATAAAAAAGGCGAAAAAATTGTTTCCGTCAATACAGATGCATTGTGTAAATAAAGGGTGGTGGACTTATGTTAATACATACTGACAAAAAGGCGTATGTCGTATTTAGTCTATGGCTGCGCATATTCCACTGGACTATGGTGCTAAGCGTAACTGCATTATTTTGGACAGGTCTATATATCGGTGATCCCGGATTTGCAGCTATCACAGGTAATCCAGAGCCAACTTTTGCTATTGATGGCTGGTTCTCTATGGAAACTATGCGTCGTATCCATTTCACTGCAGGGGTTATCTTAACATTCTCCTTTATTTTCCGATTTGCAGGAGCTCTTTGGAATCGAGGAGATAGATTATTACCTAAATTCCGCCAAAAACGGTATTGGTACGGTCTTAAAGAAACAACATTGCACTATTTAATGATTCCTCAAAAACATGAACATCATTGGCTTCGTAATTCTTTAGCTAGAACTGCGTATATGATGGTATACATTATGTTTTTCTTTGAAATCTTAACGGGTTTTGCAATGTATTCTATGATTGACCCTAATGGTGTTTTAGGAACTTTATTTGCACCAGTAGTCACATTATTTGGTGGTGAATATAAAGTTCATGTTATCCATCACTACATTGCGTGGGGATTCTTGTTCTTTACTATTGTTCACGTGTATATGGCATTCCGAGAAGATGTTATGGAGGAATCCGGCGAAGTATCGGCTATGGTTTCCGGTATGAAATATTACGCTCATGATCCAATTGATATTGAAGACCTCAATGGTAAACGTCGTCGTGGGGAACGTATTGATAAACCATCTGGTACTACATATCGTCCAAGTGATCCTAATGATCCTAGAGAAAGAGAATTACAAGAAAATGACTAAAACAAGTACTGATATTATTAGTGGCTTGGAACAATACGCGGACTCAAAGGGTCCGCGTATTGATTTAAACAGCCTTTATGATGATGGAGACAATGAAATTATCCTACTTGGAGTCGGCAATATTTTGCTTACCGATGAGGGATTAGGTGTTCATGTAGTAAAAGAATTGAAAGAATCTTTCACATTTACGCCTGCGATTTCCATTATTGACGGTGGCACTATGGGAATGGAATTACTTACGTATATGCGTGGTATGAAGAAAATCCTTCTTGTAGACGCTATTAATGGCGGAGATGCTCCAGGAACTATATATGAATTTCCTCATAAGGAATTAGAACAATATTTTACGGAACATATTTCTGTACATGAAGTAGGAATGCAAGATATTTTACGTATCCGTGCTATTCAAGAGGATCCATTAGAAGATGCAGTGGTTATCGGTGTAGAGCCGGAATCATTGGAAATTGGTTTTGAACCTAGCGAGCCGGTACAATGCGCCTTGCCTGAGGTTAAGAAGCGTGTTTTGAATGTACTACGAGAATGGGGCGTAGTAGCTGAGCCTAAAGCACAAAGTGAAAATTTCATATAGTATATAGATAGCTTATAGAATGTAAAGATAGTCTCTGTATAGGAGTATTTATGATTGAAAATTATGGTAATGTTCGCGCCGTTTTAAATGAGTTGCGTTTGGCTCTAAAGAATTTGCGTGAAACTGGTGAGACATATTCGATTTATATTGAAAAAACGGGTTTAACAGAGGAAGAACAAGTTGAAGTATTAGAAACACTTGGACGCGGTCATATTACGATTAACTTTAATGAAACTGATCAACCTGTAGAATGGTATGAATCACAATTTTCTGGAATCTGGATTGGGACTTATAAAAATGGTCGTGATGACTCAATTTTACATACCGTAGAGGTCGCTAAGTATCCAGTTGTAGCTGGTGCTTATATAGAGGATATGGAACTGGCGGAGGAAGATTTACAATCTTGGATTGATGCTGCTGGATTATAGTAAAGGAGACCCTTAACGGGTCTCCTTTTTTATGAAAAATAGATGAAAATAGATATTTCCGGTAAATTTGTGATAAAAATACATACAAATTTTTGATTAATAGTTAATAAAGTAAGAAATAATCATATTTATTTCCATATTATTAAAATAAATATTTTTTATAAATCGTTTTATTAATTAGTTTTACAAATGAATTGATATTATATTAATTTGCTATAATTATATAAAAGATAAATGAAGTGTTTTGTTGGTGTTTTATAGAGAAATGGCTTATTTACTGGCTTTATAAACATTATTAGGCTTATTGTTAACCTTTAGCATTTGCCTTAATTTACTAATTAACATAAAATATGTGAGTAAAATACTTTGGAGGATTTATGTTACTTTCTATTGTAGTGCCTGTATATAACGAAGAGGAAAATATAGCGAACTTTTATAAAGCTGTAACTGATGTTATGTCAGGTCTCACATATGATTATGAACTAATCTTCGTGGATGATGGATCTAGTGATTCGTCAGCTATGATACTGCGTGAAATTGCATTCAATGACAAACATGTTAAAGTGTTATTGCTGGCTCGTAACTTTGGGCATCAAACGGCACTTACATGTGGGCTTGATTATGCTCATGGCGATGCAGTCATTACAATGGACGGTGATATGCAGCATCCACCAGCATTGATTCCTGAACTAGTTCGATTATGGGAATCAGGGTATGATGTGGTGCGTACCATACGCGATTCAACTGATGACGCTAGTTGGGCTAAATCTTTCACGTCTAAGTATTATTACAAACTAATGAACAAAATGGCCGATGTTCCTATTGTTGAAGGCGGGTCCGATTTCCGCCTCATGAATAGTAAAGCATTGGGCACGTTGAAACGATTCAGAGAACATGGTCGATTTTTACGTGGTATTGTCGGCGCCTTAGGGTACAGACAAGCAGAGTTGCACTTTGTGGCACCACCTCGATTTGCAGGTGTCTCAAAGTTTAGTGTGCGTAAAATGATTCGATTTGCTCTGGATGGTGTAACCGCTTTTTCAAGGGTGCCTTTACGGGCCGCCTTGTATGTAGGTGTACTTTGTGGTGGAATGAGCTTTTTGCTCATTTTACATCTTTTGTATGTATATCTTACAGGACAAGCTTTGAATGGGTGGACAACCTTGGGCGTATCAATCTTGTTTATTGGTGGAATTCAACTCGTCGGACTGGGAATTATTGGCGAGTATGTAGGTCGTATTTTTGAAGAGGTGAAGCAACGGCCTTTGTATTGGGTTAAGTCAGCTATAAATTTTGAAGAGCATGAAGAGGCTCCGTTACTCGGACCAAGTAGTGCAGATGTTTTTATGGCACCAGAGGCTTATACCAACAAGAGCAAAGAAGACTAGCTGTATTTGTGAATGCAAATAAATAGACGGTTAGTATATTTTGAATAAATAACTTACTTTAAAAGTTTTTTGGAAAGGAAGCATATGAAGTCAAAATATAGTAAGGTTAAAATAACGGCATTAACATTAACTTTTGTGTGTGCCACAACAGCCATGGTTGGCGCAACAACATTACAATATGGTGATAAGGGCAAAAGTGTTACAGCGGTTCAACAACAACTAATTAAACACGGCTATAATGCTACAGATAAAAATGGTGTATATGGTAAGGAAACGAAGTGGGCAGTTCGTTTGTTCCAACAAGATCGTGGCCTTCCAGTGGATGGTATCGTAGGCCCTGCTACGTATAACGCATTGATGGGTGCTCCTCGTTCTACGAAGGCAGTATTGACTCAAAATGCAGCGACTAAAGCAGTAGCAACGAAATCCGCTTTTACAAACAGCAACGCGACATCCCGTCGTATCGCTGGTCAATCCATTAATGGCAAGAACGTTAAATTAAACAATATTACGAAAAATGAAACACCTAGCAGTATTCACGCAATCTTGGCAGAAGCTGACAAATACCGCGGTGTACCATATGTATTTGGCGGTACTACTCCAAGTGGCTTTGACTGCTCTGGTTATGTTAAATATGTATTTGAAAAACAAGGTATTTCCTTACCACGTTTGGCAGATGAACAGTATAACGTAGGTGTTGAAGTTTCTCGTGCGAACTTGAAAGCAGGGGATTTGGTATTCTTCGAAACATATGAACCAGGTCCATCTCACTCTGGCATTTATATTGGCGATGGCAAGTTCATTAGCGCCACTTCCAGTCGTGGTGTTGCAGTAGCAGATCTTGATACTGGCTATTGGGGTGAACGTTACATCGGCGCAAAACGCGTTGTACGCTAATTTAATAACTAGCTATAAAAGAGGCTATACGAATCAATTTTGTTTTGTTGATTTGTATAACCTCTTTTTATGTTTATTATTTACGATTTAACTAGCATTGACTAAATTTGACCTTTACTTTTATTGTAAAAAATATGGATTAAAATTTATATCTTTCACGGTCTGATTGGATTGGTGTGAAAGTGCGTGAATTCCGCATAATCTCAATGTTTTTGATAGATTTTATATCGTTTTTGAGTTATAATGAAGAGTAAATAATTTTAGGAGGAATATACACATGAAGGGTAATGAACTGCGTCAAGCATACTTGCAGTTTTTTGAAAGTAAAGGACATTTAAAATTAGATAGTTTTTCTCTTATACCAGAAAATGATCCGTCTTTGTTATTGATCGGGGCAGGTATGGCGCCATTGAAGCCTTTCTTTACAGGTAAATTGGTACCTCCTTGTCGTCGTATTACAACATGCCAAAAAAGTATGCGTACCGGTGACCTTGAAAACGTAGGGCGCACAGCACGGCATCATACATTCTTTGAAATGTTGGGGAATTTCTCTTTCGGGGACTACTTTAAAAAAGAAGCTATTCATTGGGCGTGGGAGTTTTTAACTGAGGTTATTAAACTCGATAAAAATAGATTATATGTTACTGTATATCCAGATGACCAAGAGGCATATGATACATGGCATAATGATTGTGGTGTAGAAGAGAGCCATATCACGCGTCTCGAAGATAACTTCTGGGAAATTGGCGAAGGCCCATGTGGTCCAGATAGCGAAATCTTTTTTGATCAAGGTCCTGAACATGGTTGTGATGACCCTAATTGTGCGCCAGGCTGTGATTGCGATCGCTATCTTGAAATTTGGAACTTAGTGTTTACTCAATTCAATAAAATGCCAGATGGATCTTATGAACCATTACAACATAAAAACATCGATACAGGCGCCGGTCTTGAACGATTGGCTTCCGTATTACAAGGCTGTAAAACAAACTTTGAAACCGATTTGATTTTCCCAATCATCGAAGCCACTGCAAAACGCGCTGGTGTTACATATAACGAAGATCCAAATACAGATGTTTCTTTAAAAGTTATCGCTGACCACGCTCGTGCTGTCACTGCATTGATCTCCGATGGCGTATTGCCATCCAACGAAGGTCGCGGCTACGTATTGCGTCGTATTTTACGCCGTGCTGTACGTCATGGCCGTTTACTTGGTATTGAAGGTATCTTCTTAACACCACTTATTGATGTAGTCGTAGACATTCTTGGCCCTGGTATTACATCTATTGCTGAGAAACAAGACTTCGTTAAACGCGTGGTTCAAAACGAAGAAGAACGCTTTAACCAAACCTTGGAACAAGGTCTTGAGTTATTAAACTCCTTAATCGATACATTAGCCGCTGAAAAGGCAACTGTAGTTCCTGGTTCTGAAGTATTCAAACTATATGATACCTATGGATTCCCTTGGGAATTAACAGAGGAAATCGCTTCTGAACGTGGTTTTACAATCGACCATGAAGGCTTTGAAGCTGCTATGAAAGAACAACGCGAACGCGCTCGTGAAGCTCGTGTAAAAGAAGATGCAAAGGTAGCAACACCAGACATTACATTCTTGAAAGATGAAGAACTTGTTGAAGATGAAGCAGAAACTGCATCCTCCGTATTAATGCTTGGTAAAGGTTCTGAACGCTTGCAAACAGCAGCTGATGGCGATGAAATTACTGTTATCGTACGCACTACTCCATTCCATGCTGAAGGGGGCGGTCAATTAGGTGATACAGGTTTTATCGTGGGCCCAATGGGTAAGGTAGAGGTTCATAATACAAAACGTTTACCTGAAGGCACTGTATATCATATCGGTACTGTTATAGAAGGTTCTATCTCTGAAGGTGATGATGTCACTCTTGAAGTGGATACAAATCGTCGCGCAGCAATGGCCCGCAACCATACAGCAACCCACTTGTTACATGCAGCATTGAAAAAGGTTCTTGGCGAGCATGTTAATCAAGCTGGTTCTCTAGTAACTCCTGATTACTTGCGTTTCGACTTCACCCATTTCTCTCCTGTAACGCAAGAGGAACTTGATCAAATCGAAGCTCTTGTAAACGAAGAAATTTTAAAAGCTACGGACCTAGCTATTGCTGAAATGTCCATGGATGAAGCAAAAGCAAAAGGTGCTATGGCACTCTTTGGAGATAAATATGGCGATGTGGTTCGCGTTGTTGAGGTCCCAGGATTCTCCGTTGAATTGTGTGGTGGGTCCCACGTAGGAAATACCGCATTCATTGGCTCTTTCCGCTTAACTTCAGAAGCTGGTATCGGTTCTGGTGTACGTCGTATCGAAGCGATTACTGGTCGTGCAGCTCTTGAGGCAGCAAAACAAGATCGTTTGACTATTGAACGCATGGCAAGCGAGCTTAAAACTAAATCCCCTCAAATAGAAGAACGCTTACACCAAGTATTGACGGAAGCTAAAGAAACAGTGAAAGAATTAGAACAAATTCGTAAAGAAGTTTCTGCTGCTGGTGCAGCTGATATCATTGCTGGTAAAGTCATGGTAGGTGATGTAGAGTTTGTTGGCGCAGCTGTAAAAGCATCCTCTATTGATGAATTACGCGACTTAGCTGATATGGGCCTTGATAAATTAAATGGCTCTGGTGTGGTTCTTGTAGGCGCTGCTATGGGCGATGATAAGGTAAACTTTGTATGTAAAGTATCTAAAGATGTCGTTGCTAAAGGTGCAAAAGCAGGTAATATTGTTAAAGCAGCAGCTCAAGTAGCTGGAGGTAATGGCGGTGGCCGTCCAGATATGGCACAAGCAGGTGGTAAAGAGCCAGCTAAATTAATGGAAGCATTAAAAGCTGGTGGTGAAGCCTTAAAATCTATGTTACAATAGGCATATAATTTTATAATTATACTTGTATCTGTTATAGAAATTTTTCATAATGCATAAAAAGTTACTGACTTTGTAGCTTTAATTCAAGTATAATAGTAGGTGAGATTCCACTTTTATGGTGAAATCTGCCGATGTAATAAAAAGGAGGGATACGATGAACGTTTCAGATGAAACCATGTTATTCCGTAAAGTAGACGATGAACCGATGACTGCTGAAGAGGTGCTTACGCGTGTTTATCAATCTATTCAAGAAAAAGGTTACAATCCAATTAATCAAATCTTAGGGTATCTAATCTCTGGAGACCCTGCGTACATAACAAGTTATAATAATGCGCGTTCCGATATCCGTCGTTTAGAGCGTGATGACTTGATTGAAGAATTGTTGAAAGAATACGCAAAGGCTAAACAACTATAATGAGAATTATGTCATTAGATGTAGGCAGCCGTACTATTGGTATTGCCTGTAGCGATGCACTGCTCATGACAGCACAAGGTATTGAAACCATTCGTAGAACATCTCTAGAAAAAGACTTTAATCGCTTACAAGAACTCATTTCTGAATATGAAGTACATGAACTTGTGGTAGGTATGCCGAAAAATATGAATGGTACAAAAGGTGAACGGGCTGAAAAGACTGAAGAATTCGTTGCAAAGATGAAGGAAGTCATCGATTTACCTGTTACATATTGGGATGAGCGGTTATCTACTGTTATGGCTGAACGTCAACTCATTGCGGCTGACGTGAGCCGTAAAAAGCGTAAATCCGTTATCGATAAAATGGCAGCGGTTGTAATTTTGCAAGGATATTTAGATCGCTTGCAGTTTAATAAATAAGTATTTTCTTTAAGGAGGGTTTCCAATGGTTGACCAAAATTTTGAAGGTGAAGTGTATTATTTGGAATTCGAAGACGAACATGGTAATAAACAATACTTCACAGAAGATGTTATCTTGAGTCATGAAGGTCAAGAGTATGCCGTTCTTGTGCATGTACAAGATGAAGATGCTGATCATGAAGGTCAAGATGACACATACATGATCTTGGCTCGCATCGAAACAAACGAAGAAGGCGTAGAAGAATACGTACCTTTGGATGAAGAAGATGAAAACTTTGAAACTCTAGTAAAACTGTATGAAGACATGGATGAAGACGAATAATCGTCTTTAGCATAAATTTAGCGTGTTGTCAGTGGACAATGCGCTATTTTTATTTTGTTATATATTATCATTATTGTAAAAAGCAGAGACTTCATTCATGCTAAGAGCATAATAAATAAAATTAATATATTGCATAAAATGGAATAAGCGGAATCATTGCCCTTTTATATAGGGGAAATATAGAGTTTATGGTATAATGAATTGATATACTGTTATGTTACAGAAAGGAACTCAACAACGTGAGAAAAGCCTTAAGATATATTTTGATCCTAGTTATTGTAGGTATATTAATTATTGGTGGAGGCCTTGGTGCATTGTACTTTGTACCGAATACCTTTGCTCAAGATGATGGAACACAAGTAGTCGTTATTGAAAAAGGTCAAACGGGTACTGAAATTGCAGATATGCTTTTTGAAAGAGGACTTATTCGCTCAACTCAAGGCTTTAAGCTCTGGTTATACTTGAGCGGTACCAATGATAAGCTTCAAACTGGACATTATCAAATACCTAATAAAGTAACTGTGCGCGAACTCATTTCTTTGTTACAAGAAGGTCATGTAGAATCTATTCGTGTTACAATTCCAGAAGGATATACAGTTGGTGATATTGCTATCGTTCTTGAAAAGAATCAAATTATGAAGGCGAAGGACTTCTTAGCTGAAGCTAAGACCTATGTACCATACCCATACATGAAAGGCACAAAACCTGCTACATATCCTGTAGAAGGCTTCTTGTTCCCAAGTACGTATGAAATCCCCGTAGGTGCTACGCCTCGTGATGTTATTCAAATGATGGCTGACGAAATGAATCGTTACCTTACCCCAGCTGTGAAGAAACAAATTCAAGCTCAACATATGAGTATCCATGATTTTGTAACCTTGGCGTCTATCGTTGAACGAGAGTCTTTATTTGATGCAGACCGCCCAACTATTGCAGGGGTATTCAAAAAGCGTCTAGCTCATGGTATTCCATTGCAATCTGATGCGACTATTTCCTATGTACTTGGTTATGCAAAGGAAAATGTAACGATTGGGGATACACAATTGCAAAGCCCATATAATACATATGTATCTAAAGGTTTACCACCAGGTCCAATTTCAAATCCTGGTAAAAAAGCTCTAGATGCAGTTTTACATTCTGAAAATACAGATTATTTATACTTCGTAGCAGATAAAGAGGGGCATAATCACTTCTCTAAATCATACGAAGAACATTTAGCAGCGGTTAATAAAATTTATGGTGCTGACACAGTAAAAAATTCTTCTGCTAATACTGAAGTAGCTGCACAAGCTGGTCCTAACTATGACGTAGCAGTAGCGACTACAGAGCCTAATTATAATTATAGTTCTGCAGAAGCGGTGGAAGCAGATTCTCAATATGTTGACGTAGAACCTAGTTATAAATACACACCAACTACAGTTCCAGCAGCTGAGATTCCAGATCCTGTACCAGGTTCAACACAAAATCAATCATCGACGCAAGTCACGCCGTCTGCTCCATCCTATGGAAATAATGCAAATAACAATACGTATGTACCAACGACGACACCTGTACCTGAATCGATGCAGAATGTTATTCCTAATGCACAACAAGTACCACAAATTCAGGTAGAACCTGCAAATCCTGCTGAACGCTCTACGTTGGTAGTTCCTAGTGGTACTAACAATAGATAATGTAGGAGATTTAATCTACTTTCATGATATTAAATGATATTTTAAATGAACAGCGTATTTACGCGATGATTAATGATGTGCCGATTTTACGAGAATCTGAGGTTCATCTATTTGAAGAATTAATAGGTTTATACCGGCCCACCTCTGTGTTAGAGGTGGGCACAGCCATTGGTTACTCCGCTTTGTTGATGGCACCATTACTCGACGAAGAGGAAGGGCATATTACCTCCATTGAATTGGATGATGTGCGCTATGAAATGGCGAAATACTATATTAACCAATCCGATTATGCCGATAATATTACATTGCTAAAAGGCGATGCGTCTCAAGTCTTAACGGAACTCACAGGCGAATACGATCTAGTGTTTTTAGATGGACCAAAGGGGCAATATTTAAAACAACTTGAACTTATTCTGCCACATGTGAAAGAAGGGGGCGTCATTCTTGCAGATAATGTACTCTTTAGAGGCTATGTAAGGGGCGATAAGGAACCGCCAAAACGGTTCAAAACTATCGTAAAACGGTTACAAGAATACTTAACATATGTTGAAAATAAAGAATTGTTTAACACCACCATTTATCCCATGGGTGATGGTATGAGTGTGAGTGTGTGGAAAGGGCACAACAAATAATGGCAGAACATTTTATGGAATTGCTTTGTCCTGCAGGTAATATGGACAAGCTTAAAATGGCTATCCGCTATGGTGCGGATGCTGTATATTGCGCAGGTAAACGCTTTGGCTTGCGCGCAGGTAACTCTAATTTCTCCGATGAGGAATTAAAGGAAGCTGTAGAATTTGTACATGCGCATGGCAAAAAGATTCATGTTACATGTAATATCATTCCTCACAACGAGGACTTCGAAGGTTTAGAGGATTATTTGAAATTCCTTGAAAGCATCGGTGTTGATGCAATCATCGTTGCAGACATGGGGATTTTTAGCCTTGCTAAGCGCGTAGCTCCAGGTTTAGAGCTTCACGTAAGTACACAAGCTTCTACTACAAACTGGCATACAGTTCAAATGTGGAAAGAACTTGGTGCTACACGTGTTGTAGCGGCTCGCGAAGTGTCCTTAGCAGACCTTAAAGAAATGAAGGATCATGTAGATATTGAAATTGAGTCCTTCGTACATGGTTCTATGTGTATTTCTTACTCTGGTCGCTGCTTATTGTCTAACTATATGACAGGTAATCGCGATGCTAACCGTGGTCAATGTTCTCAATCTTGTCGATGGAAATATTCTCTTGTGGAATCTAATCGACCTGGTGAATATTACCCAATCGAAGAAGATGAACATGGCACGTATATCTTTAACTCTAAAGACTTGTGCTTGATTCACCGCATTCCAGATCTTTATGAAGCTGGTATTGATAGCCTTAAAATCGAAGGGCGTATGAAATCAGTTCACTATTGTGCCACAGTGGCAAAAGTATATCGTACAGCGATTGATACATATCTTAAAGAAGGTAAAGATTGGTATGTTCGTCCAGAATGGATTGCAGAATTAGAGAAGATTTCCCATCGTCCTTATACAGATGGCTTTGCAGAAGGTCGTCCTGATGAAACGGCTCAAAACTATGGTAAATCTACGAATACGCAGAGCCATGACTTCATCGGTTTAGTTATAGGCTACAACGAAGAAGAAAAATACGTTGATCTTGAACAACGTAATAACTTCAAGGTGGGCGATAAGGTAGAATTCTGCCAACCAAAAGGTGAACTTGTTGAAACAGTAATCGAAAAAATGACAGATGAAGATGGCAATCCTATCGATGTAGCACCTCACGCACAAATGAAAGTACGCATCTATATGGATACACCACTTGAACCGTACTCCATGATGCGCCGTGAGTGCAAACCTAAAGAGGATGAATAGTTTATGAGTGGTACAGCCTTAGAGCCGAGTAAATCTATCGGCGCATTTCCAGAGGTACCAGACTTAACCACCTCTGGAGAAGAAGCGTATGTGTACTTTCACATTAATCCTAAACATACGAATTTCATAAATCGCATCATTGAAGGCTATGAATATTTAGGTGTCATGACCTCGGTAGATGTGAGTGGGCGGTGCATGTTGCGCTGCACACCATCTACAAGGCCTTTGGCGCTTGAAGTATTAAGTAGTTTATCCGACTATGTCACTATAGAAGATAAAGTATAATCATGATTGTAAATTGTATGAGGGAATTTTGTGACTATACTAGATTTACAATTATATTAAATGTATACGAATTGTAGAGAAATGAGAGTATATCTATGAAACAATCTATTTTGAAACGCACATTATTAACAGCTTGCCTTGGAGCATCTATGGCAGGTGTAGCTATGGCGGGTCCTGTAGGCCCTGTAATCATTCCTCAAGCCGGGGATGTGGTTGTTATCAACCATGGTCCTGATATGACTTTCACAGGGAATATCAATTTTGATGTTGAAAGCCAAACTAACAACAATTTACAAATTGGTTCTACTGTGATTCCTAATGTGGTATACGGTGCGGCTTTCAATAAGTCTGGCGCACCAGATACTATCATCCCAGCTCAAACGTATGTATATGTAGGCACAAAAGACGGGGCGAATGCTTTCACAGAAGCTAGCGATGCAGACAAAAAAGGTGCAAGTTGGAACGTGGAAACATTGAAGAAAACTAAATCTGGCGATGTACAATTGGCGAGCCGTGGTGTTCCTGAAAAACCATTGGCTAATCAAGTGGCGACCATTAAAGATTCCATTATGCTTAGCGCTGTAGACCTCAGTACTACAGAGGTAGGCCGCAATAGCAAGGGCGTTTTATATATGACTGTGCCTAAGGAATTGAAATTGACTGCTGACACAGGTATTCCTGATGATGTACGTGAAACGATGCCAGCCATGTTCCGGGGCAAAATGGGGGACTCCCTCATGGTAAACCTCATGCCTCTAAATGAGGAAGAGAAGCAACAATTAGCGGCAAATCCACATAATGCAAATACTATCGTATTCAACCGTGGTATGAACATGGCAAAAATGATTGGATCCTCTGCACGTACAAGCAAGGTGTACACATACATGAAGGACCATTATTTGAACCTTGTTATTGTAGCGAAAGATTACGATGATAACGGTGCTCGTGGTAGCGGTGTTATGATGGTATCTAAACAAGATAACTCTAATGACGTGCTCTTAACACTCTACAAAGGTCCAGACCTTTCTACTAGCAAATTGGAAAAAGTAATTGGTGCTATGTTGTCTACAAACTTCAAACGTTAATATACAAATAAAGTATATAAAATGGCTCGAGATTCTGATATGTTCCGCCTTTACTGGTTGTCTAGTAAAGGGGGCCATATCATTCTCGGGCCGTTTTCTTTAAAATATAAATGTATCAATATAAATGAAGAGAAGATTTACAATTTATGGATTTAAAAAATTACAATTTATAGTTTTCAAGAAATTTACAGTTAAACTGTATTGAATTTTTTAGTCCTCTATGATACTATAATCTAGTAAAAGTGATGCAAAGGACATGATTCTTTTATCCCTGTGTACCAGAGAGAGGCAGATGCTGGAAATGCCTTACACATATATTAGAGTTACCCCCTTTAAACTGATTTGTCGAACCTAAGTAGGCAAATACGGCCGCCACCGTTATCGGGCTTAATGAAGTGAATTAACTATACACATATATTGGTATAGGTAGTTAACTAGGGTGGAACCGCGAATGATCTTCGTCCCTTGTTTGTAGGGATAGAAGGTCTTTTTTTATTACCCAATTTCTACAAGCTAATTACTCAATGTTTATGTATTGTGTGGTAAGTAGGTATATTGGTGAAAGTAGAAAATCAAAGCTATCCTAGTTTATAAATTGGAGGAAAGAAAAATGGCAGATGTAAAAATCATTTTACCTGATGGTAGTGCAAAGGAATACGCTGCTGGCACTACTCTTGGGGAAGCAGTAAAACAACTATCTAATAGCTTGGCTAAAAAAGTACTAGCTGCAAACGTAAATGGCGAATTAACAGACCTTCGCGAAGAACTTGTAGATGGCTCTGAAGTTGCGTTCTTAACATTTGAAGATGAAGGGGGCAAACATACTTTGCGCCATACAGCTTCTCATATCTTGGCACAAGCTGTTAAACGTTTATGGCCTGAAGCTAAATTGGCTATCGGACCTGCTATCGATAAGGGTTTCTACTATGATATCGATATGGAACATACTTTGACTCCTGAAGATTTGGGTAAAATCGAAAAGGAAATGAGCCGTATTGTAAAAGAAAATTTATCGATTACTAAATCCGTTATGCCTCGTCAAGAAGCTATCGAATTCTTTAAAGCTAAAAATGAAGATTACAAGGTAGAATTGATTCAAGATCTTCCTGAAGATGCTGTAATCTCTTGCTATGCGCAAGGCGATTTCATCGATCTTTGTGCAGGGCCTCACGTGGCATCCACTGGTAAGGTGAAAGCTTTCAAATTACAAAGCATTGCAGGTGCATACTGGCGCGGCGATGAAAAGAATAAAATGTTGCAACGTATTTACGGTACAGCATTTGAAAAGAAAGAAGAACTGGATGCATACCTTCACTTGCTTGAAGAAGCAGCTAAACGTGACCATCGTAAACTTGGTAAAGAACTAGGCTTGTTCGTTATCAAAGAAGAAGGTCCTGGATTCCCATTCTTCTTACCAAAAGGTATGGCACTTCGCAACGAATTAGAAAACTTCTGGCGTGAAGTTCACCATGAATTCGATTACGAAGAAATTCGCACACCAATCATCTTAAATAAACAATTGTGGGAAACATCTGGTCACTGGTTCCATTACCGTGAAAATATGTACACTACAATCATTGATGATGAAGAATATGCAATTAAACCAATGAACTGCCCAGGCGGTATCTTGGTTTACCAAAACGAAATGCATTCCTACCGTGACTTCCCATTGCGTTATGCTGAACTTGGTCTAGTTCACCGTCATGAATTATCTGGTGCATTACACGGCTTGTTCCGGGTACGTGCTTTCACACAAGACGATGCTCACGTATTTATGTTGCCATCTCAAATGCAATCTGAGTTGATGAAAGTTATCGAATTATTCGACCGCATTTATAGTCAATTTGGCTTGAAATACCATGTGGAATTATCCACTAAACCTGACAATGCAATGGGTGATGATGCGATTTGGGAAGCCGCTACAGAAGCATTGCGTAATGCTATCGAAGCAAAAGGCATTCCATACGTAATTAACCCTGGTGATGGTGCATTCTACGGTCCTAAACTTGACTACCATATTGAAGACTCCTTGGGACGTACATGGCAATGTGGTACTATCCAATTGGATATGAACTTGCCAGAACGTTTCCAAATTGAATATGTTGGCGAAGATGGTCAAAAACATCGCCCTATTATGATTCACCGTGCATGCTTCGGATCCATGGAACGTTTTATCGGTATCTTAACTGAACACTATGCAGGTGCATTCCCAACATGGATGGCTCCTGTACAAGTTAAAATCTTGCCTATCTCTGAAAAACACGTTGAATATGCTAAGGACTTGGCAAAACAAATGCACCGTGACTATGTACGTGTGGAAGTAGACGATCGCAGCGAAAAAATCGGTTATAAAATCCGCCAAGCACAAATGGCAAAGGTTCCATACATGCTTGTTGTGGGTGATAAAGAGGTCGAAGAAGGCACAGTTAACGTTCGTAAACACGGTGGTGACGAATTGGGCTCCGTACCATTCGAAGAATTCTTCAATTCTATTAAAACTGAAATTAAAGAACGCAACTAATTATTTACTCTCCTAGTAATTATAATGTTATAAATCCCCCTCACATCTTGCACAATTTAAATTAGTCTGTATAATTTAATAGTGATGAGATTATAAGAGGGGGATTTTGTATTATATTCGCTTTAATTGTTACCTGTGAGTAGCGAAAGGAAATGACTATGAAAGAAGTAAATTCATACGGCTGGAAAGCTGTTATTGGTTCCTCTATTGGCTATGCCATGGATGGTTTTGATCTCTTGATTCTCGGCTTTATGCTGACCTTAATTTCAGGGGACTTAGGTTTGACCACAGGTCAAGCAGGTTCCCTTGTGACGTGGACCTTGGTAGGTGCTGTAATTGGTGGTTTTATCTTTGGTACCTTGTCAGATAAGTTTGGTCGTGTTCGTGTGTTGACATGGACTATTGTATTATTTGCTGTATTCACTGGCCTATGTGCTTTTGCACAAGGGTATTGGGATCTTCTCATATATCGTACAATTGCCGGTATCGGCTTAGGCGGTGAATTCGGTATTGGTATGGCCTTAGCAGCTGAAGCATGGCCTGCACAACACCGTGCAAAAGCGACGAGCTATGTTGCCATTGGTTGGCAGTTAGGCGTATTGGCCGCAGCACTGTTAACGCCCGTATTACTCCCTTATATTGGCTGGCGTGGTATGTTCATGGTTGGCATTATTCCTGCCTTTGTAGCCTGGTTCTTTCGTGCGAAATTACATGAACCAGAAATCTTTGTTCAAAGTAAAGAAATTAAGGAACATTCCCATACGAACTCATTCAAGTTATTAGTAAAAGATGTAAGAACTACAAAGACATCTATAGGTGTTGCTATTTTAACATCTGTTCAAAACTTTGGTTACTACGGTATTATGATTTGGTTGCCTAACTTCTTGAGTAAGCAATTAGGGTTTTCTCTTACAAAATCGGGTTTGTGGACTGCCGTAACTGTATGTGGTATGATGGTCGGCATTTGGTTATTCGGACGATTGGCTGATAAAATTGGTCGTAAACCGACATTTATTTTGTTCCAAGTATGTGCTGTGGCATCTATCTTGATTTACTCTCAACTATCTGATCCAACAGCTATGCTATTTGCCGGTGCTATATTAGGGGCCTCCGTAAATGGTATGATGGGTGGCTACGGTGCCTTGATGGCGGAAGCATACCCAACAAGTGCTCGCGCAACGGCTCAAAACGTATTATTTAACATCGGTCGTGCCGTAGGTGGCTTTAGCCCAATGGTAGTAGGTATGATTATCTCATTGTACTCTTATCAAGTGGCAATCGCTTTCCTCGCGATTATCTATGTAATCGATATTTTAGCAACCGTATTCTTAATTCCTGAACTAAAAGGTAAGGAATTAGAATAAATAAATATCTGTGAAAGCTTTACATTGAAAAGAATATAGACGTTTTATATTGAAACGCATATAAAAATCAAGAGGCTCTGTCATAAGACAGAGCCTTTTATAGTATGTTTAATTTAAAATATTAGAATTATCTAGAATATTTGGTCTATTTAGAATATTTAGACTTAAGCAATTCCGATCCAGCGCCAGTATGTAAGTGCAAATACGAGCATCATTACATATCCAATAATTGTTAATGGAATACCTGTAGTCATAAATGTTTTTACGTCGAATGTATCTGTACCGTAAGCTACCATGCCTTGTGGTGAGTTTACTGGTAATACTAAACCGAAGCAGATTGAATATTGCATGAGCATTGTTACGCCAAGTGGATTAAGTCCTTCTGCGGAATGTCCCATAACGATAGAGATTACGATAGGAATCATGGCAGAAGAGAGGGCTGTAGCTGATGCAAATCCAAGGTGGATTAAAATCAGAAAGGCAGCCATAATAGCAATCAAAAGGAATACGCTTGCCGTTTCAAGAGAAAAGGCATTTACGAATACTTGAGCGAGCCAGGTGGCCGCTTTCGTTTTAAGTAATACGGAACCAAGACCGATACCAGCCCCAAACATAACAATCGATCCCCAGTCGATGTTTGGCTGTGCAAATTTCCAGTCCATAATGCCAATTTTAGGGAAGAAGAATAAGGCAATTGCTATAATTGTAGTTGTTGTAGTATCGATGGTATGTAATTTACCTCCCGTTGCCCACAATGCTAATAAACCAATAGAGATGCATAATAGTTTCTTTTCATCAAATGTCATTGGACCAATTTCTTTACGCATTTTAGCGAGTTGTACATCACCGCCAACGAGTTCTTTAAACTCAGGTTTAATAAAAGCTTGCGTTACAAAGTAAGTAATAATAGCCATAATTATGGAGAACGGTGCAGCTGCTGTGAGCCAATCAATCCAACTTACAGATGTGTTCATCTGTGTTTGTATAAACCCAACAGCTACGAGGTTTTGAGCGGCAGCTGTTTGAATCATAATATTCCAAAATGTATCTGCTTGTACGGCACCTACCATGAGTAGAGCGGCTACACGGCTTTTACGTTCAATACCTAAGTTTTCGACGATACCGATAATAATTGGAGCCAAACAAGCGATACGAGCCGTTGCACTCGGTACAAAGAAGGCGAGAATAAGGCCTGTAATAATAACACCTAAATAGATGCGGCTTACCTTTGTACCTACACTAGACAATACGAGCATGGCTATGCGACGATCGAGACCTGTTTTACGCATGGCTACGGAAATAAACATAGCGGCACCTACGAGAATCATCGCAGGGGAAGAATAACCTGAAATGATAAGCTTTAAGGCGTTAGCCGTACCCATAGCTTTTGCTGGTGCCTCAGGATTTGGAGAGAAGCCTAACAGTAAAGCTGTGAGGGCTGTAATCATAGTGGCACTTACAGGGTAAGATACAGCTGATGTCATCCACAAGATGATAGCAAAGGCGAGGACCCCAATCATGCGATGGCCCCCAGTAGATAATGTTTCTGGTGTTGGTAATAATAAAATGCCAACTAACACAATAAAGGCAAGAATAAGACCTATATTTTGAACTGTTGTACGCGCCTTTTGAGGAGGCGAACTAGTTGTTACACTCATAATAAAACCCCTTTCAGTTTGTGTAATACCTATTACTGTATAATACTTAGTTAGATAATGTTTAGTTAGATAATACTCAGTTAGATAATACTCAGTTAGATAATACTCAGTTAGATAGAATATGTTATATATATTATTGTATCGTATTTTTCTATAGAATTAATAACTATATTATAAATTATATTATAGCAATATTGTATACATAAAGGGTGGATAGGTGTCAGTAAGTATACCTATATACAGAACTTATAATCTCTGTTATACTGTAAGAGTTGTAATAATAAATTGCTGAGAGCAACCTAAGATTGTTGTTGACTTTCACTATCTAATTTGTTATTATAATTAAGTAATTTATGAAGCAGAGGCCATCCGCCACTCACCTAATACCAAGAAGTATGAGGTTAATATAGAGAATTCTATTCGGATGGTGTTTGCCGTCCGTTTTTTTTATTCTCTTGGAGGTGAACGCTATTAGCAAGGATACACCACGCATTAATGAAGAGATTCGTGCTCGTGAACTTCGTGTCGTAGGTCCTGAAAACGAACAAATCGGTATTATGTCTGGCCGTGAGGCTTTGGCATTGGCTGAAGAACAGCATCTTGATCTTGTGGAAATTGCACCTAACGCTAAACCACCAGTAGCTCGCATTATGAACTACGGTAAATATCGTTATGAACAACAAAAACGCGAGAAAGAAGCGAAGAAAAAACAAAAAATCGTAACTTTGAAAGAAGTCAAATTACGTCCACATATTGAAGACCATGACTTTTACGTAAAAATGAAAAACGCATCCAAATTCTTGGCGGAAGGCAATAAGGTAAAAGTAACCATCATGTTCCGCGGTCGTGAGCTTTCACACCCTGAACTCGGCATGGCGGTATTGACACGTTTTGCTGATGAACTCAAAGAAACGGCGTCTATTGAAAAAGCAGCTAAGTTAGAAGGTCGTAACATGACCATGATTTTAGTAAGTAAATAAGGTATTGGGAGGATTATATTATGCCAAAAATTAAAACTCGTCGCGCAGCGGCTAAACGTTTCGCAGTAACTGGTACTGGTGAATTCAAGCGTGCGAAAGCTTTCAAAAGCCACATTCTTGAGAAAAAATCTCCAGCTCGTAAACGTAATTTACGTAAAGCTACATTGGTTGCAAAAGCTGACCATAAACGCGTAGCTAAATGCTTACCATACGCTTAATCGTTAACTATTAGATCGATACATCGTAATTTAGGAGGAATATACAATGGCAAGAGTGAAAAAGGGCGTTACAGCTCATGCACGTCATAAAAAGATTTTAAAATTAGCTAAAGGTTACCGTGGTACACGTTCCCGTTTGTTCAAAAAAGCTAACGAAACAGTAATGAAAGCGTTATACTACGCTCGTCGTGACCGTCGTGCGAAAAAACGCGAATTCCGTCAATTGTGGATTGCTCGTATCAACGCAGCGGCTCGCATCAACGGTACAACTTACAGCCGTTTCATCGCTGGTTTAGCTAAAGCAGGCGTTGAAGTTAACCGTAAAATGTTGGCTGAGTTGGCAGTTAACGATGCAGCAGCATTCGCTAAACTTGTTGAAGTAGCTAAAAACGCTTAATAACATAACAATATACATTGAGGACTCTCTTTGGAGGGTCCTTTTTTATGTGGTGAAAGTAATAGATTATCAATACTTTTATAATATGATATCCTATACATATAATGTGTGTGATAATATTAAAAGAGAGGATTTAAATTAATGAAAAAGTTATTTTCTATGTTATTGTTAGCATGTATAGTAATACCATTACAAATCCAAGCTATATCGATGGAAGCTATTAAAAATGATAAGAATAATATTCCTATTCTTACAGGGAAAAATGCCATTACGTATTTTGTAGACAAGAGTTCTATTAAAAGAATAGAAGAGAACCAGTTTATTTATAAAGTACAGGCAGTTGTATATGAGGTTGAAAATAATAATAGTAGTAGAAATAACTCATATATTCACAAGGTTTTAGTTACTTATCGTTATGATATAAACCATTCTGTAGCCGGCGTATTACGTACTCCACAGTATGCACAAGACTATTCACTCCTCATATATGCTAAACAAGCTAGCTCTGGTATGAAATTAACGATAAATAGTGTGGAAGATTTTAATTATGAAGGTGTGGCTTTGGGGAATTTCGGTAATATTCAACAACAATACGTTGATGTAGCTTTGCGTGATCCTAAATATGTTGTAGGTAACTATATCTTTAAAGAAGCTTATGGTACAGCTTTTGAAAATATGACTCTTCATAAGAAATAAGATAAATGAGTTTATGGAAGTAGCTAAAAACGCTTAATAGCATAATAATACAGATTAAGGACTCTCTTTGGAGGGTCCTTTTTGTATGGTGAAAGTATGATATAGCTACATTTATATTTTAGTGTAAAATACTAAATCATTTTAGCTGTTTTATAAAGTGAAATAAACTATCAAAAAAGTAAAATATAAAAGAGGAGTTTTATTATAGCTTGTAGAACTAACATAGTAATAAACCTATTTAAGGTGCTTGTAAAAGGAGACATTATTATGGGAATCTTTAAAAAGCTATGTATGACCTCTATGTTAGGTGTTATGTTAACTGTACCAACGTATGCAACTGTTGTTACAGGCAGTCAATCAGATGTAAATTTAGATTTAAAGTATCCTTTAGTTTATACAGATCATGCTTATGCTCAAAGAGTTATTAATACAGATATTGCAAATTATGTACTCGAAGCAAAGGATATGTATTACAACCAACATATTTATCAAGTTTCTCAAAACTATAAGGTTACCTATGAGGATAGTCAAGTTGTTTCAATCCTACTAACTACCTATTATTACTACGCCGGAGCTGCTCATGGTATGTATAATACAAGAGGTCTTGTATATAATAAAGTAACAGGTCAACGCATTCCATTATATAACTATATAAAAATTGCGAATGCAGCACAATTGGATAACGGCTTACGATCCCATGTATTAAGTTATTATACAGGTAATCATACAAAGAGCTATATTCCAAGTGGATGGAGTGTAAAATATGTAACCGATAACTATTGCTTACGTGGTAAGGGGAACATTGATCTAGTTTACCAACCATATGAACTAGGACCGTACGCAGCTGGTAATACTTATATTGGTTTTACACCAAAAGCCATTGAATACTTTAACCGCATGAACTCCTAATACAAGTGTAGCTTTAAATTGTGTCTTATCAGTACATTGATGCATTAAATAGTATTCTTGTTATAAACTCTATAAAAGCCTATAGTACATATACAGTACTATAGGCTTTTAGTGTACTTATCATATTATCTTCTATATCCGCCACATCCTCTAGTATTAGAGTTTTGACCACAGTAACCTTGGCTAGTATTGTTACAAACTGTATTGTTATTATTACAGTTGTATTGAGCGTTTGTATTACAATTGTATTGAGTATCTGCATTACATTTATACTGAGCATTGGTATTGCAATTTGCTTGTGATCCATTGCATACATAATCATAAGCAAATCCTGTAGATACAGCCGCTGTCACGGCTAAAAGAGTCATGACAATCATACGTTTTGTAAACTTCATAGGTATCACCTCCTCATTTCTATACTTATATTGTACTACTAAATGTCAACTAAAATATGATATTCTATACATATATACTATTTGAGAGGCATTATGTGAAAGGATGAGAGTCTATTATGAAACGTATATTGATGGCTACACTATGTTTTAGCTGTGTTACGTTAGGAAGTCATGCGATTGATATTAATATACCAGGTGCGGATCCTACAATATCAAAGGATGCATATCAAAATTATCGCAAGACTGATTTAGATGTACACAAGATGGAACGTGAGGTTGAAGCAGAGATAAAAGATTATATGCCCAAAGCTGTGGTAGGTAATGGTGACATAGATTTAGATAAGGTAATTTATTCAAATCGTGAGTTAAACCATTCGTTAAATTTTTCTTCAACAGTATTTATTTTAAAGGAGGATGGGGCAAATATAAAATTTACTATGCCATATCCAAGTAGGTATGGTAATACTGAAAAAATTTCAGATGGCACCTCTGCTTTCAAACAGGCAATGATTATGAGTCCTAATGGGATTATGGCCTATGAATTACGACATCAACCAGCTGGAAATAATTGGGAAGATAGTAAGATTCCATATAACAAGTTGACTATTGATGATATGAAAGCTATTGCAGAGAAAACAGCTGGAGTGTATAAAGCGCCTAATCCTTCATTATATGCTGATAAATTTATGTATCCTACTATAGAAAAAGCTACATGGGATGTAACATATGCTAAGGGGACGCCGATGGTAGGGAGTATCAATTTTACAATGAAGGATACACCTACAATTTCCTATCATATCGGTTACAATTTGACACCTAAAAAACAGTTCAATTCATTGGAGAAACAAGGTGTAGATAAGACTAAAGAGATTATAATGTCACCTTTGGTAAACTATGTTCTACCATCTATTGAGCCAGCTAAGGATATCCTTTCTAAAAGTAAGACATTAAAAATTAATGATTTTACATTTTTAACACTAAAAACAAGTAAAATGGTACGGGTAGATAAAAGCGATTCGTATATGTACATACATGATAGCGATCATTATAAAGAGGGGATTATGGTGATGCCAATAGCAGATACTGATATGCAGCATCTAGAGAATATATTCCCAAAAGTTGTACGAAGTATCATTATGTCTGATAAATATTCAATGCGACAACCAATTCAATTTGCTACCGTATGGAATGATGCTATGCCATCTGTATACTTGCAAATTAAGCGCCCTAAAACAACTTTGTATATGTTAGTATCTCATGACAAACAATTTGTATATACGCACTTTATTATATCTAATAATAGTAATCTATTGGTAAAAGACTATCGTGATATTGTGCAATATGTGGATACTAATAACAATAAGGACTACTATCATACATTCCAAAGTGGACTGGGGGCTAAGATGCCAAAAGAAATGGTTACTTATGATATTAAGAATATAAAATAGTTTAGTTAATTATTTAGAATTAAAAAAAACTATCCTGCATTTTTAAAAATTACAAATTTATCATTGCTTTTATATGAATTACACTGTATACTTAAGTTAAAAGTTATACAGTGTAATTTTTTTACATGCAAAAATAAATATAAAATGAAAACTATTTTTGAGAAAGAGGTGACATAGTGTATATTAAAGATATGTTTCATAGTAATACAGGGGTATCACAATATCGATTAGAGGAAAGCACTAGTAAAGATGCAGTGCTATATACCTTGTATGGGCAGAACGAATTATATGAAGATTTAACTGGTGTACCTGGCGCTATGAGTGATAGAAAACAAATTCGTACAGAATATAAAGGCTCTACTCTTAAAGCAGGAGATTTAATATTTAGTACAATATCTGGCATGGCTACCCTTGTTACCAGTGATCACGAAGGTTATCTTTTTACTCAAAACTATGTTAGGATGGAGCCGTTAAATACGCCTATAGATAAAAAGTTTATGGCTTATTTAATTAATGAAAATCCTAAAATTAAAAAGCAGTTCAAACAGAACTTACAAGGGAGTCAGGTTGTACGATATAGTCTTAGCTTATTAAAAGAAATCCAGTTACCAAAATTACCATCTATTGAAACACAACGTATTATGGGGGATATTTATTTTAAACAATTACGACTGAGATCATTAAAACAGCGTGTGGCAGATAATACATATCGTAAAGCAATTACTATGTTACAGGGAGTAAAATAATATGACAGAGCTAGAATTTGAAAATAAATTAATTGAGCAATTATCGACGGGGATTGTTACTAATGCAGCTAAGTCTAATCAAATAGGCGATACAATAGATGCTTATGGAAATATGAAGGTTTATAAAAGCAAACTCTGGAAGTATGAGCCAACTATAAAAACAACAGAGGCACTTTGGGATAACTTCCGCAAAATTTTGTACCAATTGAATCAAAATCAACTGACACAACCATTAAGTGATACGGAATTTAAACAAGTTCAAAAGGTGATTAATGAACTGTATACACCATATCAAGCAGGGCAGTTTCTATATGGTATCAATGGCGTATCCCAAGTAGAGGTTGACCTAGATGATGGCCGTCATGTATTTTTAACAGTATTTGATCAAAAACAAATTGGGGCAGGTAATACTGTCTATCAAGTAGTTAGTCAAATTAAGCGAGAGCCGCTAATTGCAGGTCGTCCAGAACGCCGTTTTGACACAACGCTACTTATTAATGGTTTACCTATTATTCAAATTGAGGAAAAATCTGTTAAACATCATGTAGATGAAGCATTAAATCAAATGCATCAATATATTCAAGAGAAACAATACAGTGATATTTTCTCAACAGTTCAAATTCTAGTTGCAATGACGCCAAATAGAATTAAATATATGGCGAATACTACGGCGGATTTATTTAATAAAGACTTTGCTTTTGAATGGCAAAATCCTAATGATAACAAGGTTGTTCGCAATTGGACCACCTTTGCAGATATGTTCCTTAGCATACCAATGGCACATCAAATGTCTACATTGTTTACTATTCTTGACGGTACTAAGAATAAACAAATGCTTAAGGTTATGCGTCCTTATCAAGTATATGCAACAAAAGCAGTTTTAAATGAATTAAAACGGGCTGATTTCGATTTGCCAATTAATAAATTAGGTTATGTCTGGCATACAACAGGATCAGGTAAAACGATTACTAGTTTCAAAACTGCCTGGTTGGCGAGTCGCATGCCAAATGTTGATAAGGTAGTATTCGTAGTTGACCGTATAGCGTTAACGAAACAAACTGAAGCAAATTATAAGGCATATGACCCTGAAGGTTCTATTGATATTGATGGTAAACAATTTGATACTGTTGGTGGAACAGAAAATACTTCAGCGTTAAAGAAAAAATTAAATGAAAAAGGGTATGGCATCATTGTTACCTCTGTACAAAAACTAAATACTCTCATTAATCGTAAAGACTTTGTAGTACCTAATAAGAACTTTGTGTTTATTGTCGATGAGGCACATAGGTCTACCGGTGGTGAAAGCTTTGAGGACTTACAAAAAGTATTCAAAGGTGCTGCTTGGGTTGGCTATACAGGAACACCTATGTTTGATAAGGTGGTCGGTAAAAAAGGCACTAAGACACATGAGGTCTTTGGTAAGTTGTTACATGCGTATACTATTCGCGAAGCTATTGCAGATAAAAATGTATTAGGTTTTAAAGTGGATTTTGAAACGACTATTGCCGAAGATCAAATGAAACAAGAGTACTTACCCAAATTTTATAAGGCACAATATCCTGATTGGAATGAACAAGATATTGAACGTAAAATCGCTAACCTTACCGACAATGATATGGATGATATGATTGAACCAAGTTTCTATGATAATAATCCTAATCATGTACGATTGGTAGTGGAAGATATATTTAAAAATTGGCGAAACCGTTCTAATGATGGTGCCTATAACGCTATGCTCACTACTCATGTAGGTGGGAATAGACCAAGCACACCAATGGCACTAATGTACTTTGAAGAATTTGAACGAGTGAATCAAGAACGCAAAGAGCAAGGGCTTCCTACGTTAAAAGTTGGTATTACTTTCAGCATGAGTACTAACAATAGCGATAACCAATTAACTACAAATGATGGTCTGTTACGTGCTATGAAACATTACAATAAAATGTTTGGTACTAGTTTTGGCCTAGATGATGTATCTGGTTATACTCAAGATTTAACAACACGTTTAAATCGTACAGCACAAGATGGGCAGTATTTAGATATAGTTATTGTTGTGGATCAACTATTAACTGGTTTTGATGCACCGCAGCTAAATACACTTTACGTGGATCGTACATTAAAGGATGCAATGCTAATTCAGGCTTACTCAAGAACAAATCGTATTGCCGATAATCAAGACAAGCCATGGGGTCGTGTAGTCAATTACAGATGGCCAACTAAGAACGAAGAGCTCATGAACCGAGCTTTGAGTATTTATGCGAATAAACACTCTGCTGATGTACAAGACACATTAGTAGATACAAAAGTTTTAGTTGATAGTGGTGTTTTAGCCAAACCGTTCAAAGAACAATTTGAAGAAGTAAAACAAATGGTAGATCGTCTTGCAGATATGACGGATAACTTTACAGAGGTTCCTGCTAGTGAAGCTAAGCAAGAAGAAATGTTTAATCTTATGCGTATATATAGCGCTGGAATGTCAAAGCTAAAACAATATGATCCAGATGTTGTTAATGGAGAAGACATCGGATTTGACTATGATAATCCAGATGAACTTGTTACATTGCTCGGGATGACACCTGAACAAGAAGAAATGTTAACCACATCTCTGTATAACGACTTGAAAGAACGTATTGCTGAAAATCATGATGTACCAGTTGCTCAAATTGAACTACGTATGATACATGTAAAGCAAATTAGTGTTAACTATGATTATCTTACTGAATTAATCGAAGCGTTAATGAATGCTGTTCATGAAAAACGTATGGATGCAGCTGCGGATTATCGTGAAAAAATTAATGATTTTGCAATGGCTTTAGATGATCGTCAATATGCAAAACAAATTAATAATGCAGTTGATGCAATTTATAAAGGTACGTACCCACCAGAAGGAAAGGAAATCCAATATCCTGTAAAGTTAACTAGTTTAGAAGTCATTGAAGATGTAAATACAATGATTATGAAGGATGATATTTTTGATTTCCGCTTAAAATGGGGGATTATTGATGTTATTAGTAATGACGAAATATTAGATCTATTTTCTCGACATACAGCTGGAAAACAGGATTTAGATAGTACGGGTAGAATTAGTAAACTAAAAAAAGATGCTCGTGCGGAATATAAAGTAAAAGCACAAGATGCAGATATTGTAAGCCTTAATAAAATCAAATATGGTAATGAACTTGTGGAAGCTTTATATAAATTTGCAGATTCTTATGTTAATGAAAGGTAGTGTTGTTATGATAAAAGGGAAGCGAGATTGTAATGAGTAAAGAAAAACGGAGAGTACCTAAATTACGATTTCCAGGATTTACTGAAGATTGGGAACAGTGTGAGTTAGAAGAACTTTGTAATGTTTATGATGGCACACATCAAACTCCAAGATATACGAATAGTGGTGTGATGTTTGTTAGTGTGGAAAATATTAAAACATTAGAATCAGATAAATATATTTCTGAGGAGGATTTTAAGAGTGAATTTAAAATTTTTCCGGAGTATGGTGATATTCTACTAACTCGTATTGGTGATGTTGGTAGTGCTAATATAATTTTAGATAATATAAAACGTGCCTATTATGTAAGTCTTGCATTGTTAAAACCGAAAGATATAAATTCTTTATTTCTATTAGCATTATTAGCTTCATCTTCAGTGCAATCAGAGATTTGGAGAAGAACTTTACATATTGCATTTCCTAAAAAGATTAATAAGAATGAAATTAGTAAAGTGATAGTAAATAAACCTTCAATTCCTGAACAGGAGAAAATAGGCGAGTTAATTTATGCATTAGATCGAACTATTACCCTTTATCAGCGTAAGCTTGATCATCTAAATATGAAGAAAAAAGCGTTGCTTCAGAAACTTTTTCCTAAAAATGGAGAGCGATATCCTGAGCTTCGTTTTCCTGAATTTACTGAAGATTGGGAACAGTGTAAGTTGGGGGATGTTGCAAATATAAAAACTGGGTCTCGAAATCAACAAGATTCTGTCACAAATGGTCAATTTCCATTTTTTATAAGATCTGAAAAAATTGAGAAACTCGATACATATGATTTTAATACTGAAGCAATACTTGTTCCTGGTGATGGTCGAATTGGTGAAATTTTTCACTATTATAATGGTAAGTTTGCTCTTCATCAACGTGTATATAAGGTAGATAATTTCAAAGGGGTAGATGCATTTTACTTATTATATTTATTTCACTGCAGATTTAAAGAACACGCATTACGTTTAAATGCCCAAGGTACTGTTCCGTCATTAAGATTGCCTATGTTTACGGAGTGGAATATATGTATACCTTCCCTTCAAGAGCAAATTTGTATTGGGAGAGTATTAAATAAATTTGAATTAATGATTACCCTTCATCAGCGTAAGTTAGAACACTTACAACTTCAGAAGAAAGCTTTATTGCAGCAATTATTTGTTTAAATTTAGGAGCGACTAGATGTATCGATTCTTACTTAGCTTAAGCTCTTTTTCAGCTGGAGGCATATTGTATCTGTTTACCAATCCATTAAATTTATCATTGGAATATTATTGGTTGATAGTATTATTAGCATTTTTTATGTTCCTTTTAGTTGCACTTTGTTTAGAGTCTTGTTATCGTATCTTTTATCAAGATGAAAATGACACATTAATAGTTCAAGAAATTCAACCAATGGAGCAAGATATTATACCAATTTATATAGGCTTATTTGTTATAATGCTTAGTATTGGAAACCTTTCAATTGACTTACAAGTTTTATTGATTTTGGTTTTATTTACTATTTGGTGGAAACTTTTAGAACAGTCTTACTATTTTAATATTTTTTGGTTAACTAAATATCGATTATATAAAGTTAAAGATTTAGAAGGAAATATCTATAGTGTTTATACGAAAAGAAAAGATCTAAAGCTTACAAGAGTCAAACCTGAGGAGAAATTTAACTTAGTTCGTATTAATAATTTTTCGTTTATAGAAATTGAGGAGTAGTATGATAATAGCAAAATGTAAGAGGGAATATAAAGTATTAAATTTAAAGAAATCAGATGTTGATCATTTATATATTTCGCCTATAACAAATGAAATGCACTTAATTGAGTTTAATGCAGAATCAAAATGTGAAAATGATGAATGGTTGTTTATCAATCTTTCAAATTATAAAGATGAAATTATTACTCCTTTTATAAGGCTATTTGATTCAACAGCAAATTTAAATATATTTGATAATGATAGCTTTAAAACTGTGGAGTTTTTACTCAGTAAACCTAGTGAAACTAATGAGTTTATTTTGAAAAAAATTACAAATTCTAAACGTGTTGAGAATATGTCAATTTTACAGATTAATGGTAATCAAGTAGGCCCGAGAAAATTAAAAGTACTTAATATTCCTAATGGGATTCAATTAGATGGTACTATTGATGCTTACTATGATGGGGAGGGGAAATTATATTTTAAGGATTTTAGTAAGATACATAAAATCTTTATGGGTCTTGATATATTTTATCGTGAAGCAAATAAAGAAGAAGTAGAAGAATTCAAAAATAATACTTGTTTAGATTTATCAGGTTATACAAGCGATATTGGAATCCGCAATTTAAAAATGATTGCATTAATAAAAGATAATCCGAAAATTAGACTAGATGATTCTGATTATATTAGTAGCATGATCAATCAGGCTAACTCTTTCGAATCGATTACTCTCCAAGTTGATAATAATAGATTTATAATTCGTAATGAATCTGATTTGTCGCAATTCCTTAAGTTAGCATTGGGGCGTTATTATATTAATCCATTAACAGACGATAAAATGATTGCTAGTACTACAAAAGTAATAAATTAATAAAGGAGATTTTGTATGGCAGAATCAAAAGCACAGAATATTTCAAGCCAATTATGGGCTATTGCCAATGATTTGCGTGGCACAATGGATGCAGGTTCTTTCAAAGATTACATTCTTCCATTTTTATTTTATAAATATCTTTCCATTCATCAAGAAGAGTATTTAGTTAATAATGATTTGGTTGATATTTCAGACGGCAAATCTGTTAATGAGGCATATAAGGAACTTGTCGAAGATGCAGGTTTAGAGGCTTGTTTAATTGATATTGCTGGCACATTAGGGTATGCCATTAATCCTGAGGATACATGGGCTTCTTTAACTGAAAGTATTCATAATGGTTCCGTTATTCCTAGTGATTACCAACGATTATTTGAAAACTTTAATAAGAATGCTGAAATTAATAAAGAAGCTGCAGCAGATTTTAGAGGTATTTTTAACTATATTAACCTTGGTGACTCTGGACTTGGATCAACAACAGCAGGTAGAACCAAGACTTTAAATGCAGTTGTTACTAAAATTGATGAAATCGAGTATAAAGATGAAAATGGTAAGGATATACTTGGTGAGATTTATGAGTATTTAATTGGTAAGTTTGCAGCTAATGCTGGTAAAAAAGGTGGGGAGTTCTATACACCTCATGAAGTTAGTCAAATCTTGGCTAAAATTGTTACTGGTAATATACAATCTCAAAATGATACTTTCACAGTCTATGACCCAACAATGGGTTCTGGATCATTACTATTGACGGTTCGTAATGAATTGCCTGATGGATCTCGTCAAGGTGCGGTTAGCTTTTATGGGCAAGAATTAAATACGGTAACATATAACTTGGCTCGTATGAACTTGATGATGCATGGTGTTACGTATAATAATATGACACTAAATAATGCTGATACTCTTGAAAGTGATTGGCCAGATGGTCCTGATCGTGATGGTATCGATAGACCACGTTCCTTTGATGCGGTTGTTGCGAATCCTCCATATTCTGCTAAATGGGATAATAATGAAAGTAAACTTAAAGATCCACGCTTTAGTGAATATGGTAAATTAGCACCAGCCTCTAAAGCAGATTATGCTTTTATATTACATAGCTTATATCATCTAAATAATGAAGGTACAATGGCAATCGTTTTACCTCATGGTGTTTTATTCCGTGGCGCAGCAGAAGGTAAGATTCGCCAAACTATTATAGAAAAGAATTACCTTGATACGGTGATTGGTTTGCCTACGAACTTGTTCTATGGCACAAGTATTCCTACAACAATTCTTGTGTTTAAGAAAAATCGTACGACTCGAGATGTACTATTTATCGATGCCAGCAATGAATTTGAAAAAGGTAAAAATCAAAATAATTTAAGCGAAAAAAATATCACTAAAATTATTGAAACATATCAAAATAGACAAGATGTTGATAAATATGCACACGTTGCATCTATCGAAGAGATTAAAGAGAATGACTATAATCTAAATATTCCTAGATATGTAGACACATTTGAGGAAGAAGAAGAACTTGATCTTGATGAAATCAATCGTATGATTGAACAAGATAACCAAGAAATTGCACAACTTGAAAAAGAAATAGCCGAACAATTAGCCCTATTAGGCGTCAAAATGTAAGGAAAAGCGGTAGAAAAGACCAAATAGGACTTTTCTACCGCTTTTTGTATTTTTTTTTATTTATATAAGGAGTAGTTTGATGCCGGTTATTAAGCAACATTATGTGCCACAGTTTTTTTTAAGATTTTTTGGTTGGAAGGGCAAGAAAAAATATCTTATTAATATATATAACATACAGAATTTAATAAATCATGAGAATGTATGCGTTGAAGATATTTGTCGAGAAGAATATTTTTATGGAGAAGATGGTATAATCGAGACTGATTTAGCTAAATTAGAGACTGAATGGGCTAGTAATTTTAGGAGGGTTATAGATGGAAGAAGACATACTCTTTTACCTAAGATAAAAGTATCCATATATAAATTTATAGCTTATCAATTACTAAGGACTTTAAGTGCAAAGAAATACTTAGATGACAGTATAACAGGATTAGAAGATCTTTTAAGATATAAAGGAATAAAATTACAACCTTTAAAGAAAGATATTAAGATTCTACTTAGTATGCCTGATGAAGTATATGAAGCAATAAGAGATTTAAATTCGGTAATTATTGATAATACAACTGATGTTGACTTTATTATATCTGATAATCCATGTATATGCACAAATATTTTTACCAATATTGCTATTGGTCTTAAATTAATCGGAACTATTATTTTTATCCCAATTTCTCCAAAGCGTTTACTATTACTTTATGATAGAAAATCGGTAAATCTGAAGCTTATGAATTATAGAATTATTAATAAGGAAGAAATTAATAGCATTAATTCATATCAATATATAAATGCTAATCAATTACTGATTGGCAATAATTTTGAGTTTTTTACTAATAAAGTGCATATCTCTAAATTAGAAGGTTATAGAAAGCAGAAAATGGAATATAATAAAATTGATAGTGTTGAAGCTGGACGAAAATTACTTGTTACTAATAAAAGCGATTTTATTCCATATTACGTTAATATTCCATGGATAGAATTAGATTATTCTCTAGGATTAATTCCTGAAATAAGTAGATATCCAATAAGTAGAATAATTGATAAAGATCAACTTGATTTTAACTTAAAGATGATTAAACACAGTGATATATATAGTGGTGTAATTCAAGATTATTGGAAGCATCATATTTAGAAATAAAAATAATATATGATTAAAAAAATAAATCTCCTAGGTGTTTAATTTATAGATTAATATTACCTGAAAGGAATGCACTAAGTTATGGAAAATCTTGGTAATTCACTATGCCAAAGTAATGGATGGATATTAGAACAGAAAAATAATTATAAAAAATGCTATAAGGCAGTTGAGCTTTCTTTAGGTGATGCAAAAATGGAAAAGCGTGTAGTTGAATTAAGAAGAAATTATTTTAAAGCTGGTGGCTTATTTACAATATTGATGGTCTTCCTTACCACGGTGACCTCTAATGTTAATCCTAGTATTACGAATGGAGTTATAGGTATAAATTTTCAAAATTATATAACGGTAACAACAATTGTATTAGTTGGAGCCATGATTATTTTATATTCGATAACAATGTGGTTCGATTATAAGTTGAAAAAACATAAAATTTATTATCTTGTACCTTATTTTTTCTTGTCGGTAGTAGTACTACTTTTAGCTATTGGAATAGAAACGAGTAATGCGCTAGTTGCTATTCTAATTTTTATCTTTAGTTTATTATCTTTTCTTTTACCGATTGCATACTTTATTTACCATAAAATAATAGACTATGATGCTCGTTTAATAGTTTTAGATGAGCTCATTGAAGCTCTAGAAAATAAATAGTCAATAATAAATAGAGATGATTACGGATGGATTAACCATAGTAATTATCTCTATTTTATTTTATATAAATTTTGACTTCATTTTATTTTCATTTATTATAGTAAAGACGTATAATATAAATATCATTATATATAGTTTTCCTGAAAGGGGATTTATTATGAGTGTTAGTTATGTAGGGGAATTATTTGGTAGAGAGAGTATATTAGATTCTTTATCAAACCGTCTTGAGATTGCCTTAAAAGGGAAAGGTTGCATTGATTTATTACATGGTGATGCTGGAATTGGTAAAAGTGCAATAATAAATAAGTTTGCTACCCTACATCCAGAAGTACAAACCCTGTATGTACAATGTTCAGCTTTGACTGATGCAGATGATTTGTATAAGCCTTGTTCGGATCTTTTGAATAGTATAGAGTCGATTAAATGGCAAGAACAATCTAAAGTGAAAAAGTTCTTTGGCTCTTTTAATATGGAAAAAGTTTTTGATGTAGGTGGTAAGATTCTGGGATTTATTCCTGGATTGGAATTACCGAGTGCAATTATTGACCTAGCTATCTCTGCCTATGCAGGGGATACAAATCCGGAGGTGTTAGCCGAGACCTATAAAAATGATAAAGTTAAGCTCTATTCAGATATTATATTGGGCCTTAGTATGGAGAAACCGTTAGTTGTAGTTTTTGATGATCTTCATTGGGCAGATCGAGGGACTATCAATGTGTTTAAACATATATTTCAAATTATGTTGGAGGCTCGACAAGGATTAAATAATAAAAAATTTAATTTGTTATTAATTGGTTCATTACGAGGTTCAGAAGCTAAGGCTGATTCACTTCATAATGGTATTAATGAAATGTTTAGCTTTATGGATCGTTACAATTTTGGCCGAACTCAAAAATTGATGATTCAACATGAGGTCCAAGAACTAGATGCTGCATCAGTTCAAGCTCTTATTACCTATAATTTTGATAATGATGAAAAACTTTCTGACGGATTGAAACGTTGGTTATGTGAGTCTAGTAATGGTAATCCGTTGTTATTGTCCAATCTTATAGATGTATTACGCGAAAATGGTGCAGTTGAAAGTACGTCCACTGGATGGATCGATTTTAATGAAGTTAGTTATGTATCTGATGGTCCTGTATTAAAAGGTAGAATGTTACGTCTTGAAAAGCAAGGAGCCTTTAGAAGTAAGTCTGTAGTCGCTCTTGAGGCATTGCGCAACTTAACAGATACAGAATTGAAGATTCTATATGTAGCCTCTATTTTTAAGGAATATTTTACTATTGAAAGCTTAGCTCATGTTTGTAAGATTATTGAATCAGATTTATACTGGCCAATTAATAGATTAATTAAAATGGGCTTTATTGTTGAACAAGATGAAGTAGATAATGGATTAGAAGTCCAAAATCGCTACCAAATTAAATCTAAAGCCTTAATTGAAGCACTTCGAAATGATATGTCTGTTCATCAAATTACTTATTATGAGGATTCTTTAGGTGAGTATTATTCTTCTAAAATAAAAGATATTGACTATATGGAAGAGACTGTTGATAGCTTAGACTTATCTGATATAGTTGCTAAACCAGTTATCTCTGATAAGTATAGTAAGATTAATAAAGTTAGAGATTTCTATCATAAAATGGCTTCTTATCATTATATGAAAGGTAAAAACTCACTAAAAGCGATAGAACATGGTTTATTTGGCATTGAACGACTAGTAGAGCGATATAAAGAAACTAAAGAACAAACACCGTCGCCTTTAGAGTTGGATGGATTATATAAGACTATTGAGTCTCAGATTTCTTTATATGATACTCTTTTTGATAAGGTGATAGATGAATTGATTTTAGTTAAACATAACGATAATGAATTAATTCAACATCTCAAAATACGTGCATTAAAAATCTATGCTCAATTTTATGGCTGCTTTGGTCAATATTCTAAAGCTAGTCAATATTTAAATACGGCTCTTATGTTAACCAGCTTTACTGAGTCAGAGATAGATGACGCAGAGTTAATGTTAGCTGTTGCAGAGATTAATATTGATAGTGGTAATTTTACAAAAGCAGGACAGATAATAGGAAGGCTTTTAGACTATTTAAAGGAGTATGGGAATTCTTGGGAGCCATCACAATATGACGATATAATTGAGGATCTATTATTACTAATTAGTATTGATTCCTCCTTACAGGCCAAATATATATCTAAAATGACTTCAGTTGCTATTACACTAAAGTCTGAATGTATTATTGATGCACAGTTTGCAGAGCTTGAATTTTATTTGCGTCATAATGATCTTGAGAGAGCCAAAGAATTAATAATACAAATAGAAAGCACACATTCAGATATAAACTGGGCCCATTATTTAGGCACTCAAATATGTACATTATGTTTATATAAGATTCCAAAAGATGTTGATGAACAGTTAGAGCTTTTAGCTGATGATTGGAATGCTCAATATAATTATAAACTAAAAAAAGATTATCAATGGGGCTTGAATGTATGTAACTTATTTTTACCAATCTTGTTAAAAGAAATTAAATCATTAGATGAGGACTCAATGTCTATCACTGTAGAGGAGGCATTGGCACTTTTATCATGGCTTTATAGTTTTTTAAGATTAAAGCCGAATGTTGCTATTCAAAATCATACGGATGATGAATATATTCAATCGGTTTATAAAGGCCGCGCTCTAGAGTTACAATCACAAGCGATTAATATTTTAGAAGTTAATAAGCATAATATTGATTTACAGGCTATTTATAACTGGTTTTATAATCAGATTAAAAGTGGACTATATATAGAAGAAAGGGACTCCATATTGCGATACTTTTTAACTAGCTGGCCTGAGTATATTGATAGTAAACATATAGAATATTTATTTATAGAGTCTATGAATTCAACTGAAATAGTATCTAATATAAGTCGGTATGAAATTAATATAGCTGCGTGGCGTGACTATTATGAACTAAAACCAAGTAGTGGTTTAGCAGATTTAGTTGTTCATTCATTAGAAGAAACAATCAAAGCCTTAGGAAATAATCTGTTTGTAGTAAAATTGGTTGATGGAATATTATTAAAAATTAATGATTTTAAGAAACTTGTAGATTGTAATAAATATATTAGATTAGCAGTAGATATTTGTTTGGAATATAGCGAGTATCATGAGGCTAGAAATCTTTTAAAATATGCATCTAAATTATTATCCGATGAACTAACTCTTAAGATAGATGAATTAGAAAATAAAGAAAATGAAAAGTGTTTAGATAAGAGTAATCTTGAATTATTTTCATATAATGGAGAGGATCAATTTTCTAGATTTATTACTGCTGAAAAACTAATTAATCAGGCAGAGTCACTTTTATCAGATTATGAATCTGATGAGGAAATAGAAGATTCTGATATTATTGAAGGATTAAAATTATATGTACCTGCTTATTATTTAATGAAAAACAATGAATATGCAGAAACTAAAATAGATGATATATGTGAGTGTATTGCAAATTATATTGATGAACTTGAAGAGGTTGATTTATCAGAACTCGTAGATATTTTTGGGGAAGAATCTATTTATGAGATTCCAGAATTAAGTCAACTTGTATTGCAACTCAAATTCCAGTATGAAGCATTACAAATTAATCAAACTCTAGGGGATGTTAATAGGGTTGTTGAATGTCTAGCAAATATGATTTCAGCTGTAGAGGAGGCCATTAATCCGGGTGAATCTAACGATGATGAGGATACTATTGAAAATGAACTAGAAGAGGGGCTTTCCTATAATGAAGTAGATAATGCACTAAAAGCATTAGATCTTTCAATTGAAGCTATTTTATCTTTACATCAACAATTATTAGTTGAAAATACTATGTTAGATACTGCATTAGAACAATATTTTGAATTTAATCAATTAAGTGGCTTTGATTTTGCTGATGAATATATTATTCCTAGTGTTAAATCATCTGTAGAGCAAATTGTACAGAATGTTGATAATCCTATTTTGACTAATTATGTTGATAGTTTGTTAGCTGTTAATGATCCATTTTAATTATTTTTAGTAACATGTATAGCCAAAGTTTCTAAATGATTCTTGGCTATAATGTTAGAGGTTATTATGAACAATATTTTTTCTTTTGCTACCTGTGAGTTATCTCAAGATGCTTTTATTTGTTGGTGTTTAAATTGGATTAATGAGCCAGATACTGTAGCTACACATAGATATCGTCAACTTGGTTTAGATTTACTAGCAAAGTTAATAGATAAGCCATCAAATTGTGATAAACTTTTAAAGGTAGACATCAAATCAATAGATAAAGTAATCTTGGTGCAGCAGGTTTTAAATATTGATGTGTTAGCTATAATTCCTAAATATAGGTTAGCTATTATTATTGAAGACAAAACAAGCACTAGTGAACATGGTAATCAAATTAGCTTTTATAAAGATTCTTTAGAAGTTGTGTTTAAATGCCATAAACCTTGGAATGCCTATACTAAATTGGAAAAAGCTTTTAAGTTAGTAGATCTTAATATAGAGAATGCCGACTTAGCTAATTATCATATCCATACCGTATACTTCAAGACGGGTTATTACTTTGATTATGATTGGCAAGTAGCTCATAGTGAATCAGTACATAATTATCTAACTGGACCTATGTTTTGGGATATTCTAAAAAATTATGATGACTGTGAAAGTGATATTTTAAGAAGTTATTGTGAGCATTTAAAAAAGCAACTAGATTGGTATCAAATTGTATCTACAATAAATGGACAATATGATGATGGATGTCACTATATAAAATGGGAACGTGTCACACAGCATGGCTTATTACAGATTATATTTGATAATGAAAATATAGATGGTTCCTGGTTATGGAAGGATATGAGTATCTATCCGAATCCATATAGTACTGGTACAAATCAGGGTGGTAGTCCATGGACTAATCGCCGTTTTTGGACTCGAACAGAGTCAGATGCTATTTGGTCCGAGCCACCTAGAAGCTTTAATCCCAGGATATTTTGGCGGATAGATCATGATTCAAAAGGAGCGTATTTATCTTTACGATATTATAATAATGATTCTACTAATCAGGGAAAGATAATACGCAAAAGAATATATAGTCAACTTAATACTTTGATTAATGATACTGTCACTGATGAGTTAGATCGATTAAATATTACTTATGAAAACTGTGTCGCTTGTCCTCGGCATGGAAATTATTATGAAAACACGTTGATTCATATTGGCATTGATAGAGTATTAGATTCTTGGGATGATAATAATGGAGAACCTTTTATAGGTTTAGTTAGAGCTATTGATAATAAGCTTAAAGAGGTAGTTATATCTTTTGATTGGAAAACCTTTAGGTTATAAAGCAAAATAGGGAAAGAAATCCTTAGATTTCTTTCCCTGTTTAGATATGATATAATTTATACCCAAGTGAGGCATAAATGGTTTGGTCGCCAGACTTCGCTTCTAGTATTTAAAATTGAAGAAACGGTCTGACATCATGTCAGGCCGTTTCTTCATGTTTAAATGGAGTTATTAGTTGTGTAACTCTCGTTTTCCGTATAATTTCAGGACTATAGCAATAATTGTATTTAACACAAATAGAGCGGCAAAACATTCTAAAGCAGTAGTATAGCCATATCCTGCTTCGTGAAAGTATGATACGAGCATAGGACCAACGATGCCCGCTAATCCCCAAGCGGTTAGGATACGGCCGTGAATAGTAGAAAGCTGGCGTATGCCATAGAGATCCGCAAGATAAGCTGGCATACAGGAGAAGCCGCCGCCATAGCAGGTGATAATAAGAAGGATTAAAATTTGGAATGTTAAAACACTATTTGTTTCGGCGAGTAAATAGAATGCGATGATTTGTATAATAAAGAATAGTATGTAAGTTTGTGCTCGCCCAAGGTAATCAGAGATAGTAGACCATGCAATGCGCCCACCGCCATTGAAGATACCGATGATACCAACCAGTGATGCAGCTGCTGTAGGTGTCATACCAATGGCTTCTTGCGCCATAGGGGAGGCTAAGGATAGTAGGCCTATACCACAGGTAATATTAATAAAGAATACCCACCAAAGGGCCCCGAATTGCCAAGTTTTCATGGCATCATTGGCTAGCATGCCATGGGTATGAACGTACATGGTGGATTTATCTTTCGTAGTTCGAGTTGGGTGTTTTGGTTGAGGTGCTTTCAAATATAGCGAAGAGGCGCTCATAATTACGAGATAGATTACACCGAGGATAATGAAAGTATCCACCAATCCAACCTGAGCTACAAGGTATTGCATAAGAGGCCCTGCAATGAGAGAAGCAAACCCAAAACCCATAATAGCTAAACCAGTAGCAAATCCTGGGCGATTTGGAAAGTATTTCACGAGTGTAGAAACTGGTGTTATATAACCAATGCCTAGTCCAATGCCACCGATGATGCCGTAGAAGAGATAGAGTAAGGTAAGATTGTGTATGCTAAGTGCATAGGCCGTACCCAATAATCCGGTTACCCAGAATAACATAGCGAGAAGTCCACTTTTCTTAGGACCAATTTTTCTGCAAAGGATCCAAGAAAGCCCGCAGATAGTCCGAGTATTAAAATGGCTAATGAGAATGTCCATGTTGTTTGCGATAAAGTAAAACCCATATCTGCCATAATAGGACGTGTGAGTACGCTCCATGCATATACGCTACCAATGGATATGTGCAGACCAATGGCTGCTAATGCAATAAACCAACGATTTCTCATAAGAAAACTCCTTTCATATAGGTGAGATATTCAGATATAGATAAAGAAGCATTTGTTACGGGAAGGCAATAAAAAAGACCATCTGAACAAAAGCTTGCCCAGACGGTCGGCTATTACACGATGTGTGCTACTGTGCATGTAGTTAATTCTACGTATCCGTCAGCCCAGTAGGAATATATTACAAATATAGCAATTGAAAGGACATCTTGTCGGTGATATAAGTCACTATCGTATGCACTATAAGGCTTTATAAAAGAAAAGAAGGAAAGAAACAATTCGATTCCTTTCTGTGTTTAGATATGATATAATTTATATAAAAGTGAGGCATAAATGGTTTCGACGCCAGACTTCGCTTCTAGAATTTAATGTTGAAGAAACGGTCTGACTCTCAATGTCGGGCCTTTTTTCATACCACGATTAGAAAGCTAGCTTTTAGCTAGAGGTCAATCACTTTGTTGCCATGATAATGGTCGCCACAAGTATGCCAAAGGAAATCATGAGCGATAACACTTTGAATGTACTCATATTGATCACCGCCAATCTCTAGAAGATTAGCAAAGGCTGGACCCATTTAGAGGCCTCAAGTTCAATATAGTGTTGTGAATAATAAAAGTAAATAGATTAGAGGTTCCTAATAGTCACCTAGGTGACCAATAGGAACCTCTTTCGTTTTGTAATTACTATCATAAAAACGAATTAACTATGTTACAATACAATTAATATTAGTGTTTAGTGGGGGAGATATTTATGAAACGTTGTATTACATTACTAAGTTTAGGTTTGTGTTTAGCGGCACCAATGCTTTCAAACGCTAACGATATTAGACCTCTAATACATGTTACGAATATACATAATGGTCAATATGATGAGGGTTTAGATGCTATTACAGAAACCAAGTTTTTTGGTCCGTATCAGTTCCGTGTATTGAAGGGCTCTGTGGAGACTAAAGGGGAAACTAAAGATATAGATGGCAGAGCCTTTAGAACCTCTGATGGTGTCTTCATGCATGTGAAGGCTAGATCTATCGATAATACAAGTATTTCTTTAGATAAAGAGATTGAAAAAATTGTTAAAGATAGAACGGTTCCTGAACCTACTGCAAAGATGGTATTGCCTATTAAGTATGATGTAACAGAGGTCGATAATGATGGTGTGCGTAGTTTACTAGCCGAATTTATGTATGGCTGGCCATTACATAATAGGACGGATATGGTATTAGTTACTGATTATGAAGACACTCGTTACTATTATAAGTTGCAGTTTTATAGAGACAAGTTACCAAATGGTGTTCGCATTGAGCAGTTGCGCCAGATGATTATGGATGCGCAGTTTAGTTATAAATAAGGTGTTTTTGATCAGACTTCCATATTTGTGTATCCTAATGTATTTAGTCAGTCTGTAATATTTAGCTGAACGGGTATAGTAAAAGTAAATTAAAAAGAGGTTCTTATGAGTCAACTTGTGACCATCAGGAACCTCTTTTGTTGCGCAAGAGTTTATATAGTTTTCAAACTATTATAATATGCTTTTACCTAAAGGAAATTATTATTTATTTAAGCTTTCAACAATGCTTACAATATCGGCTGCTTTTCGGGCAATATGTGTGACGCCTAGTTCTTGATGGAGAGATTCCTCTCTAAAGCCCCATGTAACACCGATGCAAAGTAGGCCGGAGTTTTCTGCAGTAGCTACGTCAACTTCAGAGTCACCTACATAAATAGATTCATTCGGTGTAGAGTTTAGTTCTTTTAAGGCTTGTAGTACCATATCTGGTGCTGGTTTACGTTGTAATCCTGGTCTTTCACCAATGGCAACAGGTAAACGATCGCCAAAGTACTCTTTATTGAGCGGTGTTACACCTTCTTGGATTTTGTTGGATACGATGGCTAATTTATAACCTTGTTCACGCAATACATCAAGCATATCTAGGATGCCTGGGTAAGGCGCTGTTGTGTCTTTTAAATGCTCACTATAGTAAGCTTTGAACTCATTGATATATGGCTCTAATTCATGATCAGCTACTGTACTTGGGAGACACTGACGCATTAAATAGGTTACTGCATTACCCAGAGCTGCTTTTACCTCTGCTAGCGATTTTTCAGGGAAGTTATGTGTACGTAGTACATGATTTACAGCATTGGCTAAATCTGTAGCTGTATTGAGCAATGTGCCGTCGCAATCAAAAATGATGGTAGTATATTTCATAGGGGCCTCCGATATTAAATCAATATGTACTTTTTAAGTATATGATAAATATGTAGAAAATCAAGAGAATAGACCTATTAGTTATTATAATTGTGTTACAATAATAGAAGTAATAAGTACAGTGTATAGGAGGCGTAGTATGACTGAAATACAAGCTCTTTTATTGATAAAATCCATCCTTGAATCCGCAGATATTCACGGTATTGAACATATTTTGAGTGAAGATTGTGAGTACATGTCTACAGGCCGTGGCATCATTGGGCGAAATCGTAATGAAACGGTTGAGTTTTTGTCTTCTATGACTGAGTCCATCAAGGCTGATAATGTTCCTGTTACCTGTAGGGTCATGCATATTACTGATGTGTACGAGGAGGATGCGCTGTTCCACGAGGGGCGTCATGGTTTAACTGTTTCTTATGAAAGCGACGATAATTACGTGTACATGATTTTTGTAGATGTAAATGATGAGGGCCTTGTAGACCGTATCGTTTCTAGTCAGGAGAACTACAGTATTGAGTATGACGATCTTCGCTTTGGTGATGATGAAAGTGAGTATTCTTTTATAACGCCGCTAACAACTGTGAAAGACTGGATTACAGCCCTCAGCATATGGTTAGAAACAGCCAATGTTGATGTTGATGATTTCTATCAATATATAGATGAAGACACACGTGTTGTGTTCCAAAAGGGTGATGCTGAATCTATTACCCTTGAAAGCGGTCTTGATGTAGAGGATTATTTTGATCAATTAATGAACCAACACTTTGATGCGGTGCCTCATATCATTCGAGATGAAGAAGATGGATTAATTTTAACCTACGGCCCTATGAGTGCCATTGCAACCCTCAATGAAGAGGGAGCATTAGCTCTTATCAGTATCTATATCGACACCCGTGATGAAGACGAAGCAACGGATGAGATTGGCTATATCGAAGAGGACTTAACGAAGGAAACTATAATTGAAGAGGATCTATATTAGTCGATACTACTCATTTGATATATTTAATCTAATTAGAATTAATAGATAAAATAAAAACTACCAGTTAAACATATATCTTTTAAACAGATCTTCTACTATGGAAGGAGAAGCTACTAGATATTATGAATAACTGGTAGTTTTTTGTATTATTTACATTTCGTCATGGTCTTTAATAAGCCCAGCTTTTTTCTTTTTCCAATAGGAATAGTAGAACGGCAAGATTACGATACAGCCGCCTAGACCCCATAGTAATTGGTTGGTTTGTGCTTGTGCAAGCATCCAGAGGGATGTGCCAATGGCGATGACTGGGATTAAGTAGCCACCAGGGATTGTGTAGGAACGAGCTTTGTCTGCCCATTTACGACGGAAGATAATAACAGCCAAACACGTTGGTAGATATTGTGTAAAACGAGATACCGCACTAATAGCTGCTAGTGTTGTAAAGGAACCGGACCATGCAAGTAATACACTGGCAATGGCAGTAACGATAGCTGCTATATATGGTGCATTATAACGATTACGTTTTGCCAAAGCACTTGGTAGCATACCATCTTCCGCCATAGATGTTGCCACACGAGGCGCATAGTAAGCTTCAGCAAAGTTGATACCGCCCATAGAGATTAAGGTACCTACTAATACGATATACATGCCAATAGGACCAACGATCACATTGAATGCATCTTGTACTGGAGCTTTAGTATTTGCTAAATCTGTACCAAGTACACCAATGGATACGGCAAGGATTGCCATATATAGAACCGATACGAGAAGCATACACATGATAATCGCACGTGGTAAATTCTTTTTAGGATTTTTCATATCCTCTGCAGCAATGGCAATAACTTCAAACCCTGTATAGGCAAAGAATAGAAGAACTGCAGCTTGGGCAAATGATCCATCTACATAGATGTCTTGAGGGAAGACTGGTGTAAAGTTAGCTCCATTTATAAAGAAAATACCAATTGCAATAAATAGGGCAAGAGGGACTAGCTTAGATATAGTGATTAAGTTGTTAACGAATTTGGATACATTAACACCAAATATATTTACAATGGTAAGACCTACAATTAAGATAAATGAAATGACATCCTTTGCAAAATCACCACTTAAAGCTGGTACTGCAGCACCTAATGCTGTAGCAAAGCCAACGGCCATAGCCGCCCATGCAATAACGGTTACGATCCATTTTAGAACGCCCACTTCAAAGGCCCAGAAATCACCTAAAGCATGTTTTGCATATAGATAAGGGCCTCCATTACGTGTGAATAGGCTAGCTGCCTCTGCAAAGCAAAGGGCGATACAACCTGCAATAACGGCGTCAAATAAGAGGACGCCTAAACTAGCGGAACCAATTATAGAATATGCTTTGTTTGGTAGTAGGAAGATACCTGTTCCTACAATACCATTTATTCCTAGGAGTACAATACTCCAAAAGCCAAATTTTCCTGTTTCTTTCATGATACAATCTTCCTACTATTTAGTTATATTTTCTTGAGTTGCTTTTACGAATGCAGTAAATAAACGCTTTGCATTTTCGTCATTTGTAGACATCATTTCCGGGTGGAATTGACAGGCGACTAACCAAGGATAGGATGGATCCTCTAAACCTTCTACGGTACCATCCTTAGCTCTTGCTACAACTTGTAATCCTTTACCGACATTTTTAACTGTTTGGTGATGATGGGAGTTCGTAATCCAAGTGTTACAACCTATAGCACCAGCCAGTTTTGATTTGGACTCAATATCTACCGTATGGGTACCAAGAGAAGGCGTTTGATTCTGAGAGTGTTTTATTGTACAGTTTTGATCATATTTTAAATCTTGGAATAAAGAGCCTCCACGATATACGTTTAAGATTTGTAAGCCACGACAGATACAAAAGATAGGAATTTGTTTTTCTTCTGCTGCTTTGATTAAAGCAAAGTCGAATTGATCGCGCTCTGGAAATACATCGCCAAGACCTTGTAAAGGTTCTTCTCCATAGTGGAGAGGGTATACATCATGGCCGCCGGATAATAGTAAGCCATCAAGCTTTGCTACCGTTTCACGAGCTACATCAAGATTTTTGGTAAACGGAATTATAACAGGGATGCCACCAGTTTCCTCAATAGAACGAGGATAATCTTGGTTTACGTAAGAACGTAACAAATCTACGTAAGGACCACCATTATCTCGTAAGATATTGCCGGATATGCCAATAAATGGTTTCGTCATAATATCACCTCATATGTGTAAAAATCTGTATAATCTTATGTTAGTGTATCAGATTTTCAGGGATAAAAACATTACTAATAGATATAATTATAAGCCTTATAATAGAGAAAATATGTTAAAGTTGATACATTTTACTATATTTTATTTTAAGATATAGTTGTATCTGTTTATTGCGAAACATGGTATGATAAACTACGAATGAACTGTGCGGGAGGTTTACTATGGTTTTTCTAACATCCTTACAAAGTATCATACCTATTGTACTGCTTATTTTGTTAGGATATATATTAAAAGGGCGGGGCATGTTTAACCCTACCTTTAGTGGTAATTTATCGCGATTTATCATGTCGGTTGCATTACCAGCGGGAGTATTTGTATCTGTATTACATCACCTACATACTTCAGATATATGGAATTTACGATATGGCATGTTAGTGGTTGTCTTAACATATGTTATTGCATATATCGTAGCTTTCATTATGATGAAAATGCTGAAAGTTCCTAAAGGACGACGTGGTATTTTTATCAATATGGTAGTAAATGATAACTGCTTATTTATTGGGTTACCAGTGCAAATTGCACTCTTTGGGCAAGATGCGCTGCCGTATTTCCTTTTATATTACATCGGTAACACTATTTCCGTATGGATGGTAGGGGTATTCCTTATAGAACTAGATCCACTACCAAATTCTGAAGTAGATTTTAATAATGGTTCCCATAAGATTGATAGTATAAATAATAGGTTAGTATCTACTAAAGGTAAAAGTAAGAAGCCTAAATTTGATTGGAAGAAGTTATTACCACCACCTTTGATAGGTTTTTTTGTGGCATTAATCTTCTTGTTCTTTGAAATTCCTTTACTTCCAATTTTGCATACTACCTTGAATTACTTAGGCGATATGGTAACCCCATTGTCGTTAATCTATATTGGTATTGTGCTTCATGATGCTGGCTTAAAAAGTATGCGTTTAAATAAAGACTCCATCGGTGGGATTGTAGGACGATTTGTCATATCCCCGATTATCATGTTCTGTTTGATTACGGCTTTACAATATGGAGCAGGCATTGTTCTAGAACCAATTGCAATCATTACCTTTGTTGTACAATCAGCAGGACCTGTTATTGCAGTATTGCCAATTGTAGCTAATGAATCAAAAGCTGATTTACCATTTGCTACAGGTTTAGTTATGATTAGTACCATACTATTTGTTGTAGTAATTCCAATTATAATGGAAATTTTAACAATGATAGGTATACAGGCTTAAAATAAGAAGAAGATTAAAATAAGTAAATAAAAAATAGGTTCCTAATGGTCATATAGGTGACTATTAGGAACCTATTTTTATGTAAGTATATATAGCTTATCTAAAGAATCTACCAACGAGTGGCATGCTAGCACCATCGTTTTTATTGAGGCCTTTTAAAAGGACCATGATAATAACGTAGAGCAATAAGCCTTCGATACCAGTGAGTATAAAGTTAGCCCACATTGGTAAGATATCTGTTAAATAGTGGTAACTCAAGAAGATGAGTATACCCATAACACCGGCACTGACCACGTTTTTCCAAAGAAGGGAAATATCGAGGAAGTAGCCTGTGTATTTTTTGATATAAATCAAGTTGAGTAATGCGGCAAAGCCTATATCAGCAACGGTTGCCCAGGCGGCACCGCCGATGCCTAGCCAAGGAATAGCAGTCAGTGTCCAGTTAAGGATAACCTTGATTATGAGGGAAATTCCCATATTTATGACTGGAATACGTGGCCTGTTGAGCCCTTGTAAGATACCTGTTGTTACTTGATGTACACCTAGGAAGAATATAGAGAACGCCGTGATTTGCGTTGCTAGTTCTGCCTTAGGCGCATTGTAAATCAGTGTAACGGTGGGGGCAGCCAGTACATACAATAGCACTGTAAATGGTACGGTTGCCATAAATGTTAGTCGCATAGAGCCTGCAGTGCGATCATAGATACCTTGATGATCGCGTTTTGCAAAGGCATGAGAGATAGCTGGTACAATGCTTGTTGCAAGGGCTGCGGTAATGATGGTAGCCAAGTTGATGAGTGGCACCGCCATCCCAGTAAGGTAACCGAAGAGCTCTGTTACTTCGTTCATCGGGAACCCAGCATCTAATAAGCGACGTGGTACGATAAGCAAGTCGAGATTCGCCGTCAACGGTAACATGATACTTGCTAAGGAAATTGGTATGGACAATGTTAAGAGTCGTGACAAAATTTCTTTAGCTGATTCACGAGGGCCATCATAGCTTTCACCAGTATTACTAGCCTTAGGTAATTTGTAGTAATAATACAACAGCACCAGGAAGGCTCCAAAAGCACCTACACCTGCACCCAAGCTAGCGCCACCTGCTGCGGCTGGTAAACCGTAAGGTAATAAAATAGCAGCAGCACCGAGCATAACGATAACCCGTAGCAATTGTTCTACAATTTGGCTAATCGCTGTGGGCGTCATCATTTCATAGCCTTGGATATATCCGCGGAAACAGGAAATCCATGTTACAAAGAATACTGCCGGAGCGAGCGCGATGATAGAGTAGTAGGCACGGCTTTCAGCAATGAGACCACTAGAGATTAACCAATCTGCACCAAAGTACATAGCAAGACTGGCGATAAAACCTGTTATAGTCAACATTGTAAAAGAAATATTGAATACTCTCTTAGCGCCACCAAAGTCGTGTAAGGCTAATCGTTCTGCCGTCAAAATAGAGATGGCAATCGGCACACCTGCGCTCGAAATTTGTAATAGTAACAAATAGATAGGAAAGGCCATCTGGTAGATACCGATGCCTTCACCACCCAAGATGCGAGATAGAAGAATCCAGTTGATACTACCGATGGCTTTCACTACGAAACCGGCAATTGTTAAAATTAAGGTTCCTTTTAAAAATCCACTAGCCATTGATTATAGTTTGTTAGAGGAACCTAATACATTTTTAATTTTGTGAGCTACCATGCCTTTAATAGCATCACGAGCAGGTCCTAAATATTTGCGTGGGTCAAACTCAGATGGGTTTTGAGCCAAGTATTCGCGTACAGATGCAGTCATAGCAAGGCGAAGGTCTGTATCAATATTGATTTTGCAAACTGCCATTTGAGCAGCTTTGTGAAGCATTTCTTCAGGTACGCCTTGTGCACCAGGGATGTTGCCACCAAATTCATTACATTTTGCTACGAATTCAGGCAATACGGAGGATGCCCCATGCAATACGATTGGGAAGTTAGGCAATAATTCGCCAACTTTTTTCAAACGATCAAAATCGAGGTAAGGGTTGCCTTTGAATTTGTATGCACCGTGGCTAGTACCAATAGCGATTGCTAAGGAGTCTACACCTGTGAGATGGACAAACTCAGCAGCTTGTTCAGGATCAGTGAAGCGAGCATCTGCATCAGATACGTTTACATCATCTTCAACGCCTGCTAAACGGCCCAATTCTGCTTCTACTACAACGCCGTGAGCGTGAGCATATTCAACAACTTGTTTTGTGATTTTTACGTTTTCATCGAAATCATGATGCGATGCATCAATCATAACGGATGTAAAACCACCATCTACACAGTCTTTACAAATTTCGAAGGAATCGCCGTGGTCAAGGTGAAGAGCGATTGGTAGATTGCTGTCTTCAAGAGCGGCTTCCACAAGTTTTACAAGGTAAATATGTTTAGCATATTTACGTGCGCCTGCAGATACTTGCAAGATAAGAGGAGATTGTTCCTCTTTTGCTGCATCTACAATACCTTGTACGATTTCCATGTTGTTTACATTGAAAGCGCCAACAGCATAGCCGCCTTCATAGGCTTTTTTGAACATTTCTGTAGTAGTAACTAATGGCATGTTGTCCTCCTTGGCCATAGGGCCTGTTATATCATGTTATTAATACCGTGACTGCTAATATTTCTAGCTCGTAAGAACTAGATGCATTTCTGTTATTGCAATCATATATCAATTCAAGTTAAGTATATCAAGAAACACTATAAAGGGCCAATATTTTTTGTATAACTTATGCATAAATTTCGTCTTATTTTGTGACCCATGTGGGTTGTTTTTGTGCATTAGCATTTATTTAGTGGCTTTAAATTTGCTCAATCGTTTAGCAAGACTTTCATATCTTCTGGCATTTTTGCATGCAGTTCAAGCCATTCATCTGTTATGGGATGGTAAAAGCTTACGTGCGATGCATGCAGTGCTTGGCGTTGAATAAATTCTAGATGACCACCGTATAAGTCATCACCAGCTAGTGGATACCCTAGTTGAGATAAATGAACTCGAATCTGATGAGTGCGCCCTGTGTGTAATAAGCATTGCACATGAGTAAAGTGATTATAAACTATTATAGAGTTGTCAGCTGGACATATACTACTATTATTAATCATATCATCAGAGTTGTTTTTACTATAGTTAATTTTGCTTGTATTTTTACTAATTACTGTTATATCTGTGCGAGCCAGCTTTCCTTGGTCTGTACAACAACGCTCAATGATACTGCCTGGTTTACGACCTATAGGCCAGTTAATGCTTATAGGTACAGAAGGGAGATGTCCTTCTACAATGGCGTCGTAGCTTTTGTAAAAATGGGTGTGTTTTTTATCAAAAGCATGTTGTACTACGGATGTCTTAGCAATGATGACAATACCAGAGGTATCCTTATCTAATCGATGTACAGGATGAAAATCATAATGCTGATGTGTTTCTTGGTAGTAATGAAGTACACCATTTGCTAGCGTATGATCTCGTACGGTAGAAGTAGGGTGCATAAGAATACCAGCCGCTTTATTAATGACTAAAATATATTCGTCCTCATATATGATATCTAGTTCCATAGGGCTTAAACTAAACTCTTGCTCTGGTGTTAACTTCATAATGAGATGATCACCACCATGAATAAGCGTATTCCAGGTAGCAGGTTTACCATTAATTGTTATGATGGCATCACTTCGTAAACGTCGTCTCATGCGCTGGGAAATATGCTGTTGTTTTATAATATGATTTATAGATTGTGTGTGTACATCAGAATCTACAATTAAGTCGATTATTGTTGCTACTTTCATACGTATTATTATAACAAATAAAATAAAAATGAAGAATTTTTCATGATTCGTTGTTTTTATGAAGGTTCATATAGTATAATTTGAATTATTAAATTTTATACATTATTTATGTGTGAACTTTTTTACTGTAAAACTGTGTGTTTAGTTATAACAGTATATTTTATGAACTATATATGTATGTTAACGACTGTATGGTTATAGCTTATTCTATAAAAGGAGAGGTTTATGAATATTAACAAGAAATCTGTATTAGTCGCATGTGTGTTAGCGGCTATGTCTACAACAACTTTTGCGGCATCTACTACAACATCTACTAGTAGCACAACGGTAACAAACCACGATACACCAACATCTACTAGTACACGTGTTACTCGTGAGCAACATACAACAACTACATCAACTTCTACTGTGCGTACAGATAGCTCTAGCTCCACTAAAAGTACAAAAGCTAGTGTAGGCGTTATGACTCCTCAAAAAATTGAAGAGCGTAGTGCACTTTCTGGTTATATCGCAGCTGATGTGGCGAGCGCATTAAACCCTTATCGCAATGCACCTAAATCTTTAAAATCTGGTAAAGGCACTACTTTCAAAAATGACGAAGTCCTTGAACATGGTGTATTGGTAGCTATGAAACAAGGTGGTAAATGGGGTGTTATCCGTCCAGACGGTACCGTTGCTATTGAGCCTAAGTATAAAGAAATTAAAGATGTTGATTATAAAACGGGCAATGTGTTAGCTCAAGTAGATAAAAAAACAGACACTTGGGTTACGCCTAAGGGTGTAGAAATCTCTGAAGAGGAAGCTTTAAAAGAACGTGTAAAACAAGAAGCAACTCAAGAGTATGCAAGCGATTCTTATGTAGAGTTTAAAGAAAAAGGCAAATATGGCTTTAAAACTACTGATGATAAAGTAGTGATTGCTCCACAATTCCGTCAAATCGTGACTGGATTTAGCGAAGACCGTGCTTTTGTTAAAAATGCTAAAGGTAAAATCGTAGCTATTGATGGTACTGGTAAAGAATTATTTAATGCTCCATCTAAAGAGGTATATAGATACCGTAATGGTCTGGCTGAATACCGCCGTTCCGTGAGTGGCTTTAATTTAGGTGGCCTTGTAGGTGGCTTCATCGTGGGTGGTATCCTTGGAGGTGCGCTTTTAGGTGGTCAACATTATCACGTAGGTGGTTTTGCCTATGATGGTGCAAAACGTGGCTATATTGATCGTTTTGGTAATATTGTAATCGACAGCAAAAAAGATAAAGTATGGCCTATCACAGCTTATGGTACGGTAATCAAAGATGCTGGTAATTTATACTTTGTGAATCGTAAAGGTGAAGTTGTTATTCAACCAGGCGATTACGATGCAGGTGAAATGGATAAATTAAATGGTCTATTAGCGTTAAGAGACAATAAGACTGAGAAATGGGGCATTTTCGATGTATCAACAGGTAAGCAAGTAGTAACCTTCAAATATGATTCTATTTCCTTTGCAGGGACTGATCGTTTAGTAGTTGTGAAAGATCATGTTAAAAACCTTATCGATATGAATAGTGGTAAATCCTTGTATTCTGCTCAAACAGAAGCAACTATTGAACCGTTCAACAATGATACTGTAACATGGGTTCATACTGGTAAAGAGGGCTATACAATCATAGATAATAATGGTCATATTTTATTTAGAGATACAAACAAACTTATTGAAGACGCTAAGTCCTTTAACCATGGTTTCAGCTCTGTTAAGTCTAAAGGCAAATGGGGAATCATGAACTCCAAAGGTGAATGGCTTGTACAACCTACATATGATGCGGTAAACGTTTTATAATATAATTGGTTTTAGAATTCCTCTGAATTTATATTGCCTTTAGTTCTGGCTTAATTAGTATTTTTTAGTTATAGTTTTTAGCTATAGACTAAATACAACAGAATAGCGTTATATAGAACTAGCAATGTACATATATTATGTATGTTGCTAGTTTTTTATATTATTTGTCTTGTGGATTGCGTTGCATAACCGTATTAGAGAACTTTCACTATACTTATAAAAGCTTCATTAATATATAGCTAATAATTATAATTAAGAAAATCGATTTACCTAGAAAATAAGCGTATTTTAAGGTATAATTAGAGAGATGTATTCCGATTTGGTGTAGTTTTACATTTTTACTTGGAATATGAGGATGATGAAAGTAATGCTATGAACCTTATGCCCAATAGGTTCAGGTGTAGGAGGTATAAAATGGCTAAAGATTGTTCCTTTGACGTTGTGTCCGAAGTGGATATGCAGGAAGTGGATAATGCGGTAAACCAAGCGAAAAAAGAGATTGGTACGCGCTATGATTTCCGTGGTTCTAAAGCGGAAATTAGTCTTGAAGGTGACACTATTAAAATCATCGGTGATGATGAATATAAATTGAATGCCATTATCGATGTTTTAAAAGGCAAGATGGTTAAACGTAACGTAGCGATTAAAAATCTTGACTACGGCAAAGTTGAACCAGCAGCAGGTGCAACAGTTCGCCAAATCATTACTATTAAAAAAGGCATTACTAAAGAAAATGCTAAAGAAGTAGTAAAAGCAATTAAAAACATGAAAATTAAGGTACAAGCATCTATCCAAGAGGATCAAGTGCGCGTATCTGGTAAGGACAAAGATGATTTGCAAGCAGTAATCCAAATGTTAAAACAATTGGATATCCCTGTAGAACTGCAATTCGTTAACTTCCGTTCTTAATACTATATGTCCATAGGATAGGTTAGTTAGACTCGTTTGAGTCTCTAATACTATCAGTGTAGGAGGCCTTATGAAAGTGGAGGACATGAAGGGTGGATATACCACAGGTTCATGTGCTACGGCAGGTATGAAAGCTGGTTTATTGGCCCTCTTAGATAAGAATATTGTGGATCAAGTGGTCATTGAGAACCCTCAAGGGCAGTACATTGAGGTTCCTATTAAAGCGGTAGAGATTATATCCGATACAGAGGCGAAGGTGACCGTCATGAAAGACGGCGGCGACGATCCTGATGTAACTCATGGCAATGATGTGGAAACGACAGTGACCCTTGATGATACTGGTGAACTGCGATTCCGAGCTGGCTTTGGTGTAGGTACTGTAACGAAACCAGGCCTTGCTATGCCACCAGGAGAACCGGCTATCAATCCAGGGCCCCGGACAATGATGAAGCTAGTTTTTGAAGAACATTGTGTCCATGGTCAAGGTGTAACAGTAACTGTTAGTGTTCCTAATGGTAAGGTATTAGCTAAGAAAACCTTGAATCATACACTTGGTATCGAAGGTGGCATTTCCATTATTGGTACTACCGGTATTGTTAAGCCTATGAGTGAAGAAGGGTTTAAGAACTCGTTAGTGCCACAGTTGAAAGTTATGAAGGCTAGCGGATGTGAAACAGCTGTTCTCGTACCGGGGCGTATTGGTCAAGATCTTGCAGAACAAGTATTAGGTATCCATAAGAACCAAATGGCAGAAACGAGTAACTTTATCGGATTTATGCTAGAAAAGGCTGTACAGATTGGATTTAAGCGAATCCTAATTATCGGTCATATCGGTAAGTTAATCAAACTAGCTAGTGGTAGCTTCCATACTCATAATCGCATGAGTGATGGTCGTATGGAAAGCATCGTGGCCTATGCAGCCCTAGAAGGGGCATCGCAAGCGGTGTGTGAAGAGTTATTTAATTGCCAAACCACAGAGTCTACATTCCCTATCTTGGAGCGAGAAGGATTGACTGGTGTGTACCAACGTGTTGTAGATCGTGCATCTCTACGTAGTGAGCGCTATATTGCTAACGAAGCAGAGGTGGGCATCATTATTACGACCTTAAAGGGCGAAATCTTGGCAATGGATAAGCATGCAAAAGAGATAGGAGAACTTGAACATTGGCACATACCTTGTATATCGTAGGCATTGGTCCGGGTAATCCTGATTATGTGGTGCCTAGAGGCCTTAATTTAATTAAACATGCTACAGTATTGGTAGGCAGTGAACGTTCTTTAGAGGACTTTCAAGAGCCTGGCCAAATTACATATCCTGTAACGGGTAAGCTCAGCGTATTAGCGGAGCAAATTGAGCGTGAGCTCAACGACCATGACGTTGTAGTTATGGTTAGTGGCGATACAGGCTACTATAGCTTATTGCCATATTTAAAGAAAAAATTCCCTGCTAATCCTATTGAGGTGGTACCAGGCATTAGTTCTATGACCTTTGCCTTTGCTCGACTCAATGAGGTGTGGCATGATGCGGATTTAATGAGCTTTCACGGTCGCCAACCGGCACCAGAGAAACTCGTATATGAAGCAGGTAAAAAGATGGGATTCTTAACGGATCCTGAATATAATCCAGCGCATATTGCGCGTATTTTAATAGATGCAGGTTGGCCAAAAGAAACGAGAGCGGCAGCCCTTGAGCGCTTGAGTTATGATGATGAAAAAATCGTAGACTCTACGCTAGAGGTGTTAACTGAGCTCGAAGGCTTTGGTCATTCTGTAATGGTGGTACTAGGATGAGACATTTTTTCGGAATTCCTGATGAGGAGTTTATCCGCGGCGATGTGCCGATGACGAAATGCGAAATTCGCAAAGCCGTTATGAATGAGGCACGCATCGAGGAGGATAGCATTGTCCTTGACGTAGGTGCTGGTACGGGCTCTATTTCTATTGAAGCAGCCTTGGCAGCTCCTAAAGGGCATGTATATGCAATTGAGCGCTTTGATAAAGGCATCGACCTTATCAATGAGAATATAAAGAAATTCAATGTAAATAATATGACCGTAATCAAATCCAAAGCTCCTGAAGGCATGGAAGAATTGCCTGAGCTTGATGCGGTTATCATCGGAGGTAGCGCTGGTGGTATGACAGGCATCATGGATGAAGCGCAACGTCTTTTAAAAGTAGGCGGCCGTCTAGTAGTAACTGCTGTAACGATGGAGACAGGTTATACAATCTTGAAAGAGTTGAAAGGTCGTCCTTTCACGTATGAAGGTTACCAAATGTCCATCAGCCGTTACCGCAAGGCTGGTCCCTATCATTTGTTAGACCCATTGAGTCCAATTTTCATTGTATCTGCAACGCGTATCGCAGAAGGAGAGTAATATGGTTGACGTACATATCGTAGGTGCAGGCCCTGGGGATCCTGAGTTAATTACTCGCAAAGGGTATCGTTTAGTGCAAGAGGCAGATGTTGTAATTTATGCGGGTTCCTTGGTAAACCCTGCCATTTTAGAGGCTTGTAAACCAGGCTGTGAAATCCATAACAGTGCTACTATGAACCTTGATGAGGTTTTGGCTGTTATGAAAGCTGCCGTTGAGGCTGGTAAACGTGTAGTTCGCCTTCACACAGGTGACCCTGCTATTTACGGTGCTATTCAAGAGCAAATGGATGCATTGGCTGGCATGGGTATTTCTTATGAAGTCGTGCCGGGCGTAAGCTCTTTCCTTGCTACAGCAGCGGCTTTGAAACAAGAATATACATTGCCAAATGTATCTCAAACAGTTATTATTACGCGTATGGAAGGCCGTACGCCGATGCCTCCAAAGGAAAAATTGCGCATGTTAGCATCTCATGAAGCGACAATGTGTATTTTCCTTAGCGTTCAAATGTTAGATAAGGTTGTAGCTGAACTCATCGAGGGTGGTTATGACAAAACAACTCCAGTGGCTATCGTGGTAAAAGCTTCTTGGCCAGACCAACGTATTATCCGCGGCACATTGGAAACCATTGCGGACATCGTAGCGAAAGAAGGCGTATTGCGCCAAGCTATGATTGTAGTAAGCCATGTATTAGATAGTGAATACGAATTGTCTAAACTCTATGACAAAGGCTTTGCTCACATGTACCGCAGTGCTAAGGACTAGTATGATGAAAGAACTAGAAATTGGTGGGCCTATGACGGAAGCTAGGAAGAATAGAACGGCTATTCTTTCTGTTTCTGAACGAGGTGCAAAGCTGGGTCAACGCATCAAGTCTTTGGTGGCACCTCATGCGGATTGTTTTGAAAAGGAAAACCGTCCTTCTGGTGGTGAGGCCATCTATTTTGATTCTCTCAAAAACCATATTGGACAGATTTTTAAGGATTACGACCAAGTATTATGCATTATGGCACTTGGTATCGTAGTGCGCATGATTGCACCATATATTGAACACAAATCCAAGGATCCTGCGGTAGTCGTAATGGACGAAGTAGGACACCATGTGATTAGCTTATTATCTGGCCACCTTGGGGGCGCCAACGAATGGACGCAGTCCATTTCGCTGGCCATTGATGCGGACCCTGTGATTACGACTGCAACGGATGTAAACGGATTGCCAGCGCCTGACGTGTTGGCGCGTCACGAGCATCTGTTGGTAGATGACTTCCAAACCTTAATCAATGTGAACTCTGCCATCGTTGGGGGAGAACAGGTTGATTATTATATCGATGCAAGCTTACCGAATGCAGAGCATTTAGAACAAGCTGCGAAAGCTCATATTGGTAAACATGGTATGGTTCATATTGTTTCTTTGGATCAACTTGAGTCTATTCCCTGTAAAAATGAGAGCGCTGGAGAGGGCTCATCTCGAGTTGTAATTACTGATAAAGTAATGACCGAGTATGGTCATCAATTGATTTTGCGCCCTCGTACGTATACGATGGGTATTGGTTGTCGTCGAGATACGCCGAAGGAATTGATTCTTGACGCCATTCAACAATCGCTAGCAGTACATAAGCTTTCACCAAAGAGCCTCGTAACGGCTGCATCGGTCATCGTAAAACAAGACGAAGTAGGCCTTTTAGAGGCTATGCAAATTATGGGGTGGCCTATCGTGTTCTATACGCAGGACGAGATGGCACTACTTATTGAAGAACAAGAATTAAAAGAATCTAATTTTGTAAAAGGAACTATAGGAGTAGGAAACGTATGCGAGACAACGGCATTACTAGCGGCCAAGAGCCGAACACTAATACAGCACAAAACAATTTATCCCAAAACAACGGTAGCCATTGCTCAGGTAACATCAAAGTAATCGGCATCGGCCCTGGCGATGAAGAGTTCATGACACCTCAAGCACGTGAAGCTATCTTAGCGGCTGACCGTGTTGTAGGTTATTTGACTTATCTTGACTTGATTAAAGACCTAATTGAAGGTAAAGAGACTGTAGGCACTGCCATGATGCAAGAGGTAGATCGTTGCCAACAAGCAGTTGATTTAGCAGTAGAAGGTCATCAAGTCGTAGTTGTATCCTCTGGTGACTCTGGCGTATATGGTATGGCAGGTCTTGTGTTGGAACTTGCTAATAAAGTACCAGCAGAAAAACGTCCTTCCGTAGATATTGTACCTGGCCTTAGCGCTGTAAACGTAGCAGCATCTGTTTTAGGCGCACCTTTGATGCATGACTTTGCGGTCATTTCTCTTAGTGACTTGATGACTCCATGGGATCTAATTAAAAAACGTGCTGATCTTTGTGCACAAGGTGACATGGTTATCTCCTTGTACAATCCGCGCAGTAAAAAACGTGTTACTCACTTAGATGAAGTTCGTGAAATCGTTCTTAAATACCGCGACCCAAAAACACCTGTTGGCATCGTGCAAAAAGCAGGACGCCCAGGTCAACATATGGTAATTTCTGACCTTGAAAACTTTACAAAAGAAGAAGTGGATATGCAAACACTTGTTATTATCGGTAATAGCCAAACCTATGTTGAAAATGGCCGCATGATTACACCTCGAGGCTACAAATTATGATTTGGGTCATCGCTGGTACCTTAGATGGTCGTACCTTAGCGGTAGATATTCAAGAACGGACAGGTGAAGAGGTTCTCGTTACTGTTGTGAGTCAGTATGGGGCAGAACTTGCTGCCCATAAGGGAATTACCGTTCATACGGGCCGCCTTGACCAAGAGGCTATGCAAAATTTGATTAAGGAACACAACATACGCTTATTAATCGATGCGAGCCATCCGTATGCTGCTATTGTTACAGCTACGGCTCAAGATGCAGCAAAAGCTAAAGGTATTCCTTTTGTTCGCTTTGAACGTAAAGAGGTACCATTACCAGATTATGATAAATTACATATCGTAGTGGATGAGGTAGAGGCCGCAAATTTAGCTGGCAAATTGGCAAAGGAGAATAACAAACATGTGTATTTGACCACAGGTAGTAAGACAATGCACATCTTTGCTAAATCTGAGGCTTTACAAGATTGTGAAGTATGGACACGTATTTTGCCGACTGCAGAGGTGTTACAAATGATGGAAGACCTCAACGTGAGTCCTAAGCGCATTGTTGCTGTTCAAGGTCCATTTTCTTATGATATGAACCGCATCATGTTCCACGATACACAGGCAAGCGTTGTAGTTATGAAAAACTCTGGCCTTGTAGGTGGTGCTGATACAAAATTACAAGCTGCTATGGATCTTGGTATCCATGTTATTGTTATCGATCGTCCACGTGTTAAACTTGAAAGTCACGTGGTATCATCAAATGATGAATTCTTTAAATTATGGGAGGACACTAATGGATTACGTTAAAAATCCTAAAGCTATTGAAGATAAAAGCATGGAAATCATTTATGATTATGTAAAGGATTTAGGCTTAACAGATGATGAAGTGCGCGTTGTATCTCGTACAGTACATGCGTCTGGTGATGTCGAATATGCTCAACTCGTAAAAATGAGCCCTGATGCTGTTCAAAAAGGTATTGAAGCATTGGATAATGGTGCAGACATTTATACAGATGTAGAAATGGTTCGCACAGGTATTTCTAAGCCAGCTCTTAAAATTCGCGGCAATGAAGTGCACTGCTTAATTAAAGACGAAAATGTAGCTAAAATGGCTAAAGAATTAGGTGTAACTCGTTCCATTGCGGCTATGCGTACCTTTGGTAAACAACTAGAAGGACAAATCGTTGCTATCGGTAATGCACCAACTGCATTGTATGAAGTGTTGCGCCTTGCTCTTGAAGAAGGCATTAAACCAGCTCTTATTATTGGTATCCCTGTAGGCTTTGTAGGTGCTGCAGAATCCAAAGATTATTTGATGGAAGTATCCCCAGTTCCTTACATCACTGTAAAAGGCAACAAAGGTGGTAGCCCAATCGCTGCTTCCGTATGTAATGCATTGCTTTACACAGACGTAAAACGCAATGACATGCTTTTTGTAGAAGGTAAAGAATCTAAATAATACATAACCCGAATCGTGTTTTAGTAGTTTTGCGATTCGGGTTTTACTGTATATATTTTTCACAATAATTAGCTAAATATAAATTAGCTAAACACGATAATTATACTATAGTAAATTTCTTATAATATAGTTAATTTTGAGAGGGGGTTCATATGGCATCTAGTAATGAACGAAAATTATTTCGTGTATCAGTGATTTGTATCTTAATCATCGCCGTTATTATGAGCATGATTATATCTCTTATTTGGGGATCAACACCCGTATCATTAACTGAGATTTGGTATACATTATGGTCTAGTGAGCTAACTGATACATCTTCACAAATTATTTGGAATATTCGATTGCCTCGCAATATTGTAGCTGCGTTAGTGGGGGCATGTCTCGCTGTATCTGGTGCAATTTTGCAAGCTGTTATGAAAAATCCCCTAGCGGACCCACAGATTGTAGGGGTATCCTCTGGTGCAGGTCTAGCTGGTGTTATCATATTTATTTTATTTCCTGGGTATGATCATATAGTTCCTTTAGTGGCCTTTTTAGGTGCTATGGCTGCAGCACTCATGGTGTATGCATTAGCATGGAAAAATGGAGTGCGACCTAGTCGTATTATCTTAGCTGGTGTTGCGGTCGCAGCCTTTTTAGGCTCAGGTATTTCAGCACTACTTGTATTCTTTGGTGATCGTGTACAAGGGGCATTGCTTTGGATGGTAGGAGGACTCGCTGCACGCAGTTGGCCTCAAGTAGAAGTGCTGTTTCCCTATGCTATAGTTGGCCTTATTTTTGCCTGTTTAGGAGCTAAACGACTTACCATTTTGAGCTTAGGCGATGAAACTGCAAAGGGATTAGGCCTTAAGGTAGAACAAACACGGTTTGTTATGACTGCAGTGGCTGCTCTTTTAGCGGCTGGTGCTGTAAGTATTGCTGGGCTTATCGGATTTGTAGGTTTGGTTATCCCCCATATGTTACGTCTCATAATCGGTAATGACTATGCATATTTACTGCCTGGATCCGCATTATTAGGGGCCCTAGTTCTTGTTGTCAGTGATACAATAGGACGTGTTATGTGGAGCCCTATAGAGGTACCTGTAGGCATTATTATGGCATTCTTTGGAGCGCCGTTCTTCTTGTACCTATTGAGGAGGGATAACTAATGAATACCGCTATTGATGTAAAACAGTTATCCGTAACTCTTGGTAATCGTCATATTCTACATGACATTAATGTATCAGTTCCTATCGGTAAAATTACGACATTAATAGGGCCTAATGGTTGTGGTAAAAGTACGCTTTTACGATCTATGATCGGATATATTCATAGCCCTCATGAATGTATTACCATATTTGATAAACCGTTACAATCATATTCTCAAAACAATCTGGCACGGCAAATGGCATTTTTGCCACAAGTACCGAATATGCCAAAGGATATGACTGTAGAAGAATTGGTATATTGTGGACGGTATCCATACCAAACATGGTGGAAAAACACGGCTAAAGAAGATCGTGAGATTGTTGACTATGCGTTACATATCACGAAAACGAATCATTTGCGAGAACAATTAATCCCATCCCTATCTGGTGGTGAACGGCAACGCGTTTGGATTGCTATGGCGCTAGCACAGCAACCAAAATTATTAGTCTTAGACGAACCAACAACATATTTAGATATTAATCACCAATTAGAAATTATGGAGTTATTGAAACGATTAAATAAGGAACAAGATTTAACCGTTCTCATGGTACTTCACGAACTAACACAGGCGGTTCAATATTCACATTATATGGCTGTTATAAAAGAAGGCCATTTAGTAGCATCAGGAGAGACAAGTAAAATTATATCGGATGAGTTGTTTAGAGATGTATTCTCTGTAGATGTACAACTTGATACATTTGATAATAAAAAATATGTGCGCGTAAAAGGATTAGTTGAGTAGCTTGATACTAATAGAAAAAGAGGGCATTCCCTATTTGGGGGATGCCCTCTTTCGCATGATACAATATGTTAGAATGTAACATTAATACCGTATGCTTCTTTAACTAAACGTGCCATAGCTTCAGGTGTTTGTAGTCCTGGGTTTAATAGGAATAGTTTAGATGGTAAGTATATTACGCGGTTATTTTGTACGGCTTTTAAATTAGCCCATGCAGGATTATCTGTCATAGCTTGTTTCATAGCTTTTGTAATTTCTTCTTCTTTACCCATTGTAACAACAAAGATAATATCAGGGTTATCTGCAGTCAATGTTTCAAGAGAGTAAGGGACAGTTTTATCCTTGGTTGTACCTTCTAAGTGGGAGGCAACAACGTTTGTCATGCCTAGTTCTTTTACCATAGATGCAGTAACTGCTTCATCAGTTTCGGCAGTTACACCTTTTCCTGTGGCACGTAATACGGCAACACGTGCAGGCTGTTGATTCTTAACAGCATCTTTTACCTTGGTAATATTGCTTTCATAGGTATTAATAATAGATTTAGCCTTATCTTGATGATTGGTTAACTCGCCAAGGAATGTTAACATTGGTACATTATCTTTAATACCATCGTAATCAAAAAGTACGGTTGGAATATTATTAGCTTGTAATTGGGATTCATATTTTTTATGTTGATTTACTAAACCCAATACCACATCTGGCTTCAAGCCTAATAGTTGTTCCATGTTGATATTTGCAGTTTGACCAAGAGCGGGTAGAGCTTCTAATTCTGGGGCTAATTTATCCGTTGTATTGGCACGGCTAATGGCTTTACCATCGACAGCATAAAGCATAGATAAAACAGAATTAGATAATACAGCAATTTTTTGTGGATCCTTTGGTACAGTATAGGTTTGACCATTAAAGGTCAACTCCTTCGTAGTAGCAGAAGAGCTGGATGTGGATTTACCACACCCAGCTATTGCTAGTACAACCATGACCAAAGCGAGACTACAAAGTAGTAGTTTTTTCATGATGTACTCCTATGTACGTTATATAACGATACTAGTTAAATTATGGATTGATTATTTTTGTAATGCGTCCCAAGATTCGTTAGCACGTTCAACGAATAAGTTACGGATGTTAGGATTTTCACCTAAGCCATGGATGTAAGTGTCAACTTTGAAGCCTTCTTTTTCAAGGATGGATTTATGGGAATCTGGTTCATTACCAGCCATGTCATTGTTAGCATGGTCGCCTGCAACCATCATGAATGGCATCAATGTAACGTGTTTAATACCATGTAATTTTAATTGAGGGATAACTTGTTCAAGATTTGGAGTACCTTCTACTGTGTAGACGAATACATTTTTCATACCAAGAGTATGGATACGGTCTTGAATTACGGAATAGTAAGCATTGGAAGGATCTGGAGTACCATGAGCCATGATAAGAAGAGCGTCTTCTTTGCCTAATTTAGGGAATTGAGATTGAACAGCTTTTAATGTTTCAATAACTTGGTCAGTTTGGTTTTCTTGACCCATCCAGTACATAAGAGATGTACCAAGTGTCATTTTTTTGAAATTATCTTTGTACAAATTATATACTGCTGTATCGTAGTTGTATTCCATACCAGGAATTACATCAAGGGATGCTAATGCAACGCGAGTGTAACCGTCTTTTTTAAGTTCAGCCAATGCTTCTTCAGGAGTTGGGTAAGTAATACCTTCTTTTTGTTGGATACGATCACGAATAATATGGCTTGTGAAAGCTGTAATTACTTTTGTGTTTGGATGAGCTGCTTTAATAGCATCTACAGTTGCATCGATTGTTTTCGCACGAGTATCTTTATAAGTTGTACCAAAGCTCATAACAACCATAGCATCTTTGTTTGGCAAGTTTTGTAAAGCTTCAGTATTGTGTGTACGAACACCGATTGCAGAAGCTTCTTTTAATGCTGGAGTAGGGTCTTTTACTTCAGGATTTAATTGGTATGCAGCATTAGATACAACAGGTGCACCAAAGGATACTGCAAGACCTAGAATAGCGGATGCTAAAGCTAATTGTTTTTTCATTTCTATACTCCTAATTTATAACTATAACTACACTAATATGCAATCATTCACATAGTTCTAATATAATGAGAACTATGGATTTATCGCATATATATAACCTTAAATCAATCGTAGCAGAGGGGCTAAGGAGTGTCAATAAACCCTATACCCCTAGAAGTATAGAGAAAATAAGAAAGTATTAATAAATTAATGTGATGAATATAGTATGATAGTACACTTTATAATTATATTCTTGTTGGTTATAAGGGTATGAATATGTGAATATGTGAGTAATTTTATTTTTCCTTTTTATTTAGGACTATTTTGATGGGGCCCATAACGTTACTACAACTAAATTGATCGTTATAAATGTTAATTTTGATATTTTTTCTCATTGACTTCTATAGATTAATCTTGTACTATTATTACATAGTAGTTGATAACAGTTTTCAATTGTGAAAGTTGTTTCATGTATGAGTAATATGGAGGTCACATATGAAAGGCATAATTATTGCATCCTTTGGATCAATTTACCAAGATGCTGTGGAGAAATCCATTGGCAGTATAGAGAAAAAAGTACGTTCCATGTATAGTGATATGGAGGTACGCCGCGTATTCTTATCTGATGCATTAGTAGAGAAGTGGAATGAGAAGTACGAAGATAAGATTTCTTCTTTCACAGAGGCTATGCAAGATTTCGCTCGCATGGGAATTGATGAGGTGTACATTCAACCTATTACATTGGTGGCAGATCAGTGCTACCAACAAATGCGCAAACAAGCATTAAAGTTTTTACATAGCAATGAATATGGTTTTAGCCAGGTAAATATCGGTAAACCATTGCTTACCTCTTTAGGTGTAAAAAATTATGCCGATGATTATGAAGCAACATTAGAAAGCATTGTTCGTCACGTTAATACAAAAGCACTTAATAAATCTGTTGTGCTCATGGCGAATGGTCAAAATCAATTAGAGTTCAGTACATTGCAATTAAAAGCTATGTATGGGGCAGCGCCAAACGTAGTAGTATTTACTACAAATGGTTTCCCTACATTCAAACAAGCTCTTACTTTCTTGGATCGTATGGGGCATAAAGATTTATTAGTTGTACCATTGGCTCTCATAGGTTCTACACATTTAATGGACTATCTTGGCGGTGAACGCTCCGATTCCATTTATGCTTTACTCGCTGAGGAAGGCTACAATGTTGATATCTGGAATGAAGGGCTTGGGGAAAATCCACATGTACAAGATTTATTCTTGAAACATTTAGGTCAAGCTATCCGCATGTCTGATCGTAAACGGCCCATGCCTAGAGAATCCGTAAAACCTGTCATGACAAATTCTCGCTTAGAAGCGCAAGGTTTGATTTCTTGATATTTGTTATTACATAATTAGGCATACAACACTCCACTCTTTCACATTAATAAAAATCCTCCTTGTTGGACATCCAATGAGGAGGATTTTTACTTTTACCATGAAAGATAAGAATAATTTCTATTTTATACGTACCACGGTATGCCCCTATAGAATGGTCTATGGTATGATTAAGATACATTATTAGTTAATATAAGGAGACATTCATGAAACAAGCTATCTTAGTTGTTGCCTTTGGATCCACTGTGGACAGTGCTCGTGAACATAATATCGATTCCGTAGTAGAACATATTTGTAAATCGTATCCGGATTATACTGTAGAATTAGCTTTTTCCTCTCGTATCATCGTTAAGCGCTTACGTGAGCGTGGTATTGAGATTCCTACTGAACAAGGGGCGTTAGAAAAACTAATTCGAGAAGGTTATACACATGTATATGTGCAGCCACTTCATTTCACCGGTGGTGAAGAGTTCGATAAATTGAAAAATAATATCCTTGCTCATGAAGGTGAAGGTCAACTCGAAGTATTGCGTGTAGGTAGACCTCTCGTATACTATATGGGACAAGAAGAGCACCCAGATGATTACCAAATCTTGATTGACCGTTTCATTAAATCTCTTAATATTTCCAAAGATGATGGTTTGTTATTGGTCGGTCATGGAGGTCTTGGTTCTGGCAATTCTTCATATGGTAATTTACAGTTTAAGCTAATCCGTAATGGACTTACGAATGTGCGTATTGCTGTACTTGAAAACGCACCATATGTGTCAGATGTAGCAATGCCTTGGGAATGGCTTGATGGTAAACGTCCAAAAACAATTTATGTACATCCTTTATTATTGGTACTCGGGGATCATGCACAAAATGATTTATTTGGTGACGAAGAGGATAGTGTTGTTAATGAACTTTCTGGAGCAGGATATGCGGTTAAACCAATTCATAGTGCTCTAGGTGAATATGAAGCGATTCATGATATTTTCCGTCAACATGTGCAAGATTGTATTGATGATTTGTATGGCAAACGTAGCCCACATCGTCCTGCAATTCCAAATATTAAATAGTATCTTTGTATATATTGTATAAATTGGTTATAATAAAAGATATTGCAATTATAAATAGAAGTGTGACTATAAGAATAGGAGATACCCATGAAAGGTAAATTATATGGTATTGGCGTAGGCCCTGGCGATTCTGAATTAATGACTGTGAAAGCTGCTCGCATCGTAGGTGAAGCAGATATTATCATCACACCTAAAACAGAAAAAAAAGATGGTTCCGTAGCCCTTGATATCGCATCCCCATATATCCAAGAACATACAGAAATCGTTCCCGTAGTATTCCCAATGGTGTTGGATGATTCTACGCAAGAGGAAGGCTGGCAAGAGGCTAAACGCGTTATCTTGTCTTACTTAGATGAAGGTAAAAGTGTTGTATTTTTAACACTAGGTGATCCTATGTTCTACAGCACATATATGTATGTATACCGTTTGATTGAAAATACAGGTCATGAAATTGAAACAATTCCTGGCGTTACTGCATTCTGTGCAATCGGATCTCACCTTGGCTACCCAATCGTAGAGAAGGAAGAAGTATTGGCCATCGTTCCAGCTACAGCGCCTAAAGAAAAAATCGATGCTGTATTGGCTGTTGCAGATGATGCAGTTATCATGAAGGTATATAAAAACTTTGATGAAGTACAAGAAACCTTGATTAAACATAATATGGCAGATGATGCGGTTATGATTAGCCGTGTAGGTTTGCCTGATGAGCAAGTATTCGTAGGTTTAGATAATATACCAAAAGATACTAAACTCAACTACTTATCAACAATTCTTGCAAAACGCAAGGATCGTTAACAAACACGTCGTATTACGAGGTAATATCTATGAACACAGTACAGATTCCACGTGTTGTCATTGCTGGTACCAACTCTGGTGTTGGTAAAACAACTATCGTAGCGGGCTTATTGGCCGCTTATGCAAATGGTGGATGTACGGTGCAATCTTTTAAAGTGGGCCCGGATTATATTGATCCGGGCTTTCATAAAATTGCATCCGGCCGTGACAGCTATAATTTAGATACGTGGCTTGTGCCACCTCACAAGTTAACTCCTTTCTTTGCTACTATGGCGCACGATGTAGACCTTGCCATTATTGAAGGTGTTATGGGCCTTTACGATGGTGGTCGAGAAGGCGTTAGTTCTACGGCTCAAATTGCTAAACAGTTAAATGCACCGGTGGTGCTTGTTATTGATTGTAAGGCTATGGGTGAAAGTGCGGCTGCTATCGCTAAAGGTTTCCGTGACTATGACCCAGAGGTAAACTTTGGCGGTGTCATCTTAAACCGCTTAGGCTCTGCTAATCATGAGCGTATGGTTCGTGAAGGGATGGATAAAATCGGCGTACCTGTTATTGGTGCCATTTATCGTGATGATCGTATGCATTCGCCAGAGCGTCATTTAGGACTTACACCAGTTACTGAAATCGATCCAACAGAGGCAATTAATACGATTCGAGAAGCTGTTGAGAAGATGGTAAATCTCGATGCATTATTGGAAATTGCTACTGGTGCACCAACTATCGAACTACCAGATGCTATAGATGTTAAATCCATTGAAAAACGTGTGAAAATCGGTGTAGCTTATGATGAGGCATTCTCTTTTTATTATCCAGCTAGTCTTGCTGCGTTAGAGGAAAAAGGGGCTGAGCTTGTTTACTTTAGTCCGCTTAATGACTCGGTAATTCCTGATGTAGACGGACTTGTATTCGGTGGTGGCTTCCCAGAAATGTTTTTATTCCAGTTATCTAGTAATGAGTCTATGAAGGAATCTATCCGCCAAGCTAATGCACAAGGTATGCCTATTTATGCCGAATGTGGTGGCCTTATGTATCTTTGTGAAAGTATTCATGACTTTGAAGGCTCTGTATATAAAACTGTAGGTATTGTACCTGCCAATTGTGTGATGCAACAAAAGCTTCAAAAGGTGGGCTATGTTACAGCAACTGCAAAGAGAGATACTTTATTAGGCGCTATGAATACAGCTATTCGTGGTCATGAGTTTCATTTCTCTACAATGGAGCCAACTATAGATGACTTCCCATGGGCTTTTCATTTAGAAGGAGGCCGTAAACCTCAATCGTATGACGGCGGCTATGCAACAAAAAATGTATTAGCTTCTTACTTACATTTGAACTTTGCTGGCTCTGATGAAGGGGCACAACACTTTGTTGATACATGTGCTACTTATAAAGCTCAAAAGTAATTGATGTATTTAATCGGTTTATATCATTAAGTATTATCGCAATTACATTTATAAGTATTATCGTAAATACATTCATAAGTATTGTTGCGATTACATAGCTAAGTACTAGTGAGATGTTATTGATTGGGAATAGTTAGTTCTAAGGGGCAGGTTCGTATTAAAGGAGCTATTATGAATGAACGAGGTTTAATTCTAGTTAATACAGGGAATGGTAAAGGTAAAACAACAGCAGCATTAGGCGTTGTTTTGCGTGCTGTTGGACAAGGTTTTAAGGTTCTTATATTACAATTTATTAAGAGCGGTAATGGCTATGGTGAATTAGCAGGTCTCGCTAAACTAGGAGATCAAGTTGAAATTCGCTCTATGGGAAAAGGTTTTATTTACTATAAACGTGATGAAGTAGGAGAAGCTGAGCTTGCTCGCCACAAAGAAGCAGCACAAGCCGCTTGGCGTACATTAGTAGAGGAAGTAAACTCCGACAAATGGGATCTAATTGTTATGGATGAAATAAATAATGCCATTAATTATGAGCTTATCGATGTGCATTCTGTAGTGGAAATGCTTAACAATAAGCCAAAAAGACTTCATGTTGTTTTGACAGGCCGTTATGCTAAACCTGAAATCATTGATATGGCGGATACTGTAACAGAAATGAAGGTAGTAAAGCATGCTTATGAAAAGGGCATAAAAGCTGCTAAAGGAATAGAATTTTGATTTAATTCAAAAAAATCGAAAAAAATCGAAAAAGAACTTGCTAAAACTATATCGAAAATGTATAATATAGTCATAAGCACAGAGGTGCTCAATATTCTTGACATTAAGTATGTATATAAGACTAACCAGGAGGTTAACTATGGCTGTACATGATTACATTAAATCTGGCGATTTCGCTACTGAAAAACACGTTCCTGTTATCGAAACAGTTGACACTGTAAAAGCAGGTGAAACATTCCACGTTACTTTATCCGTAGGTAAAGACATTGCACATCCAAACACTGTAGAACATCACATTGATTGGATTAAATTGTACTTCGTAGCTGAAGGCACTCAATTGCCATTCGAAGTTGGCGCTATCGAGTTCAACGTTCATGGTGACGGTGCAACTGCAAACGAAGGTCCTGTAGCAGCAGTTTCTGAAGGTACTTTAGCAGTAGCTTTGAAAAAATCCGGTAAATTGATCGCTGTTTCCTACTGCAATATCCATGGCTTGTGGGAATCCGAAAAAGATATCGTAGTTGCTTAATTAACTAAAACAACTAATAAAGACCAGCCCGAGGGCTGGTCTTTTTGTATATCTATGTGTTTACATAGCTTAATAATGAGGTAAAGTTAAACTTTCAATAGTAGATATTTAATGGCATTATGGCTAATACGTGTTAGGATTATTTAATGCATATTCATCATATTATAGACATATTATTTGATTTTTAATGTCCATATAAAAAGGAGTTTTGTATCACTCCAGTGGATTAATTGCTGTACATCCCTTTACAGTGCTATTTGTTTGTGGTAAAGTATATGCATATTGATATTTAGTAAACATAGTTAAATGAGGGATTATTGTGGCCTTAATCGTTAAAAAATTTGGTGGTAGTTCCGTAGCTACACCAGAAAAAATATTTAATATTGTTGATCGCGTTCTTCGTGAGAAGCAAGCTGACGATAAAATCGTTCTTGTTGTATCCGCTATGGGTGATACAACTGATGACTTGGTGGCCTTAGCTAAACAAGTTACATCCAAGCCGTATGGTCGTGAAATGGACCGCTTGTTGTCTACCGGTGAACAAGTAACAATTGCATTGATGGCAATGGCTTTTAACGAACGTGGTCAGGAATCTGTATCCTTAACAGGTGATCAAGCAGGTATCACAAGTAGTGATACGTTTAATAAAGGTCGCATTTTGGGCGTTGATCCTAATCGTGTGTTTGAAGCTTTGGATGAAGGTAAAATTGTGGTAGTTGCTGGTTTCCAAGGTATAACTGAATATGGTGATATGGTGACATTAGGCCGTGGTGGCTCTGATACAACAGCTGTTGCATTGGCAGGTGCTATGAAAGCGGATGTATGTGAGATTTTTACGGACGTAGACGGCGTATATTCTACAGATCCTCGCGTGGCGAAGGAAGCTTTCAAATTAGAAGAAGTAACGTATGGCGAAATGCTTGAGATGGCACGCCTTGGTGCAGGTGTAATGCAGCCGCGTGCCGTAGAAATGGGTTTCCGTTATGGTGTACCTATTCATGTACGTTCTACATTTAGTGATAAACCAGGTACTATTATTCGGGAGGATTATACTGTGGAAGCAAATAAACACGTAATTACTGGCGTAGCTGATGATACAAATACAGCAAAAGTAGCTCTTGTAGGCGTTGAAAATAAACCAGGTGTTGCAGCGACTGTATTCAAAGCATTAGCTGCTAGAAACGTTGACGTAGATATGATTGTTCAATCTATCCGTTCCGTAGGAGAACCAAAAACTGATCTTATCTTTACAGTAGCTATGGATGATGTGGTATTAGCTCGAGAAGTATTAGAAGAATTACAAAAAGCAGTAGATATTGAAGCTGTTAATATTGACGAAAAAATGGCGAAAGTTTCCATTATTGGTGCAGGCATGTTAGGACAACCTGGTGTAGCTGCGCAAATGTTTGATATCTTGAGCCAAGAAGGTATCAATATTGAAATCATTTCTACTTCTGAAATTAGTATTTCTTGTCTTGTTGCTGAAGATCGCGTAAAAGATGCTGTTCGTGTAATTCATAATGGCTTATTGTTAGATCAACGAGGTTAATCACTGCATGGATAGTCTACGTAGTTTTATGGATGAAATGCTCAATGACCAAGGTCGTAAGGAAGGTTTCATTAGCGATCTACTAGGAAATCTAAAAAATCAGCCTATTCCAACATTGGAACAAGCTCAAACTGGTTATACAACAATGAGTAATTTACATGGTATCTTCTATGATTACGATAAGTCTGAGGTTACTATTACTTACAAGGTTGTACCAGATATGTATCAACCATATACATTGAGTTTTATACAATTCGAAGCCGTGTTAGAAGGCTTATTAACCTTGCGTCGTAATCAAAAGTGGCAGATGCAACATAATAAATAATATGAACCCCATGGGTATACTTGCCTATGGGGTTTTGTAATTCGATAATTATTCTTAACATCTATATATAGAGTCATCGATATGATATAATAAATTATTCAGAGAGAAATCATTATATTAGTATAGAAAGAAGGGACAGCATGGAAATAAATAAAGTTTATTCTGGCTTTCGCCTTGACCGCATTGAGCGCATTGATGAGATCAATGGTACCGCTTATGAAATGAAACATGAAAAGTCTGGTGCTCGTTTAATTTATATTGATTCACCAGATTCTAATAAAGTATTCAATATCGCTTTTAGAACAACACCACATAATAGTACTGGTGTGGCACATATTATGGAACATTCCGTTTTATGTGGTTCTCGTAAGTTTCCTTTAAAAGAGCCATTTGTTGAGCTTGTTAAAGGATCTTTAAACACGTTCTTAAACGCTATGACTTACCCTGATAAAACAATGTATCCTGTAGCCAGTAAGAATGATAAAGACTTCCACAACTTGATGGACGTATATCTTGATGCTGTATTGTATCCACGCGTTCGTGAAGATGCGGAAATCGTAATGCAAGAAGGTTGGCATTATGAATTAGATAGTGCGGACGATGAACTTACCTATAAAGGTGTTGTATTTAATGAGATGAAGGGGGTTTATTCCTCTCCGGATTCCGTTCTAGAACGCCAAATGATGCGTGAACTTTTCCCAGATACCACTTATGGTGTTGATTCTGGTGGAGATCCTGACCATATTACAGACTTAACTTATGAAGAGTTCCAAGAGTTCTATCGAGTTCATTATCATCCGTCCAATAGTTATATCTTCCTTTATGGTGATATGAATATTGAAGAGCAATTGGCATTCTTGAATGATGAGTACTTAAGTCATTTTGATGCTATTGAGGTTAATACAGAGGTTGGTATACAAACTCCATTTACAAAAGGTAAGGTGGTAAGCTATCCATATAGCGTAGGTTCTGAAGAGCCAACAGACAACCGAACTTTACATTCCTTTGCCTATGTTTTACCTGATGTAACGCCTGAGCATAGCTTGGCTTTTGAGGTATTAACACATGCATTGTTGACATCTCCTGCGGCTCCTCTTAAACAGGCTTTGGTGAAAGCAGGTATTGGCTCTGATGTGAGTGGCTATTATCTTGATAGTATTCGTCAACCTTTGTGGACCGTGCAAGCAACTGGTTCCAATCTCGATAAACAAGCTGAGTTGCAACGCATTGTGGAGTCTACATTGCAAGAACTTTGTGATAATGGTTTAGATAAAGAATTATTAGAAGCTTCCTTGAATAGCATTGAGTTTGCTCTTCGTGAAAGTGACTTTGGAGGTCGGCCAATTGGTTTAGCGTATGTTATCCGTATGATGGATAACTGGCTATATGACAATGATCCACTCGAGTTATTACACTACGAAGAAGCATTAGTGAATATTCGTAAGGGCTTATCCGGTACGTACTTTGAAGATTTAATTCGTCAATCTATCTTAAATAACAATCATAAAGTGCTTGTTTCTATTTATCCTGAACGGGGTCTTCAAGAGCGCAAGGATGCAGAGGTTAAAGAACATTTAGCTTCTGTAAAAGCTAAGATGTCTCCAGAAGAAATCGAAGCAATTGTAGAGCAAACAAAACGACTTAAACTTCGTCAAGAGGCTCCAGATAGCGACGAAGCGTTAGCATCGATACCATTGCTTGAATTATCAGATTTAAATCCTAATATTGAAGAGGTAGAACGTCGTGAAAGTAAAATTGGCAACACTACAGTACATTTTGTGCCTACTTTCACAAAAGGCATCAACTATGTAGGGCTTTACTTTAATTTAAGCTGTCTTACAGAAGATGAATTGTTCTACGCCGATATTTTAAGTGATATTATTGGTCGTATTGACACATCTGAACGTGGCTATGAAGCATTGGCGAAAGATATCAATATGAATCTTGGTGGTTTAAGCTCAGATATTACGGCTATTAGCAAAGATGGTAAGCGTGATGAATTTACGCCTCTCATGATTGTTCGAGCTAAAGCTTTGCATTCTAAATTACCTGACTTATGCCGTTTGATTAACGAAGTAGTACAAAAAGCAGATTATAGTGACGATAGACGCTTGACTGAACTTGTTCAAGAAAGCAAAGCTATTTGGGATAATGAAGCATTCCGTCGTGGTAATTCCATCGTAAGTCAACGTGTTATGGCTCAAGTGTCTGCAGTTGGTAAATTTAGAGATAATGGTAACTTTGGTTACTATCAAAAGATTAGCGAGTTGGCTTCTAATCCTGCGGCATTACCATTATTGCCAGAAAAATTAGCTGATGTAGCTCGTAAGATTTTCCGTGCTAACAATGTGGATATCATGTTCGTTGGTGAAGAAGGCGAATTAGAAGCCTTTGAACATCTTATGAAACCATTGATTGAAACCTGGGATACTACTGAGTTAAGTAATGATAAATTAAAGATTACACGTTTGTCTGGTAATGATGGTATCGTTACAGCTGGTAAGGTTCAATACGTAGCTCAAGGTGGTAACTTTGTAGACCATGGGTATAAACACGTAGGCCCAATGAGTGTATTAGAGACGATTTTACGCTATGAATATCTTTGGATTCGCATTCGTGTACAAGGTGGTGCTTACGGTGCCTTTGCAAACTTCTATGATGATGGGAATATGATTTTCTGTAGCTATCGAGATCCAAACTTGGTAGAAACATTAAATGTATATAAAGAATTACCTCAATATCTTCGTGAGTTTACGTTGACTAATCGTGAGATGCGTAAATATATTATCGGTACTATGAGCTCCTTGGACTTGCCTATGACTCCTGCGTTGCGTGGCCCACGTGCGATGGGGATGTATTTTAGCGGTGCTAAACTAGAGGATAAGGTAGAGTTTCGTAAACAAGTTATCGCTTGTAAGCCAGAGGATATCGTTGCTTTAGCAGATGTGGTTGAACCCGTATTGAAGGATAATCATATTTGTACAATGGGGAACGAACAAAAAATTAAAGACGCTGGTAAGGTATTCGATAACATCATTTCTCTAGGATAATTGTCTTATATCATGTATGGTGGCATATTCTGTGTAATTCTACGGGATATGCCACTTGTTTTGTACTGTAGGAGGGTCCATTATGAAAGGCCGATTTGCTCCAAGCCCCACAGGATATATCCATCTTGGCAATGTGTGGATAGCCCTCTTATCCTATGTTTCTACGAGGCAACAAAAAGGGCAGTATGTTGTGCGAATGGAGGATATAGACATCCAACGTTCTAAACGGGATTTAGGGGAAGCTCTATTAGATGATTTAGAGTGGCTAGGCTTTGAATGGGATGAAGGACCTCGTGTTGGTGGTCCAGAATCAACATATTGGCAAAGTGAACGGCAAACATATTATGGAGAAATATTAGAACATCTTGCATCAGAAAAACTAATTTATCCTTGCTTTTGTAATCGTACAAGGCTCCAGTCTATTGCTTCGGCACCCCATGTCGGCGATGTAATTCATCGTTACGATGGCCATTGCCGTCATCTAGAGGATAAATTGATAAAAGAATTTATGATGTCTAAGGAGCCATCTTTGCGTTTAGCCGTTAATTCTTGTGATTTAGATTTCGTGGATCGTTGGCAAGGCTTTCAACATATTCATTTAGAAGGTGAATTAGATGATTATGTATTGCGTCGTGGTGATGGTATGTATGCCTATAATTTAGCTGTCGTACTGGATGATATTGTTATGGGGATAACGGAGGTCATTCGTGGAGATGATTTACTAGAGACTACGGGGCAGCAAATATATTTATATAAAACATTACAAACCAGTTTCAATTCTAAAAATATACAAATACCTTCTTATGGGCATGCTCCATTATTAATTGATTCTGAAGGACATAGATTGTCTAAGCGACAAAAGAGTATTACTATTCGAGAATTGCGTGAAAATCAGTGGTCTCCTAATAGAATTTTAGGTGAGCTGGCTATTGTAGGGGGCTTAGTTGAAGCTCATACATTAAGTCGTAGAGAAATCAGTTTATCTGAATTAATTGAGATTGATTTAAATTTACCTAGTCTTAGTCAGAAAACGATTGAGATACAAATCAAAGAATAACGTAAGAAAATAGTATTGCTTTATGTTATAGAATGTTTGCTAAAAGAGAATAATTCTTTAACTATATAATTCGATATAATATATTGACAATGTTCGATATTCATTTATAATAGTATATAAGAGGTGGTCGAAATGACAATTCAACAAGCTTTAGATCAAAAAGTATGGGCCGTTATTGGAGCTACCCATAAAACCGAAAAGTTCGGTTATAAGATTTATAAATGTCTTAAAGATCACGGATATGAAGTATATCCAGTCAATCCTAATATTGCAGAAATAGATGGAGACACTTGTTACTCTAGTCTTTCTGCACTTCCCGTTGTGCCTGCTGTGGTAGATTTTGTTGTACCAGAAGCAGTAGGGTTAGCTGCACTTGATGAATGCAAAGAACTTGGCATTTCTGTTGTGTGGTTGCAACCGGGGGCGGATAAACCATCTGTTGTTGAAAAAGCACATGCTTTAGATCTGCATGTCATTCAAGATTGTGTATTAGTTCAATTACCGTAGGAGGGTACAATGAGCGAATTAAAAGATTTAAAAACTGCTGAATATCAAGATTTAGTAAACCAAGGTGGTGTTACTGTTGTTGACTTCTGGGCTCCATGGTGCGGTTATTGCGTACGTATGATGCCAATCATTGAAGAAATTGCAGGTGAGCTTGAAGGTAAAGCTAACTTTGTAAAAGTAAACGCTGATGAAGAACCAGAATTAGCACGTAACTTACAAGTTGAAGTATTGCCTACATTCGTTATCTTAAAAGATGGTGAAGTAGTAGACCGTAAAATTGGTTTCTTGCCTAAAGGCGATCTTCAAGCGGCTATCGAATCTAAATTCTAATATTATAGATCAAAACTATATAAATAGAGGCAAAACCTCATCAATGTATTGTTGTACATTGATGAGGTTTTTTTGTGCTTTTTTAATATAGACCTAAATATATTTAACGTTTATGAATTACTAAACATAATACATTGAGTTGCTAAACATAATACATCTAAAAGTGGGGTTTATGTCCATTTAAGGCGTGGTATTTCATCATTGTGGTAGAGAGTGGTTTAAATTGATTAGTTTTAAATATTTAATCGAACATATGTATTGTAGAAAAGTGGAGAAAAATAGAGATTAAACAAGAAAAATATAAAAAAGTGGGATAAAAATGGATTTTTTGTTGTAGAAGGTGGGGAATTGTGGTAGAATTTACCATATAGTGGTGGATAAGAAATAGAGAAAGGCGGTGATACGTATGTTCATGGGTGAATATAATCACACCATTGATACAAAAGGGCGGATGATTATACCTGCGAAAATACGTGAACAACTAGGCGATTTGTGCATCGTTACAAAAGGCCTAGATAACTGCTTGGCTATTTACACCGAAGAGGCATGGAAGAAAATTTCCACTGCTTTACAATCACAATCTTCCACTAAAGCTAGCGTGCGTGCCTTAAAACGTTTTGTTTTTGGTAGTGCTGCTGAGCTTGAATATGATAAACAAGGTCGTGTCCTCATTCCTGTACCACTACGTGAATATGCAAGCCTCGATAAACAGGCTGTTATTGTAGGTGCTGGAGACCACGTTGAAATTTGGAGCCGTGAAAAATACGATTTCTATGATGAGCAAGTGGCTGAAAGCATGGAAGAATTAGTTGAAGGGCTTGAAGGGATTATGTTATAGGAGGCTATGATGGAATTTAATCATACTAGCGTACTTTTACGTGAAACGGTGGACTCTGTCGTAACTAATCCAAAAGGCATTTATGTGGACTGTACCCTCGGTGGGGCAGGACATGCTCACGCAGTGGGTGAGATGCTAGATCCAGAAGGCATGATTATAGGTTTAGATCAAGATGAAGATGCTTTGAGTGTAGCTCGACAGCGTTTATCTGATTTGAAATGTCAGGTGTTAACGATACCTACAAACTTTTCTAACTTAAAAGAAGCCCTCCAAAATGCAGGCATTTATGAAGTCGATGGCTTTATATTTGATCTTGGTGTATCCAGCTATCAACTAGATACTCCTGAACGAGGTTTTTCATATATGAATGATGGACCTCTTGATATGCGAATGGATAAAGATGCACCTCTCATGGCAGAGGAAATTGTCAATGAATATGACAGTGAACAATTACTGCAAATTATCCGTGATTATGGGGAGGAACGATGGGCTAAACGAATTGTCGAGTTTATTGTTGAAGCACGTCAAGAAAAAAGAATTACTACTACTGGTGAGTTAGTTAGAATTATTAAGAATGCAATACCTGCAAAGGCGCGACAAGATGGACCTCATCCGGCAAAACGGACGTTTCAGGCCATACGTATTGAAGTAAATAGAGAATTAGCAATTTTGCATGATAGTTTTGTAGATGCTGTATCGATGTTAAAACCAAAGGGAATGATTGGAGTTATTACATTCCACTCCTTGGAAGATCGAATTACAAAGCAAACTTTTAAAGAGTTAAGTACTGCATGTATATGTCCTCCACAATTGCCTGTGTGTGTTTGTAATCACAAGGCAGTTGTAAAGGCAAAGAATAAGGCTATAGAGCCAAGTATAGGGGAGATTGAAGTTAATCCGAGAGCTAGAAGCGCTAAATTGCGCGTAGCAGTAAAGTTGTAGATTTGGAAGGGGTTAAGTGTTATGTTAGCGAGAAAGGCTGTTGTGGGCCAAGTAAAAGGTGATATGTTGGTTATTGCACAAGGGAGAAGACGTAGTGCAAACGTAGCTTTAGATTTAAGTCCTATGATGTGGCAAGTTGTATATGGTATTGCTGCATTAGTTGCATGTTTGCTTATTATGATGGTTATGAATGCATACAGTACAAAGTTGGGCTATGAGGTAGTTAAAACACAGCAAGCTGTAGTACAATTAACAAAAGATAACGATGCATTGGACGTTGAAGTGGCTTCCTTGAAGTCTCCTGTACGTATCCAACAAATCGCAGAAGAACAACTAGGAATGGTTTTGCCTGATTCTTTTGTTTATAGCACAAAAAGCGCTGTTACTGAACGTAATGTACAAGAGAAACAGCAAATTATAGACTAGCAGGCGAAGCAGCTCGTATTGGGCTGCTTTCCTTTGCGTGTAAAGGAGATTGTATATGAAACACTTACAAGATATAGTAAAAACCTTACATGCACCGCATGTAGAAGGTAATACAGCTATTGAAATTTTAGATGTTACCGCTGATTCTCGTGCTGTAAAAGCAGGTAGTTTATTTATTGCTTTAGATGGTGCTACTGTCGATGGACATGATTATGTTAATAAAGCTGTTGAGGCTGGGGCAGTAGCTGTATTAGTATCTAAACCTGTTGAGATAAGTAGTGATGTTTGTGTTATCACTGTTGAAGATACACGTGCGGCTATGATGTCTTGTGTGCCATACTTTTTTGATTATCCAGCCAATTCCATGCGCATGATTGGTGTTACTGGTACTAATGGTAAAACGACTACAACTCATATGATTCGTCATATTTTGAAAGCTCAAGGTCATAAGGTCGGTGTGATTGGTACCGTTCATATCATGATTGGCGATACATCATATCCGATTCATAACACGACCCCTGACGTAGTAGATTTACAACATATTTTGCATCAAATGGTGGAAGAGGGCGTTACACATTGTGTAATGGAAGTATCTTCCCATGCATTGGCTTTGGGACGCGTATCTGGTGTTGAGTATGATACGGCTATATTCACAAATCTTACACAAGATCATTTAGACTTTCACAAAACATTTGAAAATTACTTGGCAGCTAAATGTAAACTATTTGAACAGGTTAGCAAACCAAACCAGATAAAATCTGGTAAGGGTGCTGTCATCAATATTGATGATGCCTATGGACATCGGGTTGTTGAAAAAACTACAGCCCCTATCATTACCTATAGTATTGAGGGTAGCGGCACATTGAATGCTCATGACGTTAATATGACGCCAAAGTCTAGCTGTTACACGGTATTTTATGATGGTCATGATTATACAGTTGCAATGAATACGACTGGCTTGTTTAATGTGTATAATACATTAGCAGCTATTGGTGCCTGCCTATTAGAAGGTATTTCCATGGAAGACATCGATAAAGCGTTGAAAACATTTAGTGCTGTACCTGGTCGTTTTGAATTGATTGAAGAAGGTCAACCATTTGCTGTTGTTGTAGACTATGCACATACACCAGATGGGTTAGAAAATATTTTACAAACAGCAAAGGCTATTCAAGAAAATCGTATTATTGTAGTCTTTGGCTGTGGCGGTGACCGAGATGCAACCAAACGTCCTATTATGGGACGCATTGCGGCACAATACGGTGATGTTGTGTATGTTACATCTGATAATCCACGTACAGAGGATCCTGTACAAATTGTTAAAGATGTGGAAGTCGGCGTTAAAGACGGCCTTCGAGAAGGAACTCACTATGAAGTTATCGTTGATCGTAGGGAAGCGATTCAACATGCAATACAACATGCAAAACCTGGGGATATTGTACTCATTGCAGGTAAGGGGCATGAGGATTACCAAATCTTAAAGGATAAAACGATCCATTTTGATGATCGTGAAGAGGCGCGAGCAGCCCTCAAGGAGATCTAATATGGCAGAATTTACATTGTCTCAAGTACTGCAGGCCACAAAGGGGACGAGTGCACATACCGATAATATTAAGTTTTTAGATGTGTCTACTGATACAAGAACTATTGAATCAGGCTTTTTATTTGTAGCCTTAAAAGGTGATACCTTTGATGGCCATGATTTTATCAATGCGGCTATCGAAAAAGGTGCTACAGGGGCTATCGTTGAAAAAGGACGTTCTGTAGAAGGTATTGCTTGCATCGAGGTAGACAATACTTTGGTAGCATATCAAAACTTAGCACGATATCATCGTCGCCGCTTTGATATTCCTGTAGTTGCTATTACTGGTTCCTCTGGTAAGACTACGACAAAGGAAATGGTGGCAGCCGTACTTGGCACAGAATTTAATGTATTAAAAACTGAGAAAAATTTTAATAATGAAATTGGCTTGCCAAAAACCTTGTTACGTTTGACCGCTGAGCATGAAGCCTGTGTTGTTGAAATGGGTATGCGTGGGCTCGGACAAATTGAAGAACTGGCCTTGATTGCAGAACCAACGATGGGGATTATTACTAATGTTGGTACTAGTCATATCGAGCTTTTAGGTTCTCGAGAAGCCATTGCCGAAGCGAAAGGTGAATTGATTCGTTGCTTGCCTGAAAACAGCGTGGCTATCCTTAATGAAGATGATCCATATGTAAAAGCTATGGATCGTTTAGCTAAGGGTAAAACAATTACCTATGGTATTGAACGGAATGCTACTTGTATTGGTAGCCATCTGCGCTATAAAAAAGACGGTATTAAGTTCACTTGTAAGTGTTATGATGAAGTTTTTGATATCTTCTTGCCTATGATTGGTGAACACAATGTATATGATGCATTGGCGGCTATTGTTGCAGGTCGAGTGCTAGGCATTAAATCTAACACAATTCGCAAAGGTTTGAGTGAATTTAGTGGAACTCCAATGCGTCAAGAAATCGTCCCATTTGAAGATATTGTTATCTTAAATGATGCTTATAATGCAAACCCTTCATCCATGGCAGAAGCTATTAAAGCACTTGGTCAATTAGAAGGTAAGCGTAAAATTGCGATGCTAGGCGATATGCTCGAGCTCGGCGACTTCTCTGAAGAAGCACATCGTGAAATCGGCCATTTGCTTGCTGAAGAGGGGTATAGTGTTGTATTCACCTTTGGTGATGCTGCTGCCTTCATTGCAAAGGAAGCAAAAAAAGCGGGTTTAACTACATTCCGTTGTAACAGCCATTTAGAAATGGCCAACGCATATAGTGATATTCGTGAAAAAGGGGATGTTATCCTTGTGAAAGGTTCTCGTGGTTTACGAATGGAGCGCGTTGTTGAAGAATTAAAGGATCGAGAATAATAGGTAACGGCTAGTTATATCTAGCCGTCCTATTTATTAATAAGTAGAGGATTCATATGATAAATCACATTCTATTAGCCTTCGTAGCGACTTTCATCATTACGGTAGTGCTAGGTAAAATTGCTATTCCTATGTTGCGTTCTTTGCACGCACAACAAAGTATTCGTGAAGAAGGCCCTGAAAGTCATCAAGCAAAAGCCGGTACGCCAACAATGGGTGGTGCTTTCATGATGGTGGCCCTTATTATTGGCGTGGCATTGTTTGCACCATGGAATGTGGGCACAGGAATGTTATTATTCTTAACACTGGGTCATTGTTTATTAGGTTTTTTTGATGATTTTGTAAAAGCTGTAAAAAAACGCAATCTTGGTTTAACAGCGAAGCAAAAATTACTTGGACAATTTATATTGGCTGCCGTATTCTGTTATTGCATTACTGAGATTATGGTTGTTCCTACCACATTATGGATTCCTGTTGTAGATACACAATTACAATTGGGATGGGGTTATTATGTATTGGCATTTTTGATTATTGTAGGAGCTACAAATGCAGTAAATTTAACCGATGGTCTTGATGGTCTTGCTGGTGGTACATCAGCAGTGGCGGCGATAGCATTCTCTGTTATTGGTCTGATGGCTGCATCGATGACAAATTCTATTGGTGCTGAAAGTGTTGCGTACTTCGGCGCTATAATAGCAGCTGTATGTCTTGGCTTTTTGGTATATAATGTGAACCCTGCAAAAGTATTCATGGGGGATACAGGCTCTTTGGCATTAGGTGGTGCCTTTGCAGCAATGGCTATTTTAACTAAAACAGAATTGCTACTTGTGGTGATTGGTGGCATTTTTGTTATGGAAGCATTATCTGTTATTATTCAAGTTATTTCTTTCAAAACACGTGGTGTGCGTGTTTTTAAGATGAGTCCTATTCATCACCATTTTGAACTTTCCGGATGGGCAGAACAAACAGTTGTTAATCGCTTCTGGTTTGGTGGAGCTGTTTTAGCCATTATTGGTGTACTTTTAGCGACTATAACTTTATAAGATAATACTTAACGGAAGTTGTAAATAATGGTATGCTTATTAGATAGGATACATTAATTTTATAAATAGTTTAGGTGATATAGATGGAATATGGAGATAAACATATACTTGTTCTTGGAGCTGGAGCCAGCGGTATAGGTGCATCTTGGGTATTAGCCCAAGTGGGTGCGCATGTTGTGTTAAATGATTATAAGCCTATGACACTGCCTACGGCTGAGGAGAAACGACTCGTTGCGGCAGGGGTAAATATTATTACAGGACGTCAAGATGAATCCTTGCTAGATGGCGTGGATCGTATCGTTATTTCTCCAGGTATTTCTTTAGACATTCCGATTGTAAAAGCAGCACATGCCCGTGGTATTGACGTGGTCAGTGAAGTAGAATTAGCTTATGAAGTATCTAAATCACCTATCGTAGCTGTTACTGGTACAAATGGTAAGACTACGACAACAACCTTATTAACTAAAGTACTAGAAGGCTCTGGAAAACCAGTTCACGTCGGTGGAAATATTGGGGATTCCCTTAGTGAAGTGGCGTATTCTATGCCTGCAGGCGGTTTTTTGGTAGCTGAATTATCTAGTTATCAATTAGAGACAATCAAGTATTTTAGGCCTATTGGGGCTATTATGCTCAATATTACTCCAGATCACTTAGCTCGTCATAAGACGATGGAAAACTATATTGCTGCGAAGGAACGCATCTTTGAAAATCAATTAAGTACAGATTATTTAGTGTTGAATATAGATGATCCCGTTGTAGCTGATATGGAACATCGTTCGCCTAGTCATATTCTAAAAATTAGTCAAAAAAAAGCCGTAGAGAATGGCGCTTATTATGCTGATGGGCAATGTTATATTGCTAAAGATGGGGTAGCAAAATTTGTTATTGGAAATGAAGATATTCATATTCCAGGCAGTCATAATATTGAAAACATATTGACCGTTATTGCTTTATCTCATGCATTGGGCGTACCTGTAGAAACAATTCATCGTATTATTAGTGAGTTCCATGGCGTTGAACATCGTTTAGAACGCGTTAAGACGATTGATGGTATTACATTTTATAATGATTCTAAAGCGACTAATGTAGATTCTGTGGTTAAAGCATTAGAATCCTTTGATCAACAAGTTATTCTATTAGCTGGTGGTCATGATAAAATGACGCCTTTAGAAGACTTCATGGAGTTAGTTAAGGAGAAGACTAAAGCTGTTATTTTCATGGGGGAAGCAGCAGATCGTTTTGAGACGGCTGCAAAAGAGGCTGGTGTGAAGCCGATTTATCGTGCTTTATCCATGAAAGAAGCCGTAGAACAAGGCTATAAATTGGCAGAGACTGGCGATATTGTGCTATTATCTCCGGCTTGTTCAAGCTTTGATTGGTACAGCTGTTTTGAAGAGCGTGGAGATGACTTTAAACGTTGTGTTCATATGTTGCAAGAGGGAGGACACCATTAATGAAACGTGTTATTATTTCAGGTGGTGGCACTGGTGGACATATATATCCAGCAATAACTATATATAAGGAAATTATGAAACAAAATCCTGATGCAAAGGTGTTATATGTTGGTACCAAGCAAGGTCTCGAGGCTACATTAGTTCCTAAAGAGGGGATAGAGTTTACTACGATTCCTGTGCAAGGCTTGCAGCGTCAATTATCGTTAGGTACATTAGTTACATTAGGTAAAACTGCTTTAGGCATTGTAAAAGCTAATGCCATAGTTTGTAAGTTTAAACCTGATGTGGTTATTGGTACTGGTGGTTATGTATGTGGGCCTGTTCTCTTGGCTGCAGCATTACATAATATTCCTACTATAATTCAAGAACAGAATGTCATAGCAGGTATTACTAATAAAATTCTGAGCCGTTTTGTTGATGTGGTAGCCCTAGGCTATAAGGATGCAGAAGCATCGTTTTCTAAAGCAAAGCGCGTAGTCTATACAGGGAATCCTGTTCGTCCAGATGTGCTAGTTGATTCGAGAACAGAGGGACGTAACTATTTCAACTTAAGTGATGATACTTTTACAGTACTCATAGCTGGAGGTTCTCGAGGGGCGAGAACTATTAACAATGCTATGATAGATGTACATAAACACTTCCAAGGTGTGAAAGGTATTAAATTAATCCATATTACGGGAAACGGAGAATATGAATCTGTTTTATCCCAATTGGGTATTACCGATGGGGATGGTTTAGGTAGTTCATCTTTGATTTTGCCGTATTTACATGATATGCCAAAAGCACTAGCAGCAGCCGATTTAGCAGTATTTAGATCTGGTGCTATAGGTCTAGCAGAATTAGCAGTTCGCGGTATTCCATCCGTATTGATACCGTATCCATACGCAGCGGAAGATCATCAAACCTATAATGCACGTATCTTTGTACAAGAAGGGGCGGCTCATATGATTGTAGATAAAATGTTGAGTGCTCACGATTTAATAGGGGAAATCGAGATGTTTATGGCCAACCGTGATTTGTTGGCACAAATGGGAGACCGAGCATTGCAATTGGGGAAACCGAATGCGGCTCATGATATTGCAAAATTAGCTTTATCTATTGCAAAGTAACAAGGAGAGGTTTTATGTTAGACGGTATTCACAAAATTCACCTTATCGGTATTGGTGGATCTGGTATGCGTGCGATAGCGAATATTTTGATTCAAAAAGGTTATGATGTATCTGGTTCAGATATTGCTGAATCTGCAGTGATTTCTAAGTTTAGAGATATGGGTGCCACGGTGCATATCGGTCATAATAAAGAATATGTAAATGGTGTTGATGCCATAGTTCGTTCTACAGCGATTCGTGAAGACAATCCTGAAATTGTTGCCGCTAAAGAGCAAGGGATTACCATTTTACATCGTTCTGATATTGTAAAGGCTGTATTAGATGTAACAGATGGTATCGCAGTAGCTGGTGCGCATGGTAAAACATCTACAACTTCAATGATTGGACAAATTTTAGTGGAGGCTAATGCGGACCCTACGGTAATTATCGGTGGCGAAGTAGATTATCTCAAGGGTAGCAGTTGCCTTGGGAAAGGCCATTTTTCAGTTGTGGAAGCGGATGAGAGCGATGGTTCATTTTTAAAATTGCATCCACATACTATCGTTATAACTAATATTGAAGATGATCATATGGATCATTATAAGACTATGGATAACTTGTTAAACGCTTTCTGTGAGTTCGTCGAAACGTTACCAGAAGCGGGCAAGGCTATCGTATGTGGTGATAATGAAAATATTCGTTATGTTATGAGCCGCGTAAAACGTACTTTTATTACATATGGCTTAGAGGATAATAATGATTATGTAGCAAAAAATATTCATTATGTGGACTCTTCCTTGGTATATGATGTATATCATAAAGGCATTAATATAAGCCGTATCAGCTTGCGCGTGCCTGGAGAACATAATGTATTAAACTCATTGGCAGCCTTTATTGTGGCTCATGAATGTTGCGGTGTAGAGAATCGGTTTATTACAAAAGCGTTAGGTAAATTTATCGGTGCAAAACGACGTTTTGAAACAAAAGGTCATGTTGCTGGCGTCTGGGTTGTCGATGATTATGCACATCATCCAACAGAAATTAAAGCGACCTTAAGAGCAGCAAAAGAACTTGAAAAACATCGCGTTATTTGTGTGTTTCAACCGCATCGGTATACACGTACAAGCTTGTTGAAAGATGAATTTGCCACTGCTTTTACAAGTGCTGATGAAATATATATGACAGATATTTACAGTTCTGGTGAAGATCCGATTGCAGGTATCGATGGACGTACTATTCCTGACGCTGTTGAAGCTGCTACAAATAAGGTTGTACATTATGTACCATCTGTTGATGATATACCGGCTGTATTGGCAAAAATTGTGCGACCTAACGATCTGGTTATCACAATGGGTGCCGGTTCTATTAATCAATATGGACCTAAATTATTAGCTATATTGGAGGAAGGCTTACAATGAAAGATAGAAAAATAATCGTATTGATGGGTGGCCCTTCCAAAGAGGCTGAAGTATCTCGCCGTACTGGCGCTGCTATTGCGGAAGCACTTGAAAGTAAAGGGTATAATGCCCAAACATTAGAACTTAATCCTCGTACTGTTTTAAAAGACATTGAATCCTTAGATGGAGAGATTGTATTTAATGCAATTCACGGTCGTTATGGTGAAGATGGTGCATTACAAGGCTTACTTGAAATGGCAGAAATTCCATATACTGGATCGGGCATCATGGCTCATGCGGTAGGAATGAATAAAAAAGTAAGCAAAGATGTTTTCAAAGGGGCTAATATTCCAACAGCTACTTCTGAATCCTTTAATGGTAATTTAGAATCTGCAGAAGCTATTATAGGACATATTCGTAAACAATTTACGATTCCTGTAGTGGTGAAATCTGCTACTCAAGGCTCTAGTATTGGCGTTACCATCGTTCGTGATGAGGCACAATTGGAGGCTGCTGTTACAGAAGCGCTAAAATATGATCCGATTCTTGTAGTAGAGCAATTTCTTGATGGTCGCGAATTTACAGTATCCGTTCTTGACGGAAAGGCATTGTCAGTAATTGAAATCCGTCCACATTCTGGGGAGTATGACTATACCAGTAAATATACTGTAGGTGCTACAGAATATTTAGTACCTGCGCCTATTAGTGAAGAAATGACTGCTGAAATGCAACGCATAGGGGAACTTGTGTATCGCGAAGTACAAGGCAGTGGGGTTATTCGTGTTGATATTATGACAGATCATGCAGATAATATGTATGTTCTAGAATACAATACTGTGCCAGGTATGACGGCAACGTCTTTAGTACCAAAGGCAGCTAAAGAAATGGGAATTGACTTTCCAACATTATGTGAAAAGATTCTATTAACAGCTAGTATAGGGAAATTTTAAGGGCTGAATAGAACATAAGGAGTTATCTATGGATGATAAGCAATACCATCCATCCAACTCTGGGGAGATGCAGTCTTCTACACCTGTTCATGATGAACGGGCTGTATTTAGAAAACGAGTGTTAAAAATCGGTGGTGCAGTTACTCTCGTGTTGGTGGGATTGTTTACACTACCTATTCCTTTTGGATCCTTAAAAATTGTAGGATCGGATAAGGTAACTGTACAAGATGTAATGGTAGCAGGGGATATTCATGAACCTGTAAATATATTGCAAATTAGTACAGAGAAATTAAAAACTAGATTGGCGAAAGACTTACGGGTTGAAGAGGCCCAAATTAGTTATCAATTGCCATTTACAATGGTTGTACGTGTCATAGAACGCAAGGCTGTTGCAGTTGTACCAGCTCAGTTTGGTTATTTAACACTTGACAGCAAAGGTCAAGTGATTGCATCAGAGCCTGCAATACAAGATACGTCGGTACCGATGATATCAGGCGTTAAGGCGGGAAATATTTTGTTAGGTGATACCGTTGTGGATAAGCCCATTTTGGCGGCTCTTGAATACTTGAACTCTCTTGATGAGAGCACCTTCAAGAATATTGCAGAAGTCAATATAGGAGATCCTGATGCAATAATGGCTTATACCGTATCGGGGGTGCAAATTAGATTAGGGGATAGTAAAGATTTACCTAAAAAAGCCGAGTTAACTCAGTCCATGTTACAAGATATTAAGACAACACATAGCAATGTGCAATATATAGATGTTAATGTTTCATCGCCATATATAAAAACTGATGTAATACCGGAAGTTAAAAAGCATCAGCCTGGAACAAAGAATACAGAAGATTCATCTACTAAGAGGGATGATAAAAAACAAGATAAGCAAGGTCATGTTGAAGATAAAAGGTAGATGATTGTCGTGAGACACGAACGGTGGGCAATAGCCTTAGTCAGTTGTATATTGGGTTTCATGGTTGTCACCCAATATAAGATGACTCAAGATAATATAGAAGAAAATATCCGTTTACAACGAGCTGGTGATTTAGCTGTACAATTGCGAGAGGCCCAAAGTGAACGTGATGCATTGTTAAAACAAATAGAAGAGCTTAAACAGTCTGGTGCTACTAGCAATGTTAAAGCAGACGAACAGTTGATGATGAAAGCTGCTTTAACTAATGTTAAAGGTACGGGTGTTAGTGTATTAATCGAGGATAGCTTAAAGCCAATTCAAAGTGGTGAAAATCCTAATTTATATGTAATTCATGATGAAGATATTTTACGTATTGTTAATGAATTGCGAGCTGGTGGGGCTGAGGCGATAGCTATCAATGATCAACGTCTCATAGGGACTTCTGAAATACGATGCTCTGGTCCAACTATTACTGTGAATGGTAAGGTTTTTGGGGCTCCTTTTACAGTTAAAGCGATTGGGGATCCAAAAACATTAAATTCTGCGCTCACCATGCGAGGCGGTGTGGTAGACTCCTTGAAACACTGGGGCATAAAGGTAACCATAAAGGAAGAAAATGAATTAGCTATTCCAGCTTTTACAGGAACCTTCAGAGAAGAGCATATAAAGCCTAATGAAACAGGAGGTAAAGAATGAATATTTATATCTTTGCCATTATTGGTCTAATTGTAGGTACTACATTAGGGTGGCTTTCACCATTTCATATACCTATAAGTTATGCAAATTACACATCAGTCGCTGTTCTGGCTGCACTAGATGCTGTATTTGGTGGTAGCCGAGCTGCATTGGAACGAACCTTTGATCTTAGTAATTTTGTGCTTGGTTTCTTTTCAAATGTTGTGTTAGCTGTTATTCTTGTATATGTAGGTGACCTCATAGGAATTAACCTATATTACGTAGCTCTTATTGGATTTGGATTGCATGTATTTATTAATGTAGGAGCTATACGTAAGATTATTATGACTAAGCGATTCTAATAAATCACATTCTATATAGTGGAAAGTTTTTAAATTTTAGTGTAAAATAAATGTAATTGTTATAAGATTGTCAGTATATAAATCGATACATTGGGACGTATATTGATACGATAGATAACGATAAGAGGAGGAAGTTCAATGTCTGATTTTGCAAATATTAAAGTTATCGGTGTTGGTGGCGGCGGTAATAACGCTGTTAATCGCATGGTAGATAGCGATCTTAAAGGTGTTCAATTTTTATCCGCTAATACTGAAAGCCAAGTGCTTGAATTATCTAAAGCGGATGTAACGATTCAAATTGGTGAGAAGGTTACAAAAGGTCTTGGTGCAGGCGCAAATCCACAAATCGGTGAAGAGGCTGCTCAAGAAAGTCGCGAAGAAATTATAAAAGCTCTTGAAGGTGCTGATATGGTATTCGTAACTGCTGGTATGGGTGGTGGTACTGGTACAGGTGCTGCTCCTATCGTTGCAGAATGTGCTAAAGAAATCGGTGCATTGACAGTCGGTGTCGTTACTAAACCGTTCGCTTTTGAAGGTAAACGCCGTCGTGCACAAGCGGAAAAAGGCATTGAATTCTTGACTCAAAAAGTAGATACTATTATCGTTATTCCTAATGATAAATTGTTGCAAGTTGTAGATAAAAAATGTTCCTTAAGCGATGCATTCCGTACAGCTGATGATGTACTTCGCCAAGGTATCAAGGGCATTTCAGACTTGATTCAAGTTCCTGGCTTGATCAATCTTGATTTTGCAGATGTTAAAACTATCATGACTGAACAAGGCGAAGCATTGATGGGGATTGGCGTTGGCGAAGGTGAAAACCGCGCTGCTGACGCAGCTAAAATGGCTATTAATAGCCCATTGTTGGAAACCTCTATCGATGGTGCAAAAGGCATCTTACTCAATATTTCTGGTAGTGCAAACTTAAGCTTGTTTGAAATTAATGAAGCTGCCGAAATTATTTCTGAAGCAGCGGATCCTGATGCAAATATTATCTTCGGTTCCGTTATCGATGAAAGCTTAGGCGATACAGTTCAAATTACTGTTGTGGCAACTGGTTTTAATTCAAATACTAAGAATGTACCTGAATTCGGTAAAACAACAACTACATCCCGTCCGGCATCCACTACAAATACTAACAGTGGTATCCCTGATATCCCTGTATTCATGAAACGCTAATTTATAGATTGTATAATTACTATACCTATCGATTAGTAACTTATTAAGACATACCGTTGGTATGTGTATAGGAGGTAAAAATGAAGAAATTAGTATTATTAACTTTAGCAGCTACAGTTGTAGCCGGTAGTGCATTTGCTGCAGCTCCTGTAACAAAAATTAGTGATGGATCCACTAAGGTACAAGCTGATTATGCTTTTAAACAACACGTATCTAACGGTGGCGGCAATAGTAATGATGGTTTCGGTGTTTCTTTACAACACGACCTTTCCAATAAAGCCGCATTACAATACTCTTACGATAAATTAAATGCAAAAAATGGTGATATTAAAGATCATCAATTAGCATTGGTTTATAAAGTACATCCAAATGTAAATTTATATGGTGCAGGTACTGCGATTCGTACAAATGATACTGAACTTGGTTTCCAAGCTGGTGTTATCGGTCATGTACCTTTGACTAATAAAGTAAACGGCTTTGCTAAGGCTGGTTGGGGTAATGATATTAAGCAAACTTATCAAGTAGGTGCTCAATATGAAGTACGCCCTGATGTAGATTTGAATGTATACTATGGCTATGATAAATATAGTGTAGATAGCAATGATAAAACTGCAAAAGGTTTACACGCTGGTGTAGGCTATTCCTTCTAAGAATGATGATGACCACTCTTTTGAGTGGTCTTTTTTTATATATTTACTGTTTTATTGTATATTTGTTAATTATTTTTTCTAAATAAGGTACTTAATATATTCTATATATATTTAATAAGTGTTGAGTTACTAATAGTTAGTTAAATTTTCTATGTATACAATATATTTACTGAATATACGTTGTATATTTAAATTAGTTTAGGTATGATAAATATGTAATATTCATTTCAGATAGGATGGTGCTAGTTATGACAAGTGTTGCTGCAAAGCATGCAAAAGGAAAAAAATTAAAAGACGTGATCTTCGTAACTGCTGGTCAAGCTCAAGCTGATGCTAAAGAAAATGGCCGTGAGAATGTTGTAAATGGTACGTTGGGTGCTATTCATGATGAAGAGGGAAACTTAGTTTTTCTTAAGACCGTTAAAGAAGAATATTTGAGTCTTTCGGATTCTGAACATGTTGGTTATGCACCAATTGCGGGTATTCCAGATTTTTTGTGTGCTGCTGAAAAAGAATGTTTTGGAAATTTCCGTCCAGAAGGTCATATTCGTAGCATTGCTACCGCAGGTGGCACTGGTGGGATTCATCATTTGATTCATAACTATACAGAGCCTGGTGATGAAGTATTAACAGCGGATTGGTACTGGGGTGCATACCGTGTTATTTGTAGTGATACTGGACGTACACTAGTTACGTATTCCTTATTTGATGAACATAATAACTTTAATCATGAAGCATTCCAAAATCGTGTAAACGAATTGGCGGCTAAACAAACAAATGTGGTTGTTATCTTTAATACACCTGGTAATAACCCAACCGGCTACTCTATTGAGGATAAAGATTGGGATTCTATCCTTAATTTCCTGAAGGATTTAGTTGCTATTGGTCGAAATAATGTGATTATTGGTATTGATGTAGCATATCTTGATTACTCTGGTGAAAAAGATGAGGTACGTGCGTTCTTCAATAAATTTAGTCATTTACCAAAAGAAATTCTCACCTGTGTGTGTTATAGCTTATCTAAAGGATTTACTATGTATGGTCAGCGCGTTGGTGCGATGATTGGAATCTCTGACGATGAAGAAATAGCTGATGAGTTTTTCGAAGTTAACAAATCTACAAGTCGTGCCACATGGTCCAATATTTGTCGTCCCGCAATGCGTACAATGGCTAATATTGTGGCTGATCCAGCTAAGTTTAAGGAATATGAAGCTGAACGCAATTGCTATTATCAATTAATTCGCGATCGTGCTGATATTTTTAAACAAGAAGCAGCACAAGTAGGACTTCCCATGTTACCTTACCGTGGTGGTTTTTTTATTACAATCCCTACAGACTCTGCAAATGCTATCTGTGAAGAGTTGAAGAAAGAACATATTTATATAATTGCATTAGCAAATGGTATTCGTATAGCTGCCTGTGGTATTCCTAAAAAACAAATGACAGGACTCGCAGGAAAAATTTATACTGCTATGAAACGTCTTGGCAAATTATAATAGATAAGTAAGACTTATACTAAAAGCTGCTTGATCCATATATCAAGTGGCTTTTTTTATGTAATATATTATTAAAACTAATTATTCTTAATATGTAAAATCTTGTATAGTTAAAGGTAGCATATATGAAGTTTTTGTTTGTTGAGGTATTTTATGCAACAATATGTAAGAACAATGTTTATAACTTTAGTTATATGCATTGGTATTTTTTTGGCCTCTCTCGTGATAGGCCGTTTCTTTATTCCCATAAATGAAGTGATGAATATCTTATCTTCCAAATTTCTAGTACTACCTATAACATGGGATGCATCTATGTATAATGTAGTAATGGAAATTAGACTACCTCGCGTATTAGGGGCTATTGCTGTAGGTATTGCATTAGCCGTTTCTGGTGTCGCCTACCAAGGGGTATTCCGTAACGATTTAGTATCTCCAGATTTATTAGGTGTGTCACATGGCGCTAGTGTAGGTGCATGTATAGGTATATTATTGCATTTATCGTTATATGGTGTTGCCATACTAGCCTTTATGGGTGGTATTTTGGCGGTTTGTTTAACCTTGTTATTGCCTAAATTGATTCAGAATCAATCGCGTATCGTTTTAGTATTATGTGGTATTATCGTTTCCGGATTTATGGCTGCTATAATTGGTTTGCTTAAATATATTGCAGATCCTGATACAGAGTTACAAGATATTGTTTATTGGCAGTTGGGAAGCCTAGCAAAGGTTACGTGGGATAATTTGCTATATGTATTGCCTATTATTATCATTGGCACAATCGCAGTGTTAGCCTTAAGATGGAGACTTAATATTTTGTCTCTTTCTGATCAAGAGGCTCAAAGCTTAGGGGTAAATGTAAATCGAGAACGACTTGTTATCATCGGTATTTCTACGCTTCTAACAGCTGCAGCAGTATGTCTTAGCGGTACTATCGGCTGGGTTGGTCTTGTTATACCACATTTATCTAGAATGTTAGTAGGTAATGATCATAAAAAATTAATTCCCGCTACGATTTTAGTGAGTGCTTCTTTTTTGATGATTGCTGATTTATTTGCTCGTTCCTTAACAACTGCAGAGATTCCACTTGGGATTTTATGTGGTTTTATTGGGACACCGTTCTTTGCATGGGTATTATATAAACAACGGAGGTACTTCTAATGGATTCATTTGAACTCGTCGTTGATTCTATATCATTTGCCTATGATAAGAACCAACCCAATATTTTTAGTAATTTATCCTTTTCTGTAAAAGCTGGTGATGCATTGGCGTTACTAGGTAGGAATGGGGTAGGCAAATCTACCTTATTAAGCTGTTTAATGTGCTTTAATCATGTTCAACAAGGACATATTTATTGTAGTGGTGTAGACTTAATGACTGCATCAATCAAGGAACGGGCTAAGTTAATTGCTTTTGTACCACAGATTATAGGGGCTGATATAGCTTATACGGTACGAGATTATATTTCCTTTGGTGCTACCTTGCGAACCGGTATGTTCTCATCTCCAGGTAAAGAAGAATTTGAAAAAACTGATTCTATTATGGACATGCTTGGTATTACGGCGTTAAAGGACAAACCATGCCGTGATTTAAGTGGTGGTCAACGGCAATTAGTTGCTATAGGTCGTGCCTTGTTACAAGATACACGCTTATTACTTATGGATGAGCCTACATCTGCTTTAGATATACGTAATCAGGTTATTGTTTTAGAAACAATTGATCAATTACGCGCCCAAGGATATGCTATTATTTTCACTACACATTTACCGGAACAGGCGTTGTTGTTAAATAGCCGTGTTGGTTTATGTCGTGGTGGATCTATAGATTTTTATGATTCTGTTAGTGATGTGACCTTAGAAGCGCTCGAGGAGATTTATAAGACTAAGCTAAGCTTATTCTATAGCGATACAGTTAATCGTACTGTATGTGTTATCCCTCAATTAGGTCAGAAAGGAATGTAAGTATGAAGCGTATTATTGTATTTTTATTAGCCCTTATGACGGCTCTATTCATGTTAGCTGGATGTGGCACAGAGAATGCATCACAAGGTAATCAATCTGCTACGCGTGTAGTAAAGGATATCGATGGAACAGATGTAACAATTCCTAAAGATATAACAAAGGTTGCCGATTTATGGCATGCCAATAATCAAGTTGTATTGATGCTTGGTGGTGCGGATAAATTAGTGTCTACCACAACTTCTGTTCAAGGCTTGCCTTGGTTCGCTCAAGTGTACCCACGCATTAAAGAAATTCCAGCACCTGTAAAAGGTACTGATGTACAAATGGAAGAAATCCAAAAATTAAAACCTCAAGTTGTATTAGCAAGTAATAAAAACCAAATTGAAATGGCGCGTAATGCAGGGATTCCAGCAGTTCGTGTAAACTTCCAAGACTATGATGGATTGCGTAAAGTTATTAATATTACAGCTGAAGTATTAGGTGATAAAGCCCCTGAAATGGCAAAACAATACCTAGCTTACTTAGATGGTAAAATTAAATTTGCTGAAGATAGAACAAAAAGTATTGATGATGCTAACCGACCATCTGTATTACATATTGTAGGTGGAGACAACTTATTAAAGGTTGATGGGGACAAAACAATTATCAACGAATGGATTCGTTACGCTGGTGGTAAAAATGCCATCACTACTAAAGGTTCTCAAATTACTGTAACAATGGAAGAAATCGTTAAAGCTAACCCTGATATTATCATTATTGGTGGTACACAATCACGCAAAGGTATTGAAGCGATTAAGAATGATCCACAATGGGCAAGCCTTAAAGCAGTACAAAATGGTCGTATTTACAGCAATCCTGTAGGTACTTTCAACTGGGATCGTTACAGTGCTGAGTCTGCATTACAAATCTTATGGGCAGGTCAAATCATACAACCTCAATTGTTTAATGATATTGATTTAGCAAAAGAAACAAAATCATTCTATAAAACATTCTTACACTATGATTTATCTGATGCTGAGGCACAACGTATCATTGCTGGAGAAGGACCTCAATAGAAATATTGATACTAGTCTAGTAATATATTTTATTTATTTAGAAGCGAAAATAGTAAAAATAAAAATCAAAAGCGTACGCATTAGGAAATATCCTTCATGCGTACGCTTTTGTAGTCTTAGTGAATATCTTTATGTTCTTTAATATCTTGGTCAGCTTCTTTAGCTAAATCTTCTAGAGCTCGTTTAGGAGCGGTTCTTTCACCTGTTTCTGGGTCTACAAATTCAACGCGATCCAAGGTGCTTGTAATTTGACCACGAATGAAGCTTAAGTAGATTTCGTATAATTCTTTTTTTTCTGCTAATTCCTCTGGTGTTAATTCTTGCCCAGATTTTTTCTTTGCAGCTAGTTCATTTATTCGTTTTAATGTATCGTTAATATGACTCATATGCGCCTCCTGTATTCTATATTAGAATAGCATGTTTTATTATAACATAGAACTTAATGAATACGTATGGTAAGATATAAGTTGTACGCGTCTGTACTTTCACAGGTGAGAAAGGAGAACTGTATGCGTGTAACAAAAGCGATAAAGGCAGAGCAGTTGAAATTGTTACAAGAGCATTATTTTGATGCAAAACCTGCCCTTGAGTATACAAATGAATTTGAATTATTAGTTGCTGTAGTTTTGTCAGCACAATGTACGGATGAACGAGTTAATATTGTTACTAAACGATTATTTCCTGAACTTAATCATCCTGCAAAGATGCTTGAAATTGGAGTTGCTAAGTTAGAGACTCTTATTAAAGATTGTGGCCTTTATAAGTCCAAGGCAAAAAACTTAATTGCTACTTGTCAAATTTTAGTTGACCGATATCATGGAGAGGTGCCTCGTGAGTTTGATCAACTCGTTGAATTGCCTGGTGTGGGGCGTAAAACAGCAAATGTTGTGGTATCCGTTTTATTTGGTACACCAGCCATTGCGGTAGATACACATGTATTTCGCGTGTCTAACCGATTAAAATTAGGTATTGCTAAGACGCCAGAAGAGATGGAACAAAAGTTACAAAAGGCAATTCCAAAAAAGGACTGGGCTGCCGCACACCACTGGTTAATCTATCATGGCCGTAGATTGTGTAAGGCTCGTAAGCCTTTGTGTAATGAATGTTTTTTAAATCATCTATGTCCTTCAGCCGGAAAGGTTTAATATGAAAGTAAATAACGAAGAATTTATTGCCCTTTGTGCTAATCATGGTATTGAGGGAATTGATATTGTAAATGAGTTAATGCGTTTTAAAGTGCTAGATCAATTGATTTCTAGTAATGCTAGCTCCCGTGAGTGGGGTGTAACGGCAGATGATTTATATGCGTTAGCAGAAAAATCCACAGTAGAATCCTTTGGTCCTGTACCATATGATTTGAATACATTCCAAGCTCTTTATGGACCATCCTTTAGAGTGGAATTGTTTGATTTTATTAGTGACACAGGTATTTTAGAAGGTCTAGATGTAGGCACTATTTGGGAAATTCCTGTTCGTGAAAGTATCGAAGCTCATAGTAAAACGGGAGAATTGGTTCTGTATGCTTATGTAGAAGAATATGCAGGCATGGTTGAAGAGATTCTTCAATCTTATGAAGATAAAAAAGTCGTTCTGTATACGGCATCTCCCGTGTGTTATAGCATTTTGACACGTTTATATCCGATGGCTCAAATCATTAATCAATGGCCTCATCGTAGCTATTTTGACCATATCTTTACAGGCACAGTTGGTATGTTCCAATCCTCTGAAGATATTGTAGAAGAGGTCGCTAACGGATTACATAACTTGGTTCCAGAAGGGACTGCTCAATTATTCTTACCTGCTACAATGGCACAAAATCAATTGGGCTTAAATAATATGGCGTTGCAATTTTTCTTGAACCAAAAACGAGTAGAAGTTATACGGGAATGGACTCCATTAGGGGCTTATGAAATCGTATATGGTAAATACGATGTAAAAAAAATGCGTGTTGGTCTTCGTGAACGTGTAGGGGATGAGTGGAAAACAATTAATTATATTCCATTACCTCATGGCGTATTTGCGCAATTGCCAGTATTTACGGTATTAAATTATGGCTTGTCCTTGCGTTCTATTTTGTTGCCAGGCAGTCAAACGGACGTAGCCTTAGGTCAAGATGGTATTTATTGCATTGATAGCCGTGTATCTGAATTAGGTCGCACTGCTCTTATTGAAAGTGGAGCTTATTTTCTTACTTTTAAACGTCATACTGATCATATTGATGTAGATATTACGACAGAAGCGCCTGTAGATGATATGTACTGGATGTTCCCAGATGCTGAATTAGCATATATGTGGTATGCCTATTTCTGCAGCACTACGGGTCAAACATTGATTCAAGAAATCTCCATGCTCGTTCAAACAGATGAATCCTTTGGCTATATGCTTAGTAGCGTACGTCGTCGCGTATTAGATGTAAAGGATGAGACCCAACTAATTGAATCTGTACAGGCTGCTGACGAGGCATATATTAAGGCTGTTACGGAGGCTACAACGAGTTGGAAAGAGACCGTAGATTCATTAGGTGCACAAGTTATGCCACCTACAGCTTCTATTGATATTGAAGATTATAGTGACTATAAAAAAGAATTGTAAATCATATAATTTTGGTTTAAAATATATTGTATCCTAAAAAATATAAACTACTAAATATAGTAGATACGAAACATAGCATATGAATTATGTAAGAAAGGAGGATCTATGGCAGTTATTAATTTTGAAATCTTCAAGGTTATTGGTACTTTATCTGAAGATAAAGATGGTTGGAAAAAACAATTAACATGTACTAGTTGGGGAAAATACAATCCTAAGTTTGATCTTCGTGCTTGGGATAGTGAATATACAAGCATGAAAAAAGGTATTACCCTTTCTTTAGAGGAGCTTATTGCATTGCGTGACATCCTCAACGAAAGCGACTTGGAAGCTATTTTAGCTGAGGCTATTGAAGAAAAGCAAGCATCCAAGGAATAGTATTGGTTACTTGCATTTGTGCAGGTGTCATGCTATAATCTATAAGAATAATATTGATTGCTGGAAAGAGGTGTATAGAATGAAACAAGGTATTCATCCAGACTATAAAGAAGCTACAGTAACTTGCGGTTGTGGCAACACATTCAAAACTGGCTCTGTAAAAGAAGACCTTCGTGTAGACGTTTGCTCCAAATGCCATCCGTTCTTCACTGGTCAACAACGTGCGGCTCAAGCTCGTGGTCGTATTGAACAATTTAACAAACGTTACGGCAAATAATTTGTATTGTAATGTAACATGTATTGGCAGGGCTGTTGGCTCTGCCTATATTTGTTTATGAGAGGAGATCTTGTGAACAGAGAACGTATAAAAAAGTTTGTCGGAGGACAGGCTGTGATCGAAGGTGTCATGATGAGAGGCCCTGGCTATACGGCAACTGCCGTACGTGAGCCTGCGGGAACTATTGTAGTTCAAAAAGAGGCTACAAAGTCCATTGCTGACACATATCCAATATTGAAAAAACCATTTCTTCGTGGCTGTGTAGCTCTCTATGAATCTCTAGTGATAGGCATGAAGGCTTTATCCTTCTCTGCTAAGGCTGCTGGCGATGAAGAGGAAGAAATGTCTAATAGTGAAATCGCCATTACCATGGTCATTTCTACACTGTTTGCGATAGCTGTGTTTTTGGCATTGCCTACATTTATCGTAAAATTCATTCCTGGTGTACAGGATAATCATATAGTATTAAATCTCATTGAAGGTGTCATTCGTTTAGTACTTTTCTTACTTTATATTTGGGGGATTGGTCTTACGAAGGATATTCAACGAGTTTTCCAATATCATGGGGCAGAGCATAAAACGATTCATACTTATGAATTAGATTTGCCTTTAACTGTAGAAAACGTTCGCCAACAAAGTCGCTTGCATGCGCGATGTGGTACAAATTTCTTACTTATTGTTATGGTAGTTAGTATCTTTGTATTTGCTTTCTTGGGTTGGCCCAATTTGTTGGAACGTATCGTGAGCCGCGTACTCCTTATGCCTGTAGTAGCTGGTATTGCGTACGAGGTAATTCGTCTTGCTGGACGTAGCGATCATTCTTTTGTGAAAGCTCTTATTAAACCAGGTCTTGCGTTACAATATATGACAACGCGTGAACCAGAAGATGATCAAATTGAAGTTGCTATACGAGCTTTAGAAGAGGTCCGTCCGCCTGAGAGTGACGCATATGAAGAGGAATAAACATGTTAGTTGATAAATTACAAGTTATTGAAGATAAATTTATGGATCTTGAGCAGCGTATTAGTGACCCAGAGGTCATTGCTCGCCAAGATGAATGGCGTAAATTGACCCGTCAACATGCTCAATTATCTGAAACCGTTGAAACGTTCCGTACCTACAAAAAAGTTTTATCTGGTATTGATGAAGCTATGGAAGTTATTGAAGATAAATCCATGGACGAAGAATTCCGAGAAATGGCTCAAGAGGAATTGAAAGACTTAAAACCTCAAAAAGAGGAATTGGAAGAAAAGTTGCAAGTTCTATTATTACCTAAGGATCCTAATGATGATAAAAATATTATCATCGAAATTCGCGGGGGCGCTGGCGGTGATGAAGCTGCATTATTTGCAGGCGACTTGTTCCGCATGTACACAAAATATGCGGAAAGCCAAGGCTGGCGTTGTGAGATTATCGATGCTAATGAACCAGAGCTTGGTGGCTTTAAAGAGGTTATTTTCTCTGTGGATGGTGAAAATGTATACTCTAAGATGAAATTTGAATCTGGTGTACATCGTGTACAACGTGTACCGGCTACAGAAACACAAGGCCGTGTACATACATCTACCGTTACAGTAGCCGTATTGCCAGAGATGGAAGATGTTGATATTGAAGTTAATGAAAAAGATTTAAAAATTGATACATATCGTGCGAGTGGTGCCGGTGGTCAGCATATCAATAAAACTGAGTCTGCTGTTCGTATTACACACTTACCATCTGGTATCGTTGTAGCGTGTCAAGATCAACGATCTCAATTACAAAACCGTGAAAAAGCTATGCGTGTATTACGTGCTAAGTTACAGGATCAAGCTGAACAAGAGGCCATTTCTAGTATGGCTGCAGATCGTAAGAGTCAAGTCGGTACAGGTGATCGTAGTGAACGTATTCGTACCTATAACTATCCACAAGGACGCGTTACAGATCATCGTATTAACTTAACATTATATAAATTAGATGCTATTTTAAATGGCGATCTTGATGAAATTATTCAAGCCTTAAATGCTGCAGACCAAGCGGCAAAAATGCAGGAGGCCAATACAAATGCATAAGGAGATTTGGACAATCGGTCGTATTCTCCAGTGGACAGAGCAGTACTTTCAAAGCAAGGAGATGGATACACCTCGACTTGATGGGGAAGTACTGCTTTCTCACATTTTAGGCAAGGATCGTATTTATCTATATACCCATTATGACCAACCGCTTATTCAAGAGGAACTCGATGCTTTTAGACCTCTCGTTCAAGAACGAGCTAAGGGTCACTGTGTAGCGGCGATTATTGGGGAAAAGGACTTTATGGGATTGACCTTTAAGGTTAATGATAAAGTATTGATTCCTCGACCTGATACAGAAACTTTGATTGAGTATGTACTAGGCACATATCCAAAAGATAGCGATATGCGTGTACTCGATGTATGTACGGGTCCTGGTACGATATTGTTAAGTCTATTACACTACTTGCCGAATGCGTGTGGAGTAGGACTTGAAATATCTACCGATGCTTTGTCAGTGGCTGAGGAAAACTGTGAAAGGTTTAATTTAAATGATCGTGTTCAATTTATAGAATCCGATATGTTTTCTGGTTTGGTAGCTAAAACTGAGAGGTTTGACCTCATCGTATCGAATCCACCATATATCTGTACAGGGGATGCTAAATTATTGTCTCAGGACGTGTTAAATGAGCCTCATATTGCCTTATTTGGTGGTGAAGATGGACTTGATTTTTATCGTATTTTGACTAAATCATGCGGTATATATTTAAAATCGCAAGGCCGTATAGCTTTTGAAATAGGTTTTGATCAAGCTGAGGCTGTAAAGTCTTTATTAGAGGAAACAGGGCAGTATTCTAATATTCGATGTATTACTGACCTTGGTGGAAATAATCGCGTTATAACAGCTGTGTATGAGGGATAATATGGATACTCAAATTATTACAAATCCATCAGATCAAGAACTAGATATGCTTGCTTGCGCTTTGCGTAATGGTGAATTAGTGTCCATTCCTACAGAAACTGTATATGGATTAGGTGCTAATGGGTTAGATCCGGAGGCGATGGATAAAATCTACATCGCTAAAGGTCGCCCTTCCGATAATCCACTTATTTTACATGTTCCTAATAGTGAAAGTATAAAACCTTTAGTAACAGAGGTTTCAAATACGGCACAATTATTAATGGATACGTTTTGGCCTGGTCCGTTGACAATCACATTGCCTAAATCAGATTTAGTGCCAGATCGTGCTACAGGCGGGTTACCTCGTGTTGCTTTACGTTGCCCTGATCATGAGCTCTGTCGAGCTTTATTAGAGCGTGCTGGTGTACCTATAGCGGCTCCTAGTGCTAATATATCTGGACGGCCAAGTCCCACAACGGCACAAGATGTTTATTATGATATGAAGGACCGTATTTCCTATATTTTAGATGCTGGTTCATGTACGATTGGTGTAGAGTCTACTGTGGTGGAAGTTCATGATGATAAGGTCATTATATTGAGACCTGGTGGAATTACAAAAGCACAGCTAGAAGATGTTGTGTCTACTGTTGAGTATGATACTGCTCTTGTTAATGCAACAACTAAGCCAAAGGCTCCCGGTATGAAGTATACCCATTATGCTCCTGATGCACCTATGACAGTTGTTGTAGGCAGTCCAGAAGATGTAGCAAGTACTTTCAAAGAGCTTTCTGCAGAGGTAGAAGGTCCCATAGGTTGTTTGGTAAGTCATGAAACGTATAATTTGATTAAAGGGGATACACGCTTTATATGTCATTGTTTTGGCCATCATAGTGATGCTTTATCATTAGGTCATGACTTTTACAAAAGTCTATTACATTTTAATGAAAATCATGTTACCCTAATCTTGGCAGAAGGTGTTGATGATGACGGTTTTGGTGTTGCTATTATGAATCGTATGGAGAAGGCATCGAGCCATCATATCATTTATAAGTAAATTTACTAGCATAAAAATGTCCACTGATAATAGAAATATGTCTTTACATATTGGATGAATTTGCTATAATGTATAAAGTAATCACAAAATGTGATTAAGTAAGGATGTTATTATGAATATTTTATTTGTGTGTACCGGTAACACTTGCCGTAGCCCTATGGCTGAAGGTATTACACGGGCACTTGCAGCGGAGCAACATAAGGATGTTACCACTGTATCGGCTGGGTTATTTGCCGCTTATGGCGCAAAACCAACTGAACAAGCCGTGGAAGCCGTCCGTTCCATTGCAGATATTTCTGATCATGAATCGAGACCATTGACGATGGAACTCGTGAATGCAGCAGATCTTATCATTGGTATGACGAAAGATCACAAATCTGTACTACTTCGCCAATTCCCATTTGAGGAAAGTAAAATCAAAACGATTTCCGAGTGGGGTGGTCAAGATGGTGATGTTACGGACCCATATGGATCTGATCAAACCGTATATAATCAATGTGCGGAACAAATTTATCACTTAGTAGAGGCTGGTCTTATATCAGTGCCTCAGAAGGCGTAGGAGATGAAATTATGAAAGTTGCAATCGGTTGTGATCATGGCGGATTAAATTTAAAGGCATCCGTTAAGGAATTGTTAAATGCATTGGGACATGAAGTAGAGGACTTTGGCTGTCATACAGCTGATTCTTGCGACTATCCTGATATTGCTGTACCTGTAGCAAATGCAGTTGTATCTGGTCAAGTAGACAGAGGTATTTTGATTTGTGGTACTGGTATTGGTATCGGTATTGCAGCAAATAAGATTGCAGGTATTCGCGCTGCTCTTTGTCATGATACATTCTCTGCGCATGCATGTCGTGAACATAATGACGCTAATATTCTCACAATGGGGGAACGCGTTATCGGCCCCGGCCTTGCAAAGGACATCGTTACTATTTGGATGGCAACGGATTTTGAAGGTGGCCGTCATGAACGCCGTGTGAAAAAGATTAAAGCCTTAGAGAAGTAATACATCGTTACCTTATACGCATATATTTACATGAGGAGGATACTTATGAGTTTCTTAGAAAAACAAGACCCTAATATTCAAGCTGTTATCAATCAAGAATTAGCACGCCAACGCGATAAATTAGAAATGATCGCTTCTGAAAACTTTGTTTCTCAAGCAGTAATGGAAGCTCAAGGTAGCGTATTAACTAACAAATATGCAGAAGGGTATCCTGGTAAACGTTATTATGGCGGTTGTGAAAATGTTGATGTTATCGAAACATTAGCTATTGAACGAGCAAAACGCTTGTTCGGTGCAGAACATGCTAACGTACAACCTCACTCTGGGTCTCAAGCAAACTTTGGTGTGTATTTCGCATTATTACAACCAGGTGATACTATTGTGGGCATGAATTTATCCCATGGTGGTCATTTAACTCATGGTTCTCCTGTTAATGTATCTGGTACATATTTCAACGTAGTACCTTACGGTGTAGATGCAGAAACACAACAAATCGATTATGATGAGTTCCGTAAAATCGTTTTAGAAGCAAAACCTAAATTGATTATCGCTGGTGGTAGTGCTTATAGCCGTCAAATTGACTTCAAAAAAATGGCTGATGTAGCTCATGAAGTTGATGCTATCTTCATGGTAGATATGGCTCACTTCGCAGGCCTTGTAGCAGCAGGTTTACATCCAAATCCTGTAGAATATGCTGATATCGTTACTACAACAACTCATAAAACATTGCGTGGTCCTCGCGGCGGTATGATTCTTTGCAAAGAAAAATATGCAAAAGCAATCGACAAAGCTATCTTCCCTGGCATTCAAGGTGGTCCTTTGATGCATGTTATCGCTGCTAAAGCTGTAGCATTTGGTGAAGCATTACAACCTGAGTTTAAAGTATATGCACAACAAGTTATCGATAATGCAAAAGCATTGGCTGCTGCATTGCAAGAAAAAGGCTTAACAATTGTTTCTGGCGGTACAGATACTCACGTTATGCTTGTAGATGTTCGCAATACTGGTTTAACAGGTAAAGAAGCAGAACACTTACTTGATGAAGTAGGTATTACATGTAATAAGAATACAATTCCATTTGATCCAGCTAGCCCATTTGTAACAAGTGGTATCCGTCTTGGTACACCAGCTCTTACAACACGTGGTTTACAAGTAAAAGATATGGAAGAAATTGCAGACATCATTGCAACTGTTCTTAAAAATCCTGAAGATAAAGCAATTCATGAAGAAGCAAGCAAACGTGTGGCAGCACTTTGTGAAGCGTATCCTTTATACTAATCTGTTAGATTAACTATAGTAATTACATATTGTAGTCCTATAAACCTATAAGTAGTATAAAAGGGGTGTGCCCTCGGCACATCCCTTTTAATATTTTTATGGCATGATTTTCTAATCTGTGATAGAGTAAATATGATAGTTAATAGCTAGAATGGGATATGTATATTGTTTTATAGGAGGACAGTCATGAAAGTTAATGTTATGACACATCCATTGATTCAACACAAAGTTACATTGATGCGTGACGTACAAACAGGCTCTAAAGATTTCAGAGAACTACTTGATGAAATTACTATGTTGATGGGGTATGAAATTACACGCAACTTACCACTTGAGGATGTGGAGGTAGAAACACCATTAACTAAAATGATTGGCAAACGAATTGCAGGTAAAAAATTGGGTATTATTCCAATTCTTCGCGCTGGTCTAGGTATGGTAAATGGTATGCTTAGTTTAATTCCAACTGCAAAAGTTGGTCATATCGGTTTGTACCGTGATCCTGAGACTTTGAAACCAGTAGAATACTACTGTAAACTACCATCTGACGTAGGCGAACGTGACTTTATCGTAACTGATCCAATGCTTGCTACTGGAGGGAGTGCAGCAGCAGCTATTACATTGTTAAAAGAAAAAGGAGCTAAGCATATTAAGCTAATGTGCTTAGTGGCTGCTCCTGAAGGTGTAGAGGCTGTAAATAAAGAACATCCTGATGTACCTATTTATGTAGCAGCACTTGATGAAAAGCTTAATGATCATGGTTACATCTTGCCTGGCTTAGGTGATGCAGGTGACCGTATCTTCGGTACAAAATAAAATACAATAAAGTAAAACGACATATTAAAATATAATAAGAGGACATGACGACATATTATTAGATTTGAAATAATAACAAATCATCTAAGACGTATGTCGTTTTCTCTTATTTAGGGTTGAATAAAATTTACATAAGGTATACAATACAAGTGTAAAAGTATTTTTTTATTTTAGGTGGGACGGATTTTGTTCACATGGGACGAAAAACGATTCATGCAATCCAAACGGGTAAAGGAGGGACCCGATGAACGAATTTCTAATGATATGTGAACGTATTGTTCCTGAAATTGTTAGCGTATTGAAGGAGCGATACAAAATACTAAACCACCTTGTTTATGAAGAGCCTATAGGCCGTAGGACATTAGCTACTGCAACGGACCTTCCTGAGCGAACCGTACGAAGTCATATTGAGTTAATGCGTGCTAATGGTCTTGTAGACATTTATAAACCAGGGATTTTTCTCACTGATGAGGGACATGCAATTGTTCCAAAGTTGCGAAATTTTTTAAATGAGCTAGATCGTATTAACGAGCTAGAACATCGATTAACTGAAGCACTTCATATCGATAGGGTTATCATCACTCCTACTGAAGGAACCTTGATGGTTAAAAAGTTAGGTTTTGCAGCAGCAAAGCTATTACAGGAATTATTAGAGCCTGACTCTGTAGTTGCCATCAGTGGTGGCAGTACAATGGCTGCAGTAGCTGAAGAGATGCCAGTATTACCATTTAATCCTATTGTTGTACCTGCCCGGGGTGGCGTTGGTGAGGTAGTGGAGTACCAAGCTAATGTAATCGCTTCTGTGTTAGCTGAAAGACTTCGCGGGTCCTATAAGATGCTCCATTTACCTGATGGACTTTCACAAGACTCATTACATATGCTCATGACTTGTGAACCGCAAATTAAAGAAATTGGAGATCTCATTAGTAGGACTGATGTACTATTATTTGGTATTGGTACTGCAATGCGCATGGCAGATCAGCGCCATATTGCTGATGATGTGCGTAAGCAGTTGATAGATAATCATGCGGTAGGTGAAGCACTTGGTCAATATTGTGACATTGAGGGTAAGTTAATTTATTCTACTAATAATATTGGTTTATCACTTCCTGATGTAGTAAAGGTTCCCAATGTTATTGCTGTAGCTGGTGGACAAGAAAAAGCGAATGCTATTATAGGTGTGATGCGAGCTTGTCAAAAAGGTATACTCATCATCGATGAGCAAGCAGCGGAGGGGATGCGTCAATTGTTACAAATTTCTGCCTTATAGGCGAATTAGTAGTTATAAATTTTAGTTTGAAATTTGGTTAAAATTTTTGTTATTAGGAGGATTTAACAATGGCAGTAAAAGTTGGTATTAACGGTTTTGGTCGTATTGGTAAATGTGTAGTTCGCGCAGCGATTAATAATCCTGACGTTGAGGTTGTAGCAATTAATGCTACTGGTGATAATGAAGGTACTGCATTATTGTTAAAATACGACTCCGTACATGGTACAATTCCTAACGAAGTAACATTCGACGAAGAAAATATCTATGTTGATGGCAAAAAAATCCGCGTATTCCACGACCGCGATGCTTCCAAATTACCTTGGTCTGAAGAAGGCGTAGAAATCGTAATTGAATGTACAGGTAAATATCGCGATGCAGAAGAAGCAAAAGTTCATTTAGAACAACCTACAGTTAAAAAGGTATTGATTTCTGCACCTGGTAAAAATGAAGACTTAACTATGGTTATGGGTGTTAACCAAGATATGTACGATCCTGCAAAACACCATATCATCTCCAATGCATCTTGCACAACAAACTGTTTGGCTCCATTCGCTAAAGTATTATGCGATGAATTCGGTATTAAACGCGGCATGATGACTACTATTCATTCCTATACAAATGACCAAAAAATTCTTGATGCACGTCATAAAGACCCTCGTCGTGCTCGTGCAGCTGCTATGTCCATCATCCCTACAACTACTGGTGCAGCAAAAGCTGTTGCTAAAGTATTGCCTCAATTAAAAGGTAAATTAGATGGCTTCGCATTGCGCGTTCCAACTCCAGACGTATCTGCTACAGATCTTGTTTGCGAACTTGAAAAACCTGCTACTAAAGAAGAAATAAATGAAGCATTCCGCAAAGCAGCTGCTGGCGAATTAAAAGGTATCTTAGGTGTATCTGATGTGCCATTAGTATCTTGTGACTTTAGCTCCGATCCACGTAGCTCCATTGTTGACGCTGATTTAACAATGGTTATGGATGGCAATATGGTAAAAGTTGTTTCTTGGTATGATAACGAATGGGGTTACTCCGAACGTCTTATCGACATGGCCGCATTTATAGCAAGCAAAGGCTTATAATCAGGAGGCTTTAATGAAACAAACAATTGAAGGTTTACAAGTAGCTAATAAAACAGTATTTGTTCGTGTTGATTTTAATGTTCCTATGAAAGACGGTGTCATCACTGATGACACTCGTATTCGTAGTGCATTACCTACTATCAATTACTTAATCGAAAAAGGGGCAAAGGTTATCCTTGCTTCTCACTTTGGTCGTCCTAAGGGGGAACGCAAATCAGAAATGTCTTTGGCACCATGTGCTAAGCATTTATCTGACCTTATCAACAAGCCTGTAGCATTCGTAGATGACTGTATTGGCCCTAAGGTTGAAGAAGCCGTAAATGCATTACAACCTGGCGATGTATTGATGCTTGAAAATTTGCGTTATCACAACGAAGAAACTAAAAACGACCCTGAGTTTGCTAAGCAATTGGCAGCTCTTGCAGATGTTGCTATCAATGATGCGTTTGGTGTTTCTCACCGTAATGCAGCATCCGTAGTTGGTATTGCTGACTATATTCCTATGGTAGCAGGTTTCTTGCTCAAAAAAGAAATTGAAGCATTAAGTGCAGCTGTAGTACATCCTAAAACACCTATGGCGGCAATCATTGGTGGTGCAAAAGTAACAGATAAAATTTCTGTTATTTCTAACCTTTTGCCTAAAGTGGATGTAATGATCATCGGCGGTGGCATGGCTAATGCGTTCATTAAAGCACAAGGATGCAACATTGGTAGCTCTTTATTTGAAGAAGGCCAAGAAGCTATCGCTACAGACCTTGTTATGGAAGCTCGCGTAGCAGGTGCTAAATTATTAACACCTATCGATGCTGTAGTAGCAGATGCTTTCAGCAACGATGCTAATACTAAAATTGTAGACGTTGATCAAATCGAAGACGGCTGGATGATATTAGATATTGGGCCTAAAACACGCGAACTTTATATAGAGGCATTGGCGCCAATGAAGACTATTATTTGGAATGGTCCTATGGGCGTATTTGAAATGGAAAACTTTGCAGCTGGTACGAATGCAGTAGCGAAAGCTGTAGCTGAATCCGATGCGATGACTATCGTTGGCGGTGGCGACTCTGTGGCAGCCATTGAAAAAAGTGGCTTAGCGGATAAAATTAGCCACATCTCCACAGGTGGCGGTGCATCTTTAGAGTTCTTAGAAGGCAAAATTCTACCAGGTATTGCTGCATTGTCTGAGGCATAATATGAGAAAACCCATTATTGCAGGGAATTGGAAAATGAATGGCACCATTGCGTCTGGATCAATTCTGATCGAAGCGTTTAACAGCGTGTTACAAGATATGGAATTATCCTGTGATGTTGTTGTATGTCCGCCTTTCACAGCTATCGAACGTGCGGTAGCATTGACGAAAAATACAGCTATTGAAGTAGGCGCACAAACTATGGATTATCATGATGCTGGTGCGTTCACTGGTGAAATTTCACCACTTATGCTTACAGAGGTAGGCGTTAATTATGTAATCATCGGTCATTCTGAGCGCCGTGAATATTATGGCGAAACAGATGAGACGGTAAATGCAAAAATTAAAAGTGCATTTCATCATAATTTGAATCCTATTGTCTGTGTTGGTGAAAGCTTAGAACAACGTGAAACTGGTCATACACTTGACTGGATTACATCTCAACTAGAAGGGGCTTTGGCTGATATTCCTAAAGAGCAAGTCAGCCAATTGATTATTGCGTACGAACCAATTTGGGCTATCGGTACTGGCAAGACAGCAACGGCTGATCAAGCTGAAGAGGTATGTAAAGAAATCCGCAATTACATTCGATCTCTATATGATAATGAAACTGCTGATGCAGTACGCATCCAGTATGGTGGTAGCGTTAAATCAGAAAATGCATTAGAAATCCTTGGAGAGCCTAATATTGATGGTGCTCTTGTAGGTGGTGCATCCCTTGTGGTTGACGAATTTATTGATATTATTAAAGCGGCGAATCAAGTAAGCGCTTAATATGAGGTTAGAAATGGCTAAATTAGAGGCTCCCGTAATGCTAGTCATCTTAGATGGCTTTGGATTGGGGGATCAAACAGATACAACCAATGCTGTAGTACAGGCGAAGCCGCTCTGTTTTAATCAATTATGGGATACGTATCCACATACGACATTAGAAGCATCAGGGCTTGCGGTAGGCCTTCCAGAAGGTCAAATGGGGAACTCTGAAGTAGGCCATTTAAATCTTGGCTCTGGTCGCATCGTGTATCAAGATTTGACACGTATTACAAAAGATGTTGAGTCTGGTGAGTTTTATAGTCGCCCAGTTATGCGTGAGCTATATGAAGTGGCTAAAAAGCAAAGCTTACATCTTATCGGCCTAGTGTCTGATGGAAATGTTCATTGCTCCTTAGATCACATTAAGGCAGTCATTAAAGGAGCTCATGATAATGGAATCGAGCATGTGTATGTCCATGCTTTGCTCGATGGTCGTGATGTAGCTCCACAATGTGCACAAGGCTATTTAAAGGACTTAGAAGCGTATATGGCAGAGGTCAACTGTGGCAAAATTGCTACAGTTAGTGGTCGCTATTATGCGATGGACCGCGATAATCGTTGGGACCGCGTTGAATTGGCATACAATGCCATTGTAAATGGTCAAGGTGAAACAGCTGGGTCTGCTTGTGAAGCGGTGCAACAGTCCTATGATAAAGATGCAGCAGATGAGTTTGTACTTCCTACGGTGATTGATGCTGCAGGGACTATCAAAGATGGAGATGCGGTTATATTCTGTAACTTCCGCCCAGATCGTGGTCGTGAACTTACAAAAGCACTAGTATTACCTGATTTTGATGGCTTTAAACGGAAGCCACTATCTATATATATGGCAACTATGACAAAATACGAGGATGGTTTGCCCGTACATATTGTGTATGAAAAGGATACATTATCTGAAACATTAGGTGAAGTTCTAAGTGCAGGTGGTTATCGCCAATTGCGTATTGCGGAAACAGAAAAGTATGCTCATGTTACATATTTCTTCAATGGCGGTGAAGAGGAACCCTTTGAAGGTGAGGACCGCATTCTCGTAAAATCCCCTCAAGTGGCAACCTATGATTTACAGCCAGAAATGAGCGCTTATGAAGTGACCGATAAGGTTGTACAAGCAATTCAAGATGAAACGTATGATATGATTATTTTGAACTTTGCTAATCCAGATATGGTCGGTCATACGGGTAGCTTTGAAGCCGCCGTTAAAGCGGTTCAAGCAGTAGATACTTGTTTAGGTCGTATCGTGGAGGCTATTCGTAACAAGAAAGGTCATCTGTTAGTTACAGCAGATCATGGTAATGCAGAGCTTATGGTTAATCATGAAACAGGTAAGGTACATACGGCACATACAACGAACTTGGTTCCTTTAATTTTAATGAGCGACAGTTTAAAAACAGCTACATTAGAAGCTGGTAAATTATGTGACATTGCTCCTACATTATTAGATTTAGCTGGGATACAACAACCAACAGCCATGACAGGTCACAGCTTGGTACATAAAGCATAATATGGAGCTTTCACTATATTAGTAGTTAATTAGAGTTATAAGCCTATAAGGTTAAGCTCAATATATATAATGGCTGTCAGATGGCAGTTATTCCATTAGATTTTATGAGGTGAAGAAATGGCAGTAATTGAACAAGTCATTGCAAGAGAGATTTTAGATTCCCGCGGTAATCCAACAGTTGAAGTTGAAGTATGTTTAGAAGATGGTACTATTGCGACAGCAGCAGTTCCATCTGGTGCTTCCACAGGTATGTTTGAAGCCGTAGAATTACGGGATGGAGATAAATCCCGTTACTCCGGTAAAGGTGTTTTAAAAGCTATCGATAATGTAAATGCTAAAATCGGTCCTGCACTTATCGGTTATGATGCTACAGAACAAGTAGCAATCGATAACTTGATGTTGCAACTTGACGGTACAGACAATAAATCTAACCTTGGTGCAAATGCAATTCTTGGCGTATCCATGGCAGTAGCTCGTGCGGCGGCTGAATCTTTGGACTTACCATTATTTGTATATCTTGGTGGCTTCAATGCTAAAGAGTTGCCAGTTCCTATGATGAATATCTTGAATGGTGGCGCACATGCAGATAACAACGTAGATATTCAAGAATTCATGATCATGCCTGTAGGTGCTGAATCTTTTGCAGAAGCTCTTCGCAGCTGTGCAGAAGTATATCACACTTTGAAATCCGTACTTCATAGCAAAGGTCTTAGCACTGCAGTAGGTGATGAAGGTGGTTTTGCTCCAAACTTGGCATCTAATGAAGAAGCATTAGAGGTAATTTGTGAAGCAATCAAAACTGCTGGGTATGAACCTGGTAAAGACTTCAAATTGGCTCTTGATTCCGCATCTTCTGAATTCTACAAAGATGGTGTATACAATCTTGCTGGTGAAGGTAAAGTTAAAACAGCAGCTGAAATGGTTGACTTCTATGAGTACTTAGTAGGTAAATACCCAATCGTATCCATCGAAGATGGTCTTGCTGAAGAAGATTGGGACGGTTGGAAATTGTTGACAGATCGTCTTGGCGATCGCGTACAACTTGTTGGTGACGATTTATTTGTAACTAACACAAAACGTTTGGCTCGTGGTATTGAACTTGGTGTAGGTAACTCCATTCTAGTAAAAGTTAATCAAATTGGTACCCTCACTGAAGCTTTCGATGCTATGGAACTTGCTAAACGTGCTGGTTATACTTGCGTAGTCTCTCACCGCTCTGGTGAAACTGAAGATACATTCATTGCTGATATTGCTGTAGCTGTAAATGCTGGTCAAATTAAGACTGGTGCACCGGCTCGTTCTGAACGTGTAGCGAAATATAACCAATTGCTTCGCATTGAAGAAATGTTATATGAAACAGCACAATATAAAGGTAATGATGTTTTTTATAACTTAAAATAAGATACGTATTATCTAACAGTTTAATAAGGGCGCCCTTCGGGGCGCCTTTTTTGTATGTCCAAAAATAGAAAAGTTTTCGCTTCGTGGATTTTTAAAAATAAAAGAGGGATTTAGAGGCTGATGTCGAAACCTATAACGCCATACGCTAGTGTGAGGTAAAAACATACCGCAAGGTATTGGAGGTGACCATGTATGTAGACGTAACATTAGACGATATTATCTTGTATGCTTTAGAACACCATGTAAGCGATATCCACTTTGATCCCGTTAAAACTGGTGCTCATGTTCGGTTACGACAAGATGGACTGCTGCAACATTACATGACTGTATCATTTGAGGAAGCTGAACTCATTATCAATCGCATCAAGGTGTGTAGTTCTCTAGATATCAGCGAGAAGCGTTTACCCCAAGATGGTCGTTGGGCTTGGAGTCATAAAGATAAGTCTGTAACAATGCGTGTGTCTACATTGCCTAGCCTATACGGAGAAACCTTAGTATGTCGCCTTATGGGTAATGAAGGGAGCCATAAAGATTTAAAAGCGCTAGGGATGCGAACAGATATTTTTGAGCATATTGCACAATTATTGAAACGTCCTTATGGCTTGTTGCTTATCTGTGGGCCGACTGGCAGTGGTAAGACAGCCACCTTATACGCCATGTTACGCATGCTTAATTTAGAGGAAACAAAGTTAATCTGTCTCGAAGATCCTGTAGAGGCTGAAATAAAAGGGGCTATCCAAATTGGTATCAATGAAAAGATTGGCTTTACCTTTGCTAAAGGTCTTCGGTCTGTATTACGGCAAGATCCAGATACGATTATGATTGGTGAAATTAGGGATAAGGAGACCGCAGAGCTAGCCGTTAAGTCTGCTTTAACGGGGCATCGCGTATTATCTACTATACATACCAATACAGCTATAGGCGTTGTAACACGACTCATGGATATGGGCGTAGAGCCGTATTTAATACGGGCTACATTAATGGGAGCTATTGCACAACGGCTAGTACGAAAATTCGATGGTACAGTATATCAAGGACGGACTGCTTTATTTGAATACTTAGAAATACCTGCTAATTTGGCTCATTGGGACCAATTAGAAACACATTTATTATTGTCATTAGAAGAGTCTGCTCGTGAGGCCGTATCTCAGCATGTTACATCTATAGAGGAGGTGCATCGTTGTGGACTTATGCTGTAAAAGTGAAAGTTTAGAAACTATTGTAGAAAAGGCAATACAATTATCATCAACAGATATTCATCTACAATGTGGGCAGCCTATCTATTTGCGATATGGTGATGGATTAAAGGCTACTTCGTTTATATGTACTACAGAATTAATCGAGGATATCTTGCGCCGTTGTGGTATAGCCTCCTATGAGTGGCAGTCTCTTGATGAGGCTTGTTCCTGTTGTGGTGTGCGGATCCGTATTCATCTATATCGAGCTAATCAGACTATATGTGGTACATTGCGATTACTCTGTCATCAACAACTAAAGTTAGATGACAATAGTGAGGGGCAACTGCTACAAAAATTATGTGAAGCACATGATGGTCTATTGCTTGTTTGTGGACCTACAGGCAGTGGTAAAAGTTTTACCTTAGCTTGTTGTATTGATTATATTAATCAGACTATGGAGCGTCACATTATTACCTTAGAGGACCCCATAGAATTTGAGTTTGCACCTAATAAGTCTTTGATCCATCAACGACAATTAGGTGCTGATATCAATACTATGTCAGATGGTATTCGAGATGCCTTACGAGAGGATCCGGATGTCATTATGGTAGGCGAACTTCGAGATCGTGAAACCCTTGAAGCGGCACTTCATGCGGCAGAGACTGGTCACCTTGTAATGGCGACTATGCATACACAGCGTGCAGTGATGGCGGTTCACCGCATGATTTCTCTATTTCCTGGGGAGCAACAAGAAGAGATACGCAATCAAATATCTCAAGTGTTACGGGCCGTTATATGTCAGCGTTTACTTCGATGGAATAAAAAGTTCATTACTATTCGTGATATTTTGCTAAATACCCATGCAGTAGCAAATTTGATACGGACCCGTAAGGAACCACAAATCATATCTATTCAAGAAACGCAACTTCCGATGAAAACATTAGAAATGGCTGTGCGAGATGTAAAGGCACAATATGGAGCCCAACAACAATTGCATACCTTGCTTGATCAACAATTATCGTAGGTGAATATATGGAGGCTTATGAATATGTCGTAAAAAATAATCAAAATGAAACAGAAAAAGGTTTGATGTGGGGGGATTCAGAACAGGAAATTGCAATACGGTTAAAACGAGATGGCTATAAAATTTATAGGATATCGTTGCAGGATAAAAAAAAGAAACATAAATGGAATCATACTATGGTGGTAGATGTGACTTATCAATTAGGTCTACTCATTGAATCTGGTGTTCCATTACGGCGTGCCTTACAGTTACTCTGTCAGGGGAAACGAGGACTACTCTATACAGCTTTATATGAATCTATAGAGCGTGGTCAGACTTTATCACAAGCTTTACGAAGTGAAGGATGTTCTCCTATTGCTTTGGCTTTACTAGAAAGTGGTGAAGCAGCGGGCACCTTGGGTGAAAGTTTACAATATATATCCCGTCACTATGATTGGGAAAGGCAGCTGAAACAAAAGGTTATAAGTGCTATTTCTTACCCTTTATTTCTTCTTTTAATGATGAATATATTTTTTCTAGTCACCATTTTGTTTATTATTCCTTCATTTGAAAATGTATTTACCACTATGCATATTACATTACCTTTGATGACGCGAGCTCTTTTTGTATTAGGACAAGGGTTAAAATCGCATCCTCTAATGGTAATAGCTATACATTGTGTTGTAATAGGTTCCTTAGCATTTGCTTATAAACAACATAGTATAAAGTGTAAAGTACATCGTTGGCTTTGGCTATTGGCTCACCGATACCAATGGAGTACTTGTGTGTACTATACGAGCATGTTAAAAGTTTGGGCTCTCTTACTAGATTCTGGTATCTCTATTATTCACACCATGAATATTACTCGCCCTTTGTGGGGGAATATATATGGTGCTGAATGTAGTGAACAGGTGGAAGCAAAGTTATTATCAGGACACTCATTTGAAGAAAGTTTGCGTAGTGGTCAAATAGGAAATTCTTTTATATGGCAAATGATCTCCATTGGAGAAGAGAGTGGGGAATTAGTAAAAATGTTAAACCACTGTGGATACTACTATGAATCTATACTTTCAAAATATATTGCTCGTTTAGAACGATTGTTGGAACCGATTCTACTAACCGTAATGGGAATTGGTGTAGCCGTATTAGTTGTATCTGTTATGTATCCCTTATTTACGTCCATTGCCAACTTAGGAGGGCAATAGACAATGTTATTACTTAACTATTAAAAAGGAGGATATTATGAATTCTGTTATGCATATGATTCATGAAGCGAATCATCGATTAGAAATGTGCGGTCAATGGATCGTAGATCGATTACATATTTCTCGTGTTCGAGAAGGGTTTAAGAAATCGAGAAAAGGCGGATTTACTCTCGTTGAATTAATGGTTGTAGTGGCGGTTATCGCTATACTAGCAGCTATTGCGATGCCACAATTCTTATCTGCTGCGGATAAAGCTCGAAACGCTAAGGAAACAGCAGATATTCAAATTATAAAAAATGCCACTCAGTTGTATATGATTGATAAAAATGTCGATACACCTCCAACAGTAGAAAATTTATATAAGGAAGGTTATCTTACTGAACATGTTAAGACTGCAAAAGGGAAAGAATACACTATTACTTATGAAGCAGTCAGTGGTGGGACCTCAAAATCTGTTGTTGTTAAAGCACCTAATGAGCCTTAATTAACTTGTATAGGTTATGAATTACATACGTTAGTTATATGAAAGGACAAGGTATGAAAGGGACCAATTATGTAATAGGCCTTTTTGTATATATAGCATCTATAGTTCTGCCTATTATAGTTTCATCAAAAGCAATATCTTATACTCACATTGCTTTGTATGCTGTGTTTTCACTCATCATCATAGCAGGTGCTACCATCGATATGCATTACTATATATTGCCCGATGAAGGAGCGCTAGCTCTTGTAATAGGAGGGATTATGTATAGCTATATAAATGATAAATCTATGTTAGTAACCGTGTTAAGTGTTATGAGCGTAGGGGCTATTACATATGGACTTCGTTTGATCAGCCATAAAGGTTTTGGCATAGGAGATATTAAATGGTTTTCTGCTATTGCAATGTGGCTCTCGCCATGGGAAATTATATGTTTCTTTTACGTAGCATTTTGTGTTGGTTCTCTCTATCTCTTACTAACAGGTTATCGTAATCGATATATCCCATTTGGTCCCTTTTTATGCTTTGGTGGATGGTGTGCCTTACATGGGGGTTCCTATATGGAGGTGCTTTACCAATGGTTAAGGTACAACTTATAAATCGTCAAAGTGGATCTTTGCTGGCGGAATGGATTATTACGCTTGGTTTAATTTTACTGCTCATCTCTATTGCTTTACCTATTGTAATAACACCTAGTCGTTATACCTTAAATGGTACTACGCAAGAGGTGGTGTATATGCTCAAGAAAGTTCAACTTTGGTCTATGTTAGGGCATAAATCTAATGGTAAAGGGAGAATGCTTTTTATATTAAATAAGGACAGTTACACCTTAGAGGAAGATGCCAATCATCATACGGTAAACATATCATTGCCGTCAAATATTGAGAGCACGCGGTCTATGACTATTATTTCTTTTTCAGCTTTAGGCTTACCTTATGATGGGACAGAAATTATTTTGAAAGATCGTGAAAGTGGTGAGAAAAATCGCATATGGATATCTGTACAAACGGGGCGTATTAGGTGGGAAGAAGTGCACTGAAGGATTTATGTATGGTGATGCCTTAATATCAGCTGCTATAATCATGCTCATTTTACCTATTGTATTATCTATATTTTGGATGGCTACTCTTACGGTATATAAGGCGTATTATTGGGATCATATATTGCAAGATACCATAACGTATTTAGAAAAGGCTAAAGCTTCTTACTATAAAACTGGAACAATAGAAGCAGGTGTATATAACTCTCAATTCACTATGAGTCCTAGTGAAAAAATTACTTATAAAATACATATAAAGCCTGTAGTGATAGAAGGTGTATCTTTACAACGATTAACAGTAGATGCCATCGATAATCAATCTGTTGTCTACTCTCTATCAGTTGATTTGGAGGGGATACATTGAACGGCGAGGATATAGAAAAGGTAATTGGAAAGAACAAAGAATATAAGCAGAATCCTATAGCAAATAAGAATAATAATAAGAAAAATAATAGTAAGAATAGAAATAATATGGGATTTATTTTGTATTCTACGCTCATTAGTATGACGATTTCTGTCATAGTTCTTACCATATTGTTAGGTATCCTATTCTATGCAGTTATGTGGGATGCTAAATTACTGGATAGTGTAGCTATGATGGAGGATGGTCGATATACACGGCGGATGGTTGTGGCTCAAATGATATGGAACCCTGTGAAGGTTACTGTAGAAGACCATAATAAGAGTTTATATATTCACGATACAAAACGTACAACTTTAACTGTACAACGTCATGCACTATACAGAAAATTAACAGATAGTAGCTTGCAGCCTGTCAGTGGCAGTCGAATTGTAGGAACTACAGATAAACGAAATGTGGGCTGTACTCAGGAATATCCTTTTAGTGTAGATACTAATGGGACCGTGTATTTGCGCTGGTATATTAACAATCGTTTTGTTAATGATAGGAAATATACAAGTGGTTATGGAGGACTAACCATATATGAGGTCTCTATTGGACAGAGTGCTATTTATGATTGGTATAAAAGTAAAGAGGAGACAAGTTATGAACATAGGAGCCCATAACGCGGGCTTTATTACATATATAGCGATACTTACGATGTCCTTTTTATTACTATTAGCTTTTATGGGGCTTCGTATAGGACAAATATGTGAAAGTAATGTGGTAGATGAATTGCATTTGGAAGAAGCTCATTACGCAGCACAAAGAGGTGCTCATTGGTTTGTTGGCTATTGTAAATTAGGAAATGTATGGGACTTTCAAAATAAACTAGTTGTAATAGATGATGAAAATGTAGAGATTACTATTGAAGCGGACAGCTCAACAGATAATCCGCGTCATATTATGAGTTATGGAAAACTGAAGAATAGTGAAATCGTGAGTCGTGTACATATGTATGTGACCGTAGATAAAGAAAAACATATGCATGTTATAAAGGTAAAACCTTATTGAGGTGATTCTATGAAACGAAAAAAGAAAATACATTCTGGAGTATGTATAACTGATGAACATATTGTATGTGTTACCGCTCATATAGAAAATAAAACAATGGTCATTACCGATGCGTTGGAGATGAAGCGTACGGGACCTATTGATGAAGACGTTACAAAATTTATTGAAACTTATGATTTAGACGAAGGTGCTTATAGTATTGTAGCTAATATTGATACACAAATGCATGTGGCACCCTATGATCCTCACGATTTTGATATGAAGGAATTCATAAAGTGGAATGTAGAGGACTACTTTAGTTTTGAGGGGGATAGTTTCCAAATGGATGCTTGTCGCCGGGAATATCCACGACACAATTATCATATGTTTATGGTGGCTGTAGATCGGCATTCACTAGAACTTTTGAAACAAGGTATACGAGATACTTATGCACCCGTTGATGTTATTGATTTTTGGCCTATTCCTATTTGTTACTGTTTGATGCGGCGTAGTGGTACTGTAACAGGAGTTGTGGAAGAAGGAGCTATGCATTTATGGCTTTGGTGGAATGATATATGCATTCAAGAGTGTATTGTACCTATTACTGGTAGCGATGTAGCTGAAGCTATGGATAAGTTAGAAGTGAGATTACAAGACTTTGGTATAGATGAGATACAGGGAATTCGGATGTATGGGTTAGAATCTATAACAAATGAAGAACGGACAGATATGGAAGGTATAATTTCCATGTATGGAGAAACTGAATATATTCCATTATTATTTTTAGGTCGTGGTCGTAATCGTTGCAAGCAAGGACAATTAGATTGGGACATGGCTATCGGTATGGCAGCAAGGGGGCTTAAATGGATTGGATTGGGCTGGTAAGGATAGATGTATTAATTTAATGCCTCGCTCGTTACGATGGTATAGTTTATGGCATACCTATCGATACCTTCTTTATGGGATAAGTCTTATATACATTATAGTAGGGCTTGTTACTATATATAGTTGTTGGTCAAGCTATCGTAGCTACGAAAATCGAAAGATAGACTTTGTGCGATTGCAAGCAAATGCTCAGTATCAAGAAATACATCAACAATATGGTGAATTAATGGAAATAAGAAATAAAATAATAAAGAATAAAATCCTTAAGAATCAAACAGATATATTACCCAATACAATGGTCGTATATATTCTTGATGCCGCTATGTCAGAACATATTAGTCTACAGCATCTTAGCATTAAGGATGGGCGTATCAGTATAGATGGTATAGGTACGAGTGACGAAATGTGTCGTAAATTTATTGCTATTCTCCAACAAAAATTACTAGGGATGGAGTGTCATGGAACAGTTAAAGCAGATAAAGGTGTTTATACATTCCATATGGACGGATCTAAAAGAGAGCACAACGTATCAGGTCGAGAGAATATTAACGGGCCTAGTGTTGTGGGGGATGCTCATTAGCCTTTCTATGTATGGGCATATCTATTTTGAAGACAAAAATAATAGCTTAAAAAATCAACAAGAAAATTATAATATACAAATGAATGCTGAGTCAGATTATATAGTGTCTAATGAAGCAAAACTATTAGAATCTTTTACACGGAACAAGACATCTAATACGAGTTCTAATACAAATATTTTTGATTCCTTGCAAGGAGAACCATTAATGATTGTCAGTACTGATGAGCATGAAGGTATACTAGAATTAACAGTATTAGGTAGTACAGAGCGTATGATTAACTGGATAAATACTGTTGAAGAAAAGGATCCTTCACGCCGTATAGAAATAGAAGATATAGAACGTAAAGGTAATGTAGTTTATGTGCATTGTGCAATTAAATCGATTATAAAACCTTAATGAAAATCGGGTGTACTGTATAGAGACAGATTATAGATTTTATGTCTATAGTCTGTCTTTGTTTTTGGACCATTTTATAGTACAATGAAGGATATGTAATGATAAGGGGCACATAATAGATGATAATAAAACGGAATATTATGCTCATCGGTTCTATGGGAAGTGGCAAAAGTCACTTTGGACGGAACCTTGCAGAACGCAAGGGTTGGCAATTTGTAGATACCGATCGCGTATTAGAAAGTCGTTTTGGGTTGCCCATTGCTGAGATTTTTAAAAAGATAGGAGAAAAAGCGTTCCGCCGCGCCGAAATGGATGTACTAAAAAAGGTTTGCTTATACCATGAAGCAGTGATTTCTGTGGGTGGGAATTTTCCTATTGAACATCGCACCTTAAAGGTATTAAAAAAATATTCCTATATTATTGGTATCCGAGCTGCACAATTCCGTATTGTCAGTCGCGTGAATCGCCGTGTTGGGAAACGGCCTACCATGGACTATAGTAATGTGAATGCCTTTGTACATGCTATGATACAATCGTGGAAGCCCGTGTATAAGCAGTGCGATTTTGTACTAGATACAACAAATGGCCGGACCTATGATTTTATACAGCGTATTGAGGATGAATTAGATGCCTCAGATGTGCAATTTAAAGCAAGACGTCAACCCAATGATACAAACGATGTAGATGCTAAAGAAGCAGCTGAAGATATACAATTTAATAATCAACAAAGTAGGAAAAAAGAGATTTCTGAAGCAGTATCAAAAAGAGCAATGTCTAATAAAATTCGTTATGATAAGAGGTATAAACAAAAGACTTCTAATCAAACGAATAAAAAAGGTAAAGCACATAGTATATCCAAACAACGTACACCACAAGGGGGTAATGGATATGAGAAGAATCGCAATACTAACAAGCGGCGGAGACGCACCTGGAATGAACGCCGCCATAAGAGCGCTAACTAGAAAAGCTATACATGAAGGTTTTGAAGTGTTTGGCACTGAACGTGGCTATTTAGGTATCATTGAGGAAAAGATATTTCCCTTATCGAATCGAGACGTTGGTGGCATCATAACACAAGGTGGTACGATGCTGAAAACAGCACGTTTTCCAGAATTTCAAAATGAAGAAATTCAACGCAGAGCTTATGATATTTTGAAAACTTATGACATTGACCATTTGGTTGTTATCGGTGGTGATGGCTCCATGCGTGGTGCTACAAGTTTATCTAAACTTGGTATGTCTACTATGACCATTCCATGTACGATAGATAATGACATGGGTGGTACACAATATACGATAGGCTATGATACGGCTCTTAATACGGTAGTTGATGCGGTTGGGCGTATTCGGGATACATCAAACTCCCATGAACGTGTAGCTATTGTGGAGGTTATGGGGCGCAAAGCTGGACATATTGCATTAAAGGCAGGCCTAGCTTGTGGGGCAGAAATAGTTTTGGTTCCTGAAAATCCCATGCCTTTACATGCGGTTTGTCGTCATTTAAAGGAAACACAAATTCGGGGTAAAGAATATAGTGTTATCCTCGTTGCAGAAGGTGCCTATAACAGCGGTGAGGTGAAAGCTTTTATCAAGGAGCATACAGAATTTGATCCTAGCCTAACTGTGTTGGGCTACTTACAACGTGGCGGTGGTCCATCGGCATTTGATGCTATTTTAGCGGCTCGCATGAGTGAAGTCTGTATTAATTTATTGATGAGTGGTGTCGCTAACCGATTAGTAGGTTATATAGATGGTCATATCCGTGCGCTATCTTATGAAGAGGCAGAACGTCTTGAATTTCCAATCGATGAGAAGGATTATAGATTATTGTCAATATTGAGTAGTTAATGGCCCGTAAGGGCCATTTTTTATATATCATAATTTATTTATTAATGAAATTATATTGCGTAAAAGCAATTGGTGCTGTATAATTTAAAAATACTATATGTGTTGATATAGAATAAATGTCTTTTTAATATATCTTCATCTTAAAAAAAGGAGATCATAATGAAAGAGTTCTTACAAAAGCATCGTAAACGTATAGTAACAGGTGCTGTTGTTCTTTGTGTTCTTGGTGGCGGCACATATTACTACATGGATAGTCTAAATGCAAATCAAGCACAAACGTTATACACTACTGGCAAGGTTGAAAAGGGTGATGTAAAAACTAGTATCAGTGCCACAGGTACTATTAACCCTGTAAATTATGTAGATGTTTCTACAAATGTTGCTGGTAAACTTGAAAAAGTTTTAGTTAAAGAGAATGATCAAGTTACGGCCGGTCAAGTTATCGCTTATATTGATACACGTCAATTACAAGCATCTGTTGATGATGCTCGTGCGGCGTTAGCCAAAGCAGAACTTGATATGAATCGTTATAAATCCTTGGCGGCTCAAGATGCTATTGCACAACAAACATATGATGATTCTGTAACATCTTATGAACGTGCTAAATCTACTTATGAACGTGCGGCCGCAGATTTAAGTGATGCTACTATTACAGCACCAATGTCTGGTACTGTTGTTGGTACACCGCTAAAAGCCGGTCAAACTATTAGTACTGGTATTTCCACACAAATGATCATTGCTACCATTGCAGATTTAAAAAATTTAGAGATTTATCTTACTGTAGATGAAACCGATATTGGCAATATTAAACAAGGTGCTAAGGTAGAGTTTACTGTAGATTCTAAGCCAGGTGAAACTTTCACAGGTTACGTTTCTGAAATTGCAAAAGGTACAAAGGGTAATATGGGCACTACAAGTACAAGTGTAGTGTACTATACGGTTAAAGTTCAAATTCCTGAAAATATTTCAGGTAATTTCTTACCATCTATGACAGCTCGTGCCACAATCTTTGGTGAAGATATTAAAAATACATTGGTAGTTCCTCTTACTGCTGTACGTACGGATAAACAAGGTGAGTATGTATATGTTATAAAAGATGGTCAACCAGTACGAACCGCTGTTTCTACAGGTGTAACTGGGGATACTAATGTTCAAATCCTAAAAGGTTTATCTGAAGGTGATGAAATTATCGTAAGCGGTGATGTGAATGCACCAAAGAATAATGTAGCTGGACCATTCTAAGGGTAGGTGCTTATGAACCAAACAGTAATTGACATACAAGGGATTACAAAAACCTATGTGAATGGCAAATTATCAGTACCTGTTCTGCATGGTATTGATTTAGTTGTCAATAAGGGTGAATTTGTATCCATTATGGGGCCATCTGGATCTGGTAAATCAACCTTTATGAATATTCTCGGATGTTTGGACCGACCTACAACTGGTTCTTATCGACTCAATGGAGACGAGGTTGCTACCTTATCTGATGATGAACTTGCGTATGTACGTAATAAACAGATCGGTTTTGTATTTCAAAGCTTTAATTTGTTGACAAAATTGACAGCCCTAGAAAATGTAGCGCTTCCTATGATTTATGCCGGTGTAAATAAAAAGATGCGCATTGAACGGGCCACTCAATTATTACAGTCTGTCGGCTTGGGCGAGCGTATGGACCATTTGCCATCCGAGTTGTCTGGTGGGCAACGTCAACGCGTGGCGATTGCTCGTGCACTGGCAAATAATCCTGCTATTATCATGGCTGATGAACCGACAGGGAATCTTGACTCCAAGTCAACCATTGACGTTATGAACATCTTTCGAGACCTTCATGATGAAGGCCGTACGATTCTTCTAGTTACACATGAACCGGATATTGCTACGTACGCGAGTCGTAATGTAGTCTTGAAAGATGGGATAATTGTAGAGGATTCGATCAATTCTAATATGACTCCTATAAAGGAGGTGCCTAATGTATAAAGAAAGTTTTCTAATGGCATGGGCTTCCTTGATTGCTAATAAATTGCGCTCCCTTTTGACCATGTTAGGTATCATTATCGGTGTAGCAGCTGTTATTGCCTTGGTATCTATCGGTAATGGGGTGAAGCAAGATATTGAGAATTCTATTTCTAGCTTAGGCTCTAACTTGTTGGTAGTTTTGCCAGGGGCGCCGCAGACGCCAGGTGCTAGATCTTCGCAGGGGTCCATGAAATCGTTGAAAATATCTGACTATGAAGCTATTGCTAAGTTAGAAGGTGTAAAAGCCGCCAGTCCTATGACAAATGGCTCTTATGTGGTGATTTATCAAAATAAAAACTGGACTACATCTGTTGCGGGGGTTAATTCTAACTTTCAGGACGTAAATAATTGGACTATGACATCTGGTCGATTTTTCTCCGATAAAAATGTTCAGAACCGAGAACGTGTAGCGGTTGTGGGACAAACGGTAGTAAAAAATTTGTTTGCTGATGAAGATCCTGTAGGCAAGGAAATCCGTGTTAAAAATATTCCATTCCGTGTCATTGGTGTTCTCAAAAGTAAAGGGAACGGAACCATGGGTAATGACCAAGACGATACGGTGTTAATTCCATATACAACATCAATGGAGCGCGTAGAGGGCATTGACTATCTTCGCATGGTGTATGTTGTGGCTAAGGATGATGAGGGCATCGATCGTTTGCAGGCAGATATAGAGAACTTGTTGCGTGTTCGTCATAATATTAAAGATACAAATTTGGATGACTTCAATATTCAAAATATGAAATCTATTATGGAAACAGTGGCTCAGACGACCGGAACATTTACGTTATTCCTGGGGGCTGTTGCTGCGATTTCTCTAGTTGTAGGTGGCATTGGTATTATGAACATCATGCTTGTATCTGTAACGGAACGGACTCGAGAAATTGGTGTGCGTAAAGCTTTGGGGGCTACGTATAGCGTAATTGTTACGCAATTCTTAATAGAAGCCGTTGTAATCAGTTTGATGGGGGGCTTTATTGGTATTGCTTTCGGTATAGGAGCCTCAAAAGTAATCGGAATGGTATCTGGAATGAGTACAGTTGTATCTGTTCCAACAATCATAATGTCCTTTGCCTTTTCCATGGCTATTGGTTTGATTTTTGGTATATATCCAGCCCGTAAAGCGGCTAAACTCAATCCAATCGATGCATTGCATTATGAATAGTTTTGAATTTATAAATGTATTTTCTTAAGAACATACCATATAATTAGATAGAGTTATTCGCATATGGTGCGTTGCATGATACAATATGTATGATGTAACGCACTATTTTTATATGTTTATATTGAATTTTGACATATAACTATAGAGATTTTCATACAGGTAATGTAATAGACTTAGTATTTAGATTAGTTAATCTATGGGTATGTATATAGAATGGAGAACCTTATGGCTACAACATTGTTAGAATATTTCAACGAATTACGAGACCAGAATCCATTTTCCTGGGTGAAAGATTCTGAAGTTACCGCAGTAGATGCTGGTCATGCGGAAATGACATTGCAAACAAATGAAACAGAATATTGCAACTTTAGAGGTCACTTACATGGTGCTGTATGTATTGGTTTTGCTGATAGTGTAATGGGCTCTGCATGTTTTACATTAGGCAAGTCTGTGAGTACTATCGATATTAGTGGTAACTATGTAAAGTCCGTTAAGGGTGGCACTTTATTACGCGGTGTAGCCAATGTAGAACATAATGGTAAGACCACGATGGTTGCTACAGCTTGTATTTATAATGAACTAGGTGAGCTCGTTCACTTGGCAAGAGGCACATTCTATGTATTAGAAGAGAGACCATTACCTGATTTACCATGGCGTTTTATTGAAGAAGATAACCCTGATTTGGTATAATATAGTTTAGACTTTTAACTATAGGAGGATGCTTGAATGGAACAAGAATTACAACGTATTAAGGCAGAAGCCCTTGATGCCATCAAAGGCGCTGCTGATCAACAAGCGTTGCAAGATATACGTGTTAAATATTTAGGTAAAAAAGGTGAGGTAACGGCCTTACTAAAAGGGCTTGGTAAATTATCTCCAGAAGAACGTCCGAAGGCTGGTGCTCTCGTTAATGCTGTTCGTGAAGCATTAGAGGCTGAAATTGATGCTGTAAAAACTCGCATGGAAACCGCAGAGTTGAATGCTCGTTTAGAGCAAGAGCACATCGATATTACATTGCCTGGTCGTGCGCCAAAAACTGGTCACATTCATCCATTAACTAAGGTTAATGAAATGATTGAAGACTTCTTTATGAAAATGGGTTATACCGTTGAAGAAGGTCCAGAAGTAGAGCAAGATTACTATAACTTTGAGTGCTTAAACTTGCCTAAAGATCATCCAGCACGCGATATGCAAGATTCCTTCTATATTACTGAAAACTTTTTGTTACGTACACATACATCTCCAGTGCAAGCTCGTACTATGCAACGTCATGAGCCTAACAGCCCAATTCGTATGATTGCGCCTGGTAAGGTTTATCGTTGGGACTATGATGCGACACATTCCCCAGTATTCCATCAAGTGGAAGGTCTCATCATCGATGAGCACATTACATTTGCTGACTTAAAAGGTACATTAGAGTCCTTCTTGCGTCACATGTATGGTGATGAAACAAAGGTGCGTTTCCGTACGAGTTTCTTCCCATTTACAGAACCATCTGCAGAGGTAGATATTTCCTGTGTAATGTGTGGTGGAGATGGTTGTCGTGTATGCTCTCATACAGGTTGGCTTGAAATCTTAGGCTGCGGTATGGTTCATCCTGACGTATTACGCATTAATGGGTACGATCCTGAAAAGGTTAAAGGCTTTGCCTTTGGCATGGGCGTAGAACGTATTGCAATGCTGCTATACGGCATTAACGATTTACGCCTATTCTTTGAAGACGATGTACGATTCTTAGAACAATTTTAGGAGGAACTCATGAAAGCAAGCTTACAGTGGATGAATGAATACGTGCCTGTGGATATGAATCGTCCTGCTCAAGGATTGGCTGATGAATTAACACAAGCTGGTATTCCTGTAGAAGATGTCATTTCTATGGATAATGGCATTAAGAAAATTTATACTGGTAAAATCGTAGAAATCACAAAACACCCAGATGCAGATAAATTACAAGTATGCCAAGTAGAATGCCTTACTGAAGAAGGCGAGCCTATTACAAAACAAATTGTAACAGCCGCTACTAATGTAGCAGTAGGTCAAATCGTGCCTGTAGCGTACCATAAATCTCGCTTAGCCGATGGTACAGAAATTAAAAAGGGCAAATTGCGTGGTGTTGCCTCCGAAGGCATGTTCTGCTCCGTTGCAGAATTTGGTATCTCTAGTGACCTAGTGTTACCAGAAGAAGCGCAAGGCATTTACATTTTTCCTGAAAATACACCAATTGGTCTTGATGTAAAAGACGTATTGGGTATGAATGATACCGTATATGAGTTTGAACTCACTGCTAACCGAGCAGATTGTTTTTCCATGGTTGGCTTATCCCGTGAATTTGGGGTGATGACAAATCAAAAAGCTTTATTCCCAGTTATCATGGTAAATGAAAATGGTGAGTCCATAGAAGGCAAAGCTTCTGTATCCATCGAGGCAGATGATCTTTGTACTCGTTTCACTGCTCGCGTAGTAACTGATGTTAAGGTGGAACCATCTCCATTGTGGATGCAAAACCGTTTGCGCAATAGTGGTATTCGTCCTATCAATAATGTAGTAGACGTAACAAATTATGTTATGTTAGAACTTGGTCAACCTATGCATGCCTATGATTATGATCATGTAAAAGGTCATAAATTAGTGGCGAGACGTGCTAAAAATGGTGAAGTGCTTGTTACACTTGATGGTTCTGAACGCGAATTGAATGACTCCATGCTTATTATTGCTGATGCTGAACGTCCAGTAGGTGTAGCAGGTATCATGGGTGGGTTTGATAGTGAAGTGACAAACGAAACGACCACAGTTATGTTTGAAGCTGCTGTATTTAATGGTCCATCTATTCGACGCACTGCTAAAGCTCTTGGCATGCGCTCTGAAGCATCTGGCCGTTTTGAACGTGGTGTAAATCATAAATACACCGCCTATGCTATCGACAGAGCGGCGCAATTATTGCAACAAATTTGCCCTACTTGTAAAGTTGGTGTAGGCGTAATTGATGTATATAAAAATCCTGTAGAACAACATACCGTAACTTTCACAGCAGCACAAATCAATGATTACTTGGGTACAAACATTGAAAAAGACGAAATGGTTCGTATTTTGACAGCCCTTGAATTCGTTGTAACAGAAGAGGGCGACAAGTTGTCTGCCCTCGTTCCAACATGGCGTGGTGACGTAACAGTGATGCCTGATATCGCCGAAGAAGTGGCTCGTATCTACAATTACGATAATATTGCGCCTACAATCCCTGTTGCGGTATTGTCCTCTGGTGGCATGACACCTAAGAAAGCTCTTACTAAAGAGGTTACACATGCATTAGCTAAATTGGGTATGACTCAAATCATTACATTTAGCTTCATGCATAAAGATGGTCTTTCCAATATGATGCTTTCTGAAGGGGATAGCCGTTATACAGCCATTCCAATCTTGAATCCTATTTCCGAAGAATTCCCTTATATGCGTACAACATTGGTACCGGCTGTTATTGAAGCAGCAAAACGCAATATTGCGCAACAAAATAAGGATCTTTGGTTATTTGAAACAGCTAATGTATATGAACCAAAAGCTTTACCTTTAACAGAAGTACCTCATGAACGACCTATGTCCTGTGGTATATTGATGGGCAAGGCAAACCAAGCTGGTTGGAATAAAGCAGAACGCACTACAGATTTCTATGATGTAAAAGGTATTGTAGATGCGTTGTTAACTGAACTAGGCGTTACAAGCTATGAAGTTAATCGCGGCACTGAGCCATACTTTCACCCAGGTGTGAGTGCTCAATACGTAGTTGATGGTAAAATGATTGCTCAATATGGTGAATTACATCCACAAGTGAGCAAAAACTTTGATTTGCCTGGTAAAGTATATATGTTTGAAATCGATTTGGAAGCGGTATTATCTTTGACGATTCCAGCATTCCGCTATACATCTTTCAGTAAATTCCCAGGCACTAGCCGTGACCTTGCTATCGTTGCACCTGTGTCCGTTGCTAGTGGTGAAATTTTATCTATCATTAAAGAGCATGGTGGAGAATATTTAGAAAATGCATCTATCTTCGACGTTTACGAAGGTGAACATATCGAAGCTGGTTATCGCAGTCTTGCGTACAACTTGCAATTCCGCTCTATGGAAGGTACGTTGAACGATGAAGATATTGACGGTAATATTCAAGCTATTATCGATGCATTAGCAGAAATTAATTGCAGATTACGTTAATCTCAAGTAGTATATTGAAAGGGTTTACCGTATGGTAAACCCTTTTAGTACTATAGTTATACCTTTAGTTAGGTAGAAAGGATTGTCCATGGAATTATTGGCTCCTGCCGGTACGATGGAAAATTTCATAGCTGCCTTAGAATCTGGAGCGAATGCGATTTATCTCGGTGGTAAAGGCTTTAATGCTCGTGCTCATGCAGCAAACTTTGGCATTGAAGAATTGGCCGAGGCTATTCGATTGGCGCATATTTTAGATGTGTCCGTATATGTAACAGTAAACATCCTAATAGGCGATTCTGAATTAACGGCTCTCGAGTCGTATTTAAAAGACTTAGAACGCATCGGTGTTGATGCTATTATCGTTCAAGATTTAGCAGTGGCTAAGTTGGCACAGCGAGTGGCTCCTAAATTACACTTACATGGTAGTACACAAATGACTGCAGCTACGCTAGATGCGGTTCGTTTTTATGAAAGTCTCGGTTTTACACGTGTCGTTTTAGCTCGTGAATTGAGCCTAGCTGAAATTGAACATATTTGCAAAAACTGTACAGCTGAAATCGAAGTCTTTGTTCATGGTGCCTTATGCGTATGCTATTCTGGACAATGCTTAATGAGTTCCTTCATCGGTGGTCGCAGTGGTAACCGTGGTGCTTGTGCACAGCCTTGTCGCTTGCCTTATGAATTACTAGATTCCTCGGGTACTAGCTTATTACCTAAACACGAAGCTTATTTATTGAGCCCTAAAGATCTTAACTATAGTGAACATATGAATGAACTTGTAGCAGCCGGTGTAAAGTCCTTCAAGGTGGAAGGGCGTATGAAGAAGGTATCCTATGTGCGCCAAGTTATTGGTACTTACCGCCATATCTTGGATACGGCTCATATGGATTCTGCTGACGCTAAGGCATTGGCTGCTGGCTTTAACCGCGGCTTCTCTACAGATTACTTAACAGATCATGTAGGGAAATCCATGATGACCGTTGTGGCTCCAAATAATCAAGGGAAATTGATCGGCAAAGCAGAGGTCAAAAAGGGACAAGTTCATTTGTACCTAACAGAACCGATTGAAAAAGGTTCACTCTTAAAGGTAATGCAAGCTTCTGGTAGTATTACGTACTACCAAATTGATCAGAATTGGTCCTTAGTAAATGAAAAACATTTTGTAGGTAAACCTGATGAAGGCTTTGCGGCAGGACAAGTATTCTTGGCATCTACGCCAAAATCTCAAAAGCAACGGGGCTTACAAGACTTTAGTGCTAAATTAGAAGTACATGGTTATCTATCTATTAATACAGACCGAGAACAGCCATGTACAAATCTTACCTTTGTATTAAACGACGGTCGTACTGTGACAGTATCTAATGAGTTTGAACCAGTTTATGCTAATAATAAACCGACTAGTTTAGAGAAGGTTACAGACCAAGTGGGTAGATTAGGTAATACATTGTTTACTCTAGCCTCTATGTCTATTCCAAAAGGTCCATATATGTGGCCTGCTAGTGTTTTGAATGCATTGCGTCGCGATGCAGTGGAGTCTTTAGAAACTCTGTTAATTACAGATCATGAAACTGCTTGGGCTGAGCTGGCTGTAGAGCCTCAAGATATGTCATCTATGGTTGCTAAGGGTAAGGTTCAATATTCTGAGCCTATGGTGAGTGCTCGCGTTGATGAACTAGAGGCTGTGAAAGCAGCTATTGACGGGGGCGCTAAGAAGATTATCTTCGGTGGTGACCGTTTACAACGTAAGCCTTATGAACTTAGCATCTACGAACAGGTAGCTAAGCTTTGTAAAGACCATAATGTACTTTGTGTATTTGCTACCCCTCGGGTTGTGAAAGATGATGAAGTAAAGGCGTATATGAATACCCTTAAGGCCATAGTTGAGGCGAAACCAGATAGCATTTCTATTCACGTCCCTCAAGCCTTATTGTGGCTTCGTGACTTAGGGTATACAGGTGCTATTGAAGCTGATACAGGTCTTAACATATTTAATGGCTCTGCATTACAAGTATGGGAAGATTTACATATGAGTAGCATAGCGCCATCCTTAGAGTTAACCTTGACGCAACTCGTAAGCTTACAAAAATCTACTAATTTGCCATTAGAGGTTATGGTTCATGGCTATACGGAAATGATGATTTCTGAATACTGTGCCATCGCTAGCTTTGTAGGGACAGGTAAAAAAGAAAATTGCCCTATGCCGTGTGTAAAGGAAGATTACGCATTGAAGGACCGTAAAGGGGAAGTATTCCCACTTCGTACGGATCCGTATTGCCGTATGCACATCATGAATAGTCATGAAATGGATATGCGCGCGTATGTGCCAGAGTTACACCGAAAAGGGCTACATATTTTGCGCATCGATGGACGTCATATGGATCCAAAGAGATTGCGTACTATCGTAGCAGATTATGTATCCATTCAAAATGGAACTAAAGAGGCTCCGCCAAAGAGTGTAGGCAAAGATGATACGCCTATTACAAGGGGCCACTATTTTAGAGGTATTTTATAAAAGAGGTAGTACATTGTTTAACGAAGATGTATTAGACTTTCACCATATAAAAGAACAATTACAACAACATTGTAGTTCTACCATTGCTAAAGAATTAGCCATGCACATCGAACCTATGACAGATGCGAAAGCCATTCAAGAGAACCTTGATGAAACGGCAGAAGCCATGCGTTCTTTGCAAACCGAGGTAGAACAACCGTTAGGCGGTACGCGAGATATTCGTGAATCCTGTAAAAAGAGTCGTAAAGACTTTGTCCTTACTCGTGAAGCATTGTGGGATATTTATTTAACCATTGGTGCTTATAAGCGAATGACAAAGTTCTTTAGAACGAAATATATGGAATATCCATTGCTATCCCTATGGGTACAGGATATGCCGAATACAGATCGCATTGAAAACCGATTTAAACGCGTCTTTGATGATAAAGGGGAATTGCTTGATACAGCATCTCCTAAGTTGGCTAGCTTAAGAAATACGATTATCAAAACTCGTGATAAGATTAAAAATGATATTCAAGCTATCTTACACGACAAGGATAATCAGAAGTATTTCCAAGAAACGATTATTACACAGCGTAACAATCGCTATGTAATCCCTGTAAAACAGGAATATCGCCAATATTTTGATGGTCTTATTCACGACCGTTCTGCAACGGGTCAAACACTCTATATTGAACCGATGCGCTTGGTGAATCTAAATAATGAATTACAAGAGGCTTTGATTGGTGAAGAGCAAGAGGTATTGCGTATTTACCGTGAATTATCAGCCCTTGTAAAACAACATAGTAATGATTTGATGGATGCTTGTGAAAAGGTATCCCACATCGAATTTGTATATGGTAAGGCGAGCCTTGCTATTTCTTATAAGGGTGTACCGGCCATCTTGAGCACAGACAGAACTGTCAATCTCATGAGAGCTCGGCACCCATTAATCCCACCGAATGTGGTAGTACCTACAAATATTCAATTAGGTACATCGTACCGTATTTTATTGATTACTGGGTCTAATACAGGCGGTAAAACAGTATCCCTTAAAACATTAGGGTTATTGAGTTTAATGAACCAATGTGGTCTATTTATTCCTGCAGACCACGGCTCAATGTTGCCTATATTCCAAAATATCTTTGCCGATATTGGGGATGAACAAAGTATTGAGGCTAGCCTTAGTACGTTCTCTGCTCATATGACACAAGTTATTTCCATTATTAAACATTGTGGCCCAAATGACTTGGTATTGCTGGATGAGCTTGGATCCGGTACAGATCCAGAGGAAGGTAGTGCACTTGCTGTATCTATCCTCGAGTTCTTCCGTAAAAAAGGTGCCCTTATGATGGTAAGTACCCATTATAATGAGCTTAAAAACTATGCATACCATACAGAAGGAATCGAAAACGGCCATGTAGAATTTGATGAGCGCACCTTAAAACCAACATATCGACTTCATATCGGTGTAGCTGGTAGTAGCCATGCGTTGAGTATTGCGGCCCGTTTAGGTTTGCCAAAAGATATCGTAACGCGCGCTGCAGAGTATAAATCTCAATTTGGTAGCCATGAAATGGAAGAAGTCCTTTCAGATTTGAATGAGCAACTTCGTAAGGCATCTGAACGGGAAAGAGCCTTAAAGAAAGAGCTTGATGAAACACGTCGCATGCGTGGTCAATTAGAGAAGGAAAAGAAACAGTTTAACGAAAAGCGTAAACAAATCTTAACCAAAGCACAAGCTGATGCAGAATCTATGAAACGTAGCTTACGCGTCGAAGGGGAAGCGATTATCAAGCAATTGAAATCGCAATTCTCTGAAACAAATAAGGATAAGCGTCAATCTGCTATTAATGCTGCACGTAAGGGTATCTCTAATGTACATATACCAGAATCTCCAGTAGATGATGATCGTAAATCTTTGACTGCAGATACTATTAAGGTAGGCCAAGCAGTATATGTTACATCTTTACGCTCATTAGGTACCGTATTAGCTATCAATGGCAATCGTGTGAATGTAGATATTAATGGACTAACAGCTACTGTAAAGGTTAGCGAATTACAATCTACTACACGTGAAGAAGGAAATAAGCTTGAACGGGAACAAAAAGCAGCTATGCCTAAGACTAGAAAGCGTATGGGGGGCTCTGCCGTACAACGCCAAAAAGAGGTTCGTACTGAAATCAATATTCTTGGACAAACGGTAGATGAAGCGACAGTTTCTGTTGGTAGATTTATTGACCAAGCTTTACTTGGTGGTGTTAATCAAGTGCGCATTATTCACGGTAAGGGGACTGGCGCATTACGAGAAGGTGTACATCAATATTTGCGTACCTTACCGCATGTAGCTCATTTTGAAACGGCAGGCTATGATGAAGGTGGTGCAGGGGCTACCAATGTAGTTCTGAAATAAAGCTACACAATAGTGATATAGTTATAGATAATATAGTAAATTATTATCGTATATCAAATTGGTTATGGGGTATAGCCATATACATATATAGAAATAGAAGAGGTAGTAAGTTCTTAGAACTTACTACCTTTTTACGTAAAAGAAAGGAGCGGAACACATGTTCCGCTCCTTTAGAGTATTAGATTAACGATCTTTTTTACTAGACTTTTTACTTTTGGATGAATTAGATTTCTGTTCAGTTGCATCATCTTTTGAGCCACTGTCATCTTTTACAGCTTCATCTTTCGATTTGTCTTTATCATCTTTTTTGTCTGCTTTTTCGTCCTTAGCAGCTTCTTTTTTAGGCTGTGCTTTTACAGGATTATAATAACCTTCAGAAACAGCTGATTGAGCGCTAGCAGGAACGGAGAAGTCAGAAGCAGGGGTATTGGCAAGCGCATTTGCCATGAATTGGCCCCACATAATAGCAGGTGTGTCACCACCGGTCATGCCTCGTAATGTTTCCGAGCCATAGTCATCACCAATCCAAACGGCAGCTACTAAATCAGGCGTGTAACCAACGAACCAAGCATCCTTGGAATCATCTGTTGTACCAGTTTTGCCTGCTGCAGGACGACCGATTGCGGCATTACCACCAGTACCGCCATTTATAACGGATTCTAGCATATTTGTAATGATAGCTGCATCTTTTTCATCTACAACACGTTTTTCTTGGATGGAGTTTTCTTCCACAACTTGACCATTGCGGTCTACAATTTTAACGATTGCCGTAGGTTGAACTTTGATACCACCATTAGCGAGTACACCATAAGCTTGAACCATTTCAAGAGGTGTTACACCATGAGTTAAACCACCAAGTGCAGTAGACAAGTTATTATCTTGATCAGTTAGAGTAGAGATACCCATTTCTTTAGCAAGTTTAATAATCTTAGACATGCCTACTTCATCAGCAATTTTTACGGCAGCTACGTTACGAGAATGTTGTAATGCATAGCGGTATGTAATGCTACCTACGAAGTCATTTTCATAGTTTTTAGGGCTCCAGTTACCAAATGTAACAGGGCTATCATCTACGATAGAACCAGGAGTTTTACCAGATTGAATAGCTGCCAAATATACAAATGGTTTCATAGCGGAACCTGGTTGACGTTCTGCTTGTGTAGCACGGTTAAATGCATCATCACCACGGCCACCAACCATAGCCATAATGTAACCATTATGAGGGTTCATAGCTACGATAGCACCTTGTGGTTGATGTAAACCATTGCTATCTGTGTAGTAGTTAGGCAAGTTTTGCATTGCTGCTACAGCTGCATTTTGTGCATCCATATCGAGAGTAGTATAAATTTTTAAACCATCTTTATAGATTGCATCGTCACCATATTTTTCAGAAACTTGTGCAATAACATAGTTAATGAAGTAAGACGCATTAGATTTTTCATGCGTTTGTTCTTGTTTTGCCACTAAGCCTAAATCTGCTTGACGCGCTTCATCAGCTTGCTCTTGTGTAATGTATCCGTATTTAACCATTTGGCCTAATACAACGGCTTGACGTTTTTTACTAGCTTCCAAATCATTGAATGGAGAGTAGTAGTTAGGACTTTGTGGTAAGCCCGCAATGAGCGCTGCTTGAGCAAGCGTTAATTGGCTAGCATCCTTACCAAAGTACACATGAGCTGCAGATTGTACACCGTATGCACCTTGACCAAAGTAAATTTGGTTCATGTACATTTCTAGGATTTCATCCTTAGTGTAGTGTTGTTCAATTTTTAGTGCTAGTAATGCTTCAGAAATTTTACGTTTAAATGTTCTGTCTTGAGACAAGAATGCATTACGCGCTAATTGTTGAGTAATTGTAGAACCACCTTCAGATACACCGCTATGTACAATGTTTACCCATACAGCACGTAAAATACCAATTGGGTCAATACCATGATGCGTATAGAAACGGGAATCTTCTGTAGCTACAAAGGCATTCTGTAAATCTTTTGGTACATCTTTTAGAGGTACTGGCAATCTATTTTCTGTGGAGTGAACCGTAGTAATGAGATTGCCGTGCACGTCATAAATTTGAGACGATGCAGAAGGGCGTACATTGGATACATCCGGTAGATTTGATAATGTGGCACTTATGAAACCACAGCCACCACCGGCTACGATGAGTATAAAGAGAAGTGTACAAATCCAGAATAGACGCTTAGGATTTGTTTTCTTCGGCGTAGAACCATTACCATTTGAGCGGCGATTGGCTCTCGTATTTGAGTTACTACTCATAGAGTCACCTCTTTTTTCTTTTAGTAAATATAACGTAAATTCTATTACGCAGTTATAAATATTATATCATAAATGGTTTAAATCCAATACTATATATAATTGTGAAAGTTTTTAGATAATGGTATACTAAAACAATAGTATTTCTAGGAGGATTATCATGATTAGTGCTCAAGAACAAGTGCGCCAAATTAAACATGGTGTAGCGGATTTAATTAACGAACAAGATCTTGTAAAAAAAATAGAGAAATCCATTAAGGAAAATAAACCACTAGTTGTAAAACTAGGTTTGGATCCAACGGCTCCAGATATTCATTTGGGACATACTGTTCCTCTTCGCAAGCTGCGTTTATTCCAAGAATTTGGTCATCAAGTAGTGATCGTCATCGGTGGCTTCACTGCTCGTATTGGTGATCCTACTGGTAAAAGTGTTACTCGTCCACCATTAACAAAAGAAGAAGTATTGAAAAATGCTGAAACTTATAAAACACAAATCTTCAAGGTATTAGACCCAGAAAAAACAATCGTTCGTGACAATAGCGAATGGTTAGAATCTATGAACTTTGCTGACGTACTTCGTTTGGCTAGCTCCTATACAGTTGCACGTATGATGGAACGCGATGATTTCAGCAAACGCTTTAAAGAAGGTCGTCCTATTGGCGTGCATGAGTTCATGTACCCATTGATGCAAGGTCACGATTCTGTTGCATTACATGCAGACGTTGAATTTGGTGGCACAGACCAAACTTTCAACCTGTTGATGGGGCGTCATTTACAAGAATTAGAAGGTCAAGAGCCACAAGTTGTTATTACAATGCCATTGCTTGAAGGACTTGACGGCATTCAAAAAATGAGTAAATCTTTAGGCAACTACATTGGTATTGATGAAGAACCTAAAGAAATGTATGGTAAAGCGATGTCCATACCTGATGAATTGATGATGCGTTACTTCATGCTCGTTACCGATATGTCTATCGAAGATCAGGAAGACATGACAAAGCGTCTTGAATCCGGTGAATTGCATCCGCGTGATGCCAAGATGCAATTGGCTCGTACCATCGTTCGTTTGTACCATGGTGAAGAGGCTGCTTTGGAGGCGGAAGAGGAATTCAAACGCGTATTCCAACAACGCGCTATGCCTACAGATATTCCTGAATATGCTATGGATGCGCCAACAGAGCCAATCTTTGTACCACAGTTTTGTACAGATGCCGGTTTGACAGCATCCAATGGTGAAGCCCGTCGCTCCATTAAAGCAGGTGCTTTCAAAGTAAATGGCGAAAAATATAGCGAAGAAAACATTACTCTTGAAGACGGCATGATCCTTCAAGTCGGTAAACGCAAATTCCTAAAAATTAAATTTAACTAATATAAAACTGTGATGAGGTGCAGAAACCTTGTCACAGTTTTTTTATCTATTTTGTCTATAAGATTTTTTATCTACTGAATCTACTATTTGTGAAGCAAAAAATGACTTACAAGTTAATGTATAATAAATATAAACGATAAATATAAAATACAAATTTGATACATAAAAGACTTAAATAGATATTGTATAAATTTACTATAATTTTTAAGAGGACCATATATGGACAAAGTACTAAGCAACTTTTTAGAACAACGAGAACATACTGTTCTTACAGATATTGATGTTATCACGGCGGCAGTAGCCGTGCCTCTATTAGAAATCGATGGAGAAAATCATGTGGTGTTTACTGTGCGTAGTAATACATTGCGACGTCAACCTGGTGAAATCAGTTTCCCTGGCGGGCACTGTGAACCTAATGATAAAAGTGGTGCTCATGCAGCCATGCGTGAATGCTCTGAGGAACTCGGTATAGACTTAGATCAAATTGAACTGCTAGGAAATTTAGACTGTTTAGTATCCGCAATAGGTGTAAAACTATACGCCATAGCAGTGCGACTACATACAAGTGATTTAAAACCAAATTCCGATGAAGTAGGAGAGGTATTTACAGTTCCCTTACAATATCTACTAGACATGGAACCAACCGTAGGTCACTTAGACATAGCTACAAGACCGTTGCGTGATTTTCCGTTTCATCTATTAGAAGGATATAATATTGACTGGAAAATTAGACAAAACTACTCCGTCTATTTCTATCCCTATAAACAATACACCATATGGGGACTTACGGGGCGAGTACTAAAGAACTTTTTAGATATATATAGGGAAGTTTATTTGCATATTAATGCTCATATAAATTGACAGATTTTAAATTAAGGTATACTATTTATGTGTAAAAGGTTTAATGTGTTGCACTAATTAATCTAGGAGGTTCTCACATGAATCGCGAAACAGCATACGTACTTTGGTTTGATGAATTACAACGTGAAGATGTTAATTTAGTAGGTGGCAAGTCTTCTTCTTTAGGAGAATTGACATCCTCCACTAATGTACCTGTACCTTATGGCTTTGCAACAACTGCTCATGGTTATCGTGAGTTTATGAAAGCTACAGGTTTGGAAGATAAAATCCGCGCTGAACTTGATGCTTTAGATGATGTAGAAAATTCTGCATTATTGCGCGAAGTGTGTGCTAAGATTCGTCGCATGATTTGTCAGGAAGAAATGCCAAAAGACTTGGCAGATGCTATCCGTCATGCTTATGAAGAACTTGGTAAAAAAGTGAACGAAGAAAATCCATTTGTGGCTGTTCGTTCTAGTGCAACAGCAGAAGATTTACCAGATGCAAGCTTTGCAGGCCAACAAGATACGTATTTAAATGTTCGCGGTGCTGATGTTATCATCGAAAAAGTAAAAGAATGTTACGCATCTACTTTCACAGACCGTGCAACATACTACCGTGTAAAACAAGGCTTTGATCATATGACAGTAGCATTGAGTGCTGCGGTTCAAATGATGGTATTTTCTAAAGCAGCTGGCGTAATGTTTACTGTTGATCTTGTAACAGGCAATGATAACAATATTCTTATTGAAGGCTCTTGGGGCCTTGGTGAATATGTTGTACAAGGTACGGTTACACCAGATAATTTCCGTGTGGATAAAGAAAAGATGGAAATTACGGACCGTATGATTAACGATAAACATGTCCGCCTTGTTCGTAAAGCCGATGGTGACTGTGTTGAAGAAGTGGTGCCAGCTGACGAAGCAAAACAACAAGTTATTACAGATGCTCAAGTTTTGGAACTTGCAGAATATGCAAAAGCAATTGAAAAGCATTATGGTTGCTACATGGATATGGAATGGGGCGTAGATGAACGCAATGACAAGATTTGGATCTTGCAAGCTCGTCCAGAAACAGTTTGGTCCCGCAAAGAAAAATCAGAAACGTCCGAAAAAGCTAGCACATTAGATGCAGGTAATCGCGATATTATTGTAAAAGGTTTGCCAGCATCCCCTGGTAATGCAGCAGGTAAAGCTCACGTTATCATCAATCCTGAGGATATCGATGAGTTCAAAGAAGGCGAAATCCTTGTTACAGCTATGACAGCTCCTGATTGGGTGCCAGCCATGAAGAAAGCAAAAGCAATTGTTACTGACGCTGGTGGTATGACTTGTCATGCGTCTATCGTTAGCCGTGAGCTTGGCATTCCTTGTATCGTAGGTACTAAGAGCCGTAGTCATGAAGCGACTACCTCTATTAAAGATGGTCAAATGATTACCGTTGATGCTACAAATGGTATTGTATACGATGGCGTATTAGAAGATATCGTTAAAAAGCCTGAAGCTCAAGTTTCTACAGGGGTAGCAGCTGAATATGTACCTGTAACAGGCACTAAGATTTATATGAACTTAGGTGATCCTGATTTGGCTCAAAAATATGGTGTACTACCATGTGATGGCATTGGTCTCATGCGCGAAGAGTTCATTTGGACAACCTTTATTCATGAACATCCATTGCACCTTATCGAAACAGGGCGCAGTGACTTCGCTGTAAATACATTGGCGGAAGGTATGCGTAAAGTATGCCAAGCATTAGCCCCTCGCCAAGTAGTAGTTCGTTTGAGCGACTTCAAATCTAGCGAATACCGTGACCTTAAAGGTGGCGATAAATATGAACCACATGAATCTAGTGCATTACTTGGCTGGCGTGGCGCATCTCGCTACTATGATCCTAAGTACACACCTGCTTTCAAATTAGAATTAGAAGCAATCAAAAAAGTACGTAACGAATTTGGTTTCAAAAATCTACAAGTTATGATTCCATTCTGCCGTACTGTGGAAGAAGCTGAATTAGTAACTAACTTAATGGCTCAAGAAGGTCTTGCACGCAGCAAAGACTTTAAAGTATGGCTTATGGCTGAGATTCCATCCAATATTATCTTAGCTGATCAATTTAATAAATACGTAGATGGTTATTCTATCGGTTCTAACGATTTGACTATGCTTGTACTTGGTTGTGATCGCGATAACGAAACAGTTCAACATATCTATGATGAACGTAATTTAGCAGTTCGCAGAGCAATTCGTCACCTCATTGAAGTGGCTCATAAAGATGGTAAGACTGTATCTATCTGTGGCCAAGCGCCAAGCGTATACCCTGAACTTTGCGAATTCCTTGTGAAGAGCGGTATCGACTCCATTTCTGTTAACCCAGATGCAGTAGTTAATACTAAGAAAATGGTGGCTCAAATCGAACAACGAATTATGCTCGATGCTATGACTGGTCGTGGTCGTCAAGAATCTGACGAACTAATTTGGTAATAATATAGTTATAGTGAAAGAGGAGGCCTGTGGGTCTCCTCTTTTTCTGAATGGTAACTTAGGATATAATACAAACAGAGATGAAAGGGGGTTACCGTGTGAAACTGTCGAAACGACAAGAACAAATTGCTCAAATCGTTCGCGAAGAAGGTCCTGTAACAGGTAGTGCCATTGCTGAACATTTAGAGGTCACAAGATCTGCGTTGCGCTCAGATTTATCTGTATTGACCATGTTAGGTGTGTTAGATGCACGTCCAAATGTAGGCTATTACTATGTAGGACTTTCAAAAGAAACACAAACGGCTGAGCGATTAAAGTCATTTCTGGTAAGTGATGTATTATCTCAAGCAGTTGTGGTCAATGGGGATACGAGTTTGTATGATACAATTGTCACATTATTTACAGAGGATGTAGGTACCATATTAGTGTGTGATGGCTCATACCTAGTAGGTGTGGTATCTCGAAAAGATTTATTACGCGCCTCTATGGGACAAACAGATTCGCATACCATGCCTATATCTATGATTATGACCCCTGTAAGTAAGGTTATAGCGGTGGAGCCTACCGATACTTTGGTAGAGGCTGCACAGAAAATGATAGATTATGAAGTAGATTGTTTACCTGTCGTCGCTCGTGAGGATATAGGTAACAAGAAGCGTTTAAAGGTTGTGGGCCGTGTATCTAAAACGACGGTAGCAAAAGTATTTTTAGAATGTAGCATACACTGAGGTTGATAGAATGGCAGAAAAAATTATTTATGCAATATCGGATTCTCTGGGGGAAACTGCTGAGGCTGTAGCGAGAGCTACGGCGAGTCAATATGATAAAGAGCAAATTGAAATTGTTCGTGTTCCCTATATTGATAGTGAAAGCCAAATTGATGAGGTTATAGACGACGCAAAACGTGGGAATCATGTTATTTGCCATACCATTGTGTCTGCGTCTTTACGTAAGTATTTGCATGAGAAGGTGGCTGAATATAATATTCCGGCTGTGGATATCATGGGCCCTGTTCTCGATGCAGTTGGTACTATTGCAACTACTAAACCTCGCATGACAGCAGGTATGGTTCATAAGCTCGACCAAGAGTATTTTAAAAAGGTTGAAGCTATTGAGTTTGCCGTGAAATATGACGATGGTAAAAATCCATCTGGTTTTGAAAAGGCCGACATAGTTATTATTGGTGTATCGAGAACTAGTAAGACACCATTGTCCATGTTCTTGGCGTACAAAAAGATTAAAGCCGCAAATTTGCCACTAGTTCCAGAGGTACCGTTGCCAGAGGAATTATTCAAAATTCCGGCAAAAAAAATCGTGGGCCTTATTATAGATCCATACAAATTAAATAATATTCGTAGTGAACGTTTACGCGCTATCGGTCTTGAAGACGAAGCAAATTATGCATCTATTGAGCGTATTCAATCTGAATTGGATTATGCAAAGGCTATTATGCGTCGTTTGCACTGCCAAGTGTTAGATGTTTCTAATAAATCCATTGAAGAAACAGCTTCTCTTGTCATGCAATTGATTGATAAAAATCGCGCGTCGGAGGGTAAATGAATATACGTGAACAAATAGAGGAGAGGGAGGTTTTGTTTCTGTCTCCCTATGCTGCTAAAAGCCGCGATGCAATCCGTGATATAGAAGAAAAGCCTGATCCACTTAGAACCGCGTTTCAACGCGATCGGGATCGCATCATTCATAGTAAATGTTTTAGACGGTTAAAGCATAAGACACAGGTATATATTGCGCCAGGTGACCATTATCGGACACGCATGACTCATACCCTTGAGGTAGGTCAAATCGGTCGTACTGTGGCTCGTGCATTACGTTTAAATGAAGACCTTGTGGAAGCTATTGCCATGGGTCATGATGTGGGACATACACCATTTGGTCATGTAGGTGAATATGCATTGCGAGATATGGTGGGGCACTTTAATCATAATGAGCAAAGTTTACGCATGGTTGAGGTATTAGAAAGACATGGTGATCATCAAGGACTCAATTTAACCACCGCTGTTCGAGATGGCATCGTAGGTCACACAGGAGCTACAATTCCTGTGACCTTGGAAGGTCAAATTATTCGTATTGTAGACCGTATTGCGTATTTGTGCCATGATTTTGATGATGCACAGCGAGCAGGTATGTTGACGGCAGAGGCGTTGCCTTTTGAAGTGCGCGAACATTTTGGTATGACTCCATCCAGTATGATTACTGCAATGGTAGAGGATATGGTACGGGAATCCTTGGATAAGCCAGCTATATCTATGTCTGCTGATGTGGAAATGACGATGAATCTATTCCGTCAATTTATGTTTAAACATGTATATTTGGCACCAGCTTTAATTCCGGATCGCAAAAAGGCATCCCATGTGGTGAAAAATCTATTTACTCACTTCATGGAACACCCTGATGATATGGAAGGCTGTGAAACAGGTAAAGCGTTTTACTCTACACGTGATGTAGTTGATTATGTAGCAGGCTTAACAGATCAATATGCTATTAAGTTATTTAAGCAATATTATATTCCAAATATTACATTATAAATAACAAAAAAAGCAGTTAGTTCAAAATGAACTAACTGCTTTTTTGGGGCTCTAGAACCCCAAAGAGTACATGTACTTTTTATTTTACGCGCGTGTAACTTTATTAGAACGAAGGCAGCGAGTGCATACGTTTACTTTTTTTGTAGCACCGTCTACAACCGCCCGTACTCTTTGAATGTTCGGTTTCCAAGTTTTTCTTGTGCGAATGTGAGAATGACTCACGTTCATACCGCTAGATGTGGATTTACCACATACTTCGCAAAGGTTTGCCATAGTTTCCACCTCCAAGCTTAATCTATAACATAACAAAAGTATATTATCATAAAGAATAGCTTAAAGCAAGTATTTTTGTCGTACATATTGCTCTTTTTATGAAATATACTACAATATAAGGTATACTATATATCATATTCTAAGATATAAATGGACTTTTACACAAGGATATACAAAAATTGGATATATCTCATGTGTTTATCGTATATTTAAAGGAGTTCTTATGGATGAACGATTGACGACTATAAAGGGAATTGGTCCTGGTCGTGAGAAACAATTGCATAAATTGGGAATTACCAATGTTACATCCTTATTGACTTACTTTCCCAGAACCTATGAAGACCGGCGTACGATTTATAGAATTGGTGATTTAAAATCAGGTATGACAGGTGGTATCGTAGGTACTGTTATTGCTGTACAAGAGAAACGCCCTCGCCCTCGATTGTCTATTTTAGAGGTAGTCATTGCAGATGGCACAGGTCCTTTGAAGATTGTTTTGTTTAATCAAGGGTATAAAAAAAACTTTTACAAAAAAGGACAACGTATATATGCATATGGTAAGGCTGAGTTTCAATATGGTTCCATGCAAATGAATACACCGCAAATGGAAAACTTAGGAGACGGTGGTGAACCAGATCGAGGTATCGTTCCTATTTACGCGCTTGCTGATGGGGTATCTCAGTTTGTGGTTCGTTCAACTGTACGTAATTGGTTCGCAGCTAACCATGAATTACCAGAGATTTTACCTGTGGAGGTTCGTGATGATCATCATTATATGAGTCGCTATGATGCTTTTAAGATGATGCATTTCCCAGACTCCTCAGAGCTCTATGAAAAGGCTCGTTATCAATTGGCCTATGAAGAGTTGTTCGTCATGCAAGCTGGTTTAGCTTTGTTGCGAAATAAAGAACAATGCCATAGAGGGCCTAAAATGGGACCAAATGGGGAACTAATGGCTCAGTGTATAGAGAATTTACCGTTTTCCTTAACAGGTGATCAACAACGAGCATTAGAGGATATTCGTATCGATATGGAAGACGAACGACCTATGCAAAGGTTGTTGCAAGGTGATGTAGGCTCTGGTAAAACCGTTGTGGCTACCCTGAGTTTATTAAAAGCCATCGAAAATGGGTATCAGGGGGCAATTATGGCTCCTACGGAGATTTTAGCGGCTCAACATTATGAAGGGATACAAACTGTATGTGCTAATTTAGGTATTACTATAGAACTATTAACTGGATCCTCCACGAAAAAGGAAAAAGAACGCATCTATGAAGGCTTAGCTGATGGAACAATTCATATGATTATTGGAACCCATGCTCTTATTCAAGAGGGGGTTAATTTTCATAATCTAGGCCTTGTTATCGTCGATGAGCAACATCGCTTTGGCGTAGATCAACGGGCGAGATTGCAACAGAAGGGAACATATCCTCATGTACTTATCATGACGGCTACACCAATCCCTCGTACCATGACATTATCCGTATATGGAGATTTAGCAGTATCTTTAATTAAAGAAATGCCACCAGGGCGAAAACCTGTTAAAACATATGCTGTAGATAGTTCTTATAAAGAGAGATTACGCACTTTCTTTTGTAAGGAAATGGCAGAGGGGCGTCAGGTCTACGTGGTGTGCCCTCTTGTAGAAGAATCCGAAAAATTAGACTTGCAAGCCGCTGAGGAATTGTATCTAGAATTAAAAGAGTACTTTTATAAGGCCTATGAAGTGGGCCTCGTTCACGGTCGTATGAAGCCGAGTGAAAAAGATGAAGTGATGAATGCCTTCTATAGGGGTGAAATTTCATTACTTGTTTCTACAACAGTTATCGAAGTGGGGGTTAATGTGCCAAATGCGACCATTATGTGCGTTGAAGGGGCAGAGCGATTTGGTCTATCTCAGCTACATCAGCTGCGGGGCCGTGTAGGTCGTGGCGCTCATCAGTCCTATTGCATTCTTGTTAGTGATTCTAAAAATGATGTAAGTCAAGAGCGCTTAAAGTTGATGGAACAAATCCAGGATGGATTTGAGCTTGCAGAGCAAGATTTATTGCTTCGCGGATCTGGTCAATTATTTGGATTAGCTCAATCGGGGCTGCCAGATTTACGCGTTGCTAATATTATCAAAGATATTGAAATTTTAGTAGAGGCTCGCAAGGATGTACTAGATTTTGCAAATCAATTCGGAATAGAAAAATTAGAATCTATCATGAAAGAAGAATTAGAAAAAAGATTTGGTGAAAAATTTCTAAGAATATTGTATAATTAAGAGGTAGGATTAATAAGTATATAAGCATCGATAATATTAGATTTTATCTGGCTTTTTCCTTGTCTATATGTCCTTCATACCGTATAATAGAACAAACAATTTATTTCATTTTTCATCTATGGAGGTTAATATGCCAATTATTCATGTAGAGCTCGTCGAAGGGCGTACAAAAGAACAAAAGAAACAATTAGGTGAAGCAATTACAAAGGCTGCGGTTGATATCGTAAATGTTCCTGCTGATGCAGTAAAAGTTATCTTCGTAGATATGAAAAAAGACGATTATATGGAAGGCGGCATTTTGCGGTCTGAACGCTAAGGCTACGACTGACCGCCTAGTCCATAGGGACTAGGCGGGTCGTAGTTTTGTTTTATTATACGGAAAGGAAAGAAATATGAGAGACGATAAATTCGGTATGCGTGGACTAACTTTTGATGATGTATTATTAATACCAGCAGCTTCGGATATACTGCCTAATCAAGTAGAGTTAAAAACTCAATTAACTCGTGATATTACATTAAATATTCCTATGATTAGTTCTGGGATGGATACGGTTACTGAATCACGGATGGCGATTGCTATGGCTCGTGAAGGTGGTCTTGGCGTTATCCACAAAAATATGTCTATTGAAGAGCAAGCTCATGAAGTTGACAAGGTAAAACGCTCTGAACACGGTGTTATCGTTGATCCTATTTTCTTAAGTCCTCAAAATTTACTATCCGATGCAGCAGAACTCATGGAAAAATATAAAATCTCTGGTGTACCTATCATAGAACATGGTAAACTAGTAGGGATCATTACAAATCGCGATATGCGTTTTGAAACTGATTTAAGCCGACAAATTGGGGAATGTATGACAAAAGATTCCCTAGTTACTGCACCGGAAGGTACATCTCTTGAAGCGGCGAAAGCTATCTTAAGCGAACATCGTATTGAAAAATTACCTCTTGTAGATGGCGACGGTAACTTAAAAGGCTTAATTACGATTAAAGATATTGAAAAAGCGACTAAATATCCAAATGCAGCAAAGGATGGTAGTGGCCGATTATTAGTTGGTGCTGCAGTAGGTGTTTCTCAAGATTTGTATGATAGACTTGATGCGCTTGTATCTGCTAAAGCTGACGTAATTATTGTTGATACTGCCCATGGGCATTCTGCAGGTGTTCTTCGTACGTTGAAGGACATTAAACAAGCGTATCCTCACATTCCTGTAATTGCAGGTAATGTGGCAACTGCAGCAGGCACTGAGGCTCTTATCGAAGCCGGAGCTGATGCAGTTAAGGTTGGTATAGGACCTGGTTCTATTTGTACAACTCGTGTTATTGCTGGTATTGGGGTACCTCAAATTACAGCAGTCTATGAGTCTGCTCAAGTGGGGCGTCGTTATGGAGTTCCTATCATTGCTGATGGGGGTATTAAATATTCTGGAGATATTGCTAAAGCTATTGCGGCTGGTGCTAATGTAGTTATGATGGGTAATATTTTAGCGGGTACTGATGAAAGCCCTGGAGAAACAGTGATTTATCAAGGCCGTTCTTATAAAGTATATCGAGGCATGGGTAGTCTAGGGGCTATGAAACTCGGTAGTAAAGATCGATATTTCCAAACAGAAGCTAAGAAATTAGTTCCTGAAGGTATAGAAGGTCGTGTACCATATAAAGGTATGCTGGCCGATACAATTTTCCAAATGGTTGGTGGTTTGCGTGCAAGTATGGGGTATTGTGGATGTCATAACATCCAAGAAATGATTGAAAACACTCAATTCATTCAAATTACAGCGGCTGGTTTGAAAGAAAGTCATCCGCATGATGTAAGCATTACCGTTGAAGCACCAAATTATAGTGGTTGATAATGGAGTATTACATTGAATAAACGTATTTCTGTTTTATCTGTGCCTATCGATTGTGTCACAATGGATGAGGCAGTCGAACGTATTTTACAATTAACTGAACAGCCGGGGCTACATTTAGTAGCAACGGCTAATGCAGAAATGGTTATGTTGGCTAATGAAAATCCTACATTGCACTCCATATTGAATAATGCTAGTCTCGTCGTTCCCGATGGGGCTGGCATTTTGTGGGCTGCAGAGCGTCAAGGAGAACATGTGCCTGAACGCGTAACAGGTGTAGACGTAACTATGGAATTGTTTAAAGTTGCGGCGACTCATCAAATTCCTGTATACTGCTTGGGGGCGGCACCTGGTGTTGCTCAACGAGCGATTGATAATGTATCTGCTCAGGTAGGTGCATTAAATATAGCAGGAATTCATGACGGATTCTTTGATAGTGCAGAGGAACAAGAAATCATTAAATCTATAGCTGAATCTAAGGCAAAATTGGTATTTGTTGCCTTAGGTGTGCCAAAGCAAGAACAATGGATTGCAGAAAAGTTGAGTCACCTCGATGGCGTAGTTGCCATCGGAATTGGTGGTTCCTTTGATGTCTTGGCAGGTAATATTCCTCGGGCCCCAGAATGGATGCAACAAAATCGACTTGAATGGTTGTATCGATTATATTTAGAACCTCAACGGATTGGCCGCATGTTGGCTATTCCAAAGTTTATGTGGACCGTTATTAGAAATAAATAGAGGAGTGTTGAATCGTGCCTACAGGACCAATAATTAAGGAAGGGTTTCCTCTGATAGGAGCTATGCTCATTATCACTGTGGTGTTAGGATATTTAGGACATTATGTAATTGCGATTATTTCATTTATTCTGGCATTATTTTTCGTCAATTTCTTTAGAAATCCTAAACGTGTAATCCCTCAAGATCCAGATTTGATTTTATCCCCAGCGGACGGTAAAATCATGGATATTTCTGATGTATACGAAGATATTTACTTACATAAAGAGTGTAAAAAAGTAACTATTTTCTTATCTGTTTTTGACGTGCATGCTAATCGTGCGCCTATTGATGGTAAAATTACGTACCGTCACTATACGATGGGTAGTTTCCTACCAGCATTCAAAGATGATGTAGGTTTTGAAAATGAACGTCATACTATTTGTATTGAAAATGATCGTACTTCCGTATTAGTAACGCAAATTGCGGGCCTTTTAGCAAGACGTATCGTATCTTGGACAGACCTAGATAGTGTACTTGAACGCGGTCAGTTGTACGGGATGATTAAGTTCGGTTCCTGTACTGAGCTCTATATGGATAAGAATGTAGAGTTGTTCGTGGAAAAAGGTCAACATATTACAGGTGGTGATACTGTTATCGGGAGGTTACGACATGAATAAATCTATTATTCCAAATTTATTTACTAGTGCAAACTTAGCATTTGGTGTTCTTGGTATTACGTTGTCTGCTACTAATAATACATTCTGCGCAGCCATATGTATATTATTGTCTTTAGTAGCAGATGGGTTAGATGGGCGCGTAGCAAGAGCTTTAAATGTTGCAGGACCAATGGGCCGGGAACTTGATTCTCTGTCTGATGTAGTGGGATTTGGTGTAGCGCCTGCCTATATGCTTTATATGAAAGAATTAAATGGTTTAGGATGGATTGCATATGTGCCATTATTAGCTTTTGCAGTGCTTGGTGCATTTCGTTTAGCGCGATTTAATATTAAAACTGACGAAGTTCATGGCTATTTTGAAGGTTTACCAATTCCAGCCGCTGGATGTTTAGCGGCGACTTACGTATTGTGTGGCGTATCGGTACCTCAATTTGTGTTGGTAGTTTGTATGATTGGTATAGGTCTCCTTATGGTTAGTGAAGTTAAATATCCCGATTTTAAAGGTAAAAGTGAGATTTATATCAATAAACTTTCTATTGTACTCACAGCCATATTTGTTATAGCTTGTCTCGTGTATGATTGGCATACATGGGCCGTTATGATTTTTGCTGGCTATGTAATGTTTGGGCTTATTAACGGGGCTTTAAATATAGTACGTAAATAGATGTGTGGAGGAGAATAGTATGAATTACCTACTGGATCTATTACTGATTCCTATGCAGGTAATAATCGTAATTTATACGGTTTATTATTTTATACTCGCTGTCGTAGGTATGTGGCGATCGCGAGTACATAAAAATTATACCCCTAAAAATTCCTTTGCCATCGTTGTATGCGCTCATAATGAGGAAGCTGTTGTTGGTGAGTTAGTTAAAAACTTACGTGGCCTAGATTATCCAGATGATCTGTACGATATTTTTGTAGTTGCCGATAACTGTACAGATAAGACTGCGGAAGTAGCAAGTGCTGCTGGCGCTAATGTACATGTACGTGAAAATAAACAAGAAATAGGCAAAGGTTATGCCATGGGGTGGATGTTTGATCGGGTAGAACAAATGGATCGGAAATATGATGCATTCCTGATTTTTGATGCCGATAATTTAGTACATCCTCAATTTATGTTAGAAATGAATGATCATCTTGAAAAAGGTGAGTCTGTAATTCAAGGTTACTTGAACTCTAAAAATCCAACTGACTCTTGGGTAGCCGGTACGTTCTCCATAGCCTTTTGGATGGTTAACCATATGTGGCATTTAGCAAAATATCGTCTTGGATTATCTACGGCCTTAGGTGGTACAGGCATGTGTATTCGTACATCTATTATTCGCGAATACGGTTGGGATTGCAATAGCTTAACCGAAGATATGGAATTTTCCATGAAACTATTGACTCATGGTATCCGTACTTGTTGGGGGCATGATGCTATCGTATACGATGAAAAGGTTACGACTATGATGGCTTCTTGCAGACAACGTTTACGATGGGCTCAGGGGCAATTTGACTGTGCGGGTCGATATATTCCTAAATTATTTGCTATTGGTATCAAAACAGGGAATATTATGATTTTGGATGGTATATTCCAAGTGAGTCAACCTTATTTCTTATTGTTGACAACCGTATACTTGGTGTTATCCTACATCAATGCGTATACTCCAATTTATACAAATATTTTGTATCAAATTATGCCTATGTCTGTATGGACAATTATAGGTGTTGGTCAATATCTATTCCCATTAATTGTATTGTTGAAAATCAAGGTACCACCAAAGATTTGGTTCTATTATTTACTATATCCATTATTTGTTTATTCTTGGATTCCAGTAAATATTTTAGGGTGGTTCCGCCGTCATAATAAGGTATGGTCTCATACAGTCCATACGAGAGCTGTGGGCTTAGATGATGTTAAATTAACACGTATGGGCAATATGAATAAGAATGAAAAATAGAATCTGTAGGAGTGACTATGCATATTTTAATGTGTAATGACGATGGCATTTTAGCAGATGGTTTACGTCATCTTGCATCGTATTTAAGTCAATATTATAGAATTACCGTTGTAGCACCTGCTAATGAGCAAAGTGCTAAATCCCATGCATTGACGACCGAGGTTCCATTGAAATTAGATGCTTGCAATGGCGAGGATGAAAATCCTCGCCTTTATGCTCTAACGGGAACGCCGTCCGATTGCATGAAGTTCGGTCTCAGTTATTTATTGGCTGATGATATGCCAGATCTTGTAATTTCTGGAATTAATCATGGATTTAATTTAGGCTCTGATGTATTGTATTCCGGCACTGTTTCGGCAGCTATGGAAAGTGGTTTTTACGGTATTCCCGGTTTAGCATTATCTGTTGAGAGATATTCTGTTGAACGGGGAGACGAGATGCATCCATTTATACATGAATTGATTGAGAAAATTTATGTGGCGGGTCAGTTTAGCGGTTTACTAAATGTGAACTTCCCATTACGTGGCACATGTGATTGGGATCATTTTAAAATGGTGAGCCAAGGCTTACAAACCTACAGTAATATTATCGAAGCTCGCATTAATTCAAGAGGACAGGATTATTATTGGTTAGCTGGCGAGCTAGACTATGGTGCTGAAAGTGTTCCTACAGATGTAGAATTTGCCCGTAAAGGCTATATTACAGGTGTCGCACTCACATGGAAACAACAATGTGATACGGATATGAAAAGGGTTCAAAATATTTTAGATGAAATATAAAAAATATGTTGACATTGCTTAGGGATGTCTGTATAATAACAAATGTTCCGATACGCCGGAGTGGCGGAATGGCAGACGCACTTGACTCAAAATCAAGCGGGTAACACCGTGTGGGTTCAAGTCCCACCTCCGGCACCAACATTAGGCGGTAAGACTTTTGTCTTACCGCCTATTTTTATATTTATAAATTTATATACTATAATATACATTATTAATTTCATGAGGTGACAGTATGGATCAAGGTGTAATTGATTATATTACAAATATCTTTGATATTCCTAAACTTACTCAACAGGTTAGCGCTGTACAGATGCCATTGCCATTATCTCGCTTGGCAGAAATACCATTAGATGGATCTGTAAATCAGTGCCAAGGATTTTGTTATAATTCCAAAAAAGACGTTTTTGCTTTAGCTTGTATTAATTCAGATAATACGAAGCAAATTATTTATGAAATTAATCCAAAAACTTTTACTGTTGTTGCAAAATATGAGTATAGTTATAAAAGTTTATTAGGTCATATGAATACCTTAACTTATAATTCTGTCAATAATCGTTACTATACAACAAATGCTGTTGTAAATGGATATAACCTTACTCCTATTGAAGCGGATAGCATGATTGTTGAAGCACCGATTAAACTAAAAGAGAAAGTTTTTAATTTTGCATATGATAAAGTACGCAATGAATATGTATCAATTGTGCCTTTAACAAACTCTGAACGGACAATTAATTATTACGACTCCAATTTTAATCGTATTCGTTCTTATAAAATTGATGCTAACCATACAAACTTAAATAATAACGGTGCTTACGCAACTAATGGAAATACTTTATTTACAACGTTGACAACCTTTGTATACGTCGATGAAGAGGGGGTTGTTAAAAATATTAGCCCTTATGCTTCTGGAATGGAAGTAGAAGACATGGATTGTCGAAATGGTCAAATGTATATGGCGGTTAATCGCAAAGGTAAAGTTGAAATTTATAGTTTGCCTAGCCTACCATTTTCGGTAAATGTCTAGATATTATTTATGTTTTAATCCCCTTTATGAGTGTATAATAATAGTATTAGGGTATTTTAGGAGCTATTATGAAATTAGGGAATGATATTATAGAGATTGACCGTATACGTCAAGCTATAGAGAAATCAAGTTCATTTAAAGCGCGCGTTTATACGATTCATGAGATTGAATATTGTAAAAGTCGGAATAAAGGATGTTACGAATCCTTTGCAGGTATATATGCTGCAAAAGAGGCTTTTATTAAAGCTTTAGGCACAGGGATGAGGCATGGATCATGGCAAGATATAGAGATTTATCATGATAAATGGGGCGCACCCTTAATTCGTTTACAAGATACTTTCAAAGATATTTACGAAACATCAGGTTATACTGATATTCATGTATCGATTAGTCATTGCAAGGATTATGCAATGAGTACAGTTATACTTGAAGGAGCATAAGATGAATATTTTAACTACAGAAGATGCTCGATTTATAGATCGAGAGGTTCCTAAGCAATTAGGAATCTCTTTAGAAATCCTCATGGAAAATGCTGGGCGTGGTATCGTAGATGCCTTATGGGGAGAGTACGATTTATTTTCCCTGAATAATGGCCGTTCCATAAATAGTTTTGTTTTATTCATATGTGGTACGGGTAATAATGGGGCAGATGGCCTTGTAGCGGCTCGCCATTTGATGGAGCAAGGCGTACCAGCACAAATTGTACTAGTAGGAGATATAAACAAGTGTAGTGATCTTTTTGCAGTGCAAATTGAGCGCTGCAAAGCTATGGGCTGTAGCATCGATATGTATGATGAATTCAATGATTGGTCCAACGTAGCCATCGCTGTGGAAGGCATCATGGGAACGGGCTTTACTGGAAGGTTAAGAGAGGTGACCATCGATATATTAAATGATATTGATACTATGCGTAGTCAGTATAATTTTGATTTGTGGGCTATTGATGTACCTGCAGGTTTGGATGCTACTACTGGTCATGTAACTGAAGGCACACTGACCTATGATTATACTGTTACTTTTGGAGCTATCAAACAAGGTTTGTTATTATATCCCGGAAAGGCTATAGGAGGAACCGCTGTGGTTGCTCCATTGGGTGCTCCTTGGCAGCAGGTACTGGGTGAACGTGTTAGAACTATAACCATTGATTCTGATTTAGCAGAAAAAATTATCAACTATCGTACTCCAATGGCGCATAAAGGTGTCAATGGAAACACTTTAATTATTGGTGGTTCAAATGATATGATAGGAGCCCCTATTTTGGCTGCTGAAGCGGCAGTTCATAGTGGTGCTGGTAAAGTAACATTAGCTGTACCCCAAATAATTAAACAGATTGTACAAAGCCGTGTCATACCTGAGGTGATGGTTACTTCCACAGAGACTAATAAAGAACTTTTTGATTGTCGCCAAGTTGTTGCTATGGGACCTGGTTTAGGTCGCACCCGTGAAATCTGTAATTTAGTGGAGCATATCTTAGATGCTTACGAAGGAGCATTAGTACTAGATGCTGATGCTTTGTATGCATTGGGACATGTTGGTTGTGTTAATAAAGATGCTTTGCGAGATGGTGATATTGAGTTTGCATATACAGTGGAAAAAGAACTTCCATATTGTGTCATGACACCGCATTTAGGTGAATTTAGTAGACTTATTGATTTACCTATTAAATGGATTGAGCGTCATTATATCATGTTGGCTAGAGAATTTGCTAAGGCTCATCAAGTTACTCTTGTACTAAAAGGAATTCCTTCAATTGTGGCATTACCTGATGGAACAGTGTATGTAAATACTATTGGTAATGCGGGCATGGGTACTGGCGGTATGGGAGATGTACTGACTGGTGTAATTGCTGGTTTTATAAGTCAGGGTTATTCACTACAAGATAGTGCTGTTCTCGGTGTATATGTACATAGTCGTAGTGCAGATATTCTGAATGAAACAAAGAGTTGGGGTTATACTCCGAGTGATGTCAGTGCTTCTTTAGGCTTCGTGGTTAGTGAATTATTGGGAGATTATGAATGACAAATAGAATACAACGCTTTATAGCTTTCTTGTTGGTATTATGTATTCCTATCTTTGCCATTGCAGGATGCACAAATAATGATGTAGCAAACGCAGCAAATCAAGCAACTACTAACGCTAATGGGGCTTACTCGATCGATACTAAAACGACTACCCCTGAAGGTAATCTAGATGTATATATGCTAGATATTGGTCAGGGGGATGCTATATTACTTAAGGTAGGCGATGAGTATAGCATGATCGATACTGGTGACATAGAACATCGTGAAAATATTGTAGCTCAACTTAAAACTATGGGGGTAACAAAGCTGAAAAATATTATTATCACGCATCCTCATGCTGATCATATGGGTGGTTTCTATGCTATTGCAAAGGCTATGCCTATTGAAAATGTATATGATGATGGTATTGCCGTTGATAATAATATGTACAAAACTTATGAAAAGTGGATTGAGAAAAATAAAATTCAACGAACTACTTTGAGAAGTGGAGATGTAGTTGATTTTGGACATGGTGCTGTATTCATAGTATATGCTCCTTGGATTGAACCTTTAACTGATAAAAAAGGGGAGACAGATCTTAATAATAATTCTATTGTAGGTAAATTAATCTTCGGTAAATTCTCTATGCTCTTCACGGGTGATGCTGAATGGCAAGAAGAGAAAAAACTTATAAAAGAGCAGAATTCCAGATTGTTTGCTCGTATTCTTAAGGTAGGTCATCACGGTTCTCGTACAAGTAGCTCTGAAGATTTTTTGAAATCTATTAAGCCTGAAAGTGCATTAATTTCAAATGGCATGTATAATAAGTATGGTCATCCTCACGATGTGACATTACGTCGCTTGCAGGAAAATAATATTGCTATTTACCGTACAGATACGATGGGACGTATTCATATTAGTACGGATGGGAATGAATGGCAAATTACAACTGAACGTTAGTTTTGATTACTTATACAAAAAATTATTTTTATGAAACTGTTTTTTGTGTATTCTGTATAAGGTCTTTATATAGTAATATGTGTAATCGGCATACTAATCTTCATGTTTGTATGAAATAATCTATTTATAATCTAACATTAGTTTATGGATAGATTGGAACGATGAGATTTTGATAGATAAAAATATCATCGACTCATCTCTATGGTTTGGACACTATGTATGTCAGTTAGATTGGAGTGAATGTATTGCGTAAACTATTTTTAATGTGCCTTGCAGTCTTGATGGCGATACCTTTATTATTGACTCAAGCAAAGGCAGCTAATTTGGAAGATGCTCGATGGGTGACTAGAACAGATGCACCTGTACCATATGTTCGTATTGTTATGGACTTATCGGCACCTATAAAGGCATCTGCATCAATTAGCAAAGATGGGAAAACTACGACTGTTACTTTAAAGAATACAAAGCTAAAGACGGCTAAAGAGAACATTTCTATGGACTCAGCTATTGCTAGCTCTGCTAAACTTTCACAAGATGGCAGAGACGTTAAAGTAACAATCAAGACACCTTCATCTATTGATACTAGTGATGTAAAGGTTTTTTCCTTGAAAAAAGATACGGTTAATAAGAAACCGTATCGTATCGTTGTTGATGTTCAGAAAAAAGGTGCTGTAGCTAAGCCTGCTTACTATGGTAAAAAGCCATCTCAATCTGCACATCCAGCAAAAAATGTACCTACAGGATCTGGTAAATACTCTACTAGTGGCGGTTTATCTGGCAAAACAATTACTATTGACCCAGGACATGGTGGTAGTGATTCTGGTGCTATTGGACCTCACGGTGTACAAGAGAAAAACATTACACTACCAATTTCTATGTATTTGAAAAAATCTTTAGAAAATCGTGGTGCTAAAGTACTTTTGACTCGTACTACCGATGTAGATGTATATGGTCCTAATGCAAGTGGTGTTGATGAATTGGGGGCTCGTGTTAACGTGGCTAACCGTAGTAATTCTGATGTTCTTGTGAGCGTTCATATCAACGCATTTAATAATCCTAGCGTTGGTGGTATTGCAACATATTACTATAGCAAAACTGGTAACGATGCTCGATTAGCACAAAAGGTACAATCTCAAATTGCTGACACACCTGGTTTCAATGGTGATCGTGGCATTCAAGAAGGTAACTTATACGTGTTGAGACATTCTAATATGCCTGCAATTCTTGTAGAGCTTGGTTTTATTTCTAACCCTAATGAGGAACGTGTGCTACAATCTCCTCAAACTCAAGAAGACTTTGCTAACCGCATTGCAAATGGTATTGCTAATTACTTTGGAGGTTAATCGATGAAATTACGTAAACAAGTTCTATCGATTCTCTGTGTAGGTATGCTGGCATTTGTAGTGGGTTGTACACATGAACAAGCTCCTACAACAGGTAAAAGTGAACCTACGCAAGAGACGAAAGTCAATAAGGATGCAGAAACAAGTAAAGTATCTCAAGAAAAGGTTAAGATGGCCTTCTTTGTTCCTACAGAGGATGGTTCTGGGGTAAAACAAACTACCGTTGAGATGGAGGCGAATAAAGTTACGCCTAAAGCAGCTCTTTTAGCAATGTTAAATGCCGATAGAGCACAAAAATATCCAGTCTTCTCTAAGGATATTGAAATTACATCTGTTACTGTAAAAGATGGTATTGCTTCTGTTGAAGTAAATGATGCATTCGTAAAGGGTAATGGCGGAGACTTAACTGTTAAATTACAAATGGCTGCTATTGTAAATACATTGACATCCTTTGATAATATTAATGGTGTTCTATTTGTCAATAATGGTAAAAAAGTGCCAACTGTAGGTTCCTTTGATACTAAAGAACCTGTTAAGAGAATGACGAATCTAATTAAAAAATAATTCTTTTAAAGACATTTATAGCAGATAGTTGTTATATCAACTATCTGCTATTTTTGTTGTCTTTTATATATGTTACAATACAATAAGTAATAAACGGAAACTAGGTGATCAGATGCAATTAAAAGATGTAGGGGAATTTAATTTCATTCGCCAAATTCAAGATAACACAATATATAATCCTAATACTGTAGTGTATGGTATTGGTGATGATTGTGCTATTTATAAAGCAGAACAAAATACAGAGCAATTGATAAGCACTGACACAATGGTGGAAGGTGTTCATTTTAGCTTTCACTATATGATGCCCTATGATGTAGGGTATCGCCTTATGACGGCTAATTTAAGTGATGTTGCGGCTATGGGTGGCATTCCTAGACAAATTGTATTATCTGTAGCCGCACCAGACCATGTTGATACAGTCATTCTTGATGAAATTTATAGGGGAATTAAAGATCAATGTATGCGATATCAACTCAATATATTGGGTGGAGATACGGTACGTACAGAAGGGCCCATGGTTTGGACTGTAACAATTATCGGAGAGGTTCCTAAAGGCACTGCGGTTATGCGAAGTGGTGCGAAAGTAGGAGATGTTGTAGGTGTTACAAACTATGTAGGTTATGCAGCTACAGGCTTAGGAGCGTTATCATATAATTTAGTAGGCTATGATATGACCAAAGTGGGGCATCAACGTCCCGAACCACAGATTGAATTGGGGCAAAAATTGCGACAGCTTGGTATCCATAGTATGAATGACATTAGCGATGGACTAGGTAGTGAATTGAATGAAATTGCTACAGCTAGTAATGTTTCCATTGTATTTGAAGAACAAGCAATCCCTCTACACGAGGAGACTTACGAATTAGCTAAGCATTTACAAACTAATCCAGTAGATTATGCTTTGTATGGTGGAGAAGACTTTCAGTTAGTCTTTACGGCGCCAAAATCACTACTTTCGGAATTGGAAAAGCTAGCAGGCATTACGTTGATAGGAGAAGTTTTATCTGGCCCCCCACGGGTTCAAATGGTAACATCTGATAAAACGATTAAGACTGTAGAAGCGAAAGGATATAATCATTTTCATGAAGGATAAGGTACAGGTTCATTTAAAGACTCATACAGTAAAAGACACACAACAATTTGGTCAATTATTAGGCGAATGGGTTAAACATAATGGGGACCCTCTTTGTATAGCACTAGTTGGTGACTTGGGGACAGGAAAAACACATTTGTCGCAAGGAATTGCAAAGGGCTTTGGGGTTACTGAAGAAATTACAAGTCCTACCTTTGCCATCATGAATACCTATGATGTGAATCGAACTCATTTATATCATTTTGACGTATATCGCTTGGAAGATATTAGTGAACTGGAAAATATTGGCTTTTATGAGTATACAGAAGATTGCGTATCCATTGTAGAATGGGCTGATAAATTTCCTCATGAATTGCCTGATGAAACACTATGGATTTATTTAACGCGCATTGATGATACAAGCCGATCCATTACATTAGTTAGTGATTACCTTACAGCGGATGATTTAGTAGAAATAGGAGGCCCATATGTGGTTGGGAATTGAGACGAGCTCACTTGTGTCGAGTGTGGCTTTAATGGATGAAAGTTGCCTAATTGGGGAATTGACCATTCAAGCTGGATTGACTCATTCTGAGCAGTTGGTACCTCATATTGATATGTTATTACGGACCTGTCAAGTTGAAAAAAGTGAATTAAAAGGGATTATGGTTAGCATTGGACCCGGTTCTTTTACAGGGTTACGGATTGGTATGGGGACCGCTAAAGCTATGGCTTATGCCTTACAAATTCCTTTATATGGTGTAATGACCATGGACAGTTTAGCTCGTAATGTGGCTTATACGGACCGCACGATTTGTACTGTTATCGATGCTCAGAAAAAACATGTTTATGCAGGTATCTACAAATATGATGATAATGAATTGGTTTGTAAAGAGGAACCTTTTGTCATTGCTGCTAATGATTTATTAGATCGACTCCGAGCATCTGAAGAACATGTAGTGTTCCTTGGGGATGGCGTTAAGCGAATAGAAAAGCTATTAGATGAAAGTGATACAAATTTAACAATTTTAGATATCTCGCAACGTATTCCAAAAGCTAGTTCTCTATTACTGGCTGGCCGTAGATTGGTAGACTCTGAAGAGAGTTCTGATCCTATGGATATGGTTCCTTATTATATTCGACGCTCAGAAGCAGAAGTGTTATGGGAAGAACGCCATAAGGATAATCCTGAAATGTTGAACCAAAATCCTGCAGTTATAGTTACTGAGGCAGCGGGAGTCGAATAATGGAGATTCGTTTGGCTACAATAGATGATGCTCAAGCTATCTATGCTATTGAACAACAGTCTTTTTCTGTTCCTTGGAGTTTAGAATCTGTTCTCGTTGAGTTAGAAGGGGCATCAAATAAATTATATATGGTAATTTGTGAGGAGAACAAAATTGTTGGATATGCAGGTGCTTGGCTTGTATACGATGAAGGTCAAATCACGAATATCGCTATTATTCCTTCCGCACGAGGTAAGGGATATGGATCAAAACTTACCAAGCAATTAATAGATGAATGTCTTACGAGAGGTATGAAAGAAATTTTCTTAGAGGTGCGCATATCTAATTTAGCAGCATTGGCTATGTATAGAAATTTAGGATTTTCTGTAAAAGGAATTCGTAAAGATTATTATTCAGAGCCTACGGAAGATGCTTATATTATGTCTCTCGTTTCAGAGGAAATAGAATGAGTATATACACATTAGCCTTGGAAAGTAGCTGTGATGAAACCTCTGCTTCTGTCCTTAAGGACGGGCGCACCGTTTTGTCTAATGTTATTTCAAGCCAAGTACCAATACATAGAAAATTTGGTGGCGTTGTACCTGAAATTGCATCACGTCATCATATAGAACAAGTTATACCTGTTATAGACCAAGCATTACGTGATGCGAATGTGACTCTACAAGATATCAATCATATTGGTGTTACGTATGGGCCAGGTCTTGTAGGGGCTTTATTAGTTGGTATAGCTGCTGCAAAAGGGTTATCCTTTGCTACAGGGATTCCCTTGGTGCCAGTGCACCATATGGAAGGTCATATTTTTGCTAACTTTTTAGCTAATCCAGAACTGGAGCCTCCGTTTTTAAGTCTTGTTGTATCTGGTGGTCATACCATGTTAGTACATGTAAAAGGATATGAAGATTTTGATGTTCTTGGTCAAACACGAGATGACGCAGCTGGTGAGGCTTTTGATAAGATTGCACGGGTTATGGGATTTCCTTATCCAGGGGGTCCTCATATCGATGCCCTTGCCGCTGAAGGGAATCCAGAGGCTATTGAATTTCCAAAGGCTTTAAGTGAGCCAGGTAATTTTGAATTTAGCTTTAGTGGTTTGAAATCCGCAGTTTTAAACTATTTAAATAGTAAGCAACAAAAGAATGAGCCTATTAATCAAGCTGATGTGGCCGCATCGTTTCAAAAGGCCATCGTAGATGTGTTAGTAGAAAAGACGAAAGATGCCGCACATACTTTAGGTGAAAGTCGTATTACTATTGCTGGCGGTGTATCAGCTAATAAAGGATTACAAAAGGCTTTAGAAGCTATGTGTATAGAAGAAGGTTTTACTTATTACAAACCACATAAAATTTTGTCTACTGACAATGCGGCCATGATTGGATGCCGAGCTTATTATATGGCGCAGGCCGGAAAATTTTGCGATTTAACATTGAATGCAAAGCCCAGTGTTGAAATTGGATACGTATCTTGGAAAGAGGATTAATCGTGGATATTGGTCAAGATATATTAAATAGAACACCATTAGGACCATTACAAACCTCATTACTTGAGCATATTAGTAAACTCATATCCTTTGGCGAGTCTTTAACTCGTCAAAGGATACAGATTTTTACCCCCCTACTAGAGACAGGACAAGGTGAGAGATCACAACAATGTGCAGATATGCTATGTATAGAACGCAGTAATCAAGGGATTACTACACGTCAATTAAAAGGCAATCATACGTGGCATGCTATGATGAAAGATGGTCAACCACTTATCGGGTTAGATGACAAACCGCGTCAATATGTCTTTCCTATCGTAGACAACGGAGGTCGTATTATTGGGGGTATATCTTTTACATTATCACCATCTATTAAGGCAGAACAATATGAGCAAGAATACCTTTTGTCTGATACGATGCAACGTCTTATGCTGACGGCTACTGATGAACAAATATTGTCTTACGAACCCATGTCCTATTTTGATGGTTTAATTATTTTCGACGACACTTATAAAATACTGTATGCTAACGATGCAGCTATGAAGTTAGTAGATGTATTAGGCTTTGATCGTCGCTTGGTAGGTTCATCAATTTTTAGCAGTACCTTAAAGATGTCCGCTATACAGCAAGTATTATCAGATAGAAGTATACGTACAAATGAAGAAATCTATCAAGATATGGTAATTCGTCAGCACATGATTCCTATTGCTATGGGGCGCAATGAAACGAGGTGCTTTTTAGTTCTTCATGATTGTACTCGTGAAAGTAAACAGCAACAAGAATTATTGGTTAAAAATTCCATTATCAAAGAGGTTCATCATCGTGTAAAAAATAACTTACAAACTGTAGCAGGGTTATTGCGTATGGAGGCGAGACGCTCTAGCTTGCCAGATGTAAAGCAAGCACTCCAAGAGGGGATTAATCGCATCGAGAGCATGGCTCTAGTTCACGATATAGTGTCTCATTACGATGAGGATTATATTGGTATCCGATCAATTTACGATGAATTATGTCGTTTGTTGCGTATGAGTATGGTGCGACAAGATCAAGAGGTTACTTTTACTTACAGTGGCGAAGATATGCTAATTTCTTCTCATATGGCGAGTTATGTATCTCTTATTATTAATGAATTGATTACGAATAGCTTAGAACATGGGTTAGACGGGAATCGTGGAAATGTTCATCTAGCAGTTACTGATGCAGGTAGTACAATTAAACTGGCTTTTACAGATAACGGAAAAGGATTGCCTAGTGATTTCTCTGTTTCTTCTAATAAACGGTTAGGTTTAACAATTATTAATAATTTAGTTACTCATGAATTAAAAGGAAGTTTATCCATAGAAAATACTGGAACAGGTGTATTGGTGACGATATATATGAAAAAGGAGGCATAAATGCGCGTTTTAATCGTGGATGATGAATCCCTAATACGTATGGATTTACGAGATATTATTGAGTCTTGTGGTCATGAAGTCGTTGCAGAAGGTACAAATGGTGTTGAAGCTTTAGCACTTTGTAAAAAACATAAGCCAGATATTATATTGATGGATGTTAAGATGCCAGAATTAGATGGTATTGAGGCGGCACGTCAAATTGGCTTTCACCATGAAGCACCTGTAGTATTATTAACAAGTTATAGCCAGCAAGATTTAATCGATAAGGCTCGAGATTCTGGTGTATATGGCTATTTAATTAAACCAGTACGGGAGGAACAGTTAGTTCCTACCTTAGAGATGGCTTTAGGTCGCTATAAAAGTGATGCTCAGTTGCGCGAAAAGATGGCTGAGCTAGAACAGTCATTAGAAGATCGTAAAATCATTCAAAAGGGAACTGGTATATTAATGGAACTATATTCTATATCTGAAGTGGAAGCGTATAATCGGATCCGCACTTTAAGTATGAATAAACAAATATCTATTATAGAAACATGTAATCTCATCATTAAACAGTCTAATAAGTCAAATAATATCTAAAAAGTCAAAAAATCAAAATTAGTACTTGCAATTATTTTAACTTCGGTTATAATAATACTTGTGATTAGCACTCAATGAGTTAGAGTGCTAATAAATTATGGAGATTAACTAGTAAAAAGGAGTGACATTATATGTTAAAACCATTAGCTGACCGCGTTCTTATCCGTCTAGAAGCAAAAGAAGAAAAAACTAAAAGTGGTATCTTCCTTCCTGATACAGCTAAAGAAAAGCCTCAAGAAGGTGTAGTTGTAGCTGTAGGTGCTGGTAAAATATATGACAATGGTCAACGTGTAGCTCCAGAAGTTAAAGTTGGCGACACTGTTATGTTTGCAAAATATGCTGGTAGCGAATTAGAAATCGATGGCGCTACTCATTTGATTATTAGCGAACGCGATATTTTAGCAGTATTATAATCGCTGATTTATAGTCTATATGACTATAAAAACTGATGATACATTCTATATTGCCTAAGGGCACATATATTTCGTTACATTGGATAGTGTTACTATTTAGGAGGTAATACATATGGCAAAAGAAATCTTGTTTAATGAAGAAGCTCGTCGCGCTTTAGGCCGTGGCGTCGATCAATTAGCAAATGCTGTAAAAGTTACATTAGGTCCAAAAGGTCGTAATGTTGTGTTGGATAAAAAATTTGGTTCCCCAACAATTACAAATGATGGTGTAACCATTGCTCGCGATATTGAACTTCCAGATCCATTTGAAAACATGGGTGCTCAATTAGTAAAAGAAGTTGCTACTAAAACTAACGACGTAGCAGGTGATGGTACTACTACCGCAACAGTATTGGCGCAAGCTATGATTCAAGAAGGTATGCGCAATGTAGCAGCCGGTGCAAACCCAATGATTTTGAAAAAAGGCATTGAAACAGCAGTAAAAACTTTGGTTGAAGAAATTAAAAAACGCTCCATCAAAGTTTCTGGTAAAGCTGAAATTGCTCAAGTTGCAAGCGTATCCGCTGCTGACGAAGAAATCGGTGGTTTAATTGCTGAAGCTATGGAAAAGGTTGGTAATGACGGTGTTATTACTGTTGAAGAATCCAAAGGTTTGCAAACTGCATTAAATGTAGTAGAAGGTATGCAATTTGATCGTGGTTACATTTCCCCTTATATGGTAACTGACCCTGATCGTATGGAAGCTGTTATGGATAACCCATATATCTTGATCACTGATCGTAAAATCAGTGCCATCGCAGATATGTTGCCAACACTTGAAAAAGTAGTAAAAGTAGGCAAAGAACTTCTTATTATCGCTGAAGATGTAGAAGGGGAAGCATTGGCTACATTAGTAGTAAACCGTTTGCGTGGTACATTCAAAGCTGTAGCTGTTAAAGCTCCTGGCTTTGGTGATCGTCGTAAAGCTATGCTTGAAGATATCGCTATCTTAACAGGCGGTACTGTTATTACTGAAGATATGGGTCGCAAGCTTGATTCTGTAGAGCTTGAAGATCTTGGTACAGCTCGTCAAGTTCGCATCACTAAAGATGAAACTACAATCATCGATGGCGCAGGTGATAAAGATGTAATTGCTAAACGCGTTAACCAAATCCGTGCACAAGTTGAAGAAACATCTTCTGATTTCGACCGTGAAAAATTACAAGAACGTCTAGCTAAATTGTCCGGTGGTGTTGCAGTTATCGAAGTAGGTGCTGCTACAGAAGTTGAAATGAAAGATAAGAAACTTCGCATTGAAGATGCATTGAATGCAACTCGTGCAGCTGTTGAAGAAGGTATTGTAGCTGGTGGTGGTACTACATTCATCGATATCATCCCTGCATTGAATACATTGGAAGCTACTGGTGACGTTCAAACTGGTATTAACCTTGTAAAACGCGCTGTAGAAGAACCACTTCGTCAAATCGCATACAACGCAGGTCTCGAAGGTTCTGTAGTAGTAGAAAAAGTTAAAAATACTGAAGCTGGTGTAGGTTTTAATGCCTTGACTGAAGAATACATCGATATGGTTAAAGCTGGTATTGTTGATCCTGCAAAAGTTACTCGTTCTGCCCTTCAAAATGCCGCATCTATCGCATCTCTTGTATTAACTACTGAAACAATCGTAGCTGATAAGGTAGATGAAAATGCAGCAGTTCCTGCAATGCCTCCAATGGGTGGTATGGGCGGTATGATGTAATCAGCTGGTTAGAATTAATTTTATAAGAAATATAATAATCCTAATGAATTGTGAATTACATTTTTCATATTCATTAGGATTATTTTTTACTGATAAATTAATCTATTGTAAGGGTGTAATATTTTAAATAAGATATTATTATATTCAAGCTGACCAGATTTAAAGTGACTAGATTATGTTGATTACATCGATAAAATTGATTTTGTATACAATGTATGATATAATTCTATAGAATTTAATAGTGAGTCTTATTGACATAGTTATTCTCTAATAGTATAATTAGTGTATCGAATTTATTCGATTTGTTATATTTGAATTGAAAGAAGGATCACTATGTTGAACTTTATTTTTAAAAGTAAACCTAATTATGTAAATTTTGGCTTATTGATTTATCGCCTTGCATTGGGCATTTCCATGTTTTATCATGGTTATTTAAAATGGCTTAGCGGAGCTGAAGGGCTCTACAAAGTAGGGACTATGTTAGCACCTTTAGGTGTATCCGGTGGTTATGAGATGTTAGGCACTATGGCAGCACTTGCAGAAATGATTGGTGGTATTCTCATTGCAGTAGGATTATTTACACGTATTGGTGCTACTCTAGTTGTAGGTACTTTAGCAACTGCGACTATTGTGAGTTTGAATGGTAGTTTCTTTAGCTGGGACTACCCATCTCAATTAGGCTTTGGTGCACTTATGTTATTCTTTGCTGGTGCTGGTCGCTTTAGTTTAGATAAAGCTTTATTTAAATAATTAGGAAATTAGAATAAAAGACTCATCGGCTGATGAGTCTTTTATTTATGTAGAAAGGTTATCATGAACAAAAAAACAGTTCCATTCACGTCAGAACAATTAGAAAATATTATTGCTCAGTATCCAACTCCATTCCATATTTATGATGAAGAAGGAATTATTGAGAATATGAAATCTTTCATCAATGCATTCTCTTGGAATAAGGGATTTAAGCAATATTTTGCAGTTAAAGCAACTCCAAATCCGTATATCATGCGTTTGTTACAAAAGCTTGGGGTTGGCGCAGACTGTTCTTCCTTAGCGGAACTACTTTTATGTGAAAAAGTGGGTATTACGGGCCATGATATTATGTTCACATCTAATGATACACCATATGTGGAGTATAAAAAGGCACTTGAAATGGGTGCAATCATCAATCTTGATGATATTACACATATCGAATATTTAGAAAAAAATCATGGCTCTTTGCCAGATACATTCTGCGTGCGTTATAATCCGGGTTCTTTAAAAGAAGGGGGCAATACAATTATTGGCCTTCCTGAAGAAGCTAAATATGGTATGACACGCGAACAAATATTTGAAGCGTACAAACAATTACAAGCTAAAGGTGTAAAACACTTTGGTATTCATACAATGGTTGTTTCTAACGAACTTGATATTGACGGTTTAGTTGGTACAGCAGAGCTTTGCTTTAATCTTGCTGTAGATATTAAAAAAGAACTTGGTATCACTGTTGAATTTATTGATTTAGGTGGAGGTGTAGGTGTAGCTTATAAACCAGAACAAACACCAGTAGACTTCCGCGTATTAAGCAAGGGTGTAGAAGAAGCGTATAATCGAATTTTAGTAGCTAATGGACTTAATGATGTAGCATTGGCTTATGAATGTGGGCGTATGGTAACAGGTCCATTTGGTTATCTTGTTTCTACTGCTATTCATAAAAAAGATATTTATCGTCATTACATCGGTTTAGATGCTTGTATGGCAAATCTTATGCGTCCGGCGTTGTATGGCTCTTATCATCACATTACCGTAATGGGGAAAGAAAATGCTCCCAAGGATCATGTATATGATGTAACAGGCTCCTTATGTGAAAATAATGATAAATTTGCTATTCAACGAGAGCTGCCAAAAATTGATATTGGAGATCGTGTCATCATTCACGATGCTGGTGCACATGGACATTCTATGGGTTTCAATTATAATGGTAAATTACGTTCTGCAGAGTTATTGCTACATAAAGATGGCTCTGTTACACAAATTCGTCGTGCTGAAACATATGATGATTTATTTGGAACTCTTGATTTTTCAAACCTATAATTTAATATTGAGAATCGAATAGGATGAGAATTAATATTAATAAAAACCTATCAATATATGTAATACTTGATATTCTTTTAATTCCTGTATATTTTAGTAGGAATATCTTGCTATCATTTAGATAAGAATGTATAATGAGTGTAGATTGTTATGCACATACTTGCTAAGTTGGCGAGAATTACGGCGGTATTCACGTTAGTGCGTACCGCCTTTTTATATGTGTCAGTATATACGTTTTATATATAATGAGTGTATGTTTCTTATGGTTACATACAAATAAAAGGAGTGAACATTTTGGCTGAATTACTTCAGATAAAAGATTTAAAGGTATCTGTTGAAGAGAAACAAATCTTAAAAGGTATTGATTTAACAATTAATAAAGGTGAAATTCATGTTGTGATGGGGACAAATGGTGCTGGTAAATCTACACTTGCTAATGCAATCATGGGTAACTCTACATATACAGTAGATAGTGGTTCTATCATTTTTGATGGTAAGGATATTACGGAAGATGCAGTAAATGATCGTGCAAAAGCGGGTATTTTTATGTCCTTCCAAAATCCAATTTCTATTCCTGGTATTACTGTAGAAAACTTCATTCGTACAGCTAAATCCACAATTACTGGTGAAAATGTACGTGCATTATCTTTCAAAAAAGAATTGAAAGAAAAAATGGATGAATTATCCTTTGATTTATCTTATGCGCAACGTTATGTAAATGAAGGCTTCTCTGGTGGTGAACGCAAGAAGAATGAAATTCTTCAAATGTCCATTTTGAATCCTAAATTGGCTATTCTTGATGAAACTGATTCTGGCCTTGACGTAGATGCGGTTCGTATCGTATCTGAAGGTGTACAACGTTTCCATAACGAAGAAAATGCTGTATTAATCATTACTCATCATAACCAAATTTTACAAAAACTAAAACCAGACTATGTTCATGTGTTGATCAATGGCAAGATTGTTAAAACTGGTGATGCTTCTCTTGTACGTGAAATCGAAGAAAAAGGTTATGACGCATACAAAGCATTAGCATAGGAGGCATAATGGAAGAAAGAAAGAAAACCCAAGTCGCGGATATGGACCGTGGCGTCTATGATATAAAGAACGAATTTGAATATTCTTATATCTCTGATGCTGGTTTAACAGAAGATATTATCCGTGAGATTTGGTCTAATAAAAATGAACCAGAATGGATGCTCGATTTCCGTTTAAAGTCTTTGGAAATCTATAATCGCATGGGCATTCCAAATTGGATTCCTGATATCTCGGGCTTAGATATGGCAAATATTCATACATATGTTAAGCCTAAAGTAGATATGAAAGAAAACTGGGATGAAGTTCCAGAAGAAATTAAAAGTACTTTTGACCGCTTAGGTATTCCAGAAGCGGAAAAAACATCTCTAGCTGGTGTTGGTGCTCAATATGATTCTGAAGTTGTTTACCACAGTATTCAAGAAGATCTTGTTAAGCAAGGTGTTATCTATACTGATATCGAAACAGCATTACATGAACATGAAGAAATCGTAAAAAAATACTGGATGACATTAATTCCACCTACAGACCATAAATGGGCTGCTCTTCACGGTGCCGTTTGGTCTGGTGGTTCCTTCGTATACGTTCCTGCAGGTGTACAAGTAGAGATTCCATTGCAATCTTACTTCCGTTTGAATGCACCAGGTGCTGGTCAGTTCGAACATACGATGATTATCGTAGAAGAAGGGGCTAAATTGCACTTTATCGAAGGTTGTTCTGCTCCTAAGTATGATGTGTCTAACCTGCATGCAGGCGCTGTTGAACTGTTCGTTAAAGATAATGCTACATTGCGTTATTCTACAATTGAAAACTGGTCTAAAAACATGTACAACCTTAACACAAAACGTTGTGTAGTAGGTAAAAATGGTACAATTGAGTGGGTATCTGGTTCCTTTGGCTCCAAAGTTTCTTGTTTGTACCCAATGAGTATTCTCAACGGTGAAGGTGCACATGCTGAATTTACAGGTGTAACATTCGCAGGTGAAGGACAATTCCTCGATACAGGTTGTAAAGTGGTACATAATGCACCATATACAACAAGTAATGTAAACTCTAAATCCATTTCTAAATCCGGTGGCGCTGCAATTTATCGTGGCCTTTTGAAGATTGGCCCTAAAGCTGAACATTCCAAAGCAACAGTTTCTTGTGAATCCTTGATGCTTGATGCTGAGTCTCAATCTGATACAATTCCGGCTATTATCGTAGAAAATGACAATGTGGATTTAGGTCATGAAGCTAAAATCGGTCGTATTTCCGACGAAGCAATTTTCTATCTTATGACTCGTGGTATTAGCGAAGAAGAAGCTCGTGCGATGCTAGTTCGTGGCTTCGTAGAGCCAATCTCTAAAGAATTGCCACTTGAATATGCAGTAGAAATGAACAATCTAATCAATCTTGAATTAGAAGGTTCTATCGGTTAAGGAGGAATTATGAGCGAATTACTATTTAATGAACTCCCTAGACCGACATTCAGATGGTTGCGCGTTAATCATACTGTAAGCTCTCTAGCTGGAGAAGATACAGCGGTACAATCCATCGCTGTGGAAGCTAATAAAAATATACTTTCACCATTACCTGTTGGTACAGCATTACTAGATGGTAATTATGAAGGTGCTAATAAAGAAGCTGTTCATGTATTAGTTGAAAAAGCGGAAGGCTATGCTATCAATGTGCCTCCTAAGGCGAAAGAAGTTGTAGGCATCCGCATTGATGCTAATGCTCGTGTAGCAAACCGTTTCCAATTTATCGTTGGTGAAGGTGCTGAGCTAGAAGTACAATTCTATGTAACTGGTTCTGGCGATGCATTGACAAATGTTAGCTATTTAAACGAATACGATGTGAAAGAAGCTGGTAAGGTTGTAGTAAAAAAGGTAAATCTTTTGCCTGAACATGTACAGCATATCGAGCATCGATACACTAAATTAGAAGAAAAAGCAGATGTAGAATACATCAATATTGAAATTGGTGGCAGTGAAAACATCTTGAATTACTATCATGATTTAGTAGGTCAAGAATCCCGTATGGTTCATGACATTGCTTATCTTGGTAATAAAGAGCAAAAATTTGATATTTCTATGGTTATGAGTCATGGTGGTAAAAAATCATTTAGTGATATTCATACCTTAGGTGCTCTTAGTGGCAATTCTAAAAAATCCTTCAGAGGGACCCTTGATTTCCTTAATGGAGCAACAGCTTCTGAAGGTGCAGAAGAAGATACTTGCTTATTGTTAGATCCAACTGTAAAATCTGTTTCGTTACCACTTTTATTGTGTAAAGAAGATAATGTAGTTGGTAATCATGCAGCAAGTGCAGGCCAAATTGATCATAATAAATTGTTCTATATCATGAGCCGTGGCTTTAGTGAGGTAGAGGCAAAACATATCATTGTTGAATCTATGATTCGACCTATTATTGATCGCATTGGTGATGAAACGATTGAAGAAGCAGCGTTAGCAGCTGTACGTAATAAAATTTAAAGAGGCGTTTTTATGAGACCAATTGCAGAAGCATACAAAGACTTTCCTATATTACATAAAGAGCATAATGGGCATCGTGTTATCTATTTAGATAGCGGTGCTACTGCTCAAATTCCACAGTCCGTAATTGACCGTGTTGTGGAACATATGACACAACGTAATGGTAACCCACATCGTGGTTCTCATATTTTAGCCATTGAAGCATCTGAAGACTATGAAAATGCACGGGATCGCGTAGTTGAATTTATCAATGCTCGCGAACGAGAAGAGGTTATATTTACACGTAATAGTACGGAGTCAATGAACTTGATTGCCCACAGCTATGGCCTTCATAATGTGAAAAAAGGTGACAAGATTGTCATTACTGTTGCTGAACATCATGCGAATCTTGTAACATGGCAATATGTGGCAGAACAGACGGGGGCAACCTTAGAATACATGTATCTTGATGAACATGGGCACTTAAAAGATGGTGAAATCAATAAAATTGATGAAAAGACTAAAATTGTTGCTTTCGCTCATGTTAGTAACGTGCTTGGTATGGAATTCCCAGTAAAAGAATTAACTGAGAAGGCTCACTCTGTAGGTGCTATTGTTGTTCTAGACGGTGCTCAATCTACACCTCATAAAAAAATTGACGTACAAGCATTGGATTGCGATTTCTTCGTATTCTCTGGCCATAAAATGTGTGCATCTCAAGGGATTGGTGTACTATACGGTAAACGTGATTTATTAGAAACTATGCCTCCATTCCTATTGGGTGGCGATATGATTGAGTATGTAAAAGAGCAAACTGCTACATTCAATGAGCTTCCATATAAGTTTGAGGCAGGTACTCCAAATGCTGATGGTGCCGTTTCCTTGCATGCAGCTATTGACTATTTGGAATCCTTTGGAATGGATGCTATAGAAGCCTATGAAGAGGAGTTAGTAGCTTATATTCTTCCTAAGATTGTTGAATTGCCACATGTCCATGTTATTGGTTCTCAGAATCCTAAGGAAAAACATGGCGTTATTGCGTTCACTGTAGATGATGTACATCCTCATGATGTAGCTACAATTTTGGATTCTAAGGGAATCTGCGTTCGTTCCGGTCACCATTGTGCACAACCATTAGGTGCGTTCTACAATGTATCTGCATCTACTCGTTTAAGTATGTACTTATACACTCGCAAGGAAGATTTAGATGCATTCCTTGAAGTATTAAAGACTGTTCGTTCAGTAATGGGTTTTAAAGATTAGGAGAATTACCACTAATGGAAATGGATCAATTATATACGGAACTTATTTTGGAACATAACCAAGATAAACGTAATAAGCATGAATTATCTGAATTTACAAATTCTGAACATGGACATAACCCTAGTTGTGGTGATGATCTAACATTACAACTCAATGTAGTAGATGGTATCATTAAAGATGCTGCATATACAGGTTCTGGCTGTGCTATTAGCCAAGCATCTGCATCTATGATGATTGATATCATTAAGGGCAAATCTGTTGAGGAAGCACTTCGTTTAGTAGAAATTTTCTTGGGTATGATTAAAAAAGAGATTACCGATGAAAATGAGTTAGAAGAATTAGAAGATGCTATGGCTCTACAAAATATTTCTAATATGCCAGCACGTGTAAAATGTGCAGTTCTTGCATGGCATACATTGAAAGAGGCTTTAAAGAAATAATATGAAGAAAACGATATTATTTGATTTAGATGGAACCTTAACTGACTCTCAAGAAGGTATTCTTAAAAGCATTAAATTTGCATTGGAACATTTCGGTTATACTGTACCTGATGAAGAAACATTACAATTGTTCTTAGGACCACCATTGGTAGATGCTTTCCAAGAACATTGTGGTTTGACCTTTGAGCAAGCGGAAGAAACATACTTTAAATTCCGTGAACGTTATGGTACCATCGGTAAATTTGAAAATAAAGTATATCCGAATATTGTAGACTTATTGGCTAAATGCAAAACTGAACAATATACTATAGCTGTAGCTACTGCAAAACCAGAACATTATGCTAAAGATATTCTTGATCACTTTGAATTGACACCATACTTTGATGTTATTGTTGGTGCTAATTACGAAGCGGGATTGTTACACAAAAAAGAAATTCTTGAAAAAGCTCTCACGCTATGTGGTAACCCATTAACTGATGAAAATGGTCGTCGATTGACATTCATGGTTGGAGATCGTAAGTACGATGTAGAAGCAGCTAATGAACTTGGCTGTATCTCCATTGGCGTTACCTATGGTTATGGTACGGAATCTGAGTTAAAAGAAGCGGATGCCGAATATATCTGTGACGATGTTGATGAAATTGCTGATGTTCTCAATCTTGAAGAAATGATGGTTCGTAGATAAGCTATATAAATAGAATTACATATCAACCCAAATAAAAAGCTAGAGGAAATCCTCTAGCTTTTTTGCATCTTCATTTTATGTTATTTTTTTAGGCCACTTTTTTTAGCTAATGTTTTGATAACCTTAGCACTTTGTTTTTTCAACTTGCCCCCTGTTTGTTTGAGTTGGATACGTGTACGAGAAACACGACCAAGTGTAGTAATCTTAGTTTTGCGACGTGGCTTCATATCACGTTCGTTACCAAAGTCGCCACGTTGCACACTCGTTGCCTTTACTTTTTCAGCTCTAAAAGATTTACGTAGGGCTTTCATAATTAATGTAAGTGGTAATGTTTGCTCGAAGGAATACAAATCAACTGCTACATAACCAAGTGCAGGATATGTGTGCAATGTAAAGTGAAAACCTGGTGCGACAGAAAGGAGGGCGATTTCCTCGTCCATAACTTGACAACTGATTTCATCTACATCAAGTTCAGCTAAGTCAAATGCGGTTGCTACACTTTCCTGTACAGCTGTAGCGGATGAAATTGCGTCTTCATCGCAGGAATATAAATCAATTAACAGTTCTTGTCCTAATGCTTCTGCCATAACAACACCTTCCTTCAGAAAATAATATCTCATTTATTATACATAGATTTAAGGATTAAGTCCAATTATATGAGAATACATTAAAAGTCAAACGTTATTTTTATAAAATTTGACTTTTATATTGACTAAGGTCAAAAAGTCAAATATAATAGAGTTATGTTAAAGAACAAATAGTCAAAACTATAGTAAATAAACTTTAAAGGGGTGTTTTTTATGAGTATGATAGCTGATAAAATAGAAAAATTTATATTAGACCGTATGCGTGAAGAACAAGAAAAGCTAATTTTAAAGCGTAATGAATTGGCTGATGAATTAGATTGTGCGCCATCCCAAATTAGTTACGTATTAAGTACGCGTTTTTCTAATGAGCGCGGTTTCGATGTTGAGTCAAGACGTGGCTTGGGTGGATATATTCGAATCAAAAAAATTAACCCAGAAAGTTCAGATTCTTTACCTGCTGTTACAACTTATCGGATTTATGAAGGTCCAAATACGGTAGAACGATTAATTGATATGCGAGATGTAGATCAATCATTATTTCAATTATTACAATCTGAAAAGATTACCCGTCGTGAAGCTCAATTGATGCATAATTCTTTTGCTACATTAATTGAAAATGTAGACGTAGAAGAACGTAATGATGCTGTTCGTCAATTATATGCATCAATGGTGGACACTTTGCGGAAGGAGTGATGATTTGTGTTATGTGATCATTGCCATAAAAATGAAGCTACTATCCATATGACTAATATCATAAATAATCAAAAGACTGAGCAACATCTTTGCAGTAGTTGTGCCACCAAGTTACAACAAGCTGGGAAATTATCTCCTTATAGTTCTTTTATGAATGATATGTGGGATAATAACTTTTTTACTAATGATTTTTTTAAGAATATGGTGTATCCAGATAACTTATTAAAAGCTCATCAATCTAAGAGCTGCCCTCAGTGTGGTATTACTTATGATGAATTCAATCGGGTAGGTAAGTTTGGCTGTGGTCAATGTTATGAGACTTTTAATAGTGAAATAAATCCATTATTAGAACGAATACAAGGTAGTTCTGAGTATGAAGGGACTATACCTAGTCGTGGTACTAATGTATTTAAAGCAAAGTATGAAGTAAAGCAATTGCGCCGCCAATTAGATACAGCTATTCAAGCTGAAAACTTTGAAGAAGCTGCAATTTTGAGAGATAAAATTAAAAATCTAGAAGTTATCATTGATGGTGATAACGAATAGGAGGTTCTTATGTTAGATACTATATTGGACTCTCCGCTAAGTCAGTGGCTGTGTCAGGATACAGAGGCGACAGACCACATTGTAATTTCAAGTCGTATACGATTGGCGAGAAATTTTGATGATATATTGTTTACGAATCGTGAAGATACAGTTTCCTTAGAAAAAGTGAATACAATCTCTCGAGGCCTATTGCCAATATTAAAAAAGGCTGATGAGCACCAATATACAAATATTAGCCTTGAGCAATTAAGTCAACGTGAGCGTGCTGTCTTAGTTGAAAAGCATTTAATGAGTCCTGCTTTAGAGGAACAATTACCGTATCGTAATTTGATTGTATCTGATGATGCTTCTATCGCAATTATGGTAAATGAAGAAGATCATTTACGTATTCAATCTATGGCTCCAGGACTTAAATTGCAACAAGCTTATAATCATGCGGTTCAAATTGATAAAGCTATCGAAGCAAAATACCCTTATGCCTTTGATGAGCGATTTGGTTATTTAACTGCTTGCCCCACTAATGTGGGTACAGGTTTACGGGCCTCTGTTATGTTACATTTACCCGCATTGACGTTATCTGGTCGTATTACGAGACTCATTCGTAACATAATACAACTAGGTTACTCTGTACGAGGGTTGTATGGGGAAGGTTCCGAAGCTTTAGGTTGTATTTACCAGATTTCTAATCAACGAACGATGGGTATTAGTGAAGAAGCAACTATTGAGCAATTGATTAAAATCGTAGAAGGAATTATTGCAGAAGAACGAAAGTCTCGGCAATCTTTATTACACAACGATAAAGAAGGTTTGGAAGATATACTTTGGCGATCCTATGGAATTTTACAATATGCACGACGTGTAAGCGGTAAAGAGGCACTTAGTAAGCTTAGCGACATTCAATTAGGTGTAGATTTAGAAATATTACCATTCTGGGGTAAAGATACTTTTAATGAGCTTGTTGCTATAACTAGACCAAACTTCCTCTCTAAATACTTAGGTAGTGAAAATTTGACAGATACCGATCGCGACAGCTATCGTGCAAAGGTGATACGTCAAAAACTTTCAAATTAATATAAATACATAAATAATTAATGCATGATTATTTATTTTGTATAGATTGATTTATATAATTTTCTTAGTTTACCGTTAAGAGATTTGTAAAAAATAGTAAATATTAATACTAGATAGCATAATAGATTAATAGAGTTTAATAATATTTTTGATATTCCAATGGTTATTTCACCATTGTTTATATATATTTGAAAAGAAATAATTACAATTTACATAGATAGATGAGGTGATATTATGATGCAACGGTTTACAGACGATGCACAGCGTGTTCTTTCGTTAGCTCAAGAGGCTGCTTTGGAGTTAGGACATGACTATGTTGGTACTGAACACGTACTCATTGGCCTTACAAAGGTTAAAAATGGTGTAGCAGCTAAAGCTTTAGAAGAGCTTGGCCTTGTTACAGAAGATATTTTTGAAGCTGTAGAAGAACATGTAGGACGTGGTAATAAAAAGGCAACGTCAATATATATGACACCTCGCGTTAAACATGTACTTGAGCTTGCCATTCAAGTAGCAAATCAAATGAATCACAATTACGTTGGTACTGAGCATATTCTATTGGGCCTACTTAGCGATGGTAGCGGTGTTGCAGTTGCTATTTTACGAGCTATGAATATACGTAGTAATGATGTAGTAGAAGCAATTCGTAGTATTCTTGGCTCGAATAAAGGTAGCAATAATGGTGGTCAAGAGGGAATAAATAGCAATAATGATTTAGGTGAGCTGTCAGATTTTGCAACTGATCTTAATGAGTCTGCTAAACAAGGTAAGATTGATCCTGTTATTGGCCGCGATACGGAGATTCAACGAGTCATTCAAATTCTCAGCCGTAGAACTAAAAATAATCCTGTTCTTATTGGTGAACCAGGTGTAGGTAAAACAGCTATTGCCGAAGGCTTGGCACAGCGTATTGTGACTGATAATGTACCGGAGATTTTACGTAATAAACGCATTATTTCTCTTAGTATTGGTTCTATGTTAGCGGGTGCCAAGTACCGTGGTGAATTTGAAGAACGGTTAAAAAAAGCCATTGATGAAGTACAACAACATGATGATATGATTATCTTTATAGATGAAATTCATACATTGGTTGGGGCAGGTGCTACTGAAGGCGCTATGGATGCAGCTAATATCTTAAAGCCTGCTTTGGCACGAGGTGAATTCCAAGTTATCGGTGCCACAACACTTGATGAATATAAGAAATATATAGAAAAAGATGCTGCTTTAGAGCGTCGTTTTCAACCCGTTCAAGTAGGAGAGCCTAACGAAGAGGATGCTCTTGAAATTTTAAAGGGATTAAGAGATCGGTATGAAGCTTTCCATAAGGCTAAGATTACAGATGAGGCATTAACAGCAGCTGTGTCTTTATCTAGCCGATATATTACAGATCGATTCTTACCTGATAAGGCTATCGATGTAGTCGATGAAGCTGCATCTAAGGTTCGTATGAAAGTATTTTCTTCAGCACCTGATGTTAAAGCATTAGAGGATCGCCTCAATACAGTTAAGAAAGAAAAAGAAGCTGCGGTTACGTCTCAAGATTTCGAAAAGGCTGCAAAGCTTCGCGATGAAGAACAATTACTATTAAAAGAAATTGGTGATAAAAAATCTATTGCTAAAGAAAAAAGCGATCAAAAGTTAATAGTAACAGAGGAAGACATAGCTGCTGTAGTAGCGCAATGGACAGGCATTCCAGTGGCTAAAATTGCAGAAGAAGAGTCTGCAACCTTACTACATTTGGAAGAAGAACTTCATAAACGCGTAGTAGGTCAAGATGAGGCTGTTACTGCTGTAGCTAAAGCTGTACGCCGTGCAAGGGCTGGATTAAAAGACCCAAAACGGCCTATTGGTTCATTCTTGTTCCTTGGGCCAACTGGTGTAGGGAAAACTGAGCTAGCAAGAGCGCTTGCATCCTCCTTGTTCGGCGATGAATCTGCTATGATTCGACTTGATATGTCTGAATATATGGAAAAACATACTGTGTCTCGCTTAGTCGGTGCCCCTCCAGGTTACGTAGGCTATGAAGAAGGTGGACAATTAACAGATGCGGTACGTCGCAAACCATATAGCGTTATCCTCCTCGATGAAGTGGAAAAGGCACATGCAGATTTCTTTAATATTTTGTTACAAGTTCTTGATGATGGTCGTCTTACTGATAGTCAAGGAAGAACTGTAGATTTCAGAAATACAGTTATTATTATGACAAGTAACTTAGGTGCTAAAGCTTTACATAAAAACTCTCCAGAACTTGGTTTCTTAGCGGCTAAAAAATCTGATTTCAATGTAGATGAAAATAAAGAAATTGAGTTTAAAGAGGCTAAGAAGTCAGTAATGGATGCGGTGAAACGTCATTTTAGACCTGAGTTTTTAAACCGTATTGATGAAATGATTGTATTCCATCCATTAACAGAAGAGGACTTAAAAGAAATTGTAACTATCTTGATGAGTGATGTTACAAAACGCCTTGAAGCGCGTGATTTACAATTAGAAATCTCTCCTGAGGCTATGCATTTACTTGTTAAGGAGGGCTCTGATTTCACAATGGGGGCTCGACCATTAAAACGTGCTATTCAACGTTTAATTGAGGACCCAGTGTCCGATCTTATTTTGAAAGGAGATGCAAAAGAAGGTAAAATTATTAAAGCAGATGCAAAGGATAACGATCTTGTTGTATCAATATGATAAAAATACAAATTATACAGTTGATGACTACCTTTCATATAAAAAATATAAGTTAAATGGTATACTATAAAATGATGATAGTTAACCATGTAGTAAAATTATGCATAAAAGGTCATGAATGGTTATCATTCATGACCTTTCTTTTTAAATGTATTGAGGTGTTATGGCAAAAGCAAAATCTGTATTCTTTTGTCAAAATTGTGGGGCTGAATCCTCTAAGTGGATGGGCCGTTGTCCACAATGTGGAGAATGGAATACATTAGTTGAAGAAATAATTAAAGAAACTAAACATAGTCGAACACCTTCTCGAGGTGTTGGAAATCAAACGGCGAAGCCTACCGCCTTGCCAGATATCGAAATTTCTTCTATTGCACGCGTATCTACAACCTTTGGTGAAATTGACCGTGTATTAGGTGGGGGCATAGTGCCTGGTGCTCTAATGCTTTTAGGTGGTGATCCTGGTATTGGTAAATCTACTCTGTTACTACAAGTATCCCAGAAGGTAGCCGATACAGTAGGAGCAGTTCTTTATGCATCTGGTGAAGAGTCTCAGTTACAACTTAAACTTCGAGCAGAACGACTGCATATTAATAGTGAACGGTTACAAGTTATTGCAGATACTGATCTAGATCATATATTGGAGCAAGCTGAAGCAATGACTCCTTCCTTACTAGTCATTGACTCTATACAAACTATGTATACTGGAGATATAGATGCTGCGCCAGGCAGTGTTAGTCAAGTTCGTGAATGCACATCTCGCCTACTTCGCTTCTGTAAAGAACGAAATATACCTACTGTAATCATTGGCCATGTAACAAAGGAAGGCAATATTGCAGGGCCTCGTATGTTAGAGCATATGGTAGATGTAGTGCTTTACTTTGAAGGGGAGCGTTCTTATCAATTCCGTATATTACGGTCCATTAAAAACCGTTTTGGATCTACATCAGAAACAGGCATTTTTGCTATGGTAGAGGAAGGGTTACAGGAATTGTCCAATCCGTCTGCTTCTCTTTTAGCCGAGCGTTCCGATGAAGAAAGCGGCAGTGCTGTTATGATTTACCTCGAAGGGGTTCGCCCCATCTTGGTAGAGGTACAAAGCTTGGTCGTTACTACGGCTTTTGGTATGCCTAGACGTACGGCGATTGGTTATGATCTTAACCGGTTAATCGTATTATTAGCAGTCTTAGAAAAACGCTGTGGCTTTACATTAGGTAATAAAGACGTGTATGTAAATGTTATCGGTGGTCTCAAGGTAAATGAACCTGCTTGTGATTTATCTATGGCGGTTGCCATTGTGTCAAATCTGAAAAATCGAATCGTTCCAACAGATATGGTAATTTTAGGTGAAGTAGGCTTAACTGGTAATGTTCGCAGTATTCCTCGCATTGAACAGCGTATAAATGAAGCCAAGAAATTAGGTTTTAAAAAGTTTATTATTCCTGAAGGCAACTATAAACAAATTAAGGATAATGATAGTTCTATCAAAATTAAAGGTGTCAAATCTATACAAGAGGCGATGCAACTCGTATTTTCATAATTAGGAGGTGATTTCATGATTTATCGGATTTTACGCTATGTAATAGCCATTTTAGTAGGTACAGCAGCCTACGTGGGAATGGATAGCTTAGCACCTATTATTGACCCATATTTGGTTTCTCAATTTGAATCTTTTGGGGACATGTCGTTAACAATTGCACGTATTGCAGTATTAATCGTAGGTACTCTATTAGGCCTTGTTATTGGTTATCTGATTTCATCATTTATTCTGAAACAAGGTTTAGTAATTGCTAAAAGATTAGAGCGTATTCTTACTCATATTCCAAATCAAGAATTGATTGCAGGCACCATCGGTTTATTATTCGGCCTTATTATTGCAAATCTAATTGGTGTTGCATTCAATCAAGTACCTATTATAGGACCTTATATTCCTATAATTTTGAGTGCTATTTTTGGATATAGTGGACTTAAAATCATGGCTCGTAAAGGACCCGAAATGTACAATAATTACGTACAACAATGGGGAGGAGATAGCACTAAAAAAACAAGTCGTTTTAAAATGTTTTCAACTCATAAATTAGATAAATCCTCTAGTACGCCAAAATTACTAGATACTTCAGTTATCATTGACGGTCGTATCAAAGAACTATGTGCTACGGGCTTCATTGAAGGCCCTCTTATGGTGCCACTATTTGTATTAAATGAGTTACAGGTAATTTCTGACTCTGCGGATGCTACGAAACGCAACCGTGGTCGACGTGGCCTTGATATTTTGAAGGATATGCAAGATGCCAATAAGGTAGCTATAGAAGTTGTTGAAGATGATTATGATGATCTTGTAGAGGTTGATTCAAAACTTATGCGACTTGCTTTAGATAAGCAGTGGAAATTGATGACTAATGACTTTAACTTGAATAAGGTGGCTCGTGTACAAGGTATTGAAGTGCTTAACCTTAATGAATTGGCAAATGTATTAAAACCTGCTCTAATCGCTGGAGAATGGATTCGCGTTCAAATCATGAAAGAAGGTAAGGAAGTACACCAAGGTGTGGCTTATCTCGACGATGGCACGATGATTGTCGTAGAGGATGGTAAGCCTTATGTTGGTCAAAATGTAGAGGTTATGGTTACATCCATATTACAAACGAGTGCAGGACGGATGATTTTTGCTCGTGTAGATGGAGGACAAAATGGGCAAGGCAATTAGTTGTATCGTTCTCGCTGCAGGTGCTGGTCGCCGTATGGGATACAAAGAAAATAAGATATTTATTCCTTTAGGGGGACATTCTATTATTCAACGTACCATACAAAATGTAGAAAAGATTGAAGGTTTAAAAGAAATTATTCTTGTTGTAGCTGAAGGCGAACAAGAATATATGTCTAACCATATTCAAGGGTTGGATTTGCATATTCCTGTAAAGATAGTATTTGGTGGAAGAGAACGTCAAGATTCTGTGGCATATGGTCTCAAAGCTGTATCAGAAGATAGTAATATTGTGCTAGTTCATGATGGAGCGCGTCCATTAGCATCAACTAAACTGTTTGATTCTGTTGTTAGGGCCGCAATAGAATATAGAGCTGCTACTGTAGGTGTCCCTGCTACGGATACGATTAAACGGGTTAATACAGAGCATACCGTAATAGAAACCTTGAAACGCAGTGAGTTATACCAAATTCAAACACCACAAGGCTTTCAAAAAGATCTATTTAAAGAGGCCCATCAAAAGGCTCATGACGAAAAATATTTAGGCACTGATGATGTGTCCCTCGTCGAGTATTTAGGTAAGCCTGTACATATAGTAAGTGGAGACTATTGTAATATTAAGGTGACCACACCTAATGATATTGCAGTAGCAAAACGATATTTAGGAATTGAGGATAAGCGTATGCGCGTTGGATTTGGTTATGATATTCATCAATTAAAAGCAGGGCGTCCTTGTATCTTAGGTGGTGTTCATATCGAGTCTGACCTTGGTCCTGATGGTCACTCCGATGCAGATGTTCTCATTCATGCATTGATGGATGCCATGCTAGGTGCCGCTGGTTTACGGGATATTGGATACTATTTTCCACCTGAAGACGACCAGTATAAAGGGATTTCTAGCATGCTTTTACTAGAAAAAGTAAATTTCTTATTGAAAGAACGTGGGTTACAAGCCTATAATATTGATATTATGGTTATTTCTGAGACACCTAAATTAAAACCTCACATCGATATGATGAAGTCTAATTTACAGTCTATTTTAGAGATACCATTAGATCGTATTAGTATTAAAGCGACAACAAATGAAATGCTAGGGGCTATTGGTCGCCGCGAAGGCATTGCTGCACAAGCTGTCGTTTCTGTATATGAAGGAGAGATTTAATCATGAGTTCCATGAAAGTTCGTTTTGCTCCAAGCCCTACGGGTCCATTCCATATTGGTGGTGCTCGTTCTGCTTTATTTAACTGGTTATTAGCACGTAAGGAAAAAGGCACATTTGTATTGCGCATTGAAGATACAGATTTAGCTCGTTCTACACGTGAAAGTGAAGAGAATATTAAAGCTTCCTTACAATGGCTTGGCATGAACTGGGATGAAGGCATTGATGTAGGTGGTAATAATGGTCCTTACCGTCAAACAGAACGTCTTGATTTATATAAAGAAGTAACACAACGCTTATTGGATGAAGGTAAAGCTTATGAGTGTTACTGCACACCTGAAGAGTTAGATGCGGTGCGTCAAGATCAAATGGATCGTGGGGAAACACCAAAATACAACGGTCATTGTGAACACTTAGATGAAGAGACAAAGGCTAAATACATTGCTGAAGGTCGTAAACCTACAATTCGTTTGCGTGTACCGTTGAATAAAACATACGCTTTTGATGATATGGTACGTGGGCATGTATCCTTTGAGTCCAATGGTGTAGGTGACTTCGTTATCGTTAAATCCGATGGTATTCCTGTATATAACTTTGCTGTAGTAATGGACGATCATATGATGGGGATTACTCACGTTATTCGTGCAGAGGAACATCTATCCAATACACCTCGCCAAATGGCTATCTATGAAGCTCTTGGTTGGGAGGTCCCTAAGTTTGGTCATATTTCTTTGATTCTTGGTAAAGATTACAAAAAAATGTCCAAACGTCATGGTGCTACCTCTGTTGAACAATACAAACAATTAGGGTACTTGCCAGAAGCACTTGTAAACTTCTTGGCACTTCTTGGTTGGGCTCCTGAAGGTGAAGAAGAATTCTTCACACAAGATGAATTAATTCAGGCTTTCTCTATGGATCGGGTAGCGAAAAATCCTGCTGTGTTTGATATTGATAAATTGAACCATATAAATTTCCACTATATGAAGAATTTGAGTGATGAAGAGTTATTCCATCTTTGTTTACCGCATTTGAAAGAGGTTGGTTTAGCTCCAGATAGCTTGAATCAAGCTGATATTGATTGGTTGGCATTATTATGCTCTACATTCCGTGATCATATTAGCTATGGTGCTCAAATTAAAGATCATGTAGGCTTGTTTATGGGCGAAACAGTATTCCTTGAAGAGGGGCATGAAGAGGAGTTGCGTGCTGTATTGAATGAAGAAACAGCTCCAACAGTTCTCGGCGCTTTCCGGAATGCATTGGCTGAACTTGATGAAATTACACCTGAAGTTGTAAAAGCAACAATCAAGGCCGTAATGAAAGAAACCTCTTTAAAAGGTAAATTCGTATTTATGCCAATCCGTGTAGCTTTAACAGGTCAAATGCATGGTCCGGATTTGAATAATATTGTTACATTACTTGGTAAAGAAAAGTGCTTACATCGTTTAGATAATGTAGGTGCATTAACAAAATAAATTTGATCAATTAATCAAAGGAGTTCACGTAACAAGTGTTATGTGAACTCCTTTTGTATGTGTTGTTAATATTCTATAGAAATGCTATAATAATCGGCGTATTAAATTTTGATTTATTATGAAAGCGAGTGTTTTTATGAGTGTTATTCGTTCTATTAATCACTTATTCAATAGTTATCTATCCTGGATAGTACTATTGATGGCTGTTTTAGCATATATGCTACCTGCAGTATTTTCTTGGATGACTCCATATATTGCTTACATGCTACAGTTTGTTATGTTTGCGATGGGGTTAACATTAACGGCTCAAGTCTTTATTGATGTATTTAAGCAACCAATGAAGGTTATTCTCGTATCCGTAATCCAATTCTTATGGATGCCATTGGCAGGTTTCTTAGTAGCCTTAGCATTTAATTTTCCTCCAGAAGTTGGGATTGGTTTTATCTTGTTGGGTGCATGTCCTGGTGGTACTGCTTCTAATGTAATGACCTTCCTTGCAAATGGTAATGTTCCCTTATCCGTATCAGCAACAACTGTATCCACATTATTGGCACCTATTTTAACGCCTTTATTTGTCGTATTATATGCAGGTGCAACATCTTCTATTGAAATTCAATTTATGCCAATGTTTATATCCATTGTAAAAATCGTGTTAGTACCAATTATTTTGGGGATTGTATTGAATTACTTTATTGGCGCAAAAATTGAACCTGTAAAATCTGTATGTCCAACCATTGCAGCTATCGCGGTATTGCTTATCTTGGCAGCTGTAACTGCAGTTAACCAAAAGCAAATTGCCGAAACTGGTTTCATTATTTTTGTAGCGTGTTTAGTACAAAATTTGAGTGGTTATGTTGTGACATACTTTATATGTAAAGCTCTTAGTATTGATGTGTCTTCTCGTCGTGCTATGCAAATCGAAGTGGCTATGCAAAATTCTGCATTATCCGTATCTTTAGCACTAAAACACTTTACACCACAAGCTGCGGTAGCAGGTGCAGTATTCTCCATTATTCATAACTTTACAGGATCTATTTTTGCCGGTATTTGCCGTAAACATGATGATCAAGATAAATTAGAAAATGCTTAATATTAATTGATTTGATGTAATGACATTATTATTACTTGTGTGCTATAAAAGCTATTGTTATGAATGATAATAGTAATTTAATATTCTGATTATATATCCTCATCTTTCTAATTAAGCTATTTAAAATACCTATGTATGATATGTGAATAGCTGCCTATGAAAGATGGGGATCTTTCTTGTAAATATTGACATTCTATAGCTTTATTGGTAAAATATTTTTATATATGAATATAGATTATTTTAATAGCTGAGACTGAAAGAAGTACTCTACAACTAACTTTTTAGCGAGAACCGATGGTGGGAGGGTTCATGGATAGGTAGATGAAATGCATTCACGAGCTGACACTCCGATTATAGGTAGGTTTGTCCGGCGACGCACCGTTATGCGATGAGTGGGTATCGCTATTGGTACCTAACAGAGTGGAACCGCGGACCATCGTCTCTGTATGAGATGAGAGGTCTTTTTTATTTTACAAAATTGGAGGCATCGGTAACGATGAGAGAAATTACTGTTTATAATACTATGACGCGCCAAAAAGAGGTTTTTAATCCTGTAACACCAGGTGAGGCAAAAATGTACGTATGTGGTGTCACACCATACAATCATCCTCATATTGGCAATGCTCGTCCTTTTGTGACTTGGGACGTAATTCGTCGCTATATGAAACATGTAGGCTATAAAGTAACCTATGTACAAAACTTTACTGATGTGGATGATAAAATCATCAATACTTCTAATGGTGAAGGCGTCTCTTGGGATACCATTGCAAATCGTTATATCGATAGTTATTTTGAAGTAATGGATGCATTAGGTGTACAACGGGCTGATATGTATCCACGTGTATCTACGCATATTGATGATATCATTGCTATGATTAAAACATTGATTGACAAGGGCTACGCCTATGAACTCGATGGCGATGTATATTATAGTGTGGAGAAATTTGAACATTACGGTGAGTTATCTGGTCGTACATTAGACGATATGGAGGCAGGCGCACGTATTGAAGTAGATGGTCGTAAGAAGAATCCTATGGACTTTGCTTTGTGGAAAGCAGCAAAACCTGGTGAACCTTATTGGGAAAGCCCATGGGGGAATGGTCGTCCAGGCTGGCACATTGAATGTTCTGCTATGAGCCAAAAATATTTAGGCACAGAATTTGACTTCCACGGTGGTGGTAGCGATTTGATTTTCCCTCATCATGAAAATGAAATTGCTCAATCAGAAGGTTGCTCTGGTCAACATCCAGCAGTGCGCTACTGGTTGCACAATGGTTTTATCACTATTAACTCTGAAAAAATGTCTAAGTCCTTGAATAATTTCTTCTTGGTAAAAGATATTTTAGAACAATATAGTCCTGATGCATTGCGTTATTTCTTATTGAGCACGCATTACCGTAGCCCATTAGATTTCTCTGATGAGCGTCTAGAAGAAGCTAATAAATCTTTGGAACGGTTAAGCACAGCTATTGAAAACCTTCTTTACCTTGAAAAATGTGAGCCAGGCTCATGTGATGAAGCTCAACGCTTATTAGAAAAAGCGAAAGCATACGAAGAAGAATTTGAGGATGCTATGAGTGATGATTTCAACACTGCTCTAGCAACTTCTAGTATGTTCGGTCTTGCAAAAGAAATTAATATCTACTATCAAGCTGTAACAAGTAGAGAAGGCGTTGTTTGCCAAGAGGCAATTGCTGAAGTGAAACGAATCTTCAAATTTATGACAGATGTTATTGGTGTTCTTGAAAAAGCTTGGGAAGGCAATACGGGTGCTAATGCTGCTGAATACGAAGAATTAATGCAAGTTATTCTTTCTGTACGTCAAGCTTGTCGGGACCAAAAGCAATGGGCATTAGCTGATTGTATTCGCGATCGATTAGCTGAGATTGGTATTACTATTGAGGACTCCCCTCAAGGTGCACGGTGGAAAAAACGTGAAGTTTAAACAATTTCAATTCTTAAAGAATGAAGCGATAAAAAAACTGACGGCTCTTGAAGAAGAGCCGCTTCGTTTGCGTAATCGGACTATAGAAGAGTGCCTAAGTGCTGATGCAGTTATGCTAGCTTATATCGGCGATGCAGTATACTCCATGTATGTACGCGAACGAGTAGTGCAAATGAATATCACAAAGGTACAGGTATTGCATACAATTGTTACTGAATTTATTTGTGCTAAATCACAGGCGAAAGTATTGCTAGAAATAGAAGATGCTTTCACAGAAGAGGAACAAGCTATTGCACGCCGTGCTAGAAATAGTAATGTAAACGTGCCTAAAAGTAGTACTGTTCAAGAATATCGCAGTAGTACGGCCTTTGAAGCAGTACTAGGATTTCTTTATGAAACGCGCCAAGAAGACCGCTTACAGCATATCTTGGGGCAAGCCTTTTCTATAACTCTACGAGGTATGTAGTATGGATAATTATATTGTAGGTCGCAATGCGGTTAAAGAAGCCCTTAAAAGTGGCCGTTCTATTCAACGTATTCTGGTCAGTGAAGATAAGGTAAAAACAGGGTTAGCTGATATTGTAGGCCTTGCTAAATCTCAAGGAATTGAAGTTAGACCTACACCAGTTAAACAGATGAATAAGTACGATTTGGAGGTACCACATCAAGGGGTTATAGCTCTTGTATCGGCCGTTCAATTTAAAGAATTGGGAGAGGTATTACAAGAAACGACACATGAGGTTCCTTTACTCATCTTAACGGATGGGGTTGAAGACCCACATAATATGGGAGCTATCATTCGTACTGCTGAATGTGCGGGAGCTACGGCTGTACTCATTCCTAAACGACATAATGCGCCTATTAATGCTACTGTTGCAAAGACATCTGCTGGAGCTATTGAACAAATTCCACTTGTACAAATTGGCAATGTAGTGCAAACCATTAAACAACTTCAAAAACAAGGATTTTGGGTAATGGGGGCTCATATGGAAGGTGATCGTACCTTGTATGAAGCAGATATGACAATTCCTACGGTTATAGTCATTGGTAATGAAGGTAAGGGGATTAGTCGCGTTGTAAAAGAAGCTTGTGATTTCCTTGTAACAATTCCTATGTATGGAAATTTGAATTCTTTGAATGCATCTGTTGCAGCTGCAGTTCTTATGTATGAGGCGGTACGTCAACGCCAGGCGAAATAATCATGCTAAAAGATATTTTAATTGTAGACGGCTATAATGTTATTTTTGCTTGGACTCATTTGAAAAAATTGGCTCATGAGTCTTTAGAACATGCGAGAATGGAGCTTCGAGATAGATTGTTGAACTATGGTAAATTTAAGGGTTACGAAGTAATCCTTGTATTTGATGGTAAGTATACAAAATCTGGAGGTTCCATTGAATCTATTACAAGTGGATTTATCGAAGTGTATACTGAGGATGGAGAAACGGCGGATTCCTTTATTGAACGAGAGGTATTTTTACGTAAAGGCAAATATACTAATGTATATGTTGTAACCTCCGATGGGGCAGAACAGAATCAAATTCTAGGCTCTGGCGGGTTGCGCATTCCTGCTCGTGAGTTGCAAAATATGATTCGTATTGCTAAGGAAGAAGAACGACTTCAATATGCTCATGAACATAGACGTGATCAATTCTCAGTGCGTCGTAATGAAGTGGGAGGTTTATTATCTCCTGAAGTTGCTGAAAAGCTCGAGAAATTGCGTCGAGGTCATTGATAGTTGAAAATCATATACCGTTCCAGTATAATAAATATATTGGTTTTTCTCGCTCAATTGTAAGGAGGAGCTTATGAAAATGATTCATACACGCAAGTCCGATTACAATTTCAAGGAAATGACCGATGAGCAAGTTGTGGTCATAGCTCAGGAAGAGCAAAATGAGTTTGCAATCGATTATATTGTTAATAAATATAAGAACTTTGTAAGAGCTAAGGCTCGCTCCTATTTTTTGGTAGGTGCCGACCGAGAGGATATCATCCAAGAAGGGATGATTGGACTCTATAAGGCGACGCGAGATTTTAAACATGATAAATTAGCGTCTTTTAGAGCCTTTGCGGAACTTTGTATAACTAGACAAATTATTACAGCTATTAAATCGGCTACAAGACAAAAACATGCGCCTTTGAACTCCTATATATCCTTAAATAAACCGGTGTATACAGAGGACTCTGAGCGTACATTGATTGAAATGCTATCTTCAACAAAGATTACAAATCCTGAAGACCTCATTATCAGTCAAGAGGAACTAGATGATATTGAGCGCAATATTGGTCATATTTTAAGTGATCTCGAATGGGAAGTCTTGGAAGGATACCTTGATGGACGTTCCTATCAAGAAATGGCTGAGGTCACAGATCGTAGTGTTAAATCTATTGATAATGCGCTACAAAGGGTAAAACGTAAATTAGAGAAGTATTTAGAACATCGTGTATTGGGCTCGCATCGAGCATCACAGGAAGGATGACAGTCGTGACAAATTTCTTAATGATTGTAGAAGTAATCGTATCTATTTTATTAATTGTAGTAGTTGTTGCACAAAATAGCAAAAATGCAGGCATGGGCGGTGCTGTTTCTGGTGCGGCAGACTCTTCTTTTGGTGGTAAGCAACGCGGTTTAGATGCTTTCTTATCTAAATGTACGATTATATTGGGGATTATCTTTGCTGTGTTGAGCTTAGTGTTAGGGGCAATGATTAATCAATTCTAATGATGAAAGCCTGCTTTGCAGGCTTTTTCTTTTTTCATCCTAATAAGGGGGTGCAGATTTGAAGAAGAAGGTATTGGACTTTTATAAATCTATACAACCACATGCATACCATATTGAGGATGCAGCAATGGATAATCGTATTCGAGGTGGCAAAGATCTTGAAATGTTTATTCGATCTGCGAAAATGCTCGCCCGTGAAGGCGTATTAACTTCATCTCGACCAGATGTATACCGATATGAAGATCAACAGCATGAAGAATATGAAGGTATCTACAAAGGATATCGTAAATCTTATGGATTTGTTATTATGCTAAATGATGAAGATATTTATGTAGCAGAACAAAATAAAGGAACTACTATGCATAATGATAAGGTACGTGTTCGTATTGTACCATCAGATTATACAAAGCATAAACGTGAAGGCATCATCGTTGATGTTATTGAGCGTGCTAATGAAACCATAGTTGGTACTTACGACAGACAACAACACTTCGGCTTTGTTGTACCAGATGATGAACGTATTGGAACAGATATTTTTGTAGATTTAAAAGATACTTTAGATGCTCGGAGTGGAGCTAAGGTACTAGTAAAAATTACAAAATGGCCTGAAGGCAATAAAAAACCTGAAGGAATTATAACAGAAATTTTAGGCTATAAGGGGGATGTAGGCCTAGACATTAACTGTATTATGGCTAATCATAAGATTCCTTTTGCATTCCCTAAAGAGGTAATTGAGGCAAGTGAGAAGATAGATACTATTGTTCATGAAGATCCGAAGCGGTGGGATCTTAGAGACTTACAAATGGTAACTATCGATGGAGAAGATGCAAAAGATCTTGACGATGCTGTAAGTGGTCGTAAATTACCAAATGGTAATTATGAGCTAGGCGTACACATTGCGGATGTTAGTCATTATGTTACTTCAGGCCAGCCTATTGATAATGAAGCATACAAGCGGGGGACTTCAGTTTACTTAGTGGACCGCGTAGTACCAATGTTACCAGAGGTATTATCGAATGGTATTTGTAGTTTAAATGCCCATGAAGATCGCTATGCTATGACGTGTATGATGGAAATTGATGATTCAGGTACAGTTGTTAATTATCGTATTCGTCCGTCTATTATCCATGTAGGACGTCGTTGCAGCTATAAAGAAGTTTATAAAGCGTTAGAGGAAAATATTGTTCCTGACGATTTAGTAGATTTTATTCCTATGCTTCGTGACTTAGCAGAAATTTCTAAGATTTTAAATCGTATGCGTCGTCGTAGAGGGGCATTAGACTTTGATTTTTCGGAATATAAGGTATTACTTGATCTCGATGGTACACCGTTGCGTATCGTAAAACGCGATCGAACTATGGCAGAGCGGCTTATCGAAGAATGTATGCTCATTGCTAATGAGACGGTAGCTACGCATTTAAAGGATACTCAACGTACATCGGTATATCGTATTCATGAACATCCTAGTGAAGAAAAATTGGATTTATTCCAAAAGGTATTACATTATTTAGGTCAAACTCTTGTCCTTAGTGCTGATGGTGTAACACCACGAGATTTCCAAAAAATCCTTGATGTAGTGAAGGGACAAGATATCGAGCAAGTGGCTCAAATTATGACCTTACGTTCTATGCAGCAAGCGAAATATAGCATTGAAAACGTCGGCCATTTTGGGTTAGCATCCACTTGCTATACGCATTTTACATCTCCCATTAGACGTTATCCGGATTTGATGGTACATCGACTTTTAAAAGCGGATATGCACTGGAAGGGTGGATACTCTAAACGAGATGTAGATGAAGCTTTCTTAGCTGGTGCTGTGGAACATTCTTCCATACAAGAACAAGTGGCAACCGAGGCAGAACGAGAAACTACGGATCTAAAGAAGACTCAATACATGGTTCCATTTGTAGGTGAAGTTTTTGAAGGCACTATTGCGAGCATAACCTCCTTTGGCATGTTCGTAGAGTTAGAGAATGGTATCGACGGTCTCGTGCATATTAGCATGATGAACGACGATTATTATTTCTTTGACGAAGAACATTTTGTTCTTGTTGGTAAGCGGACAGGTAAAACCTATCACTTAGGTGAAAAGGTTACTGTTACACTTGTAAAAGCCGATGTAGAAAAGAAACAAATCGATTTTGTTCTTGGTGAAGTAGATAATCTGATGGCTATCCAAGAACAATTGAGTAGTGGCTCTGACCATGCTACTAGTCGTGATGGTTTTGGAAATCTAAAGGGGCGAAAGTCATCCCGAAAAAACGGTAGAAAAACTTCTAAACGAGATGATTCAAAAGCTGGGCGTTCTAGATATGATGCTTTCAGTAAAAAATCTAAAAAAGGTAAATCGAGTCGCAAGAAGTCAAATAAAGCTACAAAACGTAGTCAATCTAAAAAATCTAAAAGTAAACGTAAACGATAGAGGAGAATATGGCAAAGAAATCTAGCCCATCGCTTATTGCTGACAATCGTAAGGCGCGTCATGATTTTCATATTCATGAAACCTATGAAGCTGGTATTGCTTTAACAGGAACTGAAATAAAGTCTATTCGTCAAGGTAAGCTTAATCTTAAGGACAGCTTTTGTCGTATAGATAAAGGGGAAATTTTATTGTATGGTGTACATATCAGTCCGTATGAACAAGGTAATCGTTTTAACCATGAACCGGAGCGGACACGCAAGTTGTTGATGCATAAATCTGAAATCAATAAGTTACATGCTCAAGTTAAGGAAAAAGGATTTTCTTTAGTGCCGCTAAACTTTCATTTCAGTCACGGTTATGTAAAGGTTACTGTAGGTCTAGTAACTGGTAAGAAACTTTATGACAAGCGTCAAGATATGGCGGAACGTGATGCCAAGCGCGATATTGCTAAGCGAATCAAAGAACAACAAAAATATTAAGAGTCATAAGGAATCAAGTCGATATGGCTTGGTTCTTTTTTATATATTTGTTAACTATATTATTTTTAGTGGTTGATAAAAATACAGTGAGAATTTATAATGTAAACAATAAGAGGTGTTTGTAGTTGACATTTTCTAAGTAGAGGAGATATATTATGAATCAGAACATTCGGTACATTACAGAGGTTGCTATTTTAACTGCCATGATTACTGTATTAGGGGCTATTAAAATACCTAATGTCATTCCAGGTATAGAGTTTCAACTATCAGCCCCGTTGGCGGTAGCGATATGTGCCGTATTCGGATTTAAAAAGTATATTATAAGTGGTTGTTTATCTAGTCTAATAGGCTTAGCATTAGGTACTCAAACTATTTTAAATGTTATGATTGCTATGCAATTCCGGCTCATTGTGGGACTAATCCTTTGGATTTGCCATAATCACATGATAGGTATTATGGTTTCTGGTCCAATTGCATCTGCTTTAGCGCGATTATCTTTGTCTTTATACGTTGGTAAGGCTGCATTACCGATGATAGCTCTCGCAGTTCCAGGTATGATCTTTACAGTAATTATGGCACCAGTATTTGTGAAAGTATTCCATAAAATTCACAACCAAGTACCTCAAAGTAATGTAGTTAAAGGTAAGGTATCATAATGGACGAATTATATAGTGTGCGTATGCGCGCGGCTCAAGGTGGTCCCCATGAAAACGGGGGCCACCATATTTCTGGCGCAGAACGCATTGTGACCTTAAATCAAGTTGGAGCTATCGCTCAGTCTTTAGCCGAACGAGCACTACATCATAGTAAGGGGACAGCTGATTTTATCAATATTACAGTGGACTTGATTCCTTCAGAAACAATTACATATATAGAATGCTTAAAAGTAAATGAACATTTTGCTAATACTGTTGCTGAGGCGCATCAATTAGCTGTTGAACTTTTACAGGGCGCTGATATTAGTGAAACTGCTGTTAAACATGCTATTTATCTATTAGAAGGTTTAGATTCATCTATGCGAGGTGCTATGTTGGTTGACGCAATTTCTGGTGAGCGCATAGATTCTGGTAACCGTGGTGTTCGCGTGAGTCATATGGACTCCTTTGATTCTGAAAAACTAGGGGATAATGAACATATGAGAGAGGCCTTAGTATTGGCCTCTAAAGTACAATCTGCTGAAGGGATTGTAGGTGAATTATGTTGGTCTGATGATCCTGATTACACAGTAGGCTATGTGGCTTGCAATGATATTTACCATCGAATTCCTAGCATGAAAGAATTTGGATCTAATCTAGGAGGGCGTGTATTTTTTGTTAAAACAAATACTGATGTGGACTGTGTAATCAAGTATTTGGAAAAAGCACCAGTACTTGTTCAGCGGTGATTGTATGTATAAATTCTTCCAAGAGCAATTAGATAATAAAATCAATAACCTAAATTTGCGCACATTAACGGAATATTGCCCTATAGACGCAGTACGGGTTAGAAGAGATGATAAAGAATATTTGATGATGGCATCAAATAACTATTTAGGGCTTACTTTTGATGAACGTGTAATAGAAGGGGCCATTAAAGGGGCTCAACAATATGGTACTGGATCAGGTGGATCGCGTCTAGTATCCGGTACATTTCCCTTGTTTACAGATCTTGAAAGAGAACTAGCAAAATTTAAGAATACAGAAAAAGCCCTCGTATTTAATACGGGTTACATGGCAAATGTAGGAACCATTTCTGCCATAGCAGATAAGAATACTATTATTTTTAGCGATGCTTTAAATCATGCTAGTATTATAGATGGTTGTAGACTGAGTAGAGGATCTGTAAAGGCTTATAACCATTGTGATGTAGACGAATTAAAGTATTTATTGAAAGAAGTAGAACGAAATACAAGAAAGCTAATTGTCACAGATGGTGTATTTAGCATGGATGGCGATATAGCTCCATTGGATAAGCTCTACGAGCTTAGCCGTGAGTATAATGCTTTACTTATGGTAGACGATGCTCATGCGACGGGTACCATTGGTAGCGGTCATGGAACGGCTGCTTATTATGGTCTTGAAAAAGAAGTGGATATTCAGCTAGGTACATTGAGCAAATCGTTAGGTTCTGTTGGCGGCTATGTAGCTGCTAATAGCACCATCATTGATTATCTTGTGAATATGAGTCGTAGCTTTATATTCTCCACTGCATTATCTCCTGCTGACATAGGGGCAGCCCTGGCTGCATTACATGTTCTTGAGTCTGATACATCTGTTTTAAGGCGACTACAAAATAATGTGAACTATATGGCAGATTGCTTAAATTCTATAGGAATATATGCTACGAATGATACTCCAATTTTCCCAATACTTATCGGTAGTAATGAGGATACTCTAACAGTATCAAATTATTTATACAATGCTGGAATTATAGGTACAGCGATACGTCCGCCTACAGTTCCTGTTGGTGAAAGTAGAATTCGTTTAACCGTTACAGCTGCTCATAATAAAGAACAAATTGATTATGTGTGCCAATCACTGCATAATGCTTTGAAGCAATTAGACTCATGATAGTAGATAATATATCTAAATAAAGACAGTATTAAAAGAATCCTAAATTGATTGGTTAATTAGTCTATATTAGATAAATCGAGTAGTCTAAGAAGAGTGAATATATCTGAACTGTAAAGGTTTCATACAATTGACAGTAATACCAAATAGGCTTATAATTATTAAACCGACGCACGGGGATGTAAAGGTTTCGACAGGGGTGCGTGTGGTATAGATAGCGAGTCGGCGTTCCATGAGGCCGTTAAACGGTGGGAAAACATTTAAACGCAGAAGAAAATTTTGCATTAGCTGCATAAGCTACGTCCCTCATACTTGTGCCTACCAAGTGTGAATGGACGTCAAACAGTAGGCTGGTCTAATTTAGTTGTTCATATGAATTAGGCGAGACAATATGAACTGGGGTTGTGTAGCTTGTCTGTGAGCGATAGCAACCTGAGACTTAAATCATAGACTGTGCTCGGAGAAGTCTATATGGCAACACTTTTGGACAGGGGTTCGACTCCCCTCATCTCCACCAAAATAGAAGCGTACATTTTAAGAAATAAGTCTGCGCTTACAGATAAATTTGTGATTATTCGGCTATAATTGATATAGAACAGCCGATTAAATGGTTTTAAAACCGTCTAGGTAGATTCTTAGGCGGTTTTTTGTATATTAAACATAAAATTTTCATATTAATTTAAATAAAGAATCTTAGAGGTGATAAGACATGGAAATTTTACTTATGTCATATTTAGCAGGAGCAAAAAGTATAACAAAAAAGTATCTTTCAAAAATGGTTTCAAATAAAATAATTTTTATTCCTACTGCTGGAAATGTTGAACCATATACTGGATATATTGATGAAGGTGTTGAGATGTTAAAGTCTTTAGGATATGAATTGGAAATTATTGATATTTCTAAATATGATGAAGATTATTTAAAGAATAAACTTTCAAAGACTGAATGTATCTGTATATCTGGTGGTAACACATTTTATCTATTACAAGAGCTGAAAAAGAAAAATCTTATAGGCCTACTTTATGAAAGAATCAAAGAAGGCTTATTATATATTGGTGAATCTGCTGGCGCAATTATTATGTCTGAAAATATTGAATATAATCAGATAATGGATGATAAAAGTATAGCATCTGAATTAGATGATTATATGGGTGTAAATGTATTTAATCATTATGTTTTACCTCATATAGGGGAATATCCATTTGAAGAGACTGCTCAGAAAACATTAGATACTTATCAAGATAAGATACCATTAGTGCCGATAAACAATAATGAAGTAATCTTAGTTGAGGATCATGGTTATACGGTATTAACTGAAAAAAAGTAAACTAGTAATATATAGTTTTATAATTCTAAAACTATTTAAGTTCATATTGAATATAAAATGTCAATAGTTTTTAACATTTTTGTTGTATACAATATATGTGGGTTTAATCAGATTTTATCTATGTTCTACAAAGGTAGAGGGGTATCGGAAAAATTGACTTTATCTATATAATCCTGTAAAATATATAAAGAAATTTATGTAATTATGACACATAGATGATTAGTTTCGTGTAAAGGAGTACAGATAATGAAGTTCCGTTATTCCCGTATGTTAGCGGCTCTCGTTGTATCCGCTGTAATGGTTGCTGGTTGTGGCAGTAATCAACAGCAAGCAGGTGACGTGAGTGTCAATGCATACAAAATTACTGCAAGTGATGCACAGGTAAACCAAACCTATGCTGGTACGGTAGTTGCAGAAAACTCTGTAGCTGTACATGCTCGTGTAACTGGTTACGTAGTTGAAAAATTTGTTAAAGGCGGGGAGCAAGTTGTAGCTGGCCAGCCATTATATCGTATCGATTCTCGTCAATACGAAGCTACTCTTGCTAATGCAGAAGCACAAGCAGCTCAAGCTAATGCAAACTATAAAAATGCTGAAGTAGACCTTAATCGTTATGAAACATTAGCTCAACAAGATGCTATTGCGCAACAACGTGTAGATACACAACGCAGTACTGTAGAACAAGCTAAGGCAGCTTATGAAGCATACCAAGCATCCGTAAAAATTGCTCAAGATAACTATGGCGATACAATGGTATATGCACCATATTCTGGTACATTACGTATGGATGATATCGATATGGGGACATTTGTACAAGCAGGTTCTACAACATTAGTAACTATTGATTCTATCGATCCTATCTTTGTTGAATTTAGTATGACAGAGCAAGAATATCTTGACTTCATGAAAAATCCAACTGGCGATGATTCCAATGGTCCAAATATTCAATTAAAACTTGCTGATGGCGAAACGTATAATCAACCGGGTTCTATTGTTCAAGCCGCAAAAAGTCTTGATCAATCAACAGGTAAGCTTGTGTTGAAAGCATCTTTCCCAAATCCTGATCATTTGTTGTTGCCAAATATGTTTGCTACAGTGATTTCTCCTGGTCAAAAACTTAAAGATGCTATTCTTGTTCCTAGTCGTGCCATTCTTCAAATCATGGATAAAAACTTTATCTATGTTGTAAATGCTGATGGTGTAGTAGAACAAAAAAGTGTTGAAGTTGGCGGTACAAGTGGTAGCGATACAATTATTAAAGCCGGTTTAGCACCTGGAGACACAATCATCGTTGATGGCTTAACTAAGGTTAAAAACGGTGTGAAGGTTAATGCTAAATTGCTTTCAAAAGAACAATTAAAAACTACAAAATAGAAGGGGGCTAGATCGTGTCGAAATTCTTTATTAATCGACCTATCTTTGCCATTGTAATAGCCATTGTTATTACCTTGGTAGGTCTCATTTCTATGATGAACCTTCCGATAGCTCGATATCCACAAATTTCTCCACCTACAGTTCGTGTAAACACTGCCTATACAGGTGCAACGGCTCAAGTTGTTAATGATACGGTAGCCAGTGTTATTGAAACACAAATCGTAGGCGTACAAGATATGGACTATATGACATCTAGTAGCTCTAGTAATGGTAGTTACTCTTTGACTGTTCAGTTCAATCAAGGCACAGATGCCGATATGGATACGGTTAATACACAAAACCGTGTACAAGCAGCACTTGCTCAATTACCTGCAGAGGTACAAGCAGTTGGTGTTACAACTACTAAATCTTCTGGTGATATGGCTATGGTATTTTCCTTGAACTCACCTGATGGTACTTATGATTCTACATTCTTAAAGAACTATAGTACCAACTATATGATGGATGCTATTAAAGCCATTAAGGGTGTAGGTTCTGTACAAGAGTTCGGTTCTGACTATGCTATGCGCATTTGGTTAGATCCTGCCAAAATGCAAAACCTTGGTGTTACTATTTCTGAAGTAACGGCAGCTATTAAGGGTCAAAACTTACAGGCTGCAGCAGGTACAGTAGGTCAAAATCCTACTAATGGGGAACAAGCATTCCAATATCCTATCAAAATTGAAGGTCGTCTTGTGACACCTGAACAATTTGGTAACATTGCTATTAAAAGTTCCAATGGTAAGGTGTTACATTTAAAGGATGTTGCACGCATTCAAATTGGAGCTAAAGGCTATGACTTTATTGCTAAGTCCGCTCATAAAGAGGTAGCAGGTTTTGCTATTTCTCTTCAAAATGATGCGAATGCATTAGAAACAATTGCTAATGTTAAGAAGGTGTTGGATGAACAATCTAAATCCTTCCCACCAGATATGCAATATAACGTAGTTGTAGATAATACAAAATTCGTAAGTGCTTCAATTAATGAGGTAGAGCATACCTTTGTAGAAGCATTGCTACTCGTTCTTTTTGTAGTATATGTATTCTTACAATCTTGGCGCTCTACAATTATCCCGATGATTGCTGTGCCAGTATCTTTGCTTGGTACATTTGGGGCATTCGTATTATTAGATTTCTCCATCAATACATTAACTCTATTTGCCATGGTATTGGCTATCGGCCTCGTAGTTGACGATGCTATCGTAGTAGTAGAAGCGGTAGAGTACGAATTACAATATAATGGTTTGTCTCCTAAAGAGGCGGCTATTAAAGCGATGGAAAATGTACAAGGCCCTGTAATTGGTATCGCCTTTGTATTGGTAGCGGTATTCGTACCGGTTGCCTTCATGGGTGGTATGACAGGTATCCTTTACAAACAGTTTGCTTTAACAATCGCTGTATCTGTTGTTATTTCTGCGATTGTCGCTCTTGTTTTGACACCAGCCCTATGTGCTACGATGTTAAAACCTCACACACCAAAAGAACGTGAAGACTGGGTACATCGTCAGTTAAACAAATTTAATGCAGCTTTAGAGCGTTTTAGCAATTGGTATGGTATCCAATTGGCTCGTTTAAGCCATCGTTTGAGCTTAACTGTTATTGCATTATTAATCTTTGCTGGTGGTACAGGTTTAGTATTCCACTTCTTACCAACATCCTTTGTACCTGCAGAGGATAGTGGTTACTACATGATTGCTGTTAATGAGCCACCTGGTGCTACATCAGAACGTACTATGGCTACACTTGAAAAAATCGCATCTTTCTTGGAAGGTAAAAATGATCCTGAAAAGCCTAAGGATGAACAATTATTCCAAGAAGTATTTACTGTAGCAGGCTTTGACCTTTTAGGTGGCGGTCAAAAATCTAGTGCTGGTGTAATTTTTGCAACCATGTCTGACTGGAAGTATCGTACAACACAAGCTACATCCATTAATGCTATGATTGGTCAAACATTTGGCTTTGCTGCACAAGGTGTTCCTGAAGCTACAGTTATTGCATTGAATCCACCATCTATTCCTGGTCTTGGTACTACTGGTGGTTTTAGCATGTACATCATCAACAAAGCTGGTGATAGCCCACAAGTTATGGCGGAACGTGCTAATGAATTCTTAGCAGAAGCTCGTAAGAGCCCTGCCATTCAATCTGTTTACACTACCTTCGATACATCTACACCATCCTTACAATTTGATGTAAACCGCGAAAAAGCGGCCCAAGATGGTGTGGCATTAGCAGATATTTTTACTACATTACAAGGTTTCTATGGTAGTATTCAAGTCAATGACTTTACTACATATGGTAAAAACTACAAAGTAGTAGTTCAAGCTGAAGACGCTTATCGTCAAAATGCAGATCAGCTTAATATGTTAGCTGTTCGTAATAGTAAGGGCCTTATGGTTCCAGTTTCTAACTATATTACGAAGGAACAAACTGGTATGCCATCTAGTATTACACGTTTTGATAATGCTATGGCTGTACAAATCGGCGGTTCTCAAGCACGTGGTTACTCCTCTGGTGATGCTATTAATGCATTGAAAGAGGCGGCAGCTAAAACGTTACCAGCTGGTTATACATATGACTGGGCAGGTCAATCTCGTGAAGAATTGAAAGCTGGTTCTCAAACCATCATGATTCTTGGTTTAGGTCTAGTATTTGTATTCTTAATCTTGGCTGCTTTGTATGAATCTTGGAAGGTTCCATTTGCCGTATTGTTCTCTGTACCATCTGGTATGATTGGAGCTTCTTTAGTTCCATTCTTGTTGAATTTTACAGGTAGATATTCCTTAGCTAACGATATTTATATGCAAATCGGTCTTTTGACCCTTGTTGGTTTGGCCGCAAAAAATGCGATCTTAATCATCGAGTACGCTAAGATTCGTGTAGACGAACGTGGTATGAACGTTGTTGATGCCGCTATCGAAGCTGCAAAAATTCGTTTACGTCCAATCTTGATGACATCCTTTGCGTTTATCCTTGGTGTATTGCCATTGGCATTGTCTTCTGGTGCTGGTTCTGGTGCTAGAACAACTATGGGTATTACAGTAGTAGCAGGGATGACAACAGCAACATTGTTTGGTATCTTTATCATTCCAATGTTGTTTATCATCATTGAAACACTTGGGCCTGGTTTATTGACAAACCGCAAAAAAAATCACGACTAATCATCTACATTAGATAATTTTGTAGAATGATAAAAACACGCCACTACTTAGTAGTGGCGTGTTTTTTTATATAATTTATGATATAATAATAGAGTTAAAAATCGGATTGACGTAAGTCGATATTAAGTGTGAAATTAATATAAAAGAGGTATATTATGAGTGAAGTAAAAACATATGTAGCAGGTCATAAAAGCCCTGATACAGATTCCATTTGTTCTGCTATTTCTTTTGCTAATTTGTTAACTCAAATGGGTACACCAGCAACTCCAGTATGTGCAGGTGAAGCGAACAAAGAAACAACATACATTTTGAACCATTTTGGTTTTGAACATCCACAAATCGTTAAGAACTGGGAAGAATTTGCTCCAGAAGGTGGCAACTTATACCTAACAGACCACAATGAATCTAAACAAATCATTGACGGTTACAAGTCTATGAATATGTGCGGTGTTGTGGATCATCACCGCATTGGTGATTTCGAAACTGATGGTCCTGTATTCATGCGTTTAGAACCAGTAGGTTGCTCTAATACAATCATTACTAAATTATACATAGAAAACAATCAAGAAATTCCTAAAGGTATTGCTGGTTTGATGTTATCTGCTATCATTTCTGATACTGTATTATTCCGTTCTCCAACATGCACAGAAACAGATAAAGAAATGGCTCATAAATTAGCTGAAATCGCTGGTGTTGACATCGAATCTTATGGCCTTGATATGTTAAAAGCTGGTGCAGACATTTCTGATTTGACTAATGATGATATTGTTCGTACTGATATGAAAGAATTTTCTGAAGCAGGTAAAACAATTTCTATCGGCCAAATTTCTGTTATGGATACAACAGATGTATTGGCTAAACAAGGGGAACTTGTAGCGGCTTTAGAAGCTCTTCGCAGTGCTAACAACTACGATGCATCTTACATTATGGTTACAAATATTCTTGATGAAAGCACTACATTGCTATTCAGTGGTGATGTTGAGGCTGTAGTAACAAAAGCATTCGAAAAAGAAGTTAAAGACAATGGTGTATTCTTGCCAAATACTATGTCTCGTAAAAAACAAATCGTACCACCAATTCTTGGTGCTATGAAATAGTATAGTAGTATACAAAGATAAAGAACGTTGCTTGCAACGTTCTTCTTCTCTATTTATATGATTATCAAACTATAGTATTTGTAAGGGCGATAGGGGTGTTCCGATGAATTCATTACTAACAGGTTTAAATAAAGAGCAGCAACAAGCCGTTCAACATACGGAAGGCCCTTTATTGATTTTAGCTGGTGCTGGATCTGGTAAAACAAAGGTGTTAACCGTTCGCATTGCACATTTATTAGCTCAAGGTGTTAATCCATATGAAATCTTGGCGATTACATTTACCAACAAAGCGGCTAAGGAGATGAAAAGCCGTGTAGAAGGTCTTGTTGGTGATGTAGCCAATCGCATTTGGCTCAGCACATTTCATAGCTTCTGTGCGAAATTCTTGCGTTTTGAATTAGATAACTTCTTAGGTTATAACAGTAACTTTACAATCTACGATACATCTGACTCTCAAGCTGTTATTAAGGCTGCTTTAAAAGCATTAAACCTCGACGATAAATACTATCCTGTAGGTGCTATGATTGGTGCCATATCTGATGCAAAAAATAAATTGTTATTTGCCTCAGATTTTAGAAAGCAAGCAAGAGACTTTTACCAAGAAAAGGTTGCTGATGTATATGAGTATTATGAACGGGAATTGCGTAAGAATAATGCTCTAGATTTTGATGATCTTTTATTGGTAGCTGTTAAATTATTACAGTCCAATGAGGCTGTGTTAGATAAATATAGCAAACGTTTTCGTTATGTTATGATCGACGAATATCAAGATACGAACCATGCTCAATATTTATTGGCTAAATTATTAGCCTCTCATTGGAAAAATATTGCCGTTGTAGGTGATGCTGATCAAAGTATTTACGCATGGCGTGGCGCAGATATTCAAAATATCTTGGACTTTGAAAAGGATTATCCGAACTGTACATCCATCAAGTTGGAACAAAACTATCGTTCTACAAAGATTATTCTTGATGCAGCCAATGCGGTAATTGAAAATAATGAAGGCCGTCCTAAGAAAAATTTATGGACAGATAAGACAGAAGGGGCTAAAATTCAGCATTTTACGGCTCAGTCTGAACATGAAGAAGCTGCTTTCATCGGCGATACTATCGCTAAAAAGCACGATATTCATGGTGTGCCTTATGGTGATATGGCTATTTTGTACCGTACAAATGCTCAATCTCGTGTACTTGAAGAAGCGCTGATTAAACGGGCTCTGCCATATACGATGGTAGGGGGCACGAAGTTCTATGATCGTAAAGAAATTAAGGACGTTTTAGCTTACTTACGCGTGTTATATAATCCATTCGATGATTTGAGTTTATTGCGCATCATCAATGTACCTAAGCGTAGTATTGGTGCTACTACAGTGGCAAAACTACAAGATTATGCTCGCGCAAATGGCACGTCCTTGTTTATGACATTAACACAGTTGCATCTAGTAGATACGATTAAAGGTAAGACAAAGGAAAAGTTAGAGGAATTTGGTATCCTTATCTTTACTCTCGTAGCTGAAATGGAAGATAAAACGGTACTTGATATCTTAGAATCTATTCTCGATAGAACCGGTTACTTGGCACAATTAGAAGAGAGTACAGATCCACAAGATCAGGCTCGCGCTGAGAATATCGGTGAACTTTTATCTGTAGCTAAAGACTTCCAAGATACAAATCCAACTGGTACAGTGGAAGACTTCTTGGAACAAGTAGCACTTGTAAATGATGTTGATTCTTTCGAGCAAGAAGAGTCTAAAGTTACATTGATGACATTACATGCTGCGAAAGGTTTGGAATTCCCTATTGTATTCTTAGGTGGCTTGGAGGAAGGTTTATTCCCTCATAGTCGCACCTTGATGAACCCTGAGGAAATTGAAGAGGAACGCCGCCTTGCTTATGTAGGTATTACTCGTGCTGAAAAGGAATTATATATTTCTAATGCCACTACGCGTACCGTATTTGGACGCACTAGCAGCTATTTACCATCTCGTTTTATCGATGAAATTCCAGAAGAGTTAGTAGATGGTTTGCGTGCTAAGCGTAAAGTACCTGATGATATTAAGCGTCATGTACCGCAACATATGAGTGTTACAAGCCGACCAGTTACAAAGCCAATCGTTCGCAATGAAGTGATTGCTGATTGGAATATTGGCGATACGGCTATTCATAGCAAGTGGGGCAATGGTAAAGTCATCAATGTTGCCGGCGAAGGGGCTGGTATGAAGCTGACAATTGAATTCCCCACACAAGGTGTACGTGTAGTAATGGCAAAATTTGCACCTGTTAAGAAGGGATAAAATTTGTGTATGGCAGTTAACCTCTCTACCTTACTTGTAAGGAACGTATAGAGTGTTACTGCACTATAAAAGGGATGTAATATGAATCCGAAAGATAGAATTAAAGAGTTACAACAAGAGCTAACTCATGCGCAGTATTTATACTACGTAAAAGATGCTCCTACAATGAGTGACTTTGAATATGATAAAAAATATCGTGAGCTTGTTGATTTGGAAACAGCTCATCCTGAATATATTGTGCCATCATCGCCAACACAACGGGTAGGCATGAAGGTAGAAGGTTCCTTTGAAAAGGTCGTCCATGGCCGCCCTATGTTGAGCTTATCTAATGTATTTAGTGCTGATGAAGTACGTGCATTTGCTAGTCGTGTAGAGAAGGAATTAGGTCATAAGCCTTCTGCTTATGTGGTAGAACTTAAAATCGATGGTTTAGCTGTTAATTTGCACTATGAGAACGGCATGTTTGTACGTGCCGTAACACGTGGTGATGGTCGCGTTGGTGAAGACGTAACTGCTAATGTGCGTACTATTAAATCCATTCCTTTATATCTAGAGGATGCGCCAGAATTTATCGAGGTTCGCGGTGAAGCATATATGCCTCATAGTGAATTTAAACGTATAAATGAAGAACGTGATGAAGAGGGCTTACCTACCTTCGTAAATCCTCGTAATGCAGCAGCTGGTTCTTTGCGTCAACAAGATCCTGCCATTACGGCTAGTCGTAATTTAGCATTCTTTGCCTATGCAATCGGTTCTGAAGTGGGAGCTAATATTCATAGCCAAGAGGAATTGCTCCAAAGTCTAGAAACGTTCAAGTTTTCTGTAAATCCTCATTACCGCGTATGCAAAACAATTGACGAAGTCATAGAGGCTATTAATTATTGGGGTGAAAAGCGCCATGAGTTGCCATACGATACAGACGGTATGGTAATTAAGGTTAATAGTTTCGATGACCAAGAGGTACTTGGCAGTACTGCGAAGGATCCTAAGTGGGCTACAGCTTACAAATATCCACCAGAAGAGGTAGAAACCGTTCTTAAGGATATTACTATCAATGTAGGACGTACAGGTGTTCTTACTCCAACTGGTGAATTGGAATCTGTATTCGTATCCGGTACAAATGTAAGTCGTGTTACATTACATAATCAAGACTTCATCAATGAAAAAGATATTCGCATTGGTGACCATGTCATCATTCACAAGGCAGCCGAGATCATTCCAGAGGTTATTCGCGTAGTTCCTGAAAAACGAACTGGTTCTGAAGTGCCTTTTACAATTCCTAATACATGTCCTGTATGCGAATTTCCTGCAGTCCGACGTGAAGGTGAAGCCGCTGTTCGTTGTACCAATAAACATTGTCCTGCCATTGAAAAGGAACAAATTATCCATTTTGCATCTCGCGATGCTATGAATATTGATGGTCTCGGGCCTAGTATTGTAGAAAACCTAATCAATAACAAATTAATCACCAATGTTGTTGATTTATATCATTTAACGGTCGAACAACTAGTTACCATGGACCGAATGGGTAAGAAGTCTGCTGAGAATTTGGTAAAAGCTATCGCAGATTCTAAATCTCGCGGATTAGATCGTGTACTATATGGTCTTGGTATTCGACTAATTGGATCTAAGGCAGCCGGAACAATTGCAAGTGTTGTAAAATCTATGGAACGATTCATGACTATTACTAAGGAAGAACTCGTTGCAGTAGAAGAGATTGGTCCTACAATGGCAGATAGTATTGTTGAATACCGTCAAGATCCTGCTCATGTAGAAATCATTGAAGGCTTAACAGAAGCTGGACTTAAGATGACTGTAGATGTTGTTGAAGCAGCAGGCAACCAAATGGAAGGCGAAATCGTCGTTCTCACAGGTAAACTTGAAATTATGGGTCGCAGTGAAGCTGGTAAGATTCTTGAAGCTCATGGGGCTAAGGTTACAGGTTCTGTTTCTAAGAAAACAACCCTTGTTATTGCTGGCGAAGACAGTGGTAGTAAACTTACTAAAGCAAATGAATTGGGTATTCGTGTTATGAATGAAGAAGAGTTTGTAGAACTCCTACGCGAACTGGGAGAAATCCAATAATCATACATTCTACAATATTTTGAAAATATATATTATTTGCTTTATAATAAATAATTATGAAAGGATGTGTCTCGATGAAAATCAGCCAAGAGGAAATTAAAAAAATCGCCTTACTTTCACGCTTGGAAGTTAAGGAAGAACATATGGCACATGTAGAAAAAGAGTTGTCCGACATCTTGACTTATGTTGCTGAACTAGATGCATTAGAACTTGATGGTGTGGAGCCTATGGCTCATGCAGTACCATTGCACAATGTATTTAGAGAGGATGAAACAAAACCATCCCTTGATCATGATTTAGCTTTATCCAATGCTCCAGAAGCAGAGGATGGGTACTTTAAAGTACCTCGCGTTGTACAAGAATAGGAGGTTTCGCTGTGCCGACAATTCATGAATTACACAAGAAACTAGTGAATAAAGAAATCAGCGCTGTTGAATTGACGAATGCTGTTATTGCACATAAAGCGAAAGTGGAACCGACTGTACATGCGTACTTATCCGATTCTCATGATCGTGCTTTGGCTACAGCTAAGCTTGTAGATGAAGCAATTGCTAAAGGTGATGCTATTTCCCCATTGGCAGGTATTCCTGGTGCAATTAAAGATAATATTTGTATTAAAGATGAACCTGCAACATGTGCATCTAAAATGTTGGAAAACTTTGTGCCTCCATACAATGCGTCAGTTATTGAACGTTTACAAAACAATCATTATATTAGCCTTGGTAAACTTAATATGGATGAATTTGCTATGGGTGGCTCTACAGAGAACTCTGCATTAGCTAAAACATCTAATCCTTGGAATGCTGATTGCGTACCAGGTGGTTCTTCTGGCGGTAGTGCAGCAGCTGTATCCAGCGGGTCTGCTATTTGGGCTCTTGGCTCCGATACTGGTGGGTCTATTCGTCAACCAGCGTCCTTCTGTGGCGTTGTAGGCTTAAAACCAACATACGGTAATGTATCTCGTTATGGTTTAATCGCCTTCGCATCCTCTTTGGACCAAATTGGACCTATTACTCGTGATGTAACAGATGCTGCTTTAGTATTAAATGCCATCTCTGGTCATGATGCGAAAGACTCCACATCCATTCCAGGTGCTCGTGTAGATTACACTACAGCTCTTGTAAATGATGTACAAAATCTTAAAATCGGTGTGCCAAAAGAATTCTTTGGCGAAGGTCTTAATAGCGAAGTTCGCAAAGCTATGGAAGAGGCCATCGAAACGTATAAAAAATTAGGTGCTGAAATCGTTGAGGTTTCCTTGCCTAACTCTAAATATGCATTATCTGCGTATTATATCATCGCATTAGCAGAGGCAAGCTCTAACTTGGCTCGTTATGACGGTGTAAGCTATGGTATGCGCGTACCGGCGGATAATTTAGTAGAAATGTCTACTAAAACTCGTACAGAAGGCTTTGGTCCAGAAGTACAACGTCGTATCTTGTTAGGTACATATGTATTGAGTGCTGGTTACTATGATGCTTACTATTTGAAAGCATTAAAAGTTCGCCGCCTCATTAAAAATGAATTTGATGAAGCATTCTCCAAAGTGGATTTGATCTTAACACCAACTGCACCTAATACGTCTTATAAATTTGGTGAAAAAGCAAATGATCCATTGGCAATGTACTTAGAAGATATCTGTACAGTACCAGCAAACCTTGCAGGTATTCCAGGTATTAGCATTCCAGCAGGTATGAGCAGCAGCAATTTGCCAATTGGCTTGCAATTGCTCGGCCCTGCTATGGGTGAAGAAACATTGTTACGTGCCGCTTTCACATTTGAACAAGCACGTCCAGACTGTCAATTAGTAGCACCAACTGGGGAGGTTTCTCTATGAGTAGTAAATACGAAACAGTCGTTGGTTTAGAGGTTCATACAGAGCTTAAGACTAAGTCTAAAATCTTCTGTGGTTGTACCACTGAATTCGGCGGCGATCAAAATACACATGTATGCCCAGTATGCCTAGGTTTACCTGGTGCTATGCCTGTGTTAAATAAACAAGTAGTAGAATTTGCTATCAAAGTAGGTTTAGCATTGAATTGTGAAATCCTTAACTTTAACAAATTTGACCGTAAAAACTACTATTATCCTGATTTGCCTAAAAACTATCAAACATCTCAATATGATTTGCCAATTTGCCTAAATGGTCATTTAGATATTGAGGTTAATGGTGAAACTAAACGCATTGGTATTACCCGTATTCATATGGAAGAAGATGCAGGTAAACTCGTTCATAGTGGTAATACTATTTCCGACTCTAAATCTTCTAATGTTGACTACAACCGTACGGGTGTACCTCTTCTTGAAATCGTATCTGAACCAGATATTCGTTCCGGTGCAGAAGCGCGAGCATACGTTGAAAAATTACGTTCTATTTTACAATATTTAGAAGTATCTGACGGTCGTATGGAAGAAGGTTCTTTGCGTGGTGACTGCAACGTATCCGTACGTTTACGTGGCACTACAGAATTTGGTACACGTACAGAAACTAAAAATGTTAACTCTTTAACTGCAATTCAAAAAGTTGTTGAATATGAAGCATTGCGTCAAGCTAAGTTAATCGAAGCTGGCGGCAAAGTAGATCAAGAAACACGTACTTGGGATGATGCTCAAGGCATTACTATTGGTATGCGTAAGAAAGACGAAGAAAACGACTACCGTTACTTCCCAGAACCAGATTTGGTACCAATCGTAATTACAGACGAAAAAATCGAAGAAGTGCGCCGTGCATTGCCAGAATTACAAGATGCTAAAATTGCACGCTTTGTATCTGAATATGGTTTGTCTCGTGAGGATGCTACAATTCTCACAGTATCTCGTAAGACTGCAGACTTCTTAGATGATACTGTTAAAGCAGGTGCAGATCCTAAAACTGTGGCCAACTGGATGCTTGGTGACTTGTCCAAGATGATTAATGAAAGTGGTTTAACATTTGCTGAATCCAAGGTAAGTCCTGAAAACTTGGCTGGTATGATTGCTCTTATCGATAAAGGTACAATTTCCGGCAAAATTGCGAAAAAAGTTATCGTATCCATGTGGGAATCCGGCAAGGATGCTGATACTATTGTAAAAGAGGAAGGTCTAGTTCAAATCACAGATACTGGTGCTATTGAAGAAATTGTTAAGCAAGTTATTGCTAATAATCCACAACCAGTAGCAGACTTCAAGAGTGGTAATGGTAAGGCTATAGGCTTCTTAGTTGGTCAAGTTATGAAGGAATCTAAAGGCCGAGCTAATCCGGGAATGGTAAATGAATTACTTAAAAAATTCTTAAATGACTAATCTACGTGTAAGCATATATTAACATTAATCAATATATAAAAATACAATCCCTTCAGATATATGGCTTTATATCTGAAGGGATTTCTATTTGCCATTATGATGGTAAAATATGGTATAATAAATTGTATAAAATCAATTAGTATTTGTTCATATAAAGGAAATACATATGAATGATCAACACAATATAAACAATAATCAAAATACATATAGAAATGGTAAATCAGATGATACTTATAGTCGCAGTACTTATTCTGGTGAACCTAATACACGCGTATTATCCGACGATGAGAGACGAGAATTTGATGGTGTAACTATTGAAGAGGTAGGCGATTCCGTCCATGTAGATTCAACGCCAACTAATATCAATGACGAGCAACAATATTACGATGAAAACAATCAATATGAACCGAAAGTTAAGGTGTATAGCTTTAATAGTACAAGCTGGCTTAGTCGAATTATATTGTTCATTGTTTTAGGGATTATTTTGGCTGCTGTTGTATTCTTTGGCAGTATCATTCTCACTGTCGCATCTGTTGTTATTTTAGTGGGTGCTATTATTTCTATTATATTTAGTCTCTTTTAATGGTATAATACATATATTATGACTAGACGGTGGCTGAGCCATTCGATGATTTAAAGGGGACCTATGAACGTAGTTTTATCCACATTAAACTCAAAATTTATACATTCTTCTCTGGCTTTGCGTTATCTCAAAGCGTATGGGCAGGCTCACGGACAGGCATACGATATAGTAGAATATACTATTAATATGCCTGTTTTACATATTCTTAGCGATATTACAGAGCGCAATATAGATATATTGGGCTTTGCTTGCTATATCTGGAATATTGAGATGACTTTACATGTAGTAGACATGGTGAAAGCTGTGCGACCAGATATTAAAATTATTTTAGGTGGGCCGGAGGTGTCTTTCACAGCCGATGAAATCTTAAATCGTTGTGCTGCTGTGGACTATGTCGTACAAGGTGAGGGGGAAGAAGCTTTTTATCAACTTATTAGTGCACTAATCGCTGGCAATGATGGCTTAGAAGAGCAGATTCCTGGCGTACGTGGTCGACACATTTCTGGCCGACTCCTGGGCTCTACTGATACGGTGGAGGTAAAAGATCTGAGTACTATACCATTCCCATATGTAGAAGAGGATATGATAGATTTAGAACATAAAATCATCTACTATGAATCCTCTCGAGGGTGCCCATTCTCTTGTCAGTACTGTTTATCTGGCAATAAAAATACAGTTCGCTTTTTTCCGCAGGAAAGAACTTTTAAAGAACTACAGTGGTTTATCGATCATAAGGTAAAACAAGTTAAATTTGTTGATAGAACTTTTAACTGTGCGCCACATCATCATCGACCTATGATGGAATTCATGCGTGATGCCGATACGGAGACGAATTTCCATCTAGAAATGGAACCAGAGCTAATGACGGAATGGGAAACAAATATTCTTTGTGAAACACCACCAGGCCGTATTCAAATTGAGGTAGGGGTTCAAAGTACACATAAGAAAACCTTAGATGCTATTAATCGATATAATGATTGGCCGTATATTCAAAAGGCTATTCGCCCTATTATTGAAGCAGGCCGAACTCATGTGCACATGGATTTAATTGTAGGCCTGCCTTACGAGAATAAACAGCGGTTTGGATTATCCTTTAATGATCTTTTTAGTTTACAGCCACATGCGTTACAAATTGGATTTTTAAAACTGTTAAAAGGTTCTGGTGTACGCCGTATGGAGGAGTATCAATATATTAGTGATCCCTTAGCGCCATATGAGGTATTAAGTACTCACGTGCTCCCTTATAGAGATATACGTTTCTTAAAACACTTTGAAGATGTCTTTGAACGCTTTTATAATAGTGAACGATTTAGAACTGTGTTTGGCTATATTGGTAGTAAGCTTATAAAAGAACATACTGATACATCTATAACTGGGGAAGATACAGAAACTAATCATGTACCACCTATGAAAAAGTATGATCCTTCTAAAGTGGAGACAAAAAAAGATGCTTTTTCCTATTTTTGTGACATGACACAGGCTTGGCTCGATGCAGGTAATCATAAGATTAATTTGAAAGATATAGATCAAATAGAGTTCTTGTACAATTTTTTCTTGTCTAAAGGTGATACAGTAGCTGCCGAATTATTACAATATGATACACTCGTTAGCTATCGTGGTAAGGTCCGCAGTGAAGCCGTAGGTTTACCAAAACAGACAAAAGAACTTTTACAAGAAGGGGAAGCATTTTGGCGCAATGAAGAAATTGCATCTCAGTATATCCCTAACTATACATTTAAAGAGTGGCGCAAAATTCGTCAACAATATGTAGAAATGCCTATGTCTGAAGATACGGCTAAAGTGTTAGGTATAAAGAATGTACCAAATGTACCTTTTACAGTTGTAATCGACGTAAATAAAGAGGTAAAACCTTTTATACGTCCTGAAATAGAGGCTTGTTAGTAATATAAAAATAGTTTATCTAATTTTTTATAATCAAAAGATTAGAGAATTTATGATAGTTGAAATATTACATAATAAGCGATGATTGGTTAGTTTAATAGGAGTATTATGACCGATACAACGAGATCAAAACGATACCGCATGGTATCTAAATATTATAAAGAAACATATGGGGAAAAGGTTTATAAATTACCTGTAGCACTACCCTTGACCTGTCCTAACAGAGATGGTTCGGCTGGTGTTGGAGGCTGTACCTTTTGTGGTGAAATTGGCGCGGGATACGAAAATCGTCCTGCCTGGATGACGGTGCGCATGCAATTAGAGGAAAATATTGCTCACATAGGCCCTAAATATAAAGCAAAGAAGTTCATCCCTTATTACCAAAACTTTAGTAATACCTACTTGAATCTTGATGATTTTAAAAGCTATATTGAACAAGGTTGTATTGATAAAGCCGTGGGCATTGCTATTGCAACAAGACCCGATTGTATTGCCGATGAATATCTTGAGATATTAGCTGATATTAGGGATCGCTTTCATAAGGATATCTATATTGAGCTAGGTCTTCAAACGGTTAACTATGATACATTAGAGAAAATTAATCGCGGTCATGATTTAGCCCAGTTTATTGATGCCGTATTACGGATTAAGCGATATGGATTTAACATAACTACTCATATGATAGTTAATTTACCATGGGATACAATGAAGGATACAATCGAAGGGGCTCGTATTTTATCTGCACTCGGTGTTGATCAAGTGAAACTACATGCTTTGTATATTGTAAAAAATACATTGATGGCCAAGTGGTATCAAGAGGGTCAGTTTACCCTAATTAGTGCGGAAGAATATGCTGATCGGGTTGTTAATTTTGTACGTCATTTACATCCTGACATTGTTTTACAGCGTCTTGTAGGGAGAGCACCTGAAGATAATACGCTTTTTACAAACTGGTCTATGGGTTGGTGGCGCGTACAAGATTTAATTGATGATAAACTAGACGAACTAGATGCTCATCAAGGTGATCTCTGTGATTACCTAAATGGTAAAGCAGTTCGTAAATTTATAGATTAGGAGGTTGTATGAGCGAACAAGTATTTACATTTCCTACATATGACCTAGCACAATCCATACTAGGTCAACATAATCGATATCTGCATATGATGCTTGAAGTCATCTCTGCAGATGTAGTGGCACGAGGTGATACGGTAGTTATAAAGGGCGATGAAAAACAAGTAGAAGCTCTCTATCGTACCCTTGAAGAATTAGTATTCCTTTACCGTGAAGGTAGTACCATAACTGAGTCTCAAGTGCGTATTGCGGCTAAACTTGTGGCTAATGGTAAAGCTGATGCCGTACATACTATGTTTGAGGATACTTTATCCGTTAATATGCGTGGTAAAAATATTACGCCTAAAACGGAAGGTCAAAAATACTATGTAGATAGTATCCGAAAAAATACTATTACTTTTGGTATTGGTCCTGCTGGTACAGGTAAAACATTCCTAGCAGTAGCTTTAGCTGCATTCTATTTAAAAAACCGCAATGTAGATAAAATTATTTTGACACGCCCTGCTGTAGAGGCAGGTGAACGGTTAGGCTTCCTACCTGGTGAATTACAAGACAAGGTTGATCCTTATTTAAGACCTCTTTATGATGCATTACATGAAATGTTTGGTATCGAGCAAGTACAACGTTTTATGGAACGTGGTACTATCGAGGTAGCACCACTAGCGTATATGCGTGGCCGTACATTGGAAAATGCCTTCGTCATTCTCGATGAGGCTCAAAATACGACGGCAGAACAGATGAAAATGTTCCTAACTCGTCTAGGCAACAACTCTAAAATGGTAGTCAACGGTGATAAGACACAAATTGACTTACCTCCACGTGTTGTGTCTGGCCTCGGCGAGGCTGAAAAGGTATTGCGTCATGTACCTGGTATTAATATGGTTTACTTTAGCGATCAAGACGTTGTTCGTCACGATTTAGTAGGTCGCATTGTAAAAGCTTACGATGCATATCACGAACGTAAGTTAGCTGGTGAGACTACAGAATCTAACGCAGTATCCAAAGAGAATGTAGCGAAAGGATAAGTATGTATATACACATTAGCTATGATGAAGGAATTCAAGAGGATTCCAATATTGAGGCTGTTATACGCAAGGTCTGCGATGAAGTGAGTCGCGTATATGGCCTCGAAGAAGATGAAATGAGTATTTTACTCTGCAATAATGCTAAAATTCACGAGCTTAATAAGGAATATCGAGGCATCGATAGACCAACGGATGTATTGTCCTTTGCCCTCAATGAAGGGGATGATTACGAAGGTAGTAAAGAGGAACATCACTTACTTGGTGATATGATTATTTCCTTAGAGCGTACTCGTGAACAAGCTATTGAATATGGACATAGTTTTGAACGGGAATTAGCATATTTAACGACTCACAGTTGCTTACATATTTTAGGCTATGACCATATGAACGACGAAGATAAAAAAGAGATGCGCACAGAGGAAGAATTTATCCTAGGTAACTTGGGTTATGTGCGGGAGGATGCACCATATAATGAATAAGAACGAACATTTTAAATCAGGCTTTGTTGCCGTTGTAGGACGCCCTAATGTAGGTAAATCTACCTTAATCAACGCTCTTATTGGCGATAAGATTGCTATCGTATCCGATAAGGCTCAAACAACGCGTAACCGTATCATCTGCGTATATACGGATGAATCCAAACAAATCGTATTTATGGATACACCTGGTGTGCATAAACCTAAGCACAAGTTAGGCGAATTCATGGTAGATGCTGCTATTGAGTCCTTAAAAGAAACGGAAGCCGTTTTATTTGTCGTAGCAGGCAATGAAAAACGTGGTCCTGGGGATAATTTTATTATTGAACAATTGAAACGTGTAAAGGTTCCTGTATTTTTGGTAGTCAACAAAATTGATACACTCAAAAAAGAAGAGCTTTTAGAAGCAATCGTTTCTTATCAAGATGCATATCCTTTTGCAGGTGTCATTCCTATTTCTGCAAAAGATAAAGAGAACTTATCTGAAATTCTTAAGGTTCTAGAGGAAACCTTGCCGGAAGGTCCACAATATTTTCCGGAGGATATGATTACGGATCAACCGGAACGCCTTATTATTTCCGATATCATTCGTGAAAAAATCTTGTTAGCTACACGAGATGAGATTCCTCATGCTATCGCTGTAGACGTAGATGAAATGAAAACACGTGATGATGGTACTACCTATATCCGCGCTACAATCTACTGTGAAAGAGACTCTCAAAAGGGAATTATCATCGGTAAAAAAGGTGCTTTGTTAAAACAACTTGGCGCTGAAGCGCGCGCAGATATTCAAAAGCTATTAGCTACAAAGGTGTACTTGGACCTTTGGGTTAAAGTAAAAAAAGATTGGAGAAATAAATCTGGTATGTTATCTGAACTTGGTTATAGAAAATAATTTGATATAATAAAAAGAAATAAGTGTTTCCATATTCATATGAAAGGAATAAAGATGGATAGTGTAGATGGCCTGTTACCCATAGGGTTTGGTCTGTTATGTATTTTTTTAATTAACTTTTTTGTGGTTGCAAAGTTCTCCTTTGCACGCCTTCGTAAAGAACATGTAGAGGATATGGACATCCTCTTGGAGAAGGATAGAGAATTTTTATTAAAGCTTTATCAAAATCCTGAGTATTTTTTAAATACTACACAGTTTTTGATTCTATTCTTTATTTTGGCCCTTGCAGGCACAGGTACTTTTGTATTTGATAATATTGTTGATCGTATAGTGGCGGTTCTTAATATTCATAGTACTTGGATGCATTTGGTACTAGATATTATTCTATTACTATTAATTAGTTTAATCGTCCTAATTTTCGGTGAAATTGTACCTAAAGCATTGGGCTTATCCTTCCCTACAAAATACGTAAATACCTATAGCCGTATCGTCGTGGCTGCAGGTAAATTGGTGTATCCATTTATTTGGATTGCTAGTAAAATCTCCAATGTTATTTTAGGCTTTTACAAAACAAAATATTTAACAGAGCTTGATCTTGTGTACTCAGAAGAAGAAATTCGCATGATGATTTCTCGAAGCCACGAGGAAGGGCAACTGGACCAAGTAGAGTCTGAGTTAATCGATAATGTTTTTAACTTCGTAGATCGCATGGCGAAAGAGGTTATGGTGCCTCGTCAAGATGTAGACTGCGTATTCGTTGAAGATGGTTACGATGAAGCGATGAAGGTTATCCGCTCTAAAGTACATACACGTTATCCACTCTGTGTAGAGGATAAGGATCACATTATTGGACTCGTTCATATTAAAGATTTAATGGAACGCCCTAATCAAGCCCGTAAGGATTTGCGCAATATTAAACGAGACATTCTTACTGTTCCAGAGGTAATGAAATTATCTACCTTGTTGCAATATATGAGAACGCGCCGTATATATCTAGCTGTAGTAGTAGATGAATATGGTGGCATGGTTGGTCTAGTAGGCTTAGAAGATATTATCGAAGAGTTGGTTGGGGACATACAAGATGAGCATGAGCCGCATTTACCAGCTACGATGTCCTATGCAGATGGTTCCTTCGAGTTTGATGGCAAGGTCCTCGTAGACGAAGTAGAAGAAATTATGAATATTGAAATTGATAATTCTGATTCTGATACAATAGGTGGCTATGTCTTTGGTTTATTAGAACGTACACCAATCGTAGGTGATACGGTGGATGCTCATGGTTACACCTTTGAAGTTACTCAAATGCAAGGATATCGTATCTCTCGCATTAAAGTAACACCTATACCAGTAGAGGAACCAACGGAAGAAGAAAATGAAGAAGCTTAATGGTGGTTTTAATACGCCAGCCATCGTCATAAGTCGAAAAAAGTATAAGTTGTATTCCGTATTTACGTTTATTACGCCTAGCTTGGGACTTATTAAAGCATCGATTCCACATAAGCGAATGATGACGATGCGCAACAGCTCCTATTTACGTCCATTTAGTGCCATGTATATTACAGTTGTACCGGATGGGGAATATGTAAATGTTACGCAAATTGATGGCTCCTATGTGGTGGAATCCTTAGATGTAAACCTCGATAATATTGCTTATGCAGCAGTAGCGAGTGAGCTCATTCAAGAGTTATTTGCCATGTATGACGTAGATCGCAAGGTCTTTGATACTGTTGTAAACTATTCCAAGCAAATTCGACGTCGCAATGTACAATTGGGAACGATAATGCTCGGATGGCAACTATTATCTCTCGCAGGGGTTGTCCCTAGTGCTAATGCTTTTAACCATCAAGACGGAATTGAGCCATTCTGGATGCAGGTGCGGGAAACTACAAATCTTAGCATTTCTCGTTCTGTGAAAGCTACATTACCTCAGATTCTAGCTTACCAGTGGGGTGAAGATACGCATTTAGAATTTCCCAAAACAATTTGGAAGGAACTTGAAAAACTACTATTTGCCTACTGTGAGCAAGAAATTGGTAAACCATTACAAAGCGTTAAATTTTTAAATTCCATAATTTAATGACAGTAAAAGGCAGTTTGAGACATCAAACTGCCTTTTATTGAAATGTATTATGAGGTACTATATGGATATAATATTTTCTTCGTTGCCTATAGACAAAATAAATAAAGATAAAACTTTAGATTTACAAGAAATTCAACAAATATATAATTTCCTTTTAACTAATGACTATTATATATTTTCTGATTATGCGTTAGTAAATAAGTTATTTCAAATCATGGTTTTAAACAATCGTTGGGATTCCAAGATAGCACTTAGATACTTTGAATACTTATGTTTTCTAAGTTGGGAATATGAAGCCATCATTGTTAGAGACCTTTTATTAGATAATCATGTTAGTTTAGCTGGTGAATTTTGTTTAGATACAGAATTAGTTAAAGATGGACTAAGTTATTTTAGAGATGATGCCATTTGGAGGGGGAAAGATTATGATAGTGACACTATTCCGGCATGTATGTCTAAATGGGCCATTTACTATGATGAAGAAGAACAAAGGTTTCATAAAGTAAAACCATCAATGATAGAAAATATTATTATTGAGGTAGTTGATGCTGAACAGGGACTCTATATTATTGGAAAAAAATAATTCAAATAGACAAATGTACATCTGTAATTGACACTTTTAATAACAATTATTTATAATATAACAATGTTATATTATGTATTTTTACAGGAGGTCATTATGCAGCTTTTGGGAAATCTCAAAATACATTTTCTAGCGCTCGTACTAACTGTAGTCGCTGAATTTATAGGCATAAAAAAACTAGGTCCTGTTGTATTATTGCCATTATTGTACACATTGATTCTAGGTTTATTAATTTCTATTCCTAAGTTTAAAATTCTTACGATTAAACAGATGGAAAAATCTGCCGATTATATCGGTATCGCCGTTATGATCTTGATGGTAAAAGTAGGACTTGGTATCGGTCCAAATCTTGGTATTCTTACAAGTGCTGGCTGGGCATTGTTATTACAAGAGCTTGGTCACTTCTTCGGTACTATTGTATTTGGTTTACCAGTAGCTTTGCTAGTAGGCATGCGTCGCGAAGCAGTAGGTGCTTGTTACTCTGTAGACCGTGAGCCAAATGTAGCGATTATCATCGATAAATTCGGTTTTAGCTCTCCAGAAGGCCGTGGCGTTATGGGCATGTACATCTGTGGTGTTCTTATCGGCGCTATGTGGTCATCTGTATTGGCAGGTATGTTAGCACAATCTGGCTGGTTTCATCCTTTGGCATTAGCTATGGGCGCTGGCGTAGGTAGTGCTAGTATGATGGCGGCAGCTACAGCTCCAATCATTGCAGTATATCCTGATTACGAACAACAAATTATGGCTCTTGCAGGGGCTGCAAACTTGTTGACTACTGTTCTAGGCGTATACTTTGGTTTATTTGTTTCTTTACCAGTTATGGAGAAAACATACAACTTCTTTACAGGTCGTACCCGGGAAGAAGATTTAGCAGAGGAGGCAGCACATCATGAGTAAAAGTGAAAGATTAACACAGTTTGTCATCGTTATCTGTATTGCTGCTATCATCACTGCAGTCGGTAATGTAATGGATGGTAAACTTCTATTTAGCGATAGTTTAGTTGGCGTAGCTATCTTGGCAGCTCTTGCTACAATCGGTGCTTTGATCTCTAACTTGCCATATGCTAATAAATTGCCTATGGTATTCTGGGTGTCTTTAGTTGGTGTTATTGCATCCTTACCAGGTATGCCTGGTCAAGAATGGATTATCGCAAAAACTAGCCAAGTTACATTCTTAGCTACTACAACACCTGTACTTGCCTATGCAGGTTTATCCTTAGGTAAAGACCTTGGTGCATTCCGTCGCTTATCTTGGCGTATTATCCCTGTTGCACTAGCTGTAACAGCAGGTACTTTCATCTGTGCAACAGCATTAGCCCAATTAGTACTTCATTTAGAAGGTTTAATTTAATACTAAATCATAATGTTAGATGTCTAAATTATGTTAAGATATAATTATAGAATTATATTTTAGAAGATATCTATACATCATGATGACATGATCGACCGTATTTTATACGGTCGATTTTATAAAGGAGATATTATGAGCCGTATGACAAAGGAAGAAGTAAAGCAACGTGTTTGTAAAGCTATTGTTGATGCACAACCGCGTTTACGAGAATTGGCTGAATCTATTATGGCTGAACCAGAATTGGGTTTTAAAGAGGTAAAAACCTCTAAAAAGGTTCAAGCTATGTTTGATGAACTTGGCATTTCTTATACTACTGGCCATGCATTGACAGGTGTAAAAGGTAGAATGAAAGGTCGAGATAGTAAATATACGGTTGCAATGGTGGGGGAATTAGATGCCATTCTCTGTCCTCGCCATCCTCGTGCCGATGATTTAACAGGGGCCGCCCATTGCTGTGGTCATAATGTACAAATTGCGAATATGTTTGCTGTCGCTATGGGTTTACAAGCTGTGGTGGACGAATTAGCTGGCGATGTTGTATTATTTGCTGTTCCGGCAGAGGAAATGATTGAAATTGATTACCGCAATAAATTGCGTGAGCAAGGTAAGCTTAAGTATATGGGTGGTAAGCAACAGCTCATCTATGAAGGAGCTTTCGACGATATTGATATGGCTATGCAAATGCATGTGGAGACAGCCAAAACACCAGCTGGTGAAATGGGGCTTGGTAGTACCTCTAATGGTTTTGTATCTAAACTGATTGAATATCACGGTAAGGTAGCCCATGCAGCACAAGCACCTCATGAAGGCATCAATGCTCTTAATGCTGCTTTGATGGGGGTTATGGGGGTTAACTCCATTCGTGAAACTTTCAAAGAAAGCGATTATTTCAGATTCCACCCAATCATTAATCAAGGTGGTACATTGGTAAATTGTGTGCCTGATTATGTTCAAGTTGAAAGTTACGTGCGTGCCTCTAATATTGAAGCTATTGTAGATGGCAATCATCGTGTAAACCGGGCCTTAAAAGCCGGTGGCGATGCAGTAGGAGCCACATGTGTTATCCATGACCTACCTGGTTATTTACCGATGCGTAATGATGAACGTATGAATGCTCTATTACGAGAAAATTCAAATCCTATCTTTGGTGAAGCCAATATATACCAAGGCCCACATATAACAGCTAGTACAGATATGGGGGACGTATCTCACTTGATGCCGGTCATCCATCCATGGGTTGGTTGTATAAGTGGTGTACTACACAGTGCGGAATATGAAATCTCTGTACCTGATGTAGCGTACATTAAAACAGCACAAGCATTGGCTATGACAATCGTAGACTTACTATACGATGATGCAGCAGGTGCTAAAGATATATTAGACAACTTTACACCAGCCTTAAATAAAGAAAGCTATATTGAACTCTTAGACCGTATTGCTAAGGGTGAATAAAATAAACCGCCTATCGAAGATGAATTGATTTATCTTTGGTAGGTGGTTTTACAGTTTAAACTCTCTATTGACTGTCAAGATAAAAACATAATAAAATATAAAACAGATTTATATTTTATTACAAAAGGAGCAATATGAAAAAGAGAGAGTTATTATTCTGTCTAAGTTTAGTGTGTATGGTACCAATACATATTTTGGGTGCTAAACCTATTGATACTCAAGAACAACTAGATAGATCGAGAGAACAACAACTAGCGAGAGAGGCGCGGCTTGGAGAGGGACGAATTACAGTACAAACAGGTGGAATAGATTTTTCATCTGGTTCTTTAACACCACAAGATGGTTATACAGTACCGGCACAACAGCCAGCACATGTAGAGCCATCTTTTTTTGTATCTCATATCCGTGTTGTAGAAGAACCTATTAGTCAGTCTGCAGAATTAACATATAGTAATATGATAAATACTACTATGGATCAGACGACATTTGTGGATAATAGTTCTGCAGCAAGTGTACGATTAATTAAAGGTCCATTATATTATGAAGCACAAAAAAAGAAGATACAATTAGATGTGCCTAACGAGTTTACGTTTCTACGTAAAACAATTAAACCATTTGTAAATCGCAAACTTACAGTTGAAGATGTAAATAGATTATCTACTAGCTTAAATACTGCACTTATAGAACATGGATACGTCACGTCTCGGATTGGTATTCCATCCCAATCATTAGCTTCAGGTAATCTACAATTTAATTTACAACTCGGTCGCGTAGAGTCTGTCTTATATAAAACGTATGCACAACCATTGCCATGGCAAAATGCATTTCCTATTCGTGAAGGGGATATCCTTAATATTCGAAATATAGAACAGGGGATAGAGCAAATGAAGCGGATTGGTTCTCAAAATGTGTCTGTTGAGCTTGAGCCAGGAACAAAACCGTTAGCTACGAATATTGTACTTGAAACTACTAAAAAACCACCAATTCATGGAATGATATCCATAGATGATTCTGGACTAAAAGATACTGGTAAACTGCAGTGGACGGCTGCAATTGGAGTTGATAGGATATTTAATGCTAATGATTCATTAAACTTAAGTATTAATCGAGATGCTGCTCAAGATGGTGAACGAAAAGGTAGTCGAAACCATACTATTTCTTATTCAATACCTAGAGGGAAGGACACCTTTAGTATTTCCTATAGTGATATGAAATATCATCAAACGATTAATTCTATGGCTACTCCATTTATTAGTTCTAGTCATGCAAAGACTGTAAGAGGTTCGTGGAATCATGTATTTCATCGAGATCGAATGACTAAGCGTAGTTGGGATATTATTATCAGTAAGCGTAATGCTAAAAATTATATTAATGATGTAGAAATTGCTGTACAACGTGCTAATACAGCTTCTTTAGAAGTAGGTATATCAGAACGTAGATACATAAAGAAAAATACATTATACTCTAGAGCAGCTATTAAACAAGGGGTTGGTTGGTTTGGTTCGCAACCAGAATATGGTAATGGAGCGCCTAGTACTCGATATACTCAACTATTGTTAGATGTCGATTATCAAATTCCACGTATATGGGGACATAGACCAGCAAGTATAACTACATCTTTCCATGGACAATGGACATTAGGGGATAAACGTTTATTCTCTAGAGATATGATTAGCCTTGGGAATCGATATACTGTACAAGGATTTGATGGTGAAAATACACTAATGGCTGAAAGTGGCTGGTATATGCGTAATGAGGTTGCTAGTTACATCCCTAAATGGAAATCAAGTGTTTATGCTAATATTGATTTTGGCGCCGTATATGGTCCAAGTACAGAGGTATTTACAGGAAAATTTATTGCTGGTACTAGTCTTGGGATAAGAGGGCAATTTATATCTGGATTATTCTATGATGTATTTGTTGGGGCTCCTTTATATAAACCAAGTGGTTACAAAACTGATTCTGTAACCGCAGGTTTCCAAGCAGGTGTGCGGTTCTAATATAGTATACGTATTAATTGAGAGAGTAAATATGAAACAAAAACGATTACAATATAAAATTGCAGTATGGCTTACTATGGGGCTAATGATCGTTGACCCTTTAGTCGTACCGTTTGTATATGCAGAAAATCCTATAGAGGTAGATCGAAATGCGCCACATGAAAGACAAGCCATGATTGGACAAGCTGCTAATGGTGTCACATTAGTAAATGTCGTAGGCCCTAGCGCTGGTGGAGTATCTAGAAATGATTATACTAACTTTAACGTACCACAAAATGGTGTAATTCTTAATAACTCTTACCAAATGTCTAATACCAAGCTTGGTGGATATGTTCCTGGTAATACTAATATGATGCGTGGTTCTGCCAATGTCATTGTTAATGAGATTACTTCACACAATCCAACCAATATGAACGGGTTTATTGAGGTAGCAGGTCATAAAGCTTCAGTAGTTATAGCAAATCCTAATGGTATTACTGTAGATGGTGGCGGATTTATCAATACAGATCGAGCAGTATTAACTACAGGTAAACCTGAATATGATTTATCAGGAAATCTAAACTCATATCGGGTGGAGCGAGGAATTGTTGCTATTAATAGAAACGGTCTTAATGCCAAAGAGGCTAACTCGTTACAAATTTTAACAGAAGCAGCGAGTGTAAATGCTGGAATCTGGGCAAATTCGATCGAAGCTCGCACGGGTAAGAACAAAATAGATGCTAATACATTAGACACGCAAAAAATTGGTAATTCTAACAATATTGGCTTAGATGTATCCGCAATTGGGGGTATGTATGCAAATTCTATTACTCTGAAAGGGACCAATACTGGTCTTGGGGTAAATGTTAAAGGTGTAGTAAGTTCTTCACAAGCCTCTAGTATTACTAGTGATGGTCAAATTGTAGTTGATGGTGGCGTTACAAGTAATGGCAATACTATTTTAGATGGACAAAGTATAGCAATTCATTCAAATGGTGTGGTTCAAGGTGATTCCTCTACAACTGTACATAGTCAAGAAAAGGTAAACAATAATGGTCTTATCAACTCTGGAAATACTACAACTATAAATGCTAAATCTATAGATAATCATGAAGGTGGACGTATTTATGGTGATACAGTAGATATTAAAGCTAATATAGTTACAAATCATACTAATAGTGAAATAGAAGAACGCTATCATAAAGCTGGTAAAGAGCTAGAAAAGGCAAAAAATGAACTTGATGCTGAATGGAATGCTGATATATCTAAATATAAGACCAAGCCTGAGTTAGACGCACATCGTCAACGGATTAATGATTTAACAAAAGCGTATGATGATGTACAAGAGAAAGTTACTGCTCTTAAGGCAGAACTAGATTCTCATAAGTCTGGTGTAATTGCGGGTCGTAATCACGTTAATATAACTTCAAATACAATAGATAATACTGGTAAAGGTCTCATTTATAGTGGTGGAACTATGGACTTTATTGCTAAAGATGGTATACATAATAAAGGGGCGACTATTAAAGCTACAAAGTCTATTAAACTTGATACTCCTACAGTAGAAAATAATAATGTTGCGTTAGGAACCAAGCGTGTTTCAGATGGGATTACTAAAAATCCAGATAAAATAAAAGTTACTCATCCAAATCATAAATTAGAAGGTCAGGTATTTGATAAGTCTGAGTTCCCATATGCTGATGATTCAAGTGGTTATGGTACACCGCATGTAAAACCAGTTAAAACGCCTGAAGATGAAGCTTATAATAAGGAAATGAATAAGAATGAGAACCGAATAAATCAGTTTACAATCATTAGAAGTGAAGCCGAACAAACTCACAAAAAGATTACCAATGATGATCCAGGTATCATTAGTAGTGGTGGTGATTTAGTAACTACTGGTATACTTTATAATGATAATAGCAGCGTGATTTCAGGAGGAACTTTTAAAACAAAGGGCTCTATACAAAACATATCAGATATGATTAGTGATAAAACCTTTATTACTGGAACTACTCAAGAGAGTAGAACCGAAAAGAAAAGGAAACGTCATGGTTATAGAAGTAAACGTATACGTGTTTGGGGCCCTGAAGTCTTTATGACACCGTCGATTACTGAAGAAAATGTAAAACCAATTGGTACTCTAAAAGAGCACGCTGAAGATAAAGTATCCAAAGCTACTATTGCAAAGGTCAATGATAGTTTAGATCCATATGGTCTGGGTGGGGGCAAAGGTAAAGCAAGTCAAACCATAGATGGTTTATCGTTACCAACAGAGGCACTATATGATATTCATCCTGCTATTACGGCTAATGCTTTGATAGAGACTGATCCTGCTTTTACTAATCGAAAGAATTTTTTATCATCTCAATTTATGATTGATGCCTTGGCAAATAATCCTGAAAGAAGATCCAAACGCTTAGGTGATGGATTCTATGAACAGCAACTTATTAATGAGCAAATTGTATCAGCTACAGGTAAACAATATTTAGAAGGTTATACAGATAATGAAGCTGAATATAAAGCTTTATTAGAGGCTGGTGTAGCTTTTGGTAAAGCTTTTAAATTAACACCTGGAATTGCTTTATCTAAAGAACAAATGGACGCTATAACAACAGATATGGTTTGGTTGGAAACTAAAACCGTTATAGTAGATGGAAAAGCGCAACAAGTTTTGTATCCTAAAGTGTATTTAGCCAAACAGTCTGCTAAATCTATGGATACAATGGGGGGAATTATAAGTGGCAAAGCTATCGTTAGCAATGCTAATACAGATATTCTAAATCAAGGCATTATGACTGCAGATACAATTGTATTAGGGGCTCTTGATGTAGAAAATACAGGGCGTATAGATGGACGTACAGTTACTATTAAAGCATCTCAAGATGTAATAAATACTGGTAATATTCATGGTGATAAACAAGTTTATATTAATGCTGGCCGTGATATTAATGTAGGTACTCAGGTAGATAGATTACAACATCAAGATGTTGTTGGTCGTCAAGGTACTATAGGTGTAGGAGAAAAAGGTGATTTAGTTTTATCTGCTAAACGAGATATTAACCTTAAAGGAGCTATTGTTCATACTGGAGATAATTCCAAAGTAAGTATTGATGCTGGTCAGAATATTAATGTAACAACAGAGGCATTATCTGCTAAAAAGGATATGACGGTTAATAGTGATAATTATAATCGTACTGACCGCCGTACAGAATTAGGTACAGCTATTTTAAGTGATAGCAATGTTACTTTACGAGCGGGAAATGATGTAAATATCCGTAATGGTATTGTTAATAGTGAACATGGCTTAACATCAGTTGAAGCGGGAAATGATGTTACTATCACTAATGGGAAAAGCTATAGCCGTGATGAATATGGTCTAAAGTATAAAGAAAAAAGTTTACTATCTCGTACAACTAATATCATACGTACAGATCACGAACACACAGGTGTGCTATCTTCAACTATTGGTGGCGATACGATTAATGTGAAAGCTAATCGTAATGTTTCGGTAACAGGTTCTAATATTTTAGGAACAAACGATGTATCCGTATCTGCAGGTAATGACGTGCGTACAGATTCAGGTGAAGAAACACAACGTGATGATGTATATCAATATAGTAAAAAATCTGGCTTAATGGGCGCTGGTATAGGCTTTACTATTGGTAGTAAAAAAGTGACTGATACAACAGATGGCAGATATAAAAATCAAGTTGCTACCAATATTTCTTCCTCTAAGGACGAGATAAATGTTAGTGCTGGTAATTCAATTCACAGTACAACAACAAACTATTTTAGTAATAAACCGATAGACTTATCTGCTCAAAATGTAACGGTTGATGGAAAACATAATACTGCACATGTAGTGCAAAGTCACGAGGAGAAGCGTTCCGGTCTTACTGTAAGTGTTGGTGGTCAAATTGTTAATGAATTGAATGCTGTTCAGCAACTTGGTAAGCGTGCTAACTCTAGAAAAAATAGCAACTTATCAACATTAGAGTATCTTGAGGCTGCAAATACTTTAAAACATGCTTATAATGATGGGACTTCTTATAAAAATGCTAAGATAGAAAAACTTGTAGAAAAAGAAAAAGATATACTTGCTAAGGCTGATGAACTTAATAAAGCATATCAGGCAGAACATCCTGAAGAGAGCAATGCTATGCATCCAGATGTAAGAACAGCGATTAATAATGTAAATAATAGAATTAAAAAAGATCGTTTACTCAATATACAAGTAGGTATTGGTTCAAGTAAATTTAAACAGCATAGCGAACTTAATCAAGAAAATTATATAGGTAGTTCTATAGGGAGCAAAAATAATGTAAGTATTACTGCAGATAGTGATAATAGTGACAAAGGAAATATTCATATTAAAGGTAGTATTGTAGAGGCTCCAAAGGTTAATCTAAATGCATCAAATAACTTAAGTATAGATGCAGGAACGAACTCTTTAGTACAACGCGATACATATACAAGCTCAGGATGGTCTGTTGGTGCCACAGTTAGTCCTCACGGTAATGGTGTTATTGGTTTAGATGCTAATGTGTATAAAGGTAAAGAAAATGCATTAGAGACAACTAAGACGCATACTGGAACTGTTATTCGTGGTAAACAAGTCAATACTGTCTCTGGAAATGATACAGAAATTATTGGTTCTAAGGTCATCGGTGAAAGTGTGACCACAAAAGTTGGACATAATTTGAATATTGAAAGTTTACAAGATACGAATGACTACCATAAAATAAGTAAAAATAAAGGTATATCTGTATCTTATGGAATGAGTGGACCTGTAAGAGTTGGATTTGATAATTCGAGAGGCACTACAGACAGTCACTATGCAAGTGTTACAGATCAGGCTGGTATATACGCAGGTGATGGTGGATATAATGTACAGGTAAATAATGCAACTACACTTACAGGTGGTATAATTAAAGGGAGTCCTGATAAATCCAAGAATAAATTATCCTCTAATTCTTTAAAAATGAATGATATTCAAAATAAAGCATCCTATTCAGCAAAAACTTCTGGATATAGTTTATCTACAACTAAACGCTCTAAAAATAATCCGATAGGTATTACTGGCAGCCCTAAAATGGGGATTCCTGTGAAAGGTAATTCTAAATCAACTACTCATTCTGCCATCAGTGAAGGTATCATTGAAATTGCTGAGAAAGAATCTTTAGAAAAGATTAATCATGATACGGAACAAGCATTAAATAAACTAGCACCGATTTTTGATAAGAAAACAGTAGAAGAAAAACAAATTCTTTTATCTAAAATTTCTGATCATGGATATAAATTAATTGGTGATATTGCTGTTAGCGAACAAAAAAAATATGTAATATTAGCTGAATCTGCTGAAAATGCTAATAATGAAAAATTAGCAAAAGAATACTTGGACAAGGCTAAAAAATGGGATGATGGTGGAATTTATAAAGTTGCTTTACATGGTGCGCTTGGTGCAACTATATCGAAGCTTTCTGGATATGATTCTTTTAATGGATTTAAAATTAGTGCAATAAATGAAGTTACACAACCACTTCTAAGAAAAATCGATAATCCTGACATGCAAAAGTTAGTTAGTATAATTTTAGGGAAAAGTATTAGTGATCAATCAATAGCAGTGCCTTTGATAAATTCAGCCGTTGATAATAATTGGTTGACCCATGACGATCAGCTAAACTTGTTACGTGATTATAGAAGTTTTAAGTATGGAGAAATTAGTTTAGACGAATGGGTTAGAAAACTTGCTTATTATGATACCCTTATGTGGTATGAATACAATCATAATTCAATCTATAAAACTAATAATGAAACATCCATACTTTTAAATGGTGAATTGGAAAGTAGTATACCAGAAGTAATTGGATCGGGTTCATTCCAAGATATTATGAACAATTTAGTATATAAATATGTTACATCAAATGGCCTAGAAGATTCATTTAGTATGTACAAACAAGAGGCTAGTTCTAGAATTGTTTCTTCTAATAAAGCATATGAAGACTCCTTGCTAAATGACTATATTGATAAATATGGTGTAGAAAAAGGGCGTGCATTATATGGATATGAAAAACAGAAACGTGATAGAATCAATAATAATTCTATTAATAATTTAACTTTAAGTGTTGATAAAGATATTTTATATAATAACCACACTAGTACAACCAAAATATTTGACTATAATTTAAATTCTAATAATCCTAATGATACTATAGAAGTTAGTAAACCTACTAATAGTATAAGTACTAGAGATTTAGAAAAGTCGGTTTTAACTAATACTACATCTGAGTTGACCAATCAACCTTTAAAGGGGTATTTATATTATACTGAGAATGCTAAACCTGCTTTTAGAGTAGTTAATAGATTGGGGGGGGTTTTTAGTATAGGAAGCATGACAAATGATTTTGTGCAAGACTATTATACCTATAGTGGAACCAATTTAGTTAAAGCTTGGGGGACAAATTTAATTCCTCCAATAGGCTCTGCAATAGGAGGTGCTTATGGTACTGCAGAAGGATTCAAACTAGGATATCCTTATGGACCAATTGCGACAGCAGTTTCATCTTATTCTTTAGGAACTTTAGGAAGTATTTCCGGTGGAATAGCAGGAGATATAAAAAAAATGGAGCTACGACAAGATATTCCGACAGATGAAGAGATTAGAAAACGAGGTGAAAATAATAAATGAAATTAGTATATTATTTTGCTACTATATCCTTGTTTTTAGCATTTGCCTATAGTGTAATTCAATATATTCGAAGATCTAATGAGGACATAAATGAAAAATATAGATTAATTAGTTTAGGAATATTTTTAGTTGTATTTTTTGTGGATTTTAAGTTCTTAGATGATATAAATAAACAATTTAAATATCTAGTTGAGTTTTTACTATTATCATTCAGTACCTACTTGTTTTCGCTAATATTTAAAAATAGTAACCATAAATGGATTTACTATTTATTTACTTTCTTTACTATATTGCTATTTTTAATGGCTATCTTATTTTCTATATAATTTTATTCAAGTTATATATTTAGCTAGATATAGGTATTAATTTATTTTTCAACATATATTTGGGGTAAAAGTTTTAGATAATAGTTTGACATTCATCCCTCTCTATTGCTACAATATTGTGTATAATATATGCGATGAAGCAGAGTAGTAAACCTCTCTAGCGAGTGAGGATGGTGTAAGCTCACATTTGGTTGAAGGCGCTGTAGAGCATTGGCAGGAACGCAGGTATCTGTTAGTAAAGGCCAACATAGAAAAAAGAGGGCGCAAGCCAAATAGGGTGGAACCGCGGGTATACTCGTCCCTGTAACGTTTTTCGTTACAGGGACTTTTTTGTTTGTAACGAAATGGTTGATTTTATGTCGGTTGTGTAAAGTGGAGGCAGCAATGACATTTCAAGAGATTATTTTAAATTTACAAAAATTCTGGAGCGATCAAGGTTGTATCGTTCAAAATCCATATGACATAGAAAAAGGTGCAGGTACAATGAATCCTGCTACATTCTTACATGCTATTGGTCCTGAACCATGGGCTGTATGTTATGTAGAGCCTTCTCGTCGTCCAGCAGACGGTCGTTATGGCGATAACCCTAACCGTTTGTTCCAACATCATCAATTCCAAGTTATCGTGAAACCATCTCCAGATAACATCCAAGAATTGTACTTACAATCTTTGGCTGCATTGGGTATTCATGCTGAAGATCACGATATCCGTTTCGTTGAGGATAACTGGGAATCTCCAACATTGGGTGCTTGGGGTCTTGGTTGGGAAGTATGGCTCGACGGTATGGAAGTAACTCAGTTCACATATTTCCAACAAGTTGGTTCCATTGATTGTAAACCAGTTTCCGTAGAAATTACATACGGTTTAGAACGTTTGGCTATGTACATTCAAGGCGTAGAAAACGTATATGACCTTAAATGGAATGAAAATGTTACATACGGTGATGTTTGGCATGCTAACGAAGTTGAACAATCCGTATACAACTTTGAATTAGCTGATACAGATATGCTTTTCAAATTGTTTGATATGTACGAAGCAGAAGCAAAACGCGTTTGTGCAGCTGGTTATGTATTACCAGCTTACGACTATGTATTGAAATGTTCCCACACATTCAACTTACTTGATTCCCGTGGCGCTATTTCCATCAGCGAACGTACTGCTTTCATCGGCCGCGTACGTGCATTGGCTCGTATTTGTGCACAACAATACCTCGCTAAACGCGAAGAGTTAGGTTTCCCACTTTTGAAAGGAGATAAATAAGATGGCAAAAGATTTATTATTTGAAATCGGTGCAGAAGAAATTCCTGCCGGCTTTATGCCAAATATCTTAGGTCAATTGAAACAATTGGCTGAAACAAAATTAAATGATGCCCATCTTTCTTTTGAAAGCATCGCAACATACGGCACACCACGTCGTTTGGCTCTTATCGTGAAAGGTCTTGCTGACACATCTGCTGAAATCAGTGAACGTCATAAAGGTCCTTCTGCGTCTATCGCATATGATGCTGACGGTAATGCCACAAAAGCAGCTATCGGCTTTGCTCGTGGTAAAGGTCTTGATGTAGCTGATCTCGTTGTAGAAGACGGCTATATTTACGCTGAAACCAAAACTGCAGGGGTTCCTGCAAAAGATATCGTCACAGATATGTTACCTCAATTGATTACAGGTCTTAACTTCCCTAAATCCATGCATTGGGGTAATTTAGATGCTAAGTTCGTACGTCCTGTACGTTGGCTTGTAGCTTTACTTGATGAAGAAGTAATTCCTGTAGAATTTGCTACTGTAAAATCTGGTAATGTAACACGTGGTCATCGTTTTTTAGGGGCTGATGAAATCACTATTAAAAATGCAGCATCCTATGTAGATACATTAAAAGAAAACTTTGTTATGGTTGATCAAGACGCACGTCGTGAATTGATCTCCAAACAATTACATGATATGGCAGCTTCTAAAAATGCATCCATCGTTTGGGATGATGATTTGTTAGAAGAAATCAACTATCTTGTTGAATGGCCTACAGCATTGTGTGGTGGCTTTGAAGAGTCTTACTTGACACTTCCAGATGCAGCCATCATCACACCAATGAAAGACCATCAACGTTATTTCCCATTAGTTGATCAAGACGGCAAATTGTTGCCAATGTTCTTAACCGTTCGCAATGGCTCCGATCATTCTATTGAAGTAGTTCAAGCTGGTAATGAACGTGTATTGCGCGCCCGTCTTGATGATGCTAAATTCTTCTTCAACGAAGACCGCAAGAAACCTCTTATCGACCGTCAAGATGGTTTGACTAAAATTGTATTCCAAGAAGGTCTTGGTAATTTAGCGGATAAAACTGAACGTTTACTTAAATTGGGCCGTGTATTTGGTGAAGAATGTGGCTTGCACGAAGATACAGCTGTTGTGTTAGAACGCGCTACAGAGCTCGCTAAAACCGACCTTACAACCGGTATGGTTACAGAATTCACTGAATTACAAGGTGTCATGGGTAAGGAATACGCTTTACTCGATGGTGAATCCCCTGAAGTGGCAGAAGCTATTTTTGAACAATACTTACCACGTTTTGCAGGTGATGTATTGCCTCAAACTGAGGCCGGTAAAGTATTGTCCATCATCGATAAAGTAGATAACATCGTCGCTACTTTCAGCCGTGGTTTAATCCCTACAGGCTCTCAAGATCCATATGCATTGCGTCGTCAAACAATTGGTATCTTGAATATCTTGCTTGGTAGCGAATGGAATATCAGCTTACGTCCAATCTTCAAAGCATCTATGGAATTACTTAATGTACTAGCTGAAAAACAAGACGAATTGCTTGACCAAGTAGAAGAGTTCTTCACACTTCGTTTGAAAAATATCTTCCTTGATCGCGAAGTTCCTCATCATGTAATTGACTTATTGTTATCTAACAACGAATTGTCTGTTGCTGATGCTGAAGGTCTTGTAAATGCATTGTTAGCTAACCGCATCGATGAAAACGTTGAACTTGTTCAAGCTTATACTCGTATGTACAATCTTGTAAAAGATGTGGAATATACTGGTGTTAATAGCGATTTATTGAAAGAAGATGCTGAAAAAGAATTGTTCGAAGCTGCTTCTAAAGCATCTGAAGCAAGTAGTGCTGCTTGGGAAGCTGGCGATTATGATGCAGTCGTGGCAGTTCCAGCTACTTTAGTTCCAGCCATTAACAAATTCTTTGAAGATGTAATGGTTATGGATAAAGATGAAGCTATTAAAGCTAACCGTTTACAACTCGTTCGTTTAGCATACAGTGTAATGGCTATTATTGGCGATATTAGCGCATTAAAATAACATATTCTAGTAAAAGTTAAAATTTTTATAATGATATACAGGAGAAGAGGTACCGTGCGTACCTCTTTTTTGCTTTTACGAAGAATATGCAAATTTTATGCAGGATTTTTAGAGACTATGACGAATACTTTATAATATACAAAGTTGTATGAGGAGATAGATGATTATGAATCATGATGAATTATATAAAGCCTTGTGTAAGGTGCCAAGCGGCAAAGAAAAGTCTCGTGATAGAATTATTATTGAATTATATATGCGTTCCCAAGGAGCATCACAGAAGCAGTTAGTAGATGCTCTAAATATGCGTCCCGCTACTGTGTCGGAGCAGACAGATATTCTCATTGAATTGGGATATGTTACAAAACATATTGATTATATGGATAAACGTATATCTGTAGTTACTTTAACAGATGAGGGGAAACGGTTAGGCAAAACTCTTTTACATACATTTAACGAATTTCTTAATGTAATGTTCTCTGATTTATCGGATGAAGAACAGGAGAATTTATACCGCTTATTAGGTAAGTTAAAACGACCAATTATACGTAAATAATACGTAATTATTTGGATTATTAAAATAATATAGAAAATACTTGCTAACAGTACGTGATTTATGATACTATATTGCTGTTAATTTGAGACAGTCCGCTGCCTATAAGGTGTAGGTATTGAATGTCTGCAAACAGGAGGAAACAATGAACATTATTAACGTACTTGAACAAGAACAACTTCGTACAGACATCCCTACTTTCCGCGCTGGTGACACAGTTCGCGTACACGTAAAAGTAGTGGAAGGTACTCGTGAACGTATCCAAGTGTTCGAAGGTTTGGTAATTAAACGTCAAAACGGTGGCGTACGTGAAACTTTTACAGTTCGTCGTATTGCATCCGGTGTAGGTGTAGAACGTACATTCCCACTTCACAGCCCACGTTTAGCTAAAATCGAAGTTATGCGCCGTGGTGTTGTTCGTCGTGCTAAATTGTACTACTTACGTAACCTTACTGGTAAAGCTGCTCGTATTCGCGAAAAACGCTAATGTTCATAAAAGGCTGCCGTTGGCAGCCTTTTATTTTTGCTAAAATTAGATATAAATAGTTCTATTTTATTATTCTATGAATTAAAGAATTATAATAGAGGAATATAGAGCTGTAAAAAGATAAATATAAAATATACTAAGTATCTCTATGAGATGTATATAAAGTATGTAGAAAGGATATAAAATGGCAGATTCACCTATCGTACATTGGTTCCCTGGGCATATGGCGAAAGCTACTCGTATGATTACAGAGTACATCAAGAAGGTAGATGTTGTTATCGAGTTATTAGATGCGCGTATTCCTCGCTCTAGTGCGAATCCTGTAATCCTTGAACTCGTTGGTCAAAAACCACATATTGTACTGTTAAATAAAGTTGACTTAGCTGATCCTAAAGCCACAAAGGAATGGACTGAATTTTTTACTAAACAAGGCATTACAGTATTGGCTATCGATTCTAAATCTGGCAAAGGCAATAAAAAATTACTATCTACCGTAGAACGTCTAAGTAAACCTATCATTGATCGTTGGGTAGCGAAAGGTATTCGCAGTCGTTCTGTTAGGACTATCATCTTAGGCATTCCTAATGTTGGTAAATCTACATTGATTAACTCTTTGGCTGGTTCTGCTGCAACGCGTACAGCTAATAAGGCAGGTCATACACGTGGTCAACAGTGGGTTAAAATCGGTAAAAATCTTGAATTGCTTGATACACCAGGTGTATTATGGCCAAAATTAGAGGACCAACGTGCAGCGGCTCGCCTCGCTATGACAGGTGCCATTTCCGATGATGTTTATGATTTAGAGCATGTTATAAAACAACTATTAAATTACTTATTGACGAACACGCCAAATATTTTGGTAGAGCGTTATAAATTAAAAGAAGAAGAGATGACCGATGTTGATACGATTCTTGAAAGCATTGGACGTCGTCGAGGTTGTCTTGTAAGCGGTGGCATTGTAGATTTTGACAAGGCTCGCCGTATTATCTTGCAAGACTATCGCAATACTAAGTTAGGTACAATTACTCTCGATCAAGTTGATGAAGAACCGTACTACCCTGCAGATGGTGAGGAGAGTCATAATGGATAAGGATGTATTTTCTAAGTTAAAAGTAGCAGATATTAAAGCTCTCTTTGAAACTGAACAAGCCTTAGAGATTTTGTCTTTTGCTCAAGAGGATACTCGTAGTTCTGTACAGAAATTGGCTGCTTCTTATATTAAGCGTCAAGAAAAAGAGTTAAAAGAACAGCAACGCCTCATGGGTATGTATGACTATGAAGGCATGTTCTATGATCAAGGTATTTATCATGTGGCTGGTGTCGATGAAGTGGGGCGTGGTCCTATTGCGGGGCCTGTTACGGTAGCTGCTGTTATCTTGCCACCTATGACATTAATTCCAGGCCTTAATGACTCTAAAAAACTAACAGAGGAAAAACGAGAAACACTCTATGATATCATCATGGACGAAGCCGTTGCTGTTAGCTGTATTTCTTACGGTCCAGAAAAGATTGATGAGCTAAATATCTATGAAGCAACGCGACAAGCGATGTATGAGGCTATTCGTACGCTTAGCGTACCAGCTGAAGCAGTAGTAGCCGATGCTATGAAATTGCCTGATTTGAGGATTCCCGTTGAATCCATCATTAAAGGTGATAGCAAAAGCGCTAATATTGCTGCTGCATCCATCATTGCAAAGGTTACGCGAGATCGATATATGAAGAGCCTTGATGATGAGTTCCCTGGCTATGGCTTTGGTATTCATAAAGGTTACTATACGGAATTACATAAAGAAGCTATCGAGCAACAAGGGGTAACACCGCTTCATCGTAAGAGCTTTGAGCCTATTAAATCTATTGTGCGTTGGGTTAAACCTGACTAAATTTTAGTTATTTATATATGGATAATAAATTTATTTTATGATTAGACTATTAAGTTAAGTCCTATAGTCGTATTAGTTTTATTCGTTATATCATTATAAATTGCATATAGTTTATATCCGTAAAGAGGTTCCTATTGGTCACCTATGTGACTATTAGGAACCTCTTTTGTATTTACTTTTGTTACCTCCATAATTTACGCTACAAGTAAGTATTACCTGTTGAAAGATTAATATAGTATAGATATTAAATTCTATGAGTTGTTGTTGCAGATACACCTTATTAGGAGGTATATATGAAAACGATTAGTACTGGTAAAGCATTTAATGAACTCGATTCAAAAGAACTGGGCAAATGGGGGGAACGAGTAGCTACCAATTATATTGAAAAAATGGGACTTACGGTAGTAGATACAAATTATCGAACCCGTTTAGGCGAAATAGACATCATTGCTAAACGTGATTTAGTCTATCATTTTATAGAGATTAAAGCTCGCCGAGGTATGCAACATGGACTAGCACGTGAGGCAGTTACCAAGAAAAAACAAAAGCATATTAAACGAGCTGCTATGTTGTTTCTATATGATTTAAATCAAAAAAAGCGCCGTTGGAAGGAAATATCCTTTGATGTAATAGAGGTGTATTTGCACGAGGACTTTCAAAGTTCTATTCATTATTTACCACAGTGCTTTTAGTGAGGTCAGTTTATGTACGCAAAATTAAATGGAGCCACCTTACACGGCATTGATGGATGTATCATTACTGTAGAGGTTGATATATCACAAGGTTTGCCGGTCTTTGATATCGTTGGACTACCTAATCAATCTGTTAAAGAGGCTCGTGAACGAGTGCGAGCGGCCATTAAAAATAGTGGATACGAATTTCCAATGAGACGCATCGTAGTCAATTTAGCCCCGGCTACAATTCGTAAAAGTAGCGCTGGGCTCGATTTAGCAATCGCTTTAGGGGTTCTGCTTGCATCAGGACAGATAAATGGGCGTAAAGCTAAAATTTCGGCTTTATTTGATAAGAGTTTGTTTATGGGAGAGTTAGCGTTAGATGGTTCGTTATTACCGACCTTTGGGACTCTAGCTATGTCGCTAGCAGGATTAGATGCTAATTATTCAAAAATTTATACAAGTATTGAAAATAGTAAAGTGCTACAGTCTATTCCTAATTTAACTATATATGGTGGATCATCACTACAAGAAATTATTACTATTTTAGAGGAACAAATTAAGCCAAAGGTAGTTGATAAAAATAAACAAATAAGTATCAAAAAAGGAAAAGTAGATAAACACAATGCCAATAAATCAATTCTAGGGCCTTTAGAGTCTATGCCATTAACCGGAAGCAATGAAAATCTAGATACAATCAGTAAACCACAAGTAACTATGATTAGTAATAATTGTGTTGATACGTCTGTTACGGATGAAAGTATAACTATAAAGACTAATCAACCATATACAGTTGATTTTGGCGATGTACAAGGTCAAGAGTTAGGCAAACGAGCCATGCTCATCAGTGCTGCAGGTCATCATCATTGTATTATGATAGGGCCTCCAGGTGGGGGTAAAACGATGATGGCCGAACGATTGCCGACCATATTGCCTCCTATGACTTGGAATGAAATTGTTGAAGTGAGTCGTATACAAGATGTAATAGGTTTACTAGGTGATAATGGGCTAGTGAAATCTAGACCTTTTAGACATCCTCATCATACGGCAACTTTGGCTAGTATGGTCGGTGGAGGGATACAGGGACGTCCTGGAGAGGTAACATTAGCTCATGGAGGCGTATTATTTATGGATGAAGCGCCTGAGTTTCAACGCCAAGTAATCGATGCATTACGACAGCCTTTAGAGTCTAGAACGATTACTATAAATCGGTCTCAAGGAAATTATATATATCCAGCTAATTTTATTTGTATTCTTGCGGCCAATCCTTGTCCTTGTGGGTATTACCATGATCCTTATAAGGAATGTGTCTGTACAGAAACGATGGTTAAAAACTATCAGCAACGGTTATCAGGGCCGATTATGGATCGTATTGATTTGCATATTCCCGTTGAGAGACCGACCCTTGAACAGCTGTTAGATACATCATCTTCAAATATGACGAGTGAAAGTATGAGACAACAAGTTATCATGGCCACTGCTATGCAACAGAAACGATATGAAGGTTTTGACTTTAATTCGAATGGAGCAGTTCCCCATAAGGCAATTAGTGAACTATGCAATATTACAGATAAGGCTTGGAGTGTTTTAGGCAATATATTTGACCATTTTCATTTAAGTGGGCGAGCTTTTGATCGCATATTAAAGGTGGCTCGTACAATTGCTGATTTAGAAGAAAATCCAAAAGTAGAACCACATCATATTTCTGAAGCAATGTTATTTAGAACTGGCAAATAAAGTAATTATCTCATAAATTTAGTAGTTGTTTATTTGCCAAAAGTAGTTGTTTGATTCTATATAAAATTAATGATTATATACTTAGAAAGAATTACTAGGTGTTTATATGATTAGATACGATGACAATATTTATATTGCAGGATTACAAAGCTTATACAATGTTGGAGCCACATATGTAAGGCGTTTTATAGAGGATTTTGGATCCCCTTATGATGCGTGGCAAGCTATTAAGAATGTAGAAAACTTAAAATCTTATACATATATTTCTGCATCTGATAAACGTGCCATTTCAGCATCGGCTAAAGATGAAAAATTAGAGTATATTATCCATAAAGTAGACGAATACCAGATGGATTTTACTACCTTTTTAGACAAAGACTTTCCGTCTGTTTTAAATCATATATATAATCCGCCAGCTATTTTGTTTATGAGAGGTAATCGAGCACTTTTAGATGAACGATTAAATCGTATTGGTATAGTTGGGGCACGGAGTTGCTCCTTATATGGTCGGAATGTGGCAAGAATGCTCGGCAAGGAATTGGGTAAATATAGCACCATTATTGTCAGCGGTGGGGCTCGTGGTATAGACTCACATGGTCATGAAGGCCTTTTAACTAGTCAGGGGTACGGAATCGTTGTTATGGGATGTGGTTTAGATATCACCTATCCTAGAGAAAATGCAAAACTATTTGATCGTATATTACAAAATAATGGGTTACTCCTATCTGAATACCCGCCAGGTACACCGCCGTCCGCAAAACATTTTCCTGCACGAAACCGTATCATTAGTGGATTATGCAGAGGTGTTATTGTAGTAGAGGCCAAGTCCAGTAGCGGTTCTTTGATTACGGCAGATATGGCGGTTAGTGAAGGTCGAGATGTTTTTGTAGTTCCTTGTAATTTATTAGACCATACGGCAGACGGAAATAAATTTCTAATGAGAAATGGTGCATATGTACTTACTGGTTACGTGGATATAGTTGAACAATATCATTTAACATTGCGGGACTATTTTTCTAGTGAACAGAAACTTTTACCAACAAAAAATAAGGGAAATAAAGGTGTAAAAGATAGTGTAAAAATAGGGAATCATAGTCAAAGTGTTGATAGAAAAGGGTGCTCTATGTTAAGCTTTAATGTGGATAGGAGTGTAATATTGAGTGAAATACCTCATGATCGATGTATTACGGTTAGTGATATTTTGAAAGCGACTCGTATTCCATTACAACAACTACAGCCCTTATTACTAGAGTTAGAAATGGAAGGGGCTATAGAGAATCATCCGCCGAGAGGCTATATTAATATGACTAGGAGTGATATACTTGTCCATTAAACGATCTATCGTTATTGGCGAGCCGAAAGCAGCTAGTACTAGTAAAGACACAAAAAAGAAAAATACTAAGAAAGAAAGTACTACGATAAAGCGTAAGGTTGCTAGAGAAGCCCTTACTCCCATGGGGATTGTACGGGATAAATCCGTACTACAAACTTCAGTGCCACCGGAGCAACGGGAACCACGTGTATATAATCCTGATGGCAAAGTATTGGTTATCGTAGAGTCTCCTGCTAAATCTAAAACAATTGAAAAATTTTTAGGTTCTAACTATGTTGTAAAGGCGAGTATGGGACATTTACGAGATTTGCCTAAATCTCAAATGGGCATCGATATAGAGAATAATTTCACGCCGCGCTATAGCAATTTGGTCACCCGTAAAAAGGTTATTGATGAACTAGTTTCTTATGCCGATGAAAGCAGTGCCGTATTGCTCGCAACTGACCCTGACCGCGAAGGGGAAGCTATTTCTTGGCATTTAGCGTACATTCTTAATGTGGATCCTACGTCTACATGCCGTATTACGTTCAATGAAATCACTAAAAATGCTGTAGCAGAGGCTTTGGAGTCTCCACGTACCATCGATATGAATATGGTAGATGCTCAACAAGCACGCCGTGTATTAGACCGTATCGTAGGCTATAAATTGAGTCCTTTATTATGGAAAAAGGTTTGTAAAGGCCTCAGTGCAGGTCGTGTGCAATCCGTTGCAGTTCGACTTATCTGTGAAAGAGAGCGAGAAATTCAAGCTTTCGTGCCACAAGAATATTGGACTATTGAAGGCAATTTTGAAACGCCTAAAAAAGAGGTTTTCACAGCGGAATTAACCCATATTAAAGGTGAAAAAATCGATATTACTACTGAAAGTGATGCACAAGCCATAGTTGATGCTATTGGCAATGAAGATGCAGTAGTGACTAATATTGAAAAGCGCAAGCGTTCTCGTAAAGCGGCACCTCCATTTACAACTTCTACCTTGCAACAAGATGGTGTGCGTAAATTGAACTTTGGTGCTAAGCGTACGATGATGATTGCTCAACATTTATACGAAGGTTTAGAAATTGGCTCCTATGGCCACGTAGGTTTGATTACATATATGCGTACAGACTCTACGCGTATCTCTAAAGAGATGCAAGTTATGGCTAAAGACTTTATTCTTCGCAATTATGGGGAAGACTATTATCCATCTAAACCAAATGTGTACGGCTCTAAGGGTTCTGCACAAGATGCGCATGAGGCGATTCGTCCTACATCTCTTGAGTTAACACCTAAAATGGTGGAACCATTCTTGAGTCGTGATGAACTTAAGCTATATACGTTGATTTGGAATCGTTTTATGGCTAGCCAAATGGCGCCTCAACAAAATGAATCCACAACGATAGAGTTGAATGTTAAAGATGACTATACATTTAAAGCGACTGGCTCTCGTGTTATTTTCCCAGGTTTCAGTGCCGTTTATGAAGATGCAAAAAAAGAGGATGTACCTCAATTACCTGCTTTAAAAAAGAATGATGTTGCCCATACGGTAGAGGTATTGCCTGAACAACATTTCACGCAACCACCTCCACGTTACTCCGAGGCGAGTCTCATCAAGACATTAGAAGAACTTGGCATTGGTCGTCCTAGTACATACGCACCAATTCTAGATACTATCGTTAGTCGTAACTATGTGGAAAATACGAATAAACAATTCGTGCCTACAGAGCTAGGCTTTGTTGTGGTAGACTTCTTGATTGCATACTTTGAAAAAATCATCAATACTGGCTTTACTCGTGATCTAGAAGAAGAACTAGATGCTATTGCATCTGGTAAAGATACATATGTAAAAGTATTATCTGATTTCTACGAGGTCTTTGCGCAAGAGCTAGAAGATGCAAGTGATGTAGACCGCATTGAAATTGCATCTATGGAAAGTGATGAAATCTGTGAACTTTGCAATAGTCCAATGGTATATAAATTTGGTCGCTATGGTAAGTTTTTAGCATGTTCTAATTTCCCGGAATGTAAAAACACAAAACCTATTACAGTAGGAACTGGTGTAACTTGTCCTAAATGTAAAGAAGGGGAAATCGTAGAACGCAAATCTCGTCGTGGACGTATTTTCTATGGCTGTAATCGATACCCACAATGCGACTTTACATTATGGGATAAGCCAACTCATGATTTCTGTGAAACATGTGGCTCTATAATGGTTGAAAAGACATATAAAAATGGTACAGTTAAAAAGTTCTGTTCCAATGAAACTTGTCCTACTAGGCCACCAAAGAAAACAAGAAAGAAAAAAAGCGAAGCTAGTGAAGAAACTGTAAAAGAATCTAAAAAGTCTAGTAAAGCTAAAAAAGAGGAAACTACAATTGAATCATAAAAATGTTATCATTATTGGTGCAGGCCTTGCAGGATCCGAAGCAGCTTGGCAACTTGCTAACCGAGGCATTCATGTAGACTTATATGAAATGCGTCCTGTTAAGAGTTCTCCTGCGCACCAAACAGATCAATTTGCAGAGCTCGTATGTAGTAACTCGTTACGCGCTGGTAATATTGAAAATGCGGTAGGCCTTTTGAAAGAAGAAATGCGTCATCTCGGTTCCATCATTATGGAATGTGCCGATGCAACTGCTGTTCCTGCAGGTGGTGCTTTAGCCGTTGATCGTCATTTATTTAGTGAAATGGTGACGAAAAAAGTAAAAGGTCATCCTAATATTACAGTTCATCTAGAAGAGGTAACGGATATTCCTACTGAAAGCACTGTTATCTTTGCATCTGGTCCACTTACATCTGAAGCATTGGGAGATAAAATTAAAGCTTTAACTGGTGAAACAGGCTTTTACTTCTACGATGCTGCTGCACCTATTGTAACGGCTGAATCCTTAAACTATGATAAAGTTTTTGCTGCTTCTCGTTATGATAAGGGCGATGCGGATTATCTTAACTGTCCTATGACAGAAGAGGAATATAAAGCGTTCTGGCATGAGCTTACAACGGCTGAAGCCGTACAACCAAAAGATTTTGAAAAGGAAATCTACTTTGAAGGCTGTATGCCCGTAGAAATTATGGCGAGCCGTGGGGAAGATACATTGCGTTATGGTCCCTTAAAGCCTGTGGGCTTAGTGGATAAACGCACCAATGAGGAATCTTATGCAGTTGTGCAATTGCGTAAGGAGAATAAAGAAGGTACCATGTTTAATTTGGTAGGCTTTCAAACTCATTTAAAATGGGGCGAGCAAAAGCGTGTATTCGGTATGATTCCAGGCCTTGAAAATGCCGATTTCATTCGTTATGGTGTTATGCATCGCAATACGTATATCAATTCTCCTGAGTTATTGAATCATGCATTCCAGCTTAAAAAGGAACCGCGTTTATTTTTTGCTGGTCAAATGACTGGAGTTGAAGGTTATTTAGAATCTGCTGCTAGTGGGCTAATGGTAGGCCTACAAGTAGACCGTTACTTAGAGGAACAACCATTTATTGAATTTCCTAAGACGACGGCTATCGGTTCCCTTAGTCACTATATTTCTAACTACGAAGGTTCAAATTTCCAACCAATGAACGTCAACTTTGGTATCATGGAGTCCTGGTCTCAAAAAGTACGTAAGAAGAAAGAAAAAAATGCACTGATTGCAAATCGTGCATTAGAAGATCTGGATGCGTTAAAAGCTAAAGAAAATCTATAAAAAAAATTCTTACATTTATAATTACTGTATAATTTATTAGTCAATAAATGAGTTAGTAAATTATATCTTATATAGAAAAAGCCCTACATTCATTGTTTTTAACTTTGAATGTAGGACTTTTTCTTTTTATTTGTAATTTATTTACGTTTTTTAGTTTTTACTATCGGTTCTGTAGTCACGAGTACTTTTTGATTTTTCTTTTCTAGATAACCTAGATAAATGAATACACAGATACCTACAATGATGGCTATTAAACTAGTCATTTGAGCAGATTTTAAACCTAGCGTTAAGTTTACGTAATCGCCACGTAAGAACTCTAAGAAGAAGCGAGCCGTAGAATAGAGAATGGCATATAGTACGAACACTTGGCCCTTAGCATGTTTGAAAGATCCAAATAATAGAAGGGCTACAAAGATGAGAATATCAATTTGACCTTCCCATACTTCGGCAGGCCAAAGCGGCTGATTACCGTAGGTGCGATAGGCAAGGGTACTTTCAGGATAGATAATACCATAATTACCACCCGTAGGATGACCGAAAGCATCACCGTTTAAAAGGTTTGCCATACGGCCTACCGATTGAGCTAAAATCAATGCAGGGGCAAATAAATCGGCAAAAGCCCAAAAGTCAATTTTGTTTTTACGAAGATACCAATAGCCAGCAATTGTGCCTAGTACCACGCCACCTTGAATGGCCATACCTCCTTGCCAAACAAAGGGAATTTCTAATAAATGATTACCGTAATAATCCCAATCAAAGAAGAATACGTCCCATAGACGAGCACCGATGAGACCAGCTACGGCTACAGTAATGGAAAAGTCGATGATGTGTTCATGCCAACCGCGGCCATCCTTTTTCAAAAGTACATAGGCAACAGAGGCACCACAAATGATAGCCAAAGCTAACATGGTACCATAGGCTCTAATAGGGAAGTCCCCTATGAAAAATAAATATTGATGCATACAAAACTCCTTATGTGATAATTTTTTATTAGTACATAGATTAAATTATAAATTACATATATCCTTCATGCAAGAAAAGAGATGAACTATATATAATATGGTATAATATAGAAATTGGTATTGTATCCCCGTATGGGACCTAGAATTAGGAGAGTACATGATTCGTAAATCTACTATTATAAAATCATTAACAGCTTTAGTAATGTCTGCATTATCTAGTACAATCGTACAAGCAGAGGTATTGGTACCATTAGATCAATTTTTAGCCACTACTACACGTCATTACGAAGCAAATCAATATAAAACAGCATATACAGTATATGTTCCACAAAGTGAATTACAAGGTGATACGGTTATTTTAAATCCTGCAGCCGTAGGTGAACCTGTTAAATTGCCCATTACCAAAAAAGATGGTATATCCTATGTAGATATTGAGTCTGAGCCAGCTATGCTGGGTGTTAGTTATACAAAAAATAATGGTCAACTTATTTTAGGACCTGCACCAGAAGCATCTACGGTGAAAGCACCTTATACATTGCAAACACCATTGGCTTGGGCTTTTGATCCATGGACAACAGAGGGAATTCCGTATCAGGCAAAACTCAATACGAGTGGTGATAATATTATTTCTCCAAGTTGGTTTAAATTGCATAGCTTAGGTTTAGAAGCAAGTTCAAATGTAAATATTGATTATGTGAAAGCGTATAAGGATAAAGGCTATCATATTTGGCCGTTGATTACTAATCGTTTTGACTCTAATTTTACAAGTGGTATTCTGGCGGATCAATCGGTATGGAAGAAATTTGCTCATAATCTTGTTCAATATGCCTATATATATGGGTTTGATGGTTATAACTTTGACTTTGAAAACATTGATTATGCTGACCGTGATCGTTTAACAACATTTGTAGCATATTTGTCTAATCATTTACATCAGTATAATATTAAAACTTCTATTGATGTGACTGGCTATTCTGATAGTCCAGAATGGTCATTAGTGTATAACCGTAAAGCTTTGGCAGATATAGTAGATTATGTAGTTCTTATGGCGTATGACGAAACTTGGGCTAAGAGTACTACTGCAGGTCCTGTTGCAAGTTATCCTTGGGTTCGTAGCCATACAGAAAGAATGCTCTCTGAAGTTCCTTCTCAAAAGTTAATATTAGGCGTACCATTCTATATGCGCTTATGGCATGACACGAATGGTTATGCTAAAAGCGAAACATTGGCTATGAAGAATACAAGTAATTACTTTACTAATTACAGGGATAAAATGACTTGGGATGATCGATTAAAGTTATACTATTTATCTATTCCAACAGCTTCTGGTTCAGATCGTATTTGGTTTGAAGATAATACATCGTTAGGATTAAAACTTGATCTGGTAAAAGAATTACACCTTGGTGGGTTTGCTGCATGGCGTAAAGGGTTTGAAGATACTTCTACAATTGCTATGATTCAAGAAAAAGATTTAGGTCGTGGTATGTCTAAATCTGCTAACCATGTTGTTTCAGAACCTAAAGTAGAAGAAGCTAAGCCGTTGTCTAAACTTGATGCTTATAAATTGCGCTTAGAAGAAAAAGAAAAAGCAGCTAAAGCAGAAGCAAAACGGAAAGCTAAAGAAGAGAAAGAGGCTGCTAAACGCAAAGCAAAAGAAGAAGCTGAAAAAGTAAAAGCTGAGAAAAAACGCTTAGAAGAAGAGGCTAAAGCTAAAAAAGAGCATAATAAACAAACAGTTAAAGAGCAAAATGACTTATATACTGGTTATAGTTCGGATCAAAATACAAGCCCTAAAAATGATTTAACAAAAACTATTCAAGTCGTAAAACGCTAGTGTTTGACTGCTTTTACAGTACGTAGTAAAATAAAAACATTAATTATAAAATGGCAACCTATGAGGTTGACCATATGAGGAGGCCCCTACATGAACGAAAAGTATGTAGCCCAAGATATTGAAAAAAAGTGGCAACAGTATTGGGAAGATAACCATACATTTAAAACAGAATATGATGAATCTAAAGAAAAATACTATGTATTAGAAATGTTCCCGTACCCATCTGGTAATTTACACATGGGTCACGTACGTAACTATTCCATCGGTGACGTAGTAGCTCGCTTCAAGAAAATGAAGGGGTTTAACGTGTTGCATCCAATGGGCTGGGACTCCTTTGGTATGCCTGCTGAAAATGCGGCTATTAAACATGGTATTGCGCCAAAAACATGGACTCTTGATAACATCGAGAACATGAAATTGCAACAAAAAGCACTTGGTTTGTCCTATGATTGGGACCGCGAAGTAGCAACATGTAAAGAAGATTACTATAAATGGACTCAATGGTTTTTTGAACAGTTCTATAAAAAAGGCTTAGCCTATAAAAAGGAAGCAAAAGTAAACTGGTGTGAAACTTGTCATACTGTATTAGCAAATGAACAAGTTATCGATGGTGCTTGTTGGCGCTGTGATAACCCTGTTGAGAAAAAAGATTTGTCACAATGGTTTTTACGCATCACTGAATATGCAGATCGCTTGTTAGCTGATTTAGATACTCTAGATCATTGGCCACAACGCGTTAAGTTGATGCAAAAGAACTGGATTGGTCGTTCTGAAGGTACAGAATTTTCCTTTGAAGTGCCATCCATCAATGAACGCGTATCTGTATATACTACACGTGTTGATACTATTTACGGCGTAAGCTATGTAGTATTGGCTCCTGAACATCCATATGTGGAACGTCTCATTGAAAATGCTCCTAATAAAGCTGAATTAGAAGCTTTCATTACGCGTATGCGCAATATGAGCGATATCGACCGTACATCTACAGAGGCACCTAAAGAAGGTATGTTTACTGGATCTTATGCAGTAAACCCAATGTCTGGCGAACAAGTTCCTGTGTGGATTGCAAACTATGTATTGGTAGATTATGGTACTGGTGCTGTAATGGGTTCCCCTGCACATGATGAACGTGACTGGGAATTTGCTCATAAATACGATTTGCCTATTAAACAAGTCGTAGCTCGTGAAGGTGAAGAATACAGCCTTGAAAAATGGCAAGAATGGTATCATGAAGATGGTATCCTCGTTAACTCTGGTGAATATAATGGCCAAACATCTGAAGAGGCTCGTAAAAATATCACGGCAGCTCTTAATGAACGCGGTATTGGTGAAGGTAAAGTAAACTTCCGCCTTCGTGACTGGTTGATTTCTCGTCAACGTTACTGGGGCGTGCCAATTCCCGTGGTATATTGTGAAAAATGTGGTGAACAACTCGTTCCTGAAGAACAGTTACCAGTACGCTTGCCAGAGGATGTTAAATTTGAATCTGGTGCCGTATCTCCATTGGCTACATCTGAAAGCTTCCTAAATACTACATGTCCTAAGTGTGGTGGCCCTGCACGTCGTGAAACAGACACGATGGACACATTTATCGATTCCTCTTGGTACTTCTTGCGCTATACAGATGCTAAAAACGACCAAGCTCCATTCGATAAAAAAATTGCTAATTACTGGATGAATGTTGACCAATATATCGGCGGTATTGAACATGCTATCTTGCACTTGTTGTACTCTCGATTCTTTGTGAAAGTTATTCATGATTTAGGTCTTATCGAAGCTAACGAACCATTCCGAGGCTTATTGACGCAAGGTATGGTTCTTAAAGAAGGCAGTAAAATGTCTAAATCTAAAGGTAATGTAGTTTCTCCAGAAGAAATCATCAATACCTATGGTGCAGATACTGCTCGTTTGTTTATTCTATTCGCGGCTCCTGTCGATCGTGACCTCGATTGGTCTGATCAAGGTGTTGAAGGCTCTTACCGTTTCTTAGGCCGTGTATGGCGTATTGTTGATGCGTATAACGAAGAGGCTAAGAAAAATGTAACTGGTGAACTCACAAAAGACGAATTCGGATTACGTCGTGAATTACACCGTGTTATCAAAAAGGTAACAGAAGACCTCGATAACAACTTCAACTTCAATACAGCCATTTCTGCAATCATGGAACTTGTAAATGCTATGTACGCTCATAAGGATAAAACTGAAACAATCAATAGTGCTTTAGCTAATGAATTGACTCATTCATTATTACTTCTTTTAGCGCCATTCGTTCCTCATATGACAGAAGAGTTGTGGCATGAATTGGGTGAAACTACATCCATCCACACTGAAAACTGGCCTGTATATGAAGAAGCTGCGCTTGTAGTAGACGAAGTAGAAGTAGTATTGCAAGTAAATGGTAAAGTTCGCGATAAACTTACTGTTTCCGTAAATATTACAAAAGAAGAATTAGAAACAATGGCTAAAGAGTCTAGTCGTGTTCAAGAGTTTACAGAAGGTAAAAACATTGTAAAAGTTATTTATGTACCAGGTAAACTTGTAAATATCGTTGTTAAATAAATGTAAATGATGATATTTTTGGTTAATAATGTAAGCCTCCAACTACATAGGTAGATGGGGGCTTATTTTTAAGAGAGGTAACTATGGCAAAACGTAACGATTATATTTCCTGGGATGAATACTTCATGGGTGTTGCCATTTTGGCAGCACAACGTTCTAAAGATCCCAACACACAAGTAGGTGCCTGTATTGTGAGCAATGATAATAAAATATTGTCTATTGGCTATAATGGGATGCCATTAAATTGTAGTGATGATGATTTCACATGGGAACGCGATACGGCGGATGATAATAAATACTTTTATACCGTTCATAGTGAACTGAATGCCATACTTAATTATCGGGGTGGTTCTTTAGAAGGTTCTAAAATATATGTAACACTTTTCCCTTGTAATGAATGTGCAAAAGCCATTATTCAAAGTGGTATTAAGGCCGTTATCTATCGTGATGACCTATATAAGGATACGAAAGAGGTAAAAGCTTCTAAACGAATGTTGAAAACCGCAGGTGTAGAAATTATTGAATACAAGCCTACAGGCCGCACTTTGAATATCACATTGTAATGTAATAAAAATTTAATTGCTTTTAAAATCCCCTATATACAGTTGTATATGGGGGATTTCGTTATCTGTTATTTATGTTTATACTTGTAAGCGACCATCGATCATGATGTCTACTTCTTGGCCATCACGTGTATAGCCTTTGATATTCATATGTTCATGACCAATCATAAAGTCTACATGTGTTAAAGAGTGGTTCAAACCACGTTCTTTTAATTCCTCGTCAGATAAACCATCACTGTTTTTGAGGCATGTAGGGTAAGAGGCTCCAATTGCTAGATGGCATGATGCATTTTCATCAAATAATGTTTCATAGAAGATTTGATTAGATTGGCTGATTGGACTAAAATGATCAACTAATGCAACTTCGCCAAGGTAGTGTGAGCCTTCATCTGTCTCAACTAATTCTTTTAGTACTTCATAACCTTCTTTTGCAGTGTATTCTACAATTTTACCTTCTTTGAAAGTGAAGGAGAAATCAGAAATCGTATTGCCATGGTAAATTAAAGGTTTTGTACTATATACAATGCCGTTTACACCATTGTACTGTGGTGCAGAGAAAATTTCTTCGGTAGGAATATTAGCATTGAAGATAGTACCATCTTTAGACGCTTCTTCACCGCCTTGCCAAATATGACCTTCTGGTAATTCTAGTAAGAGGTCAGTACCATTTTCACAAGTGTAACGTAATACTTTTAAGTCTAGTTTATTAATTGCTTCGCGACGACGGCGTAATTTAGCCATGTGGTGACGGTATGTATCCTTTGCCTCAATGCCTTCGATGCGACAAAGTTTAAGCAAAGTTGCCCACAATTGGTCGATTTTTTCTTCATCGGTACCTTCATAACCGAGTAAATCTGCCCATAAAACAGTTGGCACAGAAGCAACGCACCAAGTAACAGAAGAATTCATAATGGCTGTGTGATAGAAGGATAAGGCTTTGTTTAAATTACGTGACTGTAAAGAAATACGTTCTGTCGGGATGCCAGCAAGGGCTTTAGGGTTGGCACTAATTAAAGATAAGAATGCCGCTTTATCATCGATGTATTGTTTGTAGAATTCAGGAATCCAGTTAGCAGGTTTTTCTAAGACTATTTCTTTGGCATGCATTAAACGTTGACGTGCAATAGGTGAACAGCGCCAGTTGAGAACAACCTCTTTAGCCCCCAATTGATAGGCTTCTTCTGTAACGATAACTGCAAAGTCTTTATTTTCCACATCAACAGAAATAACTAAAGTTTGATCTTGTTGTAAATTTACGCCGTATTGTAATAATGTACGGGCATATTTTCTTAATGTATCTTGATTCATTGAGTCTCCTTATATTCGACATCAATTATAAAACTCCTGCTTGTGTGACCAATAGAGTCAACGGTAGGAGTTTACTTTTATATTGGAAAATCCTTTAGTAGGAGGTGCATTATGAAAAGTAAATTGAAGCCGTATACGATAATTATATTAATCCTATGTATTTTAGTAGGAATTTATTTCCTATGGCCTATTATAACAGATGAAAGCGATTCTGTCCTAGCTGAAGGGGCAATAGATGGAAATTCTTCTATATCAAATGTAGAACAATTGCCCAATAAACCAATTGCGTATATTACAGGTGCTGTTGTATCACCAGGATTGTATGAATATGAAAATTCAGCTACTTATGGAGATATGGTAAAGCTTGCAGGTGGGCTACTACCTTATGCTGATGTAGAATCAGTCAATATGGCAAAACCAGTAAATGCGGGAGATCATATCCATATAGTATTTAACTTTCACGGTAATCCAGAGGTTTTATTGCGCGGTAACAAAATTAATATCAATACGGCAACTGCAAAGGAATTAGATTCATTACCAGGTATTGGTCCAGCTATGGCGAAGAGAATTGAAGAATATCGTTCGCAAAAGGGTCCCTTTACATCCATTGAAGGTATTAAGGGGGTGAAGGGCATTGGTGACGGAGTATTTAAGAAGATTAAAGACAAAATTACGATTTAGTCATCAAGATAGCAAGAATGATGAACCCTTCTTTGATGCAAATGATGTTAATTGGAACACTAAGGTTTTAACCCATAGTCAATGGGCACATACTATATTGGGTTCTATAATTATGGGTACAATATTAGGCTATGGTCAGTATTATCCTGTACTTATGCAGATGCACTACATCTTTGCTATTGGGTTAGCTATTATAGTTGTGGGTATTTTCAAAGCATTACTATCGTCTGATAGATGGTATTCACTTAGCAAGTTAATCATCTTAGTCTTTGTTTTAGTTGGTTTATCTTATTATCAAACAGATTTACGGATTATAAATTTTAATAGTTATACATCATATTATTTACAGCAAGAAGGAGAATATCTAGGTACTGTTGTATCATCTCCTGAAATAGTAAATCTAGATGGACAGGAATATCACAAATATACTATTGAAATCTATGGTCTACATCCTTATAAAGATAGCGCAAAAAACTCCTATATAAAGGCTCAAGGACGTTTACAAGTATACTCTAAGGTATCAGCTACAAATAACAAAATAAGATTGGGAGAACAAGCCATTATTGAAGGAACTCCAAAGTCTTTATTTTTCATCGAAGAGGAAGGTCGGATCAATCTTCGAGGCAGATATATGAGTTCTAACACAAGAGGACGAATCTACGATGGAGTTTATCGACCTGCCAGTGCTAAAGATTTACAAACATTTTCATATAAAGAGAGTATTTATGAAGAAACATATAGGAGAAGTTTATATCTATGTGGTCAAATACGAGAATCTATAGAAAAGAATATTGCTAGTAATCTAGATGGTCCACAAAAGGTATTAGCTCAAGCGTTAGCTTTAGGTGGTCATTATAGTGAACTAGGAGAAGAACGGATGAAAGATTTTGCCTATACTGGCCTCATCCACATTCTTTCTATATCTGGCTCGCATATTGCTTTACTATTAGCTTTAATTTATGGTCTAGGAAGGCTTGTTAAATTACGGAAGCGTACATGTTTAATTTGGGGTATATTAGTAGCTTGTATATATTGTTGTATCGTTGGTGGAGATGCACCAGTTGTACGTGCAACGATGATGAGTATACTCATGTGTATCGCCTATATAAAGGGACGACTATATCAGGCCAAACAAGCGTTATGTATATGCGCTATTTTATGTATCATATATGATCCGTTCTCCTTATTTGATGTAAGCTTTCAACTATCCATCGGGGCGACTTATGGTTTACTCATATGGGGAAAAGTATTATATGAACGGATACAGTGGTTACCAAGATGGATAAAAACACCTTTTGTATTATGTGTATCCGCACAGTTACTCATATTGCCATTACAACTCTATTACTTTCACTATATTAGCATTGCTAGTTTGCTAGCAGCCTGTATAGTAGCGCCCTTATTAGATATATCCATAGTTTTAATTTTTGTAAGTACTTTAGTCAGTTACGTATTCCCTATATCGTTAATATGGTCTTTAGTAGATGTACTATTGCGAATATCTTTATATTTAAATCATGTGTTAGGACGTAGTTATAGTCTACTTTGGCTTGGTATGATGCATCTTTATTGTGTTTATATATATTATGCTCTATTAGGTTTGTTTACGTATTTTTTGACACATAAGAATAAGTATACTGTATATATAGTGATGTCCTTATTATGTATGGTTGCAACCTTTGGTGCTTCATACTATGTGACTCAGCATCACAAGAACACAATAATCCATTATATTCCTATGAAACAGTGTAATGTGTTACTTTGCATAGACCCAAACCATAGAAGAGCATATCTATTAATCGATGCACCAGATTATATTAAAACTATACCTAATGAAAGACTTATTAATCAGGCTATAAGGGCATATGGTGTAAATCCTAAAGATGTAAAAGTTGAGTACTTTCACAGTAACGGTTCTGCACAGGTGGTATATAAAAATGGTATGAACCAAATCGTCGTATATAATGGACAAAGTAGAGAAAAAAATCTAAAATTAAATGATAAGATTAATTCATTATATATAACGAGTCGATCCAGTGTAATGAATGAAATAGGGCGTATTTCACCTCATAGTACAATTCTATTTGGCAGTCCCCACGGTGCGTTACGCGATGTGGATCCTTCGTCAGAACACATGTATATAATGGGGTATAGCTATATTAAGGATATGTATCTGTGAAAGGAGGCACTATGGCACATATTGAACTCATTTATGGTGATGAGCCACAATTAATTGAAGAAGAAAAACGTAAATTTTTAAGTGCCTATCCTGACCTACCGGTGATTGTATTAGACGATGAAGCTGGTCCACAGAAGATAAGTGAAAAACTTTGTGAGGACTCTCTCTTTGGAGATCAAAAGGTATTCTGCTTAGTTAATTTGCCCATTATTCGTAAAAGCGGCAAAAATAGCGATGCTTGGCTCCCATTATATGAGCTCATCATGGAATATAATGGGGATAATCCAATTGTTTTGATTTATCATGACATGATAGATAAACGAATCAAGCAGAATAAAGAGCTTTTAAATAAAATACCGAATCGTGAATGTAAGCGCCTTGAAGGGGCAGACCTTGTGATGTGGATACGTCAGTATTGTACATCTCATGGCTTTAACATGACGCCTGATGCACAAGAATACGTAACTCATCTCATCGATTTGTGGCAAGATGTACCTGTTTCTTTTATGAGAACTGAGTTTGACCGATATTTCTTGCAAATTACTGGGGAAAAAGTAATTACCAAAGAATTCCTAGAGGAAAATGGCAGTGACTATGGAGCTAAAAATATATTTACCTTTAAAGAGGCTCTGTTAAAAAGAGATATCGATACATTACTTGAACTATTTCCATTTATGTTCGGCTATAAAGAATTAGACCGTGCTATGAGCTATATTGAGGGGCAATTACGTCTACAGCTACTGGTTAGTGAATGTCGACAAGCGGGAATGTCTGTTCAAGCCATACAAAACTTATGTAAGGATCATGATTCGTCATTTAAACCATATCCGATTAAGTTGGCTTACGAAGCAAGTCCTAGAATTTCAGTTAAGGCCTTGCGAGCTTTATTAAAAGGGCTCTATGAGATTATTTTAGATAGTCGTAGTAGCAAGGGCGATATTTGGCGATTTAGAGATTTATGTATTACCTATTGTGGGTATAAAGGATAAAAATGAAAGTACGTTATCGCGTTGTACCAAAACAGAATAAGAAATCATCTTTCTATGTGAACTGTCATAGCCAACATGTGACGATTCAAGCTGCGGACTCCGCATTTTCCACATTGCTTAGTTTACGAGACAGATTGTCTGCATGGTACAAGGAAAAGAATATTTCTTTTGATGATATTCCAACAAATACAGATACAGCTTGTTGCTTTGCGTGGAAGATAGATACTGAAACGGGTGAAGGGTTAGATACCTATTATTATGGCGGTGGCTGTGGTGCTGGTGAATGGATTGAAGCGGCTGAAGCACAACGTGAAGCTGAAGAGGCTAAAAATCAAGTACCTAAAGGCAAGTCTTTTGCAGGATATGATCAACAAGATGAATATGATGATATTGATGAAGATGATTTTGCCCCATTTGTAGAAGCTGTCGAATTAGGCTATTTCAACAATAGCCCAGTTGTTGTGCCTCGTTCTAATCATACGGCTGCCGAATCTAGTAGTAGTGATACTATCGCATCTGTGAGCAGTACATCTAAAGCAAGCAAAGGCTTTGGACCTAAAAAAACTACAAAATCTACGGCTAAAAGAAGTGAAGGGGATGGTAAATATACTCGTCGTGCACCAAAGGAGGCACCTACAGATGAAGGCATGATTTTAGGACCTAAAATTGAAGGGGTCACCTCTAAAATCATGGGCACCGTGGATACACCTAGTGTAATTTTTGAAGGTGTCTTTGTAGGTTTAGATAAACGTGATACTAAGACTGGTAAAAGTATCGTTAATGGCAGCATTGTAGATGATACAAATAGCATTAAATTTATCAAGTTTACGAATAGCCCTGAAGAAGGGGATGCGCTACTTAAACAATTAAAAGGCTTACAACGCGTTCGTGTACAAGGTAGTGTCAACTTTGACGATCGTTTTGATAAAGATTATATCTTATCGATTCGCAGTATTGAAGCAGTGGAAACTACAAGTGTAGAGCGAACTGAAAACCGTCCAGATTCTCGTGTAGAGCTTCATTTACATACTAAGATGAGTGATAAAGATGCTCTCGTATCTGTTAAGGATTTATTTAAAACAGTTAAAAAATGGGGTCATCCTGCGGTTGCCATTACTGACCATGGTGTTGTACAAGCCTTTCCTGAAGCGCAAGCCCTTGGTAAAGAGTTAGGTGTTAAGGTTATCTATGGTGTAGAAGGTTACCTCATCGAAGATGAAACGGTAACAAAAGATGAGGAGCTTGTACTAGATAAAAAGAAGAAGAAGGAAAAAGATAAACGCTATCATATTATTTTATTAGCTAAAAATATGGTTGGCTTGCGTAATTTATATAAAATGATTTCCATTTCTCACCTTGAACATTACAAGGTTCGTCCTCGTTTGCCTCGTTCCGTTATCGAAGAACATCGTGAAGGTATTATCATCGGTTCTGCTTGTGAAGCAGGGGAACTTATGCAATCTATTGTTCGTGGAGCTACAAAAGAAGAGCTTTTGGAAATAGCATCCTTCTACGATTATCTTGAAATTCAGCCACATACTAATAATATGTTTTTGGTTCGTAAAGGTCTCATGCCAGATGAGCAAGCCCTCATCGATATGAATAAGACCGTTATTGAATTAGGGGAAGCCTTGAATAAACCTGTATGTGCTACTTGTGACGTTCATTATTTGACACCAGAAGAGAAAATATATCGTGAAATCATGCTAACTGCATGTGGATATCCAGATGCAGATGAACAACCAGATTTACATTTACGTACTACAGATGAAATGCTTGCGTCATTCCCTTACTTAAGCGAAGAGAAGCGATACGAAGTAGTCGTTACTAATACACGTGCTATTAATGATAGCATTGAAGATATTAAGCCCGTTCCTGATGGTACATACTCACCTAAGATTGAAGGTGCTGACGAAGCTTTCACAGAAATGTGCTATAAAAATGCGAAGGCTATTTACGGTGATCCATTGCCACGTGTAGTACAAGAGCGTCTCGACTATGAACTAGATTGTATTATCTCCAATGGTTATGGTGTATTGTATTATATCGCTCATAAATTGGTAAAAAAATCTCTTGATGATGGGTATCTCGTAGGTTCTCGTGGTTCCGTAGGATCTTCCTTTGCAGCAACCATGTCTGAGATTACAGAGGTAAATCCATTACCGCCACATTATGTATGTCCTAATTGTAAATATTCAGAGTTCTTTGAAAAGGGTGAATATGCAGGGGGCTTTGACTTGCCTCGTAAAGATTGTCCTAAGTGTGGTCATGCGTTACAAACAAATGGTCACGATATTCCATTTGCTATCTTTCTTGGTTTTGAAGGTGACAAGGTTCCAGATATTGACCTTAACTTCTCCGGTGATTACCAAGCAAAAGCTCACAAATATACGGAAGAATTATTTGGCCGTGACAATGTATTTAAAGCCGGTACAATCGGTACAATTGCTGATAAAACTGCTTTTGGTTATGTTAAAAAATACGCCGAAATTCGAGATATACAAGCCCGCAATGGATTCTTTGAACATTTAGCGAAAGGCTTTACAAATGTAAAGAATACTACGGGACAACACCCTGGTGGTATTATGGTATGTCCTCGAGATATGGATGTGCATCATTTTACGCCCATACAACATCCAGCGAATAAAAAGGAAAGTGGCGTATTAACGACACACTTTGATTATCACTCCATCGAAGGTCGTATGACTAAGCTTGATATTCTGGGCCATGATGATCCCACAATTATTCGTATGCTAGAGGATTTGACAGGTATCGATGCTAAGACAATACCATTTGATGATCCAAAGACATTGAGCTTGTTTTCCTCTACAGAGGGGATTGGTTTAACACCTGAACAATTGCAAGGTGACCAGGTAGCCAGCTTGGCCGTACCAGAATGTGGTACGAAGTTTGTACGGGGCATGTTGGAAGACTCTCGTCCGCAAACCTTCTCTGACTTAGTACGTATCTCTGGTTTCTCTCATGGTACGAATGTATGGCTCGATAATGCGCAAGACCTTATTAAAAATGGAACTTGTAAGTTGAACGAAGCTATTTCTACCCGTGACGACGTAATGAATTTCTTAATCCATCGTGGTATGGATAGAAAGCACAGCTTCTTCGTTATGGAAAACGTACGTAAAGGGAAGGGGATTGAAAAACGAAATAAACAAGGTCAAGCTACAACGGAATTTGAAGCAGAAATGCGCGAAAATAATATTCCTGAGTGGTTTATTGAATCTTGTAAAAAGATTTCCTATCTATTCCCACGGGCCCATGCGGTAGCTTACGTAATGATGGCCTTCCGTATTGCATGGTTTAAGGTATACCATCCATTGGCATTCTATGCAGCATATTTCTCCATTCGTGCAAAGGCTTTCGACTTACGAATCATGACAGGAGACCTCAAAACGCAATTGACCGAGTTTAACCGTATCAAGGCTCTTGATCGTGCTGCCAGCCCTAAAGACAAGGATCTTATGAGTGCCTTGGAAGTATCTATGGAAATGTATCAACGGGGCTATCGTTTTATTAATGTAGATATTCAACATTCTGAAGCTAGACGTTTTAGCATTAAGGATGGAGCTTTATTGCCACCATTCTTAGCTATTGATTCTCTAGGTGAAACAGTGGCTGATGCTATCGTCGAGGAAAGAAATGAACGTCCATTTACATCTTTAAAAGACTTACAACGCCGTTGTAAAGTATCAAATACCATCATTGATCTTATGAAAGACCTCAAATGCTGTGGTGAACTACCTGAAGATGAACAAATGTCACTCTTTGGGGCATAATTTAATACAAAAAATTACTAAATACAAAGTAAGCACTATACACCTAAAAAGGTATATAGTGCTTATTTTTATATATTTTGCTACAATACAAGTAATATATGTCTTTGATACTAGGGAGTGTTGGAATATGATAAAACAACTTCAAAATCAAGCTGATGAGATAGAACTTTGGGAGATTGAACTTGAAGATACTATTGAATTAGAAGAATCAGATATTCCAGGTGTATACATTAACGAATTCATGGAATATGTAGATGAAGAGGGGAATGTACTATCTCCATCAGAGGTCGATGCGATACGGTATAAAGACGATTACGAGGACGATTATTATAGATAGAAATAGTTAATGTGTTATATGTATATTGAATCGAGTTGGTGAATTATGAGAGTTCCAATATATGAAGCTTTAGCACACTATAAAAAGAATGAAGAGCTACCTTATACAGAATATTTTGGATTAGGATTTTTTTCTGATATATCATTAGCTGAAGAGGCTCTAGTTGAATCTAAAATATTGTCTGGATTTTCTAAGTTAAATGATGATTCCTTTTCCATAAAAACTCACTATTTAAATGATTGTTCTCATATAAGTAATCAAGTTAGTTATGAAATAATAAATAATAAAATTTATGGTGTTTGGTATGATTACGATATAAATCCATATTATTCCAGTTCTGGATACATAGGTTTATTTAGCACTTTAGAATATGCAGAGAAAGCATTAAAGTGGTATAAGACCTGGGATATATTTAAAGTATATGGTTTAGATTGTTTAGGAATTTATACAATTACTCTCAATTTAAGGGGCTGGACTGAAGGTTTTATAACAGTATATGATTAAAATTATGCAATAAAAAAGGTATCATCGAATGATGACACCTCTTTTTGAAAGTTTTGCAGTTTATTTATTTTGGCAGATTTTGTAAATTTTGCAATATTAGTATAAGGATTTATATTTCATCCAGTTTGTTTTGGCCATTTCTTTAAGTTCTGTACCACGGCCATCAAGGATTGCATTGATTAAATATTTGCTAAAGCCTTTAGCTTGTTGATATGCAATTTTAGGAGGCATAGCAAGTTCTTGTTTATCTACGCGAACGTTAACGATGACTGGGCCATTATGGTTAAGGGCTTCCATGATTTTTTCATCAACTTCGCTAGAGTTATGAATACTCACACCTTTGATACCAGCAGCTTCAGCAAGTTTACCGAAATCTGGATTTACAAAGTCTGTAGCGTAGTCTAGATAGCCGGAAGCCTTCATTTCCATAGCGATAAAGCTAAGTTCTTCGTTATTGAATACAAAGATTTTAACAGGTAAGTTAAGTTGTTTTAATGTTAACATTTCGCCCATCATCATTGTAAAGCCACCATCACCAGAGAGGGAGATGACTTGACGATTTGGACAAGCATTTTGAGCGCCAATAGCATGCATCATAGCATTAGCCATGGAGCCGTGGCTAAAGGATCCTAAAATACGGCGTTTACCATTTGTTTTTAGATGGCGAGCAGTCCAAATAACCGGAGTTCCTACGTCAAAGGTAAAGATCGCGTCTTCTGCTGCTAGTTTATTGAGGCGATTTACGAAGTATTGAGGGTGAATTGCTACACCATCTGGCTCGGCAACGGCATAACTATCTAAATCACCTCTAAATTTAGTGTACGCTTTACGCACTGTGTCGATAAATTCAGTATCACCACGTTGGCCTACAAGAGGTAATAATTCTTTTAACGTATCTTTTACAGTACCAATGATACCTTGTGTAAGCGGTACGCGACGACCTAAAGCGCTAGGATCTCTATCTACTTGTATTACTTTCGCATTTTCTGGATAAAATGGACGGTAAGGGAAGTCTGTACCAAGCATTACCAATATATCACATTGTTCAATAGCACGGTAGCCAGATGTATAGCCTAATAGGCCAGTCATACCTACATCATATGGATTATCCCATTCAACCCATTCTTTACCTCTGAAAGCATGTACAACCGGTGCTTGCAAGCGTTTTGCTAATTCTACCACTTCGTCATGGGCACCTTCACAGCCGGCACCACAGAATAGGGTAATACGTTTGCCTGTTTCTAAATGAGCAGCCATTTCTTCAATATCTTCTCGTTGTGGAACGATATGAGGTAAACGAGGTGGGGTCCATACAGGTAATTCGTCAATTTCCATTTCCATAACGGCAACGTCCCCAGGAAGAACGATAACTGCAACATCTTGGTTACCAACAGCAGCGTTCATAGCACGGAATAGAATTTCCGGCATTTGTTTAGGATTGGATACAAGTTCGCAGAAACAAGAACATTCTTTGAATAGATTTTCTGGATGTGTTTCTTGGAAATAGTTCAAACCTACTTCAGATTGAGGAATGTGAGAAGCAATGGCCAATACTGGAACACGATTGCGATGACAGTCGAAGAGACCATTAATCAAGTGTAAGTTGCCAGGACCAGAGCTACCAGCACATACAGTTAGTTTATGAGTTAGGGATGCTTCTGCACCGGCAGCAAAGGCTGCTGTTTCTTCATGTCGTACATGTTCAAAAGCAATTTTACCATTGCGGCGTAAACTATCATTTACAGAGTTTAGACTATCTCCAGTGATACCGTAAATGCGTTCGATGCCCGCATTGGCTAAGACTTCTATAAGTACATCAGAAATTCGTTTTTTTGCCATATTATCACCTATATTTAATAATTACTATCATTAAAATATGGTTATTCAAACCATATATATTATATTAGACTTGTTTAACTTGTAATTATGTGATAAAAGTTACTATTTACTGTATACATAGTTTATATATGTTTATATTAAAAGTAAATATATATTATTATTTATATTGTTCTAGTATTTGTGTTCTAAAAATTATATTTTAATTAAATTATTTAATATTCTTTCTCAATACAAAACTATTATTCTTGCATAACATTAATAAAAGTGTTACTATTAATTCATAAACAAAATAGATAAGTCTTTGGGGATAGGTGAAATTCCTTACCGGCGGTAAAGTCCGCGAACCTTTTTGGTATGAATCGGTGCAATTCCGATACCGACAGTAGAGTCTGGATGAGAAAAGACGAGGCACGTTTGTTGTGCGCATTTATGATGACCCAAGGACTATGTAATAGTCCTTTTTTTATTGAGGTGATATGGTGGATGACGTAGTATATATGAAGCGCGCCATTGAACTGGCAAAATTAGCCACAGGTCACACCTCACCAAATCCTTTGGTTGGTGCTGTTGTGGTAAAAGATAATACAATAATCGGTGAAGGTTATCACCATAAAGCTGGTACAGCTCATGCTGAGGTGCATGCACTAAATCAAGCAGGTGATAATGCCAAAGGTGCTACTTTATACGTAACATTAGAGCCATGTTCCCATTATGGAAAAACACCACCTTGTGCGATTCGTATCATTGAGGCTGGTATAGCTAAAGTAATAGTAGGTAGTACGGATCCAAATCCACTAGTTTCTGGAAAAGGAATGGAGTTACTTCGTGAAGCAGGTATTGAGGTTGTTTGCCCCGTATGTAGTGATGAATGTGCTGAACTAAATGAGCATTTCTTTACCTATATACAGACAGGTAAGCCTTTTGTCACTATAAAAAGTGCTATGTCACTAGATGGGAAAATTGCTACATCTACTGGACAATCTCAATGGATTACAAATGAGTCCTCTCGTCGCGATGGACATGTGTTTCGTGCCACGCATGATGCCATGCTCGTTGGAATTGGTACAATTCTGGCAGATAATCCACAGTTAAATTGTCGTTTAACGGATAGTGAATTATCAGATGCTTTATTAGATAAAAGCATACTTGATGAACCGATTACGATTCATCAACCAGATGTAATTATCTTGGATAGTCTTGGTAGAACACCTACTACTAGTCGCGTCTTTGAAATAAATAATCGCAAGATTCATATATTCGTATCTAAAGGTTGTCCTAAGGATCGGATACAAGTATTAGAACAAGTTGGTGCTCAAGTAACCGTAGTAGAATCTATTTCTACTCGTAAAAGCAAGAGCACAGACATTGTGATTGATATTAAGAAATTATCTATCGATGATATTCTTACAAAACTAGGTGAACTAGGTTACACATCTATTCTTGTTGAAGGTGGATCTGCAATTATCAGTTCCTTTGTGGAAACGAAGAACTTTGATAAGGTCGTAACATATATTGGAAATACCATTATTGGTGGTAACGATGCAACACCAGCTGTAGGAGGTCGAGGTTTTGAAAGTTTAAAGGCTTCACCACAACTAACTTTCACCAAGATTAAAGTATTAGATAATAACATTCGCATTGAAGCGTATCGTCAAGGAAGGAGGGGCGCTTATGTTCACGGGAATCGTTGAAGAAATTGGCCGCGTCGAGAACATTAAAAAGGGCCCTAAATCCTTAACCATAACAATTCGAGGAGAAAAAATTTTTAGCGATTTAAAAGTTGGTGATTCCGTAGCTGTTAATGGGGTGTGCTTGACGGCCACAACGATTGGCAATAGTATATTTACAGCGGATGTGATGCCAGAATCCATTAAGATGACTACGTTTACTAATTTGAAAGTCCATCAACCAGTCAACTTAGAGCGAGCTATGCTTGCTAATGGTAGATTTGGTGGTCACATTGTGGCAGGCCATGTAGATGGTACAGGCCGCATCATTAATCGCGAACAAACGGATAATGCCATTATCTTTACTGTAGAGGCCCCGAAATCGGTAATAGATTACGTTATTTATAAGGGTTCCATTACAATCGATGGTATTAGCCTCACAATTATGCGACGAACGGACAGCAGTTTTTCCGTATCTATCATTCCTCATACGCTGAGCGAAACAATTTTAGGCTCTGCCCATATTGGTACGGAAGTTAATTTAGAAACGGATATAGCTGGTCGATACATTCGTCATTTTATGAATCTCGGTAGTGAACCTACTGAGGATAAAACAAAGAAATCTATGCAATCCCTCTTAGTAGAGAATGGATTTATGTAATAAGTAAGGAGCGTTCCTATGAGCGAACAATTACATTCTATTGAAGAGGTCTTACAAGACCTCAAAGCAGGTAAGCCTGTTATTATTGTTGATGATGAAAGCCGTGAAAACGAAGGCGATCTTATCATTGCAGCTGAGTTTGTTACACAAGAAAATATTAATTTTATGGTTAAATACGCGCGCGGTATCGTATGTACCCCAATGCGTCGTGAAGCGTTAGAAAAGCTTGGCATTCCTGCCATGGTTGCCAAAAATACAGATAACCATGAAACTGCTTTCACAGTTACTGTTGACCATGTAGATACTACAACAGGCGTTTCTCCAGCAGAGCGTGCCTATACAATTCAAAAATTGTTAGATCCAACTGCAAAACCTCAAGATTTCCGCCGTCCAGGTCATGTGTTCCCACTTGTCTATAAAGAGGGAGGCGTATTGGTACGACAAGGTCATACGGAGGCATCTATCGATCTTTGCCGCTTGGCAGGTCTACAAGAGGTAGCTGTTATTTGTGAGATTACTAAAGACAATGGCGATATGGCCCGTTTGCCAGATCTTATGAAATTTGCTAAGGAGCATGACTTGAAAATTGCTTCTGTAGCAGAACTTATAGAATATCGTAAACAACATGAAGATATGGTTGAGCTTGGTGCTTGTTCTAAGTTGCCTACTAAATTTGGTGATTTTAATATCTTTGTATTTAAAAATGAATTAGATCATAAAGAGCATTTAGCTATCGTAAAGGGCAATGTTCAAGATTGTAGCGATGTGCTTGTACGTATTCATTCTGAATGTTTAACAGGCGATGTATTTGGTTCTAAGCGCTGTGATTGTGGCGAACAATTAGACAATGCGTTGCGCGCTATTGAAAAAGAAGGCAAAGGCGTTGTTGTATATATGCGACAAGAGGGCCGAGGTATTGGGCTGACTAATAAAATTAAAGCCTATGCATTACAAGAACAAGGCCTTGATACAGTAGAGGCGAATGAGCAATTAGGTTTCCCTGCAGATATGCGTGAATATTCTTTGGCGGCACAAATTATACGCTTTTTAGGTATTAATAGTATTCGCTTATTAACTAACAATCCAGAAAAACGTCATGGCTTAGAACATTGGGGAATTAATGTGACTAGTCGTGTACCACTTATTATTGCAGCAAATAAATTTAATGCAGGCTATTTGAAAACAAAAGAAGAAAAAATGGGTCATATGTTAGAAGACTAATAATGGTCTATCTTCAATTTAGAATGTTTTTATCACACATAGAAAATCTATGTACGGATTATAGGAGGTCATCATAATGGTAGTTCAAGAAGGTAATTTGTTAGGTTCTGGTAAGAAATTTGCTATTATTGGTTCTCGTTTTAATGAATTCATCACGTCGAAATTAATTGGTGGAGCAGAAGACTGCTTATTGCGTCATGACGTTAAACAAGAGGACATTACAGTAATCTGGGTTCCCGGTGCTTATGAAATTCCATTGATTGCTAAAAAAGCTGCCTTATCTGGTCGTTATGATGCAGTTATTTGTGTAGGTGCAGTTATTCGTGGTTCTACTACTCATTATGATTATGTATGTAATGAAGTAGCAAAAGGCATTGCCCACGTTTCATTAGAAACTGGTATTCCAGTTATGTTTGGTGTAGTGACTACTGAAAACATCGAGCAAGCTATCGAACGCGCTGGTACAAAAGCGGGTAATAAAGGTTATGATTGTGCTATGGGTGCAATCGAAATGGTTAACCTTATCGATCAAATCTAAGAACTGTATATATAACACTCAGTATCTCATGGTACTGGGTGTTTTTATATCATCGAAAATATGTTCTTTTAACTTTAAATCAGACTAGACGAACATATATTCTTTATTATTGAAAGTTAAATATTTGACATGATATACTATATAAGCAATATAAATATAATATCTTATATAAAATAAGTAGAAATAAGGAATGATAGAATGGATTATATAAAACGTTTTACAACCCGAGAAGGGGTTCGTATGTCTTTAGCTGTAACAACCGATACAGTTGAAACAGCTCGTGTACGTCATGATTTATGGCCTGTAGCAACAGCTGCTTTAGGTCGTGCTATGACGGGAGCTATTTTATTGGCTGGTGATTTTAAAAACCATGAAAACGTAAGTCTTCGTATCAAAGGTGATGGTCCACTAGGTGTAGTTCATGTAGATGCATTCTCTGATAATACGGTTCGAGGCTATGTAGACGAGCCACATGTAGATGTACCTTTAAAGCATGCTGGTAAGCTTGATGTTGGTGCTGCCGTAGGTCATAATGGGGAAGTACAAGTTACACGATTTACACAATTGGCGCAAGACTATACTTCTACAAGCCCGATTCAAAGTGGTGAAGTAGCAGAGGATTTGGCATATTATTTATATGCATCTGAACAAGTACCGTCAACGATTAGTTTAGGTGTATTAGTAGATCCAGATTACCATACAGTTGTAGCTGGAGGTTTTATCGTACAAGCCTTACCGGATGCTACAGATGAAGCATTAGCACAAGTAGAAAAGAATATTAATGAACTTGGTCCTATTACAGAATATTTGAAAGCAAATCCAGATGGTAAAGGTCTTATGGAACGCGTTCTCGATGGTTTAACTGTGAATCAAGTATATAATGAACCAATTCATTTCCAATGTCGTTGTGGTCGTGATCGCTTTGCCAGTGTGCTAATGACATTACGTGAAGAAGATAAGAATGCTATTTTGGAAGATGACGTAACAGAGCTTGTTTGCCATTATTGTAATGAAAAATATCATTTCACACGTGAAGAGTTACAAAATATGTTCACTTCAAAAGGTCCAATTCAATAAAAACTTTATAATATGTAGAAAAAATACAGGCTACTAGGTTTTTCCTATAGCCTGTTTTTCTATTCTATGAGAAAATAAAAGATAGAGTTATTAATAATAGGAGGTCACAATGAGTGCAATTGGCGTAATTGGTGGTACTGGTGTTTATGATCCGTCCATCTTTGAAAATATTCATGAAGAATCCTTAATGACACCATATGGTGAAATAGATTATGTACAAGGTACATACCATGGGAAAACTGTAATTTTTGTAGCTCGTCACGGCAAAGATCATACAATTCCTCCACACAAAATTAACTATCGTGCTAATATTTGGGGCCTCAAAAAACTAGGCGTTACATTTATTATCTCCACGACAGCAGTAGGTTCTTTAAATGAGAACTTTAAGCCAGGTCATTTTGTGTTGACTGACCAATTCTTAGATTTCACAAAGACCCGCATCACTACGTTTTATGAAGGCGGGGACCGTCCAGTGGCACATCTTGATGTAACAAATCCATACTGCCCTGAATTACGTAATATTCTTCAAAAGGTAGGTACGGAACAAGGCCTTACGATACACAATGGCGGTACCTATGTATGTACTGAAGGACCTCGTTTTGAGACTCCTGCAGAAATCAAAATGTTCCACATGCTCGGTGGCGATACAGTAGGTATGACTAATGTACCAGAAGTAAACCTTGCTAATGAAGCTGAAATGGCATATGCTACGATTTCTATGATTACCAACTATGCAGCAGGTATTTCTGAATCTGCTTTGACACATGCGGAAGTTGTAGAAATGATGGGCAATATGGCGGCCCAACTAAAATCTCTTATCTTAGGTGCTATTGATGCAATCGATGTGGATGCTCGTTATGATGCTCATAATCGCATGCATGAATATGGTGGTTTTAAACTATAATCAACTCATAATGATACACAATAGTTCATCGAAGGAGAAGTTATGATTAATATTGAATGGCGTAAAGATACGCTGGTACTATTAGATCAAACTAAATTGCCTACTGAAATTACATACGTTCACTGTACAGATTGGCGCCAAGTGGCCGAAGCTATTAAAATGCTTCGCGTTCGTGGTGCACCTGCTATTGGTGTAGCTGCTAGTTATGGTCTCATTTTAGCTGCTATGGAAACAGGACGTTTAGAGGCGCCATTTAGTGAACAACTTACAAGCTTATATGAGTTTAGTGAGACCTTAAAAGAAACTCGCCCTACAGCAATCAATTTAGCTTGGGCTGTAGATCGTGTCATTTCTCTTGTGAAAACTAATGTTGACAGTATGTCCTCAATGAGTGAAGTAGTAGACCTCATTACAAAAGAGGCTATTATCATTCACGAAGAAGATGTGTCTTTGAATAGACGTATGGCCGAAGCAGGGGCTACATTATTTGAAGATAAAAAGAATATTCGCATCTTAACTCATTGTAATGCTGGTGCACTAGCTACAGGTGGTTTAGGTACAGCTCTTGGTGTTGTCCGTAAATTACATGAAAATGGACAATTGGAACGCGTGTATGCTGATGAAACACGTCCATTATTACAAGGTGCTCGACTTACAGCCTTTGAACTTCACGAGGATGGTATTCCTATTACTCTTGAAACAGATAATATGGCAGCCTATGCGATGCAACATGGGTTAATTGATGCCGTTATCGTCGGTGCTGACCGCATCACTACAAAAGGGGATGTAGCCAATAAAATTGGTACCTATGGTGTGGCTGTACTAGCTAAATTCCACAATATTCCGTTCTATGTAGCCGCTCCTTATAGTACATTTGACTTTAGTCTGGAAAATGGTGGAGATATTCCTATTGAGATGCGCAACGATGATGAAGTAACTGCTTTACACGGTGTTCAAACAGCCCCTAGTGGTATTGATGTACTTAATCCTGCATTTGATGTAACACCTCATGAACTTGTAACAGCGATTATCACCGAAGAGGGAGTATTGACTCCAAATTATGAAGAGTCAATCGATAAGCTACGCCAGATTGTAGAATCTAAATAGTCTATTATCTTAATGATTAGCTTATTAAGCATTCTATATATAATAAATATATTATCTATATAATTAAGTATCTACAATGATATTAACAAAATTATATAGTATCAATAAATCTAAGTAGATTTACTATCAACTATTTATTTTATTGTATCTACTTGTATGAGTAAAAGGAGATATTATGCAATCTTTAATTAGAGACATAAATTTAGCAACAGAAGGTCGCAAAAAAATTGATTGGGTTTCTAACTTTATGCCTACATTAAACACATTAGGTGACCGTTTTGAAGCAGAACAAACTTTCAAAGGCCAAACAATTGTTGTTAGTGTCCACTTGGAAGCAAAAACAGCATACCTCGCGACTGTTTTAAAACGCGGTGGTGCAGATGTAATTGTAACGGGCTCCAATCCGTTGTCTACACAAGACGATGTAGCTGCAGGTCTTGTAGATATGGGCATTACTGTATATGCTTGGTACGATTGTACTGATGAAGAATATTTTAACTTCCTCCATAAAGCACTTGATCACAAACCACATATTATCATCGATGATGGTGGTGATTTAGTAAATCTATTGCATACTACACGTCAAGATGCAAAAGAACGTTTGTTAGGGGGGAGTGAAGAAACTACAACAGGTGTACATCGTTTATATGCATTAGAGAATGCTAAACAATTAACATTCCCTATGATTGCAGTAAACGACTCTTACTGTAAATATCTTTTTGATAATCGCTATGGTACAGGTCAGTCCGTTTGGGACGGCATCATGCGTACTACAAACTTGACTGTAACAGGTAAAAACGTTGTCGTTGCTGGTTACGGTTGGTGCGGTAAAGGCGTTGCTATGCGAGCAAAAGGCCTTGGTGCCCACGTATATGTAACTGAAGTAGATCCAATTAAAGCAGTTGAGGCTGTATTTGATGGCTTTAAAGTATTGCCTATGATTGAAGCTGCTAAAGTGGGCGATATCTTCTGTACTGTAACAGGTTGTAAAGATGTTATCGTAAAAGAACATTACGAAGTGATGAAAGATAAAGCTATCTTGTGTAATGCTGGTCACTTTGATTGCGAAGTGAACGTTTCTGATCTTACTGAACTTGCTGTAAGCCACGAACGGGTTCGCCAAAACATCGAAGGCTATACTATGTCTGATGGTCGTAAACTCTATGTATTGGCTGAAGGCCGTCTAGTAAACCTTGCAGCTGGCGATGGTCACCCTGCAGAAATTATGGACTTGTCCTTTGCTATGCAAGCCCTTGCTGCAGAGTATATTTTGAAAAACGGTAAAGAAATGGATCCAAAAGTATACGTATTGCCTCATGAATTAGATGTGGAAATCGCCAAACTTAAGTTGAACTCGATGGGGTATGATTTAGATTCTTTAACACAAGAACAAATCGATTACCTAACAAAAGTAAACTAATACTGTATTGAAATATAATGGTTTCTGTAATACATTTTGTATCTAAACTATACTAGCTTTCAAATTAAACAAATATAACCGAGCTATCATGGCTCGGTTATACCTATGAGGGAAGACTATGTCTGATTTATTGATTACTCATGTAGACGTCCTCACCGATGAGGGGGTTCTTAAAAATCATGCCATTGAAATTAATAATGGTTATATTACAGCTATTTTAAACGATATTGAAGCTGAAAAGGTAAAAGACTCTGCTAAGGAAGTACTAGACGGTAAAGGTCAATTGGCTACGCCAGGTCTTGTAAATACACATACTCATATTGCGATGGGTCTATTTAGAAACTATGCAGATGATCTTGAGCTTATGGAATGGCTTGAAACGGCTATTTGGCCAACAGAAGCAAAATTAAATGACGATTATGTACGGTACGGCACACAACTCGGTATTGCTGAAATGTTGCGCACTGGTACCACTACATTTAGCGACATGTATTTCTTTATGAATACTACTGCTGAGGTGGTAAAAGAAACAGGTATTCGCGCTGTATTGTCACGTGGCTTAGCCGGTGTATCCCCAACAGCAGATCAAGCATTAGTTGAAAATGCTGACTTATTCCGCACTTGGAACGGCTTTGATAATGACCGCATCAAAGTATTGCTTGGACCACATGCACCATATACTTGCCCTGATGATTATATGGAAAAGGTGATTGCCTTATCTCATGAATTAAATTGTGGTATTCATATGCACTTGTCCGAAACAAAAGGAGAAGTGGAGAATGTTATGAAAGCTACTGGTAAGACACCAATTGCGCATATGCATGATTTAGGTTTATTCTGGAATACTACCTTAGCCGCACACTGCGTTCATGTAACAGATGAAGATATGGCTATTATGGCTGGAAATAATGTAGCGGTAGCGCATAACCCACAATCTAATTTAAAATTAGCTAGCGGTATTGCACCAGTACCTGAAATGATTGCCAAAGGTATTACGGTTGGTCTTGGTACAGATGGCTCCGCTTCTAATAATAATGCTGATATGCTTGAAGAAGTACGTCTTGCAGCAACATTACATAAAGCACGTCTTTATGATCCAAAGGCTATTCCTGCTCAAGCAGCATGGAACATGGGCACTGTAGAAGGTGCAAAGGCGTTGGGATATACAGATCTTGGAGTACTAGCTAAAGGCTATCGTGCAGATATTGTGTTATATGACGTATCTGGTATGCACTGGATGCCTCGTTACAATGATTTAGCAGCTCTTGTATACTCTGCTAATAGCTCCGATGTAAATACTACAATCGTAGGCGGTAAAGTTCTTATGAAAGACAAAGAATTGCTTACTATTGATGAAGAAAAACTTCGCGCAGAAATCACTAAGGCTCAAGCGTATTTCAGTAACTAATATATTAGAAAAAAACTATATCTGTAATTGATTAACTTCTTGTTGTCTATTGTAGTACTATTTAGGTTTGTATTTATATAATATAAGTTTGTATACGAGGTACTGCTATGCTAAAAAGAATACTTCAATACCTTTCACTCTGTATCGTGCTAGTTAGTTTATTTATATTAGCTGGTTGTAGTAGTAATAGTGCGTCTTCTCAGTCTAAAGGACCTGAAGGGGAATGGATTGCTTACTCAGGCTATACCGTTCAAAATGTAGTGAGTGCTGTAGACACACCAATTTTTATCCTTAATGTAAAGGCTCGTAACGATAGTAAGACGATTTATACAGCAGATATGAAAGCCTATAACTATCAATATACAACACCTGAAAAGAGACCTGTTATTGAATCTACCCAAATGGTAGGGGATATAAAGGAAGCTCGTCTAAATTATATTACGGCCCTTACACTTGTAATGAGTGCTAATGATATAGTAGGTAATTCAGAGAGCTCAAATCCAAATACAATCAAGATGGATATTAGGGATATACCAAATACTGATCTTATTTATGATTCAAAAACAGATACTATTAAATTTTCGGATCAAACTTTTAAACGTGTGAGCGATACGAATAATTTACAAACATTGGCTGATGCGTATAAGAAGGATCTTCAAGTAGCCTCTAATAAATATTTAGAAGAGGTTGGTAATGCAGCCAACCCTAAAACAAAATTTATAACAACCTATAGCTTTGATGACTCTATCATCAAAGACAATAAGAAATAATAAATAAAAGAAAACCCACTCATTTTATGATATGTTCCTTTACTAAATAACTAATAAAGGGGTACATATTATATGGAGTGGGTTTATTTTATAATGTTTTACTATAAATACTATTTTATTACTTTCACCAAGAACATTGGTACAGGAATATAAAATTCATCTTCTTCGCTGTAAATACGAGGGCCTACTGTGGGATCAATTGATACAGAGCTAGCACCTAATTTAGTGAGCAGTTCTTTATCCCATTCTGGTCGTGTATAAGAAGAAATCTCGAGCATATGATAAATGGTGTGACATCGTTCTTTTAATTCCTTACTAACATGTTCGTGAGCATGATGAACGGATTGCGGTAAATCATGGTGATTACGAGCATGTTCCGCATCATAATTGAGAATTAAACCACCTGAGCGAATAACGCGTAACCATTCGGCATAGGCTTTATCTGGATGAGGTAAGTTCCACGTCACATTACGAGCTACAACGATATCAAAGGTATTAGTATCAAAGCTAAGATTTTCTGCATCCATTACGGAGAAAGTTGCATCACAATCTAGCGACTGTGCTAGTTGATTCGCTTCATCTATCATATTGGGCGTAATATCAATACCATGCACTGTATGACCTAGTTGAGATAGGATGATGCTGAAAAATCCAGCTCCACAACCAATATCTAATATACGTAAAGATCTATCAGAATCAAATATATGACTTGTTAATTCGTCTATCCATAATTTTAGTTTTGGACTTTCCAATTCTTTAGCGCGTAAAGCACCAAAATCTTTAGCCCGATCTGTCCAATAGGATGTAATAAAGTCTTTATCATCCTTCATAGGGTGATTGCGTTCAAAAATATCGTTCATATTTTACTTCTCCTCATATTCTATAGTATTTATAGTATCATAAAATAATAACGAACTATACAGCAAAAATCACATTAATTCCATAAATACTAACTATGAGGTATGATATAATACTTCTATGTTTTATTTTAAGGAAAGGGCAGGGCTATGATATTACAGACTGGACAACGTACAGATATTCCTGCTTTTTATGGCCAATGGCTAATCAATCGTGTCCGTGAAGGGTTTGTAGATGTTCGTAATCCTTATAATCCTCTACAGGTTCCCCTACAGGTGACACGGTATCCAATTAATCAAGAAGTGGTAGATGGTATTGCATTCTGTACAAAGAATCCTTTACCGTTTATTCCACTACTAAATGAAATTGTTGATTACAGACAATACTGGCATATGACTATAACGCCTTATGGAACTGATATTGAACCCTACGTGCCAACTTATGTGTCTGTTATAGAAGGATTTAAACATATTTCTAAACAGCTTAATTCTCAATCTATGGTGTGGCGCTATGATCCTATCATTTTAACTAATGAATATACCGTTGATTTTCATTGTGAAAGCTTTTACAAAATGGCTCAAGCCCTTAAAGGTTATACAGATACAGTTGTTGTTAGCTTTTTAGATATATTGGATAAGGTGGCTCAGAATTTTCCAGAAGGATATAGACCAAGTTTAGATGTTCAAACTAAGATCATCAAAGAATTTCTATCCATAGCTCGTTCTCATCATATGACTCTCAAAACTTGTGGAGAAGGGTATATCTTTAAAGAACTTGGTGCTGATACAGAGGGGTGCCTTACTTTAGATTGTTATGAAAGGGCCTGGAATATAAAATTAAAAGCACCAAAACGTACGCCAGCGAGACCAGAATGTAATTGTTATTTACATGGTGATATTGGTGCTTACGATAGCTGTAGCCACTTTTGCCGTTATTGTTATGCCAATACTAATCAAGCAGCAGTTCGATATAATCGTTTACATCATGATCTAAATTCTAGCTTACTTATTGGAAGACTTTCAAAAAGAGAAATTATCAAAGAAAGTACGGAGAAGAGCTGGATTGTAGAGGAAACTATAACACAAGATAGCTTATTTTAAGCAAAATTACTAGAAATTACTAAATTAAATGAATTGACTTACCGTGTAAAATAGATACCAAAGGGGTTGTCAAGAAGGAATCTCAGGAATATAAGAGAGTGTAAATGTATTTTTGTTTAGTTTAAAAGGAGGTGCATTTATGATAACGTATAAGAAAGATAGTAAAGATAATTTACAATCATCTGACTCATCTATGCCCGTGTTAGCAATGTGTTACGACTTTGATAAGACATTAACCCCTGACGATATGCAGGCACAAGGTTTCATTCAATCGGTAGGTTATAACGAAGAGCAAATCAAACAATTTTGGCATGAATCAAATCAATTGGCTAAAAAACATGATATGGATAATAACTTAGCCTATATGTACAAAATGATTCAAGAAGCAGTAGGCCATTTCTATGTAACAAAAGATAAGCTCATGGAATACGGCAATCAAGTAGAATTATACGAAGGGGTACGGACTTGGTTTGAACGCATTCGTCAATATGGCTTAGAACAAGGCGTTAAGATTGAACATTATATTATTTCGTCTGGCTTAAAAGAAATGATCGAAGGCACTGAAATGGCAAAAGAGGGGGCTTTCACCAAAATCTATGCCAGTGCATTTATGTTCGACGATAAAGGTGTCGCTGTTTGGCCTGCACAAGCCATTAACTATACGAATAAGACACAATTTTTGTTCCGCATTCAAAAAGGAATTCTCGATATTAATGATACTGGTGTTAATGATTACATCAAGCCTGAAAATCAACGAGTGCCGTTCCGTAACATGATTTATATTGGGGATAGCGATACAGATATTCCTTGTATGAGTCTTGTGAACGCTAATGGGGGTCATTCTATAGGTGTATATGATCCATTTAAGAAAGATAAAGAAAAGGTATATAAGATGATGCGTCATCATCGTATCCGTTATTATGCACCTGCAGACTATACAAATGGTTCTAAACTAGATACATTAGTAAAGCAAATTATACGTAAAACCGCAGCCTACGAAGTATTAGAAGGCGAATATATTCATTGTAAATACGAAGCCGAGGAGTAATATGGAACAATCTAAATTAACTAGCGAATGGATTCAAACCTTTAACCGATTAGGTTCTGAAGGTAAATTAAAACCTACTGTACCATATCACGATTTATTTAACCGAAAAGAGTTAAAAGGATTTCCGTTACACACATTACCTATGTGGACGGTAAATTTTCCAACAGGTTATATTACGTGTTGTGATCCTCTAGTAACATTACCAAGCAAACCAGATACATATCTTAGACAGGTAACACCAGGTACGTATTTGTTAGAGACTAAGATAATCGAAATGGAACCAAATGAATATCGTTATGTAGCTAGTCGAGTTGTTTTTAGTGGCAATGAACCTGTATACTATGAATTAGCATTAAAAGGAACTGAAGACTTAACCGATTTAGATGATGGAGATACCTATATTGGATTTCCTGTAGATTCAGGTTTAGCTACAATTATAGATGCACAAACAATTGAAACATATAATAAGTTTTATGAACAATGGCATATAAACTACCCTGAAAAAAATATCTACGATGACTATTATAGTGATTTATTCCAATTAAATGCTATGGCATATCCACAATACCAACGTTCCAAAGGAGATTGGATTAACTTCACAATTCCTGATACAGAATTGACTGTACCGATGATTCAATCTGGATTTGGCGATGGTTTATATCCAGTATACTGGGCATTTGATAAAGATGGTCAGATCTGCCAAATTATTATGGAATACATTGATTGCAGTGAAGCATATGAATAATATACTGGGTGTAGTTAAGGAACTAATTTTATAAATCAAAAAATATAAAAATAAGACGCTTAGATAACTAAGCGCCTATTAATATGTTCATATTCATCTGAGAAATTAGATACCAAAAACCCAGTTAACTAACACGCGAATAATACTTAAACCAACAACCATTTCAGCAAGAAATCTTAAAGAACTCTCCATGCCATTTCCTAAATGTTTTAAACCGCCAATTTTGGCTTTACTTACAATATCACACCAGCACATAAAATTCCTCCATAAGAGTATGAGTAAATTAGATAATTTATATTACTATTTTACAATCTAATTCTAAAAAATTCAATATAAATTTTATGTAATAATAATACTTTATTGGCATATAGAATAATTAAGAATATGAAAAGTATAGTTTATTTAAAGAATATAAATATGTTAATATGAAATCAACTATTGATGTGTTGTGTAATGGAGTGCTTTATGAGAAAGTTTATATTAAGCTTTGCAATAGCATTGGTTTCATGTAATATAATAGCTGCAAAAGAATATATTACATTAGAATCCCCAAACTGGCAATACCATTGTTGATGAAAAAGGACAATGGATATTGGGCCCATATGATAACTTACATGTGGAGTATATAAAAGGATATAATAATAACTATGTATATGGATCATTTTATGAAAATGGTCAAAAACGATATGTAAATTTAGTTGAACTAGCCTATTTACCAGTAGGGTATGAATATGAGTTCTATTATAAATTTGCTAAAGCTTTCACTAATGGGGGCTTTAAATTATTAAACTTAGATGATACATATGCTATTAATGATGTGATTACTGATTATGATGATTTAAGTGATACTATAATATTAGGTAAAAAAGGAGAATATTGGTATGTATATAATAGAGTAAGCGGCAATCCAATTATTGATAGTCCTATTAGAAGTATCAAAGAGAGTATTACCAAATATTGGTCTAGAAAAGATAAAAAATATCTTTATAAATTATATACTATAGATGATTATACAAAATATCTTACAGAAAATGGTGTTTTACTTAGTGTTGATGAAGCTATAGACCTTATTAACAGAAATGATTATATAGAAATACGTAATAATGATGGTGCGGGAGGTGATTCATATTCTGATGAGAATTTTTATAGTAGAGCTCCATCAGATGTTTATGATTTATTTTCAGAAGTAGATGATAAAGGTAATACTTTATATGGTATGAAGACAAAGGATAATATAATCGTTATTCCTCCTAAATATAAATCTATAAAACATTTAGGTAAAGAGTTTAAGTACTTTGTTGTGACTGATAAAAATAATAGGTATGGTATAGTAGACTCATTAGATCAAACTATAGTTGCTACGAATAACTATTCTTATGAAAGATTAAGTGATCGTAGCTTTATTTTGAAAGATTCATATGGTAATAGTATTTTTAATGCTAGTTCAGGTGTATTTTATGCTGATGTTTTTGATAGTATAGATACATCAAAGCCTAATTATGTATTAAATAAAGTTACTACAGCAACTTATGATAAAATAAAATATGTAATTGATACAAACTCAGGTTATAAATTATTTAAATTACCACATTATGATGACGATATAACATCATTTTATAAAGCTTTATTTGTTTATAAATCTAAAGGGAAATATGGCCTAATGGATTATAACGGTAATATAATTATTGAACCTAAGTTTGATAAAGTTACTATTGATGAACCTGAGTTAGCGGAATATATAAAAGAAATAGATTCATATGATAAATAATTAATTTTTTACTGATTATTTTGATTAACTAAAATAAACTAGCTTATAGACTTATAGGCTAGTTTTTGTTTTGAACACAAATAACTTCCGATAACGATATATTATCGGAAGTAATTTATATAAGAAAATTGGGCCTAAATGGCCCAATCCTTTATTTCATCAAGTTTTTTGCTTATTTACGTTTAAATGTGTATGGTTCGTATTCTACATCATTATGACGGTTAGTCCACCAGTTCCAACCAATTCTTGCTAACTTCCAGGCAATAAATCCTACGATGATCCCTAATACTAAACCTGTTAATACATCTGTTGGATAATGCGCAAATAAGTAAACTCTAGAGAACGCTACTACTATTGAACCTAACAATGCTAAAATCCCTAAATATCGCTTCTGAGGCGCTATTTGAGTTAAGCCTAGGTAAATGGTCATAGATGATGCAAATGAACCAAAACTATGACCTGATGGGAATGAATAGCTTGTAGCTTTTGGTAGTGCAGATTCTAACGGCACCGTTACATTTGGAAAATCAACAAATGGTCTTAATCTCGCTACATTTGGTTTTAAACCTTGGTCGCCAATTATAAATACAAATCCTAAAGCAATAATAATTGCCACGCCTAAAACGCGATATTTTTTTTGTAGCATTAATAATAAGGCTATTATAATCCATAATGCGCCATTACTTGTGATTTTTGAAATAAATGCCATAATTGGTGTTAAAAAACTATATACAAAATGTTCATGTACATAGAAGATTAAAGAGTGATCAAATTGTAAAATTGTGTCCATAAATTCCTCTTCTATTCTACTCTCATCTAAATGATAATTATTGAGAATATCTTATGCTTTTTATTTTAATAATTAATCTATACTAATTTATTTACGTCTATAATGATTTCTCATTTACAGCCCAAATTATAGCCTAAACTATTTATATCTAATGGTCAATAGTTTAGGCTATATTTCATAAAAACTATAATTATGTTTTCTTTTTGTCACCTTTTTTTACTGCTGCTTCAGATGTAGTAGGCATTGTAATAATTGTATCTACTGGGTCATATACAGACTCAAAGGAATCGGTTTGAGTAACCCAGTTGCCATATGTAATGGTTCTATATGTATTCATTTTCAAGCCTACATGTCCTTCTTGTACCTCTTTTTCTTTTAAAGATGGATCTACCTTAGTTATTGTTTTATTAGGAATCTCACTGTAATCGCCTACAGAGATAGATACATTTTTTGGTTTATCTTGAGCTGTACCAATAATATAAATAGTTAAGGTTCCATTATTCATAACGCTTAAGATATAAATAGAATGCTGATATGGATTTCTAAACTTAAAATCTAAATAGCCCCAAGCTACAGTAGCATCTCTGCCAGCTTGAATATATCCAACTGGTTCAAAGTGAGGAGTTCGTTCAACAATATTCATTCCGGATAATAAAGCTGTATTAAAAATAGTAGAACTTACTTGGCAAATACCGCCACCAATGCCAGGAACTAATTTGCCATCAATCATAACAGGTGCATCATCATAGCCAGCTTCTGCAGTACGTTCGCCTACAACATCGTTAAAGGAGAATTGTGCGCCTGGCTTAATGAGTGTACCATTTATCTTATCAGAAGCTAATTGGATATTATGTGTTCTGCTTTCATTACCTGGATTATACTCCGTTGTGAAAGATGCTAATACAGTATTTAAAGGTTTTAGATCAGTATCGGTAACTTTTACTGTATTCTGCGTAGTAAATACCATAGAAAGTGAATTTATACTATCGCCAGATTGTAAATCATCTTTCAGCTTTTTGAGGGTGGCATCGATATCAATACGTTTACCTTCTTTGGCGGGATGTATTACTACTTGTCCATTTTCAACAGTAAGATATGCATCATGACCAGGTGTATCTATTGTTTTTGCTAACTCAGTGAGATATGTTTTCCCCTTTACTTCGTCTAACTTATATTGTGGTTTAAAATGATGACCATAAAATAATCCATTAAATCTATGTGACAGTACTGTCCACATATCATCCTCATAGCCGTATGTGGAAATAGCTTTTACCAAACCCTCTGTATCGAATTGAATGCCTAAATCATGATATGTAGCTTGTTGTTTTTTATTATTTCCCATATCGATAGATATAGTCTGAGGTATCTTATCGTTCAACTCTTGCAAACGCGCTTGTAATTTGTTCTTTGGTGTATTTGATAGATCTGTATCATTATAATATACACCATAAGAAATGTTTTCTGTTGGAATGTATGAGCAGCCAGTTGTACCTAAAAGAACAAGGACTGTTCCTACTAATATATATTTCTTCGTCATGTATTGGTAAATTCTCCCGAATAAGTTATTATATTCTCTAATTATAGCATATATAGATCTAATCTATGGTACAATTATATTGATATTTTAGGGGTAAGGGTGAATTATGTCAAAGTCTAAGAAACAACAAAAACATTTCTATTTGCGCAATAACGATGCGCTTATGAATAGTACAAAGTTGTCTATGAAAGCAAAACAAAGCATATTGTTATCTAAGGCCGAGAATACTCTTGATGCTTACGAATCGGATTGGGACGATTTTGTAGATTGGTGTACCTATCAAAAGGTATCTTATTTTCCAGCTACACCAGAAACAATAGTAAATTATATTAACGATCTAGCAGATTATGCAAAGGCAAATACAATTTCACGTCGTATAAGTGCTATATCTGAAAATTTTAATGCTTCTGGTCAAAGAAATAATCCATGTATGGCACCTATTGTAAAACAGGCCTTACGTGGCATTAGACGGTTAAAAGGAACGTTTCAACAAGGGAAAACACCAGTTTTATTAGAAGATATTGAAGATATTATAGACTGTATGGCTAAGCTAAATGTTCCGGAACTTCAATTATTGCGTGATAAAGCTATTCTTTTGATTGGCTTTATGGGTGCCTTCCGTCGCAGTGAGATTGCGGCTATTACAGTAGAAAATCTTCAATTTTTACCACAAGGTGTTGAAATCTTTGTAGCATCCTCTAAGGCCGACCAAGAAGGTCAAGGTGCCGTGGTAGCTATCCCACATTTATCTGCTTCTCCGTTAGATGCAGTACGAGCCTTACAACAATGGTTACGTGCTTCTGGTATTACTGAGGGACCTGTATTTAGAGGGTTTACAAAAAATATGTCTTTACGTAAAACAGCTATATCCGATAAGATGATTTCAGAAATCGTAAAAAAATATATTTCTCTTATTGGTCTAGATCCGACTATGTATGGCGCCCATAGTTTACGTCATGGCTTTGCAACGACTGCAGCAGCTTATGGTGTTGAAGAACGTAATATTATGCGACAAACACGTCATCATAGTGTAAATATGGTTCGTCGTTATATTAATGAAGCGAATAAGTTTGTAGATAATCCTATCTCTACAATTTTTGAAAAGCGATTTAGATAACAATCATAAATCAGTTGATTTAGACAATAACTATAAATCGTTTAATAACATACATTAGATAACAAAAAGCAGCTATCTCTGTTAGAGTAGCTGCTTTTTTGCGTGGGATTAACCCATATATATTTAGTTTTGAGCCATATAGTCCAAAGCTCTAACTGGACTATCAGATTTATTTGCTGGTACTTTCAAAACGGTACCAGGTACAAGCGCACCAGAATCGCTAATATTGTTGAGTTCCTTCATAGCATATACCATTTCACGAACATCCATATCTTTATGAGCTGTACGTGCTGCAATATCCCACATTGTATCACCTGCTTGAACCTTTACTTCACGTACATTATGTGTATTTACCTCTGTTGTAGGATTTGACATATTATAACCAAATAATACTGTTAAGCACATTCCTACCATCATCAATATATTTTTCATCTCATACCTCACATTTACATCGAACATAATATCTGAGAACATTTGTTTGTTTACATGCTTATAATACCACACGAACGAATGTTCGGTCAAGCGTTTTAGAACAAATGTTTGCAAAAACTTTTAAAATTGCCTATAATAGGTATATAAGTTAAGTAAATATCTTATATTTTTATTATATAGTACGTTATGTGGTAATTTTTACGCATAGATATATTGACATTATTTTGACATTAGATTGACTTTGGAGGTTTATCGTGAGACGCCCTGCTACAGATATTAATACAAAACAGCGCCGTATATTAGACTTTATAAAAGATTCATTACATAATGAATATCGTTGTCCTACAGTTCGTGAAATCTGTACACATGTAGGGCTAAGTTCCACTTCTACTGTTCAATCTCATTTGAATGCGCTAGAAAAATTTGGCTATATTAAGCGTGATCCAAATAAAAATCGTGCTATTACTGTTTTAGAAGATACTAAACCTTCTATTTCAGTAACTGGTAATGAAACGTCTAGCTCTGATAACTTTGAGTTTTTAGGTGCAGGTCTTAAACAAGTACCTCTTATCGGTACTGTACAAGCAGGTATGCCTATTACTGCGGTGGAAAACTTAGAGTCCACGCTTACATTGCCAGTTCAATTAACTGGTGATTCCGATTGTTTCTTACTTCGTGTTCAAGGCGAATCTATGATGAATATCGGTATGTATGAAGGTGATATGCTCATCGTACGCCATCAAAATACAGCAAATAATGGCGATGTAGTTGTAGCACGTATCGATGATGAAGCTACAGTAAAACGTTTTTACAAAGAAAATGGTCACATTCGTTTGCAGCCTGAAAATGATGATTTTGATCCAATTATTGTAGATGATTGTCATATTGAGGGTCTCGTAATCGGTCTTGTGCGAGATAGAATATAAACAAAAAAACGGCAACATATTGTTGCCGTTTTTTTGTTACATATATAAAGTTTATTTTTAATGTAAACTATTTTCTCTCCGTAGAGTAGCAAAAATAGCACCTGATATATTATGCCATACACTAAAAATAGCCCCTACTAGCGTCGCTAATGGATTTAATGCAAAATTTGTTGCTGCCAATGTTACGGCTAAACCACTATTTTGCATTCCTACCTCTATTGCTAGCGCTGTAGTTTTATCATATCTTAATTTAAGCAGTGCTCCTACACCTAAGCCTAGTAGTAGACCTAGTATATTATGTATACCAACAACAATAAGTGTTTCAAGCCCAGAAACGAATAGTTTATCCTTGTTGATAGCAATAATGGCTGCTATTAATAGTATAATAGCAATCATTGAGAAGATCGGACTAATGCTGGTTAAAGTATTAATATGTGATTTACATACATATTGGATTGCTGCGCCTAATAAAATTGGCACAATAATAACTTTTACCATAGTAATCATCATAGGTAGTACTTGAACATCTACCCATGCGCCACCAATATATAAGATTAATAATGGTGTAACTATGGGAGCTATCAATGTTGAAGTAATAGTCATTCCTACAGATAAAGGGACATCACCATTGGCAATATAGGTTATAACATTACTGGCTGTTCCGCCGGGACAACAACCTACTAATATTACACCAATAACAATATCTGGTGATAATGTGAATATATGGCAGATTCCCCAGGCTAATAGAGGCATTATCGTATATTGTGCAAGTACACCAATACAAATATCTTTTGGATGCCTAAGGATACTACATAAGCTTTCAAACTTAATAGTAAGCCCCATTCCAAACATTGCTATACCAAGTAAAAATGGTGTATAAGCGATTGCCCAAGTAAAGTATTCTGGTACTATATAGGCGATACATGAAAAGCCTAGGATTATAAAAATCAAGTATTTGGAAAGAACGTTGTTGAGTGTAAGTAAATGATTCATAACTTCTCTCCTTATTTTGGATCGTATGAGAAGTTATCGATAAGTCGTGTAGAACCAATATATATAGCCATAGCCACTAATACTGGAGCAGTAACCTCTTGTACAGGTTGCATAGTCTTAGCATCAACAACTGAAATATAATCTATCTTAGCAAGCGGTTCGGTTTGTATAGTGTCTGTCATAGTATCAATGATACATTTAGCAGGACAACCATATTGTATAGTTTGTTTTCCTAATTGAATAGCTTTATACAAGATTGTAGCAGCTTTCCGTTCTTCACTAGACAAATATGTATTACGAGAAGATTTTGCTAAACCATCTTCTTCACGAACAATGGGAACACCAATAATATTGACAGGAAAATTTAAATCAAAGACCATTTTACGTATAATGGCTAATTGCTGTGCATCTTTTTCACCAAAATACGCATTTGTTGGTTGAATAATATTAAAGAATTTTGCCACCACAGTGCAAACGCCTTTAAAGTGAATTGGTCTGCGAATACCACACAATGTATCAGATAAATCCGCAATGTTTACAAATGCCTTTTTATCTTGGTACATTTCCTCCGGATTTGGAGCAAAAATAAGATCAACACCATGTGATTCACATAACTTTTTATCGCTATTAATATCACGAGGGTAAGTACTCAAGTCTTCATTTTCTCCAAATTGAATAGGATTTACAAATATAGAGACAATGACCTTATCGTTATTTTTTCTAGCTTGATCTATTAATGCAGCATGTCCTTCATGTAAGAATCCCATGGTTGGTACAAAACCAATTGTGTAACCTTCTTTTCTCCAGCTATTTACTGTATTCCGTACATTTTCGATAGTTGTTATAAATTCCATTATATTCCTCCGTTATATTGTAAATACGAAGATAGTCCTATACAGTCTACTGTAATTCGATCAATGACAATTATTTTTGATCAACTAATAAACCATGTTTCTCATAGTTTTTTATATGACTTATCTTGTTATTGTTATCTACAAATACAACGAGAGGATTATGGCTCTCAACTTCGCTTTCATCAAGCTGTGCATAACACATGATAATTATCTTATCATGTACTTGCACATGTCGTGCAGCAGCACCATTTAAACATATAACACCACTACCTGCTTCTCCGGCAATAGTATATGTACTAAAACGTGCTCCATTATTAATATTTACAATTTGAACTTGTTCATATTCTCGTATTCCGGATGCATTCAATAAATCTGTATCAATTGTAATGCTCCCTACATAATCAAGCTCTGCTTGTGTCACAGTAGCTCTGTGAATTTTACCTTTTAACATTGTTAGTATCATGCTAAACTCCTTGTGTTTTAAATGTACCCGCCATATTGGTCGGTTCGAACTTTCACAATTTGTCTGTTTATCATGAATTAACAGTAGACTAGAGTATAGTTAAAAATACTATCTCCAGAGAAATTATACCATAATTATAAATTTTTACATTAAAATACAATTAATTTAATACAAATAATGTCACTCTAATCAAAAATAACAGTAAGATTGCAGTATAAAATAAAAACCAGTAGCTACAATGTAGTCACTGGTTTTTATTTTATACTGATATTTTATTTTAGATATTCTGCTAATGCTTTATCAATATATGCTGCTTCATCGGCCGTTGGTTCACACATTGGTAAATTAAATTTTCCCACAGGTAAGCCAATTTTACGGGCTGCATATTTAACAGGAATCGGATTTGTGGTGATGAACATCGCTTTTATAATTTCTGATAAAGCTTGATGAATACGAATCGCTTCGTAGTTATGGCCAGATTCATAAGCTTGAATCATAGCATTCATATCTTTGCCTGCTACATGAGATACTACAGATACGACTCCACATCCTCCAATAGATAACATCGGTAATGTAAGACCATCGTCCCCACTATATACCATGAAATCATCTCCAGGCATTAAACGCTTAATTTCAGAAGCAATCATTAAATTACCACTTGCCTCTTTGATAGCACAAATATGTGGATATTCGTTATGTAGTTGAACTAAGGTAGTTGGGAAAATACCTGTCCCTACACGACTTGGTACATTATACACCATAATTGGCAATGTAGTAGCTTCTGCAATAGTTTTAAAATGCAAATATTGACCTTGTTGGTTCGGTTTATTGTAATAAGGTACTACAACTAGCAAACCATCGATACCATCGATTTTAGAGACTTCCTTTACAAATTCTGCAGAAGCCATTGTATCGTTACTACCTACATTGGCAATAATCGAACCTTTATGTCCACATTCTTTTGCAATCGCATTAAATAGAGCTAATTTTTCGTCTCTAGACATAGTTGGGTTTTCACCCGTTGTGCCACAAACCACAAGACCATCAGAGCCATTATCTAACAGATGATTGGCGATAGCAACACAATTTTCAATATTTACGGATCCATCACTATTAAAGGATGTCACCATAGCTGTTAACACTCGACCAAAGGTTTTCATATATGTCCCCCCCTTGATAGATTAAAATGCTTGTTTTTCCACCAAGTACTCAGCAATTTGCAACGCGTTAAGAGCTGCACCTTTACGAATTTGATCCCCTACAATCCAGAAGTTCATACCTTTGTCATTATATAAGTCTTTACGAATACGACCAATTTCACAGTTGTTTTGATTAGATGTATACAATGGCATAGGGTAAATTTGTTCAGCAGGATTATCTTTAACTTGTAACCCAGGGAATTTTTCACATGCCACCTTGAAAGCCTCTACAGATACAGGTTCTGCTGTTTCTACCAAGACAGATTCAGAATGGGAGCGATATACAGGAACACGAACTGTAGTTGGGACTACTTGAATAGTTTCGTCATGAAGAATTTTTTGCGTTTCGTAAACCATCTTCATTTCTTCTTTAGTATAATTATTTTCTAAGAACACATCAATTTGTGGCAATAAGTTGAATGCTACAGGATAGTGTTTAGGAGCAGAGCCGGTTGGCAACAGATTTGCTGTCATTTCTTCGCCTGCAGTATATTGTTTTACTTGATTTTCAAGTTCTTCAATACCTTCTTTACCTGCCCCAGATACAGCTTGGTATGTACTTACAACTACACGTTTAATTGGAGAGAGATCATGAAGAGGTTTTAATCCTAAACTCATGATAATTGTAGAGCAGTTAGGATTTGCAATGATACCTTTATGTTTCAAGATATCTTCTGGGTTAACTTCTGGTACTACGAGTGGAACTTCAGGATCCATACGGAATGCACTAGAGTTATCGATTACAATAGCACCGCGTTTAGCGGCTTCTGGCGCTAATGTTTTAGATATAGAGCCACCTGCAAATAGCGCAATATCAATATTATCAAAAGATTCAGGTTTTGCTTCTTCTACAATATATGTTTTACCATTCACAGTAAGTTCTGTACCTGCAGAACGAGCGGAAGCTAATAGTTTTAAGTTTTCATAAGGAAAGTTACGTTCTTCAATAAGTGTAATAAATTCAGCACCTACTGCACCAGTAGCACCTAGAATTGCAATATTAGGTTTTTTCATTGATACATCTCCTTGCACAAATATTATAAATAATGTTCTAAACCGTATGTTAAGCCAGTTTTAGAACTAATTTTTTTACATGCTAATACTACGCCTGGCATAAAAGATAAACGGCTTAAGCTATCATGACGTATGGTTAATGTTTCATCATAACCACCAAATAAAACTTCTTGATGAGCCACATAACCTGGAAGGCGTACACTATGAATTGTTACATCGTCAACCTTAGCACCACGAGCACCTGGTAAGCTTTCACGAGTTAAATCCTCATCAGCAGTTACCTTAGCAGCTTGTTTAGCATCGTTAATCAATTTAGCTGTTAAAATAGCTGTGCCAGAAGGCGCATCGTATTTGTGATTATGATGTAATTCTATAATTTCTACATTAGGGAAATATGGAGCGAGCTCTGCAGACACTTTCATCATCATTACCGCCCCAAGAGAAAAGTTTGGCGCCACTAAGCAATTTGCTTGATTGGAACGACCTATTGTATCAAGTTCATCACGTTGTTCTGCGGTCAATCCTGTAGTACCGATGACTACATGAATACCAGCGGATAACATTTTCTTCGCGTTTTCATAAATAACTGCAGGATTAGTGAAATCTACAATCACATCAGGTTTATTTATATCTAATACCTCATCAATGGAGGCATTCATCTTGATACCTAATTGTTCGATTCCTGCTACAGAGCCTACATCTTCCCCTGCCTTAGTCGGATCAATACCACCAACTAATGTTAAATCAGGATCGTTATGTACTGCTTTGACCACTTCACGACCCATTTTGCCGCCAGCGCCATTTACCATTACTCGAATCATATATACCTCCAAAAAAGCCAGTGGATGCATCCACTGGCCTTATAGATTATATAGCTATATATACTCTTATGAAAAGCTCAATGATAGCACTCCACCAATACAAGATTGATGACAGTTGTCTATCTATTAAATAGACAACCAGAACGATGAGTCGCAATCATCGAACTTCGGCAAGCATCCCTTTTATCATGGATCAATGCATGCCTACTCCTCATGATTACTCTTAATACTCGCACCTCTATCAACATATTCATTTAATACTATTAGTATAAGTAATTATGCGATTTTAGTCAATTAAAATGGTCAATAAGTTCTTTCGCCGCCGCAAGTGCTGTAGCAGACATTCCCTTACCAGACATCATAGACGCGATTTGTGTTACTCGTTCGTCCTCATTTAAGACTACTAATGTAGAGATTGTACGATCATCTTGCTCGATTTTAGATAGATGATAGTGTTGTTTCGCAATACTTGCAGTTTGAGGCAAATGAGTAATACAAAATACTTGATTTGTTCTAGATAAATTAAGTATTTTTTCTGCCACCTTAAGTGCTATATCACCACTGATACCAACGTCAATTTCGTCAAATACCATCGTTTTAAAAGCGTCACTACGGAATACTGATTTAAAGGCTAATGCAATGCGAGCTAACTCACCGCCAGATGCTACTTTATGTAGAGGTAATAACTGTTCCCCTTTATTCGCAGAGAATAGCATTTCAATAGACTTTGCACCTAATGAGGATAACTCAGTCCCCTCTTCAATATGAAATTGAATATCCCCTTTGGGCATCCCTAGATCCACTAATTCTTGATGTAAGGCCGTAGCAATATCTTTTGCATTTTTTTGACGTACCTCGTGTAAAACTGTTAACGCTTCTTCTGCTACCTTTTTTGCTTCTTCAAGACGAGTTTCTAATTCATCTTGAGCAAATACAAGGTCTTCTAGTTCTTCTAAACGAGATTGCGCCTTTTCTTCGTATGCTAGAATATCTTCTACGGTTTCACCATATTTTTTCTTTAAGCTATAAATTGTGGTATCTCTGTCTTGGCAATATTTATAACGCTCTTCATCGTAGCTGATAGTATCCCTGTAACGATCTAAAGATTGTGCAGCTTCTTCTAGTTGGAAATAAGCAGAGTCCACCATTTCTGAGACTTCTTTTAACTCGCTGTCATATTTTACTAGATCATTAACCTCTACCTTAATCGAGTTAATCGTATCAAGTAATGGTTGACGTCCATTATAAAAGGCATCATAACAAGAACCTAATACCTTATCAATATGTTCAAAACTATCTAGACGCTTAAGTTCTTCCGCAATAGAAATATCCTCACCAATGCTTAACCCAGCATCTTCGATTTCGTCGATTTGATATCTTAACATATCGAGCTCTCGAGCGCGCTCAGACATATTTTCTTGTAAATGATCTACATCTTGTTTTGCTTGCTTATAAATTTTATACGCATCAGTATAAGCTTTATAGGCTTCCTTTCCTTCTTTATTAAAAGTATCTAAATATTCATGGTGTGTATCAGCGTCTAGTAAACGTTGGTTGCTATATTGTCCGTGAATATCTGCTAAGTATTGACCAATCTCCTTTAAAGCTTTTAAAGGTATTGGTTGATCATTAGCCAATATACTAGATTTGCCATTACGGTTAAAGGATCTAGATAGAATTAACTGGCCTTCTTCTATCATGATATTTTTAGACTCTAATAGGTCTTGAATACTTTGGTGATTAGCAATATCAAATATTCCATCAATAACAAAACTATCTTTACCGTGACGAATAAACTCGCTACTTGCGCGTTCTCCTAATAGGATACTAAAGGCATCCATAAGAATGGATTTCCCTGCCCCAGTTTCGCCGGTAAAGATAGTAATGCCATCATTAAATGAAATATTCATTTGCTCAATCAACGCAAAGTTGCGAATGCTCATTTGCGTTAACATATTATTAGTCCTTCATTAAATCTTGAATTTTCGCTAAAATTGCTGGAACTTCAGCTTCGGATTTTGCAATTAACAAAATAGTATCGTCCCCTGCTAATGTACCAATAATTTCAGTCCATTTTGCATGGTCGATAGAAAATGCTACAGATTGAGCAGAACCAGGGATTGTATGTAATACAACTTGGTTTAAACTGTGATCAACCTTAATCAAAGAATCTTGGAATAGTCGGTTAATACGACTACGAGATAAAACTACATTTTCCTCTGGAGATAATGCATAACGATAATGTCCATCGCCTGTAGGAATTTTGATTAACATTAATTCCTTAATATCACGAGAAACTGTAGCTTGTGTAACTTCAATACCTTCTTCTAGTAAAGCCGCAGCTAATTCCTCTTGTGTTTCAATCGCCTTGGACTGCACGATCTCTTTAATTTTGTTATAGCGATAGCGTTTCATTTTGAACTCCCTTTTTTAAACCTTGCACATAAAAGAGAATAGTATCTTTCTGATAATATTATACCATATATTCATAATTAATATATGGTATAAATCGCATATATTATACGTCTTATGCATATTATATTAATATTTAAAATATTGTTAATATTCTATATATTGATAACGTGCAAATTCATAGCTCATAAGGTTCATCTATTTATAGGGAATTAATAATTTAAAAATAGAAAAATATACATGTATAATTAAAATCCCCTATAAAGGGGGTTTTACTAACTGAGTATGAGTTTTATTCATAATGAATAAAGATATATTTCGTTTTATCGTTTTTGCAATATAAATAACTCAGGTGGATTATGTATTTGGTTCATCGGATGCCAATGGCATACATTATATATTTTCTGATCTAAATCTGATAAATACGATTTAAGAGACTGCATTTCTTCAAATCCCTCTGTTGTTCCAGGGTAAGCAACTATTGTAATAACTCCAGACTTGGAAAGTTTGTGTAAACCTTCATTTATGGCATCAATGGTTTGGTGAGGTTTTGTTACAACTTGGTGATCTCCTCCAGGTAAATATCCAAGGTTAAAAATCATTAAATCAATAACTTCATCTTTTAATTGATGAGCTACTGCCAAATCATGAGAGTCATGAATAAACGTTAAACTTACTTCTGGTGCAATATCATTTGATTGTAAAAGCTCTTTGCTAGTTTTAATAGCTTTCATTTGAATATCAATTCCATATAGATGGCATGCTTTTTGTGCCCGTTTAGAAAGGTATAAAAGATCATGGCCATTACCACAAGTAGCATCTACTACCACTTTGGCATTTTCCATACATCGATCCCAGATTAAATGTTGGAATTGAACAGCATTGTTAATGTTAATCACAAAACCACCCCACTTGAGATTTGGTTATAACAATTCATCTCGACGAGATGCTAACTTTTTAAATAGTGTACCAAAGAAACATTGATCCTTGAATCGTACAAATAAACAATATACAGGGTTAGAGCTTATATGTAAGGTTTCTTTATTTGTAAAAGTATAGTCAAATGTACCATCAATACAAATATGTAATTGTGGTTCTCTTTCCGGCATTGTAATTTGAATCGTATCATGTTCCTCTAAAACAAGGCTTACACCTTGAATTAAGTGTGGCGCTACTGGGGTGACAATGATGGACCGATTATCTGGTTTCATGATTGGACCACCAGCCGATAGATTATAGCCGGTAGAACCTGTAGCAGAGGAAATAATTAAACCATCCGATGGATACATTTGCGTGTGTTGATTATTAATAGACATATTAATTCGCGCCATTTTAGCAGGCTCAGCACGAGTGATAACAATTTCGTTAATGATAGGAACTAGTTCTTCCTCTTTACCCTTATGACGTTCTATATAAGCATATAAATGTCCACGCTTTTCAATATTATAATCACCATTAGCAATACGTTTAATATGACTTTGCATTTGATGAATTTCAATTTGATTTAAAAAACCTAGTTCGCCAAGATTAATACCACAAACAGGTACATTATATGGATAAATTTGTCTTGCAAGATGGATGATGGTACCATCACCACCAAAACTAAAGGCAATATCTATTTGTTTGAAGATTTCTGGACGACTTAAAATATGAGTTTCAGGAATCTTAAGTACTCGTGCAGGTGCATCTGATTCGAGATCATCTGGCAAAAATACTTCGATACCTTCATCTTTACAAATATGTGCAGCCATTTTTAGAACTGCCATAATATTGCTTTTCCCCATATTGGGGAAGAATCCGATACGCATAGTAATCTCCTATAATGAATGAGCTTCTGCAACCACTGTATCAATCAAAATATCATCAATGGTTAAGGCCCCTTCTTCGTACTTTTTAAAATAACCTAAAAACTCTATATTACCTTCCATACCTTTAATTGGTGAGAAAGTTAAGCCATGTGTATACAATCCACAATCATACGCAACGTGTAGAATACGATGTAAAACCTCTTTATGGATTTCACTATCTCGCACTATACCGCCCTTACCAACATTTTCTTTACCAGCCTCAAATTGTGGTTTTATTAAGGCCACCAGTGAGCCCGTATCTTTTAATAAATTAGTAGCTACTGGTAAAACTTTGTCTAAAGAAATAAATGCTACATCAATAGAAATAAAATCAACAAGTTCACCTATTTGTTCAGCAGTAACAGTACGGATATTTTGTTTCTCCATATTGATTACACGTGAATCTTGGCGTAATTTCCAAGCTAATTGATTATATCCTACATCGATGGCAAAAACCTTAGACGCACCGTTTTGTAATGCGCAATCTGTAAAACCACCTGTACTAGCTCCTATATCAATCATCACAGTCCCATGTAAATCGATAGGGTAAGTTTGAATAGCCTTTTCTAATTTAAGTCCTCCACGGCTTACATAAGGTAAAGTATTGCCTTTAACAATAATATTAGCATCCGCAGGAATCTTGGTGCCTGCTTTATCTATGCGCGTAGTATCCATAAATATAAGGCCCGCCATAATAGCTGCTTTTGCTTTTTCTCTACTTTCAAAAAGGCCTCGATTAACGAGGAGTATATCTAATCGTTCTTTATTGTTCATATTACACCATGATAAATACAATAAAACTGAATAAAGGCCACAAGAATACCAAGAATTAAACCACCAAATACTTCGATAGGTGTATGTCCCAACAACTCTTTTAATGCTTCTTTACGTGTAATGACAACAGGTATATTCTTTTTGGTAAAATAATCTACAATTTGATTAAGTATTTGAGCTTGTCGTCCTGCCTCTAATCGTACACCAGACGCATCATACATAACAACAATTGAAAATACTAAGGATAATATAAATAGATCCGTTACACCATTTTTAAGGTAAATCGCTGTTGTTGTAGCAATTACAAATGATGTATGTGAACTTGGAAAACCACCAGATCCAACAAGGCGCTCTGGTCGGAATTTACCATGTCTTAAGAGTTGCCATACAAATTTGATAGCTTGAGCCGTAAACCAGCCCCAAAATGCAGCTTGTGCGATATAATTATGTGCTATTTGTGGTAATATATCAATCATTGTTTATACCTTCTACAGGTAATACCCATTAATTCGTACGTTCTAAAAGATAATCAATTAATGCTGATAGTATAGTTGTATCATAAGAAACCAAGTTTAACGCATCATGAGCTTGGCTACCTACTAAGTAGGCTTGATGTTTTGCTTGATCTAAACCTAGTAAAGATACATAGGTAGATTTATGTTGGCGAATATCACTACCGGGTGTTTTCCCTAATTCTTCAATAGTACCGGTTACATCTAAAATATCATCAGTAATTTGGAATAATAATCCCAGGCAATTAGAATATTCCATAAGGAATGTTCGCGTAGTATTATTAGCACTTCCAAGAATAAGACCTAATTCTACAGAAGCGTTAAATAGTGCACCTGTTTTACCAGTATGTAAAACCTTTAATTCTTCTAAAGGAATATGTTTATCTTCACTGAGCAAATCAAAGGCTTGTCCCCCAACCATACCTTCTGGACCAGCCGCAGTAGCAACACATTGTATAGCATCTAGTTTTTGCTGTGCACTAGCAACTGTATTTGAAGTCATCAATTGAAAGGCATATGTTAATAACCCATCACCGGCTAAAATAGCAAGTCCCTCACCGTATACTTTGTGATTGGTCAAATTACCTCTGCGATAATCATCATTATCCATAGCTGGTAAATCATCATGAACTAATGAATACGTATGGATACACTCCATAGCACATAGAAATTCCTTATAATCCGCTGGCTCTTTATGAAGCATTTCTAGCACAGCCTTAGTTAAAATAGGTCGTATTCGTTTGCCACCTTGCATTAAACTATAATTCATAGATTCATAAAGTTGTTCAAATTCTTGATTTGGGCTATTAAGTACTTCGCCTAACCATTGTTCAATATTTTGTTTGCTAGATGCTAAATAATCTTTGAACATAGAATCTCCTTATTCGCTGATGCGGACTTCTTCGATAATTTGTTGTACTTCATCTTCAACAGAGTCAAGCATTTCAGCACATTCTTTTACCAAAGTTAAGCCCTTTTTATATTGTGATAAAAGCTCAGAAATGGTCATATCCCCATCGTCTAATTGCTTAACAATATCTTCTAAGGCCTTATATTTTTTCTCATAACTTTTTAGTGATGCGGCCATCCTTGTGCGCCTCCTTTACCGTAGCAGTAATATAACCATCAGCTAGTGTAACTCGTATATCGTCATTTGGTTGTAATTGGGCAACCGAAGTAATAGGTTTGTTATCATGCTCAACCTTTGCAAAACCTTTAATCATCATTTGTAATGGATTTAGTGACTCTAACTGTTGTGCCAATAATGCTAAGTTATGTCTCTCTGCATTACATCGTTCTTTAGTTGCATTAGTTAGAGTTTGTGAAAGCTCTTGTAAGTGTGATTTTTGCTTATGTAAAAATTGCAGAGCTGGAATGCCAAGTTTTCGATTAAAGAGCAATGTTAAATCTGTACGTTTTTGTTGTAGTGTATAGCGTATATATTCGTGTAAATACTCTTCTTTTTCTGTCAGCTGATCTTGTAATGTAGTAATTGGAAGTACTGCCATTTCTGTAGCATGGCTAGGCGTAGCACCACGTACATCAGCTACATAATCACATAAGGTGTAATCTGTTTCATGACCTACCGCCGAAATAATCGGTGTATGAGCATTATAAATTGCCTCTACAACAGCTCTATCATTGAAACACCACAAGTCCTCCATAGATCCACCACCACGACCAACGATGATGATATCAATATCTGGATCAGCATCTGCCGTAGCAATTCCTTTTGCTATAATTGGGCCTGCGGTACTACCTTGTACAGGAACGGAAAACAATTTAAATTTAACTAGTGGATTGCGTTTTTTACTAACATGTAGAATATCATGTAATACAGCACCAGATTGGGATGTAACAATACCAATGCAACTCGCCATATAGGGTAAACCTACTTTATGGCTATCATTAAAGTACTCCAAAGCAGTTAACTCTCGTTTTAGAGCATCAAATTCAAGCTGTAACGGACTTTTAGCACCTATCTGCATATCTGATGCAATGAGATTTAAACGGCCCATTTTATTGTAAAAGTTAACAGATGCTTTTACAGTTACTAATAAACCATTTTGAATGGCATTAGCTAGTCCCTTTTGCATGACTGTACTAGACCACATTGTTACATCAATAGCAGATTCCTCATCTTTTAAAGAAAAATACATATGACCACTACTATGACGTTTTGCATTAATAATGGTACCACTTACATATACATTCTTTAATAGATATTCACGATCTAAGGTACGTTTTATGAGATTGTTTAATTGTGTAATGGTTAATACATTCACGATTATCCTCTAGATTCTTGTAAATAAGCAGCACCAAAAGCATTACCTGTGGCATTATCAACAGAGAATTGTGGTTGCGCCACATGTAATTGGAGATGATTTCGTTTACAATAGGTTTCCATCCGCTTACGAAGTAAACTATTACTCATCACACCACCTACAGCAATGAGTGCACGTACAGATTTCTCTTTAGTATGATAAGTAATCATTTTTTCTAGAGCATTTCCAATGGAAGTAAAAACAGCTCTAGCTAACTTAGATTTATCCATCTCACTCATAGCGTTATTTATACGTCGCATAGCAGCACTACAAGGACCGGCAAAGCTAATCCATCCGTCTTTTACAGATGATGGCAATGGTTCATATTCTGTAGTTTGTAATGCTAATGCCTCTAAATGTTTACCTGCAGGAAATGGTAAGCCCAATGCGACACCTATACGATCAACATATTGCCCCCCTTGTAAATCTTTAGAACCACCAACGATGTGAGATTCAAAAATACCGTTTCCTTGATAATGGCAATATACTAGTTCTGTCGTGCCACCTGATAGATGTAATGCCAAAAAAGGCTCATTAGGAATATTTTTTAAATCCCTCAAAGCAGCTAATATATGATTCTCTTGATGTGCAAAAATATGTAAAGGCACATTCATAAGATGACTCAAGGTTTCTCCTTGGCCTAACCCAACCATAAAGGCTGGCATATACGAATTTTCTTCGCGCCGTGGAAAACCACTAACACCTATACCGCTAATCGATACCTGAGGCAACTCTGACATTAACTTAGGCAATGCCTTTGTATGCTGAAAGACCATATTTGATTGTTGTAGTCCTCGCTCACCCAGTTTTACCTCTAAGATTTTACGTGCTTCCCCTACTATGTGAAAGTCGCTATCTACAATGGCACAACTTGTAGTGTAACAACTCGTATCAATGCCTAAGTAATATCGTTTCATTATTTACTCTTATTATATGCGTCTAAGATTGCATTAATTAATTTATAAGATGCATCAGAGCCAAACTCTTTAGCTAATTGAATGGCTTCATTAATAGCAATAGATGGCTCTAAAGGTTCCACTTTATTGTTCATTTCCCAAACGGCAATACGTAAGATAGAACGATCCACCTTATCTAAATTTGCTACTTTACGAGATTTACAGAATGGCTGTAATGTAGCATCAATTGCTTCAGTGTTTGATAGTACACCCTCTATAATACTATTTGCATATGCCTTATCCATTGCTTTATGAATGTTTCCTTCAGGAAATTGAACATCATTTTGATCAGTATGAAATTCATTGGCATATAACATTTGGAATGCGTATTGACGAGCCTCTCGCCGATTTCGCTTAGTTACCATGTAAAACTGGCTCCTTTTCTTTTACAATACCTTCAATATGCACATCAACCTTAATATGATCAAGATCTAGCATATTTTTTAAGGTTTGTTTGATTTCTAATTGCAATTGTTTTGATAATTCAATGAGATTATATCCATACAATGCTTTAATATAAATGTTAATTTCAATAAAACCTTTACGATGCTTTACATTGATACCAGGTAAGCTACGCTGACCAAAAGCATGTGTAATACCCTCTACCAACTCATCGTAAAAGCGTGGGCTTAAAGAATGAATACCAGGAATGGTTCCTAAAGTTTTTGTTGCTACATCAATGATGACAGAATCTGCAATATCAATGGTATCCGTGTCTAAACCATAATTTAATTGATTATCTGAACTCATAGAGATACCTCCTATGGCTGTTGAGGTGTTACTAAATCATCAAAAATAATGTCTTGTACAACTACATCAATAGTTTGAACCTCAATTTCTGTATAAGAGACTAAAGCAGTTTTAATGCGCTCTTGTAGACGTAAAACAACATCAGGAATACGATATCCATACTGAATGCACACATATAGTGTAACTGATATTGCTCCTTCATCGTTAAAGGATATCTTAACACCTTCATGATCGGATTTACGTCTAAAAAAAGTGTTAACGCCATCATTAAAGGTGGAACTCATATGATGAATTCCCTTTGTGTCAAGCGCTGTCATTGTTACAATTGTAGCATATACATCATCGTTAATCTTAATCTTACCCGACTCTAGTTCAGTATTTTTCTTGGTCATACTGGCCTCTTTCAAAAAAAGCACCTGTCCCTATATATAATTACATAGACGACAAGTGCTTACAGTGCAAATGTTACGATATATGGGGAATAAGATTCCTTGAAAAGATCTTGCCCCAATACATATCAATGAGTATTAGGCACGTTCGATGTATTGTCCTGTACGAGTATCAATACGAAGTACATCATCTACTTCAATGAAGAGAGGTACTTTTACAGTGTAGCCTGTTTCTAATACGGCTGGTTTATTACCACCAGTCGCAGTATCGCCACGGATACCAGGATCTGTTTCAACTACGCGAAGTTCAACAGCTACAGGTAAATCGATACCGATTACGATACCTTGGAAAAACATGATGGATACTTCCATATTTTCAAGAAGGAAGTTTTTAGCATCACCTAATTGTTCAAGGGTAAGTTCAACTTGATCATAAGTTTCGTTATCCATGAATGTATAAGAGCCATCAGATTCATATAAGTATTGCATACGACGACGATCAACATGTGCTTTAGGCACTTTTTCACCTGCATTAAATGTACGCTCAACTACAGAACCAGTTTGCAAGTTTTTCATTTTAGTACGTACGAATGCAGCACCTTTACCTGGTTTAACGTGTTGAAAATCAACTACTTGCCATACATTACCGTCAATTTCAACGGTTACACCTGGACGAAAATCATTACTGGAAATCATCTAACTCTTCTCCTTCTAAATACCTATTTCAATTAACTCTTTTGGACTATGTGTCAACACCTCATAGCCGTCAGATTTGACGATGACACTATCCTCTATTCTCAATCCGATAGTACCTGTTATATAAATGCCAGGTTCTACCGTAATGATCATATTTTCTGTAAATACCGTATCGGATTTAGTATTGGCTACTGGTTCTTCGTGAATCTCAAGACCTACGCCATGCCCAGTACCATGATTAAATTCCTTGGTATATCCATGTTCTTTAATATAATCACGACAAACTGCATCAAGTTCTTTACCAGTAATACCAGCCCGAACTGCAGCTACGCCACGTTTTTGTGCTTCTAAAACTATACCATACAGGTTCTTTTGTAATTCAGAGGCAGGCCCCATTACAATAGTTCTAGTCATATCAGAATGATAACCCTTATATACTGCACCAAAGTCAAAGGTAACAAAATCACCTGCTTCAATGACCTTATCACTGGCTACACCATGAGGCATACTAGAACGATTACCAGAAGCAACAATGGTTGCAAAGGAAGGTTCCTCTGATCCACGTTTTAACATTTCTGATTCTAATATAATGCGCGCTTCGTTTTCTGTCATCCCTACCTTTAGTTGTGGTAGCAAGGCAGCAAAAGCACCATCACCAATTTTAGCAGCTTTACGCAATAAGTCTAATTCATCTTCACGCTTAACCGCACGTAGTTTTGCAAAATTGATAGATGTAAAATTAAAGCGTTCATCTAATGTATCACATAAAGTTTCATACGTATCCACAGGCATTTGTTTGCCTTCTATACCGAATAAACCTTCGTGAATATGATGTTCATTGAATATATCTATAAGAGTATCCATAACAATTGTTTCATATTGAATAACTGTGTACCCTTCACATTGTTTTGTTGCTTGTTCAGTATATCTGAAATCAGTAATCATAAAGGCTTTATCTTGAGTAATGATAGCAAAGCCTGTAGTACCAGTAAAGCCTGCAAAATAATGTAAATTTATAGGGCTTATTAAAATGACGCCTGTTAATTCTTGCTCTTTAATATACTGTTGTAGCAGATTTAATCCATTCATAATCTTGCTCCTAGTCTATAAAGTACAATTAATCTTACCATAAAATACCTATATTGAATAGAATTTTATGCTACTTTTTAAAGCCCTCTATCTGTTCAACGGTCAATTCCATTGCAGAACCAACCTCTTCAATGCCACTTAAATCAATATGACCAATCGTAAGACGTTTCAAATATGTTACAGTACCACCTGCAGCACCAATCATGCGCTTAACTTGATGATACTTGCCTTCTTCAATTGTTACATGTACTGAATGTAACGATACAAATTCAATTTCTGCCGGTTTACATTGCGTACCATCTCCAAGAAGAATTCCCTCTTTAATACGTTGTATACCTTCATCAGATAGCGTTCCTTCAAATTCTACGTAATAAACCTTAGGCACATGTTTATTACCATTGATGATAGAATGTCCCCACACACCATCATTAGTTAATAGTAAAAGTCCTTCTGTATCCTTATCTAATCTGCCTACTGGAACTACTCCCATTTTTATGAATTCTGGAGGGAGTAAATCCATAACAACAGGGTGACTAGAATCTTCTACCGCTGTAACATAGCCCTTTGGCTTATGAAATTTTACATAATATAGTTGAGTAGTACTAACAATCTTACCATCAACAGCAACTATATCAACATCAATATCAATATGAGTATCTTTTTTCGTTGTTATACTGCCATTGATGGTAACCCTTCTATCTTTTATGATTTGATGGACTTCTTTTCGACTACCATAGGCTTTATTGGCTAATAATTTATCTAGTCGCATTATGCATGACCTTGTAATACATCTACGTGTGCTGTATCATTGAGCAAGTTTAAAATATTATGATCAAATTCTCCCATGCCATTATAGAATATACGATTAATTGCTGTATTACCTTGACTAAAATTCCAACAATGACTAATGGAAATATCTAATAATTTACACAATAATGTTCGTATAGTTCCACCATGACAAGCAATGAGAAGTGTTTCCTCCTCATTATTAACATTGATGAATTCCTCTAGACCTGCCCATGCACGGTCTTGTAAATTCTTAAAGCTTTCACCATTAGGAACCTTAACTAGATGTGGTCGCAAATACATTTCATCTATCAAACCAGGCCAACGATCTTCGATATCTGAAAATAACATAGCTTCCCAATCGCCAAAATTAAGTTCTCGTAAGCGTTTATCTACTGTAATAGGAGTAGTACGTTCACCGCGAATGACTTCAGCTGTAACTAAAGCACGACTCAAATCACTAGATAATATGCGATCAAATTTAACATCTTTAAGAGCCTGACCACATGCCTTTGCTTGATTTAAACCATTTTCATTAAGTGGAACATCTGTGATGCCTTGGTATTTTCCCATTTTGTTCCAATCAGTTTCACCATGGCGCACAATATACAATGTCTTCATAGTCTTCCTATACTTTCAAAATATCTGTTAATTTTTCTACTAACTTAACATTAGTATCATGATCTTTTATTGCAACGCGAACCCATTGATTATTTAATCCCATATAAGAATCACAGTTGCGAACAATCATATTATATTTTTTAAGCGCTTCATTAATCGACTCTGCTGTTATTCCTTCTTGTTCAATGTGGAACAACATAAAATTAGCTGAAGGCGGATATACAGTAATACCATCTATAGTATCTAATGAATTATACATAAAAAGTTGCTCTTCATGTAATACTTGTTTTGTTCGTTTCACATACTCTACATCATTCAAAGCCGCCTCTGTATAGGATTGAGCTAATGTGTTAACAGACCATGTAGGAATAAAACTATTTAGTTGCTCAATGATAAGAGGATTGCTGAAAGCAGCACCAATTCGTAGCCCTGGCACGGCATAGAATTTTGTAAAAGAATGAACCACAATAATATTATCAAACTCGTTAACTAGGGAGCGCATGGAGTATTCATTATCTTGTAATGTATCGTTACCAACAAAGTCGATAAAGGACTCATCTATAACAAGTAAACTATTAGCATCTTTCAGCATGCTTGCAATAGTAAGAATATGGTTCTTATCAAGTAACATACCATCTGGATTATTGGGATTACCTAGAAATACAATAATACGACCATCTTGCCCCTTTAACTCAGCTGCAAAAGTTTCTAATGCTAAATAAGGAACCTCAAAATAAGGTTTTCCATGTTCATCTTCCCGTGGTCGATAATAAATATCGCGTACTGGAATTCTACTTGCTTCTAAAGCCGCTTTATATTCAGAAAAACCTGGTGCGGGAACAAAAGCGCCCGTATAGCCAGGTAACCGACAAATTGCATATAATAGCTCTGCCGCTCCATTGCCAACTACAATTTGATTTTTATTCATACCATAGATATCAGCAATGGCATTTAATATATCATCATTTGTAGCATCCGGATAATGTGATATATATCGCAATTGAGATTCTAATGCAGATAAGCCACGTTGGCTAGGGCCTAGTGGATTGATATTAGCACTAAAGTCAATAACCTCATATGGTTCAATTCGTTGTTCATGGGCAAACTGAAAGATATTGCCCCCATGTATTTTAGACATACTATTCTCTTTCTATGAAATACTTTATCGTTTAATATAAGTTAATCCTTCATTCGTAGTTTCAACCGTATCTACATAGGTTAATTGTGGCAACTTACGCAAAATCTCATTCTTACAATCATCAATACGACCATAATCAACGGGGAATAATAGTCCCATAATGGTTCCGCTATGAGCGATGATTGTTCCCACACTATTATAAGAATTACCTACATCGTGAAAGTCATATAAATTAGGTTTATATAAAATACGCTGATTGCCAAAGGCACTCAATGTAGCAGCTTGGCCAATAAGCTTTATATCATGCGTTGTAAGACCCTGTTTAAACAAATCAAAGGATTCTTGTATAATAGATTCTTTTTCTAAAATTTTATTTTGTAAATCTGCTTGTTTATTAAAGCTAACTGTATCAATGCTACCGCCTTCGTCAAAAACGAGGATTTTTAAAGGTGGGCACATACCTAATGGCTTAGAGATAGTCCCTTTAATATAATCAAACTGAGTTACACCTTGATAAAAAGAGGCATCTGTAGGCTCTACAGATAGACAAATTTGCTCAAGTTCTTTTAATGATAAATCATAGTCCATGGCCAAAGCTGTAGCCATAGCTGTTACAGAAATATCTGCCGAACTTGAAGCCATGCCTTTTCCTTGTAGAATATCGGATCTTACATACACAGGCGGGCAAATTTGATTTTTCTTTTTTTCTTGGACCAACTCTTGTACTAATTTACGAGCTTGTGCCGATTTTGGTTGAAGTGCACAAAATTCTTTAGAAAAAGGTTGTATTACATTACTCAATGCGTAGGAGTATCGATTAATTGGACATGTCACTAAAAATGACTGACCATCAATAGAACCTTGTAGAAATTCCCCACATGTACCTGGGGCTCTTACATAATAGGTCACATTAAACTCCTTTCACATCAAATAAAGTATACGTTCTAAAAATATTAAAACTTTGAAAATCAAAAATTTAGAGTTAGAACATAGTTGGATTATTAACTACTGTAGCTGATAGTATAGATAAAATTATGCTATATACCAGTATCAATAATACTTCAGTTACTTCCACAACAAATCCATATGTATCACCAGTAGTGCCACCTAACGCTTTTACAATATAGCGGTTTAATAATCGGTTAATAATATACGTAATAATCATGCTAACAATATTGATTTGGAAAATACCTATAGTAGCATATACTAACACACCTAATCCTACCAAATATCCTACATCAGGTGCTGATAAAATTGCATAAGCACCATATAAAAGTGTATATAATACTAAACCGATTAATAGTAATAGAATAGGCATAAAGAACGTAGATATGGTGTTATAAGTAATAACATGTTTAGGTGCTAAATTAGCAAATGCTGCCCCCATCCCCTGTTCTCTAGCATATGGATAGGATCGAATACTAAAAACCATAGACCAACGGCTCATTAAAGGCATCATAATGAGTGCCATAGGAATAAATTCAGCCGATGGAATCGAAGCTAATAATTGCCATTTCAAAAGTGTAACAAATACAAAAGCAACAACTCCAAAGGAGCCTATACGACTATCTTTCATGATTTCTAGTTTACGTTCTCTTTCACGGCCGGAAAACAAACCATCGCTTGTATCCATCAAACCATCAGCATGAAGGCCACCAGTTATTAAAAACTCAGCCACAACGATAATTAACATCAATGGCATGATCGGAATAAATGGCGATAATACGCCATATAATATAGCTAATATGAGACCAATAATAAGGCCCACATAAGGAAAGGCTACAACAGATTTACCAAAGTCCTCTACAGACCATTCAGTTTGATTTACAATTTTTAAACGCGTTAAAAATTGTAGTGCTATAAAAAAAGGTGTCATTATACATTCATCCCATAGGTAATAACTGTACTAATGATGACCATTAGTATAGTCGTAACATACATCATATAAATTGTTCGAGTAATATGGTTACGGTTTAGCTTTTCAATAGGATCTCCCATATATTCACGGAAGGTCATTTTTTTAAAATACTGATTGTAACCACCTAAACGGATATGTAAGGCCCCTGCCACAGGTGCTTCTGCATACCCCCCATTAGGACTAGGATGTTTTTTTGCATCACGTAAACCGATTTCTATTGCCTTTTTAGCATCAAAGCGTAAAAAGAATGCAGAAATTACAAATAATACAAAGGTAATTCGGGCAGGAATCCAATTTAATATGTCATCAAAGCGTGCAGCTACGCGACCAAAGTACAAGTACTTTTGATTTTTATAGCCTAACATAGAATCCATAGTATTAGCAGTTCTATAAAGAATAGCCCCCATAGGGCCACCGATAATAAAAAAGAAAAAAGGTGCAATAATACCATCTACCGTATTTTCCGCGATTGTTTCTACTGTAGCCCGAGTGATTTCGCTTTCATCTAAGTCTTCCGTATCTCGTCCCACAATCCATGATAAACGTTTGCGAGCATCTACGATATTACCTTGTTTTATTAACTGACTAATGGTAAAACCTGCGCCAGCCAATGAACGTGGAGAAATGGCGATGTAGAGGATCACTACTTCGAAAGCATAGTATACCCATTCGTCTACTACTCCACCTAGCCATAACAATAAAGATACTATGATATATACCGATATAAGAATTAAACCTACTGCAATACCACCGTACCACAATTTCTTCGTATCATTATCAGTGTCTTTATAAAGAACGGCTTCAAAAAAAGATATTATACGTCCTATAATGGCCACTGGATGATATTTACTATTGGGATCCCCAATAATTAAATCCAATAAAAATGCTAAAACTGGTATGCACACAAAGTTATACTTTGAAAACCAGTGAAAAATTGCTAAATGTTCCATATATCTCCTCTACTATCCCAAGGTAGACATAATATAATCCATATCTAGATGTTCCTCCACAATATCAGCTAAGCGATTATATGCCGCATTTTTATGGTCAAAATAATGGAATACTACATCTAATGGTTGTAATCCCTTGCGTTCACGTAATTGATTGATAATAAAACGTCTAAACTCGTCATTATCAAATACACCGTGAATATATGTACCCATTACTTGATGATTACCATCAATAAAACCATCAATAACATTGACAGCCTCTTCACTGCGACTTGTAATTGTAAAGCAACGAGACACCGAATCTGCTAGTGGCGTAGTATCCCCCATATGAATTTCATAGCCTACTAAATTTTCCCCCCTAAAAGTACCATTTAAAAACTGTAAATTAGATACATTGAATTGTACTTGATGGGTAGTTTTTTGAGCCTTCATAGTCGTGGATGATTCAACAAGGCCAAGTCCTTCAATTTCCTCGATATCACCTTCCATATGATGCGGATCATAAATAGTTTTACCTAACATTTGGTTACCGCCACAAACACCGATAACAGGTGTACCTTGAGCAGCCAATTTTTTGATTTCATCAGCAAAGCCTGTATCACGTAAATATGTTAAGTCAGCCAATGTATTTTTAGAACCAGGTAATATAATTAAATCTGGCGTACCGATAACATCTCCAGGGCCTACAAAACGGACAGATACATCTGGCTCATAATTAAGTGCATCAAAGTCTGTAAAATTAGAGATTTTAGGTGTTTGCATAACTACGACCTGAATATCTTTAGTACCACTATTGCGTTTGTTCTCTAATGCAACAGAATCTTCTTCATCAATATCGAGGTTCTCAATGGCAGGAATAACACCTACCACTTTTTTACCTGTTTTTTCTTCAATAAATGTAAGAGCTGGTTCTAATAGTTTGATATCACCACGAAATTTATTGATAACGATACCTTTAATAAGATTGCGTTCTTCTGGTTCTAATAATTCTAAGGTACCAACAATGGACGCAATAGCACCACCTCGGTCAATATCTGCAATGAGAAAAACTGGAGCTTGAGTCATCTTGGCAATACGCATATTTACAATATCATTTGCTTTTAAGTTAACTTCTGCAGGACTACCGGCACCTTCGATAACCATCATATCAAAATTTGAGTCTAAGAAATCAATAGATTCTTTAACCTTATCTAAAGCGGTTAGTGAATATTTTGTATGATATTCTTTAGCACTATATACGCCAACAGGTTTCCCCATCAATACAACTTGAGACGATTGATTCCCTGTAGGTTTTAATAACACAGGATTCATTTGAACAATTGGATCAATACCAGCGGCTTCGGCTTGAGCGACTTGAGCACGACCAATTTCATCGCCCCATTTTGTCACATAAGAATTGAGGGCCATATTTTGTGCTTTAAAAGGAACGGTCTTAAAACCTTTTCTATAAAAAATACGGCATAATGCAGTACAAAGAATACTTTTACCTACATTAGAGCTCGTTCCTTGAAACATGATTTTCTTAGCCATTTATATGAACCTCCTGTGATTTCAATTCAATGGTAACACCACTAATTGTTAAATAGAGTTTATCTGCAACAGAAGCTACTGCTCGATTCACACGACCAGCAATATCTCTAAAATATCTAGCCAGTTTATTATCCGGCACAATACCTAACCCAATTTCATTGGTCACAAATATAACAGTTTTACCTTCACATGATTGTATCGAGTCTAATAAAATGTCTAATTCTGAAAGTATTGTCTGTTCTAACCGATTAGCATCTTCTTGACCACGAATGGATCCATAAGCCATCATGTGATTAGTAGTGAACATGGTTAAACAATCTATAAGAATTACATCTGCTGATTGACTGATATTTTCCCATTCATCAGCTAAATGTAAAGGTACTTCAAAATTATTCCATATTTTTCCTCGTCGCTCTTGATGTTTTTTGATGCGATCCACCATTTCCTCATCAAAAGCTTGGCCCGTAGCTACATAAGCTTTTTGACCCTTTGTAGCCAATGCTAAACGTTCAGCAAATTCACTTTTTCCACTGCGTGCCCCACCGGAACACAATATAATTTGTGATTTCATAATGCACCTATACAAGAATTTATAATTTCAGTATCATTATAAGTATAACAAAGGAGCGATACTATGGAAATTATGAATATGAAACTAAAAATGATGGCTACTTTATGGGATAACACATATCGTGTTGCCATCGATGACGGGCAAGGTAAATATATTGGTACTGCACGAGTAGTAGTAAATGTTCCGCTACCACCAGAAGCCTTACCAGAAAATGCACCTCAAGTTGAAGCACAACTCTTAGTATTAGTTGAAGACTTTGATTTCGGCGCTGATAAAATTATAAACTTTGAAACAACATTAGCCAATCTATTAAGAGAAAAATTCCGTTATGAAATTCCTCATATCTTTTTCTACTATCCTAGTCCTCAAGATGTTTTAAACCAAACAATTTCACAATAAGGTCTATAACGAGCAAAAAGCTATGTAAAATACATAGCTTTTTTGTTTATTCTGCTCCAAGTTCTTCCTCTACACGACACAAGATAAAGCAAAGGTCGGATAGACGATTTAAGTATTTTAAATTAGATTCGTGAACACTTTCACCAGCGTCTAATACCCGCCATAAAGCGCGTTCCGCACGTCGAGTAATCGTTCTAGCTACATGTAAGTAAGCAGAAGATTGTTTTTCACCGGGAATAACAAAACTAGATAAAGGTTCTAATTTTGCATCAAAGCGATCTATAACTTTTTCTAAATGCTTTACATATTGCTCAGTAATTACCGGAGCGGCATTTAAACTTGCAATATCAGCCATTAATGTCCATAAGTTGCGCTCAATATCGTATAATTCAGCAGAAACACGTGGATTTTCAGCATAAGCGCGAGCCAATCCTAAAAAAGCTTGTAATTCATCGATTGTACCATAAGCTTCTACGCGTAAAGATGATTTCTGTACACGTTCGCCCGTGTATAAACCAGTTGTACCAGCATCACCTGTTTTTGTATAAACGCTACTTGCCATATGATTACCTCCTATAGATAACATGGATGTAGAAATAAAAGCTAAAGAATCCCAACCTTGAGATTATTTGTATTCAGGGAACCAAAGATGAATTTCACGAGCAGCGGCTTCTGGAGAATCAGAAGCATGTACTACGTTAGCATCCATTGTTAGGGCATAGTCACCACGAATACTACCAGGGGCAGCATCTACAGGATTTGTTGCTCCGTTTAAAGCACGTACGGATACAATTGCGTTCTCACCAGCTAACACAAAAGCAAGAACTGGGCCTGATGTAATAAAATCAACTAATTCACCAAAGAATGGCTTTTCCTTATGTTCTGCATAGTGTTCTTTCGCTAATTCACGAGGTACTTGTAAGAGTTTTAATGCTTTAACAACAAGGCCTTTACGTTCATAACGGCTAAGGATTTCACCACTTAATTGACGTTTAACTGCATCTGGTTTAATTAAAACTAATGTTTCTTGCATGATACCCTCCAGTAGATACTAATTATAATATTGCCTTTTCTTTATACTTTGGATTCATAGCTTGTTTCTTTAACTTTTGAATACGTTCTTCCGTGCGAGGATGTGTACTAAAAAGATTGCTCAGGCTTTCACCAATTCCCATCATAGGGTTAATAATAAACATATGGGCTGTAGCATTACTTGCATTAGGCAATGCACCATGTTTAGAGTAGTAGTCAATTTTTGCAAGTGCAGAAGCCAGTGCTAATGGATTGCGACACATATCTCCGCCCCCCTCATCAGCTAAAAACTCACGAGTACGGGAAATACTCATCTGAATAAGACCAGCTGCGATAGGTGCAATAATGATTGTACCAAGAAGCGCCAAAGGGTTAGTACCTTCTCGATCATCGGAACGCCCAAATATGGCAGTAAATTGAAGTATATTGGCTATCATAGAAATAGCACCAGCCATCATAGCTGCAATTGTACTAATCAATGTATCTCGATTCTTAACATGTGTTAATTCGTGTGCAAGCACACCTTCTAATTCTTCATCAGTTAATAGACGTTGGATACCTTCTGTAACAGCAACTGCTGCATGACTAGGATTTCTACCTGTTGCAAATGCATTCGGTACTTCACTGGGAATGATATAAACCTTTGGCATTGGTAAATTACCATTTTTAGCCAATTGTTCTACCATTGCATATAGTTTTGGATTAGACTGTGCAGTAACAGGTTGAGCATTGTATTGGGCTAAAACGATTTTATCGCTGTACCAATAGGACATAAAATTCATACCCATGGATATGACAAACATCATAATCATACCGCTTCTGCCGCCAATCATATCACCAATAACCACTAAAATGGCTGTTAGCGTCGCTAATAAAAGTGTTGTTTTTATATTGTTCATAGTTTCCTCCAATTATTGTTATGGACTATGCCTAACACTATAATTATACCATAAACTATATAATTAACGCTCCAGTTGTATCAGCTTCTAAGCAATATATTTTATTTTCAATCTCATTTGCTGTGAATACGGTCCCCATAGCCTTTGCTACTTCTTGCACATGAGCTTTATCTACATAGGCAATCAAGGTAGAACCGGATCCGCTAATAGTAGCACCGTAAGCACCGGCAACTTTTGCAGCTTCAAAAACTTCATCACAATGAGGGATCAATATCTTACGATAAGGTACATGCAAGTTGTCATCTAAGGCAACAGATAAATTACTTAATTGATGCGTAATTAAGCTTGTTACAAATAATGTAGCATGACTTACATTTTGTACAGCTTCTTTAAATGGAATATGATTTGGTAGCACAGAACGAGCATATTCAGTAGATACCATGACTTCTGGTACTACAACAGCAAAATGTAGCTCCGGAGGAATAGAAATGACCGTGTTTAGTACCTTATTTTTTAAACCTGTAGCACAACATAAATTTCCGTAAATAGCTGGCGCTACATTATCTGGATGACCTTCCATACGATTTGCTATAACAAGTAACTCTTCTTTTGAAAGTGGATGCTTTACCAATGCATTCGCCAGTAAAAGCCCCCCTACGATAGCCGTACTACTACTACCTAGTCCACGAGATGGAGGAATTAAAGTTTCAGATGTTATATGACCATATCGAATTGGTTCTTGCGCAGTAGCAAAAACTTGATCCATAGCGAAGCCAATTAGATTCTTTTTAGGATCTTCAGCGCGTAAAATATCTGCGCCAAAGCCTTCAAAAGTATATGTATATTCTGTAGCATTTTCATCTGGTGTAAAGCTGAATATATTATAAAGATTAAGTGCTAATCCTAAGCAATCAAAACCTGGGCCACAGTTTGCACTAGTAGCAGGTACTTGTACACGAACAGTATTCATAATTAAGCTTCCATAATACGAATAACACTATTAACAGCCTTAACGGAACGCAAGCTATTAAAGGAGTCTATAAGATTTAAAATATAAGATCTTGGGCATTTAGATGTAACAATGGCAAGAACTGCAGTTTCTGGATCCATATTTCGTTGAACGATGGATAAAACAGAAATCTTTTGTTCTGCTAATTTTGCAGAGATTTTTGCTAGTACACCTGTTTTATTATCCACTGCTAAACGCAAGTAGTAACTAGATTGAATTTTACCTGGAGAATAAATATCTTTTTGATCGTAATAGAACGGTTTCAAACGTCCTGTTTCATTATAAGAGACATTCTTTGCCACTTCCATAATGTCAGATACTACAGAACTACCTGTCGGTAAGCTACCTGCACCACGACCATATAACATGACATCGTCGATACCATTGCCCTTAACATAAATTGCATTGTAGGATCCGCGAACAGATGCTAATGGGTGTGTCGTAGGAATAAATGCAGGATATACATTTAGAGATAATCCTTGAGCAGTTTCTTTAGCAATACCTAATAATTTAATATTGTAACCAAACTCTTTTCCAAATTTTATATCTTCAGTATCAATACAAGTAATACCTTCTACAGTTACATCTTCAAAGAAAATACGACGGTTAAAACTAATGGATGCAAGTATTGCCAATTTACGAGCTGCATCAAGGCCTTCAACATCAGCTGTAGGATCCGCCTCTGCATATCCTAACTCTTGTGCTTCTTTCAATACATCTTGATAGCTTAAACCTTCTTCAGACATTTTAGTCAAAATAAAGTTTGTAGTACCGTTCATAATGCCAATGATTTCAGTAATATGATTACCGGCTAACGATTCATATAATGTACGGATTATAGGAATACCACCTAAAACAGATGCTTCAAAACGTAAGTCTACCCCATTTTTACTCGCTAAGTCTAATAAGTATGGACCAGCTTCTGCTAATAAATCTTTATTTGCAGTTACCACATTCTTCTTAGCTTTTAAAGCACCTTCTACGCAATCCTTAGCAAAGTTTGTACCACCCATCAATTCCACTACCATTTGGATGGAATCGTCTTTTAACACTTCATCAATATCAGTTACATATTTAGCTGTTTCTGGTAATGTAATATGACTATATTTTTCTGGATTTCGTACATAAATTTTTGAAATTTCAACATTGACACCTGTACGATTTTTAATTAATTCAGCATTGTCTTGCAATAAGTTAAAAGTACCTTGTGCAACAGTACCAAAACCTAATAAAGCAATTTTTATAGTGGTCATAATCGTCCTACTCTCTTAATTAGCCTATGCTTGGCCTAAAATTTCTACCTTGATAATACCCTTCATAGAGCGAATATCTAGCAATAAATCTTCTAATGAACCTTGTAAATCCTTGGTTTCAAAAGAAATGCTACTATTCGCAATGCCTTGTAATGGAATATCTTGATTAATCGTTAAAATACTACCGTTACGTTCAGCAATGGCTTTCAAAACGCTTGATAACATACCAGATTCATTTGACATAGAAACATAAATACTAACAATTTTTCCTTGAGCAATTTCAAAAAATGGAAAAACATAATCCTTGTATTTATAATACGCAGATCGACTTAAATCCATTTTTTCAACTGCTTCGTTAATTGTTTTAACCTCACCTAGTTTTAGAATTTCTTTTACTTTTATCGTCTTTTTTATAGCCTCTGGTAAAATATCTTCTTGAACCAGATAAAATTTATCTTTTTTTGGTTTAGACATAGAGCACACTCCCTTATTGTTTTCTTGAAGTTTCTTGGGCAACGAATTGTCGTCCATATAATGTTAATACTGCATACATACCGATGAAGAATGGCATATACTCAGCCACAACACGCCATCCTACAGCGATGATTCCCACTGTTCCATTAGGTACAAAGGCACTAAATAATACTACAAATAGACCTTCTGCAATGCCTGTTCCCCCTGGGGTTGGTGCAAAATACAAAATAAAATTTAATAAAATCATGCGATCTAAAATATCGATAATAGGAATATCTGGTGTGAAAGCATACATTAAGGCGGGTGCAATACAATATAAGCATAATAAACTCAAACCAGATTCAATAAAAACTATTAAAGATTGGACAGGTTGTTTATAAAGTAAACCAAGACCTTGATTTAGTGTTTCTAATTTAGAAAGCCAATCTTTAGTGTTATGTGCTTTAAATCGTTGTGCTAGATTATAGACAAATTGACGCATATACTTAGTCTGTAATATATAAGTTCCCACTAAGGTCGCTATAACAGCAAGCACGGCAAAAATCAAAAGCATATCACGAGAGATATATGGAATTTCAATAGCATCTCGTAAGAATACTAATGGCAGCATAATGACCAAAAACATAATGGAAAATACGGTACGTATTAATACAATCGGTGTACCTTTAGATATAGGTACGCCATAACTTCTCAACACCAGTACTTGCGCGACAGCACCACCGCTAGCTCCAGGTGTCAACATAGCCATAAAATAATTACTAAAAATAACTCGTAGCACTGCTCGTATCGATAACTTGTAACCACCAATTTTTACGAGCCTTTGAAGTCGTAATCCATCAAAATACATACCTGCTACTAAAGCAACTAAAGCTAATAATAAGGAAATACTATTAAAAGATGATATGGCTTTCAATGCATCTAAATCAATAGTATAGTAAATAATACCAATTGATACAGCCAATAACAAGAGAAACATAAAGATGCCTCTCTTCATCATTTTACTCATACCAAGTCTCCATAATTAATGAGCTCTATATCATGTTGACTTATATATAATCGCGTATGACTGGAACAGAGTGCATGCAACTCATCTTCCCAATGATAACCCCAATTATAAAGCTTACTAAGAATACTACTATTACTACCTGGGTGAACCATCAATTCATGTGTACCAGAATGTTTATTTACCGCTTTTAGGATACCCATTAGAGATTTCTGATTTATATGACCTCCATTTACCATGCCCCAAAAATATTGGGTTGTAGTCATACAATTATTTCGTATGATTGGTCGCGCATTAGCCGCAACCGTTGATAAACCAACTTTACCAAGAAATCGAATTGGGGAATACATATAATTCATAAAACCAGTAGACTCATCGGGTATACGTATAGCATGTATACCAAAGGATTTTGCCTGTTCAATCACAATTGGCAATACCGTTGGTAACACATGCAAATGTTGATGTCCATCAATATGAGTTACCCTTAAGCCGGTATCCATTATTTGAGCTATTTGTGCATGAATCTCTTTACGTAATTCACTATAATTGATTTTGCCAGAGTAAATACGTTTAATAAATTCTACATAGTTCTCTGGAAATACACCTTCTGGTGTGAGAAGTGATGAAACTTCTGATGGATCACATACTGGTTTGACCCCACCCACCAAGGTAATATGAATACCAATGCCCAACTTAGGGTTTTGTTTTGCCATACTTACGGCTTCTGTAAAAGCTTCTCCTCCTGCCATTAAAGAGGTACTGGTAATAATACCTCTACGGTGACCATCAATAATACCAGCATTAACTGCACTATGAAGGCCAAAATCGTCTGCATTTACAATTAATTTGGACATAGTTATCTTCCTTTTCATGAAAAAAAGGGAGAACTTTGTTCTCCCACAAAGGATATATGTTATTTTACCAAATACACAACTAAAAAATCAATACAAAAGCCCTCTACTTGTTTACTAGTAGAGGACTTTTTATAAGGTCATAAAATTTTATCATATATATACTAAGGCATTAATTGTTCTTGTACTTTATACATACATAATGCAGCAGCTACGCTTACATTTAAGGATTCCATATCACCATACATAGGAATCATAATACGATTTGTACATAGATTCATAACCCCTGGTGTTACACCATTTCCTTCGTTTCCTAATACTAGCATAGTTCGCTTAGCATAACTTACAGTATGATAAGGATTGGAATGTTCTAAAGCTGTTACATAGCTAGTCATATTAGACTCGGTTACCATATCATGTAACAGAGATAACGTAATGTCTTCATATAAAGGTATTTTATGTAAGGCGCTAATGGTACTGCGGACTGTCTTGTCATTAAAAGGGTCCACAGTTCCTTTCATCAAAAATATACCTTTTACACCTGCTGCAACTGCTGTACGAATTATGGTACCTAGATTGCCAGGATCTTGAACTCCATCTAATGTAATATATAAACCATCATCAATGTGAATGCTTTCCATATCGTATTTTGGTTTTGATACAATAGCAACTACACCTTGTCCATTTACGGTATTATCCACCTTATCAAATATTGGATCTTGTGCAATAAATTTAGGTACAAATTGAACAGTATCTAAGTCTAATAAATCTAATACATGTTTATCTTGCGCTTTAGATTCACGTATAACAATTGTTTTTACTGCCCCCATAGCTGCAATATCTCGAATAGATCGAATACCTTCAACAATGTACTCTCCATATTTTTGGCGATTTTTACGCTGCCCTAAAGAGATAATTCGCTTAATGGTCTTATTATCTTTAGATTGGATATATTCCATACTAACTCCCACTGTGTTGATTATTCCAGAGATTATAAAAGGCCCCTTTTAAGTTGATAAGTTCATCAAAAGATCCTATTTCTATTATTTTACCATATTCCATATACACTATTTTATTGGCATCTTTAACTGTTGAAAGGCGATGAGCAATACTTACGATTGTTTTACTACCTCGAATACTTTCAATACTTGCTTGAATTTGTTTCTCCGTATGACTATCGATATTAGCCGTTGCTTCATCTAGCAATAGAATAGGTGTTTTTTTAATCAAGGTACGGCCAAAAGCCAATAATTGTTTTTGTCCATCAGATAATAAGGAGCCTAAATAACCAACCGGTGTGTCATACCCTTTCGGAAGGTGTTCAATCATAGAATGCAAGTTAACTTGTTTTGCTGCATTGACCATATCCTCATTAGAAATTGATGTATCAAAAAGTGTTAAATTATCTCTAATGGAACCCTTAAATAGATAAGCTTGCTGAAAAACATATCCCATTAAATGACGAAGTACAGAACTATCATATTGGGCAATATTTATACCGTTAATATAGATAGCCCCTCTTGTTGGTTTGTAGATTCCCATCAACAATGACAAAAGTGTTGATTTACCACTACCAGAAGGCCCTACAATACCTATGAATTCTCCAGCTTTAATAGTGAATGTAAAGTCCTCTAGCGCATAAACGTCGTTATTTTCATAGGAAAACCATACATGCTCGAATTCAATCGTCTCTATATATTTAAATTCATCAGGAACTTCATTAGCCATCTGACGCTCTTCTTCCTCTAATAAGGGAACTAATCTTTCAGCACCAGCTAATGCGCTTTGTAGAGAGTTATATTTATCTGCAATTTCCTTTAATGGTTGGAAGAATCGGTCCATATATTGTATAAAGGCAAATACTGTACCAGCATCAGCTACGGAGTCTATTAAATTCGTAGTTGTAAAAATAACAATTAACGCAACAAAGAATAGACCATCTACGAGCGGTCTAAAAATAGAAAATGTGGTAACCTCAAAAAGACCTGCTTCTAAGAAACCTTTATTAACAGTATTATAACGTTCCTCAATTGCTCTTTCGCCACCATAGGATTTTACGATTACAATATAATTTAACAGTTCCTTGATGCTTGCATTAGAAGCAGCTACAGAACGTCTTACCTGACGGAATGCTTTGCGAGAAAACTTTTGAAACACCCAAATAATTCCACCCATTATAGGTAGTAAAATTGTCATGATTATTGCTAAAGGTACATTAATGGCATACATAAATCCTAATATACCAATAATCATTAAACCGCTACTTGCCAAATTCAGAATTACATCTGTATATAATGTACGTAATGACTCTACATCATTAGTAATGCGAGTTACCCAATTCCCAATTGGCAACTTATAGAACTCATCATGTGGTTTATTAAGAATCTTTTGGAATATAATACTACGAATATTATAGATAATTTTTTGACCAAAACTTTTTAAAAAGTAATTCTCTACAAAGATAAACAATACACTACCAATTATAGTAAAGCCATACATTAAAGCATAGTATTCAATAACAGCGATATCATTAGTGGCAAATCCAAGATCGATAACTTGCTTAGTTAAATATGGGCGTAAAAGTAATAGTACTAAATTTCCTGCGAGCGCAACCGTTGCTAAAAATAGAATACCTAAATAAGGCTTAATGTAGCCAGTTATATAGGAGAATAGAGCCCAGTCATTTCTTAGATCACGCTTCTTCATGATGGCCCCCTCCATTCTGCGCTTCATATAAGGTACGGTATAAACCATTGTTACCTAATAATTCTTCATGAGTACCTTCTTCTACGATACGCCCCTCATCAAATACTAGTATTTTATCTGCTTTCTCTACAACCTCTAATCGTTGTGAAATACATAGAATCGTCTGATCTTTTACATTATGTAATGAATTTAATATGGTTGTAACTGTTACTGCATCTAAAGCGGAAAAACAATCATCTAGTAATACATATGGCGCATTTTTATAAAAGCCGCGAGCCATATTGATTCGCTGCTTCTGTCCACCTGATAAATCATGACCTTCTTCAGCAAGCTCATGTAAATCATCGTTTAACAAATCGCCTAAATCTCTATATAAGTCTGCCTTTTGTGCTGCCAACTCTACAGTTTCATGCATGGATAAATCTTTACCAAATTTAATATTATCAGCAATGGTCGTACTTAATAGGTAAGATTGTGTCGGCACATAAGCAATTGAGTTTCTAAGCTTTGATAAAGAAACAGTAGCTAAATCTTGACTGCCAAAATAAATAGATTTTTCCGGACACTCTTGTAATCCAATAAGCAATTTAAACAATGTACTTTTGCCAGAACCGGGTTTACCAACTAAACCAATAAAAGAACCTTTTGGTATTGTCGTTGTCAACTGAGATAATGCATGCCCTTTAGAGTTTTCATAAGTAAAATCTAAGTATCGAATATGAATATCCTCAAGCGGCAGTACTTCATCGGTATCATCTATTGTTTCTGTAGGCAAATGTAAGAAATCCATAATACGATCTAAAGAAGCAAGACCTTTTTGTACAATAGAAATAAGGCCACCAAACCCTATTAAAGGTCCCACAATTAACATTATGAATGAATTAATAGTAACAAATTCGCCTATAGTCATTTTGCCTTCTACAGCTAAATGTCCACAAATAAAAATACTAATACTGATACAAATAAAGGGTGCAATTCTTGTCAACGGTGTTAATATTGCATCTAGTAGTGCAACATCCATATTCTTCTTATAATTAAGTTTATTTATTTTTTCAAAAGAATTAGAGATAATGCTTTCACGATTAAAAGCGCGAATAACATCCATCCCTTGAAATAACTCTTGTCCAAACTCTGTTAAATCGCTATAAGTAGCTTGTGCACTACGTTGTTTAATACGTAGCTTTCTGCCTAGTACAAATATAGCCACAATAATTAAGAATACAGGTGTCATAATTTTAAAAGCTAATACAGTATTAATCTTTTGAATTAAAATTATGGAGCCCACAATGGAATAGAAAATAATATCCACTATAATCATTACACCTAGACCAAGGGCAACACGTAGCGATGTTACATCGTTAGTCATGAGCGCCATAACCTTACCAGGTCCATTAGCCTCATAGTACGTTGTTTTTACTTGTAATGCTTTACTACACAAAATCTCACGAAAAAGATACTCCATGCGACGAATAGAGCCTAATAGGGTTCTGCGTGAGATAACTTTTAAAATAGTGATAATAATAAATAATAAAATGAAATAAAAAATATAAGTGACTAACCCTTCCTTATTATTGCTCAACGTATCTATAGCATTACCAATAAATTGAGGAACAAATAAAAAAGCCACGTCAATTGCCATCAACATAGTTAAGCCAATGGCATAGATCCAGCCTTCACGCCGGAAAAACTGCATAAATAAATCTATTGGTTTCATAGGTCCTCTCTAATATATTTTATTAAGTCTAATTAAAATCATTACCTATATAATCATTAGTATTATTATATTGTAATTGAATTTGAATCAATACTGTAAAAGCTAAATCAACAAACTTTATTATGTTAACTTTACTCTTTATAGTATACACATTTTTTATAATACATTAATACACCTATATGTATAATAGTTAGATTAAATATTTTTATCACAGCAGCAGTTGTATTTCAACAATATAAGTTAAATGACCTCTTTAAATTTTAATGGTAATCAATCTTAAAGTTTTTTCTAAATTAATACTATATCGAATTTTTTAGTTTACTTATAGTAATGTAAATGTTATACTATGCATATAAAGAAATTTTATCTTACATAATTAGAATTAAAACTCTTAGGAGGAATAAAACATGGAAAAACGTACTGGCGTAGTAACATTTGCAGGTGGCCCTATCACATTAGTTGGCCCAGAAATTAAAGTAGGTCAACAAGCTCCAGACTTCACTGTATTGAGCAATGACTTGCAAGCTAAAACTTTAAAAGACTTCGAAGGTAAAGTAAAAGTTATCTCCGTTGTTCCTTCCCTTGATACAGGTGTTTGTGATGCTCAAACTCGTTGGTTCAACCAAGATGCAACAGCACTTTCCGAAGATGTAGTCGTATTGACAATTTCTATGGACTTACCATTCGCTCAAAAACGTTGGTGTGGTGCTGCAGGCGTAGATAAAGTTGTTACTTTGTCTGACCACAAAGATGCTTCCTTCGGTGAAAACTATGGTTTCTTGATTGAAGAGCTTCGTCTTTTAACTCGTGGCGTTGTAGTAATCAACAAAGATAACAAAGTAACTTATGTTGAATATGTACCAGAAGTAACTCAAGCAGTTAACTTCGATGCTGCATTAGAAGCTATTAAGGCTGATATCTAATCTTAAGATTTTGCTAATAGCTTAATATAGAGATAAAAAGACCGTACGGTGTACGGTCTTTTTATATGTCCTATTGTAAATTATTATTTTATTTGGAGTATGTATGTGGATTCGTATTTCTCAGCTTATTTTAACCATTAAAAATATTGCACTTATTGGTGTAGGCATTGGTTTATGCATTGCTTTAATCAATAGTTTAGTAAACTTTGGTTTTATTGCATGGGCCAATATTCAAGGCTATAGTACTTATTCATTATTGATTGAAGAGATAATTACCTTCTTTCTCTACTTTGAATTTATTGCACTCATAATTAAGTACTTTAAGAATAACTTCCATTTTCCTCTCGATTTCTTCTTATATATTGGCATTACCGCCATTGTTCGTTTACTAATTATCGATCATGAATCAGCTTTGGACATGTTATTATGGTCTATTTCTATTCTAGTCCTAGTTTGTTGCCTAGTACTGGTAGAAAAATTTCTTAATAACAAATCGTAATAGCATAAAAGAGACTCTACACATCAGTAGAGTCTCTTTTATTTTAACACTTTTACGTTTTAACACTATCGACTAGCATCTTAGAAAATATTTTTAGCGTAATTAGCGTACTTAGTTTCTAATTCTTCCATTTTATCATTCATTTCGATTTGTAATTGGGATGCTAAATCATATTCACCATCATTAAGTGCATCGATTAAACGAGTGAATAAGGATTTACGATCGTCACTATCTTTAGCAAGGTAAAAACGTAAGTCATTAACTTCTGCAAAGCGTTTATCATCTACACTATTTCGGCTATCAGTATGAATTGCAACCATGCTACGAACTGTATCCAAATTATTTGGAATTAAGCGATTAGCCAATACTAGTTTCCAACGTTTAAGAATGGAGGCAATAAAGGAGTCCATTAAATCTTTAGCAAATGCATTGCCTTGAGCCAATGTTTCTACTAATTCAGGATTATTTTGGTAACCCTTTATGTTTTCCCATACAGTAGCTGGAGCAACACCAAACATTTGATTACGTTCTTCTTGTGTGAAATCATCAAACACATCTTTTTCAGTACGGTATGCACGATTTGTAGCAAGATAATCAGATGTTTCACCTACTTCTTTGGAAAGCTCTGCTTCCAATTGAGCTTGTGTTTTACCAGATGTAATGGCATATTTCATACCATCAAATGCAGAAATAAAGATCAATGCTAAAGCAGTATATGTATTGGTGTAAGGATTTGGAGAACGCAATTCATAACGTGTCGCCATAGGATTATCGATATCTCGAATTAAACCGCAAAGGATTGTACGGTTACGGCTAGGTTCAGATGGATCAGTACCTAAAGATGTAACAATACATACTGGCGCTTCAAACCCAGGTTTTAAACGATTTAAAGAATCTGTTGTAGAGCTGATGAATGGATTAATAGCTTCATAGTGTTTTAAAAGTCCCATAATTGCACCAATGCCTAAAGAGCTAGCAGATTCTTTTCGCATATCTTCTGGGCTAAATAAGTTAACAACTTTACCAGATTTTAATTTAGCCATAACACCAAAATGAGTATGTTCACCAGAACCAGCTACACCAATTATTGGTTTTGCATTAAATGTTACATCAAGACCATTTTCACGGAATACTTCACGAACAATAATACGAGCTTGTAATTCATTATCTGCTGTTTGTAATGGATTATTTGAGAATTTCCAGTCGATTTCTAATTGTTCTAATACAACTGCTTCATGACCATCTTCATCAAGTTTAGCTTTAACGCCACCTACTTCTTTATGACCCATTTCAGCAACCATACCATATCTATCAAGACGTTCAACAGCTTGTTCTAAAGCAGTGCGAACTGTACCATGAGTACGTTGCCAGTATTGTTCTTGTAATTTTTGGGATACGGATAATTCTTTTTTTGTAACTGTTCTAGATGGAGTTTTTACCCAGAATTCTAGTTCTGTTGCAGATGTGAAAATGATATCTACAACTTCATCAGCTTTCACATGCGGCATACCAGGTAAGCCATGTTCTTTAATCAAAGCCAATAATTCAGCACGAACATAGTCGCAGCTGCGTTTTAAAATAGAACGAGAATCTACATAGCGATAGTTATGCATCAAGAATGCAGGAATACGAAGTGTACCAGTTGGTAAGCCTGTAACAGGATCAATATTTTCGTAGTTGTAATCAACAAACCAGTTTACACTTGGATCGCCCCACATATCTACACGAGCATTATTTAATGTAGCAATATTTGTAAGTACTACAGAGGAACCATCTGTTTGAACAGCACGACCTTCAAAGAAAGATTCGTAGTCATCGAAGAATGCTGACATAGGAATCTTTTCATCAGTATCATTACCTGCTAAGTCAATACCTACAAGAGATACGAACTTGATTTCAGGATGTTGTTCTAATAATGCAAGAACCCCTTCTTTCCCATATTGACCCGCTGGAATGTAATATAATAATTCGTTAGTTGTCGACATATTTGTTCCTCCTAAAAGAAAAAGACTCCAACAAATAAATATATAAATCTATATATCTAAAGTGGAGTCTTCGTTGACCAATTATTTTATTGAGTTCATATTATCATATGTTGAAAATATATGTCAATAACTTTCTATAGAATTTCATTATGCTCTTAAAGTTACATCTAACACACCTATTACTATAAACTATAAATCAATTAGTATATATAAAATAGTCGTTGATATCTATTTATATTATCCAAGTAATTCTTTAACAATGTTATTAACAATCTTACCATCTGCACGCCCTTTTGTTTTTGGCATTACATGTTTCATAACATTACCCATATTTACGTTATCACCACATGCAGCAATGGCTTCTTGTACAATTATACGAATTTCATCATCTTTCAATTGCTCTGGTAAGTATTTTTGCAATACAGCCATTTCTTCTTTTACATGACTAATTAAGTCCTCACGGCCTGCTTTTTCAAATTCTGTTAAGGAATCTTGACGAGTTTTCATTTCCTTAGCTAAAATGCCAAGAATGCCAGCATCATCTAGCTCAATTTTGTCATTGATTTCTGTATTTTTTATGGCACTATTGACCATACGAATTACAGATAACGCTGTTTTACCTTCTTCACGAGCTTTCATAGCTGCTTTCATATCTTCCTTTAATTGATCTTTTAAACTCATATTTCCTCCTTATGTATATAATAAAGAAACCCTAATTCTGGATTTCATAAAGCCATGAAAAGGCAGAATTAGGGTAATCATCTTATGCTCTGAATTTGCGTTTTCTTGCTGCTTCAGATTTTTTCTTTCTTTTTACGCTTGGTTTTTCATAGTGTTCGCGTTTTCTTACTTCAGACAAAACACCCGCTTTTTGGCAGGAGCGTTTGAATCGACGAAGAGCACTTTCAAGCGTTTCGTTTTTACCGACTTTGATTTCAGACATCTATATCCCTCCCTCCAAAAATAATCTCGGGAAGTGCTGATAATTTACATACGCACATATAATATTATATGTATAGGTATAGATGTTGTCAATATTTTCAAGTATATTTTATAGGTTTTTTAATGAGTATTATAAAAAGAATACATAATACTCAAAATTAGGCTTCTGGCCAGCCCATTTCTTCTCCACCTAAAAGGTGTGCATGCATATGGAATACAGTTTGACCGGCTTTTCCGCCAGTATTAAAGATCAAGCGATAACCATCTTTAGAAATACCAAGCTCTTTTGCTACATCACGAACAAATGGCAATAACCCTTCAACATAATCTGCATTCTTTTCATTAAGATGTGCAATATTAGACACGTGATTTTTAGGTACGATTAATACATGAACTTTTTTTACAGGTTGAATATCATGAAAAGCATAGAATTTATCATTTTCTAACACTTTTTTAGACGGAATTTCACCATTGATAATTTTGCAAAAAATGCAGTCACTCATAATCTAACTCCTTACTCAATAATTAAATAATTATCTTCTAAACCTACAACAGTTCCACCAACGAGATCACCAATTTTACGTGTCCCATCAGACTTAACTTTACCATTTATATATTCATTTGTTAAGCCCATGTAGTATCCATTCTCTTCCTTTTCGATAATAATCTCACCAGGCTTACCAATGCGAGATTTTGCGTATCTTTCATAACCAGATTGGCTAAGACCATTTAAAAGTGCTACACGAGTCTTCTTAACAGCTTCTGGTACTTGATCCGCCATAGTGGCTGCAGGTGTACCCTCACGAATGGAGTATGGGAAGGCATGAATGTGCGTAAATCCAATTTCACGTACTGTATTCAATGTTTCTTCGAAGTCTTCATCAGTTTCTTGAGGGAAACCAGCAATAATATCAGTTGTAATTGATAAATCTTTAATACGAGAACGTAAACTTGTAATTAAATCTTTATATTCTTGTAATGTATAATGGCGTTTCATTAACTTTAATACGTGGTCAGAACCAGCTTGTAGAGGTAAATGTAAGTGTGGACAAACACGTTTATTCGTAGCCATTAATTCTACTAACTCATCAGAAACCTCTACGGATTCAATGGAGCCAAAACGAATGCGGTATAAATTAGGAATCTCTAATAAAGCTTTTACCACATCAGCTAATGTTGGACGACCTGGTAATTCGACACCGTAATTACCCAAATGTATGCCAGTTAATACGATTTCATGGAATCCATGATCTACTAAACGTTTTGCCTCTTGTACAATATCATCAACTTTACGAGATTTTAATTTTCCTCGAGTATAAGGAATGATACAAAAGGCACAATAGTTATTACAACCTTCCTGAATTTTCATGAAAGCACGAGCTTTGTCAGATTCATTACCATATAACGGCATTTCCTCGAAGTTAGATTCCTTCATGATATCCCGAACAGCATTAATTTGTCGTTCTGTAGATTCTAATTGCTCTACTAATTCAACAATTTTAGAGCGATTATTGGTACCAATAACTAGATTAACACCATCTATAGCGGCAATCGCATCTGGATCAAGCTGAGCATAACAACCAGTTACAATAACATAGGCATCTTCATTTTGACGTTTCGCCTTGCGGATTAATTGACGGGATTTCTTTTCCCCCATATTCGTTACAGAACACGTATTAATTACATATATATCAGCTTTTTCATCGAAGTCTACCGCTTCGTAATTATTTTGTAAAAATAAACCTTTCATGGCATCTGTATCATATTGGTTTACGCGACACCCTAAGGTTGTAAAAGCAACGGTTTTCATTGCACCTCTCTATTCTTATTTAATTTATAATTCTAATTCATATTGAATCATCGCTAACGATCCAATAGCAGCAGTTTCAGCCCGCAAAATTGTATTTCCTAGCGATACTGATTTTCCACCATATTTTATAATAGCATTGATTTCCTTCTCTTGATAGCCCCCTTCAGGACCTATACAAATTAAAACATCAGTTACAGACTTATCGGAATGCAAAGTTTTAAGTACATCTTTGATAGTCTGCCCTGCTTCATTTTCATAGGCTACCAACTTCAACGCCTCAGATTCAATGTCTAATGCTTGTAAAAGCGTCTCTCCTACTACGAGTGTAGGCAAGTGTTTTCGTCCACATTGTTGAGCTGCTTCTAGCATTATTTTTTCCCAACGATTTACTTTTGATTGAAGCTTTTTTTCATCATATTTAGCTACGCAGTTAACTGTGGGCACAAGATAAATTGTATCCACATTTAACTCCGTCGCCTTTTGTAGAACCCACTCTAGTTTTTCACCTTTTAATAAGGATTGAACCAGGATAGTACGATAAGATGCTACATTTTCTTCTACATATTCAATCAGTTTTGCTTGCGCTTTACCATCTACTTCTGCTGTAATTTGATATATACCACAACGGTTATCGCTGCCGGTTACAGTTATGGGCTTCTCCATATTATGGCGAAATACATGTAGTACATGATGGGTCACATCTTTTGGTAATTCTATTATTTCATCTAATGGTGTAGGAATAAAAATCTTTTTCATCGTTTTTCTAGCGCAAACGTATGCCAAGGCCCTGCGACGCGCTCCTCAATAATATGCCAATGAGCCTCAATATATGGCATGATTTCATCATAACGATCATCAATAATGCCACTAATAATCAAAATGCCCTTATCATCCAGTTTCTTACCAATTTGAGGTAATAGTATTTTAAGGGGATCCACTGTTAAATTAGCTAAAATTAATTGGGCAGTACCATTGAAATCACTATCCAAATTACCACAAATGATTTCAGCAGATACATGATTATTATCACAGTTAATTCTAGCTTGATTTGCAGCATACTCTTCTATATCTATACCAACTAAATTTTTAATACCTAAATGGGCTGCTACTAATAAAAGAATACCTGTGCCAGTACCAATATCCAAACAAGTAACTGTATCAAGATCCATAGATTTACTATAGGATTTTAATAACTCTGCACAAGTCCGTGTTGTCTCATGAGACCCGGTACCAAAGGAAATATCTGAATCGATTTCAATAATAGTTTTATTATCTACATTATTGTATTCCTGCCATGCTGGTTTAATGACTAAGTTAGGTAAAATTTCTGTAGGTTCAATATACTGTTGCCAAGAGTTTAACCAAGTTGACCCATCAAGAATATCTGTATCTATTGATATAATCTTAATATTATCCTCTGTAAGGCGTTTTTCTAAATCCGCCTTAATCATATCCATATCGAATGATGAATCAGCGTACATAGTTAATTTTATTAAATTAGGCTGATTTTCAACATCTTCTTCTATAATTCCATTGTCTGTATAATCGTCAAAAAGAGTAGTCACCTCATCGGTGGCTACTCTTTCACAGACAACGGATATTTCTATCCATTGCATATATGCTCCTTTATAGGGAATGTGATGGAACAAACCATTCCTTCACATGAGCTGTTCATTTTGTTAAACAGTCCTTGATTTTTTCAAAGAGACTTTTACTCACTTGTAAGTTATTAACGTCTTCATTACTTTCATTTGCAAAGCGTAGCAATAGCTCACGTTGAGTATCTGTCAACTTCTTAGGCGTTTGGACAGTTACCACAATATGTTGGTCCCCTCGTTGATTAGGGTTACGCAAATATGGAATACCTTTGCCCTTTACGCGGAATGCCGTTCCCGTTTGAGTACCTTCCGGAATCTTTAACTCTACTTTACCATCTAAGGTGTTAACTTGTATAGTCGCACCAAGAGCAGCTTGAGCAAAGCTAATATTTACACGGCTAATAACGTCATTACCATTTCGTTCAAATTCCTTATGCGGACGAACAAAGATATATACATAAAGGTCCCCTTTAGGGCCGCCTAAAATACCAGGTTCCCCTTCATTAGCTACACGTAAGCGAGATCCGCTATCTACACCAGCTGGAATCTTAATGGAAATCTTCCGTTTCGCCAACATTTCGCCAGTACCACGACACTTTGAGCAAGGTTTTTCAATGCTTTTACCCGTACCATGACAGCGAGAACAAGTGCGAACGGACTGCATACGTCCAAATGGAGTATTTTGAATAACCGCTTCTTGACCAGAACCATGACAGTTTGGACAAGTATCGACACGAGAGCCTGGTTCACCACCAGTACCATGACAGTGATCACATTCTTCATGACGATGCACTTCAATTTCCATAGATTTACCAAAGGCTGCATCTTCAAAGGAAATATCGATATCTTCACGCAAGTCATTACCTTTTTGAGGGCCTTGTTGGCGTCCACCACCAAACATGCCACCAAAAATGTCGCCAAAGATATCACTAAAGCCTCCAGCTTGACCACCGAAACCGCCGAAGCCACCTTGGAAACCACCGGCACCAGCGCCGCCTCCTTGTTTGAAGGCGTCGTGGCCGAATTGGTCATATTGAGCTTTTTTAGTTTCATCAGACAAGACTTCGTAAGCTTCGTTAGCTTCTTTAAACTTTGCTTCAGCTTCCTTTGGATTGTCTTTATTTACATCTGGGTGGTATTGGCGTGCCTTTTTACGGAAGGCTTTTTTGATTTCATCTTGAGAGGCATTTTTACTAACCCCTAGGATGTCATAATAATCTCGTGCCATTCGTTACCAACCCTTCTTATTTCTTGTCGTCATCCACTACTGTGTAATCAGCATCAACTACATTGTCATCAGATTTTGTTTGTTGTTGACCTTGATCTGTAGCACCAGCTGCTTGTTGAGCTTGTTGAGCTGCTGCATACATTTGTTCTGCTAATTTATGTAATGGTTGTTCCAAAGCTTCACTATCTTTTTTGATGTCTTCGATATTGCTAGCTTCGATAGATTTTTTCAATTTATCTTTCGCTTCTTCTACTTCTTTCATCAAAGCAGCATCGCCTTTGCCTTCAAGGTCTTTCAATGCTTTCTCAGCTTGATATACTAAGGAGTCCGCATTATTTTTAATGTCTAATTCTTCTTTTCTAGCTTTATCTTCCGCTGCATGAGCTTCAGCTTCTTTAACCATGCGGTCGATTTCTTCTTCTTTCAAGCCGCTAGAAGAAGTAATGGTAATTTTTTGTTCTTTTTGAGTACCCAAATCTTTAGCTTTTACATGTACGATACCATTAGCATCGATGTCGAATGTTACTTCGATTTGAGGAACCCCACGAGGAGCAGCTGGGATACCATCCAAGTTGAAACGACCCAATGTTTTATTATCTGCTGCGAATTCACGTTCACCTTGTAATACATGGATATCTACAGATGGTTGGTTATCTGCGGCAGTAGAGAATACTTGAGATTTAGATGTAGGGATTGTAGTGTTACGATCGATAATACGTGTGAATACGCCACCCATTGTTTCGATACCAAGGGACAATGGCGTTACGTCAAGTAACAATACGTCTTTAACTTCACCTACTAATACGCCACCTTGAATAGCAGCACCAATAGCTACACATTCATCAGGGTTAACATTTTTAGTTGGTTCTTTACCCAATACTTTTTTGATTGCTTCTTGTACAGCTGGAATACGGCTAGAACCACCAACTAACAATACTTTATCAATATCGGATGCAGATAAACCAGCATCGCTCATAGCTTTACGAGTAGGTTCAATAGTTGCTTGTACTAAGTCAGCAGTTAATTCTTCAAATTTAGCACGAGTTAATGTTACATCCAAATGTTTAGGACCAGTAGCATCAGCTGTGATAAATGGCAAGTTGATATTTGTGCTAGCTACACCAGACAACTCAATTTTTGCTTTTTCAGCAGCTTCTTTTAAACGTTGATCAGCTAATTTATCATTGGACAAATCGATACCAGTTTCTTTTTTGAATTCTTCGATAAGGTAGTTCATAATACGTTGGTCGAAGTCATCCCCACCAAGGTGGTTATTACCAGATGTAGCCAATACTTCAAATACGCCATCGCCAAGTTCAAGGATAGATACGTCGAATGTACCACCACCAAGGTCAAATACAAGAACTTTACCGTCTTCATCTTTATCTACACCATATGCAAGAGCAGCTGCTGTAGGTTCGTTGATGATACGAAGTACTTCAAGACCTGCAATAGCGCCAGCGTCTTTTGTAGCTTGACGTTGAGCATCTGTAAAGTATGCAGGAACTGTAATAACAGCTTGTTTTACAGGTTCGCCCAAGTAAGCTTCTGCGTCAGCTTTGATTTTTTGAAGAATCATTGCAGAAATTTCTTGAGGAGTATAAGATTTACCTTCTACAGTTACTTTGTAGTCTGTACCCATGTGACGTTTAATAGAAATGATTGTATTTTCTGGGTTGGATACAGCTTGACGTTTAGCCAATTGACCAACTAAACGTTCTCCATTTTTTGCGAATCCAACAACGGAAGGAGTTGTACGTGCACCTTCTTGATTTGTAATAACCGTAGGTTCGCCGCCTTCCATAACAGCAACACAAGAGTTTGTTGTCCCTAAATCAATACCAATTACCTTTGCCATAATATATACCTCCTAAAACTTTATAATCTATTCAACAACTTTTACCATTGCTGGACGTATACAACGACCATCAACAGTATAGCCAGTTTGCAATACTTCACACACCGTATCGGATTCATATTCATCTGACGGTACACGCATAATCGCTTGATGGAAATTTGGATCAAATGGTTGCCCCACAGCCTCAATAACCGCTAAACCATGTTTAGATAACATAGCCATCAAATTTTGATGAATCATAATGAATCCATCGAGGAATACTTTTGCTTCCCCCTCTGCAGGACTTTGAACAGCCCGTTCAAAGTTATCCAAGACAGGAAGAAGGTCTGTTAATACATCCCCTTTTACATATCCTGCAAGTTGCTCTTTTTCCTGATTAGTACGTCGTTTGAAGTTTTCAAAGTCCGCTTGTAACCGTTTATAGCGATTATCAAAGTCGGCTTTAAGTTCTTCTAACACTTGAGCAGCATCAGCCACAGCTTCTTCAGTTTTTTCAACAGTTGGTTCCTCTACATTCGTAGTATCCTCTGTTTCCTCCACTGTTTCTTGTTTAATGTCTTGTTCTTCAGCCATTATATGCCCTTTCTGTTTTGTTCTTTTACCATAGTTTCCATTATATGTTTCATATGGGACAACATGCCGATGATACGTCCGTATTCCATCCGCGTTGGACCAAGAATAGCAAGAGTTCCAATAGGCTGATCTTGATTCGTAAAATCAGCTTGTACCACACTCACTGAATGTAGCGCTTCAGTTTCATTCTCAATACCAATCTTGACCTTAACAGGTGTTGGAGAATCATCTTTTAATAGCTGTCCTAATTGATTTTGTTCTTCCACTAAGGAAAGCAAGGGTTGTACCTTCTCAACAGACTTAAACTCTGGTTGATTTAACAACTCTGTGGTACCTACCGAATAGAACAACTTACGTTTATTAATAGCTCGTAATAATGTCTCCGAAAGGATTAATAAAATTCCCTGTGGTCCTTCCATATGGACCAATATAGATCCTAAAGCCTCAGCCGTTACATGACCAATACTTACATTCTGTAGTGCATTGCTAAATTGTATGGCTAAACTCTGTAAAAGCTCTGGTGAAACGCTTTCACCAAAGTACATCAATTCATTATCGAGTGCTCCTGTTTCAGTAATAACTACCATAATGGCTTGATGACTATCTAGCGGTAATACATGAATGTATTTGATTAATGCTCTATCATGGGCTGGTGCTAAGAATAAACTCATGCTATGACTTACCTGTGAAAGTAGTTTAGCCATATTGAGAAAGAGTTCACTCGTTGATCCATTGGAACGTTTCCATAACATTTCAATTTTTTCAGCATCCTGTAATGGAACAGGTTGTCGACTCAGCATAGAATCAACATATAAGCGATAGCCCTTAGCTGAAGGAATACGTCCAGCCGATGTATGAGGTTGCTCTAAATAGCCTAATTCCTCTAAATCGGACATTTCGTTCCGCACCGTAGCAGGACTGATGCCAAGATCATAATTTTTAGCAATCGTTCGAGATCCTACAGGTTCTGCGGACTTAACATAGTCTTCAATTATGGCTCGCAAGATGCGCTGTTTTCTTTCATCCATAATGACACCTCTTGTTAGCACTCATAAACTTTGAGTGCTAATCGCATGTATAATATTATCATATTCAAAAAAAATGTCAAGCAGAAAAATCCTTAAAAAGTCAAATAATATCTATTTAGTCAAAAAGACAATTCAATATTTTTAATTAATTGGTCAAAAAATCAAAGTACAAAAATAAGAAAACACTTATACTATCTACATTTATGACATATCCCAAAATTTAAAGATTAGAATATGTTGGTCTAATAAAATTTCTATTATTAAAACCTGAAATAGTATAAGTGTTTATATTTGTAATAATTTTATTATAATTCTATTGTTAATGGACTCTTAGTTAGAATACTTTTTGGGCCCTGACTATTTACAGACTAAAACCATAAATCAATAAGTACTAGAAATATAATAATTTATAGTTCTACACCTTCTAATGGATTACCAAGTCGTTCTAACAATTGTCCCATACGTTCACGAGGTTCCCCATGTTCCGCATACCAATCAATCAAAATGTCTACAGCTTTTTTAGATTGCTCAATAGTTAGTTTTCTTGCTAAAATTTTTCCTGCTTCTGGTCTCATGCCTGTATTACCGCCAACAGCCAACATAAAACCTTGAGATGTACCAATAAAAGCAATATCTTTCACCATCGCATCAGGGCAGTTACGTCCACATCCACTGATGCCAATCTTGCACTTATGAGATGTTTTTCGGCCGTAGTGTTTTCTCTCTACATAATCAGCCAATTCTTTAGTTTCCATTTGTCCATTTTTACAATGGCCTTTACCTACACAGGCAATTAAGGAATTAACACCTCTATGAATAACAGTTGTCACGCCATCAGGCAATTCAGAAATTAGCTGTTCCTTATCATCTTTTTCAATACCTGTAATTTGTATACCTGTTACAACATGGCGAAAGGATCCGCCATATTTTTCAGCAAGTTCTATGCATGCTTTCATTTGATCTAAAGTAAATTCATTATGTAAACCGTGTAATATTACAGATGTCTTCATCGTTCCTCCTCAAATCTAGCATGCTTATTCATCATCATCCTATTTATACTAACATATTAGATTTTGAGAAACTGTGAGAAATTACTCACGAATAAATTGACTAAATACATAGTTTCCATGCTTGGCACCTTCAGCGGTTAAATGATAACTTCCACTTTGATATTCTAATAGATCTTTACTAACTAAATCCTCTAAAGTAGTACCAAATAAATTATGGACAGATACGCCAAATTTATCTTCAAATTTTCGCTCATCAAGGCCCCATTTAGTGCGAAGAGCTAAAAAGCAAAAATCCTCTTGAGCTCGCTCTAAAGTAATCGTCTCCGTATCAATAGTAGGCATAATATATCTGTCAACGGATTGTATATAGGGCATTACATTACGATTATTACTACGGCGTACTCCGTCATAGAAGGAATGAGCACCAGCACCAAAGCCTAAATAATCTACATAGTGCCAATATTTTAAATTATGACGGCTATAGGAATTAGTCTTGGCGAAATTTGAAATCTCATATCGTTCAAAGCCTAAAGCTTTTAATCCGTCCATCATCATGTCATACATGGATTCATCAATGGTTTCACTAGGAATAGAAATAAGGTTCTTTTGTACTAAATGATATAGATACGTTCCTACCTCAACTTGAAGTCCATACGTTGAAATATGATTAATCGGTAAGTCTTTTACAATATCTAAATTATATTGAATATCCTCTAATGTTTGTCGTGGCAAACCATAAATCAAATCAATATTGATATCAGTAAAGCCCGCCTCTTTAGCATCATAAACGGCTTGTTTTGCCTGTTTTCCGTTGTGACTACGATGAAGCATGGTAAGCACCTTATCGTCAAATGTTTGAACACCAAAGCTAATACGATTAAAACCAAGTTTAACTAATTTCGTTAAATAATGTAAATTTACTTCCCCAGGATTCGATTCAATAGTCATATGACAATCGTCAGTAATTGTAAAAGTATTTTTAATTTTATCAAGAATCATCTGTAGTTGTTGAATCGATAATTCTGTAGGCGTACCTCCACCAAAATAAATTGTATCAATAGCTTTAGATGTAGACTCTGGATGTTCAGAGACCCATAAATCGATTTCTTGAACTAAAGCATATACATAGGTTTCGTAATAATCTTGTAAATTTTGATAAGCAGGAAAATCACAATACATACATTTCTGTTTACAAAAAGGGATATGGACATACAACCCCATATCCCTCAGTGTAGACAGATTCAGAATATCAGAATCTGTTTTCATTTTATTAGTCCTCAACCTTGAGAATCGCCATGAATGCTTCTTGCGGGATCTCTACGGAACCGACGGACTTCATGCGTTTCTTACCGGCTTTTTGTTTTTCAAGTAATTTACGCTTACGAGAAATATCACCACCGTAACATTTTGCCAAAACGTCCTTACGCCAAGCTTTTACAGTTTCACGAGCCACAATTTTTGTACCTACCGCCGCTTGAATTGGAATTTCAAACATTTGACGAGGAATCAATTCTTTCAATTTCTCAGCTAATGCACGTCCACGTGTAGCTGCACGGTCCTTGTGTACAATAATGGACAATGCATCTACAGGATCACCATTTAAGAGAATATCCATCTTAACCATTGGAGATTGTTTATATCCAATCAATTCGTAGTCAAGAGATGCATACCCCTTTGTAGCAGATTTTAATTTATCAAAGTAATCATAAATGATTTCACTCAATGGCAAGTGATAAACGACAGATACGCGTGTTTCATCCAAATATTCCATAGATTGATATTCACCACGTTTATCTTGGGACAACTCCATAATAGTACCAACAAAATCTTTAGGTACGATTGTAGTAGCCTTTACATAAGGCTCTTCGATATAGTCAATTTCTGTTGGAGGTGGTAATTTAGCAGGATTATCGACTTCGAGCATTTCCCCATTTGTTTTGTACACTTTGTAATTTACCGATGGAGCCGTCGTAATAAGGGTCAAATTATATTCACGTTCTAAACGTTCTTGAATTACGTCCATATGCAAAAGACCGAGAAACCCACAACGGAAACCAAAGCCCAATGCCAATGATGTTTCTGCTTCATATTCTAAGGCAGCATCATTAAGCTGTAACTTTTCTAATGCATCCCGAAGGTTTTCATAATCTTTAGACTCTGTTGGGTAAAGGCCACAGTACACCATAGATACAGCCTTACGATAACCAGGCAATGGCTCAGTTGCAGGATTATTAGCTAATGTTACAGTATCGCCTACATGACAATCTTTTACATTTTTGATGCTAGCTGCAATACAACCTACTGAGCCACATTGTAATTCTTGCACAGGTACAAGATTGGGAGTAAAAATACCGAGTTCTGTAACATCAAAGTCCTTTTTATCATGCATCATGCGAATTGTATCTTTTGCTTTTATAGACCCTTCTTTTACGCGGACATAAGCAATAGCACCCTTATACGCGTCAAAACGGCTATCAAAAATCAAAGCTCTTGTTGGCTCATCAGATTTATCTGGTGGTGCAGGAACTTTATTTACAATAGCTTCTAAAATATCAGGAATACCGATACCTGATTTGGCAGAGCATAATACAGCATCAGATGCGTCTAAACCAATAATATCTTCAATTTCTTGTTTAACGCGATCAGGATCTGCTGACGGCAAATCAATCTTGTTAATAACAGGAATGATTTCAAGATCATGTTCTAAAGCGAGATATACATTTGCCAACGTTTGTGCTTCCACACCTTGTGCAGCATCGACTACGAGTAATGCCCCTTCACAGGCTGCAAGAGAACGAGATACTTCATAGCTGAAATCGACGTGGCCTGGAGTATCGATGAGATTCAAAATATATTCTTCACCGTCTTGCGCTTTATACAAAATACGAACAGATTGCGCTTTAATAGTAATGCCGCGTTCACGTTCAAGGTCCATGGAGTCCAAAACTTGAGCCTCCATTTCACGTTTTTGTAATGTACCAGTATATTCAATTAATCTATCAGCGATGGTTGATTTACCATGGTCGATATGAGCTATAATACAGAAGTTTCGAATCTTTTTCGTTGACATACTATGTAAACAAGTTCAAAGAACTTGCATTCTCCTTTCTAACATACGCGATCGATAACAGCACCTCCCAATAATTGAGTGCCATTATAAAAGGCTACAGACTGACCTGGGGTAATAGCCCGTTGTGGTTCTTCAAAAATAACCTCCATTGTATCGTCATCTAAAATACGTGCTGTGCAAGGAGAAGGGTTAGCTGCATAGCGAATTTTTCCTTCTGCCTTCAATTCCTTATGAATTGTATCATCTAAGAAGTTATAGAACTTACAAATCATACGATTTGTAAAGAGACGTTCATTAGGACCCACGATGACCTCATTACGATCCCCATTAAATCCAATAACATATAAAGGGTGTTTATAAGCAATACCAAGGCCTTTACGTTGACCAATCGTATAATTAAATAAGCCGTTGTGCTTACCTAATACCTCACCATCTTCGGTAACGATATTACCAGACTCTGGCTTACCCTTCATTTCTTCTACCACTAGCTTTTGATAATTCCCATGAGGCAAGAAACAAATATCTACGCTATCTGGTTTTTTAGCGACTGGCAAATCATATTCAGCAGCTAATTTACGTGTTTCAGTCTTACATTGACCACCTAATGGAAACATAAGATGACTCAAAATACGTTGGTTCATATTGTACATAACATAACTTTGGTCTTTTGTAGGATCAACACCTTTATGTAACTCATATAGACCTGTTTCTTCATTATAATTTACTTGTGCATAATGACCAGTTACCATATGTGTGGCACCTAATTCAAGAGCACGATTGAGCATCAAGTCAAACTTGATGTTCTTGTTACAAAATACACAAGGATTTGGCGTACGACCATAGGCATATTCTTTTACAAAGTAATCTACTACGTTTTCGTAGAATACATCACGAGCATCGATAACATGATGCTCGATACCAAGAAAATCACACATCTTCTTAGCATCAGTTACGGCAAGAGGCACCTCATCATAAGGCGTACCACTCACCCATAACCATAGGGTAATACCAAATACTTTATAGCCTTGTTTTAATAGCATTGCAGCAGTTAAAGAACTGTCTACGCCGCCACTCATAGCTACAGCGATAACTTTTTCCATACTTTCTCCTTTTAATGATCTCTTGATCATAAAACTAATCAGGGTGAAAGCCTGACGTGTAAAACACTAGTTCGGTGTAAAAGTCCGAGTAGTATTGCTATAAAATTATAGCAACTTATATTATAGCCTAGAAATAGGTATATTGAAAAGATTTGAAATAAAAAGAATCCCTTTCACAAAAGAAAGAGATTCTAAACATTATCTATGTTTTAATAGTTCTTCAGCAGCTCCTAAAATACCAAGCATGGAATGTTCAAACACTAGGCCACCCTGCATGAAAATTGTATATGGTGGACGTATAGGACCATCGGCACTGAGTTCAATAGAGGAACCTTGTACAAAGGTACCACCAGCCATAATGATTTTATCTTCGTACCCAGGCATATCCCCAGGAATAGGATGTACGTGAGCATCTACAGGAGAATAGGCTTGCATACCTACACAGAAATGCTCCATTTCTTCCCCATTTTTCAGATTAATGGCTTGAATCAAGTCATAGCGATCAGCATTTACCTTAGGGAATACATCATAGCCTAGTAACTCACCTACAGCAGCCGTATATACAGCACCTTTAAGAGCTTGTAATACTACGTGAGGTGCCATAAATAAACCTTGGAAGAACAAGCGATAACCAGGAGCATATGAACCCATATGATCACCAAGTCCAGGAGCTGTCAATTGATATGCTGCATCCTCTACAAGGTTTTCTCTACCAACAATATAACCACCAGTTGGTGCTAAACCGCCACCTGCATTTTTAATGAGAGAGCCAGCCATAATATCAGCACCAGCTTCTAATGGTTCTTGCAGCTCTGTAAATTCACCGTAACAATTATCTACGAAACAAATCGTTTTAGAATTTTTAGCTTTTACAGCATCAACAATAACCTTAATATCTGCAATAGATAAAGGTTCACGTGTGCTATAGCCTCGAGACCGTTGAATGACTACTACCCGCGTATTATCGTTAACAGCGTTAGCAATAGCTTCAACATCATAAGTATTATCTTTCAATGGTACCTCAGTATAGGTAAAGCCTTTTTCTACTAAAGAACCACGTACTTCACGAGCGGCACCGATAACAGATTGCATCGTATCATAAGGAGCCCCTACGGCATAGATAAACTCTGTCCCTTTAGAGCCATTTCCCATCAAAGAAATTAATGTAGTAGCTAACGCATGTGTACCAGAAACAAAATGAGGACGAACGATAGCCTTTTCACCTTTAAATACATAGGCAAATACTTCATCTAATTTCTCACGCCCTACGTCGTTATATCCATAACCAGTAGTACCAGTGAAATGATAATCAGATACTTGGCATTCCTTAAAGGCTTCTAATACTTTTTTTGTATTGGCCAATGCAATAGGTTCAAATTTCTTAAATTCTGGTTCAGCCATTTCTAGGGCTTTACTACGTATTTCTTCTAATGTCATGCTAATCCTTCTCTACGGATTAAATCCATAGCTTTATTAAATATAAAATCTTTAGATGTATTGCTATCAATATGTATCCATTCTATATATGGCATACGTTTATACCATGTAATTTGGCGCTTAGCAAAGTGACGTGTATTCTTCTTAATTAAGTCACGACACTCATCTAATGTTATATTGCCATTTATATAGTCTACAACCTCTTTATAGCCAATACCTTTAAAAGCTTGGCAATCTGGATTCACTCCAGATTTTATGAGTTGTTCCACCTCTTCAATTAAACCCACATCAAACATCATATCAACGCGTAAATTGATACGTTCATATAATTTATCACGATCTCTCATGAGACCGATGACAGGCCCTTTATAGGATACACCATCTTTTGTCTGATTTCGCAACGAATCTACATCACCATGATGCAATATCTCAATAGCTCGATACAAACGATGTTTGTCGCTATATTGTATCTCTATATTATGCTCTTTACCTAATGTGAAAGCATAGTCTCGTAAGCCTTCAATACCTTTTGTACTATAGAGCTCATCAAGTTCTGCTCGCAAATATTCGTCAGGTTTAACATCATTAAAGTTGTAGTTCTCCAATAATGATTGGACATACAGTCCTGTACCACCAGACAGAATAGGAAGAATATTTCTATCTTTTAATCTTGCAATTATTTCTTTAGCTTGATCTTGAAAAATAGATACCGAATATGAATCATTGGGTTCCAGTATATCGATGAGATAATGTTTCACCCGATTAAGTTCATCCACCGATGGTTTAGCGGTACCAATATTGAATTGTTTATAAACCTGGTAAGCATCACCAGAAATAACCTCAGCATGTAGCTGTTCTGCTAAGTCCAAGGTAAGATCTGTTTTGCCTACCGCAGTAGGTCCAACGATGGTTATTAAGGGATTCACAATAACTCCTTCATATATACTCCATAACCTATACGGCTATATTTTCCCCCCACCCATTGGTGAGGTGGATATTTCTGAAAGACAGAACTAAATGGTCGTTCTTTAATGATAACACCATAAGAGGCAACACGCATAGCTTCCTCCATAATTTTATCATCAATACGACTTTCCACAGTATGTCCACGAAGTGGTTTAAATTGAGGACTATCCTCTACAGGGACCTCAAACATAGGATCAAAATAAATAATATCTATACTTTCATCTGGTAGATTAGGTACATAGTTTTCAAAGGTATCATAACTTACCTCAATACGACGTAATGCGTCCGTCACACTTTTCACATTATGCGAATAATGAGCTAAACCATAAGATGTAGCAAGCCATATAGGTAAAGAACCTTCTAGACCTTTTATTTTAGCCTGAAGAAAAGCATAGCTCACGACGATACTGTCACTACCAAGACCAATTGTACAATCAAGAAACGAAAATTCTTCTTTATCAGTTATTTCATTAGTACTTAGTATTTTCTGAACAGCATTAATTAAATAATCTCCTTCTCCACGTTGCAAACGTAGTATACGTAATTGAGCCATGGATAAATGAAAGCTATGTTGCTGATTATCAGGAAAATGAATAGTTAAGCCATTACCAGAAAGAACAGCAATAAAATCACATGGATGAGCATTAAATAATGCTGGTATAGATAATTTTCCTCTTTTTATATAGGCCATATGCATAGAGGAAGCCAAAGCTTTGGCTTCCTCTTGAATGGCCTCATTAGATTTTTGAGCTGTAGTTAATATATTCATATTAAGACCGTAAGAATAATTTACCTAATTCATCAGGTGTAAATTTGATAATCGTAGGACGACCATGAGGACATACATATGGTTTTTCGGTACTAAATAAGTCCTCAATTAAGGTAGTCATTTGATACATATTTAAATTATGACCTGCCTTGATGGCCCCTCTACAAGATGCATAAGCTAACATTTCATGTCGTAATTGGGCCTTAGTAGGCTGTTGATGATCATGTAAGTAAGAGAATATATATTGCAGAATTTCAAATGCTTTTGACTCTACTAAATCTACTGGAGCCCCTACTAATTTTATCTTAGTAGGACCACCTAACTCTACATCAAATCCAAGATCAAGTAATGTTTCTCGTTCTTCCTCTACTAAATTCATTTCATCATCTGTGGCCTCACTATACTGAGGAACCAAAATAGATTGCATAGGAATCGATTCAGAAGACTTACACAACTTATCATAACGCACACGCTCATGTGCAGCATGTTGATCTATGATATATAGATCATCACCTTTTTTAGCTAATATATAACAAGATGCAACTTGACCCATTGGTAAAAAGCCCGAGTTTTGAATTGTACGATCTTCTATCTCTTCGTTACGAATATCGTGAGACAAGGATTTAAACTTCTCTACATCTTCCGAAGTATAACTAGTGTAAGCAGTAGGAACAGCTTCAAAACTTTTATCTACAAAAGAGGATTGTTCATAAGTAGCCTTAGGTGCAGGTGGTGTATACCCCTTTGTTTTAAGGTTTTCCACAAACTGCGAAGTTTCACCGCGCATGACTTCATAGCCTTTTGTACGGCGTCCACCAAAAACCTTATCATAATCTATAGCTGTTGCTATATGTTCAGCAGACTGCATTGAATCGTGTACAACAGTAGGTACTTGATAAGAATCATAAGTAGTATTACCAGCTAAGGATGTACTATTAGAACTAAACTTCTTAATATCACTATTACTATTACTAGCAATATCATTACCATATTTATCGGATATGTTAGCAACTGTACCAGTCATATAAGATGATGACTCTCGTTCGTATCTCTCATGGAGTGGATTATTTAAAGCATTTAAGATACCGTGATATACGGCTTTAAATATAATCTTATCATCTGAGAATTTAACTTCACTCTTGCGAGGATGTACGTTTATATCAACCATTCTCGCAGGCACAGTAATATTTAGTACCACTAAAGGATGACCATTTTTCGGCAATAGTGCATGGTATGCATTATCGATAGCCTTCATTATGGTTTTATCAGAAATCACGCGATTATTGACGATAATGGTCTGCCATATCCTTGTACTTTTAAGAAGTGTGGGCTTACTCACTACGCCATCGATATAGATAGAATCACTTTCATAAGCAACAGTAAAAATATCATCTTTGGTTTTATATCCATATAGCGCAGCTACAGTATCACTAATATCGCCATTTCCTGGTGTGATAATAGCTACCCGATCATCTATGATAAGCTTAAAAGAAATATGTGGATTACTTAGAGCTAATTTCCCTACAATATCTTGAATTTTAGAGGCTTCTGTACGCTCCGTTTTTAAGAATTTACGACGAGCCGGCGTATTATAAAATAAATCTTTAATTTCGATAGTTGTACCAGGTGCCGCACCATAAGGAATGCAATCGGTAAAAGTGCCGCCATCAACAGTAATACGAGTCCCCAAATCAGAGTCTGCTTTACGAGTAGTCAAAGAGAAATGAGATACAGAGGCAATACTAGCCAAAGCCTCCCCACGGAAGCCTAGGGACGCAATATCAAAGAGGTCCTCTACTTGTTGAATTTTAGAGGTTGCATGACGTAGAATCGCCAAACGAGCATCTTCCTCCGTCATACCGATACCATTATCAGTAATCCGCATATAGGCCACACCGCCTTCACCAATTTCAACCTCAATATTAGTGGCAGACGCATCAATAGAGTTTTCTATGAGCTCTTTAATAACTGATGCGGGACGTTCAACGACTTCACCGGCAGCTATCTTATTGATTGTCGTTTCATCCAATACGTGAATGGTTGCCATTATTTCCCGCCTCCTTTACGAGCCTCCTCTTGTAGTTCATATAATTTATTTAATGCTTCAATTGGAGTCATGCTCATTACATCGACTTCCAGTAAGCTATCTACTACGGAATGGCTAAATAAATTGCCTAGTGGAGAATCACTAACTTGCTTAACCGCTGGTTTTGCCACATTAGTAAGTTGAGCACCCATAACTCGATTATTTAAGTCACTTGCATCATGACTTTGATCTTCCAAGGATTCTAAAATCACTTCAGCTCGTTTTAATACAGAGTTAGGTAGGCCCGCCAGTCTGGCAACATGGATACCATAACTGCGATCTGCACCACCTTTAATGATACGACGCAAGAAAGCAACATCTTTCCCTTTTTCTTTAACTGCAACGGTATAATTTTTTAATTTACTATAGCTTTCTTCTAAGCAAATCAATTCATGGTAGTGCGTTGCAAATAAAGTCTTGCTATGAATATGCTTACAAATATGTTCCACTACGGCTTGTGCGATACTCAAACCATCAAAGGTACTCGTACCCCGACCAATTTCATCGAGAATAATTAAACTATTATGGGTAGCATTTTCTAAAATATACGCTACCTCTTTCATTTCTACCATGAACGTGCTTTGACCAGTAGAAATATCGTCGCTAGCACCGACACGTGTAAAAATACGATCCACAGGTGAGATAGATGCCTCACGAGCAGGGATAAAGGAACCAATCTGTGCCATAATCATTAAGATAGCCGCTTGACGCATGTAAGTAGATTTACCTGCCATATTAGGGCCTGTAATGAGTAAGAATTCCTCATCATCATGATTTAGAACGATATCATTTGGTACAAATACCTCTCGTTTTAAAAACTTTTCAATAACTGGATGACGACCATCACGAATATTGATTTGACCATTCATCACAATAGTTGGACAAATATAGTTTTCTTCGTATCCAACTAATGCTAATGAGCATAATACATCAAGGTCTGCAAGAGCACGAGCCGTTTCTTGCACATCTTTGATAACGAGTTTAATATCATTACGCAATTGTTGATATAGTTCGTGCTCTAAAGCGATGATTTTATCTTTTGCGCTGAGAATTTTAATTTCAAACTCTTTTAACTCAGGCGTAATATAGCGTTCAGCATTGGCCAGAGTTTGTTTTCGTATGAAATAGTCTGGTACTTGTTCTGATTTACTATGGGATACCTCGAAATAGTAGCCAAACACTTTATTATAACCAGTCTTAATTTTTGAAAGCCCTGTAGCTTCTTTAATATCCGCTTCCATCTTAGCAAGCCATTGCTCGCTATTAGTCGCTAAAGAACGTAGCTCATCTAAATCAGCATTAAATCCATCTTTAATAACACGACCGTCTTTTAATGTCAACGCTGGTTGCTCTGCAATAGCTCGACATAATAAGTCATAAATATCTTTATGATTTTGCATGCGCTCATTAATAGATGTTAAAGCTAGACTTGAACATGTACCTAATACATTCTTAATATCAGGTAGAACTGCTAATGACTCACGAAGAGCCGTTAAATCTCTGGGAGACACAGATCCGGTTTCAACACGACCAACGATGCGTTCAAAATCGTAAATACAATCTAAAAAGTTACGAATATGAGAACGTTCAGCACCGCGTGTAATAAGTTCTGAAACGGCTGCTTGACGACGTTGTATTTGATTTATATCAGTTAATGGACTTTCAAGCCATTGTTTTAAAAGGCGTGCCCCCATTGGTGTCAACGTACGATCTAGTACATCCAGTAAAGTACCTTTTTGCCTACCATCGCGTAAATTATGAGTAATTTCAAGGTGCCGCAAAGAAGATGTATCAAGAATAAGGCGATTACCTACACTTAATTGATGTACATAGTTGATATGAGAAATTTCAGATTTAATGATATCCTCTAAGTACAAAAGCATATAACCTAATGCTTCCCATACATCCTCTTCCATAAGGCCTAAATCACCGAAATGAGTTACAGCTTTTTCAGCTACTTCACGTTGTGTATAGTATGTAGAAAAAGGAGAAAATACGACATTACTAAATTGATTTTCAATAAAATCCTGAATATCTTGCGGTAATATCGTTCCTTCAGGCAATATGATTTCACTTGGTCTATACATGCTGAGTGCATCGTACATATCACTGCGTTTTTCACAATCAGTGATGCGGTGCCAAATAACTTCCCCTGTAGATACATCAGAAAACACAAGAATCCACGTATCTTTTACCATATAAAATAATGATAAAAAGTTATTTGACCTTGCATCGTTGCCATTTTCTGTCATCACTGTACCAGGAGTAACAACTTTAATGACATCGCGCTTAACAATGCCTTTAACTGCTTTAGGATCTTCTAGTTGTTCGCAGATAGCAACTTTATATCCTTTTTTTACAAGCGTTTCTATGTAGCTTTCAGCCGCATGAAAAGGAACGCCACACATCGGTGTGCGTTCCTCATCTCCTGTAGGACGACCTGTTAAGGTAATATTAAGTTCACGTGATGCGACTAAAGCATCATCATTAAATAATTCATAAAAATCACCTAATCGAAAGAACAATAATTCTTCAGAGTATCTAGATTTAATATCTAAATACTGCTCCATCATAGGTGTTTGCTTTTTACTCATATTCACCTCATATATTATGAGTCATATCACAGATTCCGCTTATATTCATATATTCCCATACGATTATTAAACAAATATATAAACGGGTATAATAATTTATAAACAATAGGTGCTAAGGATAACATACTTCCTGTAAAATTAATCAGTCCAGTCTGTTTAAGCTTAGGATTCATAACTACAATTTCATGACCGTCCTTAGTTCCCCACTGAAAAGAAACATTCATTTTACTAAGCATATCATGTTGTTTAGTGCGTTTCGCCACATATGGAGAAATCATATCAAGATATAACGTAAATTCTTCAAACGAATCTGTCAGTAAACCTAAAAACTGCTTCATTTCATCCAGTGTAAGATACATAACTACACCTTCACTAACAAGCAATAGTTTTCGTCCATTTACCTCAATATTTTTAGTCCACAATTCATCAGTTATAGAACTCACTAAATTATGGACTCGTTCATGAGGCTCAAAAAAATGTGTACGTGCCTCAATCACTCCAGCAAAATCGATATTATACCAATCAATATAACCGTTGTCGACTCGATAAAACATAGTATCTAAACCGGCACCTAATGATACGACGATACAATCTGGATATAGAGATATAAACTTTCGTATCTCATCATCGATTACTTTTGCTCGTCCTAAAATTCCATAATAAGACATCTTAACATCTTTAAATTGATCAAAATCATAATCAATATGCTTTAAAATATCCCAGGATTTCTGATCCTTTAATACAGATTGATCTGACTCATAATCTTTCGCTCTTGCATATAGTGTCAATAATGCCGTTTCGCCTACAGCGTTTAAATCAAGTTTCATAGTTACACCTTCTTTGTAAAAATACAAAATGTAAATGGTGTTCATACCTATGAATATCTTCAATATACAACTTTTATATTATTCTATTATTATAACACATATAATTTCTAATCAGCATCTATGGTAAAAAAGAACATCGCCACCACATGTTTAGCAAACTAATTTTAGATAAAAAATCTAACCTTAGAGTTAACATAATAGTGACGAGTTCTTTTTGATTCTAATAGTTTATTTTACAATACTACCATAACAAACCCATGTTTGAGCTTTATCGATATGAGCTGGTACAGTTTGACCAATTGATAAGGAGTCATCCTTAGGGAATAAAACCATTTTATTACCAGATGTACGACCGAACCACATGTCTTCATCACGAGGACTTGGTCCCTCTACAATAATATCAAATACTTGTCCTTCCATAGGTTTATTTAATTCATAAGAGATTTCATTTTGTACATCCATCAATGTTTGTAAGCGAACGCGCTTAATCTCTTCTGGAATTTGATCATCCATAGTTGCTGCTGGCGTTCCGGAGCGCTTAGAGTAGATAAACGTATACGCCATGTCATAGCGCACATCTTTTAATAATTGTAATGTAGCTTGAAAATCTTCCTCAGTTTCTCCTGGGAAACCTACAATGATATCCGTAGTCACCACCACATCTTTTATTTTTTCACGGCAATAAGAAAGTAATTCTTTATAATGCTCTACCGTGTAATGACGATTCATTTTCTTTAAAATACGATTGGAACCAGATTGAATAGGTAAATGTAAATGCGTTACAATATTGGATGACCTACCAAGAGCATCAATCATAGACTTACTCATATCTTGAGGATGACTTGTCATATAGCGAATACGTTCTATACCAGGAATACCATCAAGAGCATCAACTAATGTACCAAAATCTGTACCATCTTTAAAATCTAGGCCATAAGAGTTTACATTTTGCCCCAATAAAGTGATCTCTTTAAATCCTTTAACCCCTAGGTCTGTAACCTCTTTAACAATGGCCTCTACAGGACGGCTAATCTCTCTACCACGTACATGGGGAACAATACAATAGGTGCAAAATTTATTACATCCATTCATAATAGGTACCCATGCATAAAAAGAGCCATTTGGTTTTGCCTCTAATTCAGGCAATACAGAGTTATCCATATCTACGCTGATTTGATGCGTATGTCCATGTTGTACTTCTTCAATCATCTCGTTAATATGTTGAATATTATGAGTACCCAATACAATATCAATATGAGGAGCTCGTTTAAACATTTCTGCTTGATTTTTTTGAGCCATACATCCTGTGACGGCGATAATCAAGTTTTTATTATTACGTTTTAGTCTTTTTAGCTCACCTATGCGCCCATAAACTTTAGTTTCTGCATTTTCACGCACTGCACAAGTATTTAGCAGAATTAAATCTGCAGTTTCAACATTCTCTGTTGGTATATACCCAACAGATTCAAGCTGATGCGATAATCGCTCAGAGTCGGCGGTATTCATTTGACAACCATAGGTGTAAATATAATAAGACTTCATTCTAACTCCTACACTTTAACAATCTTACGTTTTGTTTCAATAATATTCTTAACTTTAATGGACATGCGTTCAATAGACATGCCGGTAATATATTCAATTTCATTGCGAACAGATTTTTGTACCTGTTGCATCAACGGTTTAACAGGATATCCATGTTCAATAACTACAGCCATATCAACAACAAGACCGTTTTGACCTTTGTCGCTTTTTTTAAAAGAAATTATACTGGTCTCATCGACACCAGCTACTTTTTTTAACCCATTTCTAATCAATTTAATAATTACTTCATCGTCAAAAGTGAGTCGACCATAATAGCTAAAAGCAGGCCGTACAACAGAACGTTCAAATCCTTCAGAACCAATTTGACCTAAGGTATCTTGATCTTGTTTTTTCAAAGTCCTGCGGCGCCACATGGTTTTGATTGGATCAATCAAATACCCCCTAAAGTGTGGCTTTAATTCCATAGTCGGCACAGGAATTATATGTTTACCCTCTTTAAGACGTGCATGTTGTGCCTTTTCAATTTCCTTAGGTGTTGCAACATCTTCTATACGAATATATCGATCAGGTTCTTGTAAGCCTAAAGCTTTAGTAATCTTCTTAACCATATTATCAGAAGTGCCGATAATCATAAGCTTATTAGGTTTAATCTTATCTAATTGTTCTCGTACGGATTTAACTTGTACTTCGTCTTGAAAAATAGCACGACGAACAGCTTTTAAACGACTAGACTCTTTTTTTGCAGAAAAGCCAGCTACAATTTTATTATCATGAATCAAAATACCATCATCGATGATACATTCAATTTTATTTTCATGAGCAACTACGAGGGCACGATGACTTTTACCTGTGCCACTACTACCTACAAATGCAACGACTTCCATAGCCTACCTCGTCATTTATAACAAACTAATAAATTCTGATACATCCTTACCAGATACTAAGTAATCACCAAATCTATCAGGTTTCTTGCCTACAATACCATGGTAATCAGAACCACCAGTAATAAATAGCTTATGCTTTTTAGCGAATTCTTTATATCGCTCCACATCATCATCATTATGCTTTGAGTGATATACCTCCATACCATCAAAATCATAATTTAACATTTCCAACACATATTCATCACTGGTAACCAATTTAGGATGAGCCATAACAGCAAGTCCTCCAGCTTTATGTATAATATCAATAATATAAGGAACCTCTACTTTTACCTTAGGAACATAGCAAGGACTATCTTTTCGAAGAATACCTTTAAATACATCATTAATATCCTTGGCATAACCACCATCAATTAAAAGTTTACCAATATGTGGGCGACCATAAGCTTTAGTATCAGGAAATTGTTTAATGAGCTCTTCTTTTGTAATATAATATCCTTCATTGTTACAACGACGGATAATTTCATCGATACGTTCTTCACGTTTTCCTTTAAAAAACGTAATAAAATCGATTAAATCTTTATTATTTTCATCAAAACAATATCCTAAAATATGAATTGACTTATCTTTATAATCAGCACTAAATTCACAGCCATTTACGATTTTAATAGATTCATTAGGATCTAACTCTTTTTGAGCAGCACGCAATGCTTGAATGCCGTCTATTTCATCATGATCGGTTAAAGCCATCATAGATACATTACAGTCTATGGCATGTTGCAATAGATCTTTAGGTGTTTCAACACCATCTGAAAAGATGGAATGCATATGAAAATCTACAAGCATATAGCACCTCCATTCCAAATATTCTATCATTTAATTATGACTTATTTAATCTATTAATTCAAGTTTAGAAAGAAAAATTGCGACCCTAATGAACATTCACTAGAATCGCAATTCTATTATAAGTTTTGAAGCAATTCTGTTACTTTATCAGCTACAGAATCAATAGCACATGGAAGAGTTTCTCCAGACTTACGGATTTGAATTTCTACTTCGTTATTCTCAAGAGTATTTTTACTTACTGTAATGCGAAGTGGATAACCAATCAAATCAGCATCTTTGAACTTAACACCTGCACGATCTTTACGATCATCTAACAATACATCTACACCAGCATTTTGTAATGCAGTATAAATAGTTTGACTAGTAGACATTAATGCTTCGTCTTTTGCATTAATTGGAACAATAACTGCTTCAAATGGAGCGATAGAACGTGGCCAAATAATACCATTTTCATCGTGATATTGCTCAATAGCAGCAGCTAGTGTACGAGATACACCGATACCATAGCACCCCATAATCATTGGATTAGGACGACCATTTTGATCTAAGAATGTAGCTTGTAATGCTTCAGAATATTTTGTACCCAATTTAAATACTTGACCTACTTCAATGCCTTTAGCATGTTCTAAAGCACCACCACATTTAGGACACACATCGTCCTTCGTGATCAAACGAATTGGAGCAACAATAATGTCTTCTACATTAAAGTCCCGTTTTGGATTAATATTAACGTAGTGAGCATCTTTTTTATTAGCGCCACCACAAACATTGTAAGTTTCCATAACAGATTCATCAACAACAATAGCAAATTCTTCTGTTTGTTTTAAACCAATAGGACTGATGAAACCAGCTGTTAAACCTACTTTTTCTAATTCTTCAGGGGTAGCCATCTCAGGCTCTACAGCACCAAGAACGGCATGTTGTACAGCAACTTCATTTACTTCATGGTCACCACGAACAATGGCTAATACCACTTTACCATCAATAGAAAATACTACCGCTTTGATAGTTTTATGTAATGGTAAATTTAACATGTCTGCCACAGCTTCAATAGAACTTGCATTTGGTGTATCCACAACAGATAACTCATGAAGAACTTCTTCGTCTTGCTTCATGATACCAGGCTTGCCGATTTCAATGTTAGCTGCATAATCACACTTAGTACAATATACGATATCAGCTTCACCAGCTTCGGCAATGGCCATGAACTCATGCGTACCACTACCACCTATTGCACCACTATCAGCCTCTACTGGGCGGAATGTAAGACCACAACGTGTAAAAATACGTGTATATGCATCGTACATAGATTTATAGGACCCATCTAAACCGGCTTCATCTACATCAAAAGAATAAGCATCTTTCATAATGAATTCTCGGCTACGCATCAAGCCATAACGTGGACGACGCTCATCACGGAATTTACTTTGAATTTGATATAAGTTAACTGGTAATTGACGATATGAGTTAATCTCATTTTTAACGAGGGTTGTAATCATCTCTTCATGTGTTGGTCCTAGACAGAATTCATTATCATGACGATCATTGATACGCATCATTTCTGCGCCATATGCGTTCCAACGGCCAGACTCTTTCCAAATTTCTGCAGGCTGTAAAATTGGCATCATAATTTCTTGAGCACTAGCACGATCCATTTCTTCACGTACAATGGCTTCAATCTTTTTGATACTTCTCCAACCCAATGGTAAAAAACTATATAAACCATTTGCAGTTTTACGCATAAAACCAGCGCGAAGCATAAGCTGTTGGCTTACTACATCAGCGTCAGATGGAACCTCACGCAATGTAGGTGCATATAATTTAGTGGCTAACATAAAGACTCCTCATCTAAATTTTCTAAATATTGGTCAATTTCTCTAAACAATGTATCTACTAATTCGGCTTCTGGTACAGTCTTAATAACTTTCCCTTTACGGAAAATAATACCTTGACCATCACCACCAGCAATACCAAAGTCGGCCTCACGCGCTTCCCCTGGACCATTTACAACACACCCCATAACGGCAACCTTAATAGGCGCTTTTATGGATGCTAGACGTTCTTCTACAATACCAGCCATATCAAATAAATTTACTTGGCAACGGCCACATGTAGGACAAGATATCATAGTGGCCCCAAAATTTCTTAATCCTAAACTACTTAAAATACTTCTACCTACTTCAATTTCGTGAATTGGATCTCCAGTTAAGGATACCCGTAATGTATCACCAATGCCATCGAGCAATAATGCACCAATCCCCATAGCAGATTTAATAGTGCCTTGTTTAATAGTACCAGCTTCTGTTACCCCTAAATGTAACGGATAAGGAATCTTATCAGATAACTTACGATATGCTTCCACCATTAGAGGTACTTCCGTTGCTTTAATGGATAATTTCATTTGACGATAATCGAGTTTTTCTAAAATTCTTACGTGTTCTAAAGCTGTTTCAACCATACCATCCGCTGTAGGATGTCCTCCATGAGCATCGAGAATATGCTTTGGTAAAGAGCCTGCATTAACACCAATGCGAATTGGGATTTGTTTAGGTTTTGCCATTTCAATAACGGCTAAAACCTTATCTTCACCACCAATATTTCCTGGATTAATGCGCAATCCATCAACATTATTTTCAATAGCTTCTAAAGCTAATCTATAATCAAAGTGAATATCGGCGATCAAAGGAATTGAAATGCCCGCTCTAACAGCCTTTAAAGCCTTTGCAGATGCCATTGTAGGAACGGCGACACGAACCAGTTCACAACCAGCCTCTGCTAAATGATTAATTTCTGCAATTGCCTTCTCTGTATGTACTGGATCCGTAGTAATCATAGATTGAATACTTACCGGTGCATAATCGCCGATTTTAACTGTACCTACATAGATACCATTTGTTGGTTTACGTACAATCATTGTAATCTCCCATCTGTCTTATAGTAAACGGAAAATATCCTGCGTTGTTACATATAAGAATAATGCTACCATTAAGGCAACCCCAACCATTTGTATATACATAAGAGCTTTAGCAGGTAATCTACGGCCTGTTATAGCTTCCGCCAAGATAATAATCAAGTGACCACCATCTAAAACAGGTAATGGTAAAAGATTAATAACCCCTAAGTTAATACTAAGGAATGCAGCAAAACTTAATAGTGGTGCAAATCCTGATTGTGCAATAGCACCTGCCATTTGGGAAATTCCTACTGGACCAGATAATTCGGCTGCTTGTGTGCCACGAATCATATTGTAAATCCCACTGACCATAGCAACAATAGTTTGCCCCGTCCGACTAACAGCAAGGCTCAAAGATTCACCAATACTATAAGTTTCACGAGTAAAGCTAGGGTAGATGCCAATCTTAGGACTATCTTGTTCCATTTTAGGTATTACCGTAGTCTCTATAGTTTTTCCTTCACGCTCTACAACAACAGTTACACCATGGTTTGCTGTGCCTTGTAAGCTAGGACGAATATCATCCCAAGTACTAATTTTTTTACCATCAATCGTAATAATTCTATCGTTAGCTTCTAAATGAGCCTGTTCTGCAGAACTACCCGCAATAATGTTACCAATTACAGGTTCATTTGTATATGTAAGATTTCCTACAGTCACATTTAGGCCAAAGAAAAGTACAATGGCTAATATAAAGTTAAATACAGCCCCTGCAGAAATAACAATAAATTTTTTCCACGCAGGTTTATTATAAAAGGAGCGCTCATTAAGAGGCTCGTCAGGTGTCATACCAGCAATACGATTAAATCCTCCAAGAGGAATTATACGAATAGAATATAAAGTTTCCCCTTTTTGTACTTTAAATATGGCTGGACCAAAACCTATAGCAAATTCATCAACTTGCATACCTGACATCTTAGCTGTAATAAAATGGCCTAATTCATGAATAAACACGATTAAACCAAATACAAATATTGTGGCTAATGCCGTAATCATATATTCTCCTATAACATCAACGATGTTGCCTTTTCACGGGCCCATCTATCGATGGATAATAAATTATCTAATGTAAAATCATCTTCTGTTCCCATAGATTCAAGAACAGAAGTAACGACTTTATAAATATCACCAAAGGCGATTTTATCTTCTAAAAAGGCATATACTGCCGTTTCATTGGCTGCATTAAATACAGCAGGTTTAAATCCACTAGCACGTCCCACCTCATACGCAAGTCGAAGTGCAGGAAAATCGTCATATCGTGGAGGTAAAAACTCCAATTGTAGAGCTTGAGTAAAATCAAGATGATTCATACTTAAAACTTCACGTTTTGGATACGTCAAAGCATATTGAATGGGCTCGCGCATATCTGGATTACCTATTTGCGCTAATATTGCACCATCCTTCATACGTATCATAGAATGAACAATACTTTGAGGATGTACTACTACATCAATATGATCAAAATCAAAACCAAATAACCAATGAGCTTCTATTACCTCTAAGCCTTTATTGAATAAAGAGGCAGAATCTATAGTTATTTTATTGCCCATATTCCAAGTAGGATGTCGCAAACAATCTGCAGCAGTTGCAGTTTGAATTTTACTAGAATCCCATGTGCGTAAAGGACCACCAGAAGCAGTGACGATTAAAGAATCAACATTGTCACGTTTCTGTCCTTCTAAGCACTGAAATATAGCACTATGTTCACTATCGATAGGTAGGATTTGCACGCCATGTTCTTTAGCTAAAGTCGTAATTAATGGACCTCCAGCAACAAGAGTTTCTTTATTAGCAAGACCTATAGTCTTACCTTGTTTTATAGCTTCCACTGTAGGCTCAATGCCCGCAGCACCTACAATAGCAGTAACAATCATTGTTGCTTCTTGAATTGTAGCTGCTGCAATGAGGGCTTCCTTACCACCTATCAATTTTGTAGGACCTGTATAGCGTGCTTGTAATTCTTTAAAAGCACCTTCATCTACAAGACCCGCCACCAAAGGTTTATATTCTTTAATCTGATGTTCTAAGAGGTCAATATTATGATGTGCCACTAAGGCAACCACCTTGAATTGATCTGGATGTTGAGACACCACATCAAGCGTCTGTGTACCGATTGAGCCAGTACTGCCGATAATACTTAGGTATTTCATAAGTGTACCTCTGTGAAATTAGTACGAAAATAGTAATATATATACTAATGTAATAGGAGCCGCAAATAATAAACTATCAAAGCGATCCAATACACCGCCATGACCTGGTAATAATGTACCAGAATCTTTTACATTACATAGTCGTTTAATCTTTGATTCAAACAAATCACCTAATGGTGCTAATATACCGCTAATCATACCTACATGGATTCCCATCCACCAAGGAATGCCAACGATATACGAAAATACTGCACCTGTAAGGATACAGCCGATAAATCCACCAATAAAACCTTCTAGTGTTTTATTAGGACTAATGGATGGTACTATTTTACGTTTACCAAAAGCTCGACCTGAAAAATATGCAAAGGTATCACTAGCCCAAGTAGTAAACAATAATAACCAAAGTGTAATAGTGCCCCAGTTATATAGTTCAAAAGGCATTGATAAATTCATGTAAATTGAATCATGACGAATCAAGAGCAATGAAGTCATACCCATACCAATATATAATAAACCAAATACACTAAAGGATACACTAGACATCGAGTACTTAGTTTCACCAAATGTACACAACATATAATTGGCAAATAAACTTAATACTAAAATAGCTATAGCTATAATATACTGATGACATGCAAGAGCAATCATTAGCAATAAAATGCTAATATATCCCCATATAATGGATATCCGAACACGTTTAGCTTTACCAAGTAATACAAACTCACGCCACCCTAATAAAGCTAAAAGTGTAATTAGCACATCATACACTAATCCACCAAATGTAATGGCCCCTAAGGCAATAATAAAACCAATAACAGCGGTAATAACACGTGTTTTTAACATTTTTTATTCCTCATCACATAAGCCACCAAATCGGCGTTCTCGTTTCTGATATGCCGCCACAGCTTCAAGTAAAGTTTCCTTAGTAAAATCTGGCCAATGCAAATCGGTAAACCAAAATTCAGCATACGCTAGTTGCCATAACAAAAAATTACTAATTCTAAAATCACTACTAGGACGAATTAATAAATCTACATCGCTAAACTCTTTAGTGAATAATTGAGAACTTACATATTCTTCAGTAATTTTGTTCATTGTAATAACGCCATCCGCAACGGATTTTACAATGTCGCGAATAGTTCTAACTATTTCATCACGCCCACCATAGTTAATCGCTAACTGTAATGTGAGGCCTGTATTATTCTGAGTTAATAATTCTGCATCTTGAATGATTTTTTGTAGGTCTTCTGAAAGCCCTCCAATAAAACCAATAAATCGAATGCGTACATTATGTTCATGCATATACTTAACATTATTATTTAAGTATTCTTTTATGAGAGACATAAGTAAAGAAACTTCCTGTTCAGGACGTTTCCAGTTCTCCGTGGAGAAACCATATACCGTAAGAGCTCTAATTCCGATCTCATCTGCGGCCATAACAATTTCTTTTAATACATCTGCACCAGCACGATGCCCCATGGAGCGCGGCATGCCTCTGCGTTTAGCCCATCGTCCATTACCATCCATAATAATAGCAACATGTTGTGGAATTATATTACGATCAATGACAGGCGTATCAGAACGTTTACGGTTAAATAATTTCTTTAGCATAGTCTACCTCGATAGAATTTCCGAAGTCGCTGGCAATCATTGGTCTATATAGTAGTATATGTAAGCACTCATCAACCTTTGTAATACGTGCCACATAAAATCCTTTATCTGAAATTTCAAAGAAGCGATTAAAGGATCCACCAATCATTACCTTAAAAGGAATATGGGCAGCCTGCAAACGAGACTTTGCAAGCTGCCATGGTATTCCAATAAGGCTATTAGAATCAAACATTATACTTCTAATACGTCCTTTTCTTTTACTACTTTTAACTCATCGATTTGCTTAACTTTAGCATCGGTAAGCTTTTGGATTTGATCTAAACCGTCTTTAGCATCATCTTCAGTAATCGTTTTAGCTTTCTCTTCTTTTTTTAATGCTTCATTTACATCGCGACGAATGTTGCGCACTGCAACTTTTGCATCTTCAGCCTTTTTATGAACTACTTTAACGATTTCTTTACGACGTTCCTCAGTTAATTGAGGAATACTTAAACGAATTTGTGCACCATCATTACCAGGGTTCAAACCTAAATCAGATTGTAAAATTGCTTTTTCAATAGCACCAATCATTGTTTTATCCCAAGGTGCAATCACAATCATGCGAGGTTCAGGCACGGAGATATTCGCAACTTGATTAATGGGTGATGGACTTCCATAGTAATCAACCATTACTTTATCAAGTAGTGCTACACTAGCACGGCCTGTACGAATAGATGCGAATTCATGTTTTAAAGCCTCAATAGACTTATTCATGCGGTCTTCTGCTTGTTGTAACAATTCTTTAATTTCCATATGAATTATTCTCCTCGAACAATGGTCCCTATTTCTTCACCTTTAGCAGCTTTTGTAATATTACCAGGAATATCCATGCTAAATACAATAATAGGAATATTGTTATCTTTACATAAAGTTGTAGATGTAGCATCCATTACTTTTAATTCTTTTGTGATAATCTCGTTATATGTTAATTCATCAAATTTAACAGCATTAGGATTTGTCTTAGGGTCAGAATCATATACGCCATCTGCAAATTTCTTTGCCATTAAAATAGCATCGGCTTCAATTTCAGCGGCCCGTAATGCAGCTGTTGTATCTGTAGAGAAGTAAGGTTTACCAAGGCCAGCACCGAAGATAACGATACGTTTTTTTTCTAAATGACGAATAGCGCGACGACGAATATAAGGTTCTGCAATTTCTTGCATTTCAATAGCTGTTTGAACACGTGTATCTACACCAGCTTGCTCTAATGCATCTTGCAATGCTAAGGAGTTCATCACTGTTGCTAGCATCCCCATATAGTCAGCAGTAGCACGATCCATACCTTGATTGCTACCAGCTAAACCTCTCCATAGGTTACCGCCACCAACAACAATCGCGATTTCTAAATCAGTGGATTTTGCTAAAGCAGCAATTTCTTTTGCAAATTCTTCAACAACATCAGGATTAATACCAAAACCTTGTTCACCTGCTAATGCTTCACCACTCAACTTTAAAACAATACGTCGAAACTTTCTTTTTGCCATATTTTTACTCCTCTATTGCAAAATAAGAGAACACTGTACGGTGTTCTCTTATTGTTTATTAATTATTTACCAACAGATGCCATTACTTCTGCTACGAAGTCATCTTGGCGTTTTTCAATGCCTTCACCTAAACCATAGCGAACAAAACGACGTACGTTGATGTTTTCACCGATTTTTGCAATACTTTCATTAATGATGTCTGTAACAGTTTTATCGCCATCTTTAATGAATACTTGTTCTAATAGGCAATTTTCTTTATAGAATTTTTCAATACGACCTGCAACCATTTTTTCTAAAACAGCTTCAGGTTTTGGTTTACGACCAGCTTTAACGTCTTCTTCAGCTTCTACTTTAGCTTGTTCCAATAATACTTGTTTTTCGTGTTCAATTACTTCAGTAGGAACTTCTTCACGGTTCAAGTATGTAGGATTTACAGCTGCAATTTGCATTGCGATGTCGCGTGCTAAATTTTGGAAATCATCAGTTTTTGCAACGAAGTCAGTTTCACAGTTAACTTCCACTAAAACACCGATACGACCACCAGCATGAATGTAGGATTGTACTACACCTTCAGCTGCAATACGACCAGCTTTTTTAGCTGCCGCAGCCAAACCTTTTTCACGAAGAAGGTCAACCGCTTTATCGATATTACCGTCAGTTTCAACCAATGCTTTTTTAGCGTCCATCATACCTGCGCCAGTCATGTCGCGCAATTCTTTTACCAAAGCAGCAGTAATTGCCATTATTTTGTTCCTCCTAGTATTAATTAAGGTAAGGATATAGTCCTTACCCCAATTATATATGTTATAGATTTATCTTTCAAATGCTAATACGACAACGATTAAGCTTTACCGTCTCGAACCATTTCTGCGGAATCAGCTACCATGTTATCTAATGCTTCTTCAAAGGATTCGCCTTGACGACCTTCAAGAACAGCGTCAGCCATTTTACCAGCCAACAATTTAACAGCGCGAATAGCGTCATCATTTGCTGGGATTGGGAAATCAACTTCGTCTGGGTCGCAGTTAGTGTCAACTGTTGCAACTACAGGAATACCCAATTTTTTAGCTTCTGCAATAGCGATTTTTTCTTTTTTAGGATCTACTACGAAAAGAGCACCTGGCATTTTAGGCATATCTTTGATACCGCCAAGGTATTTTTCCAATTTATCCATTTCATGACGAAGACCGATAACTTCTTTTTTAGGCAATACTTCGAAAGTACCGTCTTCTGCCATAGCTTCCAATTGTTTTAAACGTTTAATACGAGTTTCAATTGTTTTGAAGTTAGTCAACATACCGCCCAACCAACGTTCGTTAACGAAGAACATGTTAGCACGGATAGCTTCTTCTTTAATAGCTTCTTGAGCTTGTTTTTTAGTACCTACGAACAAGATTACTTCGCCTTGGGAAGCAACTTCACGCAAGAAATTGTAAGCTTCTTCTACTTTTTTAACTGTTTTAGACAAATCAATGATATAAATACCATTGCGTTCAGTGAAGATGAATTTCGCCATTTTAGGGTTCCATCTTCTAGTCTGATGACCAAAGTGTACACCAGCCTCTAATAATTGTTTCATTGATACTACTGCCATTGTGGCACCTCCTGTTAATTAACCTCCGCCGCTTCATCCTTCGGGTCACCCAAAATTAGGCACAGTACCGAAGTCCACTGACGTGCATATTTTTCATACCTAATAATTCTAACAAAAAATCATGGCAAAAGCAAGCAAGGAGTGAGGAATTCTTTAAGTATTCCTCACTCCTTATTTTAAATACATTCTCTTTCTTATTGATGTACGATCTTATGTTCAAATTTGAATTATAGAATATTATGAAAATATTTATTTAATTATTACGAATGGATTCAATCATACTTGCACGATCTTCAGCACCAAATACTGCAGAACCAGCAACTAAAACTGTAGCCCCCGCTCTTTTAATCGGTACACAAGTAATATCGTTAATACCACCGTCTACCTCAATGACTGCCGTTGAATTGTCTACTTCTTCTAACAATATCTTAGCTTGTTTAACTTTTTTTATGGCATTCTTAATAAAAGATTGTCCTCCAAATCCTGGATTCACAGACATAATTAAAATCATATCTAAATCTGCAGCTACATCTTCTAGTAGAGATACAGGTGTACTAGGATTCAATGCTACACCAGCCTTCATCCCACACTGCTTGATATGTTGAATCAAACGATGCATATGAGGTACAGTTTCTTGATGAAAAGTAAAATATTCTACACCAATTTTTGCAAATTCTTCTACATAATCACCAGGATTAGTAACCATCAAATGCACATCAAATGGTAATTTTGTATATGGACGAATGGCTTTCACAATGGGAGCACCAAAGGTTAGATTAGGAACAAAGTGTCCATCCATGATGTCGATATGTAATAAATCAGCCCCCGCTGCTTCAATAGATTTTAATTCCTCGCTTAACACCGCAAAATTTGCGGAAAGCATAGATGGTGCAATTTTTATCATATTAAAACCTCTTTCGTTGACTTTCTATATCATTACGTATAGACATATAAGCATCATATCGTCCTTGATGAATATGACCAGCTTCTAGAGCAGCTTTAATCCCACAAATGGGTTCATGTTCATGATAGCAAGGACTAAATTTACAAGTATCAACATATTCACCAAATTCTGGGAATAATGTAGGCAATCTTTCAAGGGAAACATCATTAAATTCAATAGCACTAAATCCAGGTGTATCCATGATAAAAGAATCTGCATCTAAACTATATAAAGAAGCGTGACGAGTGGTGTGTTTGCCACGTTTAATCTTATCACTTACCTCCCCAGTCTGGAAGGCGAATTTTGGGTCTACTGCATTTAAAAGACTACTCTTACCAACACCAGATGGACCTGCAAAAGCTGTTACCTTATGTTGAAGCACATGACGTAAATCATCGATGCCTGTCATATTATATGTGGATGTCATCAAAACCTTATAACCAATTGATTTATAAAGATCAACCATAGTTTCCGTCTCTGAATCCATCAGGTCACATTTATTGATACATAGCACGATAGGTATATCCGCATGTTCAATCATAACGAGCATTTTATTAAGTAATAGCTCATTAATATCTGGTTCATGGGCAGCCACAACTAATACAACTTGGTCAATATTAGCTACTGCTGGACGTACCATCGAATTATGACGTCCATGGATGGATTCAACGAACCCATCCTCCGAAATCGTAACGCGGTCACCCACAAGTAAACTATAACGACCTTTCTTAAGTCTGCCACGAACCTTACATTCATGAATGGTGCCCGTATCATCTTGTACATAAAAGTACCCATTCATATTTTTGACAACAATGCCTGTAATCATAGTACCTCTTATAATGCAGTTTCTTGCACTAATGCACCATTGAGGTATACCTCAATACGTACATTACCTACACCAGACACTTTTCGAACAATACGATCTCCAGGTTTATTGGTATCATCATAAATTACTGCGGAACCTTCATCATCTTTTACGACAATTTTAAGTTCTTGATTTTTAGAACCAGCTGGTACAGTAACATCTATAGTACCAGTTGTTTTATTACCACTGTTTCCATCTTTTTTATCAGATTTCTTTTTATCATCTTTGAACTCAGTCGTAAGATTTAATGTGGAGCCTTCGTCAATTTCATCGCCAGCTTTAATGCTTTGCTCTATAACCACAGATTTTTCTTCCACAGATCCAGATACTTGGTTTACACCTAGTTGAATATTACTCAATGTATCACGAGCATCTTTTAATGTCATACCAACAAGATTAGGTACTTTGACTTTCTTAGCCTTCGCTTTATTTACAACGAGATCAATTGTTGTCCCTTTAGACACTTTAGAATCTCCGGAAGGACTCTGAGCAATGATTACACCATCTTTTTTACCATCTACAGATTGCTGTGTTATTTTCCCCACAACTAAACCTAAATCTTTAAGTCGTTGACGGGCTTGATCCACAGTTAAATCAGTTAAATCTGGCACCGTAATATCGCCTACACCTTTAGAAACCACAAGATGGATTGTTCGTTGCTCTTTAACCTTCTCTCCAGCTCCAGGAGTTTGAGAAATAACTTGACCAGCTGGCACATCTGGATTTGTGACTTCACTTGTAGACACACGCAAATGTTTATCTTCTAAGATATTTTTTGCTACAGAAACTTGTTTGCCTACCACATTAGGTACATCTACTGTTGTATTACTCCAGAAATTACCGTAGCTTAAGAAAGCACCTAAAAATGCTACTAAGAAAATGACAGCAGCACCTAGAACGATGTATTTTTGTGGAATCGATGCAATTTTACTTAACATACTCTTCTTTTTACCCTCTTCTTTTCGTTCTTCTTGAATCGTACTAAGATCTTCAAGTGCTTCAGGATCAACAGCAGGAATCATTTGTGTAGCAAAGTCATATGGTTCATGACGTTGTGTTTTGCCCATCGTAAAACCTTGAGATAATCGCAAATCACTGATCATATCAGAGATAGAATCAAATCGATCAGCAGGATTTTTAGATAATGCTTTCATAACAACAGCTTCTAAAAGCGGAGGAATTGATGGATTATATCGTGTTGGAGGTTCTACCTTCTCACGAACATGTTTTAATGCTACCGCAATTGGCGTTTCCCCTTCAAATGGTACACGACCTGTAAGCATTTCATACAATACGACACCCAGAGAATAGATATCTGTATTGCCGTCTACCGGTTTACCACTAGCTTGCTCTGGTGATAAATAGTGTGCTGAACCCAAAATCGAATTCGTATACATAACTGTGTTAGTTGCATTTATTGCACGAGCAATACCAAAGTCAGTTACTTTAACGCGCCCCGTATTGGTAATAATAACATTATGTGGCTTTATATCACAATGAACAATGCCCATTGTATGCGCGTGTTCTAAGCCTTCAGCTATGGCGATAGTAAATTTAACAGCCTCATCTATGGACAGTCTTCCATGACGAGTTATATATTTTTTTAAGGTTTCACCATCTACATATTCCATGACAATGTAATGTAGATTTTGATCAAAACCTACATCATACATATTTACAATATTTGGATGATTTAATTTACCTGCCGCTTGTGCTTCTCGTTTAAATCGAGTCACAAATTCGTCATCATTTGCAAAATTAGCATGCAATACTTTTATTGCTACTTGTCTACCTAGTAAGGTATCTTCTCCAAGGTATACATCAGCCATTCCACCAACGCCAATTTTATCAACAATTCGGTAGCGGTTATCTAGAAGTATACCTTTTATATTCATAGTACTCATTATTTCTCCATTTCTAGATTAGATTGTTCCCACCACAATGGTCACATTATCTCCTGCTCCGACTTCATATACAGCTTCCATCAATGATTCAATAACCAACATATCATCATCCGTTGATTGTAATGCAGAGGCAATTACATCATCGGATACATAGCCACTTAATCCATCAGTGCAAAGTAAAATACGATCACCGGGAAGAATAGATTCTACGCCACTATCAACCTCTAAGATTTCATCAACACCAACTGCGCGAGTTAATAAATTCCGTTGAGGGTGATTTAGCATTTCATCCTTTGTAATCTCTCCAGCTGTTAATAATTCTTGTACCATAGAATGATCCGTAGTAATTTGTCGTAAATGACCATCTCTATATACATACAAACGACTATCACCAACACTTGCCCAGTAAAGTTGATTACCATTTATAGCTGTAACTACAGCGGTAGTACCCATACCAGCAAGACGTTCTTCACAAGCAACGCGATTTACAATACGTTGATTAGCGTGAATAATAGCATCACATAAGTCTTGTTGAACTATCGTTTCAAGGGAGGACAAATATTCTTTTATTTCATCTACAGCATAGGTACTTGCAATTTCACCACCGCTATAACCACCCATGCCATCAGTAACAGCACAAATATGGCCATCAATGAAGAAACGGTCCTCGTTACGCTGGCGCACAAGCCCAATTTTACTTAAACCAACAAAATTATTCATGATTCTCCTTTTTCCGACCATGAGCAGCCTTTAACTGCCCACATGCGGCTTGGATTGCATCGCCCATTTCCTTTCGTACCGTTACTGATACACCATAGGAACTGACGATGTCTTTAAATGTATTCATATTCGTAATAGATGGTTTATATAATTCAATATGTTCATTGCCATTAACTGGGATCAAGTTAACATGACAATTTGGGAAATCTTTACAGATTTTCCCCAAAGCATGAGCCTCATCCATAGATGCATTTACAGAATCTATAAGAATATACTCAAAGGTAACACGACGCTGTGTCGTATTATAATAGTATTTTACCGCATCTAAGACTTCCGTCAATTCATAACGTGCCCCAACGGGCATAATACTACGACGAACTTCATTATTTGTAGCATGTAATGAAAGTGCTAAGGTTATTGGCAAACCTTCATCAGCTAATTTATAAATATTAGGAACCCAACCACAAGTGGAAATCGTCATCTTACGATAACTAATATTACAAATCATAGGATCATGTAGTAGTTGTAATGCTTGTAATACATTATCATAATTTTGTAACGGCTCCCCTGCGCCCATAACGACAACAGAACGTATTTCCTCTTTAGTAAGAGCCCCAAATATGACAACTTGTCCAATAATCTCAGCGACTGTTAAATCTCTGTATAAGCCACCTTGTGTAGAAGCACAGAATACACATCCCATAGCACACCCCACTTGAGAGGAAACACATACAGAATACCCATAGTGTTGCTCCATCAAAACTGCTTCCACACGACTTTGATCTGTCATCTCTACAAGAATTTTGCGAGTCTTTCCATCAGGGGCAATAGACTCTGTAATTAATGTAGGTAAAGAAATAACACAATTATCATTTAGCCATTGACGCAAGTCTTTCGGAAATTGTGTCATGTCTTCAAAATCAAAAATATATCTATGATAGATATAGTCAATTAACTGTTTCGCTCGAAACTTTTGTATATTATGGGTCTTAAAGATAGATTGTAATTCTTCTAAAGACTTACCCAATAATTCTATCATGGTGCTCCATTTCTTATATTATGATAAGCGTTTCATGCGAGCCATAAAGAAACCATCCATATGATCTCGCGGTGGATAGGTTGTAATCATACCATCTATAGCTTGTGGTGCCCCTTTATATGATACAGGATCGATGATAAAGTTCTTATGAATTGCCAAGAATTTATTTAGAACAGCTTCATTTTCACCACTATTCATAGTACATGTGGAATATACTAAATATCCATTAACCTTAACCATTTCAGAAGCTTTTTCTAATATTTCAAGCTGTAACGGCGGCAACTCAATAAGTAAAGACTCTATTTTACGCCAACGCATATCTAATTTCTTTTGTAATATACCTAGACCAGAACAAGGAGCATCAACTAAGACGCGATCAAATTGTTCTCTCCAATTATCAGGTAGATAACGACCATCTTGAAGCTTAGTAGAAATAATAGATACACCTAATCGCTCAGCATTTTGATTAATCAGTTCTAATTTATGGTCGTAAATATCACAACTCATAATAGCTCCTGTATTGTTCATAAGACTTGCCATATGCATAGACTTGCCACCTGGTGCAGCACAACAGTCTAAGATACGCTCTCCTGGTTGAGGATCCACCACATGGGCTACTAACATAGATGCTTTATCCATAAAAGTAATATGACCATCTAAAACAGGTTTGGCTTTTTCTAAATGACCTTGATGTCCATCAATATAAACTACTTCAGGAATATATGTATCCTGTTCTACAATCCAATCTAAATCTTCTAATTCTTTTAAACAATCCTCAATAGATACTTTCACTGTATTTATGCGAGCCGTCAAACGAGGTTGTTCATTAAACCAAGCACAAAGATCTACGGTCTTATCTTTTCCCATTTCTTTTATCCATAAGTTGACAAGCCATAATGGTTGATTGTAGATAAAGGAAATTTCTTCAGCTTCGGACTTAGCTAGTTCACCTATAGAAATGCTATCACTTTCACGTAAAACCGAACGTAAAACAGCATTTACAAAACCAGATAAACCTCTAGTTAGCTTTTTGGCGAGTTTAACAGATTCATTAACAGCCGCACTTTCAGGAACCTTATCCATATAGATAATTTGATAAATACCAAGTCTAAGAATTTCCACAACCATAGAAGATAGTTTCTTTAAGGGGCGCTTTGCAAAGAAAACAATAATAGCATCCAAGTAATTTTTTCTACGAATGACTCCATACACAAGTTCAGTAAAGAATCTTCGATCTAAATCGGATAGATGATATTTCTGTAAATACTCTTGCAACTTTATATTTGCATAAGCACCATTGCGATTAATTTCACTCAATGCTTTTACAGCGAGCAATCGAATATTTTGTTGTTGATTAGTCTTTACCTCTATCATTACTATTCCTACCAATCAATTGTTCTACTACTGCTCGAACACGTTCAGAATCGACTGTTGTATTACAACATGGCCCATTAGGACGTTCATTTAATACCCCAATAACTGGGATGGGAAATACATCAGCCATTCCACTTGCTAAATCTCGTTCGCAAGCTATTGCTACAATAGCTTTTGGGCGTGCTTCCTTTACCTTCATCCGCGCTAAGGTGCCTCCAGTGACAACTATAAATTGACAACCATAGTCCTTAGCCACTTGCAACAAATTACCAACCTGGCATCGCCCACACTGCTTACAATTATATACATCATGTGTAACCTTATGAACACACGAACTTTCTTGTAAACAGTGAGGAGTTAATAATAATATACGTTCTGGATCTACCGTATACATATCTAACATTACTAAATGATTGATTAAATCAATCATAGACTGGCGGAGTTGATCCTTAGTAACCCCTCTCACCTTACCAATCGCCAAAGTTAATGGAAATAATCCATAAATAAACTGATTGGCTAGTCTTAAAACAATAGGATGTAACCGTATAATACCTGTGCTAGCAACAATTAAAGATAAGCACAAAATCCATATAATAGCAATAAGTATAGATATAACTACACTACTTATAATTGATGCAAATGGATGCAATTGTAAAAGTCCTGGTTCTAATATATACATTAGAAAGGCTAGTACTGCTGTGAGCAAAGCACATGTAATAGTTGATAAAATCAAGTATAACGGATACGTTTCGTACTGCTTATATTGAGTCCCCAAAAACGATACCTTCCTTTATCTGATGTCCATTTATAAAATCAATTGCAGAAATGCGTTTTTTATTTTCTGGTTGGACTTCTGTTAATAGAATTATATTTCCATCACCACAAAATACACCTAAACCGGCTATTTTAGATACGATTGTACCAGGCACAGTTGTGGCTGATATAGCAATTGGTACATGTTTACCATGAACATCTATCAAACAGTGAGTCGTATCACTGGGAACCACTTCTCCAGACCATACTTTTAAACGTTTTCCATCGAGATATGTATAACATCCAGGTGCTGGATTAAGTCCTCTAATGAGGTTTGCAATTTCATTAGCCGGCTTAGACCAGTCGATCTGCCCCATTTCCTTTGTAATCTTAGTAGTATGTGTAGCCATTGTATCATCTTGTGGTGTAGCCACAATTTCTCCATTAACCCAACGAGTTAATACAGGTACTATAGTTTCACCCCCCAGTACAGCTATACGTTCAAATAACTGTCCTGTCGTTTCACCGGGTAAAATATCTGTCTCCACAATGTCGATGATATCACCTGTATCAAGTCCATCATCCATATGCATTATGGTAACACCCGTTTTAGAGTCTCCATTAAGAATTGCATAGTGAATTGGCGCAGCGCCTCTATAACTAGGTAAAATAGAGGCATGAACATTAATACAACCATATTGCGGCAATCGAATAAGCCAAGGAGGTAAAATTTTACCATACGCAATAACAATCACTACATCTGGTTGTAATGCTTCTAATTCGGCTCTCACTTGTTCATCACGCAAAGTGACTGGTTGATATACAGGCAAGTCATGCTCTAAAGCAGCTACTTTTACAGGGGGCATTTGAACTTGTTTACCACGCCCTTTTTGTTTATCAGGCTGGCAATACACACCGACAATAGAATGACCAGCTTGAATCAAAGCCTCTAAGGTAGGCACAGAAAAGTCTGGTGTCCCCATAAAAACGATGCGTAATTGTTTATTATCAGACAATTTCTTTCTCCTCTGGATGATCAGTAATTAATCGTAAGTTAGTTGCTTTTTCAATAAACAAATGACCTTCCAAGTGATCAATTTCATGTTGGAAAATACGCGCCAAAAAACCTTCAGCTTTTATAGTTACCTTCTTATTATGTGGATCAATACCTTTAACGGTGACTTTATTAAATCGTTCCACATCTCCGAAATATCCTGGCACACTTAAGCATCCTTCAGGTCCAACTTGAGAACCTTCAGCATGAGTGATTTCAGGGTTAATTAGCGCAATAAGACCACTACCAGATTGGTCATCTACAACGATAATACGTTTAGCTACAGCCACTTGAGGTGCTGCAAGACCAACTCCTTCAGTCTTATACATAGTTTCAGCCATATCATCGATAAGGACTCTAAGTTTTTTATTAACATGTTCTACAGGTTCCGCCACTTGTTTTAAAACGGGATGACCTGCTTTCACAACATCTAATACAGCCATTGATACTCCTACACTACACGGGATCCACGTCAATCAGCAGTCCTTCTTGCGTGAAAATCCATGAGTTATATATATATTCTTTCAAATTTGTTAAATCTGTACCGCGAATCATAATAGCTAAACGATACATATCGCGCACTTTTTTTATAGGCGCTTCATAAGGACCATTAATCAAAATATCCTGATTTCCTTTATAAGACTCCAAGTCATCGACAATACGATTTGCTATAGACTCTAATGTTTTCATATCTTGATGACGCACTACCATATGAATCATTTCGCGAAATGGAGGATATCCTAAAGCTTTACGATTTTTAATTTCTTCATTGTAAAAGCCTATATAATCATGAGCCTTACTCTTTATTATAGCATAATTTAAAGGATTATATGTTTGTATTACAACGCTACCCGGTTTTTCACCCCTACCGGCACGTCCAGAGGTTTGAGTAAGTAAATCAAAAGTTCGTTCTGAAGCTGTATAAACAGGAATATTCAAAACTGAATCGGCTGTTAAAATACCAACAGCTGTTACATCTTTAAAGTCATGACCTTTAGATACCATTTGTGTTCCCAACAAAATATCATATTTATGAGCCCCAAAGTCATGTAAAATATCTTCTGCTAATTGCTTTTTTTTTGTCACATCTTGATCAAGACGAGCAATGCGGGCCGATTTAAAGTGACGACGTAACTCTTCCTCTACCTTTTGTGTGCCTGAACCAAAAAACTTAATCCTCTTACTATTACATTTGGGACAAACAGTTGGAATTGGTTCATGATGTTCACAATAATGACAACGCAATTCTTCACCAGCTTGGTGATAAACCATAGCTACATCACAATGAGGACACATAATAGTTTCCCCACAATCCCGGCACATAACAAAAGTACTATAACCGCGTCTATTTAACAGAATAATCATTTGATTATGCTCATCCAATGTATGTTGAATTAAGCGACTCATGGCATCAGAAAAAACGGAGTAATTTCCATGAAGAATTTCTTCCTTCATATCTACTATAGTAACCTTCGGCATAGGTTGCTCAAAAATGCGATTTGGCAACTCTAGTAAATGATACTCCCCTTGCTTAGCTTTATAATACGAAGTAACAGATGGTGTAGCAGAACCTAAAATAACGGGACAACCATGTGCCTCAGCACGCCACAATGCCACGTTACGTGCATGATATCGAACCATATCCTCTTGTTTATAAGATGGATCATGTTCTTCATCGACCACAATAAGGCCGATATCCTCAGCTGGCGCAAATACGGCAGAACGAGCACCAATAATAATGTGACTATCCTTACGGCGCAAACGCTCCCAATTATTATTCCGTTGTTGTACCGTCAATTTACTATGAAATACTACGACTTCGTCACCAAAAGTTTCTACAAATCGTCTCACAATTTGATCAGTCAATATAATTTCAGGTACTAAAATAATAGCCGTCTTATCCTGACTAATACATTTTGCTGTAGCACGTAAATATAATTGAGTCTTACCACTACCAGTGACACCATGAAGTAAAAAGGTTTTATGTTCATGGCTATTCATTGCAGCTTGTATTGGTCCATATACAGCTTGTTGAGCTTCAGTAAGAGGAATATTAACTTCTTCTGTTAAAAGCTCATCAAATGTTGTTTTTGTGGCTTTAAAACGAGCTTCAACGACAATACCTTTAGCTTCACTCACTTGTTTAATGACCATACGAGAATAGCCTTTAGCTAGCAGTAATGCCTTAGATGCTCCGCCCACTTCAAGTAAGTATTTTGCTAATTCTCGTTGTTTCTTTTTCCGTTCACTAAATTGTGCCACCGAAAATTCTGGCATAACTACTAACCATTCTTCCTTTGGTGCCTCGTAAGATTTTAATGTCTTATTCACTGTAAACAATCGCAATGCATCGCCATAAGAGAATAAATAATACTCATTTAGACGACGGGCCGTATCCATCATTTCCGGTGTAAACCAAGGTTCACTATCTAATACTTGCACAATATTTCGTAAAGTGAACTCTGGCGGCTCAACTAACTCGTCGTAACCAATAAGAATGCCTTCTTCACGACTATGTCCTAAAGGAATGAGTACGCGCGTACCAGGTAAAACATTACCAAACTTTTCAGGCATTAAATAGCTCAAAGGTTTATGAAGTTGTTTGGCTGGTCTGTTAATTATAACTTGTGCTACGCGCATACATTATTTCCTTTCGTTTATTATAAAAGGTCTCAGTAGAAATTCTACCAAGACCTTTTGTATTATAAGCCAGCTTCTTCTTTTAGAATTTGTGCTTTATCTGTACGTTCCCAAGGTAAATCCACATCAGTTCTACCAAAGTGACCATACGCTGCAGTTTTGCGATAATGAGGCTTTAACAAATCAAGCATTTCAATGATTCCTGCTGGACGAAGGTCGAAATGTTTTTTAACAAGCTCTTGAATTTTTGTTTCCTCTATGCGACCTGTACCAAAAGTATCAACTAAAATAGATACAGGATGAGCAACCCCAATTGCATAAGCAACTTGCACTTCACATTTATCAGCAAGACCTGCTGCTACAACATTTTTAGCTACATAACGCGCTGCGTATGCTGCAGAACGGTCCACCTTAGATGGATCCTTACCAGAAAATGCACCGCCACCATGACGGGCCATACCACCGTATGTATCTACAATAATTTTACGGCCAGTTAAACCAGCATCTCCATGAGGTCCTCCAATTACGAAACGACCAGTTGGATTGATGAAGTATTTAGTATTTTCATCAACGAATTCAGCAGGCAACGCTGCGTCAATTACATAACGCTTCAAATCGGCTTTAATTTGTTCTTGGGTAACTTCAGGGCTATGTTGCGTAGAAATAACAATTGTATCAATGCGCTTAGGTTTACCATCAACATATTCTACAGTAACTTGAGTCTTACCGTCTGGACGTAAGTAAGTTAAGGTCCCATCCTTACGAACTTCTGTAAGTCGACGAGATAAACGATGTGCCAAGGAAATTGGCAAAGGCATGAGTTCAGGTGTTTCATTAGATGCATAGCCAAACATCATACCTTGGTCACCAGCACCGATTTTATCAAGCACTTCACCATTGCCATCTTTTGATTCAAGTGCTTCATCAACACCCATGGCGATATCCGCAGATTGTTCATCGATGGATACAAGTACACCACAAGTATCACAATCAAAACCAAATTTTGCACGAGTATAACCAATTTCACGAATTGTATCACGTACGATGCGAGGAATATCTACATATGTGTGAGTAGAAATTTCACCTACTACATGAACTAAACCAGTAGTAACTAAAGTTTCACAAGCCACACGAGCAGTTGGATCCTTTTCAATAATCGCATCCAAAACAGCATCAGAAATTTGGTCAGCTATTTTATCTGGATGGCCTTCAGTAACAGATTCAGAAGTAAAAAACATATGTTTTTCAGCCATTTTATCCTCCTAATACGAAAAAAAGTCTCTCATGCACTCATGAGAGACCCTCCCATCTAACGACATTTGTCATAGGAATTAGCACCTTTTCCGCTTGGAATGGTTGCTGTAGCTTCACAGGGCCTATCCCTCCACTACTCTTGATGAGTTACAGAAATATTATAGTGTATTTACAGTGAGAAAGCAAGTCATTATTATACCTCTCTTGCCTCTTTTAAAGCTAAATCATGTTCAGCCTTATGAAGGGCACTTTCAAACTGACGATACATATGATGACGGCCCAGAATATCCAAGAAATTAGATTTATACATCTCTCTACGTATATCGTAACTCACATCACTAAGCAAAACTTCTATGCCTCTTTTTTGAAGTTCTTCAATAATACCTCGTAAAATACGTAAACCCGTTAAATCTACAAATGGTACTTTTACAAAACGAATGATTAAATATTTAGGATCTTTATGTATAGAGTTTAACGCTCTATCAAATGCACTTATAGCACCAAAGAATAATGGGCCTTCTACAGTGTATACCATTATTTCTGGATGGATTGTAATCTCATGCCTAATCTGTGCTGATAATTCGGCACTACTTGCTTCATGCACATCAATTGTATTAACCATTTTGCGCATAAACTGCAACACTGCAAGTACTACACCTACATTTACAGCTACTACTAAATCCGTAAAAATAGTCAGGAAAAAGGTAAGCAATAATATTATTTGATCTGGACGAGGTGCGAGAATAAGCATTCGTATAAAACGTGGTACATCACTCATATTGTAGGCTACTACAAATAATATGGCTGCCATAGATGCCAACGGAATATACACTGCATATGGGGCTAAAAATAAAAGAATGGCACCTAATGTAATGGCATGAACAATACCTGCCACCGGAGAATTACCACCTTGACGAATATTTGTAGCAGTTCGCGCAATAGCACCGGTTGATGCAATTCCACCAAACAATGGCGCAAATATATTAGCTAATCCTTGTCCAAATAATTCAGTATTAGATTCATGCTTGGTGCCACTCATACCATCAGCAACAACTGCAGACAATAAGGATTCAATAGCGCCTAGCATGGCAATTGTAAAAGCCGGCCCGATTAAGGATAAGATTTTATCAAAACTCAATTTTGGTACAGAAAATTCTGGCAAACCTTGAGGTATGCCACCAAATGCACTACCAATGGTTAAAACCGTAGGAAATTGGTAGATGGCTTGAATAACCGTAGCAACAATCATAGCTACAATGGGAGCTGGAACTTTATTAATATGTGGGATTCTAGGTAAAACTAACAGTAGACTTAAGCTTAAGATCGCAATCCCCAATGTAGGTAAGTCAGAGTATGGTAAGGACTGAATCATAGCCCATAATTTTTCATGGAAATGAGCCATATAAGGCAACGGTGGAAATCCAAAGAAATATGGCCATTGCCCCACCCAAATTGTAACACCAATACCCGCTGTAAAACCCATAATAACAGGTGTGGGTATAAACCGAATGACTGTCCCTAACTTTGCAACACTCATTAAAACCAGAATAACTCCTGCCATCATGGTCGCAATTTGTAAACCTTCAAAGCCATAATTGACAACGATACTGCTCAATAGAACGATAAATGCCCCTGTAGGGCCCGCAATCTGAACAGGGGAGCCACCAAACAAGGATACAAATATACCTGCAATGATTGCCGTATAAATGCCCGCCTGCGGTGTAACTCCACTAGCAATAGCAAAGGCCATTGCTAAAGGCAGAGCCACAACCCCTACGACCAATCCGGCGATAATATTATTACTCCATTTTCCTTTTCCTAATGAGCCGTCTAAATATGCTTTTTGTATAGCAAACATGTAAGAAAAACACACCCTTTTTAAAACAACACACACAAGAATTAATTTATATCAGCTCTGTTTGCTACTAAATCAATAACTTCTCTAAGGATATGTCGAGCAAGGTCAGATTTTTTCATATTAGGCATTTCTTTAGGCTCTTTATCAGGATATAAAAAATAGCCTTCATTCGTATCTACATTAAAACCTGCATTCGATTTGCTTACATCATTGGCTACAAGCATATCTAGATTTTTTTTAGCCACTTTATCCTGACCATACTTGATTACATGTTCTGTTTCTGCCGCAAAACCAACAAGAATTTGATGACTTTTTTTAGAGCCCAACCCTTGTAGAATATCTGGATTTTTTACAAGTTCTATGGTCATAGACTCCATTTTTTTTATTTTTTGCTCTGCTTTATGAAGGACTCTAAAGTCAGAAACAGCGGCAGCCATAATAACTACATTAACATCATTATAACGAGCTTCAACAGCCTCCTGCATAGATACCGCGGAATCTACAGAAATAAAGTCTACGCCATTTGGTATAGGCAAGGATGTGGGAGCACTTACTAATATCACCTTAGCCCCCATGCGTGCAGCCTGTTCTGCAATGGCATACCCCATCTTACCGCTAGAACGATTTCCAATATACCGAACAGGATCAATACTCTCCTGTGTTCCGCCAGCTGTAACAAGTATAGTAGTACCTTCAAGCTCATTGGTGCTGCACATTTTAGCTTCTAGCCAATCCACAATTGCTTCGGGCTCCGGTAAACGTCCTACACCAGTGATGCCACAAGCTAACCAACCTTCTGCAGGGTCCATAATATGGTAGCCCAAAGAACGTAATCCTTCTAAATTGCGTTGAGTAATAAGATTATTATACATTTCTGTATTCATAGCAGGACAAAGGTACTTAGGTGCTGTGGTGGCCATAATTGTTGTAGTTAACATATCATCAGCAATGCCTGCATAAATTTTTCCGATCACATTTGCTGTTGCAGGCACAACTACATATGCATCTGCCCAAGTGGCCAGTGCAATATGTTCTACATCCCACTGATGAACTTGTTCAAACATGTCTAAAGCTACAGGATGTCCACTAATTTCACCAAATGTTAAAGGTGACGCAATATGCGTTGCATTTTGTGTCATTACAACCTTTACTTCAGCCCCTTTTTTACGAAGTCTGCTTACCACTTCAATTGCCTTATACGCTGCAATACCTGCAGATACTGCGACAATGATATGTTTTCCGCGCATGTTCTTCTCCTTTTAAAAATTCCTTGTATCATTGATACAAGGAATTGATTTTTTATTTAATGCCTTCTTTAGTGCGTTTATATGTCACTTCACCTTCAGCAATTTCATAAAATGCCAAAGATACAGGCTTGTCAGTCGCATGTGTAGATTCTGCTAAGCAAGGTTCGCCATCTGTTAATTCGCGAGCGCGTTTAGCCGCTAAAGTCACCAATGTATATTTGCTATCTACTTGGCTTTCCAATTTTTTTAATGGAGGTTTTACCATCATACTATCACTTCTCCTTAGACTCTTGATATTGTTTATAAATATATTGAATTTGCTCTTTATTACGACTAATCTTACAAGACTCAGCTCGCAAGATAGAGGCAACCTTTAAAGAAGCCTCTGCTAAATCATCATTTACGACGATATAGTCATAACGATGAGCTAAGGCTAATTCTGAACAAGCCAATGACAATCGTTTATCAATGACTTCTTTAGCATCTGTGCCACGATTATGTAAACGTTCAGATAACTCCGATAGTGACGGCGGTACAATGTAAATAAATACAGCATCGCTAAAACGTTCCTTAACCTGCATAGCGCCTTGAATATCGATTTCTAATAGTACACTTTTCCCATCATCTAATAAATCCATTACATGCTGTTTTGGAGTACCATAGTAATTATCATATACCTTAGCATATTCTAAGAATGCGTCTTCACTAAGCAAAGACTCAAATTCCTCTTTAGAGCGGAAGAAATAGTTAATTCCTTCCCTTTCACCCACACGTGGAGCACGGGTTGTCATAGAAACGGAATAAACTAAATTAGGCATTTCTTTACGAATATTCGCACAAATCGTACCTTTACCTGCGCCAGATGGCCCGGATATAACGATTAATAATCCTCTGTCTGACATATGCACTCCTATGATTCCACTGTATCTACATCCACATCATGTTGCACAAGTCGATGTGCTACGGTTTCAGGTTGAATTGCAGATAATACAATTTGACCACTATCCATAACTAATACAGCACGTGTCTTACGACCATATGTGGCATCAATGAGCAATCCCTTATCTCTAGCATCTTGAACCATCCGCTTTATAGGGGCGGATTCAGGACTAATAATAGCCATAACACGGTTAGCAGATACCATATTACCAAAGCCTATATTCAGTAATTGAATACTCATTCATAGACCTCCTATTACTCTACATTCTGTACTTGTTCTCTAATTTTCTCTAACTCACATTTAAGTTGAACCACAAACTCAGTAATAATCGAATCCATTGCTTTGGAGCCGATTGTATTTACCTCACGATTCATTTCTTGCAAAATAAAATCAATCTTACGACCGATTGAATTTGTATCTGCAAGTGTATTTTTTAATTGTACCACATGAGAGGTAAATCGGACAATCTCTTCCGTAATATCCGTCTTATCAGCTAATAAAGCAATTTCTTGTATAAAACGATCTTCACTAATACTCGCTTCTAAAGAAATTAAATATTCCTGAATCTTAGTTTTTATATGCTCCCGATATGCTTCTACAGCATCAGATTTATTAGTGTCTATTTTAGTAATTATATATTCAAGTGTTCCGATACGTTCTAATAAATCCTGATTGATATGTTGACCTTCCGCAGTTCGCATTGCTATTAAAGCATCTAATGCTTGAGTAGTTGCTTCTTTTACAATATCTGAAAGTACCTCTTCAGCAATTGGTGTATCTTGTTGTTGAATCCATTCGTTAGAAATCGAATTTACAGCTTGTAAAGGTACCTTCTTGGGGTTATCATAGAACTCCTCTTGTACCAATAACTCTTGTATCTGCTTTCTCAATACACTATTAATAGTGAAAGTTTTAGGTCGCTCTCCTGCATCTAGAATAGAAACTGATACCTCAACCTTACCACGAGTAATGCGATCTTGTATCATTCCACGAATAATACTTTCAAAAGGATTCATTTGTTTTGGACTACGAATAAATAGATCCAAGAAGCGTGCATTTACGGACTTAATTTCTACAGTACAGGTAATACCATCTTTGGTTGCTGTGCCAGAACCAAAACCGGTCATACTTTTCATAAGTCATCCTCCTTAGTAGTTTTTATTATTGTACCACGAATTACACAATCCGTGTTAAATACTAAGAATTATATGTACACTATGGTATACTAAACTATACTTCTAAATATATTTGAAAGGAGTACTATGAATTTAGACGGACTCACCATGTCTGTACTTGCTAAAGAAATAAACGAGCGATTACAAACAGGTCAAATACAAAAACTATATCAAATAGATAAAACTACATTATTATTTAAAATTCGAGCACTCAACGAAGACCAAAACTTGATCATTACCGTAGGTGCCACACCAGCAATGTATCTTAGTCAACCACTGCAAGATTTACCAAAAGAACCAAGCTCACTTTGTATGTTCTTACGAAAGCATATTGAAGGTAGCCGCATTGTAAAGGTGGAACAAATCAATGGCGACCGAATCATGTGCATCCAAACGGATAAACTTGAAATGGACGGTTCCATTACGAGTACATATATTTATGTTGAATTAATGGGCAAATATTCCAATTGTATTTTTGTACAAGACGGTATTATTTTAGAATCTTTAATTCACGTCTCTCCACTCATGAACCGTGAACGTTCTATTAGTCCAAAGCTACAGTATGATTTACCACCAAATGCTAATCGCGTAAGTTTAATGGACTTTGATAATAATGAAATAAAAAATCTACTTACTTCCTTTGGTAATGGTTCTGTGCAGCAATCTATTCGAGCTATCTTTAACGGTTTTGGTAAACCTTTATTGGATGAACTTTTATATATTTCCAAATTAAGTGGTGAAGAAATCATAACTGATTTAGATACTTCTCAACTAGATACACTTGCTAAAGCCTTGTACGACCTCAAGGTAAAACTCGAAAATAGCAAAGGTTTGTTTATTTTAGTCAACGATAACAATAAAAAAGCTTACGCAAGTATTTTATTACATAACTATAAGGTATTAAAAGAATATAACACTATTTCTGAAGCCTTAGAGAAATCCATTCATAATACTAAAGCAATTCATACAGCTGATAAAGAGTTAGAAAAAATCTTAACAGCAGCCATCAAAAAGGAAGAATGTCGCCATCAAAAGATTAAAGATGAATTAGAAGATACTAAGAAAATGGAAATCTATAAATTATATGGTGATCTTCTAATGATAAATGCACACCTTCAAGTGCAATATGAGCCTTCTATTGAATTGCAAAATCTTCTTTCCGAAGAAAACGAAATCTTAACGATTCCTTTAAAGCCAAACTTAACGATTGTGGAAAATGCACAATGGTATTATAAGCTTTATACAAAACTAAAAAATCGTATGGTTAGCGGCGAGTACCAACTCAATGCTAGTACTACAAAACTAGCATACTTACAATCCATTCTGTACAGTATCTCTTTAGCCACCACTCGTGAAAGTTTAGAAGAAATACGCAAAGAATGTATGGATGCAGGCATTATAAAAAAATCAAAAAAACCATTATCTTACAAACTAGGTAAATCTAACTACATTCACTTAACAATTGATGAAGGTGAAATATTCATCGGTCGTAACAATCAGCAAAACGAATATTTAACACACCGATTTGCAAAGCCAACTGACATTTGGTTCCATACACAAGATATCCAAGGTTCCCACCTTATTTTGAGACTCAATATTGAGCCAGACGATATGATTTTATCTAAAGTAGCACAATATGCAGCCTACTTTAGTAAGGCTCGTGATACTAGTAAGGTCCCGGTAGATTATACATACATTAAAAATATCAAAAAGCCACCTGGATCTCCTTTGGGATTTGTTATTTTTAATACCCATCAAACTATGATTGTGGAGCCTAAAAAACCAGAAAACTATAGAGAATGATAAAAGCGAAGGTATCCCTTCGCTTTTATTTTTGGCTTATTATTTTGCTCACATTATTTTTTACATATTGATCTGAAATTTGATATTACTTATCTTAAGTTTTCTATGGACTTTAAAATATAAAAAGAGGCTAGATATAATATGATATCTAGCCTTTGTTTAAACTATTGGTTTTCTTCTGTACGTTGTTCGGTTTGTTTCAAACTTTCACGATTTTGACGCAAGCTTTCCAATGTTTTCTCCAAGTTGTTTTCAACATATTTAAGAACATCACCAGCATATTGAATGGAGCTAGCTTTCAGCTCATCAGAGGATTGATTTGCTGCATTAATAATTTGATTAGCTTGTTCTTGAGCTTGTTTTACAAGTTCACTTTCAGCTGTCAATTTAGCAATGTAGTCTTTAGCTTGATCGATCAAAGTTTCAGCCTGACGTTGAGCATCAGCTAACACTTTATCTTTATCTGCTACAATACGACGAGATTCTTCAAGTTCCAAAGGTAAGGATTCCTGAATAGAATCAATAATACGCATAATTTCGTCTTCCTCAACCATACGTTTTGTAGTCATAGGAATACGGCTGCTAGATTCAATAAGAACCTCTAAATCTTCTAATAATTTTTCTGTTTTCATACAATTCACCCCTATTTATTATGGACCGTATTAAAGCGTTCTTCAAGTTTTTCCTTAACATCATCCGGAACAAGACCATCTAGCTTACCACCAAATTTAGCTAGTTCACGAATACCCGTGGAGCTGACAAAAGAGTATTTGTTATTTGTCATAATAAATACTGTTTCAATGTCATCATCCAAATATTTTGCAAATAATGCGCGCTGAAATTCATATTCAAAGTCGCTTAATGCACGTAATCCTCGAATAATAATAGTAGCATTCTTGGATTTAACATACTCATTGAGCAAGCCACCTGTACAATCAATTTCAACATTAGGAATATGTTTGACAGAATTTCGAATCATCTCAACCCGTTCTTCCATAGAAAATAAGGAATTTTTATTCGGATTTGAGCTGACAGCAATGATTAATTTATCAACCAATCGGCTGCCCCGTTCAAAAATATCAACATGTCCATTAGTAACTGGGTCAAAACTACCCGGACATACACCTATACGCACAGGTTTAGCTCCTTTCGGCTGTCTTTACAAAATAGGAAACTACCGTATAACCAAATTTCTGTTCTTTTATACATTCCCATAATTCTGGTAAGGTAAAAACCTCATCCTTATGATGTTCTAATAATAAAACACCTTCAGGTTTTAACAAATCATAGTTTACAACCAAATCTATGGTATCTTGTATAAATCCATTTTCATATGGCGGGTCAGAAAATATATAATCGAACTGTCGCCCTACCATATAATTTTTTAATTGTGAAAGTTTCCTCGGAATAATTTCTAACCGATCATCCACACGACAATGTTTAGCATTCTCTAAAATTAGTTTTCCCGTTTTAAAGTCCACTGCTACTGCATGTGCTGCACCACGACTTAAGGCTTCAATTGCTACTGCACCAGTGCCAGAAAATATATCTAGTACATCAGAACCAAATATACCTCTATTTGCTAATACATTAAATACACTTTCACGAACACGATCAAGTGTAGGTCTAGTATCTAATCCTTTAGGTGCTTTTATAACATGTCCCTTAGCAGTTCCGCCAATAATTCGCATACAACCCTCACAAGATTATACTCATTAATTATAGTATATAAATAACCAAATTAAAAGTATCTTTTATTTATGATACTTCAATTTTAATATCACGCCCCATCAACTCAGCTAATGCTATGGATGGAGATTTTTTTTCGTATAAAACCTCATATAAAGCCTTCGTTATAGGCATTTCAATTTGATGTTTACAAGCCATTTTATAAATAATTTCTGTTGCGAAAAATCCTTCTACAACCATATTAGTATGATTAACAATAAAATCCATCGTCTTACCCTCGGCTAGTTTTTGACCAGCCGCACGGTTACGACCATGTGGGCTCATACAAGTAGCAATCAAATCCCCCATACCAGCAAGACCAGCATAGGTTTCTTTTTGGGCCCCTAAGGCCACCCCAAAGCGAGTCATCTCATGAAGGCCACGTGTTAATAGTAAAGCCTTACAATTATCCCCTAAAGCTAAACCATCTGCAATACCAGCTGCAAGGGCAATGATGTTTTTCGTGGCTCCTGCTAGTTCAACACCAATCATATCAGTATTTGCATAAATTCTAAAATTTTGACTACATAATGCCTTTTGCAATGTTGTAGCTACCTCTAGGCTTTCAGTACTCAGCACAGATGCAGCAGGTAAGTTGCGACCAACCTCTTCTGCATGATTAGGTCCAGACAAAACCGCTAAATGACACCCTATGGTAGCAAGAACCTCTTTCATCACAGTCGTCAAAAGTTTGCCACTGGTTCGTTCTACACCTTTTGAACATAGAATATAGGCTTGATTTTTATGAGCATACGGTTTAATAGCCTCTAAACTGGTACGTACATGTACAGAAGGAGTAACCATTAATACCACTTCGGCATTACTAATACATGCCTCTAAATCAGAACTATATTGTAATTCTTCTGGAAGTTTTACACCTGGTAAATAGTCTTTATTCTCTAAGTCTTTTGCAAGTTTATCTGCAAATTCTGGACGACGACAATATATAGTTGTAGTATTTCCAGCTAAAACGGATTTAATAGCAAGGGCCGTCCCCCAACTACCAGAGCCGACAACAACAACATTCATTCTTTAATCCTTTTTAATGCGCTCTACTTTTAACTCGTTTCCAGCAAGTAGACGCTTAATATTATCCCAGTGACGTACAATGACAAACAAAGCTGCTAATCCGCCAAAGCCAACAAACCAGAAGGATTCTCCAGTGAAATACATCAGTACTGGTACTAATGCAGCGGCAATGATAGAGCCTAAAGATACAAGTTTAGTGAAATATACGATAACACCCCATACCAAAAAGCAAATCAATGCTACTATTGGTGAAAGAGCAATAAGTACACCTAAACCCGTAGCAACGCCACGACCACCTTTAAAGCCCAGAAAAACAGACCAATTGTGCCCCATCATCCCAAGAATACCACCTAAGATCATAAACATAGGCCCATAGGGTGAGAGTAGCACTACTCCTGCGGCCCCTTTTAAAGCATCACATAGAAATACAGGTAAGGCTGCTTTAAGACCGATAACTCGATATGTATTAGTAGCGCCAATATTTTTAGAGCCATATTGCCGTACATCTGTATTAAAGAAAAACTTACCTATAATTAATCCACTAGGAATCGAACCGATAAGATATGATAATACAGCATATACAATAATCATAATATCCATTAGTCTTCATCATCCCGTTTCTTGCCACGTAATACTAAACAAATTGGCGTTCCTTCAAAACCAAAGGACTCACGCAATCGATTCTCTAAGAAACGCATATAAGAGAAGTGAATTAGCTCTGGTTCATTTACAAATAAAATAAATGTAGGCGGCTTAACACTAGCTTGCGTCATATAATAGATTTTTGGAATTCTACCATTGCGAGATGGTACAGGATTTACGGTTTGTGCATCTTGTAATAATTGATTTAACGTCCCAGTAGATACACGGCGGTATTGTTGTTCAGATACAAACTTCAACATATCAGCTAAACGGTGAATACGTTGCTTAGTTAAAGCAGAAGCAAACAGGATAGGTGCAAACTGTAAAAAACCTAATTCATCATAAATATCTTCAGTAAATCGCAATGTTGTTTTGTCATCTTTTTCAATAAGATCCCATTTATTCACAACAATGACTACACCTTTACCCGCTTCGTAAGCATAACCTGCAATTTTTTTATCTTGTTCTGTAACACCATCTTGAGCATCTAGTACAAGAACTACAATATCAGCACGATCCACTGATCGCAAAGAGCGGACAATACTATATCGTTCAACGGCTTCTTCGATTTTAGACTTACGACGCATTCCCGCCGTATCAATAAGTACAAATTTTTGGCCCTCATGAGTCCAATACGTATCAATGGAGTCTCGAGTAGTACCTGCTACATCAGATACTATTACACGATCTTGTCCTAATAATGCATTAGTCAAAGAAGATTTACCTACATTTGGACGACCAATAACGGCAACATGAATAGTATCTTCATCATCTACATTAGTGCCAACTGGTGGAAAATGTTTAACAGTATCATCCAGCAAATCACCTAAATTCATAAGATTTTTAGCGGAAATGCCAATGGGGTCCCCCAAACCAAGATTGTAGAATTCATAAATATTCGGCTCTTGATTTACACTATCAATCTTATTAACTACGAGTACAACAGGTTTTCCACTAGCTCTAAGAATATTTGCAACTTCTTCATCAGCAGGTACAATACCTTGTTTACCATCGACGACAAATAGAATTACATCCGCTTCTTCAATAGCTAATTCAGCTTGTAATCGCATCATCTTAGGAATAACATGACTATTTTCAGTAATGAACTCGATACCACCAGTATCGATCATTGTAAACTCACGATTTAACCACTCTGCATCGAAGTAAATACGGTCCCTTGTTACCCCCGGAATATCTTCAACGATAGAGATACGTTTATTAACAATGGCATTAAAAAGTGTAGATTTACCTACATTTGGACGGCCTACAACAGCCACTAATGGTTTTGCCATAGTTTCACCTCATTATCTAATCTAATACATTACTATATTTTATCATATTCTAAGTAAAGTACGCAAAAAGGCTAACCAAGGAAACCTTGGCTAGCCTTTTATTAGACAATGAATTATTCAGCGTCTTCTGCAGTTTCTTTTGATTCCATCAACTCAGTCAAAGCCAAACCCAATTTCTTTTCATCTTTGTTAAGAGAAATGATTTTAACTTCAACTTCTTGACCACGATTCAAGTAATCTTCAACTTTCGCATTACGTTGTTTTGTAATTTGAGAAATGTGAAGTAAACCTTGGATGTCGTCATTAACAGCTACGAATGCACCGTAAGCTACTAAACGAACGACTTTGCCGTTAATAACATCGCCAACATGCAATGTTTCTTCAGCAACGTCCCATGGGCTCTTAGATAAAGCTTTTAAGGACAAGGATAATTTATTGCTTTCAGCGTCGAAAGATTGTAATTTAACTTCGATTTCTTGGCCAACGGAAAGAACATCTTCCACTTTTTTGATTTTTTGCCAAGAAATATCGGAAATGTGAAGTAAACCTTCAATACCGCCGATATCTACGAATGCACCATAAGGCATGATTTTACGAACGATACCTTTATAGTTTTCGCCAACGTTGATATTTTTCAATGCTTCAGCTAATTTAGCTTGACGTTCCACTTCCAATACTGCACGACGAGAAAGAACCAAACGGTTTTTCTTTTCATCGATTTCAAGTACTTTAGCTTCAAATTCTGTACCAACCAAGTTGTCCAAGGATTTCACGAAATGAACATCACCTTGGGACAATGGAATGAAACCACGAAGGGATTTAACTGTTACTACTAAACCTGCTGGGATAGCATCAATACCTTTACATACGATAGCTTCATCTTTTTCTTGTGCTTCGATAACATATTGCCAATCTTCATCTTTAGCCAAGCGAGTCATGGAAAGATAAATAGGATTATCTTCTTTGATGTGATTCATGATAACTGCTTTAATTTCATCACCATTTTTTAACACATCTTTGGCAGATTCTGGTGCTGGATAAGAAATTTCAGTTCTGTTCAAAATGGCTTCAGTTTTGTAGCCAAAAGATACATAAGCTCGTTCATCTTCGACTTGAACTACTGTACCTTCTACAACGTTCCCTTTCTTAAATTCTTCTTGACCTTCGGCTGCTAATAATTCTGCAAAATCTTTCATTGTCTCAATGACCTCCTTAATAATCCAGTCGGGAGTCGATGCTCCTGCTGTTACTCCTACCGTCTGTACTCGGTTAAACCATTCCAGTTGTAATTCAGTAGAAGTTTCAATGTGATACGTTGTACATCCAACGTCACGACAAACCTCTGCCAATCGGTTTGTGTTGCCGCTGTTCTTACCGCCTATCACTATCATAAGATCTACATTACGTGCTAAATCAACGGCAGAATTCTGTCGTTCTTGCGTTGCATTGCATATCGTTTTGAAAACCTTAAGATTCTTAGATTTTTTCTCTAATATGTCTATTATACTGTTAAATTTGAATTGTGAAAAGGTTGTTTGTACAACAACGCCCATTTTTTCCACAACTTGTAGTTTTTGGGCGGATTCTTCATCTTCGATGATTATTCCTTCGTTATTTGCCCATAAATTGATGCTTTTAACCTCAGGATGGTTTTTTTCTCCCAAAATCACCAAAGTCATACCTTCATCTATAACAGACTTTGCATCTTGCTGTGCTTTTTTTACATGTGGACATGTGGCATCCACAACATGTAATCCTTTTTCTTCTGCCTCTTCATAAATAGCAGGTCCTACACCATGAGAGCGAATAATCATTGTGCCTTCAGCGATATCAGACACTTCTTGAACAGGGCTTACCCCTTTGTCTTCAAGACGACCTACAACTTGAGGATTATGAATAATAGGACCTAATGTATAGCTTTTACCATCGTTATTTGCAGCTTCATTTGCCATTTCAACAGCCCGTTTTACACCATAGCAAAAACCATGGTTTTTAGCCAAAATTATTTCCATAAAGTCTCCTCTATACAATTGTTATGATAAGAATCTATCATTCGTTGGATTTCACTTTTAACACTATCATTTACTTTTTGAATCGCTTCTGGAGTCGCTTTAGCTTTTTCAACTGGAATCGGTTTACCAATAATACAAGCCACTTTATTACGTTCCATATTGTGAGAGCCAATGATAGCAACAGGCACTATGCTAACCGCTGTTCTAAGAGCAATTGATGCTGCACCATCATGAAATTTACCAAGCTTACCACTTTTTTGACGGTTACCTTCTGCAAATATGCCTAAAACCTTATTGTCTTTAAGTAGTCCCATGGCATGACGAATAGCAACTTTATCAATAGCACCGCGATTTAACGGAAATGCACCAAGCCATGTACAAAAAAAACGCGAAATAGGATTCACAAATAATTCTTGTTTAGCCATAAAGTGTACATGTCTAGGCAAAGCATAGCCACAGATAGGGGGATCATTATTACTTAAATGATTAGGCACCACGATAACGGGTCCTTCCATTGGAAAATTATCGCGACCATATACTTTCAGTCCATACCCTACCTTATAGCGAAGCCAAAAAGCGGTACGCCATAACCAGGTTGAAAATTTATTCATGATTGATTGTCTCCTGCACTAAATTCAATATATATGCCACAGTTTCATCGAAATTCATATCGCTAGAGTCTACAACCATTGCATCTTCAACGCATACAAGTGGAGACTCTTCACGATTTTTATCCATTTCATCACGATTAACAACATTCTTTTTAATTTCGTCTAGTGTTTGCTCGTTTGATGTACCTTGTACTTCTAACCATCTACGTTTTGCACGTGCATCTACAGAAGCGGTTAAATAAATTTTTAGCTCTGCATTAGGTAATACGACAGAACCGATATCACGTCCATCTAATATAACTCCACCAACGGCGGCCATCTCTTGTTGGCGTTCTACCAAATATTTTCGAACCCCTTTATAAGAAGCTATAGTCGATACATTATCATTAATTTGCTGCTGGCGAATTAATGATGTAACATCTTTCCCTTTAATATAGACCTTGCATGCTGTTGCAGTAGGCTCTAAAGTCAAATTTAAAGAAGGTAATAAAGCTTCTACAGCAGCTTGATCCTTAACATCGATTTGACTATCAAGAACTGCCCATGTAACACCGCGATACATGGAACCTGTATCGATATATAAATACCCTAATTCATTGGCCACTACTTTAGAAATGCTACTTTTACCAGCCCCAGCAGGACCATCAATAGCAATGGCAATTTTTTTAGTGTTCATAATAACCTCTATTCTTCATCACCGTGTACGGCATGCATAGCCGCCACATAGCCTGTGGAAAAGGCAGCTTGTAAATTATAGCCTCCTGTAAAAGCATCTATGTCTAGTACTTCACCAGCACCATATAAACCACCAATCAATTTAGACTCCATAGTTTTAGGATTAAATTCTTTTAATGAAATACCACCGGCTGTTACAATAGCCTCCGCTACAGGTCGTAATTCCTTAACAGTTACTGTCATATGTTGCAATACATGACATAAGCGCAAACGCTCTTCCTTTGTAATTTGATTAATTGGTTTAGCCGGATTTAACTCAGCAAGCTTTATAACAATGGGAATAAGATTTACAGGTAGTAAATCCCTCATCCCATTAGCCAATTGTTTTTTAGAATATAAGTCAAAATCCTTTTGCAAGCGCTTATCCAATACTTCTGCAGTTAAAGCAGGCTTAAGATTAATTTCAATGGTAATTTGAGGATTTTTCTTACGAAGCAACTTACCTACCGTGTGACTTAATGATAAAATTGTAGGCCCCGTAAGACCAAAATGAGTAAACATCATTTCCCCAAATTGTTTAGCTTGTACCTTACTTTTAGAAATTACGGATACCTCAACATTACGAAGACTAAGCCCCATAATTTCCTTTACCCACGTTTCGTTTGTAACGATAGGGACTAAGGATGGACGAATATCAGTAATAGTATGTCCCACTTTTTCGGCTAAAACGTAACCATCACCAGTAGAACCTGTCAATGGATAAGATGCACCACCAGTACAAATAATAGCAGCATCACAAGCATATTGTTCCTTATCCGTTGTAACACCAACTACACGATTTTCCTGTACAGTAATCGATGTAACAGGTTCATTTAAATGAACTTGAACATTATACTTTTTTAGGATTTTCATAAAAATATTGCGTACTTCTAATGCAGAATCGGATTCAGGAAACACTCGTCCCCCACGTTCTACTTTAGTTTTTAACCCCCAGCTATGCAATAGGTCCAGAAGATCTTCATTACTAAAGCGTTCATAGGCACCGTACAAGAACTTACCATTACCAGGCGTATTTTTTATAAATTCGGCCATATCTGCACTATTCGTAATATTACAGCGACCTTTACCGGTAATGCCCATTTTCTTGCCAACCATATTCATTTTTTCCAATAAAATGACGCGTGCTCCTTCACGGCCTGCTATAACAGCTGCCATTAGACCTGCCGCACCACCGCCAATGACTATGATTTGCTTCATGCCTTATCTGTCCCCAATGCTTTTAGCGCTTTTACTTCACGAATTGTTAGTTGACGAGAAGCGCCTCGTTTCACACCACCTAAAGTAAGACCAGCATACGCAATGCGTTTTAAATTATGAATACGATAGCCAAAGTGTTCAAACATACGACGAACTTGACGATTACGACCTTCATGAATTGTAATTTCTACTTCATGTACACCATTATGATCATCAAAACCTAAATCTACAATTGTTGCAGGTGCAGTTATACCATCTTCAAGCTCTACACCATTTGCAATAATTTGCAAATCATCATCGCGAACACGACCTTTGATACGAACTTCATAAGTCTTTTCCACGCCTTTAGATGGATGCGTTAGATTTTGTGCCAACTCTCCATCATTCGTAAGCAGTAACAAACCTTCTGTATATAAATCGAGACGACCAATAGGGTAAATTCGTTTCGTTTCATTTTTTATATAATCTAAAACCGTTTCTCGACCTTGAGGGTCAGACACAGATGTAATGACCCCCTTTGGCTTATTTAACAAATAATATACTGGTTTCTCTTGAGCCAATAATTGCCCATTAACCTTAACCTTATCTTTTTGTGGATTAATTTTGACCCCTAATTCGGTTACCTTGCGACCATTGACCTGTACTTTACCTTCTGTAATTAGTTCTTCTGCCTTACGCCGTGATGCAATACCACAACTGGCAATATATTTTTGTAATCGTTCCATGTTATCCTTCTGTTTCCGAAACTTCTTGATGTAAGGCTTCAATAGATTCTACTCCAGCACTTCTCAAAAACTCATCAGTCGTGCCATATAGAATCGGTCTACCTACAGTATCCTTATGACCTAATTCAGCTATAAGAGATCGAGTCAATAATTGTTTTATAATTTTATCGCTATTTACACCGCGCACCTCTTCGATTTCAGCCTTTGTAATAGGCTGCTTATAGGCGATAACAGCTAATGTTTCCATAGCCGCATTAGATAATTTATCTTCTCTTTTACGAATATGCCCAACATAATCAGCACATTCAACAGCGCTTACTAATTCAACACCGGCTCCAGATATACGTATTCGAATACCTCGATTCTGTTCTTCTAGTTCACATTGTAATTCTTCTATATATTTTTGTGTCTCCTCTGTGGAAAGCCCAAACACTTCTGCTAACATATCTATCGATATAGGCTTTGCCGATGAAAACAAAACGGCTTCTAAATGCATTGTTGGTAAGCTCATATAGCCCCCTTTCTACACGGCCCGCTCTAAGATAGCAGTGAATATAATATCATCATCTTCATAACGCATTTCCATAACTTGTTGTTTTAACAATTCTAAAACAGCCATAAAGATGGTTACCATACCACTTTTCGTTTCAATTGCTACTAATAACTCCCTAAAATATAGACATTCGCCACGATGTATACGACTAGACAAGGATATAATCATGTCCTCTAAACTATACGTATCCTTTTCAACCTTTACCTCACGAATCGTCTCTTTTTCTGACAACTCTTTAGCTCGTTTTATAGTTTGATAAAAAATTTGATATAACTGTGAAAGTTCCAAATTATATACACTATCTAATCCAAGCACACTCGTTTCTTCAGGACGACTAAATATATTCGCAGATACAGCGGTACGCTCCATTAATAGAGATGTAATATCCTTAATTTTCTTAAATTCTACTAATTTTGCTACCAACTCGTCACGTGGATCCTCTGCTTCATCGGGCTCAGGTTCAGCCTTAGGTAATAACATGCGTGATTTAATCTGTAATAAGGTAGATGCCATAACAAGAAATTCACTACTATAATGAATATCAAAATGGTTCCAATTGTCTAGATATGCCAAGTATTGACTCGTTATTTCAACGATAGGAATATCGGTAATTTCTATTTTATGTTTTTCAATGAGATGCAAGAGCAGATCAAGGGGACCTTCAAAAACGTCCAACTTGTAGTTATAATCTCCCATAAAACCCAATCCTCAGAAAAAATGTTTTTAACTATATAATTATAAAGCATTTATAGTAGTACTTTCAAATAATTGTTTTTTTTACACTCATCTGCTATCTTTATTATTGTAATTATTTTATATTAAAAAAAGATACGTTATTGTGTATTCCTTTTAGAGAGGATTTATTATGTCATCGAGTGTGAGGCAAATTGGGCGAAATCCAATTTTTCGCTTTGGTATTATAGGTATTGTTTTATATATCATCTTATTTTTAATTTATGAGCCCATAACCTTAGGGCTTGATGTAGAGGATATTACGATTTTAGCTGTACCAACAATTGTAGGTACCTTTTTATTTCAATATTTTATGGGGTGTACTGTTTTCCACAGGCCTTTTTTAGGGTATGGCCTAGTCGGAATCTTATGGGCACTTACCTTTCCTCTTTTATTCCATTGGTCCTATGTGAAGCCATTATACTTCTATGAATTTGCTAATGATTTTTTATTTGGCTTATTAATTTTCATGGGATTATCAGGCATTCAGTTTTTACTGAACCAAACAAATCGCTTCCATAAAACAACATCCTTAATCATGGCTATCATTTCCATGATTCTGAGCTTAATACCATTCTTACAGATCGGCTATTACATGACTACTTGGCATTGCTTAACGCCAGCCAGTCTGCTAGCCGTATATATGACCAATCCAGAAGAAGCATTTGGTTTTTTAAAGAATGCAGCTGGTATACCTGGTCTTATAGCAGTGAGTATTGGTCTTATTTTATGGACTTATTTATTGTACTGGTCTAACTTAGGAATGAAAGCAGTAGTAAACTTAAATACTACACGTCCTATGCGGTCAGCTATGCTCATCGCATCCCTTGTAGCTTTTTTAGTATATGTACCATTCTTCTTGTTCCCTCAAACCTGTATTGTGGCGAACTGGATTGCTGCAGGCGATTATGTAAAACAAATGCAACAATATAATGATAATCACCACTTAGTATTTGATTCCTTTAATTTAGACACAAAGGAAACAGCGGTGAACAAAACACCTGGTACTATTATTCTAGTCATTGGCGAATCTAGTTCTCGAGATTATATGAAAGTATATAATCCAAACTTCCCATATGACGATACTCCATGGCAAGGCAATATGCGTTCGGACAATAAAGACTTTGTCTTCTTTGATAATGCCTATTCATCGTACGTACAAACAGTACCAACCTTGGAGCGTGCACTATCTGAACGAAATCAATATGATGATAAACCATTTCTTGATTCAGCCAATATCTTAGATATTGCTAAAAAAGCGGGATACACGACTTCTTGGTTTAGCAATCAAGGTGTATTCGGTGAATATGATACAGCTATTTCATTAATGGCTAAGACTGCAGACACAACAAAATGGGCCCATGAATCTTATGCATTCTCAGATCGATATGATGAAGCTCTATTGCCATTATTAGAAACTGTAGATCCTACCAAGAACAACTTTATCGTTATACATATTATGGGTAGTCATATTTACTACAATGATCGTTACCCGCATGAATTTAGCAAGTGGAAACAAGGTCCGTATCCTGATGGTCAAGAAGCATATGCTAACAGCCAATTATACACAGACTGGTTATTACAACAAATTTACAATTATGGCAAAGACAAATTAAACTTACAAGCCATGGTGTATTTCTCCGATCACGGTGAAAGTTTAGACAAATCGCATAACCCTGATACATTTGATTTTGTTATGACACATATTCCATTCTGGGTATACCTATCTCCACAATATCGCTCAACCTATCCACAGACTGCTGAGGTACTTGCAAAACACGAGCATCAATTCTTTACTAATGATTTGCTATACGATACATTAGTTGGTCTCATGCATGCTCCAAGTCAACGATATGATGCAACACGAGATTTTAGTAATGCTCAATATCGATTTAATCTACATAACTTAACTACATTACTTGGTGAACAACCATTAGCAAATGATCCTGTTAATGCAAACAAGTAGTCTTTAATTGATATTGTAGCCATTATTTTTCTATTGTATTAAGTTATTTTAATAGTAAAACAACTTAATATAACCAAAAAGAGATGAGTTTAACTCATCTCTTTTTTTCTGCAAGCAAAAGCTCTATATCATTTTCCGTATAAATTCTTATATTCTTTTCTAATAGAGCCTCTACAGTACATCCATGACCATTTTTCAATGTTCTAGTAAAAGTTCCATCATAAATGCACTTATATCCACAGCTAGGACTTTTCGCCTTCATCAAAGCTTGCTTGCAACCATATTTTAGTGCAATATCAACTGTTAATTGAGCACCTCTTACAAACTCATCTGTAACATCAGCTCCATTAACAGTACATATACGTTTACCTTGACGCTCCGCAGGATCACGAGGCGTACTAAGTCCCCCTAACACTTCCGGACATACTGGTACTAATTCATAATATTCCTTTAGAGCCTCTATCGTTTCTATATAATTGTCTTTGCCATCATATCGACAGGGTACACCAAATAGGCATTCACTAATCAATAACTTAGGTTTCTTATTCATAGATTTATCTATCTCTTATATATTTATACGTAACTTATAGTAATAATTTTCACAAATCGTTTTAATTGTATATAAGAAAAAAGACTAACCCAAAGTTAGTCTTAATTGGTGCCGAGGACCGGAATCGAACCGGTACGGTTGTTTCCAACCGACGGATTTTAAGTCCGTTGCGTCTGCCTGTTCCGCCACCCCGGCATGGGTAACGATTGTGGAGGCGGCACCCAGAATCGAACTGGGGAATAAAGGTTTTGCAGACCTCTGCCTTACCGCTTGGCTATGCCGCCATATAAAATTGGAGCGGGAAACGAGATTCGAACTCGCGACCCCCGCCTTGGCAAGGCGGTGCTCTACCGCTGAGCTATTCCCGCATATAAATGGTGCCTCAGGACAGAATCGAACTGTCGACACACGGATTTTCAGTCCGTTGCTCTACCAACTGAGCTACCGAGGCATAAATGGCGACCCCGATCAGATTTGAACTGACGATCTTCGCCGTGACAGGGCGACATGTTAACCGCTACACCACGGGGCCGTAACCAAAGTACTTGCTTAGTATATCGGTTATCAGGACTTTTGTCAACACTATACTACAATATTTTTAATAAATTCTTCCTCATGTTTTAATATAGTAGATTCCCTATGTCCAGGCTCAACAATTAACTCCTTAGACAAAGTTAAAAGATGATTCAAACTCTTAATCAAATCAGCTGGATTACTGTTATAATTATCTGTATTTCCCACATTTTGTTTAAATAAAGTATCACCAGTAAATAGATGGCCTTCAATTTCTAAACAAACCGATCCAGCACTATGCCCAGGTGTATGATGAACTATTATATTAAAAGGATCTAACTGTAATTGCCCCTCTACTAAATCATTACAATGTGTATACATTTTTTTCTTATATACACTTGGTCTCCGTCGAATTAACTGTAACAATTCTTGATCTAAAGGATGTAAATAAGCGGGAATATTATAATGTGTACACACTTCATCCAAGGCTGACACATGATCACAATGACCATGTGTCAATAAAACTGCTATGGGTTGAGAATCTGCAACCATATCAATAATGTGGTTACAATGAAAACCCGGATCAATGATTATAGATTTTCCCTCTTTGATAAGCACATAACAATTTGCTTTATAAAGCCCTAGAGGACGTTTTATAACTTCCATATAGTTCCCGCCCTCCTATAGAATACGATATCGTTTAGGAACCTCTTTTTTAATAAAATACCCTTCCCAAAACTGAGGGTGAAGCATAACTAAAATCGTAAATAACTCCAAACGACCTAGTAACATGTCTACAATAGCAATACATTTAGCAGTATCCGGCATAACATTAAAGGAATCAGTAGGACCAAAGCCACCAAACCCTAGTCCTACATTGCTAAGAAAGGCCGTGACCACTTGCATAGAATCATATGTATTAAGACCAGTACAAGTCATTAGAAAAACAGATACCACATAAATCATTAAATATAAAAATAAAAATTGATGTGTCATCTGGATCCATTTAGTAGGCATCGGTTTGCCATTAATACGTACTACTTGAACCATATCAGGATGAATTGATTTTCGCAAATAAATTATAGAACTCTTAATCAAAATAATAAGTCGTATAATTTTTACACCGCCCGTTGTAGAACCACTACAACCACCAAAAAATGTACAAATAAATAACATCATCTGTGCTGCAGCAGGCCACAAATCATAATCACTAATAGCAAAACCACTACCAGTTTGAAGCGAAACTAAATTAAAGGCAGCATTTCTAACAATCTCTAAAGGACTAGAATAGCTAGATTGTAATGCTAGAGATATTGATACAATGGCAATACCAATAAACACTACAAGCCAGTACATACGTGTTTCAAAATCATTAATTAAAACGTGAATTCCTTTTTGAAGTGCATTGTAATACACAGAGAAATTGCCACCAGCAAGAAACATAAAGAATATAAATACGAAACAAATATAATTACTTTGTTCATAAATAAAAGCCCCTGCTGATGTCGGTGCAAATCCACCCGTGGCAATAATAGAAAAGGCATAGTTTAACGCATCAAAAGGTTCAATGCCGCCAGCCCACAGCATAAGAAAGCAAAGAGCAGTAAAGGCAATATACAACTGCCAAAGCTTGGTGGCCATTGATTGAATACGCGGCATTACAACACCAGGCTTTGGTACAGATGCCTCTGCATTAAAGAAATGTGCTGCATCTGCTCCTAAATTCTTTAAAAATGATAAGATAAGGACGATGATCCCCATCCCTCCAACCCAGTGCATAAGACCACGCCACAATACAAATGTGTTTGGTAACGTATCAACACTATAAATAATAGTTGCACCAGTTGCAGTAATACCCGAAGTGGCTTCAAATAAAGCATCAAAAACATTAGTCAATATGCCACTCCCCAAAAAAGGTAAAGCCCCCAAAATAACCGTAAATATCCAAGTAGAGGATACAACTAAGAACCCATCACGAATACTAAAGCTTTGACTTTCACAACCGTAATAAGATAAAAGCGTCCCCAAAACTAAAGAAAGGCTTGTGGTTATAAGGAATGACCAATATGCAGTTTCAAATACGACACTATATATAAAAGGGATTAAAGTAAAAACCCCAAATATATAGAGTAGTCGACCCACTAAGGACATAACGATTTGAATTCGCATAGCCCCTCCTTACTAAGTAAGATATTTAAGCAATTTGCTTACCGATTCAGGTAATGTAAAGAGAACGATATGATCACCATCTAAAATTTGAGTATTACCACGAGGTACGATAGCTTCATTTTCCCGTAAAATTACACCTACTAAGGCCTTCCCAGGTAAACGAATATCTTTCAATTGTTTACCTGCTACAGGTGATTCATTGGTAATTTCAATTTCGATAGATTCGGCTTTACCACCTTCAAAGGTGGAAATAGATACAACCCCTTCTCCACTTCGTACAAAGCGCAAAATTTGACTTGCAGTTAATAAACGTGGAGAAAATACTACATCAATACCTACTTGCTCCATCAGCATAATATATTCTGGCCGTCCCACACGAACAACGGTTTTTGGGATGCCCATATGCTTCCCTACAAGTGCTACAAGTAAGTTAAGTTTATCATCATCTGTTAGAGCAATAATTACATCGCTATCAGCAATTTCCTCAGCTTCGAGCAAATCAAAATCAGTACCATCCCCATTGATAACCATGGCTTTATCCACTTGATTTGCCAGTTTCTCACAACGGTCAAAATCTTTTTCAATAACCTTCACAGAAAAACCAGCTTTTTCTAGTAATACAGTTAAGTTACGACCTAAGAGACCTGCCCCAATGATTACAGCCCGTTTATAGAATGTATTATAATTATGGAACCAAAGTTTCTCCACTTCAGAAACGGACTCTTTCAAACCTAGGAAAAATACACTATCATCAGCCTGTAAGCGACTTTCACCATGCGGAATAATCATTTCACCATAGCGCAAAATACCAACTAATAGAACACCTTCAGGAAAGCGAATTTCTTTTAGTGGCTGTTCTAATAGAGGAAATTCATTATTCAATTTGAATTCCATAAGGCGCACAGCACCCTGACCGAACTCCTCAACATCTATAGCTGATGGTGTTTCTAAAATTTGTAGTAACTCTTGAGCTGTAACCATTTCAGGATTGATGAAAAGATCAACACCTAATTGAGCTCGTATCTCCTCATCCATATGTTCCGCCACACTATTATCACGAACGCGTGCAATAGTTGTAGGCACACCTTTTATTTTAGCTACCGAACAGGATAGCATATTAACCTCATCTGAATCAGTAACAGCAATAAACATACCAACATCAGACATATCTATTTCATTCAATAATTGAACATCACTGCCATTCCCTAAAACTAGGCTAACATCTAATGTATTTTCAAGATTATGAATGCGTTCTGGTGAGCGATCGATAACATATACATCATGATCGTCTTGAATAAGACGTTGTGCTAATGAATAACCAACCTTACCAGCGCCTACAATGACAATTTTCATCGTCTTTATTCCTCATCTTGGGACTCATCACTAACAAGAGGTGTCCATTGGCGACCTATGTCGGTAAGCAATGTCCAACCATCCTCCTGAACAATTTTTTTCTCTTTCATTAAATGCCCTAAGGCACGTTTGAAAGCAGCCTTACTAATATTGAACTTATCTTTAATCAACATCGCTGAAGACTCATCACTATATGGCATCTTTCCACCGCGATTTAAAAGATATTCCATAATAATATCACCGTCTGAAACAAGAGCCTTTTCCTTTGTAGGGCGCATAGATACATTGACACGACCATCATCGCGTTTGAAAGTAATACGACCTTCAATCATTTCCCCTACTTTTAACTTTCTCGTCATTTCAGAACGATGTAAAAAGGCAATCCAACGCTCAGGAGTGATAAAAAATGCCCCATCACTCGTTAAGTTATAGATAGCACCTTTTACAAGTTGACCAACCGTAGCTTCAGTAGCAGCTTTAGAGGCACGACGCATTTCATCATCTACATCCATGGAGACCGCAAAACGGCCAGATTTATCTGTATAAAGACGAACCCATACCTTTTCCCCTACCTGAGGGCGACCACGCATCTCCGCATGAGGCATAAAGATACCACGTTCTGTGCCAACCTCAACGAAGCAACCAAAATTTGTCGTATTGATGACCTCAACATAACCAATTTGTCCAACCTTCATAGCTGGTAAACGCATAGAAGCAGTTAAACGCCCCTTTGGATCGCGATATAAAAATACTTCTACCTCATCTCCTATAGTAACTGGTGAAGTTTGTTGATCTTTATGAAGCAAAATATCATCATTTGTATTGCCTGTTTGACCATCTAGAAAAGCACCTTGGTCACTAGTACGCAATACTTTCAATGTGGCAATTGTATTTTCCAACAATTCTGTAGCCATATTATACTCCTTCAAATGGAACTCGACCAGCGTCATTCCACAATTCTTCTAAACCGTAGAATTCACGCAATTCATCACCACCAAAGACATGACAAATTATATCGCCAAAATCCAATAAGATCCATTCACCTTCACGATAACCTTCTCTATGCTGTACTGTTATACCTAATTCGGCTGCTTTATCTTCCATTTCATCAGCAATGCTTTGAGATTGCTTACTATTATTTGCACTGGCAATCAAAAAATAATCACCTAACATTGAAATACCTTCTAAATCAAGAATTTCAATATCTCTGCCCTTTTTATCAAATGCAGCTTGTGCAAGTTCTAATACGATTTGTTTAATATCTTCTTTCTTTTTCATTATATTGCCTCTTATCTTATCGCTTACTACCGCTCTCCTCACCTGGTTCTGTGGGCTTTGTAATAGTGCCACCATTATGTTCCGATTCAGGTGCAACTTTCGACGTACTATTTGTTGGTGCAGATATAAATTGCGTCATTTCATTAGCTGGTAAATTACCCATTGTAATACCCACTAAACGTTGAGCTTCCGTAGGGTTTATCTTCCAATAAGTCGTTTCACCTATAAGCTCTTTTTCTCCAGGAAGAATATAGAAGTGAATTTCTTCCTTATTAATTTTGCTCGCATTGTATACCAACTTAATAGCATCTAAAGTAGAAATATTACTATCATAATGATCCCAAATACGCCAAATATGCCATGCGTTTGTTAAGAAAAATGCATTATGTTCTTGTTCCATCCACAATTTTAGAAATCTTTCTTGTCGTTGCACACGAGTAAAGGTATCGTGTTTAGGATCTGAATATCGTAAATACGCTAAGGCATTATTACTATCTAAAGTTTGGTAACCACGTCGCAAATCAATATCTATATTGCCTTCTGCATCAATATGTTCCATCGGTTGTTCTACATAAATTTGCTGATTTCCTAACACATCATTAGTTTTCTTGAAAGCAGTTTGATTAACTACTACATAATACGGGATTGAAATATGGAACATATCCTCAATTACAGCTTTAGTAAGTTCAATGCCTCCTTTTTCATAAATACTATTTAACATAGTCGCATCGGTTTGATCACGATTATCGATTTTACTATTACTTGGAATGCCGATAACGTCCATCGTTTTTTGATCAAGGTTTACAGATAATAAGAATAGACTATCACCTTGACTAGGATTATTGTCATCAGTGCCGATAACCAAAATATATAAAGGTTTATCTAAGCCTTTTTGCTCTACTGATACAGTATTTGTGTCCTGTTTATTTTCACTATCTATCACAGCTTCAGTAGCTTCAGTAGTTCCGACGATTGCTCTATATGCATAAGATACACCACTATATATGCCATACCCTATCCCACCGAGCAAAGTAAAAACTACAACAATAGCCAGAATAACTCTGGGCCACTTCACAGATGACTTTTGTTGACGTCTTTTTCTACGTCGGCGAGCTCTTGCTCGTTCACGTTCGTCCATATAAAACTCCATTATTTACAAGATTTTAATACATCATTACGACCAAGAATGGTCAAAGGATAAATAGAAAGATGTTGCTCAATAAGGTGATTAATAGTATTGTCAAAACCAAGCAATACAGCCTTATTTAGATCTTTTTTAGCTACCGTTCGAAGTTCATCAACACCTGGGAAATCACGATTGGGTTCAATATAATCTGCTAAGAATATAACTTTATCTAATGTAGACATCCCTACCTTACCAGTTGTATGAACACGAATAGCTTCTAAAATTTCTGAATCGGTTATAGAGAACTCAAGTTTAGCTCGAATCATGCCTGCTAATCCATGTAAAAGATTACCATTGGCTAATAATTCTTCATCAGCTTTGTAATCATTCTCCTTCACCAAATCTTGCATCTCTTTCAAAGGCATTTCTTTAGCACAATCATGTAGCAATGCCGCTAATCGTGCTTTTTCTACATCAACATTATAAAGTTTAGCCAACTGAGTTGCGGATTCAATAACACCTAGAGTATGCTTAAAACGTTTTTTCCCCATCCATTGGCTTACCCTATGTTGTATTTCATCAAACGATAGCATCATTTATTCCTTCCCATATATATGGTTTTCTTCTATATAATCCACTACACATTTAGGCAACATATAACGAACTGTCTTTCCAGACCGTAAGCGCTCTCGTAAATACGTAGCAGACAATTTCATTTCAGGCACTTCCATAACATGGATTTTTTGTTGTGCTTTAGCTCCTAATTCATCCAAAGTAGAATCAATAGCACTTGATCCATCTGGCCTAGTAGCTCCAATAAAATGAACCTCATCTATAAGTTCATCTATAAATTTCCAAGTCGGTAATGCACGAATAGTATCCGTACCCGCAATAAAATAAAATTCAACAGTAGGACCATATAGTTTTTTAAAATATTGAATCGTATCTACGGTATACGAAGGACCTTCTCGGCGCATCTCTACATCAGAAATTTCAAAATTTGGATTATCTGAAACTGCGGCCGCCGTCATAGCATACCGATGATGACTATCAATCACATCATATTGCTTATGCGGTGGAATACGAGCAGGTACAAAGATAACTTTTTCTAAATTAAAACTTTCACAAGCCACCTCTGCGATCATGAGATGACCTAAATGAATGGGATTAAATGTTCCACCAATGATACCTATGCGACGTTTTTCTACCATAATGCGGTCACTCCCTTAATGACAATGACACAAATAATGATGAATAAGAGCAATGCCTTTCCATAGGATATCCATTCATATCGGCCCTTAGGTGTTTGAATGTATCTATAATATGCTCTTATAAAATAATATAATTTCTTCACGTCCGTACTTGGCCTTCCCCAAATACAAAATATTTATAAGATGTTAAAGCTTGTAAACCCATAGGACCTCGAGCATGAAGCTTTTGTGTACTAATACCGATTTCAGCACCAAAACCGAACTCAAAGCCATCTGTAAAACGTGTAGATGCATTATGGTATACAGTAGAACAATCTACTAAATTCATAAACACATTAGCTCGCATAGGTTCATCTGTAATAATAGCCTCAGAGTGATGTGTAGTATACCGATTCACATGTTCAATAGCTTCTTCAAGATTTTCAACGATACGCACATTTAAGTCCATATCATTGTATTCTGTGCTGAAAGACTCTTCTGTTAAAGGAATTGTATTCTCCATATATTGAGCTACAGCCTCATCACCATGAATACGAACACCGTATTCTTGTAGTGCTGTATCAAGACGTGGTAAAAAATCAGAAGCCACAGCATGATGAACTAACAGTGTTTCCATAGAGTTACACACAGATGGACGTTGAACTTTAGCATTTACCGCAATTTCTAAAGCCATCTCTAGATTAGCATATTCATCAACAAAGGTATGACATACACCGCTACCAGTTTCAATAACAGGAATGCTACTATCTTCTACAACACGACGAATAAGTCCAGCACCCCCACGTGGAATGATTACATCAATATATTCCCGTTGTTGTAAAAGTACTCCAACCAGATCTCGATCAAGCACCTCAACGAGTTGAATAGAGTCACCATTAATACCTAACGACTCTAAGGTATCCCGCATGATAGACACGATGATTTGATTCGTGTGAAATGCCTCCTTACCACCTCGTAAAATTGTAGCATTTGCTGTCTTTAAACAAAGAACACCTGCATCTATGGTTACATTTGGACGGGCTTCAAAGATGATACCAATAACACCAAAAGGTACTGATCGCTTTTCAATAATCAAACCATTAGGCCGAGTGATTGTTTCTATAATGGAACCTACAGGACTTTCAAGAGCAGCCACTTGACGCACCCCTTCTGCCATTTGAGCAATGCGACTAGGTGTCAAAGTCAATCGATCTATCATAGTTCGAGGTAAATTATAATCAACAGATTTTTCTAGGTCTAACTCATTAGCCGCCATAATTTCATCTGTTTGTGCTTCTACAGCATCAGCAATTGCTAACAATGCAGAATCTAAAGTTTCTTGGTCGAGTTGGGCTAATTCAAAAGATGCCGTTTTAGCTCTCTGGCCCGTATCTTTACAAATTTTTTCATACTGGTTCATAGGATTTCCTCAGTGTAATAAAACTAGATTATTACGATGTACAGCCTCATCATAGGTCGTATTAATACCCAGAATCTCGGCTATATCATTTGTATTGTGACCTTTAATCGCCTTCATATCATCAATACTATAATTAATAAGTCCACGACCAATTTCCTTATGATCATGATAAATGGAAATTGTATCACCAGGTCCAAAAGTCCCCTCTACTTCAATAATACCAGCGGGCAGAATGCTAGCACCATTATCTAAAACAGCGCGAGCACATCCGTCATCAATCGTAATGGATCCTTTTAATCGTTTACCAAAAGCCAACCAATGATGTTTACCAGATAAACTTGCATCATGGGCTTCAAAGAGTGTCCCAATTTGTTCACCCTTACATACACGACGAACAGAATCCTCTACTTCACCTGAGGTGATAACCATTGGTACACCAGAATTTGTTGCCATATGAGCAGCTTTAATTTTTGTATACATACCCCCCGTTCCCATATTAGAACCAGCACCACCTGCAATAGCATACGTTTCATCGTTAATTTCAGAAACAGTCTCTATCAAAGTAGCATCTGGATTGGTGGCTGGGTTAGCTGTATATAAGCCTTCAATATCTGACAAAATGATAAGTAAATCTGCATCTACAATACCTGCAACAGTAGCAGATAATGTATCGTTATCACCGATTTTAAATTCTTCGATAGCAACCACGTCATTTTCATTAATAATAGGAATAACGTTAAGTTGCAATAAAGTATGTAATGTATTACGCAAGTTAAGATAACTATGTCGTCCAGTACTATCCTCTTTCGTTAAAAGAATTTGCCCTACGGTGCGACCATATTCTCGGAACATGCGCTCGTACATATGAATGAGAATACCTTGACCTACTGCAGCAGCTGCTTGTTTTAATACGAGATCTCTAGGCTTTTTTTTAAAGCCTAAAGGGGCAAGACCTGCACCAGTAGCACCAGAGGAAACAAGAATAATCTCTTTACCTTGGTTAGCCAAATCTGATAATTGGCGCACTAATCTTTCAATACGCTCCAAATTTAAATGTCCGTTAGTGTAACAAAGCGTACTGCTACCAACTTTGACTACAATTCGTTTTGCATTAACGATAGCGCTGCGCATAGACTAACCTCCTAAGGTTGAAATTCTTAACTACGATGTATACAAATTTTTATGATTTACTAGATTATAAAATTATTTTGGCAAAATGATTTTAGGTTCTTTTTTAGCTTTATATAAAACACCATTAAAGCCAATCACTTGAACTAATTCAGCGCCAAGCATATCTGCTAAGTCTTGAAAAATTGTCTTATCTTCAGGACTATTATTATGTAATTTAACCTTAATAAGTTCACGTGCTGTAATCGCTGCACGAGCACTATCTATAACACTATCCTCTAAACCATTTTTACCAATTTGGACAACTGGTGGTATTGTAGCCGCCAATGAACGTAAATACCGTTTTTGTTTTCCTGTCATTATTACTCCTACTCTTGGAAAGTAAAGCGCTGATCGCCGATTACAACTTCATCACCGTCTTTACAGCCTTTTTCCTTCAATTTTGCATCAAGCTCCATAAAGCGCCAAATGCGTTGGAATCTACGAAGAGATTGATCATCGTCAAGATTTGTCATAGCTACTAATCGTTCAATACGTTTACCAGTAATGTAGAAAGCAGCATCATCACCGCGAGTAATGACAAATTCTACATCTTGTTTTGCTTCGTATACAACTGTATCATCATTTGCTTCAGGCTCTGGTTCGTAGTTTTCTACATAGTAGTAAGCTCGTTCCATAAGCTCTGACAAACCTTCACCACTTAAGGCGTTAATGAGAAATACTTCATAGCCTTTGTCTTCAAAATATTTTTTCGTTTCGGGAATCGTCGTGTCATCAAAGACCATATCGATCTTATTGAGAGCTACAATTTGTTTCTTATTAGCCAATTTTTCAGAGTATTTACGTAACTCTTCATTAATCGCATCAAAGTCGACCTTAGGGTCTCGGCCTTCCATACCAGATACATCTAAAACATGAATTAAAATATTCGTACGTTCAACATGACGTAGAAAATTGTGACCTAAACCTACACCTTCACTAGCCCCTTCAATAAGGCCCGGAATATCGGCCAAAACAAAGCTACGATCTCCAGAAATTGTAACTACCCCGAGTACTGGTGTTAGTGTAGTAAAGTGATATGCTGCCACCTCTGGTTGAGCTTTAGATACTTTTCGCAAAATACTAGATTTACCAACAGATGGATAACCTAATAAACCTACATCAGCTAATACTTTAAGCTCTAATTGTAACCAGAATTCTTCACCAGGTTCACCCTTTTCTGCAAAGGTTGGTGCACGGTTAGCACTAGTTTGGAATCGAGCATTGCCACGGCCGCCACGACCACCTTTGGCAATAACAAAGGTATCGCCATCGTTAACAAGGTCGCAAAAGATTTTTCCTGTTTCCTCATCTTTAATTACTGTACCCAATGGAACTGGAATGATAAGAGGATCGGAACCTCGACCGTGCTTATTAGAGCTTTCACCATTACCGCCAGCTGGTGCCTTAAACTGACGTTTATATCTAAAGTCTACAAGCGTATTAATATTCTTGTCAGCTTTAAAAACAACATCCGCACCTTTACCACCATCACCACCACTAGGGCCGCCATTTGGCACGTATTTTTCTCGACGGAAGCTGGACATACCATCCCCACCGTCACCAGCTTTAACAAAGACACGCGCTCTATCTATAAACATAATTTAACTCCTATGCATTATTGCTGTAATAGCTCTAATGCCTTTTTAATTTGAATATCATCTAATGTACTAGATGGATGTACACCTTTTGGTAAATCGATTTCTACATCAGGTTTAATACCTGTTCCATCAATAACACGATCACTTGGCGTGTGGTACTTAGCAATAGTTACTTTAATTCCTTCATCATCCAAACTAGGGAAAATAGTTTGAACGGTACCTTTACCATATGTATTAGTACCTACGATAGTGCCTAATTTACGATCTTGAACAGCGCCTGCTATGATTTCTGATGCACTAGCAGAGCCCTTATTAACTAAAACAACCAATGGCATAGCTACATCAGGTCCATCTGACTTATAAGTATCCTTTTTACCTGATCGATTTTGTACTGTTACGAGTGTACCTGGAGGCATAATATAGTTAGATATCTTTTCAGTAGTAGATAATAAACCGCCTGGATTATCTCGTAAGTCCAAGACAAGGGCCTTCATACCTTGAGATTGAAGCTCTTTATATTGAGTGGCAAAATCTTCTGCGGTATTTTCTGCAAACTGACTAATACGAATATACCCAACTGTGCTAGTTAGCATTTTACTTTTAACAGTAGGCAAAACAATGGATTCACGAGTGATATCAAAATGCAACTTTTCACCATTACGCTCAATATCAAGAGCTACAGTAGTACCTGCTTCGCCACGAATACGAGAAGATGCTTCCTCTACCGGAATTTCAGTAGTAGATTGTCCATCGATAGCAATAATGTGGTCTCCAGGTTTAATTCCAGCTTTGAAAGCTGGTTGGTCTTCCATAACGCTAACAGCATATAGACCTTTATCATCAGTACCAAGGACCATACCGACACCAGCATATGTTGCAGATGTTTGCATTTTCATGGACTTATATTCTTCTGCATTTAAATAAACACTATGCGGTTCTCCCAAAGAGTCAATTAACCCCTTTAGCATACCATCATAAAGGGTACTTTTAGCCATAGGTGTCATAAAAACTTGACTCGCAGTATAATAGGCTATAAATAATCTTGGCAGACCCCAGAATGAACCGGAAAGGTACCAAAATGTAAGCCACATAATAACGATGCCAGAGCCTATATATTTCAATAGACTCCATAACACCGTACGTGTATCAAATTTCATATTATAAATATCCCATAGGATCCACAGGATCCCCACTTATACGAACTTCAAAATGTACATGTGGCCCTGTACTATTGCCTGTGCTACCAGCATAGGCAATAACTTGACCCTTACCCACATCTTGCCCTTCAGAGACAGCAAGTTCAGAATTATGTCCATAAAGAGTAGACATGCCATTACCATGATCGATAACTACGGCATAACCATAGCCACCCATCCAACCCGACCAAGCAACAGTACCACCATCTGCAGCATGAACAGGTGTACCTTCATCAACACCAATATCAATGCCAGAATGATAAATTGTAGTGCCCCAAATCGGATGTGTACGATAGCCATATGGAGAGGTAATTTCACCACTTACAGGCCACCCAAGTTGACCAGACCCTTGTACCCAAGAGTAAGTTGGTGAAGATTGTTGAGCCGCTGCCGCAGCACGAGCAGCGGCACGCTCTGCTTGACGTGCTTTCAATAACGCTGTAATCTGTGCAGAAGATGCATTTAATTCTTCTACTGCTTGCATTGCTGTAGCACGATCATTTTGAGCCTTTTGAAGAACTACCTCACGTTCTTTCTTCTTTTGCTCTATTTCAGCTCGTTTTGCCGCAGCTGCTTTTTCAATCTCAACTAGTTTTGCACGAGACTGTTCTAGTGCTTGCTTTCGAGCCGCTATTTCAGCGCGCTCTTTTTTGATTTCCTCAATTAATTTAATATCAGAATCAATAATTCGTTTTAAAATTTCTAAACGATTAGCAAAGTCTGTAAAATCTTTAGATCCAATAACTACATCTAAGTAACTTAAACGACCGTTAATATAAATATCACGTACACGCTTATAAAATACGACTTCTCGCGCTTCTAGTCGCTTTTGTGCTTCAGCAAGTAATTTTTCATTCACTGTAATATCATTTTCAACAGATATACGTTGTTGTTGAATAGAATCCAATTGTTGCTGAGCCTGACGTAATTGTTCTTCGATTTGACGTAACTGTTCGGATACACTGACTATAACAGTTTCAGCATCTGCCTTTTTAGCATTTTGTTGATTAACTTGTTGTTGAATTGAATCAAGTTGATTTGTTAAATCTTCGTCCTCTGCAACGATGTATAATGGTGTTCCCAATACCACTATACCAGTCAAAATTGCCGCTACGAAGCGAGATTTAAATATACTATTATTCATAAACATTACACCTTCATGTATTGTTTCAAAGAAATAGTACTACCAATAGCACCTACTACTATGCCGCCACCTAAGATATAAAGGGCTACATCATAGAAGAATGGGAACATTGGTACTAAAGGGAAGAATGCTAATGATTCAGAAACTTCCAGTGTGATGAAGTGATAAAATTCACCAACGCAAAGAACGGCAATGATAGCACCAATTAAGCCTAACAACATGCCTTCAATCAAAAATGGCCAACGAATAAATCCATTAGTAGCACCTACATATTTCATGATTGCAATTTCCTTACGACGTGCGAATACAGTCAACCGAATTGTATTTGAAATGATGAATAGTGTTGCAGCTGCTAGGAAAGCAATCAATACAATCCCACCAATACGAATTACTTGCGTAATGCGGAAAAGCTCTTCTACAATATCTTGACCATAATGTGTACTTTCTACGCCTTGGAATGTCGTAGCTAATTTTGCAGTTGCTTTTACATCGCTAGGATTATCAAAGGTTAACACATACGAGTTAGGCAACGGATTTACATCACCTAAAGCATTCACCAATTGTTGCTGATCACCAAGGCGTTCTTTGAACTCCTTCATAGCTTGCTCTTTATTAACAAATTCTAAATGCTTTAAGTTAGGTATAGCCTTAATTTGCTTTCCTACTGCCATAATTTGATCAGTTGTTAAACCATCCTTTAAGTAAATACTTAACTGTACTTGATTTTCTAGACTGGATGCCATGTTATTCAAATTAATGACACCACAAAGGAATACACCGAGCATAAATAAGGATAAAGCCACTGTAGAAATGGACGCTAATGTCATAAGTCCATTACGTTTCATAGACTTCAGTGCTTCTTTAAAATAGTATTTTATCGTTCTAGGCTTCATTAATTTCTGCACCTCTCATATTATCACTTTGAACACGGCCGTCTTTTAAACGAATAACGCGTTTATTCAAGTATGAAACAAGATCCATATTATGGGTAACCATAATAACGGTAGTGCCGAAATTGTTAATATGCTTAAACAATTCAACAATATCCTTACTAGTATCAGGATCAAGGTTACCAGTAGGTTCATCAGCAATTAATACTGTTGGGCGATTAACAATTGCACGCGCAATAGCAACACGTTGTTGTTCCCCGCCAGAAAGATCCTCTGGTAAGTCATTAGCCTTCTCAGATAAACCAACAAGGTCTAATACATGACTCACCTTTTCTTTAATGATTTTTGGTTTTTCTTCAATAACTTCAAGAGCAAAAGCAATATTCTCTGCTACTGTTTTATTAGGCAATAAACGGAAGTCTTGGAATACAACGCCAAGCTTTCTCCGCAATTTAGGAATTTTACTGCGCTTCATACGCGTAACATCAAAGTCATCAACAATGACAGTACCAGCATCTGGCACTACTTCATGCGTTAATAACTTAAATAAAGTTGATTTCCCTGCACCACTGTGACCACAAACGAGAACAAATTCACCTTCGTTAATAGTTAAACACACATCGTCTAATGCAACAGAACCATTATCATAGACTTTACTAACATTCTTAAATTCAATCATGGGATCCCCTTTGATTATTTACGAGCGATTACACGTTTTACTGCTTCTACAATGTCATTTGCAGTTAAGCCATATTTTTTCATCAATTCTTTTGGTGTTCCACTCTCCCCAAATGTATCTTGAACACCAACGAATTCCATAGGTACAGACTTATTAGCTACTACTACTTCAGATACTGCAGAACCAAGACCGCCAATGATATTATGTTCTTCGGCTGTAACAATAGCACCAGTTTCAGTAGCCGCTTTTACAATTGCTTCAGCATCAATAGGTTTAATAGATGCCATATTAATAACGCGAGCAGATATATTAGATTCAGATAAAGTTTTAGATGCCTCTACAGCAGGTCCAACTAATGCACCACAAGCAATAATTGTAGCATCAGAACCATCTACCAAAATAGTAGATTTACCTGGCACAAATGAGTAGCCTTCTGTTGTTACATCATCTACACCAGCACGCCCCAAACGAACGTATACTGGGCCGTTATAAGATGCAGCCCATTCGATAACAGCCTCTGTTTCACGCTCATCAGCAGGTACCACTACAGTCATATTTGGCAATGTACGCATACAGGAAATATCCTCTAAACTTTGGTGCGTTGCACCATCCTCACCAACAGTAATGCCCGCATGTGTAGCACATACTTTCACGTTTAATTTAGGATAGCATACAGCATTGCGGATTTGTTCAAATGCACGTCCTGTAGCAAACATGGAGAAAGATGATACAAATGGTATCTTACCTGCCGCTGCAAGTCCAGCACCAACAGAAATCAAGTTTTGCTCTGCAATACCTACGTTAAAGAAACGTTCTGGGCACACAGCTTTAAATGTGTCTGTTTTGGTAGATTTGGATAAATCCGCATCTAGTACGATAATATTAGTATTCTCTTTACCAATGCGAGCTAGCGCATTACCATATGCTTCACGTGTTGCTTTACCCATTATTGCACCCCCATAATTTCATTAACAAAGGCTACACCTTGCTCTTCACTTGGTGCTTTACCATGCCAGCCTGCTTGACCTTCCATCTCTTCAACGCCTTTACCCTTTACAGTATGCATGATAATACATGTTGGGCCTTCTGTAAAAGCTTTCGCAGTTTCAATAGCATTATGAAGCTCATCAAGGTCATGACCATTAACTTCAATAACATTCCAATTGAAAGCTTTGAACTTTTCTGGAATTGGTAATGGAGAAAGAACTTTAGTAATATCACCATCAATTTGAAGACCGTTAAAATCGACAAAAGCTGTCAAATTATTCAGTTTATAAAAACCAGCAAACATTGCAGCTTCCCACACTTGACCTTCTTCAAGCTCACCATCACCAAGAATAGAGTATACACGGTAATCTGCATTATCAATTTTGCCTGCCAATGCCATACCACAAGCTGCAGAAATGCCTTGTCCTAAAGAACCTGTAGACATATCTACACCTGGTGTGTGTTTCATATCAGGATGGCCTTGTAACATATGATTAATTTTACGTAAGTTCAAGAGTTCTTCTTTAGGGAAATAACCTTTTTCGGTCAATGTAGCGTATAGTGCAGGCGCTGCATGACCTTTAGAAAGGACAAAACGATCTCTATTAGGAGCTTTTGGATTTGCTGGATCTACATTCATCTCAACATAGTACAACAAGGCCATCACATCGGCGATGGATAATGAACCACCTGGGTGACCGGATTTCGCTGCCGTTACAGACTGTACAATACCAACGCGAATAGCTTTTGCCTTCTCTTGAACTAATTGTTTAACATCTTGTGTTAATGTAGCCATAGAGACCTCACTTTCTGGATAAAATCCAATATATTAATAATCTTTAAGTAATGAAATAGCAATTTCTGCATTGCGTTGGGAATCTACACGCAATGATTCAATGCGATCATAAGATGCTTGATACTCCTCACGAGAATTCAACAATTTATGACACCATTGATATAAGGCTTCTTCACGCAAATGAGTCATTGTGCCAATAGGCTCTTGACCAATCATATGTAAAAAGCTTGTAATTTTAGGATCATAGGAAATACCAATAACTGGTTTTCCCATTAAAGAACTAAAAACTAAAGCGTGAAGACGTATACCAATCATGAGGTCCACATTTCCAGATAATGACACTTGTTGCTCTGTAGAGAACGGACCTTCTAGCACAATAGCGCCATTCGGCATATAGCTGGCAATGATCTTAGCCTCTTTTGTATCCTCAGGATGTGACATAGGAATAAAGATAATTTCCACATTATCTTGTTCTTGTAATCTGCTCAATACATTAGCTAAGGATTCTCTATACTCTGTATCCTCTTTCCAACTACGAACCGCCACACCAATTCGTTTACGTTGTTCATCTGCTTCAGATATTTTAGATATATACCCTTTCAGAATATGAGAGCCAATTGAAAGATCTGCTGGTTGCATGGCCAATACCGCATCTGCAGTAACTTCTACATCTTCAATTCCCAAAGAAACTAGTTCATCCTTTGAAATAGAATCTCTAACTGTAATAGTATCTACAAAACGCAATACAAATCCAACGGCACGACGTGTTGATGAACGAATTAAAGGACCAATACCTTGGGAGTATAGCATTACTTTTTTCCCAAGCAACTTTGCTAGCGCCATAATACTTAAGTAATAGTAAGTATTGCGAATACTAGTAGCATCTTGTAATAAACTACCACCACCACTAATAACAAGATCCGAATGAGCAATTGCTTTTAAGATACCCAATGCAGAGAATGTACCTACAGCATTAATATTATGCTTTTTACTAGTCTCTTTAGGATTACCAGAAATTACAGTAATATGTGCGTCAGCCTCTTCTTTACGAATAGCATCGATAATAGCACAAAGCATGGCCTCATCACCAGCATTACCAAAGCCATAATAACCAGAGATAACAATATTACTCATGGTCAACCTCCCTAGCTTGGAACCATTGTGTTACGTACATCATAAACCGTACTGCGATGATAAGAAGCACTCCAAAAAGGGCGCCAATTAACAAACCATCATAACCACGCATGATGGACATGAACACTGGCGTTCTAAGATGACAGAAGGTTTCAACCATTGAAGCAATGCCAATAACACCAGCTAGAGTTAATAAGAAATGAATTACTGTAGGCCACTTACGCATGAACGCAAAGGTAGCTAGCATTAAAGCAGGATGACCAATAATGAACTCTTTTTCACGCGGTCTCGCATACATTGCATTTTCAAGAAAACGACGTAGCATAAGTTCAAAGCCTGGTACAGGAACACCTGCAGTGTGTCCACTACGGCCAACAAATACCCATACTGCGCCACCAAGTGCTGCTATTATAAAGAATACATATAATTTAACATCCATAGTTAAGAATTCCACTACAAATGTTTTCGCTTCTTCTTTGGAATTAATCATGCGGCCGTTCCACAATGGGAATCGTTGAAGGTACGCAATAATAACTAAAATAATTGGCAGAACAAAGGTCAACTTAACACCTCTAAAGAGAGCAAACTCCATAAAGAATTTCGTATTGCCCAATAAAGATGCGATATACATACCGCCAATAGCAGCAAATAATGCAGCAATTACAAGGTATAATAAGGCAAGAATAGTAGACTTAATGGCACCTAATGGACGTGCACCATCATAACGGCGCCACTCTTCCATCAAGCGTATCATAGCACCTACAGGAGCCATAATAGCACTAGATAGAGCCCATATTTGAGTAATTAAGGTACCACTTGTAAGAATAAATACAACAATGGATGCCAAAGAAATGCCAAAAAAGGCCACAAGTTGCGTATGCTTAGACATTGGTAACATCATTTGTAGAACATATACAAAAAGTGCGATAGCCCCGATCATTGTAATAACTACTAATAATGGATTTGGTGTATAAGCAGGATAAATATCCGCTGGACCAAATTCATAACCTTTTACAGCCAATTTCTCTGTAGCTATATTAATATAGTTGATTGTAGTCTGTAAAACAGTTTCATTATTTATACCTGTTTCATACATCGGAAACAAGTTAAAACGAATATTTCGTTCTATATCACTAATGTAAAAGCGTTGTGCCGCTTCTTCAGGGGTAATTTTCTTTAACTCCTCTTTAGCGATAGTATACACACGACCTACACTATAATTATTTTTGGCCGCCATTTCCAAGAAACCTTGTTGTGGCTCATACTGCAACTGATTTACAGCTTCGATACCAACTAGTGGAATATGATTTTTATTTAGTAATGCTAATGTTTCATCCGTTAAATTAGGTGCACCTAGAGCTTCTTTACCAGCAAAAATCATCCCTGTTACATGAGGAATGCCTTCAAGTCGTTTAAATACATATTGAATATCTTCAGATGTTACGTTTCTATAGTTTGTTGGACGAACGATAACATTGAAACCACGATCTGCAACCTCTTGTGCTTGCAACTTTGAAATACCAAGATTCATCTTTGCATAGCTATCTGCTGTTGCACCATACAATTCAAGAACAGGACCAATACTTGTATTAAGCTCTTTCACCTTGTCCTTGCCAATACGGTGGTATAAATCCTCTCGAATTTCTTTATAATAACCTTCTTTACCTGAAATTAATGCCACATAAGTCGCCCCAGGTTTAATCGCAGCGCCATTAACACGAACAGAGTCCATCTCTTCAGAGCTTAATACTTTAACTTGGCCCGCATCTTTTGCTTTTTCTAACGTGCGATCATAAATAGCAAAAGCAGTCACACCAGCATTACGTAATGCATCAAAAGCTTCTTGTTGACTACGCTTTTCAAAGGCGCTGGCTCGTAAAACTGCATCATAGTCTACAATATTTTCAATATGATTTTGAGATTTCTCAATCTGATGGCGTTCAAATACTAAGTATAAGGAAGATAAAAGACCTATAATAATACAAAGTATAAGAATCCATGAGTACTTACTTTTTTGTGTGTTCCGATGATTCACGACAAATCCTTTCTAGTTGAGTACAGGTTTAACTTTAATGAGAATTTCACCATTATCAACAGTCAAACTTTCCGCTTTTACAGGAATTGGAAAATTGTTGAAGTCATAAATTTGAGTACTTTCTAACACATTAGATGTCATACCAGGAATTGTAGCACCATTTATGGTGAACTTTTTAGGTGAAAACAATAATGTATTGCCCTTTAATTCTAAATTCCCATCTAATTTAACATCTCCTTTAAACACCATGCCTACATTCATTTTACCGGTTAGGCTGATATTATCTTTACTAATGTCAACTTGTACGTCTTGAATATCACTACCTGCTTCATTACTTAAGAAAGTCGCTAAATCAGCTTTATTAATAGTCCCATCAATACTAGCAGTCCCAACACTAACGATATCAATTTGTTGACTAGCTAATAAAGAAATTGGATTAACAAGAATTTGTTTAGCATCATATCGGAAGCTAGCAAAATTCAATTTACCCAGTTTAATATTCTCCAAAGTGCCATAAACACGATCCACCTCACCATATAAAATTTTGAAAGCAGGTTGAGCCTCAACATTTACTGTTTGAGCCGTTGGTTTCAATGTTTCATTTAATTGACTTTCAATACGAGAGCCAATAAAAGATGGTAATAAAAATTGGGATGCCACTACAAGAGCAATAATTAGCACTAATAGGAATAGTAAAAACTTTTTCATAGTATCTCCTAAATTGTTAAGTTAGCCTCTTTTTTTAAGAAACCTTCGATAAATGGGTCTAAGTTGCCATCCATAACAGCTTGAACATTACCAGTTTCTACACTAGTACGATGATCCTTAACAAGATTATATGGATGGAATACATAGGAACGAATTTGACTTCCCCACTCAATTGCTTGGTAGGTACCTCCAATCTGTTCTTTAAGTTCAGCTTGCTTTTCGAGCTCTAACTCAAATAGTTTCGCCCGTAACAAACGTAAAGCTTGTTCTCTATTCTGCATTTGAGAACGTTGTGTTTGGCATTGTACTACAATACCTGTCGGCTTATGTGTCATGCGAACAGCAGAATCGGTTTTATTAATATGCTGACCACCAGCGCCACTAGCACGATATGTATCAACTTGAACGTCTTTCATATCGATATTAATTTCCACAGTATCATCGATTTCAGGCATTACATCGACAGCAGCAAATGATGTGTGACGTCGAGCCGCAGCATCAAATGGTGAAATACGAACGAGACGATGTACACCTTTCTCAGACTTCAAGTAACCAAAGGCATTTTCACCTTTAACAAGGAATGTAGCAGATTTTATTCCTGCTTCATCACCAGGTTGTTCATCCATTAACTCGATGGAAAAGCCAGATTTTTCAGCCCAGCGCAAGTACATGCGAATTAACATAGAACACCAATCTTGTGCCTCAGTCCCACCAGCACCGGCATGAAATGTTAAAATAGCATTATTTGCATCATATTCACCACTTAACAATAAAAGTACTTCTTGCTTTTCCAAGGTTTCTTCTATTTGCTTAACATATTCCTTGATTTCACTCTCCATGGAGAGATCATCTTCATCTATAGCCATTTCAAGCATCACATTAGCATCTTCAATATCACTAACAAGTTGCTTATAGCTTTCTACAGCATTTTTTAATTGTGTGGCCTCTTGAGAAATCTCACGAGCTTTATCTGGATTATCCCAAAATGTAGGATCACTCATCTGTACATCAAGTGTAAATATTCGGTCTTCCTTTTGAGCGATGTTAAAGTGAATCCCTCATCCCATAAATACGTTCTTCTAAATTAGAAATAATCGGTTTTAGATCTTCTAACAATTTATGTTCACCACCTTTAGTTAATTAGTCTATTACATCAATAAACTATTACCTTAACAAAATAGAAAAATGGCCGTTGCCCAGTGGAAATCCCTTTGAGCAACGTGCCATTCACAAATCTTAATCTATGTTTTGTGGCTCCAACACATCTTCATGATGGGATTGTGCACCTTCTAAGTGATCAACTGGTTCTTCGATTTCTTGAATCAATTGTGCACGAATTTTGTATAATGCCATGATTGTCTCATCTTGAATAGCTGCAATCATGTTTTGGAACATATCAAAAGCTTCAAACTTATATTCTACCAACGGATTCTTTTGACCATATGCACGAAGGCCAATACCTTCTCGTAACATATCCATATTATCCAAATGTTCCATCCATTTATTATCAACAACGCGCAACATAATCGCCTTTTCAAGTTGACTAAACATAGCCTCTCCAAGCATATCAACGCGATCTTGATACTCTTCATGAGCAATTTCTAATAAGCGTTCTAATAAGTCTTGACGACTATATTCTTCCATATCTTGAGAAGACATAATCTCTTCTGTTAAGAAATATTGACTTAAATGTTTATAGAGACCTTCATAATCCCATTCTTCTGGATAGAGCTTTTCATCAGCATAAGCATCTACAGATTCGGTAACAAGCTTGTCAATCATTTCATTAATTGTTTCACGCAAGGATTCGTTACGTAAAATACGGCGTCGTTGTTCGTATAATACTTCACGTTGTTGATTCATAACATCATCATACTCAAGTACATATTTACGAATATTATAGTTATGATCCTCTACTTTCTTTTGAGCACGTTCAATAGATTTAGTAATCAAAGAATGCTCGATAGGTTCATCCTCTTCCATACCAAGTTTATCCATGATACCTGTAATATTGTCAGCACCAAAGATACGCATTAAGTCATCTTCTAATGATAAGAAGAATTGAGAAGAACCAGGATCCCCTTGACGACCAGCACGTCCGCGTAATTGATTATCAATACGTCGGCTTTCATGGCGTTCTGTCCCCAAAATGGCTAACCCACCTAGTTCTGGCACACCTTCTCCAAGAGTAATATCAGTACCACGGCCAGCCATATTAGTAGCGATTGTTACCATTCCCATTTGGCCAGCAGCTGCAACGATTTCTGCTTCTTGTTCATGATGTTTAGCATTCAATACTTTATGAGGTACACCTGCACGCAACAACATATCTGAAAGTTCTTCAGACTGTGTAATAGATGTAGTACCAATCAAAATAGGTTGCCCTATTTGATGCCGTTCTACTGCATTACGTACTACGGCACGATATTTAGCAGCTTTAGTTTTAAAAATCTGATCTGGCAAATCCATCCGGATTAAAGGCTTATTCGGTGGAATTGGTATAACCTCTAATCCATAAATATCGATAAATTCTTTTTCTTCTGTTTTAGCAGTACCTGTCATACCTGCTAATTTATCATACATACGGAAATAGTTCTGGAATGTGACAGATGCTAAAGTTTGGCTTTCGCGTTCAACTTTCAAACCTTCTTTAGCCTCAATAGCCTGATGCAAACCATCAGAATAACGGCGTCCAAACATCAAACGCCCCGTAAACTCATCGACGATAACAACTTCACCATCTTTAACCACATAATCAGTATCACGATGCATCATAGCATAAGCACGCAAAGAAGCACCAAGCAAATGATTCAACTCGATATTTTCTGCATCATATAGGTTTTCAACGCCAAGCATTTTTTCAACCTTTGCGATACCAGAATCTGTAGGGGCAATAGTTTTTTGTTTTTCATCGATAACATAGTCTTCATCTTTTATAAGGTGAGGAACAATTTTAGCCAATTTATAATAATTATCAGTGGAACGTTGACCAGGGCCTGAGATAATTAATGGTGTTCTTGCTTCATCAATAAGAATGGAGTCTACTTCATCCACAATGGCATAATTCAATGGTCGTTGTACCATTTGAACAACATCGGTTACCATGTTATCCCGTAAATAGTCAAAACCAAACTCATTATTTGTACCATATGTAATATCACACGCATAGGCTTCTTTACGTTGATTAAAGTCAAGATTAGCCACAATAAGGCCCGTGGAAAGTCCTAAGAAATTATATAAACGTCCCATTTGCTCGCTATCACGAGTAGCCAAATAATCATTTACTGTTACAACGTGTACACCCTTACCGGTCAATGCATTCAAATATACAGGCAATGTAGCTACTAATGTTTTACCTTCACCAGTACGCATCTCAGCGATATTACCATTATGTAGGCAAATGCCCCCCATTAACTGTACATCGAAATGACGCATACCTAAAACACGTTTAGATGCTTCACGAACTACAGCAAATGCTTCTGGCAATAAGTCGTCTAACGTTTCCCCTTTTTGCAAACGACGTTTAAACTCATCAGTTTTTGCCACTAAGTTAGCATCACTTAATTTAATATAATTAGGTTCAATTTCATTAATATGATCTGCAATAGCACGCATTTTTTTAATTTCTTTTGCGTTATTATTGCCTAATAGCCTTTGTAAAAAGCTTAACAAACAAATCACTCCTCTACGGGACATCTTACATTATTTTATCTAACTTATTATAACGAAAAAGCCTTGAATAGTCAAAGAATTCAAGGCATTTCAAGATTATTTATAGTATTATTTTTGCAAAAAAGGTGGATGACTATTTTAAGTCATCCACCTTAATATAATAATCGGCTGATTTAAAGTAGAAAGGAGTTAGGATTAAGTTCAGCCGACATTATATATTATTGAAGTTCTGGCTCGATCAAACCATAGAAACCATCATGTCTACGATAAACAACGTTCATCGCTTCAGTTTCAGCATTAAAGAACATAAAGAAATCGTGACCAATAAGATTCATTTGTAAAATCGCTTCCTCAACATCCATAGGGCGCACAACAAAGTGTTTGCGTTTTACAACTTCAATAGTTTCTTCTTCCACAGGAGCTGCCAAAGCTTCAGGATGGAAAGCTTCTTGTTTTTTGAAACGTTTAGCTAAACGAGTTTTATATTTATGGATTTGACGAACAATTTTATCTACTACTAAATCAATAGCTGCGTACATATCATCGTTAGTTTCCACACCACGAAGAACGATTTTATCAACAAAACATGTAAGTTCAATTGTAGATTTATCTTTTACAACGGATAAAACCGCTTGTGCATTTAACTCATCATCGAAGTAACGAGTCAATTTACTCAATCTTTTTTCGATATATGCTCTTAAGGCATCTGTCACTTCAATGTTTTTTCCTCTAATTGCTACTTTCATAAGTCAACACCCTTTCTAAAAATCATCCACGAGATGCGAGTGTGTGGTATTATATAACCTTATCCCTCGTGTTATATTTAGTATTTCTACATCCAACTATAAAACTCCTTCTTTTTTATGTAAAAATTTTATATTTTTTGTAGAATTATGAATTAAATTTATATAGAAAATCAAAAAACCCCGATAGTATATACTATCGGGGTTCAATTATATGTTGTTTTTATAATTTTTTTGGTATGTAATTACGCTTTAACAACGTTAGCGGCTTGAGGTCCACGGTTTCCATCAACAATCTCAAATTCTACATTTTGACCTTCAGTCAAAGATTTGAAGCCTTCGTCTTGGATTGCAGAATAGTGTACAAATACATCGCTACCGTCTTCACGTTCAATAAAACCATAACCTTTTTCTGCGCTGAACCATTTTACTTTACCTAACATGGTAACATCCTCCTAAAAATATATATATTGTCTTACTGTCTTGCTCTATATTTGTATCATAACACAGCATGTATAAAATATCAAACAACAATATTTACATTTTTAATGAATATACAAACACTAGAAATAAGAATATCATTTGCTGTAAATCTCAAAAATCCCTATATCTATACATGTCATAAATAATTATATAAGCTCTATAAATTAATTGTATATTTTTATAATCATAAAAATATGTGAATTAAAAATTATTATTTTTAAAAATGACTGTATAAATTATTGTTATATCACAAATATTTATAGCAATAATCGTGTTTTTCAGATTAATCTACCCTGTAAATCTTTATACAAACTCTTTATAATTAATAAATTCACTCTAAAGGTTATCAAATATATTAATAGATATTAAGCTATACATATATAATATAAATAGATAGGTTAAATTTAATGTAAAAAAACAGGAAGCAATTTCTAATTCTAGAATTTGCTTCCTATAATTATATTATTTAATCTAACAAAATTTTATCTAAGAATGATTTTGTTCTTTCATTGGTAGGTGCATCAAATACGCGTTCAGGTGTATTATCTTCTAAAATCAAGCCACCATCAACAAATAACACTCTATCCGCTACCTTTTTCGCAAAGCCCATTTCATGAGTAACGATGACCATCGTCATACCTTCCTCAGCTAAAGACTTCATAACATCTAGCACTTCACTAACCATTTCAGGATCAAGAGCTGAAGTAGGTTCATCAAAAAGCATTACTTTTGGTTTCATAGCTAAAGCGCGAGCAATAGCAACACGCTGCTTTTGACCGCCTGACAAAGAATCAGGGTATGCGTTGGCTTTATCCGCCAAACCTACTCGATCAAGTAAAGCTTGACCTATCTTCTTAGCCTCTTCCATAGATGTTTTACGAACCTTAGTTTGTGCTAAGGTAAGGTTTTCCATAACCGTCATATGTGGGAACAAATTAAAGTTTTGGAAAACCATTCCTACTTCAGCACGAACGTCATTTAACTTTTTCTTATCAGAAAGATCCATGCCATCTACGATAACCTTACCAGATGTAGGTTCCTCCAAGTAGTTCATAGTGCGCAGTACCGTACTTTTACCAGAACCAGAAGGACCGATGATTACAACAACTTGACCTTGTTCAATATGTAAATTAATACCTTTTAGTACTTCATTTTTACCAAAAGATTTATGTACATTTTCTAATTTAATCATTTAATGCTATATTTCCTTTCAAGATATCCAACTAATTGTGAGATAGTCACTGTCATAATAAGGTAAATCACAGCAACCGTACCCCAGATTTCAAAGGATGCATAGGTTTTAGCAATGATTAATTGACCACGACGTGTCAACTCCTCGAAACCGATAACAGAAACTAAAGAGGAATCTTTCAACATGGCAATAAATTCGTTCCCTAACGGAGGAATAATTGCTTTAAAAGCTTGAGGCATAATGATGTAACGCATGGTTTGTCCCCAAGTTAAACCAAGAGAACGACCGGCCTCCATCTGACCTTTATCAATAGATTGAATACCAGCACGGAAAATTTCAGATACATAAGCACCAGAGTTAATACTACATGCGGTAACAGCCGCAATATATGGATCAATCCGTTGACCTGTAATCATAGGCAAGGCAAAATAAATTAGGAAAATTTGCACCAGTAATGGTGTACCACGAATGATATCTACATAACATTTTGCAAGCAATCTAACTAATCTAAATTTAGATAAATTTGCTAAAGATACTAAAAGACCGATAAAAAAGCCACAACCTACAGACATGGCTGTAATTTCTACAGTCACTAGAGCACCTTGTAGCAAGAGCGGTAAATTATCCGCAATTAACCCCCAATTAAAACTCATAATCTCTCCTATTATTTAAATTCTAAAACTACTGGCATATCAGCAGGTGCATCTACATTAAACCATTTTTTATATAATGTATTAAATTCACCATCAGCCTTCATATCAGCAATTGCTTTATTGATTTCTTCTTGCAATGCTTTGTTATCCTTATTAATTGCTAAGCCCAAGTATTCTTTAGTATTTGGATATGCCATAAATTTAATATGTTGGTCAGGATGCTTAGTACTGTAATATTGAGCTACAGGTAAATCGATTACAGTTGCATCTACTCCACCATTTTGTAATTCTAACAAAGCTTCATTACTATGGTCAAATTCTTTTACAGTAGTACCTTCAATTTTATGAGCTAAATCTGCACCAGTAGTACCTAATTGGGCTGCAATTTTTTTACCCTTTAAGTCATCAAGAGAATTCACAGCCGTTCCATCTTTATATACTACTGCTAAGGCATTTTCATAATAAGGAGAAGAAAATAATACTTTTTCACTTCTCGCTTTTGTAATAGTCATACCAGATGCAGCAACATCAATATCATGTGTGTTCAAAGCTGGAATCAAAGCATCAAAAGCTACATTTTTTAGCTCTACATCTTTATTAATACGTTTACCAATCGCACGAATCAATTCAATATCAAAACCTGTATAATCTTGAGTTTTTTCATCTTTAAACTCAAATGGAACAAATGTAGCATTAGTGCCAACGACAAGTTTATTAGATGTAGGTTGATTAGAGGAACCACATCCACCAACTAAAGAAGCAGCCATCACTAACATACAACCGCCAAGAATTATTTTTTTTACTTTGCTATTTAACATATTATCAACCTCATTATTTAACTTACTACTACTTTATAATAGTATATAGATTAAGTATAATTATGTCAATAATTTTGTATATAATTTTAGATACAATCGCAAAATCGCTATATTTATATTTTAAGTTTATACATTATTTGTATAAATATTACAGTTATGTATAAAAACTTTCCCATAGTTAGTGGTTTTCTATAGATTTTATAATATACAACTGTATAAAAAAAGCACATGAGAAAAGCCTCATGTGCCCCTATACGGCTGACCTGGTCTTTGCCCCCACACTCGCCTGCTGGAAGGTTCGCTCATAAGTCCAAGACTCCCCACTACTACCTCTCTCGATTTTATCGGCAGGACTTACACCTAAGCCGCACCATGCTCACAACCCTTTGGGCTGCTTATGTGGATCGTTTTGCCTGCGACTAGCCTCGACTTTCAACCACAGACCCGTATAGACGTATTATAAAGAATAACAGTATTCATGTCTAGTTTTACTATTATTTTAAAAAATTTTGATTATATAGTTAAGTAGCCAAACATATTTTTTTACCAAACATACTATCGCATAATTCTTAGAACAATGAGAATAAATTTTGCAACCCCTATTTGTTGATGTATAGAAAATTGGAATAGAAAACCTAAAATATTCTTCATAATATTTTAATATTTCTAAAATCACATTTTTTAAGTACCATATCTAGTGGATTCTTAAATTGTCAATTAGTTTTTGTATGCCAAATATGAATACAACATATTTGTAAGAACATACGTATCATACACAAAAAATTATTTATGGTGTATAATTTGTATACTGTTAAATTAGAACGGCCTAAAGTTGTACGATATGAACATAAGTACGAGGGGTTGTACCATATGTTCAGTTTGTTAGTTAGAGGGGTTTATTATGTTTATGTTATCATTGATGCAACCATCAGGTTTGTATGAACTGGAGAAAGACAGTTTAGAAGCCATAAGCGCACAACTTTTACAGATGATACAAATGAAAAGCTATCATCTCTATACACATTCTATTCAGGTTTCAAACTATGCTGTTAGCATCGCAGCTAAAATGGGTTTACCATTAAATGAAATTGAACAGATTCGTCACGCAGCTTTACTTCATGACGTGGGTCTATTAATGGTTCCTAATGCATTAATCCAAAAATCTCCATATCTTAATAAGCAAGAAATGTCTAAGTATAAACAACATGCTGCAAGTGGTGCCAATATGATTGAAAACTATCCTTGCTGCCAACAAATTTTACCTTATATTCGTTATCATCATGAAAAATGGGATGGTTCTGGTTATCCCAAACATTTACGTGGTGCCAATATTCCGTTAGGAGCTCGAATTATTGCTGTAGCAGATTACTATGATACAACAGTTAATCCTTCTACTGAATTTTGGGCTAAAACAAAAGCTAAAGCAAAAGAAGAACTTTTTAGTGCGTCCGGTTCTCTCTTTGATCCAGATGTTGTTAAAGCATTTATTGATGTACTTGGCTAATATATTAATTAAGCGTTCACCTTCAGGTGAACGCTTTTTTATATACTAAGTTAACTATTTCTTTTAGAAACATTATCGCCATAATTTGATATGAATACATTTTATAATGCTACTATAAAATCAAATATTATATTCCTACATTTAATAGTAAAGATTAGAAACTACCACTAGCTAGCGTAAGGGCATCAACGCGTAAAGCGTTATGCTTTTGCAAGACTTTTGCTACGGCTTCAATTGTAGCACCTGTAGTATATATATCATCTACGATTAAAATATTCTTATTTGTCAAATCAATATCCTTGTAATCGGCGCGTATAACAAAAGCATCATCAATATTTTGATGTCTTTCTTTATTTGTTAATCCCCACATATCTCGAGAAGTATCAAACTTGTATATACAATCTAACCATTTAAAGTTTTTTCTATCTATCTCCCATAAAGAATGAGCCCATTCAAGAAAGAATAAATCTACTTGATTATATCCTCTCTTAGCTTTTTTCTTTTCGCTAGATGGTACGGGAACAATATAATCATACATAATTTTACAATTACTGTTCACAATGTTAGACTCATTATATTTCATGTAAAAGTTGTACGATACTAAAAAAGGAGCGGCCCCTTTGGACTGCTCCTTTTTTTCATTAAATTTTACATCGTAAATCATAGACTTTAGACCACCACGATATTCGGCCAACACACATACATCATCTACATAGTGTAAAAATTTATGTGGTATATGACGAATATGTAATAAATCTGTAAAACAAGCTTTACACCAATCCCCTTGTATTGCCACAGGTGCACCACAGTGAGGGCATACAGGTGGAAATAGGAAATCCCAAAGACTCATTACGAATCACATCTCCCTTGTAGTCGTTCTTTAAACAATGTGTAACGTTCATCGGCATTAACAGTACGCACAGCACGTTCAACTGCGCTCGTAGTACCAACGATGATTACTTTACGCTTTGCCCGTGTAACAGCAGTATACAACAAATTACGTTGTAACATGCCACCATAACGTGGAACAAATGGAATAATAACTACACCGTACTCACTACCTTGACTCTTATGAACTGTAATAGCATAAGCAGGCATAATCATATGTGCTTCATCGATAGGTAGACGAACCTCTTTATGGATAAATCGAATACAAATATCGGTCCGCGTAATAGCATAGATAACGCCAATTTCGCCATTAAACACTTCTAACTCATAATCATTGAGAATTTGAATAACCTTATCCCCAACGCGATACGTAATGCCATTGACACGAACTTCTCCCTTATAGCTGTCTGGAGGGTTTACAGCTTGTTGTACATATTGTGATATCAATGTACTACCTGCTTCACCACGGCGCATAGGAGAAATAATTTGAATATCTAATTCATCCTCTATCGTCTCTTGTTCACGTTTATATACATCAATGATGGCTTTCATCATCATATCATAAGATTTAACAGGAATAAAAGAAAACTCTTCGCTCACACCTTTCAGGTTAGGCATTTCACCACGGTTAATTGAGTAAGCACTTTCAACGATAGTATTACCAGAGCTTTGACGATAAATCTGATTAAGTCGTGTATAGGGCACACAATCACTATCTAATAAATCTTTTAATACGAACCCAGCACCTATAGGTGGTAATTGATCTACGTCACCCACAATAATGACATGGGCTTCCTTTGGAATAGCAGCCATCAAAGAATAGAATAAACGCACATTAAGCATAGATGCTTCATCGATGATAATGACATCTATATCTAGAGGATCATCTTCATTCTTTGTAAAGTCATAGGAGTCACTACCTTGAACAGGTACCAATAGACGATGAATTGTAGTAGCTTCAAACTCAGTGGCCTCGGTCAGACGCTTTGCAGCACGTCCCGTAGGAGCACAAAGTATAATGCGCCCCAATCCACCGAGTTGGAAACCTTTTACTAGCGCCTTGATGATAGTTGTTTTACCTGTACCAGGACCACCAGTTATAAGAGAAAACTTTTCAAAAAATGAGAGCTGTATAGCTTCTTTTTGAGCATCACCAAAGGTAATATAGTTGTCTCGTTCAAACTTTTCAATAAAACTAGAAATATCTAATGCTATTGAATCAGCTTGTAATAGAAACTCACGAGTATAGTGGACCCCTTCCACTTCAGAAACATACATCTCTGGCGGATAGATATATAAGATGTCTTCATAATACGTACTATACAGTGCACCTTGTTCCAGCAAACTTTCAATAAAGTTCGCAATATCATCTACATCAGTTTGTAATAAATCGTCAAGTCGACCGATAAGTTGGTCTACTGGTAAACATGTATGACCTTGATTATCTAAACTACGTAGAATCCATTCTAAACCAGCCTCTAAACGGCGTGTATCACTACCATTAATACCAAGATGCTCTGCTAGTGTATCGGCCGTACCAAAGAGCATATCCGGTGCTACACGTAATAATGTATAAGGATTATCCTCTATAACTGCAACTGACTGCACACCATAATAGGTATATACAATGCGACTCCATTTCGATGAAATGTGATGACTTTCAAAAAAATGATTTAAATCGGATAAAATACCTTCACCAAGTAAGGTATTAAATAATTCATCCTTAACACTCTTTCGGAGACCTGGAACATCCTTAATCTCTTCTGGACGTTCTTCCCGTAAAATTTCTAAAATACGAATACCGAAATACTCTAGTACCTTCTCTACGGATTTTTCACCAAAACCTTTTATTCCTAGATTCAACAAATAAGTCTTGGCAGCACCCATATTATCAGGTTTTAACTTTTCAACACTGCTCGCATCAAATTGGCGGCCGTACTTTTCATGTTCTACATAGCGGCCCCGTACTTCGATGTCTTCCCCTTCTTTAGGAGACTCAAATTTGCCAGTACAAGTAATGTATTCCTCATTATAATCTTTTAGGATAAACACGCAATATGTACGTTGTGTATTCTCATATATAGTTCGGTATACAAATCCTCGTATGGCGTCCATTATTTCTCCGTATTCGGCAAGGCTTCAATAATTTCTTGCACTGCATCGGTAATACTGCCTTCGTTACCAATTTTAATATGTGCTACTTTTTCATATAAAGGATATCGTTCTTCATATACATTAAAAATATATTCGATACTTTCTTTTACAAGCGGACGAATCTCTAGATCCAAATCATCTAAAATATGATTTACATCGCGGTTAACAAATACAACAAGACCATTATTGCGCATCAATTTAACAGTTTTATTATAGGTAACCGTACCGCCACCTGTAGCAATGACAGATGGTTTATTATGAATTAATTCTTTAATTGTAGCATATTCATATTCACTGAAAGCATCTTTACCATCGTAAATATAGATATTTTGAACAGATTTACCCACTTTGTCTTGAATCGTTTGGTCTAAGTCAAAAAAATCTCGCCCCAACTCTTTAGCTAGAACCTTACCAACAGTAGTCTTACCTGCGCCAGGCATACCAATGAGAAAAATATGCTTATGCATGTGTTCTTTTAAGAACTCATTACTCATAGAAACGACGGTTTTTATATAATTTTCAACATAAGGTGCTAAAACTTTATCTTTACAATTTTGAGTATGTAAAGCAATGATACTTTCGTCCCGTTCTTCATCAATAAGTGGTAAATGATGTTCATCCTTATATTTACCAATTTCTTTAATCAATGTGAGTCGCTTTTCAAACTCCGTAACTAATACAGAATCAATACTATCTATCTGTTTTCGAGCTTCTTTAATATCCATGAGAACCCCCTTTTTATGCATTAGCTAAAATAGCTAGAGCCTGTTCTTCATCTACCTTCATTTGATCGATAAGGTCTTGTAAGTTATTAAATTTAACTTCTCCTCTAATATAAGAAATGAACTGTACAATCACTTCTTTTCCATATATATCCTGGTCAAAGTTAAAAACGTGTACTTCACATCTATGGTACTGATTTCTAAAGGTTGGATTATCTCCAATATTGCCTACCCCATCATACCAAATACCACCAATACATACACGATTAGCATAGACTCCATCTGGAGGTGTAGCCATTTCATTAGGAAGTAATAGATTTAATGTTGGAAATCCTAATGTGCGTCCCCGTTGATCACCTTTAATCACAGTTCCTTTAAACTGGAATGGCCTACCTAGCCAATGATTTGCATCCTCCAAACGTCCCTCATGAATAGCCTTTCTAATTTCTGTACTAGAAATAGGTGTACTACGACCATCACATGGCAGTAAAGGCTGTACAAGAACTCGTATATTCTTATCCGCTACCACTTTTTTCATATATTCTGGATTGCCAAGCCCCTTTGCACCAAATGTAAAGTTTTCACCAATTACAATAGCTTCCACATTCATATCATTGCAGAGATCATGTAAGAATTCATCTGCAGTCATTTTTAATAATGCTTCAGTCATAGGTAATCGTAAAATATAGTCAACTTTGAGCTCTTCTAGCACAGTATCCATAATCTCTTCTTGAATCACCCGTTTAGGTACTCGTTCTGGATGTAATATAGTCAACGGATGATGTTCAAAGGTAATGATAATACTTACGCCATTGACTGATGTAGCCTCTTCAACAGCCTTACGTATAACTCGTTGATGACCTCGATGAATGCCATCAAAGGTGCCAAGGGCATATACTTTTGTATCTTTGATTTGGCGTAGTTCATCAAACGAATGTATTTGCTTCATACTTATCCTTCAATAAAAATATTTTTTTCCACCTTTAATGAGTGGTTTGTTCGTCTCATAATACCTATGAAACCAAGAGGTCCATAGGCTCTATAAAAATTATCTGGCTCGGTAAAAGAAAATTCCCTTTCAATAGGTAATTCCTTCCCTTGCACCATCATCCTTAATTGTACACTATTTACAGTCACTTTTGAAAGATGAGAAACCGCCGCATCCGTTGGTAACAAAAGGCTTTTACCATGTAGCATTATCTCTTCAGCCATCTTAGCGGAACCGATGTCAAAAGGCCCTACTTGAGTACGTGCCAAAGAAGTCATCGTACCAGGTATACCTAAAGCAATACAAATATCGCGTAATAATGAGCGAATATAAGTCCCCCCTGAGCATGTCACACGAATCGTGAAAAAAGGGAATCCATAAGCAATGAGCTCAATATTTTTAATATGAATTTGGCGTAATGGTAGCTCCACAGGAATACCTTTACGAGCATATTCATAAGCTCGAATACCATTTACTTTAATGGCAGAATACTTAGACGGTCTTTGGTCCTGAACGCCAGCAAATTTTTTCAAAATACTAACCAATTCTTCAAAGCCTGGTTTAACCATAGTTGCTGAGATTTCTGTAGATTGAATAGCTCGATTCAATACAATACCATCTCGCAATAGCATATCATTATCTGGCAATACAGGTTGTCCTGAGCTATCTTCAGTATCTGTAAAAGTACCCAATTTACATTCTGCTACATAGGTTTTATCAAAATCCTCGGTGTATTCTATAAGGCGCGTAGCCTTGCCAAGAAACACAGGCAATACACCATAAGCCATAGGATCTAATGTACCGCTATGACCAATGCGCTTTTCCTTTAGAATACGACGACAAATAGCAACGGCATCATGGCTCGTAATACCAGGAGGTTTTAAAAATGGTAAAATGCCATCCATTATTAAATCACCTCAATGAGAGCCTGTTTTGCTTCTTGTAACGGCAAATTAATAGTACACCCAGCAGCACGAATGTGACCACCTCCACCAAAATGGCTTGCTACAGCGTTCACATCAATACCTTTAGAACGTAAACTTACACGTGTTCTATTATCAGCTTCTGCTTTTAATAAAATTGCCACATCTACAGTATCAACATTTCTAATAATGTCTACAAAACCATCTGTATCATCGCCAAGAATATTCATGGCATCACGATTTAGCTCGATAGTGGCCACTGTATTATTTTTATGAAACTCGATAGTTTGCATAACTTGTTTTGTTAATTCTAAGCGACTGGCAGATACGGCTTCTATGGTTTCAGAAATAACATTTGGTCTAGCCCCTGCAGCTACACATTTAGCAGCCATCTCAAGGGTATTCGCCGTAGTATTACTAAACTTAAAGAAACCGCAGTCCGTAGCTATCGCCATATATAACGCGATACCCATAGACTCAGTGATAGGCCAATTCCATTTTGTACATAAGTCGGTAACAATTTCACCTGTAGCAGCAAAGTCAGGCTTTAAATATAGATAATCCGCAAATTCCGTATTAGAAATATGGTGGTCTATATTAAAAATAGGTGCACTCCAGAGTGCACCTACTTTGCCAATTCGCTCATACGTGCTAGCATCCAAAACCATTAGCATATCAATATCAACTTGATTAGTTTCAAAATAGGCGACATCATGGATGTGGTCCGTATACCGTAAGAATGAGTACTTCTCAGGAACTACATCATCTACTACCATATATACAGTTTTACCTTGCCCCACAAGGGCTTCGTAAAAGGCAACCATGGATCCGATAGCATCGCCATCAGGTCTAACATGGACGGTTAGCATAATAGAATTAGCTTCACACAGAGCCATATGTAATTGATTAATAGTAATCTTACTCATGTTCTGTATCCTCTGTTTTAATTTGTTTCTTCGTCCTTTTTAATTTCGTTCAAAAGGGATTCAATATGCATGCTATAGTCCAAGGACGTATCCTTATCAAAAGTAATGGAAGGAATATGTCGCAATTTAAGTACCTTTCCAAGCTCGGTACGAATATGTCCAGCCGCATGCTTTAATGCGATAAGGGTATCTTGTTTTTCCTTATCGGAACCAAACAAGGAAACATAAATCGTAGCTTCACGCAAATCACCTGTTACATGAACATCAGTAATTGTGGTAAAACCGATGCGAGGATCTTTCAATCCACGCATCAACATTTGACTTACCTCTTGTTTGATAAATTCTTGTAATTTTCTGACACGAACATCACTCATATAAACCTCCTATAATTGAGGTGCAATTTCTTCCATCAAGTAAGCTTCAATAACGTCGCCTTCCTTGATGTCGCGGTATCCTTCTAAGGAGATACCACATTCAAAGGATGTTTTAACTTCCTTAACTTCATCTTTAAATCGACGTAAAGAATCAACCTTACCTTCAAATACAACGATGCCGTCACGAATTAAACGAACTTCAGAGTCGTTAGTAATACGACCTTCTGTTACATAAGAGCCAGCTACAATAGCCTTTGGTGTGGAAATAACCTGACGCACTTCTGCACGACCTACGACAACCTCTTTAAATTGAGGCGCCAACATACCGCACATAGCAGATTCAACGTCATTGATAGCATCATAAATTACACGATATGTACGCAAGTCAACCTTTTCTTGTTCCGCTGCACGTCGAACATTAGCATCAGGGCGTACATTAAAGCCCATTACAATCGCATTAGATGCAGATGCCAACATGATATCCGATTCATTAATGGCACCTACTGCAGCATGAACAATAACAATACGAACCTCAGGGTTTTTGATGCCTTCTAAAGATTGACGCAATGCTTCTACAGAACCTTGAACATCGGCTTTGATTATAATATTAAGATCCTTCAACTCGCCTTGTTGAATTTGGTTGAAAATATCATCTAATGTAACTTTATGTGTAGCTTGCAATTCTTGAACCCGTTGCTTAGCAATACGTTTTTCAGCAATTGCACGTGCTTCGTTGTCATCCATACCATTTATAATTTCACCGGCTTGTGGAACTTCGGAGAAGCCCAAAATTTCTACCGGCATAGATGGACGAGCAACTTTTACTTTTTCACCGCGCTCATTTGTCATGGCACGTACTTTACCGTATGCAGTACCAGCAAGTACTGTATCACCTACACGAAGAGAACCTTTCTGTACCAAGACAGTACATACGGCACCACGACCTTTATCAAGTTGAGCCTCGATAACTACGCCATATGCCTTACGGTTAGGATTCGCTTTCAATTCCATAACTTCTGCTACGAGCAAGATATTTTCAAGTAAGTCATCAATACCTTGTTTTTGTTTAGCAGATACTGGAACCATAATTACATCGCCGCCCCATTCTTCTGGTAAAAGGCCATGTTCAGACAATTGTTGTTTAACATGGTCTGGGTTAGCACCTGGTTTATCCATTTTGTTGATGGCTACAATAATAGGTACATCTGCAGACTTCGCATGATTAATAGCCTCGATAGTTTGCGGCATTACACCGTCGTCGGCAGCGACTACAAGAACTGCAATATCCGTAGATTTCGCACCGCGTAGACGCATAGCAGTAAATGCTTCATGACCTGGTGTATCAAGGAATGTGATTTTATTATCCTTGTAGCGAACTTGGTACGCACCAATATGTTGAGTGATACCACCAGCTTCGCCAGCTGTTACATTAGTTTGACGAATTACGTCCAACAAGGATGTTTTACCATGGTCAACGTGACCCATGATAGTTACTACAGGAGGTCGTAGTTTTAATGTTTCTGGTGCATCTTCAATTTCAATAACATCTGTAGGGTCTTCTTCAGGTTCTACTTCAGTTACAGTTACACCGAACTCTTCAGCCACGATAGTAGCTGTATCTACATCAACCTCTTGGTTAATGCTAGCCATAACACCTAAAAGCATCAATTTTTTGATGATTTCAGATACTTCGCGACCCATTTTTTCAGCTAAGTCTTTAACAGTTAGAGGCCCGCTCAATTCAATTTCTGTAGCAATTGCTGCTTCAGCTTTACGTTCAGCTTCTGCTTTTTGTTGTAGGTACTGCTCGTTACGATGTTTTACGCGATTTTTCTTTTTTTGCATAGATGTAGATAACAAGGATTGGGGGCGGTTATTACCACCTTTTTTATTTTTCTTGTTACGGCGATCATTATTAGAATTGCGATTATCGTTATTGCGGTTGTCGCTATTACGATTATCGTTGTTTCGACTGTCATTGTTACGCACATCATTAGAACGACCGTTATTACGGTTATCATTATTGCGGGTATTATTAGGGCGATTGTTAGCACGGTCTCCACCATGTTGCTTACCATCGGATTTGCGTGTAGGCTCAGAGATTTGTACATGACGGACATTGCCTTTTTTATGGTCCTTTTGTTTAGATTGATCGTCTTGTTTTTGACCAGCTTGTTTGTGTTTATCTTTTTTCTGTTCGTTAGAACGATTTGAATGCTGTTGTTTATGTGATGCAGCTTCTTGTTTATGAGCTGCAGTTGGAGCAGATTTCAATTCTACCTTTTTTTCTTTTTTTTGTGCTACTTTAGGAGCTTCAGATTTTTTACCTAATTGTTTTTTTACAATTTCATAACCTGAATCATCTACAGAATTAACTGCTTTAGTAACATTAATATTATGTTGTTGCAAGATAGAAATGACCTGCTTACTTTCAACGCCGAACTCTTTGGCGATTTCATGAACGCGTTTTTTGGACATCTACATACCCCCTTATTATCGATCAATCTCTTTAAGTAATGCCTTTGCAAATCCATCATCTAGTACGGCGACTACTACCCTAACTTCCTTACCAATGGCCGTGCCTAAAGCCTCTTTATCGGCAATACTGTGAAGTGGAATGTGATGGGTTTCTGCTAATTGAGTATATTTCTTTTCATTATTGGTTGCACAATCACTAGCGAGAAGTACTAATTTCGGTTCCTTTCTCTTTATAGCTTTTTCTACGATAAAATCACCAGAAATAACTTTTCCTGCTCGTTGCGCTAAGCCTAAGAGATTTAAAATTTTATCTTCATTCATGTATATCAGTGATTACTCATTCTCTTGTAAATCACGTTGTAACGCTTCATATATCTCTTTAGATACGCTATGCTTTAAGGACCGTTCTAATCGTTTTGCCTTATAGGCCTGCTCAAAACATGACATGGATTCACATAAATAAGCTCCACGTCCTGGTGCTTTACCGCTGCGATCAATAGTGATATTGCCATCTGGACTCAATGCTAAGCGAATCAATTCTCGTTTTGCCTTAAGTTCACCACATCCTACGCAAGTACGCATAGGTTGGGATTTTGGTTTCATGACTATTCACCATCCTCAGCATTGCCGAAACCTGTGAAAGGCTCTTCAGCAGCTTGAGTTTCACTTTTAATATCGATTTTCCAGTTAGTCAACTTAGCCGCCAAACGAGCGTTTTGACCAGCTTTACCAATAGCTAAAGATAATTGGTAATCAGGCACTACTACATAAGAAGCTTTTTCTTCTTCGCTTACGTCTACAGATACAACCTTCGCAGGACTCAGGGAGTTAGCAATATAAATTGCTGGATCTTCATCCCATTTAACAATATCAATTTTTTCATCGTGTAATTCATCAACGATATGTTGTACACGTTGTCCTTTAGGACCTACGCAAGCACCTACAGGATCAATATTTTCATCACGACTATATACGGCGATTTTAGAACGCATCCCCGGCTCACGAGCTACAGACTTAAGCTCTACTACGCCTTCAAAGATTTCTGGAACCTCTAGCTCAAATAGACGTTTCAATAAACCTGGATGTGTGCGAGAAATCATAATTTGAGGACCTTTCGTAGTTTTCTTAACCTCTACGATATAGCATTTAATACGATCTCCTTCACGGTATGTTTCTGTAACAATTTGCTCAGTTGGAGGCAAAATCGCTTCCGTTTTACCAAGATTGATAAATACATTTTTACCTTCAACGCGAGTAATAACGCCAGTGATAATGTCTCCTTCACGGCTGTAATACTCTTCGTATACTACACTCCGCTCAGCCTCTTTTAAACGTTGAATGAGCATTTGTTTAGCAGTATGGGCAGCACTACGGCCAAAGTTGGCAGGAGTTACATCTACTTCTACTACATCACCAATCTCAAAACGTTTATCTTTTTTGCGAGCGTCCAACAAGCTGATTTCTGTTTCAGGTAATTCAACAGTTTCCACAACTTGTTTTTTAGCCATTACTTTATAAACGCCTGTTTCGCGGTCAATCACAACGTACGCATCTGGGTTAGATGTTGGTTCTTTGCGATATGCTTGCAACAATGCAGCCTCTAAGGATTCAAAAATAACCTCAGGAGCAAAACCTTTTTGCTTTGTAAGCACCATTACCGCTTGAATTAATTCTTGACTCACTCGTATGCCTCCATATATTAAAAATCAAGATGTAATCGAATTTGTGCAATGGTAGAACGTTCAAATGTCATGCTTTCACCATTGATAGTAAATTCGATAGTTGTGTCTGTAAAACCTTGTAATGCACCAGTAAATTGTTTACTGCCATTAATAGCCTTAAACAACTGAATATCTACATCACGGCCATTATAGCGAACTAAGTCCTTGTCTTTCTTAAGAACTCGATCAAGACCGGGAGAAGATACCTCCAATAAATAGTTTTCCGTAATTGGATCCTTTTCGTCGAGGACAGCACTTAATTTTTCGCTCACCAACTGACAGTCATCCAAATCTACACCACCTGGTTTATCGAGGTAGACACGTAAATACCAATCCCGTTCACGTACATAGTCTACATCGACGAGTTCCATATCGGTGCCGGCTATAATACCTTCAACCACAGAGGATACAAACTCCTCCACTGCTTCTCTTTTCATAGCCATCGCCTCCTTACTTACTACATCTTGTATATATCTCTTGATTCTAAAATACTCTAAAATTGAGCTAATCATAAATGAAAGAGTGGACATAAGCCCACTCTTTTAAAAGATTTATATAAAAGTCATATATAGTATATCACATTTACTGTGTATATACAAATTCTACGCTTTCTAATGGGCATTAAAGAAACCAATCCCACATAAGTCATTCTATAAAAACAAAAAATGACAAAAAATAGCATAGTTAAATCTATCCAAACTTTAATCAACGCGGTCATTCAAGCCTTTTAGAATAGCACCTAAATGCTCACGCAATAGCACTGCTAAATCATCTAGATGTTTTGCATCTAAATGATGGTCAATTTCTGGATAGCTTTTATAACGAAGTTCCGCAAAGTATTCATCACGCAATTCATTATAATACAATAGTAAGCCTGTACACTCATCCATCTTGCGGTATTCGCCGATGATAAAAGAACCATTAATCATGCGAATCGCATGAGCTGGATCAATATCACGTACAAAGCCTTCTAACTCATCAGGCATAACTTGTGAAAAGTCCCATTCAGGAATCCCTCGGCGACGATAAGTAAAAGTAAAATTATTAGCAGGTTCTATTAACATATTGGTTAACCCTTTTACACATCGCTCTTGTAGCCCACTCCAAAAAGACGCTAAATCGGCTCGCACAAAGGAAATGTCTACAAAGGAAAATAGTGGCATTTCTATATGTACTGTATAGTCCTCTACCTCTTTATCATATAAGGCAGACCAACGCCACCCCAATTCATTTTGATAGTGGAAAATAGGTACCTTTAATACGTCTTCACCAGCACTAATACGATTAGCTAATATTGTATAGTCACTTTCAGTAGATGTAACTAACGTAAAGCCGTCAACAGTTTGAGGTAACCAAGAATAGTCTAAGGCTTTACAAGCTTCAATAATTGTTTCCATATAACGCCTCATATCTTTCTTGATACTGTAAGACCGCCTTTACATAGCTACGGGTCTCAGGAAACGGAATCGTATCGACCATTCCATTCCAGTTATTTTCACGAAGCCACGATTCCACATGACCACGACCAGCATTGTAAGCAGCTAATGCTAACACCTGATCACCATTAAATTCCTTTAACAAGTGACCTAAATACCATGTACCTAACTCAATATTTATAGTAGGCTCTTTAAGTTGACGATCTGTATAGTTACCATGCCCCACTTGCTGTGCCACCCACCGTGCCGTATCTGGCATGAGTTGCATCAATCCAAGAGCCCCCGTTTCAGACTCCGCTGTGTTTTTATACTTGCTTTCTGCTAAGATAACACTAGCTACCAAAGATGGAGGTACCTGCTCTTTCTCAGCTGCAGCTATAACTTCCTCTTTATAGTTAAAGGGATACGCAATCTGACGCGCCAAATGGTCATCTAGATATGTAAAATAAAACCATCCTAGTACGACACAAGATAATGCCGTTGCCGTTGCACGTTTCATATATCCCCCTTTCTATATAGAAACTATAAATAATTACCAAGATATAAAATATAATAAAATACTAGGTTAATATTATGCGAAGTTTTATGGGCTTATTATACCATTTAATAGTAATTTTTATATACCAATTTTGACACATAAAATGACTATCATTGAGGTTCTTATAAAACTGATTCGATGCACTCATCCCAAATGATATCTAATTGTTCCTTTAAATCCAGAGGTGTACCATTATTGTCAATGATTACATCCGCGTAAGACCGTTTATCCTCAAGACACATTTGACTATTAATACGAGCCAATGCCTCCTCCTCAGTCAATCCATTGCGGATCATTAAGCGCTCAATTTGAGTCGACTCATTCACATATACGAGCCACACCTCGTCCATCATGGTATACCATTCTCCCTCGATGAGTAAAGGGATATCATATAGTAAAACTGGTGTATGTAGCTCCTCATAATGAGCTGTAAGTTCCATAATTCGATTTTGAATATGATCCTTTAAACAACCATTCAATTGTTGGCGCTTTTTTGCATTGTGAAAGACAATAGCTCCTAATGCTTCTCGGTTTAATGTCCCATCATCGCGCAATACATCGGTTCCAAATGCATCTACAACTGCTTCTAAACCCTTTGTACCAGGTTCAACAACTTCACGAGCCACAATATCAGCATCGATATATGGTATACCTTTATCCTTAAAATATGTAAGAACTGTACTTTTGCCCGATGCGATGCCACCAGTTAAGCCAATTTTAAACATATATACCTTCTATTAATTATAAATATATATTACTTTACTAATGCCCAGTTTTCTGCATGATGTACGTCTACAATAAGAGGTACTTGTAGCTCTACAACAGATTGCATTGTATTACGTAATAATTCCTCTATAGCTTCTAATTCAGAGTTCACCACTTCAAGTACTAGTTCGTCATGTACTTGTAATAAAAGTCGAGACTTAAAGTTTTGTTCTTCTAATTTTTGTTCCACTTGGTTCATGGCTAACTTAATAATATCTGCGGCAGTACCTTGAATTGGCGTATTCATTGCGGTTCGTTCAGCAAAGGAACGACGGTTAAAGTTACGACTATTAATATCAGGTAACTCACGTTGACGACCAAACATAGTGCGAACCTTGCCTGTTTCATGAGCCTCTTGAACCATTCGATCCATATACTCTTTAACCTTAGGATAACGGCTAAAATAAAGATCAATATAGTTTTTAGCTTCACCACGTGTAATACCAAGGTCACGAGATAAACCAAAGTCAGAAATACCGTAAATAATACCGAAATTAATAGCCTTCGCATGGGAACGTTCTTCGCTAGTTACATCATCTTGAGCTTTACCAAGCACCTCTGCCGCAGTAAAACGGTGAATATCCTTGCCTTCTACGAAGGCTTTAATCAATGCTTCATCGCCAGATAAATGAGCTAAGATACGCAACTCAATTTGGGAGTAATCGGCACTCACCAATGTATCATATCCAGCACCCGGATAGAATAAGGCACGAATTTCACGGCCTTTTTCGGTACGAACAGGGATATTTTGCAAGTTCGGATCAGATGAGCTAAGTCGACCTGTAGCCGTAACCATTTGATTGAAAGTCGTATGAATACGACGAGTCTTATCATTGATAAGAACTGCCAAACCTTCACAATAGGTAGATACTAATTTAGCAACAGAACGGTATGCCAAGATTTTTTCAACAATCGGACTTTCGTGACGAAGCATATCCAATACTTCCGCATCTGTAGAATAACCGGTTTTAGTTTTCTTGATGATTGGTAAGTTCATCTTTTCAAACAAGATTACACCCAATTGTTTAGGTGAATTGATATTGAAATTTTCTCCAGCTAATTCATAAATCTCTTGTTGTACTTGGGCTAGTTCCTCTTTAAAACGAGTTGTTGTTTCCGCTAACTTCTCTGTATCGATATAGATACCATTCTTCTCCATCACTACTAAAGTATGAATCAAAGGTAACTCAATCGTTTCATATAAAGACCATAACTCTTCACGACGTGCAGATTCACAAGCTGCTTCGTTCATGGCGAGTAATGCTTTCACCATGGATACGCATTCTACGTCTACACTACCGCTAGCAATGCTAGGTAAAGAGAAGCGCTCAGTTAGATATAGATATCCATAATTAGTACGTGTAGGATCTAATAAATACGCAATGAGAGACATATCATGAATACGAGCAGTTTTATCAGCATTAAATAAAGAAATCTCAGCTGGCACATCTGCACCAAAGGCTTCGATAATCTCCTTGGTCTGAGTTGTAACGATGACTTTAGCACCTTGTAATACAGCTAAAACAGCTTTAGTATCGTCTGTTTTTACAATAGTATCACCATTAGATAGATAAGTATTCGTTACCGTTCTAAATGGAGTCTTACCATCTAATATGACATGCACTGCTACCGTTTTGTCTTTATAGAAATCGGCTGTTAATGCTTTAGCACCCGCTAATTCATCTAAGGAAATCTCCTCTTGCGGTGCAAATAAAGAGCCTGGATCTCCAAAAGCTGCTTCCTCGCCCCCCATTACTTGAACAATGCGAGGTGTTAATTTAGTGAAGCCTAAAGTTTCAAATAAAGGCTGTACTTCAAAGGTATGGAAGTTTTGTACAAAATCTTCTACTTTATAAGACAACTCCATATCTGTTTTTATTGTTGCCAACTCACGAGATAAAAAGGCTAACTCTTTATTCTCTACGAGACGCTCTTTTAATTTCTTACCCGAAATGTCTTCAATATGTTCGTATACAGATTCAAGATTGCCATATTCGGTAATTAATTTAAGCGCTGTTTTCTCACCTACGCCTGGTACACCTGGAATATTATCGGAAGAGTCACCCATAAGCGCCTTCATTTCGATAACCTTATCAGGACCATAACCATAAAGCTCCTCCATATTATCTAGAGTGACTTCTAACATATCAGAAATACCTTTTTTAGTTAAGAACACATGACTATGTTCTGTTACAAGCTGTAAATTATCGCGGTCACCTGTAATAATTTGGACAGCCATTTCAGAGGCTCCAAACTTTTTACTTAAAGATCCAAGAATATCATCCCCTTCAAAGCCTTCTTCTTCGATGACACAAATACCCAATGCTTTTAATACATCTTGAATTAAACTAAATTGTGGACGCAAATCCTCAGGTGCATCTGGACGATTTCCTTTGTATTCACTATACATTTCAGTACGGAATGTTTGACGACCTTTATCAAAAGCTACGGCAATATAGTCAGGATTAATTTCTTCATACAATTTAATGAGCATTGTCAAGAAACCATATACTGCATTGGTTGGTGTTCCCAAAGCGGATTTTAATGGTGGTAATGCAAAAAATGCACGGAATAACAAACTGCTGCCATCTATAATCATTAATTTTTTCATAATACACCTCACTTAATTCTATTCTTCATTATAACATAAGGACCCTTTTAACTTTCATAAATAAAAATTAATATATTGTTACACTAGAAAATGAGTAAGTAATTTGATTTTAAAAACCACATATATGCTTTACTTAATAAACAGTAGAAAATGTTTTACAAATCATGTCATTAAGGAAAATATTGGGCTGAAAAGTCCTTGCGTATCAATATTTGGTATGATATAATCATTCAGGTATAAGAAACGATTTTTAAGGAGGTGACTCAATTGCCAAACATTAAATCCAGTATTAGAAGCGTAAAAACGGATGCTGAACGTCGTGCGAAAAACGCCGCTGTAAAATCTCAAATTCGTACAGCAGCTCGTAAAACCGTTGAAGCTGTTCAAGCAGGCGCAGTAGAAGAAGCAAAACAAGCACTTGTTCATGCTACTAGCGTAATTGATAAAGCAGCCTCCAAAGGTGTACTTCATAAAAACACTGCAGCTCGCAAAAAATCTAACCTTGCAGCTAAAGTAAACGCTTTATAATTTTAAAAGCAAGCAAGACAGTCTCTCGGATATCCGTTGAGACTGTTTTTTTATGGCCTTTTCTATTTAATCATAAAATATTTTTCGTTTGTTATACAGATATATTATTACGCCCTATGGGCAGATTAGAGGACTATTACTATGAGAACACTATTATTAATGCGCGGTGCTCCTGCTAGTGGTAAGTCTCAGTGGATTCGTGATAACAATCTTGAGGCTTACACCCTTGAAGCCGATCATTTCCGTATGATTTTACGTAGCCCTTCCCTTGGTGAGAACGGCTGGTATATTTCACAAGAGGATAATGGTCCAGCATGGAAGCTCCTACTAGATTGTTTAGAAAAACGAATGAGCAATGGCGACTTTGTCGTCTTAGATGCTACCCACACTACATCTAAAGCTGTTAATGCTTACAAAGAATTGCTTAACAAATATAAATATACTGTATATTACTATGAACCAGATACATCCTTAGAAGATTGCTTAGCCCGTAATGCAGCTCGCGCCGATTACAAACGCGTGCCAGAGCAAGTTATTCATCGTATGTATAAAACGATTAAAACAAATACATTACCAAAGTTTTGTAAAAAAATTAACTCTATTGATGAAATTAACAATTACTTCACGGTTAATCTAACAAATAGATATGATCGAGTACGTGTTATTGGTGATATTCACGGTTGCTACACCGCATTACAACAAGCTATTACACCATGGGATGAAAAGACATTATACATCTTCTGCGGTGACTATTTAGAACGCGGTATTGAAAACAAAGAAATGATGTACGAAATGATGCATCTCAGCACATTACCCAATACAATTATGTTAGAAGGCAATCACGAGCGACACATTGCAAACTTTGCATTTAATACAAGTTTAGACCGTTCCAAACGCTTTATGAAAGATGTGGTAGCACCTATCGTAAAGGATATGACGAAAAATGAAGTAGAATCGCTCCAACGAGAACTGCGACTCTTTTATAAATCACTTCGTCAATGTTATCCATTTAGCTTTCATGGCAAAAAATATTTAGTTTCTCATGGTGGTCTCTCCTATGTGCCTAATATGACCTTCATAGCTACCTCAACCTTTATTAATGGGTTTGGCGCTTACGAAACAAATATCGCTAATATCTACGATACTAATTACGAAAAAGGCATGTGTCAAGACTTCATTCAAATTCACGGTCATCGTGGCGTTCCAGATGGAAAATACTCCTTCTGTTTAGAAGGAGAAGTTGAGTTTGGTGGAGAACTAAAATACATCGATATCACAGCTAATACTTTCACAAAAAATGGAATAAAAAACGATGTATATGATAAAGATTATATGCGCCATGAATTTCAAAATATGACAAAACATGTTATTTTCACACAAAATGAAGATATTAATATTATTGGTAATTCAAAATTAGTAAAAGTAAAACAATGTTCCCCTAACCTATATTCCTTGAACTTTACATCTCGTGTATTTCATAAACGATTATGGAATGAAAGTACAGTACAAGCTCGTGGATTATTTGTGGATCGAATTACAGGAGATGTGAAATTACGTAGTTATAATAAATTCTTTAATCTTGGTGAACGCCCAGAAACAGAGTTAGATAATCTAGCTAATACCCTTTCTTTCCCAGTTGAAATTAGAACTAAAGAAAATGGTTACCTTGCTATTCTTGGCGTTATCAACGAAGAATTAGTATTTGCCTCTAAATCTACAACAGATGGTGTACATGTAGATTTATTTAAAAACCTATTCCATAGATTACCTGAAGGCTTACAAGAAGAAATCAAAGATTTATTAATACGCAATAGCTGCTCTATGATATTTGAGGTCATCAGCCAAGAGGATACTCATATCATTAAATACGACCAAGACCATCTCTATGTACTCGATATGATTCAAAATACTCTAGACGTAAATGGTAAGCATATAGATGTACCCTTCTCTAGAGAAAAATTAGCTGAACTTTATACAATTTTACAAAAATATGACACTGACTTGATTTCCATTGTTAAAACAGTTCAACAAGTTTCTACCATGGATGAGCTTCAAGCCATCATAAATGAGGAACTAAATTCATTCCATGAATCTGAAGGCTTTGTATTAGTCGATAGCAATGGTTTTATGACTAAATTTAAAGGTCCTTATTATAATACGTGGAAGCACAGACGAAATCGCATTCTAGAGCCATATCAAAAATTTGGTAAAATTCCATATGGAAACTGTAAAAATGAAGATGACACTAAATTTGCAGACTTCCTTGGTTCATTAGATTATGATGTAGTATGTAAATCTACCATACTTGATATTAAAGATATGATGGAAAATCAAGGCTTGCTATAATTAAATAAACTCATCCTGTTTCAAGGATAAAAGCAAAAGGGACTATAACCAAATAGTCCCTTGCTACTAAAAATAGCTATTAGTTGATTATATATAATCAACTAATAGCTATTTTTTCTGTATTTTTTTAAGGAAAATGGCCCAAAGTACACATTCCATTAGTATATGATTTAGTAGGTATGAAAAAGAACAAAATAAATGAATTTAATTATAACAAATTATCCATACAATTTTTTGATAACAGTATTATAAGATTATATTCAATTATATATAAGAAATAGTTTCTATACAAAGCTACACTTTCAAAGAATTAAGAAATGAAGAGCCAATCCCCCATTGTTTCAATCCAAAGTTTTGTAATACTGTTTCGCCTATATCCGCAAAACTATGTCTATCACCCAAAGCTACGGAATGACTCATACTTGGACTATAAGCTAGCAAAGGCACCATTTCTCTCGTATGATCTGTACCTTTCCAAGTCGGATCATTCCCATGATCTGCAGTGATGAGAAGTAAATCATCATCTTTAAGCAAGTCCAACAAACCGCCTAATTGGTAATCAAAGTCTTCAATAGCACGCTTATACCCTTCTACATTGCGCCGATGACCGTACAGACTATCAAATTCAACAAGGTTGACCATCATGAACCCCCGTGTAAAGCTTTGGCCCAACAGATAAGGAACTACGTTCATACCATGCGCGTTAGACTTTGTCGGATATGATGCATCCCAGCCAACATGAGCATAAATATCGCCGATTTTGCCAACTGCCACTGTTGGAATGTTTGCGTCTTGTAACTCTTGTTGCACCATTTTCTTTTCAGGCATACGACTGTAATCATGACGATTTGAGGTGCGTACAAAATGACCTGGTGTACCAACAAAAGGTCGAGCTATAATACGCCCCACATAATAATCACCGACACATACTTTATCGCGTGTAATTTGACACATGCGATACAAATCTTCTAAGGGAATGATATCCTCATGCGCTGCAATTTGAAAAACCGAATCCGCCGATGTATATACGATTGGCTTACCAGTTCTTATATGTTCTTCTCCGAGGCGTTCAATAATTTCCGTTCCAGAGGCTACCTCATTACCAAGAAATCCATAACCCGTTTCTTTTATGAAAGCATCCATCAGTTCCTTCGGAAATCCATCATAAAATGTCGGAAATGGCACCGTTACAGGATGCCCCATCATCTCCCAATGACCACTTGTCGTATCTTTGCCAGTACTCGTTTCAGCCATACGACCATAAGCGCCAATAACAGGCTCATCAAACGCTGATATATCAGCAATATTAGCTAAACCTAGAGATTTTAAATTTGGACAGCGAATAGGTCCTGCTACCGCTTCGATATGTCCTAATGTATTCGAACCTTCATCGCCAAATTTAATCGCATCGGCTGCATGCCCTACACCGACACTATCCATTACTAGTAGAATAATTCGATTATACATATGTACTCCTAAATCTATATGAGATTAGTTACTCATATAATGTAAAAATACTTTATAACATATTACAGTTAAAATCATCAATATGAATTAATAAAATACATATTATATTGAGAGATAATATTTCTAAAAATTACTTAAGATATGGCATAGCAAGCATGAGGGCCGCCAAAGATTTGCTATCCTTAATAGCCTCATTCTTGATAGCTTCCAATAGTTCTGTCAATGTGTAGTATTCTAGCTCCACATATTCATCAGGATCCCAATTGGTTTCCCCCATGGTAAGGTCCTTCGCAAGATATAAATGTAATACTTCATTGCAGAAACCAGGACTCGTAGCAATTGTACCTAACGAAATCCATTGAGCTGCACGATAGCCGGTTTCCTCAGCAAGCTCCCGTTTAGCACAAACAATCGATTCTTCATTTGGATCTAATTTTCCTGCTGGTACCTCCAGTAGCGTCTGTTGCAAAGCATATCTAAATTGACGTTCCATAACAATCTTATTATCCTCTGTTACTGCCACAATCGCTGTAGCACCCGGATGATGCACAACCTCACGCCATGCATCCTTTCCGTTCACATCGGCTATATCATAAGTAACTTGAATCAACTTACCGTTAAATTTCATTTCACTGGATTTCTGAATTTCCTTACTAATTGCCATATATACCTCTAATCTTTTATTTTATGTAAAAACCCGAGCATCCTTATACATTGTAAAATTTCCTCTAAGTACACTTTATTAGGAACAATAAAATCAATATTATCCCGCGTATGACGCTGAACTGTAATATTGTCATCCATAATAGCAAGAATCTTTTCTTTTGTTGTAGGCTCCACCATTTGCTTTATTACAAAGAGAAATCCATTATCTATATCTTGTTGTACTTTATTGTACATGTCGCCTATACCAATATAGGAGCTGCCTTCTTTTTCTACTATAGTAGAAATAAAATCTATAAAACGTTGAGGTATATACACCTTATTATCTTCGAAAGCAACTCTTTCATATGGTTCGGCATACATATCGAGATTATCTACAATAATCAAATATAGTAAACGAGAATAAACTCTGTCCATTTCGATAGTATAACCAGGCAACTTTCTATGTATATGATCAACTATATCCTGAACAGTAAATATATCCCCTCGATCCATAACCTCTTTAATAGCAATATGGATACTATCCGTCATATTAGAAGGAATACCAGTATTGACAACGCTGCAATAATATAATTTTGATAATACATCTATACTAACTCGTTCATTACGAACAATCTTTTTACTATGTTTATTTTTCGTTAACAGGGACATTCTAAACTGCGTATCATAAATGTAATCATAATATTGCTCTTTTGCAATATAATCATCATTTGCCAATTGAACTATATTATCGTGAATATCCTCCGGTAACCAACTTATGAAAGATCGTGAAAGAAATACATCCCCTATATAGGCACAACCTTGGTCATTGGCACGTTTTATAAATTCATGTACATATACAGGATCATTAAAAGGCTCTAAATATTCATGAGCCACATAATAATCGTTAGAGCTCAACACATTTTGGATGTTATCAATTTTATAACTCGCTTTTTGACTTATCCGATTATCTAATCCCATTGTATCCGCTACGAGCTTCAATATATTCTTCGTATATAAAGTCCGCTCCATCAACGGTAGCTCTAACTCTTTTTGCTCTGCATATTGCATGATTTCTCGATACTGCTCTAATCGTTTCCATCCAGGATACGTATTATACGATACATAAGCTACACCATTGTCGGATAAATTCTTATTACAGATAGATAGAATTTTATCTTTTACCACATCCGGAACCCAGGACCAAATACCATGTACAATAATATAGTCAAAGGTACCGAATGAATCATCAATATCTAGAATATCCTTCTCAAGCAAATGTATATTAGATAGTCCCATCGACGCAATCAGTTCATTTCCCATCTTAATCTGGGAAGACGATAAATCAATACCCGTAAAAGACGCTTCAGGATAGTATAAAGCTTGAGAAATAATGTTCCCGCCAAAAGAACATCCAAGCTCAAGGACACGCGCCTTTTTTAAAGATACAGGATTTAGTCCAAATAACAAAGCTCGCGCTGCTAATGTATTTAACGAGGTCGCCCCAAAAGGTTGAGAAATATATACTACATCTTCATAACTTTTTTTAAGAACCTTATTCTCATCCAAAACGTGCATGGTATTTTGTGTAGTCTCAATGTCATTCCCCATAACTGATGTACCTACATTCTTTTTTTGTTTTGACTCCTGTTTCATAAAGCCTCCCGAATTGTTCTACTAACTATAATAAATATTATATAGTATTATTGATAATAATTACAGCTGAAGAGAGAAATAAACACACAAAAACCGCCCAACAAAGTTGAGCGGTTTTTACTAGTTTATACAAAACCATATATTATTTACATAGTCCCAGTGCTTCCAATGCCACCAGTTCTTACACCAGTAGCATCATCATCATTTGTAATAAGGTATTTAGAGAATATACCTTGAGCAACGCGTTCGCCTTTTTCAAGGGTAACTGGTTCTTTGCCAAAATTATAGAGAGCGATCATAATATGACCTTCGTTGTCCTCATTGTTGTAGTAATCACTATCAATGATACCTGTGCTATTCACAAGTGCTAAATGGCGTTTAATAGCCATGCTAGATCGGATGTGAATGGCAAGGTATTCGTCGTACGCCATGAAAGCTTTAATACCTGTCGGAACGAGCACTACTTGGCCTGGTTCTAATGTAACAGCTTCAGCACATTCAATATCATAGCCTGCGCTTTCAGTTGTTTTACGTGTTGGTAAGTTGATATCTTGTTCTTCAAAAGCAGAAACTACTTCAAAGCCACGAATATCCATGTAACACCTCTTATTTTAAACAATCTTTACGGGACAAGTTTACACGGCCCTGTTTATCGATTTCGATAACTTTTACCATGATTTCATCCCCTACACTTACTACGTCTTCTACATTTTCAACGCGTTCTTTCGCAAGTTTGGAAATATGTACAAGACCTTCCTTACCTGGTAATACCTCTACAAATGCGCCAAAAGCCATTAGACGAGTTACTTTACCAAGGTATACTTCCCCTACTTCAACCTCTTTAGTAAGGTTTGTGATAATTTCTTGAGCTTTTGCAGCACCTTCTTGTTCTACAGAAGCGATAAATACTGTACCATCATCTTCGATGTCAATTTTAGCGCCTGTTTCTTCGATAATACTGCGAATTACTTTACCGCCAGAACCGATTACGTCACGAATCTTATCGGAATCAATTTTCATTGTAATAATACGTGGAGCGTATTGGGACATTTGTTGACGTGGTTCAGCAATTGTATCAAGCATGATGCCCATGATATGCATACGGCCTTTGTGAGCTTGTTCTAATGCTTCTTGAAGGATTTCTCGTGATAATCCGGAAATCTTGATATCCATTTGAATTGCTGTTACGCCTTTAGCTGTACCAGCAACTTTAAAGTCCATATCTCCAAGAGCATCTTCCATGCCTTGAATATCTGTTAAAATTGTATAGTGTTCCCCTTGAGTTACAAGACCCATAGCGATACCAGCTACAGGTGCTTTAATAGGTACACCAGCATCCATCAAAGATAATGTAGAACCACATACGGAAGCCATGGAGCTAGAACCATTAGATTCCAATACTTCAGATACTAAACGCAAAGCATATGGGAAATCTTCTTCACTTGGAATCACAGGTACCAATGCGCGTTCGGCCAACGCACCATGACCAATTTCACGACGCCCAGGGCCACGGGAAGAACGAGTTTCCCCTACAGAGAAGGATGGGAAATTATAATGATGGATATAACGTTTTTCAGTTTCAACACCAAGACCATCGATGGTTTGTTTTTCAGATAAAGGCGCCACTGTTGTGACATTCAACACTTGAGTTTGACCACGTGTAAACAAGCCAGAGCCATGTGTACGAGGTAATACGCCTGTACGGCAAGAGATTGGACGAACTTCATCAAGTTGGCGACCATCTGGACGGATTTTTTCAACAGTAATCATATGACGCACAATTTCTTTTGTCATTGCATCAAATGCTTTATTTACATCAGCCAAGTTATCTGGGTAGATTTCTTCAAAGTGAGCTAATACATCTGCACGTACTTCATTTTCTTGTGCATCACGTTGTTGTTTATCTGCACAACGAACTGCAGCATCAAGTTTATCATGACCATAGGCACGAACTGCATCACTAATTTCAGCAGGAACATCTTTACATTCAAATACGCGTTTTTCCTTACCTACTTTTGCAGTCATATCTTCTTGGAATGCTACGATTTTTTTGATTTCTTCGTGAGCTGCCATGATAACTTCAAGAATGATATCTTCCGGTACTTCTTCAGCGCCACCTTCAACCATGAGAATAGCATCTTTAGTACCAGCTACAACGATATTAAGATCTGTTTCTTCTAATTGTGATTTCGTTGGATTTACAACAAACTCACCATTGATACGTCCCATACGAACGCCTGCAATAGGGCCATTCCAAGGAACATCAGAAATAGACAATGCCGCAGAGGCGCCAATCATACCACAAATGGCTGGATCACAATCTTGGTCCACAGACATAACTGTTGCTACTACGTGTACTTCGTTACGTACACCTTTATTAAATAATGGACGAATAGGACGGTCAATCAAACGGCTATTCAAGATTGCAGACTCAGGTGGACGCGCTTCACGTTTAATGAACCCCCCTGGTAAACGACCAACCGCATACATTTTTTCTTCATAGTCTACTGTAAGTGGGAAGAAGTCGATATCCTTCGCCTCTTTAGAGCCTGTAGCAGTAACCAGTACACGAGTATCGCCATAGCCAACCATTACAGCACCGCTAGCTTGTTTTGCAAGTTCCCCAGTCTCAATCGTAAGCATACGACCAGCTAGGTCCATTTGGAATTGTTCCATTCCTATTCCTCCTAAAAATCTTCTTATATGTATACCTTCTAATTATATATCAATTAAAGCTAAATAGCCAATTCAAAATAAAAAAGCCGTCCTTTAGGACGGCTAATTTTATTATTTACGAAGACCAAGGCGTTCAATAAGGGAACGGTAACGTTCGATATCTTTACGACGAAGGTAGTCAAGCATGTTACGGCGTTGACCAACCAATTTCAACAAACCACGACGGGAATGATGGTCTTTTTTGTGCTCTTTCAAGTGTTCAGTTAAGTATTGAATGCGACTTGTTAAAATCGCAACTTGTACTTCTGGAGAACCAGTGTCACCTTCATGAGTAGCGTATTCTTTAATTACTGCTAATTTAGCTTCTGTAGTTAACATTAATGTTACCTCCTAAAATATAATAATCCCGATAAGCTTAAGTAACCGTTGGAGAATCGAATACTTCGCTTACGATATGTCTTACGACCTAATTTAGTATACAGTATCTGCCCTATCTTGTAAAGCAAAAATACAGTAATTGAACAAAAGCTGGATTACAACTTTGTTCTATTATTTAGCTCCTAACACCATGCGGTCGCTCAGTGCATTTTCACCAGCTACCTCGAACTTTTGAAGTAAGTCCGCAACAGTTAATTGTTTCTTTTCTTCTCCTTTTACATCATAGATGATTCGACCAGCGTCCATCATGATGAGGCGATTACCAAATCGCAATGCATCACGCATATTATGGGTAATCATAAGAGTTGTTAGATTATGTTCTGCAACGAGTTTATCTGTCAGTTGCAATACATTTTCTGCAGTTTTAGGGTCAAGTGCTGCCGTATGCTCATCTAGCAATAAGAGTTCTGGACGAAGCATGGTAGCCATTAACAATGTAATAGATTGACGTTGACCACCAGATAGTAAGCCCATACGAGCAGATAAACGATCTTCAAGACCTAAGCCTAATAATGCAAGACGTTCCTTGAAAAATGCTTGTTCACTATCTTTGAAAGCCCATTTAAGACCTAATCTTTTACCACGACGCATAGCAAGAATCAAGTTTTCCTCGATTTGCATATTACCAGCAGTACCAACCATAGGGTCTTGGAATACACGACCAATGTATTTAGCACGTTTGTATTCTGGCATTTTTGTCACATCAATCTCATTAATTGTAATGGATCCTTCATCTACTGGAAATACACCAGCAATGGAGTTTAACAAAGTACTTTTACCAGCACCATTACCACCAATGACAGTACAAAAATCACCCTCTTCTAGACGAAGATTAATGCCTTGTAATGCAGTCTTTTCATTAATTGTGCCCTTAAAGAAGGTTTTTACCATATTTTTTACTTCTAACATAGTGTCCTCCTTAACGAGCCAACCATTTTGCTTTCAATGTAGGTAAGGAAAGCGCGATGGCAACAAGAATTGCAGTGAATAATTTCAAATCGTTTGGTGGCATACCCATGTAGAGAACTGCAGCAATAACGATACGATATACAATAGAACCAAGTACTACGGCGATGAGACTACGTACAAAGGATTTCGTACCAAACACTACTTCACCGATGATTACAGAAGCCAAACCAATAACGATGGTACCAATCCCCATGCCTACATCAGCAAAGCCTTGGAATTGACCAATGAGAGCCCCAGACATACCAACAAAACCATTGGAAATCAAAAGACCAAGAACGATCATATTATCAGTATTTACGCCTTGAGCGCGAATCATTTGAGGGTTAACACCTGTAGCACGTAAGGCTGTACCAATTTCGGTACCGAAGAACCAAAATAAGAGCAAACATACAACTACAGCTACTATAATACCTACGATGGCTGCAGACCACATATTCGGCGTATGGAAAAATCCACCAAGAATCGTATAAATTGTATCCATACGAAGCAAAGATACATTAGCTTTGCCCATGATGTGAAGGTTTACAGAGTACAATGCAATCATTGTCAAAATACCAGCCAATAATGCAGGAATTTTTAATTTTGTATGAATCCAACCTGTTACAGCACCGGCTATCATACCACCCACACCGGCAAGTAAAATGGAAAGGATTGGATTCATACCACTTGTAATTAAAATAGCAGAAATGGCTGCCCCCATTGGGAACGTACCTTCCACGGTTAAGTCAGCCACATCTAATACGCGGAAGGTTATGAATACACCGACCGCTAACAAAGACCATAAAAGGCCTGTGGTTATGGTGCCTACCACTAAATCTAACATCAAATTCTCCTCTATTGTTTCATATCTTTACGAAGAACTTCAGGAATCGTAATACCTAATTTTTTAGCACGTTCTTCGTTAACAGTTAACTTAATCTCTTTTTGTGTCTCAATAGCTAAGTCTGCAATTTTTGCTTCTCCTGCAAGAACTTTAGCAGCCATTAAACCTGTTTGATAACCCAATTGATAGTAATCAACAGAATAAGTTGCTACACCACCAGTCATTGTCATACCTTCATCGGCAGCAAATACTGGAATTTTAGCAGCATCTGTAATTTGTGCTAAGTTAGCCATAGCAGATGCCAATACATTATCTGTTGGCGTATAGATAGCTTGTACATCTTGGTTCACAAGATTGGTAGCGGCTTGTTGGATATCATTTACATTGGAAACAGTTGCCTCTACAACAGTAATACCTTTTGTAGCAGCATACGCTTTCATTTTTTCAACTTGCAATTGGGAGTTGATTTCAGAGGATGTATAAATGGCACCAATACGCTTTACATTCGGTACTAATGCTATGATAAGATCAACCTCTTTTTCAACAGGTGTCATATCAGATGTACCAGATACATTACCACCAGGGTGTTCGTTAGATTGAACGAGTTTAGCTGTCACGTAATCTGTAATAGCTGTACCCATGATTGGCATGTCATGAGAAGCATTTGCCATCGTCTGAGCCGCAGGCGTTGCAATAGCTAATACTATATCTTTTTTATCAGACACGAAACGTTGTGCAATACTATTTAGATTAGATTGATCGGCCTGTGCATTTTGTTGGTCAATTTTAATGTTTTGACCATCCTTATATCCTTTAGCTGCTAAACCATCTACGAAACCTTTATTAGCAGCATCAAGAGATGGATGTTCTACTAATTGAATAACACCAATTTTCTTTTGGTCATTAGTTGCGGTATTGGAACCACAACCTGCTACCATTGCCATAACAGCGATGGCACTAAGTGCCACTGCAATACTTTTTTTCCAGTTCATGTATAACTCCTTACCAGATATGTATTAAATCATAGTCGCCTTGTTCATCAAATCCTCTGGTAAGGTGATGCCCAATTTTTCTAATTTATCTTTTCCCACAACTAATTTAAATTCTTTCTGCATTTCGATAGGCATATCTTCAACTTTAGCTTCACCAGTTAGAATTTTAGCTGCCATCAAACCAGTCTGGTAACCAAGTTTGTAGTAATCTACAGACAAGGACATAACTGCCCCACCTTTTACGTGGTTATCTTCACCGCCAAACACAGGAATTTTTGCTGGATCGGTAATAGCTACAAGATTGCTCATCGCAGAAGCTACCACATTATCTGTTGGCACATAAACTGCATCCACACGTTGAGATACTAGATTTTGTGCCGCTTGTTGAATATCGTTTACATTGGAAACTGTAACTTCTTCAACTTTAATGCCTTTTGTAGTTGCATAAGCTTTCATCTTCTCCACTTGAATTTGAGAATTTACCTCGCTAGAGCTATAAATGGTGCCAATTGTTTTCGCATTCGGCATTACTTGTAAAATCAAATCTACTTGTTGCTCTACTGGATTCATGTCGGATGTACCAGACACATTACCACCAGGCTTTTGATTAGATTTAACAAGTTTAGCTGCCTCATAATCAGTAATAGCTGTACCTAAAATTGGAATATCATGAGTTGCATTTGCCATGGATTGAGCCGCTGGCGTAGCTATTGCTAAAATCAAGTTTTTCCGATCGGATACGAAACGCTGCGCAATACTATTCAAATTAGATTGATCAGCTTGCGCATTTTGTTGATCAAAAGTAATCTTTTCTGCCAAACCTTTTTCTTTTAGCGCATCAACAAAGCCCTTATTTGCCGCATCTAGTGCAGGATGTTCTACCAGCTGTACAACACCAACTTTGTATTCACCATTCGATGTAGTTCCATTTGAGCCACAGCCTGTAAACGCCAACAATGCTGCCGCCGTGAGCGCTAGGGCAATACCTTTTTTCAAGTTCATGGGGATTTCCTTCCTATCTGCAATGATTATAATACATCTATTATAAACAAATTTCTTTACTACATCAATGTAGCAGGTTAAAGTATTTTACATTTGTCCATTTATAGAACACATTAAGATACGAAATCCTTTTACTTTTCAAGAGACGCTAACATGTCTTCTGTTAAATCATTAGCTGCTAAAATATAGTCCTTAAGAGTCCCTTTGTCGAGAGCTACCTTCATAACAGGCACTTCAAATGGATCCAAGATGACGCACATTAGAATTTCACCCGTTATATAGTAACCAACCACTGCTTCCCCTTCTTCGGGATCTAAGGTTTCACGTTTTACGGTAACACAGTATGATTTCATAACCTGCGCTGCTGCTTCTGCTACCTCTTCACGATTAGCAATATATTCTTCAACCTTCGTTTCAGGGATGTCAAAAATATCTACCTTTACAGTCTTGACCTCTGTAGCCTCTCCTTTCGCAGACTCTATAGCTGCTCCTAATTCTGTTTGCTTCATATACACCTCACATAGAATGGACTTTTACCATTGGTGAAAGCCCCATTATCTTAGATTGATTCATCAGCTGCATTTAAGAACGCCACATAGCATTGTTTAGCCTCGTAAATATCAGCCTTAGATGTAACCTCCCAAGGAGCATGCATGCTAAGAACGGCTACACCACAGTCGATGACATTCATACCATAAAGAGCCATGATGTACGCAATGGTGCCACCACCACCTAAATCAACCTTACCAAGCTCTGCTGTTTGGTATGTTACATTGTTAGATTCCATGACACGACGGATAAAGCCCATGTACTCAGCATTAGCATCGTTAGAACCAGCTTTACCACGAGAGCCAGTAAATTTATTGAATACTACACCCATACCAAGGTAAGAAGCATTTTTCTTTTCATACGCCGATGCATAAAGCGGATCATAGCCTGCACTTACATCGGAGGACAACATACGAGATTTCTCCAATGTACGGCGTACGCTTACAGAGTTAGGTTTACCCATAAGTGTTAAAATTTCAGCTACTGCATTTTCAAAGAAGCGTGATTGCATGCCTGTAGCACCTACAGAACCAATTTCCTCTTTATCTACAAGTAAACAACAAGTAGTACGCTTTACATTATCCACTTCAAGCATTGCTACCAAGGATGTGTAAGCGCACACACGGTCATCTTGGCCATACGCCATTACCATAGAACGATCAAAACCCATATCACGTGCTTTACCAGCTGGTACAATTTCTAATTCTGCAGACAATAAGTCACGTTCAATAAATCCATACTCTTTTTCAAGAAGGCTATTAATAAATTTAGTAACCCCTTCTTTTTCTTCGTCTTTAACTGGACGGCTACCGATGAGTAAATCAAGAGCTTCCCCTTCAATTACTTTAGCTGCATTCTTTTGCATTTGTTCTTGTCCCAAATGAGGTAACAAGTCAGTTATGCAAAACACAGGATCTGTTTCTTTATCACCAATGTTGATATTAATGCGAGTGCCATCTGTTTTTACCACAACACCATGAATAGCAAGAGGCATAGCTACCCAATGATATTTTTTAATACCTCCATAGTAATGAGTATCCCAAAATACTAAATTACTATCCTCATATTGTGGATTTTGCTTTACATCGATGCGTGGAGAATCAATATGAGCACCTAAAATATTCATACCCAATTCAATATCATCAGTACCAATATTAAATAAAGCAATAGATTTATCCATATGTGTGTAATAAATCTTATCACCAGCTTTAATTGACGTATTGCTTTTAATAATGTCATTTAGATTTACATAGCCCTTTGCTTCTGCAAATTCTACAGCTTGCACAACGCATTCACGTTCTGTTTTACCATTATCTAAAAATTGACGATATGTATCACTTAAAGCATATACCTTTTCCATAGTGGCATCATCATAATTATGCCATGCATATTTACGTTCCATAATCTATCCTTTCTAAAAGTTCATATCCTAATATATAGTACAGTTCAGAAAACGAACTTGAATTTACATAACTATTTTTGGCGGACTTTTTCTTGTTCCGCCTTACGATACTCTAAATATTTTCGCTCTTTTTCGCGATTGATTTCAGACTTCTGAGTATATAGAGAACGAATTTCATCCGTACAATGGGTCAGTACCTTAGTAACATAGAATTTACTACTGCCGGACTTAATCGTATACTTTCCAACTTTAAGTTGCACCGCAAAATCGCCATGTTTAGGACATACTCCAATGGCTAGGTGCTTATCCCCTTGTAATCGTTCAGGTCTTGTCGTTTCTAAACGTGTTTGACAGTACGGACAGAAGGACATACGTACTCTTCTATCATGAACAATACGTTTTTTCTCAGAAAAATTTTCATACATAAAAAAGGTAAGAATAGGAGGATATAGGAAAGGATTACTACTTTCCTTGCGAATTAGATCATAATGCAGAATTCCTTGTGCAATATCTAAAGTCTGACAAATGTGAGCTGTAAAAACTGCATCATGCAAGGCATTATGAGCAGATAAATGCTCCGTCGATATATTGAGATCCTCCATAGCATGCGCCACAGAATACTGTTGACTTGTTCCATAGCGTTGATAAGAATAAATCATTTGCGCATCTACCCATTGATCATAAGATAATGCTTTCATCTTATGAAGCATAAGATTTTCTCGAAGGATAAGAATATCGTCTGATCCCCAAGAAAGCAGCATATATTCATCACCACACCATTTTTGAAAGTACTGCATAGCCGTCTTGAATGGCACACCATGATTGAGCTCATGGGTGGTTATCCCTGTCAACTCGCGCACATGTTTATGCATCCGTGGCAGATATTGAGGTTTGATGAACATCGTAAAATGATCTATAATGTCCATCTTTTCATTCAGTTTTACCGCTCCGATTTGAATGATTTCCCCTGTCAACGGCATTTTTGTGCGCTTCATAAAGCTAATGTCATTGCTATAGGGTTGGTTCCATTCTAAATCAAATACAATATAGTTCATACGTTTATTTCGATTCTAAAAGCAATGTTTCCGCTGCTTTAATAACCTGTTCTTCAGAAATTACAGATAAACCTTTATAATTTCCTTCTTTAATAATTTTTTTCATGCTTTTACCAATCTCATAAGAATCCATCGTTTCTAAAACGATAGCATGAGCTTGATAAGGTCCATAAAAGAATGGATTTGATGGACCATACAGTGCCACAATTGGCACACCTTGACTGATTCCTACATGCATTGGTCCAGAGTCATTAGTAATTAATAGATTACAACGGCTCATAGCCGCTGCCAAAGGACCTAACTGGAATTTTCCGGTAGCCACAATAGGCTTTGTTTCCATTTGTTCTACTACAGGCTGCACCATTTCAAGGTCCATAGGTCCGCCAAAGAAAACCGTCTTATAACCTAAACGACCAAAGTAATCTGCTACATGCGCAAATCGTTCAGCTGGCCAACGTTTCTCAGGAACGGCGCTACCGATATTAAATCCAATGAGTATATCAGTATCAGTTAATCCATGACTAGAATAAAACTCTCGAGCCTGACGACGCCATTCTTCACAGATTTCAATATGTAAACCAGAGTTAGAAGTATCTGTTACACCTAATTGCTCTAGTACATTAATGTACATATCCGCAGCATGACGAGTTTTACGATCTAAGCGCGTATACTTTGTCATGAATGGTCTAAAGAGGAAATGGCTCATACCAGTTGTAATAGGTGCATGAATCTTCCATGCTAAATATGAAGTACGCTCATTAGGATGCAAATTAATGACAATGTCAGGTTTTCCCTTAGCATTGATTTCACGAGCCACTTCATTGAGACCTGAGATGCTATTATGGCGCCCTTTTTTATCTACAACAATAAGTTCATCAATATTTGGATTATATTCCATTACTTGTTGTAATTTTTCATCTATTACATACGTAATATGACTATGAGGAGCCGCTTTGCGAAGCACTTCTAAAAACGGAGTCGTTAATATAACATCGCCTAAATGCATTAAAAAGGTTACCACAATGCGCTTATAATCTAGTTCCATTATAGTTCCTTTCCAAGTACTTGTTCATACACTGACCATACCGCGTCTACAGGAATTTGTGCCATACAATCTGGATCATCTACTAGTGGTTGCTCAGGTGTAGCCTTAGAAGTAGGTGAAATAATGAGATGTACATGACTACCACCATAAGGACCTGTACGCTTAGGTGATGTTGTACCAAACATGGCAATCAAAGGACGCTTCAAAGCATTTGCAATATGCAATGGTCCCGTATCGGCACTAATAAAAATCTGACAATGACGAATCAACTCAATGAGTTCAGGCATGGTTGTAGATCCCACTAAATTGATGAGATTCTTATGTTTTACATAATTTTCTATGAAAGCACCTTTATCTACATCATCAGGAGCACCGGCAATAACAACCTTCTTACCAGATTCACATAAACGAATACAAAGTTCTCCAAAATTTAGAAGTGGCCACTCCTTAACAATCCATCGTGCCCCTGGTACAACTACAATATATTCATCATCTACACCATGGCATTTCAACTTTTGTTTTATGGATTTCTCAGCCTCAACGTAAGCTGGCATAGGAAATTCAATCTCCTCTACCTCACCACCAAGTACACGTACAGTATCAAGATACCGTTCGATAACATGGTCGTATTTATGCTCACCTACTAATGCTTTATTAACAAGATTACTGCCCTCACGAAGCTCCCAGTAGCCATATTTTTCAGGGGCACCAGATAATAAAGAAACAATAGCACTTTTCGCGATGCATTGAAGGTCTAAGGTCATATCAAAATGACGACTATGTAGCTCCTTGCGCAATTGATATAAATACGTAGGCTTCTTTAGTTGTTTTTTGTCAATGATAATCACGTCATCAACCCATGGTGTACCAGGTAAGAGGCTAGCGAATTGCTCATGAATAGCCCATGTAATACGCGCATTAGGCCAATTCTTGCGCACAGCGTACAAGGTAGGCAATGCGTGAATTACATCACCTAAGGAACTCATCTTGATGATGAGTATATTCTTGTAATCTTTCATAAAGCCTCCCCAAATACAACACAACAAACCCAAATATATTCTTCCGAAATAAACTAAATGGAATAAATGATTAAATTATTGTTTTAATGAAATCCAATAGATTAGAGCCTTTAAATAGGTACCCCTTAATGCCAGCAGCCTCAGCTGCATCAACATCACGCTGACTATCACCGATAAGAAAACTATCTGATATATTTACATCATAATCCTTAATAGCTTGCTTAATCATGCCAGGTTTAGGCTTTCTACATTCACATTCTACTGCATAGAGAGGAACAATACCTTCTTTATGATGTGGGCAATAATAGAAATGTAAAATCGGTGCTCCACTGCGATCTAGTTCATGAGCCATATAGTCATGTAAAATCTGAACATCAGATTCTTTATAATAACCACGAGCTACACCACTCTGATTTGTCACGACAATGAGATCATAGCCCTTACTATGAGCATAAGCAAGGGCCTCTTTTGCACCATCTACCCACTCTAAATCGCTGATTTTGTATAGATAACTAACATCCTTATTAATAACACCATCGCGATCTAAAAATAATACCTTGCGCATTAGCGTAAATACCCTTCGTTATTATCTAATAGTTCACAATATTCTTTAACGGCATCTTCCATTTTATGGAACCCTTTGTCATAGCCAGCGGCTAACAATTTAGTAGTATCAGCCTCTGTAAAGCTTTGGTATTTACCCTTTAACACCTCTGGGAATGGCACATATTCAATTTTGCCTTGACCATTGTAGTCGATAACAGCTTGCATGAATTGGTTAAAGCTATGAGCATTACCTGTACCACAGTTAAAAGTACCAGAGATTTCAGGATGCTCCCAGAAATAGAAGTTTACATTAACTACGTCTTTTACATAGATAAAGTCACGTGTTTGACCACCATCTTCGTAGCCATCTGTACCTTCAAAGAGATTAATAATACCTGTTTCTTTATTTTTGTAGAACATTTGACGTACTAAAGAAGCCATTTTATCTTTATGGGCTTCATTAGGACCATATACATTAAAGTAACGTAGCCCAACAACTTGCGCAGTATATTCACCTTCATATTTGCGTACATAACGGTCGAATAACAATTTAGAATACGCATATGGGTTAAGTGCTTCTTCAGCTTCCGTTTTTTCTACGAAACCATATGTACCATTACCATAGGTAGATGCAGAGGAGGCATAGATGAATGGAATACGACGATCTTGGCAATAATGGAATAGATTTTTAGAACCTTCATAGTTGTTCTTCATCATGTATTTACCATTATATTCCATTGTGTCTGCACAAGCACCTTCATGGAATACGACTTCAATAGGGCCAACGTCGAATGTACCATCAGCAATAGCACAATCAAAATCATCACAATCGATGTAATCTAGAAATTCTAGATTTTGAATATTGCGAATCTTACGACCATCTGTAAGATCATCTACGATGAGAATATCTGTACGGCCACGATCATTCAGTGCTTTCACAATATTACTGCCAATAAAACCAGCACCACCTGTTACGATAATCATAATTTGCCCTCCTTAGCCATAGTAGCTATTTTCCCTACAATATCTGATGTAGAGTAACCTTCTTTAAATGAAAGAACCTCTACATTGTCAACGGACTCGCGTCCAATAATATCTTCTATTTTGTAATCTCCACCCTTAACAAGAGTATTGGGACGTAAGTACGCTAGTAATTCAGCCGGTGTATCCTCTTCAAATAGTACTACACCATCAATACATTGCAACGCACTCAACAAGGCCGCTCTATCCGCTTCACTTACGATGGGCCGTGTTTCTCCTTTTAAACGTCGAACAGATACATCAGAATTTAATCCAATGATTAAATGATCACCTAGCTGCGCAGCTTCTTGTAAATACGTGATATGTCCACGGTGAAGAATGTCAAAACAACCATTTGTAAACACTACAGTTTCACCTTTGCTTTGCCATTGTGAAACGAGTTCTTTCATCTCTTCCTTCGTATATAATGGCTTAGATTGAATACTATGTTTATAGGAATGCCATAAGTCTAATAACTCAGAACGATGTATTGGATACGTACCAACCTTAGATACTACGATACCTGCTGCACCATTGGCGATATGTAAGGCTAAACGCATCGATAAACCACTTGCAAGACAGGTCATCATCATGGATACAACGGTATCTCCTGCACCACTCACATCAAACACCTCTTGTTGAGTAGCGGGATTATGCCATGTGCGGCCATCCTTTGCAATAACCGTAATACCCTTAGCAGATCGAGTAGCCACAATATAGTCTAAATCTACAGTAGCAAGTACAGACTTAGCAGCCTCTACAATAGTAGCATCATCATTTTCTAATGTACGGCCTACACATTCACCGAGTTCTTTCACATTCGGTGTAATACATGTAGCACCATTGTATTTAGACCAGTCTGCCCCCTTAGGATCTACGATAGTTTGCACACTATATTCCTTAGCCAAACCAAAGATTGTCTTCAATAAGGTAGGTGTACAAACGCCTTTACCATAGTCAGATACGACAATACCATCAATCCCCGCTTTACATAGATTTTCCAACCAAACAGACAATTGTTGCTCTTCTTGATTGGTTAAATTTGTAATCGTTTCAAAATCAAGGCGCATCATCTGTTGACGATCACCTAATATGCGCATCTTAGTAATAGTAGAGCGGTCATCACTAGTGATTAAACCAGTCGTATCGATTTTATCAGTATCAAGTAAATTTTTTAATAAATGGCCATGGTCGTCATTACCTGCTAGTGCACCAAGATATACTTTACAGTCTAAATTAGACAGATTAGATGCAACATTACCAGCTCCACCAAGGACCTCTTTCATCTTGGACACGCGGTTTACAGGAACCGGTGCTTCTGGAGAAATACGACTTACATCACCAAAAACATAACGATCTACCATTACATCGCCTACAACGGCAATCTTCAAGTTTGGCAGTTGCTTTGTTAAAAACTGACTAATGGTAGTATTTATCATAATCCACCTATTCCTTATCAAAATTACATATGTTCCTAATTTAAATAAATTTTTAATTGAAACAATGTGTATCTATGAGTAAAAACCTATCGGTTAATAGTCTTCTTCAATAATTTCGCACATAATGTGGCCAGCTAAGATATGCATTTCTTGAATGCGCGCTGTCACATTACTGGGAATAGCCAGCGTAATATCACATAGTTCGGCTAGTTTGCCACCGCCTTCCCCAGTGAAAGCAATGGTATGCATACCGATAGAACGGGCCATTTCTACAGCTTTTACAACATTCTTGGAGTTACCAGATGTAGAAATACCGATGAGAACATCACCTGTACGGCCTAAGCCCTCTACTTGACGTGCAAAAACAGATTCAAAATCATAGTCATTCGCAATAGCTGTTAATGCAGATGTATCAGTAGTTAATGCAATGCCTGCAAGAGAGCGCCGTTCCTTTTTAAAGCGACAAATCAATTCAGCTGCTAAATGTTGAGAGTCCGCCGCAGAGCCACCATTACCACAGAACAAAATTTTATTACCATTTTCTAAAGCCGCTTTACAGCGATATCCGATTTCTTGAATGGTATCCATATGTTCCATCGTTTTACCAAACACTTCAAGATGCTCTGTAAAATGATCTGCAATGATTGGATTTAAATCAGTCATTATAAAATCTCCTTTAGTAGTCTATCTGCATTTTTCCAGAATAACTTTTCACACTGTTCCACAGATAAGCCTGCCTCTTTAAATGCATCATAAAGACGACTCATTTGAGACATATCTGCAATCTCTGTGTCGGGTGGAATCCCATCAAAATCAGTTCCTAATGCCACTACATCTTCACCGCCCTTGTCGATGAGATATAGACCATGTTTAACAATATCTTCAATGCGACTAATTGGCGATGTGCCGAGAAAATTCTGTGCAAAATTAAGTCCTATAATACCTCCCTTATTAGCGATAAGTCTAATAAGATTATCTGGCAAATTTCGCGTATGAGACCGTAATTCCCGTGCATTTGAATGAGATGCTATAAAAGGAACATCTAAAATATCTCCTAGTTGCTCTGTACCAGCATCGTTAAGATGAGAGCAATCAACAATTATCCCTAACTCTTGCATAGCTTCTACAAATTCAACACCTTTAGATGTCAATTTTTTATGTTGCTCACCACAATGTGGCTCGCCAAGTCCATTTGGATAGTTCCATGTTAGCGTTATAAGTCTGACTCCATCTTGGTAAGCTTGTTTAAGTTTATTTAAATCGCCACCTAGTACGCCACCTTCCTCAATAGACATAAGTGCCCCAATCTTACCAGTCTTGTATACAGACTCTACATCTTGATAAGAGAGCACATGTTGTATGTGCTCTCCATAGTGATGAATTTGTGATACACACAAATTACGCATCTCTTCATAGCGACCATAAGGGTCATTCGTCTCACCCATATTAATAAAGAGCGCAAAGTCTTGTATCTTGCTGTGAGCCTTTTGTAATTTTTCTATATCAATTTTCCAAGTATTACGAAATAAATCACCACTATCAGGATGATCTAGCAATTGCATCATCGTATCACAATGTAAATCTATCATAAAGCCTCACACATCGTTAATTTCAAAACTATGTATAACCAATCAGTAATACAAAATCAATTATTCTTCTACGACAGGTTTGCGTTTCGGCTTTTTAGCGTCTAACTTCTTCAGAGCCTTTAACTCTTCCATAAAGCTATCAATATTATCAAACTTACGATATACACTGGCAAAACGAACATATGCAACTTGATCTATATCTTTAAGTTGTTGTAACACGAGCTCACCAATTCGATCAGTTGTAACCTCTTGGTTAATTTCATTTCGAATGTCACGCTCTACATCATTAACTACTTGCTCCATCACGGACATAGGAACTGTACGCTTATCACAAGAGCGCAATAACCCATTTAGTAGCTTACCGCGGTCAAATAATTCACGTCGTCCATTTTTCTTCAATACCATTAGTGGTACTTCTTCTATAATTTCATAGGTAGTAAAGCGACGGCCACAATTGATACATTCACGGCGACGGCGAATACTATTACCTTCATCAGTCGTTCTAGAGTCTGTTACCTTCGTGTCTGTGTGTTGGCAATAAGGACATCTCATCTGTTACTACTCCTTTTCTACTAATCATTCTAAAATAACGCATAATACGCCCATTTTCTCTATATTATATAGTACCATGAAACCCTTGAAAATACAAAGAATCCCTAGGATTTCCTAGGGATTCTTCCATTATTCTTCCATTTTTCATTTTATGAAATATTTGAGAAATAATATTTTTAATTTTAAATGATTGTTAGTTTATCGTTTTAAAGCATCTTCAATACGAAGCAAGCAGTCACCAGATTCGATACGGCTACCTTCACGTACAAGAATTTCTTCTACGATACCATCGATAGGAGCTGTAATTGTTGTTTCCATTTTCATCGCTTCTGTAACGATCAATGGTTCACCTTTAGTTACAGATTGACCATTCTTAATAAGGATCTTAACAACGGAACCAGACAATGTAGCACCAATTTCACCAGGGTTAGATTCATCCGCTTTGCGACGAACAACACCAGTTGTCTTAGCATGTTTATCATGAACCTTAATGCTACGAGGTTGACCATTAAACTCGAACAATACGATGCGGTTACCATCTTCATCAGGTTCAGAGAAACCATTCATCTTGATAATCAGTGTTTTACCTTTTTCAATGGTTACTTGAATTTCTTCGCCCCGTTTCATACCAAAGAAGAATGTTGGAGTATCTAATACAGATACATCGCCAAAGTCTTTTACAAATTTATTGTAATCTTGGTAAACCTTAGGATACAAGCAATATGCACTAATATCTTCATCAGTTGTTTGGGCTCCCATTTCGCTTAATTCATGACGAATATGTTCAAAATCTGTTGGAGGTAATACAGCACCAGGGCGAACTGTGATTGGGCGAGCACCTTTCAAGATGATTTTTTGTAATTTTTCAGGGAAGCCTTGATATGGAGTACCAAGACGTCCTTCAAAGAATTCAACTACGGATTGAGGGAAATCCAATACATCGCCTTTTTCGTAGATATCTTTTTCAGTTAAGTTGTTTTGTACCATGTACAATGTCATATCCCCTACCACTTTAGAGGATGGTGTAACTTTAATGATATCACCAAACATCATGTTTACTTGGTGGTACATTTTCTTAATATCTGTCCAACGATCACCAAGCCCTACCATTTTAGCTTGTTGTTGCAAGTTAGAGTATTGTCCACCTGGCATTTCATGTTGATATACTTCAGTATTAGGATATGCTTCTGCTTTATCTACACCTTTGTAATATGGTCTGATACTACCAAAATAATGAGACATTTCTTCCATGTAATCAATGTTCATTTCTGGTTGACGTTCATGACCGGACAACGCATAGTACATGGAATTCATACTAGGTTGAGAAGTACCATTAGCAAATGCTGAGTATGCTAAGTCGATTACATCAACACCAGCATCTACAGCGCGGCCATATGTATATATAGAGTTACCGGAGCCTTCATGAGTATGCAAGTGAATTGGAACAGAGACAGCATCTTTCAAGGCAGATACCAAGTTATAAGAAGCTTGTGGTTTTAAAAGGCCGGCCATATCTTTAATGGCAATAATATTGGCACCAGCTTTTTCAAGCTCTTTTGCCATATTTACATAATAGTCCAAGTTGTATTTTGTACGAGCACCATCAAGGATATCGCCAGTATAGCACAATGCAACTTCAGCTATTTTATTTTGTGCACGCACTTCATCGATAGCAACATGCATATTATCAAGACTATTCAAGCTATCAAATACGCGGAATACATCAATACCATTAGCAGCAGCCCGTTGAATGAATTGACGAACTACGTTGTCTGGATACGATGTGTAACCTACGGCATTTGCACCACGAAGAAGCATTTGAAGCAATGTATTTGGCACTTCACGACGGAACATGCGCAAACGCTCCCACGGATCTTCATGTAAGAATCGGTATGATACGTCAAAAGTAGCCCCCCCCCAACATTCTAAGGAGAATAAGTTAGGTACACCTTTTGCAGCATGACCAGCTACGCGAGCCATATCGATTGTACGAAGACGTGTAGCAAACAAGGATTGATGGGCATCACGCCAAGTGGTATCAGTGAAGAATACTTGTTTTTGTTCCGATAACCATTTACTGAATTTATCTGGTCCAAGTTCATCAAATTTTTGTTTTGTACCAGATGCTGGACTTACATCCAAAGTAGATGGCATTTGAATCGGTTCAAAGTCAGGAACCTCTTGAACCCCTGCACCAGAATAGCCATTAATTGTAACATCAGCAATGTAACGTAATAATTTAGTACCACGGTCACGATCTGGTTTCAATTCGAATAATTCAGGATGCTCTTCAATGAAGTTTACATTGTAAGAACCACTTTGGAATTCAGGATGTTCCAATACATTAATCAAGAAGTGAATATTTGTTTTTACACCCCGAATACGGAATTCTTTCAAGCAACGAAGCATTTTACGAATAGTTTCTTCGTTGTTAGGACCAAATGCTGTCGCTTTCACAAGCAAGGAGTCATAGTAAGGTGTTACAACGGCACCAGTAAATGCATTACCAGAGTCAAGACGGATACCAAAACCACCGGAGCTACGGTATGCCAAGATTTTACCGGTATCAGGCATGAAGTTGTTTTTAGGATCTTCTGTGGTAATACGACATTGGATAGCAGTGCCCTTACAAGGAACTTTATCTTGCTCAGGAATACCTACTTCAGGACTATGTAAGCTAAAGCCTTCAGCGATTCTAATTTGAGCATGAACAATGTCAATATCTGTAATCATTTCTGTTACAGTATGCTCTACTTGAATACGTGGATTAACTTCAATGAAGTAGAAGCTACCGTCAGCAGTTACCAAAAATTCTACAGTACCTGCATTCACATAGCCAACATTTTTCATTATTTTAACGGCAGCATCACATACAGCTTTACGAGTTTCTAAGGACAACGCAAAAGCTGGCGCCATTTCAACTACTTTTTGGTGACGACGTTGAACAGAGCAATCACGTTCATGCAAATGAACTACATTGCCATGTTCATCACCTAAGATTTGAACTTCAATATGTTTAGGCTCTACAATAAGTTTTTCTACATATACATCATCATCACCAAACGCAGCTTTTGCTTCAGACTTAGCACGATCATATGCATCTCTAAGATCTTCTTTATGATGAACTTCACGCATACCACGACCGCCGCCGCCATTAACGGCTTTAATCATCAATGGAAACCCATGTGTATCAGCAAATTCTTCTAGTTGAGTATAATCTTTTAAAGCTCCATCAGAACCTGGGATCATCGGAATTTTTGCTAATTTAGCTTGCTCACGAGCATTTACTTTATCACCAAACATATTCAAATGCTTGATTTTAGGCCCGATAAAGATAATTCCTTCTTCTTCACAACGACGAGCAAAGCCTTCATTTTCAGATAAAAAGCCATAACCTGGATGGATAGCATCGATGTCATGTTCTTTTGCAATACGGATGATATCTTCAATATCAAGATATGCGTCAACTGGTTTTTTACCGTCCCCTACGAGATAGGCTTCATCGGCTTGGTTACGGTGTAAGGATAATGTATCCTCTTTAGAGTAAATGGCTACAGTTTTAATCCCCATTTCATTACATGCACGGAACACGCGGATCGCAATTTCTCCACGGTTGGCAACCAATACGGATTTAATTTTTCTCATGTATTGCCTCCTACTAGCTTCCACAAATGTGAACTATCAGCTTTCATTTTTATTAATATATGAATATTTCCTATACTTATAGATAAATCAATATTGCGGAAAGCCTCATCAAAATTTATGATAAGGTTTTATATTCATAATAATATATACTTATTATACAATATTTTCATTATATTTAAAGGATTATACCAATTATGAAAGTATAAAATATATTTTTTACTGTTCATTACAAAAAATCATATGTCTTTCAATAATGCACATCGAATAAATTCCATTTTTATATTATTTACCACCTAAAAAGTGATTCATTAATCGATTTAATTGCTCTTGATCAGCTGACCCCATCAATTCTCTAGCTGAATGCATTGCTAAAAGAGGCACGCCTACATCAATAGTACGCATTGGTAACATAGCTGATGAAATTGAACCTACAGTAGATCCACCTGGAATATCCGAACGATTTACATAAATCTGATACTGTGCATCCGCTTCTTCACAAAGGCCTTTAACGATAGCAATGGCCTTAGCATCTCCGGCGTAAGATTGGCTACATGCAATCTTGAGGGATAACCCTTTATTAAGTACAGGAATATTCGTAATATCATTTTTCTCTGGATAGTTTGGATGTAATCCGTGAGCTACATCGGAGGAAATCATAAAACCTTTAGAAATAAACCTGTCCATCTCTTGATTAGAATATCCTAATGCGTCATACACGCGTTTAATGAGATTTGGTAATATCATACCGGCCCCACCTTGTTTTGTACGACTGCCCACCTCTTCGTTATCAAAGAGTATAGCACAACGAACACCATTGACATTCGTTTTTCGAGCTTGAATAATACCAGATAATACACCAAAGCAAGATGTTAAATTATCTAAACGAGGTGAGCTAATAAAATCACATTCCGTACCGAGTACACAGCCTTGTTCCGTAGGATATAACGTCATTTCATAAGATAATATTTCGGAAGGATCGCAATCTACTTCATCAGCTAAAAACTTTGTCCACTCATCGTATTGAGTATCTGATTCTGGGAATAAACTTGGATTATTTCTATTATTTAAAAGTTTTGTAGGATTATCTTCATTATTACGTTCCATCATCAATATAGGAAGCATTTCTTTTTGACGATTTAGTTTAACCCCATCATTAACAGAACGATTCATATGAATGGCTAGATTTGGAACAATTGCGATAGGCCGTTTTGTATCGACTAGAACAGAATCTACGTCAAAGGCATTTTTCCCTTTTAACACAACCGTACCTGCTGCACCTAATGGACGATCAAGCCATGTATTTTCTATAAGACCGCCATACATTTCTACATTTAACTTTGTGTATCCTTTCACAGAGGTTATAGGGTTTGGTTTAACACGAATAGCAGGAAAATCTGTATGAGCCGACGCAATACGTAATGTATGTTCTGGTTTCTTTCCTATATGAAATGCAAATAAGGTGGTGCCGAACACGTTAACTACATAAGAACCAGAGTCTAACTGCCACTCATCTTCTAAACTGAGCTCTGTAAATCCTAAGTCCAAAAGCATTTGTAAACTCGTATCTACTGTGTGATACGGAGATGTACAAGCGCCAATATACTTTAATAATTGTTCATTATCAAACTTCATAGGTCCCTCCTATGCACAAATCATATAAAATTTGTACAATTAGCTTGAATAATTTTTTATGTATATTATTTTACAATATTTACATTAATTATCTATTAACTACTCATATTTTATCACAAAAAGCCGCCCCTATCGGGACGGCTTTTTATATACGATGTAAATGCATAGTACACTAAGTCTAAAAAAAATTAAAGTGCATGCATTACAATCCTATAAAATTGTCAGTACTGGATTTTACCACATACCAATCAACTTCATCCATACAGAGCCAAGACCCATGAAGATAATTAAGTTGATTACAGATGTGAAGAAACCAAGTTTCCACCATGTATTTTGAGGAACATACCCAGTATTATAGATTACTGGAGATGGACCTGCAGCATAGTGAGTCAAAGACATACACAAGTTAGATGTGAATGCGATCATCAACAATGTCAACATTGGTGGTGCACCTGCAGAAATAGCGATTGCAGAGAACGCTACGAACATTGCAGAAATATGCGCTGTTAAAGATGCAAATACATAGTGAGCATATGTATTAACAAGAACAGCTACAACAAAGGCAATTACCCAAGAGCCTTCTGGAATATAACCACCAACTTGAACTGTAGCCCATTTGATAAAGCCCAATTTAGAAAGGAACCCGGCAAAGCCCATCAATGTCCCCATCCAAACCAAGGTATCCCAAGCACCTTTTTCACTCTTAACATCGTCCCAAATTAGAACGCCTGTAGCAAGTAAAATAGAAATACCTAAGAATGCAACAGTTGTAGCATCGAGTTTTGTGAATTGAGACGTAGCCCATAAAACTAATGCTAAAATAAATACGCCAAGCATTATCCATTCTTGGAAAGACATCTTTCCAAGACCTTTTAACTCTTCGCGAACCATTTGTTGAGCTTCACGAGCATCTTTAATTTCCGGTGGATACACTTTGTAAATAAAGTACGGCATAATAATCAATGCAATGATACCAGGAACGATAGCTGCCATAGCCCAGTCACCCCAAGTAATACCAATACCAAAGGATTGAAGTGCCAATGCAGCAACCAATGTATTACCAGCCATGGATGTTTGGAACATAGCAGATGTAATCGTATTTACTTGATAAATAGATTGCATCAAGAAAGAACCGATTTTACGAGGTCCATCTTGTGGTTCAGAACCAAAAGCTTTTGCTAAACTAGTTGTAATTGGCATGATTACACCGCCTACACGAGCTGTGTTAGATGGTGTTGCGGGAGCTAAAATCAAATCAGACAAAGCCAATGCATAGGCCAAACGCAAGGAACTACTACCAAAAGCAGAAATCAAATTATAAGCGATACGTTTACCCAAACCAGTTTTAATAAAGCCACGAGAGAATAAGAAAGCACCTACAATTAGCCAGATCGCAGAGTTAGCAAAACCTGAAATACCTTCACTAATCTTTAATGTACCTGTCAATGCAGCAACAGTAATAACAACGATAGATACACCACCAATCGGTAAGGGCTGAGTAATGAAGCCTACGATAGTAGCTACAAAGATTGCAAATAAATGCCATGACTGAGGAGTTAATCCCTCTGGAGTTGGAACAAACCACAGACCTAAACCAAAGGCTGCCGGAATGATCCAGTTCAATAGTTTTTTCATACACATACCTCCTACTTAGAAAAACATTAACATTCATCCAATAAAATGCCAGTACCCCCTATGGTATCATTTTAAGAAAAATAAAAATCTATACTAACTATGTTCAGTATTTCTGTAGTATGAGAATTAAAGATATAATTCTAGCTTCTTACCATAAATATAATATACTTCACGATAAAAAGATTTGATAAAAAGCTGTGCATTACTAAGTATGCACAGCTTTCATCATATGAATCCTATTCAGGTAGAGATACGTCCTCTAAATTTGTTTTTTCGATAGACTCAATATCACCTTTATCACAAAGGTCTGCAATAGTCGGATCAATTGGTAAACGGTTCAACAATAATAGACCATATTTTTGAAGGATTTCTTCGATGTGGCTTTCACCGAAAATTTGATAATCCTTACCGTTATCTGGGCAATGGAAGTAAGAGTAGTTTTCCACCACACCAATAATAGGTACTTGCATTAAATCAGCCATTTTAACTGCTTTTTCAACAATCATGGATACCAAGTCTTGAGGAGATGTAACGATAATAATACCGTCCAATTTCAAGGATTGATATACAGTAATAGCAACGTCACCTGTTCCTGGTGGCATATCAACAAATAAATAATCGATATCTTTCCAAATAACATCTGTATAAAATTGTTTTACAACATTGCCTAAAATAGGACCACGCCATAAAACAGGATCTGTATCGTTTTCCAAAAGAAGGTTAACAGACATAACGTCGATACCGCCTTTGGATTTTACAGGATACATACCGATTTCGTCAGCATATGCCTTTTCCTTAATGCCAAACATCTTAGGAATAGAAGGACCTGTAATATCCGCATCGAGGATACCTACTTTGTAACCTTTACGCGCCATTGTAATGGCCATCAAGCTGGTAACGGAGGATTTACCTACGCCACCTTTGCCAGATACTACACCAATTACATGTTTAACAGAACTAAGCTCGTGTAATTGAGCTGTAAGATCTTGAGGTTGTTGAGACGCGCCACCACCGCAACCAGAAGATTGAGATGGGCATCCGCCACAATCACTGCTGCTACCGCAACCCATAGTAAACACCTACTTTCTTTGAGGCTATACCTCACATCTATATTAAAAACTTTTTTATATGGTAAACACAATGTATCTACGCCTACATTGTATCACGTTATATCAAAAATTATCAATATATTACTCACCACAAAATTCTTTAGTTAACCCGCCGAGAATTTCCATCCCCTTTGTAATTTCCTCTACTGTTGGTACCGTATAGCTCAAACGAAATGCATGACCTGCTCCTGCTCCATCTGCTGCAAAGGCACCACATTTAATAATCCCAACATTGCGGTCCATACAAGTTTCAAAGAATACATCACAATCTACATCCTCAGGCATCGTCATCCATGCAAACATACCACCTGTAGGTTGTGTCAAATGAACTTTAGAACTCGCATACTTTTTAAAAGCGTTAAGTAAAGCTTCACATTTCATTTTATATACTTTTCGTACATTATCTAAATGAGCATCGTAATCAATGGTATCAAGAACCTTCGCTACCACCTTTTGAGTTACTAATGGCATTTGACCGGCCGTATTATTTTTTAATGCTTGGATAGCTTCAATAACTTTAGTTGGGCCAAATAAGAAGCCTACACGCAAGCCTGCAGATAATGTTTTAGAATAAGAACCTGCATACAGAACACGATCTTCTGTGTCGAAGGATTTGAACGTTGGAATATATTCTCCGGCGAAACGAATTTCACCATATGGATCATCTTCATAGATAAATAAATCATATTTAGATGCAATAGCATAAATCTCCTTACGGCGCTCTAAAGGCATAGTAATGCCTGTTGGATTCTGGAAGTTGGGAATTAGATAAATATATTTACCTTTACCAGATTGAGCCGCTTTTTCTAACTCACCCGGAATCATACCGTACTCGTCAGTTTTAATACCTATTGCTTTACCGCCCATGTTGCGCACAGAGTTAATAGCACTGGTGAAAGTAAATTCATCCATATACACTTCATCGCCTGGTTCTAAAACTGTAATTGGTACAAGACCTAATAATTGACCTGCACCATTGGAAATAATGAGACCTTGTCCTTCCGAATTCATCTTATGAGTTTGTACTAAACGTTCTAACGTAAGTTCTGCTAAATGTGCATCACCTTGCATTGGACCATATTGTAAAAGGCTCATAGGATTAGAATGCACAACTTCATCAAAAGCCCTTTCGATGACCTCTACCGGTATCGCTTCTGGCGCAGGATTACCAATACCAAAGCTAATAAAGCCTTCCACGCCTACACCACGTTCAAATACTTCACGAATAAAATTAGGACCTTTTAAGGTTACACGTTCAGGAAGAGAAAAGCTCATACTATCGCCTCTTTCATATATACTATGTAGAAAACACTTCTAAGTAGAAAATATTACTAACATCAAGAATTAAGAATATTACATTATTAAAACGTAAGCAGCCTATAGTTAATTAGTTATTTTGTAATGGCTTACCTAATTAGACTTTATATTACGCATTAGGATCATGCTCTTGTTCCGCATTTTTCTTATTAATATAGTTCTTATATACTTTCCAAAGAATGAAGTATACAACACCTGCAACAAGAACAATAATTCCTAATCGTCCCATATTTTCTTGGAAATTTACAATATCTGTACCAATAGCTACTTCTAAAGCCGTAGATGGAAATTTACCAATCAAGTTTGCCAATATATAATCTCTAGGTTTGATTTTACTAATGGCCCCTAAGGCGGTAATGACTCCAGATGGAAAATACGGTAAGGATCGTGCAAATAACATGACCACAAAACCATTTTTACCGGAAAAATCATCTACTTTCATCAATACCGTACTCTTAGCAATCAACTTGTCCGCTGTATCACGTAAGAAGTAACGCATAATATAAAAGCTAATGACTACACCAATTGTTTCAGCCAACCAAGAAATAATAATCCCTGGCCACATACCAAATACTAAACCATTAGCTGTAGATATGAAAATTGACGGTAAAAAGCCTACGGCGTTAACAAAAATATCGAGGACCATACTCACCAACATGGCCATAGGGCCAAAACTTTGAATATACTCCGCTACCTCTTCCATAGAGCCACTTGTTGCTAAGTGCCACATGGTCGGATAAAATGTAGGATCTACAATATTTATAATAATTAATAAAACAATAAAACCTATGCCTGCTATTAACTGTACCCAACCTTCACCAGAAGGTTTTAAATTTCTTTTACTCATATATACCTCGTATAAAAAAGACTAGCTTCATTATATCACGTATTCTATAGAACAGTTATAACTAGTTACATTTCTTTAATTTGAATAGCTTTTTTAATATATTTAAAATTGATAACCGATATAGCATTAGAGGTGTATACATATATCTATAAAATATGTATCATTACATTAGCATAAAAATTATCGAAAGATGTATAATACTATTATAACGAGAATTTTCTTAATGAAAGAAGGTATAATATGGTATCAGCAGGTCAAACAGCTACGGCTACTGTAACAGTTACAGAATCTAATATTGCTAAAACAATGAAATCTGGTTCTTTAGATGTCTTTGCCACACCAGCCATGTGCGCTTTAATGGAAGAAGCGGCTCAAGCAGCAGTACAACCATACTTAGAAGAAGGTGAAGGCACTGTAGGTATTGCTTTATCCATCACCCATGAAGCCCCTACTCCACTTGGTGCAACAGTAACAGCAAAAGCTATTGTAAGCGCCGTAGAAGGTCGCAAAATCACATTCGATATCGAAGCTTCTGATGGCATTGGTATTATCGGTCGTGGTACACATGAACGCTTTGTCATTAACAACGAAAAATTTATGGCTAAAGTGCATAGTAGAGCAAACGCTAACTAAATATAGCTAGAATATTTATCAATCAAAATCATTAGTTTACTAATATCTTTAGCAGAATAAAAAACGGCATCTATCATACGGTAGATGCCGTTTTTATATACTTTCATGTTTGCATAATTAAATCATATTTGCATAGTTAAATAATTAGCAAATTTTAACTACCCAGCCTTCAGGCGCTTCGATTTCACAATGTTGAATTCCGAGTAAAGTATCATATAATTTTTTCGTCACAGGACCCATATCATCCATGCCAGCAGGAACATTAATAGTGCCTTCTGGAGTATCGATTTGACCTACTGGAGAAATAACAGCCGCTGTACCACAAAGACCAATTTCAGCAAAGTCTTTTAATTCATCTTTATGAACAGGACGATGTTCTACAGTCATACCAAGGTAGTGTTCTGCTACATACATCAAAGAACGACGTGTAATGGATGGCAAAATACTATCAGATTTAGGTGTAACTAATTTACCATCTTTAGTAATAAAGATGAAGTTAGCACCACCAGTTTCTTCTACATGTGTACGAGTAGCCGCATCAAGATACATATTTTCTGCATAGCCTTCATTATGAGCATCAGTGATAGCATACAAACTCATAGCATAATTCAAACCAGCTTTAATATGGCCAGTACCATGAGGTGCTGCACGGTCAAAATCAGTAATACGAATTTTGATTGGTTTAGCACCACCTTTAAAGTAAGGGCCTACTGGTGTTGTAAACACACGGAATTGATATTCATCAGCAGGTTTTACACCGATAACGGAGTTTGTACCCATCATGTAAGGACGAATATAAAGGCTTGCACCATGACCATATGGAGGAACAAAGTCTTTATTTGCTTTTACAACTTCTTTTACAGCTTCGAGGAAACGACCTTCAGGTAATGTAGGCATTACAAGGCGTTCACAGGATTGATTCAAACGTTCTGCATTCAAATCTGGACGGAAGCATACGATGTGACCATCTTTTGTATAGTATGCTTTCAAACCTTCAAAAACAGTTTGAGCGTATTGGAATACACCAGCACATTCATTAAGGACAACGTTAGCATCAGTAATTAGACCACCTTCGTCCCATTTACCATCTTTATATGTAGTCAAATAACGGTAGTCGGTTTCTACATAACCAAAACCGAGATTATCCCAATCGATATTCTTGCTCATAATAATAACCTCCATTTATATTGATATACACTTAATCTTATCACTATCATCTTGTATTTTCAATAGATTCTATAGAGATGATAAATTATATATACAGATATAGTATCTATTAAGATATATCATCTATATATAGGTAACATATTAATAGATATGTATATTATCAAATAGGCCCCTAGCTATACTATCGTTGAATATAAAAATTGTTTTTTACAGTATAGCTACCGCCCTATTTATATTATAATAATTTCAGATATACATTATCCTATTTTACTAGAGGTCCCTATTATGAACGAAAATAAAAATTTTTTAATTCCTAATCCTAAAAGTATCATTTGTATCGGCCTTAACTACGCTGATCATATTGCTGAAACTAGTCTAGCTACACATGATTTTCCAGAAATCTTTATGAAAACATCAAATGCTCTTGCAGGTAATCATGATACAATTACTATTGAAGACGAAACTTTCCATTACGATTATGAAGGAGAATTAGTTATCATCATCGGTAAATCTGGTAAAAACATATCTCCTGAAAAGGCAATGGAACATATCTTAGGCTATACCATTGGTAACGACGTATGTGCCCGTACATTACAGTTTAGAGGTTCTCAATGGATCCTTGGCAAATCGCTTGATCACTTTGCTCCTATTGGTCCTAATATTGTATCTCCTGATGATTTTGACTTTGAAAGTGCTACTATTACGACAACAGTAAATGGTGAAATACGTCAACAAGCAAAGCTAGAACAAATGATTTTTAAGCCTTATAACATTATTGCCTTCTTATCAACATATATGACACTCCAAGAAGGTGACATTATCTTTACAGGTACGCCTAGTGGTGTAGTATTAGGTAAAAATGAAAGTAAGTATTCTTGGTTAAAACCAGAAGATATTGTTACAGTTTCCATAAGCGGTATTGGTACCTTAGAAAACAAATTTATTTAAAATAAGTACATTGTAAAAGTATTGTATTTGCTCATATTCTAATTATTACGATATCTATTTACATTACAACTAAATATATCTAAACACAAAAAAAGATTACTTCTATATATGTCTAACTATACATAGAAGTAATCTCTTTTATTATTATCTATGTTTTATATTTACTATTACTTTATTTATGCTCCGACTCTAGGTCTAGCATATATTTCTTGCGTTCAATGCCCCCTGCATATCCTGTTAACTGGCCATTACTACCAATAACACGGTGACAAGGAACGATGATAGAAATTGGATTATGCCCTACAGCCCCTCCTACGGCTTGAGCAGAAAATTTCTCTTTACCTTGTTGCTGTGCAATTTGTTTACCAATATCTCCATATGTTGTAGTTTCACCATAAGGAATTGTCTGTAATATAGACCATACGGATTTACGGAACTCTGTACCTTCTAACTGGATAGGCGGTGTAATAAAGGGCTTTTTACCATTAAAGTATTGATTTAGCCACATAATTGTTACTTCAAATGGACCTGTTAGTTGCTCTATATACTCCGCATCATCATAACTAGGTGCATGAGCTTCATCAATAAAAAATAAATCTGTTAAGTATGATAATGTACCAAGCATAATCATTGTCCCTAATGGACTTTCATAGGTATATTTATAGTTCATAGTACATTAACTCCTTCTTAAGATAACAAATCATTCAATACCTTTTGTATGTCATTATTAAACAATACTGTATTTTGCTGAATATCAAATGGAATCGATCGTTTTTCAATATTAACTGGTACATATAGTGTGTCTATATTGTCATGTGCCACCCGCATAAATGGATATTTAATAATCATCGGTGTATTATAGCCAACACCAAGTTCTAACAATACGGTTTTCTTATCTTTATAATTCTCTATAAAACTTGCATATCGTTTTTGAGCTGCATACCAACCTTCGTCTTGCACAAAGGCACCGTCGACACGTAAATTCATCGTCATTAGTTCGCCACATCTAGGACAGTGAGGAATTAATTCTGTGGGAATTTTCATATCCTTTTGTTCTTTCACCATACGACGCACTTGTTCTTCATTATCATAAGTCTTTTGATGACATGGCTCAAAGCATTGCCACAAGCCATAATCACCTTGCATGTAATAAAATCTATTTTTATCCACTCCAGCAAATTGCATTTGATGATCTACATTAGTGGTAATCACAAAGTAATTCTTATTTTGTAACAACTCCATCAACCGAATATAAGGTTCACCTACTGAAATATCATAGCGATTATAGTAGATATGACGGCTCCACCACGCCCAATATTCTTCCATGCTTTCAAATGAATAGAATCCACCAGAATACATATCTGTGATACCGTACTTTTTGTGAAAGTCATCGAAGTATTTATGAAAACGTTCTCCACTATAGGTCAGACCCGCTGCAGTAGACATACCGGCCCCAATACCTACGAGTACCGCATCAGCTGTATTCAAAAAATCTTTTACACGTTCTATATTATCCCAATAATTTGTTGTAGATGTCATAATCTATATCCTTAAATACGTTAAATACCACTTGGATTTTACTATTTGTTTCTTTTAAATACCTACGTACCGTATCGATAGCAATTTGGGCCGCCAATTCATTAGGAAATCTAAACTCACCTGTAGAAATGCAGCAAAATGCAATGGACTTCAAACTATAAGCATTAGCTAGCTCCAAGCAAGATCTATAGCACGATGACAATTGTTCTTTTTCTAAGTCTGTAACAGTATCATAAACAATAGGCCCTACCGTATGGATAACATGACTGGCAGGTAAATTAAAACCATAGGTCATACGAGCTACACCTGTCTTTTCAGGCATATCCATATACTCAGTCATCCTAGCACAGGCCATACGTAACTCAATACCAGCAAAAGTATGAATGGCATTATCAATACATTTGTGATTCGGTAGAAAACAACCGAGCAACTGCTCATTAGCTGCATTGACTATAGCCTTTACCGCTAGACGTGTTATATCCCCTTGCCACAAATATATCTGAGGTTCTCGCTCTTCCATATCGTTAATCGTAACGATGCCTTTTTCATGAGCCAATGTATTTAAATATTCATCCTCTATCTTCATCCACTCTGCGGACATAGCTCCTGCAGGACGAATATTACATAGTGCTCTAAATAGAGTAAATTGTTCTTCTTCACTTACGGGAATATCTATATGTTCGTTATATTTCTCTTTATATTCGGCTACTAATCCCTCTAAAAGATAGCGCAATCGTTCTTGTTGTGTCATATATAACTCCTAAATAGAATTAACTAGATTATAACCTATTATATAGCAAAAAACTGCTAGCACATAATATGCTAGCAGTAACTTTACTGATTAGTATTATATCAAAAACTAAGGTCTAACAAATGATTGACCACCATGGTTTACAAGGATATCCCCATCTAATACTTTAGTAGTAACCCCTTGTAGACTACCTTGGATTTGGCTCATCATAAAACGATAACCTGGGCTGTTCAAGTGTTTAGTAAGGGCTTCTTGATCGCTATAGATTTGAATGACGTACCAACGATTTTTTGCATTTCTTTCACGAAGCACATAACCAGCCTTATAACCCGCATCATCACGAACGGCACGTTCCATATCGAGTTGATATTGTCGTTGTACCGTATCGATTTCATTGCTATCAACAGTAAACTCAGTTAAGGTCACCACTGCCTTACCATCATTTACGATAGATAATGCATCTTTCTTTTCAAATAAAAGTACAGACTGTACATCGTACATCTTACGATTTGTTAATTTAGAACCGACTTCATTAACAAATGCTTGATAATGGTCAGATTTGCGATGTGTTTCAATAGCAGCTAAATCTTTATAGATTTCAACTACATAAGACTCCGAAGGATTACCTTTTACATGCGCCACATTCATGGACAATGTATTAGGTTCTTTTTCCATAGATGCTGTCAGATTAGCTACACCTGCACTATTATAAGTTCCTTGTAACTCTACAGGTACTTCGAAACGATACATACCTACGCTAGGTGCTGTATCTACAGATTGATCTCGCTCCATAACAAGAGCTGCAAAAGATGTGCTTACACCTAATACGGCAATAGCAGATGTTAATACAATACGTTTTAATAAATTTTTATTCATACATACTCCTTTACATATATCTTGATAGCTTCTCGGCAAACAAACCGATACGCTTATAAGTTAACAACTCACATACTTTTGATGTAAATTGTCCAAATCTACGATAAAAGAAATTAAAAGTTAGATATGCTGGTATTGTACCGATAGTTTTAGGCATGCGACGAAATATATTTTTTATGGAATATAGCTCTTTATAGATCCAAAGATACCCTTTTTCTAATTCTTCTTTAGACATACCAAGTGGCGTTACAACTACGTGAGACGTATTGTATTTAGACAAATCATAATCAAAAATTCTATTTTGAGCTGCCATTCTCTTGTAGAATTCAGTACCTGGGTATGGTGTGACAATATGTGATGTAATCGTATCAATTTTCTGGCTAATAATCCAATCTAACGTATTTTTAAAAGTCTCTGGTGTATCTCCATCTAAGCCAAATACAAAGCTAGCATTAACCATGATACCACGCTTATGTAATTCGTTAATAAGTCGTTCAAACTCTTCACGATTATTTTGCATTTTATGAACACTAGATAAAGATTTGGGGCTGATACTTTCAAAACCAATAAATAAACTCTGGCAACCAGTCTCTTTCATTAAATCCATCAATTCAGGGTATTGTCCTATTTTCATAGTAACCGCTACATTCCAGTTTAACTTCAAAGGTTTAATACGTTCTAAAAACTGTTTAGTCCAAGAAATATTACCAATAAAATTATCATCAATAAACATAATATGTTTTGTACCTAATCTTTTAATATCTCTCAACACATCCTCTATATTGCGATTAATATATTGGTGCGTTCCAGAACTATTATAGCAAAAATCGCACTTATGAGGACAACTTCGACTAGTAAAAACAACGTTATACCATAAGTAATCGGTCTTATCTATCAAATCATATGCTGGTGATGCAATATCATCTCCAGATTCTAAGGGCGCAGAAACATATTGAGATTGCAATCGACCATGTTTAGCATCTTCTATAATTTGAGGCCATGTATTTTCTGCGAAACCTATACAAAGGCTATCAAATGCCTCCTTAGGTACGGTATCGAATGCTGTCGTAATATGTATACCACCAGCAATCACCTTAGCCCCTTTCTTTCTATATAGAGCTGCAATTTCTATTGCTCTAGGCAATACATCAACAGTCACCGCGATGCCTACTAAATCAGGTACATCATTAAAATCTATTTCTCTAATATTTTCATTTTCAATTGTGATCTCACACTCATGCCGAATAATATTAGCCACAGTTAATAATCCTAAATGCGGGGACATACGTATTTTTAAATCTGTATCCATAGGACGCTTCAACATACGTGGTTGAATCAATTTAACTTTCATATAAAACCTCTTATATAACAAATGCTCTTACATTATTATAAAAGATTATAAGTTCTTTTGCATATAAAAACATCCTATCTATGAAAACTATATTGAGTAATATTAGTTCCAACAAATAGGATGTTACGCTTATATTGTTATATATTCAATAGTTGTACCATGTTCTTCAATGAGTTTAACTAGTTCTTTACCTTGAAGCCACACGGTCGCATCATTTTGGTTCGGATGTATGCCGATTAAATTATTCTTGTAGTCCGCATCAATATAATAATGGACCTTACGGTCCTCATCATGAAGCAAGCAGAATGGAGATACATGACCTGGTTTAATCTTCAAAATATCCCATAGTTCTTCTTCAGAGCCAAAGGAAATCTTTTTCAACTTATGGTCCTTACGGAACTGTTTTAGATCCACACGCTTTGAGCCACGAACGGTAATTAAATAGTAATGCTCTCGTTTATGATCTCGTATAAATAAATTCTTTGCATCCCACTCTGGATATGGCAACTGCACATTTGGCTTATCGTCCATACTAAATAATGGTGCGTGATCTGTAATTTCAAAATCGATATGATGGTCACGCAAACAATTATATACGCCTTGTTTATCTAACATGTAATCCCCCTAATACATCGTTCCTACTTGGTGAAAGTAGATAACATAATAAAAGAGATTGATATAGTGAAAGTACCAATTATAGCTTGTTAAATATATCACCAAGCTTATTCTGGAATCGTATAGGTTCCATCAAATACAAATAAATGAGGATTTTCATGTACAAATACATCTTCAAAGATACCATCATATGTATATACTACATCATCTTTTTCATCTAGAAACTCAAAGAACTCTGGATTATCCTCAGATTGCTGTAATAATTTCCATCGTTCTTCTCTATCAAATGGTACTGTACCGCCAAAGTAGTCTAATACAGTTTGGAAATTATTTGCTAACTCATCCATTTTAAATCGTTGCAAACCTGCTAATGCGTCTTCCCATACAATGCCTGTTGAATTATAGAAGAACTGATGATGACCACCATTATTAACCTCTGCGAAGTACCAAGATATAGCATTAAGGTATCGCTGTTCTAAAGTAAAACCTTTAGCAGATTCTAAATAGTCATCATAAGAATCATAAATATTGATAGTCCAATACGCAGGCTCATTGATAGTCCACATATCATCTGTAGCTTGGATTTCTTCAATAGTAATGGTCCGATGACGAGGTACACCTTCTCGTTTCTTCTTTTTCTCTGCTACATAATTGCTATAAGCTTTACATAACTCAGGATACTCTGCTTCACACTGTTCAAAGTCCATCTGCATATAGCACATATCAATGACTTCAAAACAGTACGATTTTATATCATCCAGATTCTTTTCCTGAGCTAAACGTACGCCCTGATCTACTAATCTTAGCATCTGTTTCATAATATCTGATGTATACGATTCATTATTATCTAAAGCAATGGCTCCATACGCATAGGCACAGCGATAATACCACACCGCATCACGATATTTTTCATCAATAGACTCTAATACCTTAATTGCCTCTTTTTCATTGCCATTATTGTTATAAGCTCTACCGAGCTCACCTAACAGAGATATAGATAAATTTTCTGTGCCCACACTAGTTAACACATCAATAATAGTTTCTACTTGTTCAGTATCATTAAGATCTTTAACAGTTTGTAATTGCTCTATATCAGAAAGTGCTTTAAATTGTTCAACCGTTAATGTCATTATGCCACATCCTGTCGTATTACAAATATAGTCTTATAGTTAACATTATTTAGAAACTAGCTACCACAAACAATAAAGAATACAGGTATACTATCTTCATTATCTATAAGTCCGTAACCTTCACATTCATGACCTTCGTATTCAATACCTTCAAAGAATACGTGATCACCAAGTTCTTTATTAGCCATTAAATTATGCAATTTAAAGAGCAATTCTTCTCTAGTAAAATATGTACCATTATCCGCCACAAGATGAGCCATAATTTCTACCTGCCACATGCCATCTTCTTTATCTTCTTCAAGTAATTCCTCATCGGTAACACGTTCATTATCAAAAAGTTGATCTTCACTTTCAATCCAAGCTTCATAGGTTACTAGAATTTCCGGTTCTTCTAATCTATCGTCGTCATCTGCTTCATCATCTACATATTTCTTTACATTTTCATTGTATTCTTTGGAAAACTCTTCTCTGCTATATGTTTGCTTATTAAATACCCAATGTACTACATCATATGTAGGATAGTTATCTTCTTCGCATTCATTAATATCTCCAGTAACTTTACCTTCCGTAGTAGCTTTACCTTCTGTAGTATCTTTACTATTTTTCTTATCAAAAAGATTCTTAATGGTTTCAAATATCACAGGATAATCCTCCTTGTACTCTTTTGGCTTAATTTTAAATAGTTGATACTTTACTACTTCACAGCACCAACCAAGCTGTTTATCTAAGTGAGCTTCTTTCGTCATTTTTATGCCTGTCTCTATTAACTGTAATGCCTTCTGTACATGTTCAGATTCGTAACATTCACCACATCCTAACATCGCATGAGCATAGCCACAACGATAATACCAAGACCAATCACGATGTGCCTCATCTATACGATTAAATAAATCGATAGCCTCTGCTGCCCGTCCATTATTGTTATACATACGTCCTAAGGTGCTTAGCAATATAGAGGACAAATTATCGATGCCTATATTATTAACAGCTCCATCGCACGCTTGATATCGATATCCTCTTGACCATTAAGGAACTTAACCTTTTCCGCATCACTTAATTCTTGAAACTCTTCGTTCGTAATGTCTTCTATACTGATATATAAGCCCTTAATAAAATCACCAAAGTTATCTGCTAATAGAGTAATTGAGTAATCACATTCTTGGTCTACACGGACAACCTTAGGTTCGCCTATAGGACCACACTCACGATAATCGAGGAAAATCATGTCATGCCCACCAGAAATCGTATCGGCTACAACGACACCGATAGGGGGATATTTTACTTTCGAAATCCAAAATTCATTCCCTATCTCACCTAAAAGAGAGTATTTCTTATCTCTATCGATGCCATATATACCTGTTATATATACACAATCCCTATTATCATTGATAAAACAATTTTTATTTACTACACCACCATTATGGTTTTTAAGTAACTCAATATAAGCTGCCGGCAATGTATACCCTAGATTTGCTTCAGCTGCTTTAATATCCTCATCAGTAACAGGTTTACCTATATAGGATTCAAATGCATAATCAACATCGTTCCAAAATCCGTTCCAATCAAAGTCTTTTAGATTACTCATAATACTCTCTCCTAGTTAAATAGATTATTTTAACCAAATAGTTTCTCATCAGTGGAATATTCTTTAATTAAAACTTTTACCCTGCGTCGTAACAAAATGGTATCAACAATATAGGAAAAAATGATATAAGGAAATACATTTATAATCGCTATAGGGGCTAAAATAACTGCTACTCGCAATAGGTCAAGTGAATATGCATACCATTTAAAATCAATGGTATTTATAATGGGTATAACATAGTCTATTACGCTTACTTCCCATTGCATTACGGGGTTTAGTTCTTCACTAGTTCCTAATAGCCAAACGAAACTTACAGCAAAGATCAAACAATATAATATGCCAACAGGAATCAATATCTTCGCTCTCTTTTTTAACAGATTACGACAAATCTCATGTTCTTCCTCTGGTGTTACATCATATACCATATTGCATTGAATCTGAATCCGTCTAAATCGATAGCGAATATACTTATACAAAAGGTTATTCGGTGTATATAGCATAATAAGCTCCACATATACGTTATAATGGGGAAAACATTAAGAATATATTAGCCATCTATGGCAAAATAATGCAAATCTTTAAATTCATCATCCCAAAATGTAAAGGAAAAGATATGGGTATCATCAAAGGTTTGCTCGCAATAGGTTACAGCATCACGTTCGGGTTCAATAATAGGCGTACCAATACGTCTTTTCACTTCTTCAATGGTTATCGTCCCATACCAATCGCTTATTTCGTTATAGATGAAAGTAACAATTGTATCTATATTCTTATGGTAATTAACAGCTAATAACTTTGCCGTATCTAAATTAGCATCTGTTGGTTTCTCATCCCAGCAAAACTGTATTCCTTCGTAGGATATGGTATATTGTCTTAACTGTTCATCATATATTGCAGAATTAGTTATCATTTGTACCCTTCACATAGCTTTCCATCTTCGGTCTTAAATCTAACACTATTTCCCAACTATCTAATGCTGGCACCTTATGATGTGCAATAAAATCTGCTATTATCTGTAATACCTCTTGGGGGCCTTGCTCATTTTTACCATATATAATAGCGCCTTTCTCACCATTATTAGTTACACTAATTTCTGTATGTAATAAATCAGTATCTTGATCACTACAAACTTGTACAAAGTTATACTTTTTATTATCTATTAAGATTGCATTTAATGGTAATATAACTACAAAATCTTGCTCTTGATCTTGAATAGCATATAGATTTTGCTCAACTTCATTCAGTGTAATACCTTCATATTTATAAGTACCTACATCAATTGACCAATCAGTATATGTTTTATCGAAGTCAGCTATCATATATATCCTATTCTCCTTAACTACATATTAAAATTACCTTATTTTAAAATAAAGTTTCTAATTGACCTGACATATCCGCCATAAATTCATCAAATTTACAAAGTTCTCGTAACTCTTGATGTTCTATATCATAACAACTAATCTTTTTACTTTTAGGATCCCACACAATTTGCCACTCATTATACTCGCCTAGTTCTTTAGATAAACGCAATAGATTACGACGACCTAATTTAAATGGAATCGTATCAATAAGTGGGAAGAACTCTATAGATATAAAATCGGAGTCTGGTAATTCAAAGTAAAGATGATCGCCCTCTAAAAAATTTACTAATGCTTTTGGTAATTTAAAGGGCTTTAACTGATCCATCTTATTCTGTATATCATGGAACTCAGCAGGCTCTAAAGATTTAAAATACTCTGCCATTTCCATATCGCCCTTTTCAATGGCAATGCTATAGGGACGCATACCATCCTTTTCCGTAATGGTTACATCAGCACCATGTTCTACCAAGTATTTACACATCTTTAAGTCTACATACCGAGCTGCTACACACAATGGGGTTGGTTTAAAGGGATATACAGAATCAGGCTTGTTGTAGTTAATATCTACACCATTGTGGATGAAAAAATCTAGGACCTCATAATTTCTATCTGTAATGGCATTTCTGAAAGCTCGACCACCATATTGCTGTACCGTATGGCCTAAGTCATGAATAATCTGTAAGTGATTATATTTCTTGCCATATAAGGCAGCTTGAAAAGCATCTACTTTCACACGGTTCAAAGCATGAACATTGGCACCATGAGCCACAACATAATCTATAATCTCTTTATTACCATATCTAACAGCTAATAAGAAACTAGGATTTTCTGCCTCATTAAGATTAGCACCATGTTCTACTAACCATTGAACACTTGGCAAACAACACATGACTAAAGCTAATTCTAAGGGTGTATGCTCACTATATTCATCATTTTCTATGACTTCATGAATATCCCAACCAGCCGCCAACGCCGACACAAGTGCAAGTAGATTACCCTCAATAATATCCGTCACTATTTTAGGCACAGATTCAAAAGTACCTAAATCTTTTATCTCTATCATGTCTCTCTCCCATGAACTATATTTTTAAAATGATTATCACTAATTACATTATATTACATTTATAAGTATGATTGTATAGTAAAAGCCCCTCGTATAAGCGAAAGGCTATCATATATCAAATACAATTCTAAAATCTCAATTTATCTTTTCATAACGAAATAACAAGAACATTAATAAATTTTAATCCATGCACATTTAAAAATTGCATTCCACAGATAGTCTATTTACCATGACGCTTGGCAACTTGACAGATAATCTCTTCATCACTCTTTTCATCACTTGGATTAGGAGAAAAATAAAAACTAAGATTCTGATCTTCTCTATATTTATAATATAAAAAAGATCTTAAAGTACGAGCCTTATTACTATTTTCTATAGTTCTAGTATTCTTATGACCATTTGTACTCCCATTACGTTTAACATCATAACAAAATATTGCATCAGGATTATTACCTTCACATCTTGAACCTTCTAATCTCCTAAGCAAATCGCTCTTTTCCTCTATTTTCTTAACAGGTATAAACTTTGCAAAAATTTTCGAAAAATCAATAAATAAGTCACGATTAGCATCGCTTCTATTGATATTAAAAAATTTAGCGAACTCATCTCTACTATTAAAATATATTTCCCAAAAATCTGCATAAGCATGAATAGAATCTTTAACATTATTGCCTCTAATAAATTCTAATTTTACTTTTGCATAATCACTTGGTTTTCTCTCGTTTTCGTTATACACTTTAAGAATTACTACATAATTTTCACTCTTATACTTAAACCAAAAAGTATCGATTATCCATTCATTTTCCTTCATACTCTTTAATAACTTTCGAAGATTTTCAAATCTAACCTCAGCCACAAAACGCACCACCTTCTATTTTGATAAAACTAATCTTATAAATATTATCTAACAGCGTCAAACTCTTCACAATTCAGTTTTGCTTTTAAATCTCTAAAATATATTTTTTGTTGTCGTTTCAAATATAAGCTTATAAATGGCTTAAGTATTGATTTTTTAGAAACAATATTTTCTGTAAAATCTAGAATCGTTTTATCTCCCTCCGCATAAAATTTTCCAACCCAAGTACCCTTAATATTTTTATTTTCTATCTCAAATATCCATGACTGGTATTTGATACATTCTGTAATTTTAAAATAAGTTTCAATACCATCCTTTGTAATCTCTATAAAGTTATGCTCATCTATAATTCTTACATCTTTTAAATCACTTCTCCATGAATAATCATTCAGATTTGTCACTGTATCCCATACTATTTCTATTGGACATATTAATGTAGCTCTTAAATTAGAAACTGCCATAGTAATCACCTCAAATATATTAAAAATACACATAATCAATAAAAGATGGATTAAACTCTTTAACCTACTTACATATCTCTACAACCCCCTTAATAATATTCATATTAATATAAGTAGTATTCATAACATGATAATATTCAGAAACATATTTCAATGATATACTTAAAATAGTGTATTTTTATTTATTAAAGGGTTGTGTGTATGAGAAAAAGTAAATGTAAGAAAAAAGCAAGTGGTTGCAATCAAACCATTACCTCGAAAGCTCTATTATTTTCCATGATTTTAACGGCTATGAGTGGTCAAATTGTAAATGCCATTGACAAGAATGTAACAGATGAACCTGTACCATTACCAACTTATAATGTGACTGTGACAGCTACAAGAACAATGGAAGACATTGTAAAAACACCTAGTTCTGTTTCTGTTGTAACAACGGAAGATATTGAAGCGCGAAGAGCTGATACGGTAGCAGATGCTCTACAAATGTTGCCTGGTGTTTATAAAAGCCAAAAAGCCAATGGCGGCTTACAAATCCGTGGATTTGACTCTACCAATACATTAGTACTACTTAATGGTGTACCAATGAATAATACATTTAATAATAGTGTTGATTGGGAAGCTATACCGGTACATTCAATTGAACGAATTGAGCTAGTACGTGGCCCTAGCTCTTCTTTATATGGTGGTAGAGGTGTGGCAGGTGTTATCAGCATACAAACGAAACAAGCAGAACCAAAACAATCCGTAAAAGACATTCATTGGCATGGTCAAGTTGGATATGGCTCTCATGGAACACTGAATGACGAGTTAGGCTTTGACGCTCGTGTATCAGATCGTGTTGCTGTTGGTATGTCTTTTGAACAAAGACGTACCGATGGATATCCAGGTTTCTTCATTACTGGCAAAGCAGCAAAAATCAAACCTAATACAAAAACAGTGACACCTGATAATCCTGTACCACAAACCAAAGATGGTGCCTATCTATTAGGTAGTCGAGGTAATAAGTCATATAATAATAAAAGTCTTTCAACCTATATAACGATGAATCTACGTGACAAGGAAGCTTTAACATATTCATATCTATACACAAAAAATAGATATGCCTATGAAAATCCTATGAGTACGATTACAGTAAATGGTAAACCAGTTTTCTCAGGAAACATCAAAATAAATGATCAAAAATATGTGGCTCTTAGAACAAGTAGATATTTAGGCTATGATGGATTGAAAGAATATCACGCTCATAATTTACAATATAAAAATGACAAGAGCAAATTACAAGTTATTTTTAATGTATTGGATCGCAAGAAAGACGGATTCTCTAGTCCTAATAGTCCAAACACACCAAACTATAATGGACCTGGCGATGACTCCTTCTACCCTGGAAAAACAATTAACTTAGATGTACAAAAAATCTGGGACCGTATGGGTAAACATACTCTTGTTGCTGGATTAAACTGGAAAAAAGAAAACTTTGATCAAAAACGAAGAGAACTAACAAATTGGAGAAATCATTCCTCTTTTGATTCTACAACATATCCAGGTGGATTGTATGAAATTAACAAAGGCGCTACTAACAATCTAGCATTATTCATACAAGATACTTATCGACCTAATAATGATTGGGCAATTTATACAGGGCTTCGTATAGACCGATTTAAAAAGTACCATGGACAACACGTTACGTATGATAAGGTTAATAAAAAATATGACACCGTAAATCATGGAGAAGGCACATATACAGAATTGAGTCCTAGATTGGCTATTGAACATTATTTGAATGACTCTTTGAACGTGTATGCTTCTTACGGACACTCCTTTAACCCACCTCCATTGAGCCAAGTGTATCGATATAGTGATATTGTAAAAGCCAATCCTAACTTAGATCCAGAACGGTCTGACTCATTTGAAATTGGTCTAAAAAAAGAATGGAATACAAAAACAACATTAAATGTATCTGGATTCTATGTAAAAACAAAAGACAAAATAAAATATGTAACCTATTATGATCGTAATGGTGATGTAGATTATAAAATGTATAATAATGTGGACCTAGAAACTCGCCGTGGTGTAGAACTAGAAGTTCGACATAAATTATCATCAAAATGGTCTGTATTTGGAAATTATACTTGGCAAATGGGCCGTATTAAACACAAAGAACTTCCTAATACAAATACTAACGAATATACGGAAGTAAATTATGATATTCCTAAACATATATTCCATGCAGGGCTTGAATATACTAGTGGCAAATGGAATGCACTTTGGGATACTCAATATGTAAGTCGTCGTCAATCTGTAGATGACATTACTGGTCAATATGGTTCTGAGGATAGTTACTTTATTTCTAATATAGCTATGAATTATAAGTTCTCTAAAGAGGCGACATTGCAGTTTGGTATTCAAAATGTATTTAACCGCATATTCTTTAATGATGAAGCAACAGCCGGTCGTACATACTCCGCAAGTATGAAGTTTAAATTCTAGTGATCTTTTTTTAGAAATATTAATTAATATTCTTTAGTAACTTATATCTACCAATATTTAAATACGACGTAAAAGCCCTTCGCATATTGATATGTACCCATTTTCCTGGACACATATTATTTACTAGCCTAAACACATGGATGCTTCCCTGTATTTTACAGGGGGCATCCATTTTGTTTTTTTCTAGATCCTTCTGTTCTTGTAATAGTAATAGCTACTGATCTTAACCCTTGACCAAAAAGAGCTTGGCATACCAACTCATATTTTTCTTCTGGAGACCAATACTTATTAGTCCTTCGACATTTATTAATGTCCGAACCATGAAGTCGTTCTAATTTAACCCAGTCTCTTATTAGATTATGAAATGTATCTGTCCTCACACCGTTAGGTGTCTTGGGCTATTTACCTTGATAGAATAATTCAATTGCTTTTCTTTTAAATTCATAACTATATCTCATGAAAATACCCCCTTTACTGGTTGTCCAGTAAAGGGGGTACATATCAATAAGCGAAGGCCTTAATTATTATTTTTCTATTTCAATTCCATTAAGATATGCAAATTTAATCATAGCAGAGCCATAAAACTCACTTTTATCTAATAAAATATTTTCTTTTGGCATGTCTTTCAACTGATTATAAAAGCCAATATATCTAGTTTTTAACTTATCCTTTTGAATTATTTTATTAAAATACTGTTGCGCTTTGGCTTTTCCACCAAAATGATAAATATAATACAGTAGATTATGATTGATTAAATCTCCATCTATAAGCTTTTCAATATTGCGTTCAATATCTTCAAAAGCCTCAAATAATGGTATGATATGTTCTTCGAGCAATTTACTAACTTCATCGACCGTATATTGATAACTTGCACCTGCTAATTGATACCAGTGCCATTCATTTCGATTTAACAAACGCCCCAATTCTCCGCCATAAACAAAACCGTTATGAATTTTAGCTTTTGTCATGGATTTAGAGTGGATTGCAATATGTGGAACAAATTCTACGCTATATGCATAGTTATTTCTATTGGCCTGAAAGTATATCTCAAAAGTAAGGTCTTTATTTTTAGATAATTTCTTTAACTTCTGACCTTTACTAACTACCTTAAAATCTGGGAATTTACTTGCAATCTCTTGCCAAGCTTTTTCACATAATTCTCTAGGTTTCATAATTATAAAAGTACTCCCCCACTATTATACGGTTAATTATTTTATAGATTTCCCTCAACTACTATAACAGATGTATGTTGAAGTGCTTCCTTAATCCAAGCAATACCTGTGTTTAAAAACTCTTGCTCTAATTTACTAAAGTTTATAAGATCAGCTTCAATATTATTAATAAATTTAACCCAGTCGTCTTGCTTAATCCAATTATCAAAGCAAACATCAAAGCTCTCTCTTACCAAATTATCTGATGCATCTATAATAGGATATACTTTATTAAAATAAGAAACTAAGATATCAAAATCTGGACTATAAACACGTAATGGCTTTCTATAACAGTGCCAGTCTTTCCAACTTGGTTCATGACCAGACACATCAGAAATTTTGAGTGGATTAAAGTCTAAGCGTATGTTCTCATATAATGGTGAATTAAGTCTTAGCTCCATATACTCTTGGTTTTTATAATCTACTGAATTTAGCCATACCATTATAGTTCACTCCATAAACTTCTAAACAAGATATTAAAGTGATGCTTTGCTCCTAGTAAGCAAAGCCACGGCCTCAACGTGAGCGGTCATTGGAAACATGTCTACAGGTTGTACTTCTTTGAGTTCATAGCCGTAGTGTGTAAGGATTTCAATGTCTCTTGCCATAGTTGCTGGGTTACAGGATACGTAAACAATACGTTTTGGTTCCATGCCAGCTGCAGAGGTTAGTACTTCTTCTTTACAGCCCGCCCGGATTGGGTCGAATACGATTACGTCAGGTTGTACGCCTGCTTTATAGAGTTTTGGCATTTCTACAGCCGCATCGGCGACGATAAACTCTGTATTATCATAGCCATTGCGACGTGCGTTTTCACGAGCATTGGTAATAGCTGGTTCTACGATTTCTATACCGATAACATGTTTTGCCTTATGGGCTAGGAATAATGAAATAGTACCCGTACCACAGTACGCATCGATAACGGTTTCGTTTCCTTTTAGGTCTGCATACGCTAGTGCTTGATCATAAAGCACCGTAGTTTGTTCAGGATTAACTTGGAAAAAGGAATGTGGAGATAAGGTAAACCGTAAATCTTTGATATGGTCTGTAATCGTTCCATCCCCATAAAGAACACTATTTTTAGGCCCTAATATAACATTTGTACGCTTCCCATTTACGTTATGAACAATGGTTTCCACTTGGGGAACTCGTTCAATTAATTTTTCTACCCACTTTTCTTGATGCGGCAAATATTCTGTCGCGGTTACAAGGATAATCATCCACCCAGATTGTCCAATACGACCAATGACATGACGTAGTACACCCTTACCAGTATGTTCATCATACGGTTCGATATCAAACTCTTTAGCAATTTGGTAGCAAGCTTGAGCAATGCTATTATTGCCTTCAGCTTGTATTGGACAATTCGTACCTTGCACGATATCGTGAGATCCCATCGCATAGAATCCCATTTGGATATCACCTTTAGTACCGCCTACAGGCATTTGCATCTTATTGCGATATGCCCAGGGATTTTTAGGTCCTAGAGTAGGTTTAACAAGATCTGGATTTTGATGACCAATGCGTTCGATAACGTCCTTCACCTTTTGTGTTTTTAATGAAAGCTGTCCTTCATAGGTAATATGTTGCAACTGACATCCACCACAAAAGCCATAGATATCACAGTGTGGATCGATACGATTAGGAGCCATAGTGACAATTTCTAATAGTCGTCCTGTAGCATAAGTCTTTTTCACCATATTGATGGATACTTTCACGGTTTCTCCAGGTAAGGCAAAGGGAACAAAGACTGTAAACTCGTCTACACGACCTACACCTTCACCACTACTGCCGATACCATGAATAGTAACTAAGACCTCATCACCTAACTTAACTGGAGCATTGAATATAGCTTGTTGCTTCTTAGATAATGTACTAGTAACTGATTGACCTGTATTCACACAATTACCGTTTCTACGTTGTTGTTTAGATTTTTTCTTACGAGATGTACGACTTGTACCGTTCATTACGAGTCTCTTTTCTTCCAAATTTTAATCATGCCAGTTACGATAAGTACGAAGAATACAGTGCCAAATTTCACAAGCGATTCTTCACCTTGTATATATGGCATAAGAAGTGGATCTTCCACAATCATTTCACCAGCAACCCAACCTAATAACGCACCACCAGCCCAAAGAATGACAGGAAACTTATTGATGATACGAGCAAATAGTGTAGAGCAGAACACAATGATGGGAACAGTAATCAACATACCAACAATAACGAGCTCTAAATGTCCTTTAGCGGCACCAACTACGCCAATTACATTATCGATACTCATCATCGCATCAGCCACAATGATTGTCCAAATGGCTCCCATTAAGGAATTCTTAGCTTCGATATGTGCCTCTTCATCTCCACCTTTTAAGAGTTGAATGGCAATCCATACAAGTACAAGGCCACCACCTAAGTGAATAAGAGGAATTAAAGTAAGTGCTTCTACTAAAAGAGTGGCAAATACAAGGCGCATTCCAATAGCCCCTACTGTACCCCAGATAACGGCTTTCTTTTGTAATTCTGGCGCCAATTTACCCGCTGCCATACCAATAACAACGGCATTATCTCCTGCCAATAAAATATCGATCAAAATGATTTTACTAATCGTTATCCACGTTGCAGCTTCTAAAAATTCCATTCTATACTTACCTCAATTCACTCTGCTAATTCAATAACTATCCCTTAACTATACCACAAATTCTCTATTTTCTCATCTAAAAGAAAGCACTTAGACTACCACAGTTATTCTTAAGATTAGCCTATGAGATTCTTTATAATAACTATACTTTTACAAAAAAATATCTCTCCTCCTATGACTAGAAGAAGAGATATATTACATTATTTTTTAAGTTTCTTTACTAACAAAGATGCCCCTACTACGAGGATAACAGCTCCAACTTTGATGAGTAATGCATACGGTTCTACGGTATGTGAAATTAATTTATCTTCCACACTCATCGCTGCACCTACCCAAGCGAGAATACCACCACCAACGTAAAGAATGATTGGAAAACGTTCGATAACTTTTACAAATAAAGTACTACCATAAATGATAATAGGTACTGTAATAAGCATACCGATAGCAACTAATGTCATATTGCCACCAGCGGCACCAACTACACCAATAACATTGTCAATACCCATAATTCCATCTGCAATAACAATGGTCATGATAGCAGCGCGCAAGTTATCTTTAGCCTCAATGTTGTGCTCGCTATCATCATCAACAACAAGCTTGTAACCGATCCATAAAAGAAGGATACCACCTACTAAACGTAAAGCAGGAATATTGTTCAATGCCTCTACAAATAGGAATGCCATAACAAGACGTAAAATAATGGCGCCAGCTGTGCCCCAGAAAATCGCCTTCTTCTGTAAATGTGCGGGTAAGTTGCGAGCCGCCATACCAATAACAATGGCATTATCACCAGCTAATAAAATATCAATAACGATGATTTGCAGCATCGCTAATAAGCCTTGTACAGTTAAGATGTCCAATGTATCCTCCTTAGAATAAAACAATAGTATATATATTATAATCGATATAGTAAAGTAGTGTAAAATTCAATTATCAACATATATATACATTTTTATCATAATTCTTTCTTATTAAATAAGGTAGTTTATATAACTGTATTTCTACCCTTACATAATCATAATATGGGCTCTTTATTTTTATATATTTAATTCCTTTTTTTCTTAGGTTTTGGCTATTAAATTGAACTACTTTATGGTATGGTATAGTATATCGTTACTAGGGAGGTTAGTATGTATCAAACATATTCTATACTGCAAAAATTATGGTTGTTCATAAAACTATTTACTCCAATGTGCATCACTCAATTTTCCCTGATTGGGTCTACCTTCATCGCCATTTTTTTAACGGGGCAATATAGTACAACTGATTTAGCTGGTGTAGCTACGGGATATAATTTGTGGCTCCTCTTCTATATCTTTGCACAAGGTACATTAATGGGTATCACGCCAATCATTTCTCAACTATTAGGAGCTAAGAAAACAGATGATATTCCAATAATCTTTCATCAAGGCCTTTTCATCGGTACAGGACTAGCATTTTTAATTTTACTAATCGGTATATTCGGCTTACGCCCTTTATTGACATATTTAAATCTTGAACCAGCTGCCGCCGAGGTATGTATTAGTTATCTGAAAGCCTTTGCACTTGGTTTATTCCCATTACTCTGGGTAAATACCTTGCGTAATACAGTCGATTCTCATGGATTAACGCATTACTCCATGGCCATCGTCTTTACAAGCTTTGTGATTAACGTATTCTTAAATTACGCACTCATCTTTGGTCATTACGGTTTTCCTGAAATCGGTGGCGTTGGAGCTGGCTACGGTATTGCTGGTGCCTGTTGGACGAACTTTATTCTATTTAGCTTAGTCATTCTATTGCATCCTAAGTTAAAAGGCTATCGCATCTATAAAGATTTCCATAGTCCTAATTTCCACTATATCCGTGAACAATTACAAGTTGGTATACCCATTGGTTTTTCCATCTTCTTTGAAGCTAGTATCTTTAGCATTGCTGGTCTCTTAATGGTTCACTTTGGATCTGCTGTAGTAGCAGCTCATCAATCGGTTATTTCCTTTACTAATGTATTCTACTGCTTACCATTAAGCATTGCCATGTCTTCTACCATTGCCGTTGCTTATGAACTCGGTGCAGGGCGAAAAAAGGAAGCCATTCAATACTCTTATATTTCTCGTGTATTAGCTATCATTATAGCTGTTCTTATATGCGCATTTACGTTCACCCATATGGATAATATTGCTGATCTATTCACCAATGATGATGAAGTATATGAGCTTATTTATCACTTCCTGGGGTATGGCGTATTTTTTGCTGCTATCGATGCCATAGGTACTCCATTACAAGGTATTCTAAGAGCCTACAAGGATGTAAAAGTAGTTCTTTACATCTCACTCATTTCTTATTGGGGTGTATGTTTCCCAACGGCTTATACCCTTGCTAAAAATCCTAATTATGGACCATTTGGCGTATGGATTGGTTTGTTGGCTAGTGTAGTAGTTGCAGGTATATTATTTACACTTCGCACATACTATATACAACATTACAAACCTAGAGCTATTACAAAATAATAAAAGCACCTATTGAATATTACACATCAGTGTAAAACATTAATAGGTGCTTTTTCCATTTTATTTTAAAATCTCTTGTTTCTCTACTTTGGACATACGGAAGAAATTATATAGTGTTTCTGCCGTCTTATAATTCATAGATTCTACATTTGCTAGTTCATCAATAGATGCCTCTTTCATGGCCTCTAAACTATTAAAGTGAGCCCATAAGGCCTTACGGCGTTTAGGACCGATGCCTTCAATATGATCTAGAATAGATTCAAGATTTCGCTTGCCCCGCAACTTACGGTGATAAGTAATGGCAAAACGATGGGCTTCATCACGAATTTGTTGGAGTAATTGAAGTTCCGGCGTGTGATGACTCAAAATGATACTTTCAGATTGCCCTTCTACAAAGACCTCTTCAATACGCTTAGCCAAAGAGATAACTGGCACATCAGTAACACCTACTGCACGAATCAACGGCAAAGCTGCATTGAGCTGACCTTTACCACCATCGATAATAATGAGGTCTGGCATAGGCCAATCTGTTTCATTACCATAGCGTCGTTCCATAATTTCAGCCATAGACTTAAAGTCATCAGATTTACCTTGCGTAGTTTTCAATTTAAAACGACGATATTCCTTTTTCGCTGGCTTGCCACCTTCAAAGACAACCATGGACGCCACGGTTTCAGAGCCTTGTGTATGGGAGATATCGAAACATTCCATGCGTTCCGGTAAGCGTGGTAAGTCGAGAATCTCGGCTAGCTTCTTAATCGCTCCGCCAGTCTTATCGATTTGGTGCTGCCACTGACGGCGACGTTCTTCAAGGAAGGTTTCCGCATTTTCATGCGCCATCTTAATCATATCCATCTTATAGCCACGTTGTGGCACAGATACATCTACATGTTGACCTTTGAGCTGTGTAAACCATTCTGTTAATAAGTCTCTATCTGTACTCTCCATAGGTAGTAACAACTCTTTAGGAATAAAGTTTGTATCTCCATAGTATTGCTTGATAAAGTCTGTCATAATGGTTTCTGAACTATCGCCATCATGTTGCACAAAGTAATTCTCACGGCCTAACAGACGACCACCGCGGATGAATAGCAACTGTACACAGGCCATCGATGTATCTACAGCCAATCCTAAGACGTCTAAATCGCCACGTTGAGTAACCATGCGTTGCTTTTCTTGTATCTTTTCAATGCTAGACAATTGATCACGATAACGTGCAGCATCTTCAAAGCGCAAATCTTCTGCAGCAGCCTCCATCTTTGATTTAATTTCCTTTAGCAATGGTATAGGTTTACCTTCAAAAAGTTCTATGATTTCGTCAATATACTTCCGATAATCGGGTACCGATATTTTATTAAAACACGGCGCCTCGCAGTAATGCATATGATACTGTAAGCATGGGCGTTCTACCTTCATAGACTTACAGGTACGCAATGGATAGTACTGTCGTATTAATTTCAGTACCACATGAACAGATGTGACATCTGTAAAAGGGCCAAAGTACTTGGCTCCGTCCCGCTCTAAACGACGCGTCATATATACGCGTGGGTAATCCTCTTGCACAGAGACTTTTACATATGGGTATGTCTTATCATCACGAAGTCTAATGTTATATTTCGGTTCATGCTCCTTGATAAGTGTATTCTCCAAGATGAGCGCTTCCATCTCCGTTTTTGTTTGAATGACTTCCACATCGACGGCTCGTTTCATCATGGCCGTAACCTTTGGTGCGCGATTTGCATCGTTACGCACATAGGAACGCACACGATTTCGCAAGTTAATAGCCTTACCTACATAAATAATTCGGTTATATTGATCACGCCACAAATATACGCCTGGTGTAGTTGGCAAATGGCTAACCTTTTCCAGTAATTCTTCAGACGGCATATTTCCTCCTTTCCTTGTAGATTTTTAGATGTTTTATTTCTTATTTTTTGCAGCTTTCATAAATTTCTTAGTCTGTTCCAATACAGGACCTAAGAATTTCCCGGTATAGCTTTCTTTCACCTTAACAATTTCCTCAGGCGTACCAATTGCCACGATAGTGCCTCCGCGATTACCACCTTCAGGACCAAGATCAATAATGTGATCAGCCATCTTAATAACATCTAAATTATGTTCGATAACGACAACTGTATCGCCACCCTCTACGAGTTGTTGCAATACGTGTAATAACTTGCGAATATCCTCGGCGTGAAGACCTGTAGTAGGTTCATCTAGGATGTATAGCGTTTTACCTGTGCTGCGACGAGCTAATTCAGTAGCTAATTTAACGCGTTGTGCTTCACCACCAGATAAGGTTGTTGCGGCTTGACCTAAACGAATATAGCCAAGACCCACCTCTTGCAAGGTAACCATTTTACGATTGATCTTCGGAATAGCGCTGAAGAACTCAACCGCATCATCTACCGTCATATCTAGTACATCTGCAATAGATTTACCTTTGTATTTAACCTCTAAGGTTTCTCGGTTATAACGGGCTCCCTTACAAACCTCACAAGGTACATACACATCTGGTAAGAAGTGCATTTCAATTTTAATGATACCGTCACCACGACAAGCTTCACAACGGCCACCTTTTACGTTAAAGCTAAAGCGCCCTTGTTTGTAACCGCGCATCTTTGCTTCCGGTGTTTGACTATATAGTTCGCGTATGGCATCAAATACACCTGTATATGTAGCTGGATTGGAACGAGGTGTACGTCCGATAGGGCTTTGATCAATATTGATGATTTTATCGATATGTTCAAGACCACGGATTTCTTTATGAGCCCCTACTTTGTGGTTAGAGCGATATAATTGATTAGCTAAACCTTTGTAGAGAATTTCATTAATCAAGGTAGACTTACCAGAACCGCTGACACCAGTAACAACATTAAACAAGCCAATAGGAAATTTTACATTTACATTTTGTAAATTGTTTTCCTTAGCACCGCGAATTTCAATGCAGTTCTTACCTGGTTTACGGCGTTCTTCCGGAAGAGCAATAAATTTACGACCACTCAAATACTGACCAGTAATAGAGTCTTTTACCTTCATAACTTCGTCAACAGAACCAGCGGCAATAATTTGACCGCCATGCTCACCTGCACCTGGACCAATGTCCACGAGATAGTCAGCCGCACGCATCGTATCTTCGTCGTGTTCTACAACGAGCAAGGTATTACCTAAGTCCCGCAAGCCTTTTAAGGTATCGATAAGTCGATCATTATCTCGTTGATGTAGACCTATGGACGGTTCGTCTAGGATGTACAATACACCTACCAAACCAGAGCCGATTTGCGTAGCTAGACGAATACGCTGTGCTTCACCACCAGATAATGTGCCTGCACTACGGTTCATTGTTAGGTAATCGAGACCTACATTATTAAGGAAACCTAGACGAGCATTGATTTCCTTTAAAATTTGAGCACCAATCACTTGTTCACGTTCAGTTAACTGTAGATTACCAAAGAAATCGAGTGCTTCTTTAATAGTTAACTGCGTTACTTCGTTGATATTCTTATCCCCTACAGTAATAGCTAATACTTCAGGTTTAAGACGAGCCCCATGACATGTAGTACACGGCTTAATAGACATAAACTTTTCAAATTCTTCACGCATAGAGTCTGTAGAGGCTTCACTATGACGGCGCTTAACCATCGGTAAAATACCTTCGTACTCAGTAAAGAATTCCTTTATCTCACCTCTCATATTTTCATAGGTGAAACTTACCTTATCCGTCGTACCGTACATCACCTTTTTCTGTAATGCTTTCGGCAATTCATCATAGGTGGAGTCTAAGGAATATCCATTAGCTTTTAATAGACCTTCTACTTGACGCATAAACCAAGCATTAGGATTGGAGCTCAAGGCTTGCACGCAACCATCGGCAAAGCTAATAGATCCATCTGGAATAATGCGCTCCTCATCAACCTCCATAGTAGAACCAATCCCTAAACAAGATGGACACGCACCAAACGGACTATTAAAAGAGAACATACGCGGTTCAATTTTAGGTAATGAAATATGACAATCTGGGCACGCAAAATGTTGGCTATACATGTGTTCAGGTCCGTCTACCTCTTGAATCACAACGATGCCTTCTGCCCATTTTGAAGCGGTCTCCATAGAGTCAGCCAACCGAGATTCAATGCCTTCTTTTACAACGAGACGGTCCACAACGATATCGATGGAATGCTTCTTATTTTTCTCTAATACAATTTCTTCGTCCAAGGTACGCACTACACCGTCTACTCGAGCACGAACAAAGCCTTCTTTGCGAAGTTGTTCAAACACCGATTTATGTTCCCCTTTTTTACCTTGAATCATAGGGGCCAGCACTAAAATCTTTGAACCTTCGGGAAAGCTCATTACATCGTCGGTCATTTGTTGTATTGTTTGCTGGGTAATAGGCTTACCACATTCTGGACAGTGTGCATGACCTACGCGTGCAAATAAGAGACGTAAATAGTCGTAAATCTCCGTTACGGTACCAACCGTAGAACGAGGGTTGCGACTCGTCGTCTTTTGGTCGATAGAAATGGCGGGAGATAAACCTTCAATATAATCGACATCGGGTTTATCCATTTGTCCCAAAAATTGACGTGCATACGCAGACAGGGACTCAACATAACGTCGTTGTCCTTCTGCGTAAATCGTATCAAATGCTAGGGATGATTTACCAGAACCACTGAGGCCAGTTAAGACGATAAACTGATCACGTGGCAAGGATATATCAATATTTTTTAGGTTATGCTGACGCGCACCTTTTACAATCAATTGATCTTTCATTATCTTTCCTATTTAAAGAGATGATACCAAACGGCATCATCTCTCCGATTACTAACATGAAATAATATATGTATATTATCGCACATATAGTCTATATAATCTATGTGTTTTCTTACAATCTTTTAAAATTGCTCTTAAGATTTACTTTTTGGACTCGTCCGCTTTCTAGATTTGGTAGAAGCAGGCTTCTTCAACTTGCTATCTCCTGCACTATGCATATCGGACCATTGTTGACGTAATACGCCCAATTGATCACGTAACTTAGCAGCGGTTTCAAATTCAAGCTGCTTTGCGGCGGCCTTCATTTGACGATCTAGTTCTTCAATCTTATTGTACAATTCTTCCGGTGTTATATCTGCCACCTTAGGTGCTGATGTATCTTGAACATATGATTCGTGTCCATGGTCCATGCCCTCTGAGGATTTTTTTTGTTTTCCTTTTTTCGATGAAAGTCCCTTTCCATCGGTAACCATATCTTCTTCGATTTTCGTTAATTCGATTAGCTCTTTTACATCTTTAGATACAGATTTAGGCGTAATATTATGTTCAATATTATAAGCCTCTTGCACGGCACGACGACGGTCTGTTTCATCGATAGCCCGTTGCATAGAACCTGTTACACGATCTGCGTACATGATAACATGACCATTCACATTACGAGCCGCACGACCTATAGTTTGAATCATAGCCGTATCGGAACGCAAGAAACCTTCTTTATCCGCATCTAAGATAGCAACCAAAGAAACCTCTGGCATATCGAGACCTTCACGAAGCAAGTTAATACCAACTAATACATCGAATACTCCAGCCCGCAAATCACGAATGATTTCAGCCCGCTCAATAGTAACAATATCGGAATGAAGGTAACGAACGCGTACGCCCATTTCCTTCAAGAATTCTGTTAAATCCTCAGCCATCTTCTTCGTCAAGGTCGTAACGAGAACCCGTTCATTCTTAGCAGCTCGTTTGTGAATTTCTCCAAGCAAGTCATCCATTTGCCCCTTTATAGGACGAATTTCTATAGATGGATCTAATAAGCCCGTAGGACGAATGATTTGCTCTGCAATATTCGTTTCTACTTCCATTTCGTATGGGCCAGGTGTTGCCGATACGTAAACAATTTGATTGATACGCTCTACAAATTCATCGAATTGAAGTGGTCTATTATCGAGTGCAGAAGGCAGACGGAAACCATATTCTATAAGAGATTCTTTACGGGCACGGTCACCATTGTACATAGCTCGAATTTGAGGCATCGTCACATGAGACTCGTCCACCATGATGAGGAAATCATCTGGGAAATAATCAATCAATGTAAACGGTGCTTCCCCAGCCTTGCGTTCAGACATATGACGTGAATAGTTTTCGATGCCCGAGCAATAGCCCATTTCTTGCATCATTTCTATATCATAACGGGTACGCTGTTCTAAGCGCTGAGCCTCCAATAGACGGTCAGCAGCTTTTAACTTCGCTAGCTGTTCATCTAGTTCGGCTTCTATACGCTCTACGGCAATATTCATCTTCTCTTTCGTCGTCACATAGTGAGATGCTGGATAGACAGCAACGTGCTTTCGTTCCGCAATAACTTCACCCGTCAAGGAATCTACCTCTACAAGGCGGTCGATTTCATCACCAAAGAGCTCCACACGAATGGCTCTTTCACTATAAGCAGCAGGGAAAATATCAATTGTATCCCCTTGTACACGGAAGGTGCCGCGAATAAAGTTCATATCATTTCTCGTATATTGAATATCTACGAGTTTAGCTAAAATTTCATCGCGCGATTTCGTTTGACCTAAGCGTAAGGACAATACAAGATCAGAATAGTCCTCAGGGTCACCTAAGCCATAAATACAGCTAACAGAGGCAACAATAATGACATCGCGACGCTCAAAAAGACTCATTGTAGCACTATGCCGCAGTTTATCAATTTCATCATTAATAGACGCATCCTTCTCGATATATGTATCACTAGAAGGAATATAGGCCTCCGGTTGATAAAAATCGTAGTAAGATACAAAATATTCTACCGCATTATTAGGGAAGAAACTTTTAAACTCGCTACATAATTGAGCAGCCAAGGTTTTATTATGAGCAATGATCAAGGTCGGCTTTTGAACTGCCTCAATAACCTTGGCCATTGTAAAGGTCTTACCAGTACCAGTGGCACCGAGCAAAACTTGGGCCCATTCACCGCGTTCAATGCCTTCTGTTAAAGATTGAATCGCAGTAGGTTGGTCCCCTGTAGGCGCAAAGGGCGCCTCCACTTTAAATGGTTGGCCCCCCTCGTAATTATATGTACTATGCTTCATTACTGTTCATCCTGATGTTTACGGATGGCTTTCATTTCTTCATCCGTCAAACGACGACCTGCATTTTCCGCTTGATTCAACGTATCCTCACCTTCTAAGACTTCGATGAGCATAGCAATAGAAAAACGATCTAATGTAGGTGTGGTCTTTTGGATTTCATCAGCCATCATCCAATCTGATTCAGTATAGTTATTAATACGATCTGTAATTTCTTCCCAGTTTGAAAGTAGCAATCGCGTAATGGGGCGATATAGTTCAATACCAAAGTACTCGATTAAGCTAACAATCTTATTCATATTTTCTAGGCTAACATTACATTCATTTTTTTTATTTTCAGATTCTACATATTCAAGTAAGAATTCCCGGTTATATTTATTTGTCACCTTGAATCATTCCTTTATTAAATAATGCATTAGCAAATTCTTTTGCATTAAATGGACGCAAGTCATCCATACCTTCGCCAACGCCAATCCAGCGTACGGGTACGCCCAGTTCCTCTTTAATAGAGATAACTACGCCGCCTTTTGCCGTACCATCTAGTTTAGTTACAACAATACCATTTACTGGTACAGCTTGACCAAATAATTTAGCTTGGCTTACTGCATTTTGACCCGTAGTACCATCTAAAACGAGCAATGTTTGATGCGGCGCACCTTCTACGTGATTATTCGCTACGCGCCCCATCTTTTTAAGCTCTTCCATAAGGTTAACCTTAGTATGTAGACGACCAGCCGTATCTACGATAACAAGGTCTGCATTACGAGCTTTCGCAGCTTCCATTGCATCATATACAACGGCAGCAGGATCTGCGCCTTCTTTATGTTTAACAATCGGCACACCAACGCGATCAGCCCAAATGGATAATTGGTCAGCTGCAGCGGCACGGAATGTATCACCTGCAGCAATGATAACCTTTTTACCTTCTTTAGTATAATAATTAGCCAATTTAGCGATTGTCGTTGTTTTACCAACACCATTTACACCAACTACGAGGATAACCTCAGGATGGTGCAAAGTAATTTCATCTTCTTGATCGATGAGCATTTCCGTGATGCGGTCTTCCATGAACGGCATTACATCGCCTGTATGATTAATGATACCTTCTGTTACACCACGACGAATTTCTTTCATCAAGTATTCTGTCGTCTTAGGGCCTAGATCACTAGTAAGCATAACTGCTTCTAAATCATCTAAAAAATCATCATCGATTTGCGCATAACCAATAACGATGCTTTCTACATTTTTTACAAAAGACTTACGAGTTTTTTCTAAACCGTCTTTAATTCTATCAAAGAATCCAAATGCCATTATGCTAGATCCTCCTTCACATCTTCAAATGCTACTGTTAATAATCGCGATACACCGCGTTCCACCATTGTTACCCCTTGAAGTACTTCGGCAGCTTCCATCGTCTTTTTACGGTGAGATACAACGATAAATTGTGTTTCTTTATTTACTCGATTTAAGTAGGAACTAAATCGTTCAACATTGGCTTCGTCAAGCGCCGCGTCAACTTCGTCAAGCACGCAGAACGGAGCTGGACGATAATCGAGGAATGAGAACAATAAAGCGATAACTGTAAGAGCACGTTCACCACCCGATAAAAGTGTCAATTGTTGACGCTTTTTCCCTGGTGGTTGAATATAGAAATCGATACCACCCGTCAAGATATTATCTGGATCAGTCAGTACAATTTGCGCAGTACCGCCACCAAACAATTGGCTGAATACCTCTTGGAATCTATGGCCTACCACATCCAATACATCGTATAGCTGTGTACTCATAGCCTTATCCATTTCGGCAATAACCGCCTGTAATTGCGCCTTTGCCGTATCTAAATCAGCTAATTGTGTGGTTAAGAAATCATAGCGTTCTTTAGTCTCTTCATATTCCTCAACGGCATTTGGATTGACTGGACCCAATTCGGCAATTTCGGCCATCAAACGAGCTTGCTCATCCTTCCAATCGTTAACGGAGCCTTCAATGCGAAGGGCTTGAGCATCTTCCAATGTAAAGCCTAACTCTTGCAATTCTTCTATAAAGCGCTCACAGTCCATGCGATGACGTGTAATTTTACCTTCCATATCAACAAGACGACCTTGCACCACTTTATAGCGTTGATTCAATCGGTCTTGCTCACTGAGGATAGATTCCATTTCCTCGCGCCCCGTAGATGTTTTATCATAGGCTTCATCACGAAGAGCACGTAATCGTTCAACCTCAGCCGTAGCAGAAGCCAACTCTTGTTCTGCAACTTCCTGAGCCTTAGGTAATTCCTCTTCATAGCGTTGTGTAGTACTAACTAACAAATTACGAAGTGGTGTTAAGCGCTCAATAATACTAGAAATAGACTGATTACGCTGTTCACGTTGTGTTTCCCGTTCCTGAATGGTATGTCGCAAGGTATCACAAGTAAGGCGAACTTCTGTAAAAGCTTCATACGCCTCTTGTTGCACCTTTTGCAACACAGTCAATCGATCCATCAACGCCCCTTGATTACCATCCACACCATGATTCTCTTGCAAGGAAGCTAATGCTGTTTCTTGATCTTTCAAGTTAGCAGTTGTAGTAGCCAAATCAATATCAATTTGTACTAAACGTTGCTCTTCTTCTGAAAGAACACGTTTCTTACGATCTATCTGATGTTGTATATTTTGTACCTTTGTTTCACTAGCCACATAGAGTAAGTTCGTATGTTGATAGATTTCATCAAGGCTAGCTCGTTCTTTTTCAGCCTCTTCAACCCGTTTTTCTAGATTTTCTAAGCTAGCTGTTAAGGAACGGATTTGTTCTTCAATTTGTACAAGCTCTTGTTCAAGACTAGCTGCTTCTTCCTTACGGCTCAATACAGAGGCGCGCTTACGCTTCGTAGCACCACCCGTTAAAGAGCCACCCGGTTGGAACTGTTCACCCGTAAGGGTTACAATACGCAATTGCTGATTGTATTTTTTCTGTAATCCAATAGCATCATCCATGGAAGATACTACCAAGGTGCGTCCCAACAAGTATTGAAAAATATGGGCGTACTTATTATCAAAGGAAATACAATCAACAGCAGTGCCTAATACACAGCTTTCATGTAAAGCCGGTGTATCATATGGTTTACCTTTTACTGAATCCATAGGCAAGAAGGTTACACGACCACCTTGGATAGATTTCAAATAGTTGACACCCTCCGCAGCAGCGCGAGCTGTAGTAGTCACAACATGGTTAACACTACCGCCTAATGCCGTTTCGATAGCCGTAGTATATTTGTCCTCTACCATAAAGAGATCGCCAACAGCGCCCGTGATTTGTTCGCGCCAAGAACCTTTACCATTGAGGATATTCTTAGTACCTTCTAAATAGCCTTCGTGCTGTTCCTCCCACTGTGCTAAGAGTTCTAAACGACCTTTTGCACGTTGTTCTTGAGTGCGCAGCTTTTGTAACTCCTTACGCTCTTCACGCGCTTTCATAGCCGCATTCTTAGCATCATCAACGAGGGCTTGTCGTTGAGCAGATAAGGCATTAAACTTTTGGCCTAGCTCTTCAAATTCAGAACGAGCGACTTGTAGTTCACTATCTACCTGTGCTATTTCAGATTCTAGAATAGCACATTGATTTTTGCTTTCTACCTTGCGAGCTTCTAAGCTCCGAATACTAGCCTTAGCCGTTTCAATAGCACTCACAACTTCTAATTGACGTTGCTCAAAAGCCTCTCGATCGGATTGCAAGGATTGGAACTTAGCTTGTTCTGCCCTTACATCTTCAACAGCCTTTTTGTAGGTCGCTTCTAATTCTTCTAAATTAGACTCTTTCTCTACTAATTGAGCACTTTCATCTTGAATCAATTGATTTAAGATGCGCAATTGTTGCTCCTCGCCCTTTTGCGTAGCCTCTAGCTCGCTAATGCGCATAGAAGTTTCATCTAATTCACGGCGCGCTGTTTTTAGTTGCTCTTCTAAGAGACGTAAATGGCCAGCTAAGCGTTCTTCATCACGTTGCTTTTCAGTATACTGAGCCTCCCACAACTTAAGCTGTTCCTGCTCTTTTGACGAGGACGATTGCAATTCGTGACGACGAGCCTCTAATTTAGACAATTCAGTTTGAAGCTCAATTTCTTCATCTTTAAAGGCAATATTATCGTTTTCAAAACGTGTTAAAAGACGATCAGAGGTCTTATAATTGTGGAAGCCTAATGCCCCATCATAATCGCGCTTTGCGCGGCTTAAGGTCATATATTTTTTAGTCTTTTCCGCTTTTTCAGACAAAGGTCCTAATTGCTCTTCAATGGTAGCCATTACGTCTCGTACACGCTCCATATTACGATCTGTACTGGCAATACGACGCAATGCATCTTCTTTATTGATCTTAAAGCGAGAAATACCTGCTACATCTTCAAAGATAAGGCGCCGTTCTTCAGGTTTAGAATTTAAAATAGCATCAATTCGGTTCTGCCCAATGATAGCCATGGAGTCTCTACCAAGACCGGTATCTGCTAGTAAAAGATGTATGTCCTTTAAACGACAAGATCGCTTATTAATGAGGAACTCACTTTCACCAGTGCGGTATATACGGCGTGTAATGGCTACCTCAGCCATATCTATATCTAATTGTTGGTCACTATTGTCAAACACAAGTGTAACCTCAGCAGCGCTCATAGGTTTGCGCTTTTCCGTACCAGAGAAAATAATATCCTCTGCTTTTTGACCGCGCAAATTACGGACATTGGATTCTCCCAATACCCATTTCATAGCATCCGTAATATTACTTTTACCACTTCCGTTAGGACCAATAACGGCAGTCATTCCTGGTGAGAATTTTACAATCGTTTTATCCGCAAACGATTTAAAGCCCTTTAATTCCAACCGAAGTAATTGCATGACTGCCTCCTTTCTACCAACAACCCTAAATAATCATATCTTTTATTATAACACATATTGCAGGCCATCAATACAGCAACGAACGGTATTTCTCGTGCGTTCTTCACACCATTCAAATGCATACTGCGGATACTGAATCTGAAAGTATTTAACGTTTCGATTATTAAGGCCTCGCACCTTAGATGTTAAGCATCTCGGATAAGAAATAACAATATTATGCTGTACTGCAATACCATTATTCCTAATATAATTTGTTCTATCATTATTAGTGTTATCTATATATCCACTATTATCAGCATTATAAGCACTAACTCCACTAAATCCTAGATTTTCATAAGTAGCGTAGTCAGTTAGATTAAAACAATCGTTACTTAGTGCGTACGTATACTGAGATGCATGCTCATCAATACAACGTTCAATTCGCTGCTTATACTGTTCGTTCACAACCAGCTCCCCCATAGCGGGCTCATATGGCCCCGCTACTAAGCTATTCCTAGAATCTAATTCTTCTGTACTTTGTAAACCCGTGCGAATGACTTCAATGCCATGCTGTTCAAACCAATCTTTTAAAAATGAACAATACTGTATAGCTAGCTCAGTACTTAGTGGTTTATATTCTCCAGCTCTATACTGTTCGGCTAGCTCTGTATTTTCTATAACTAGTACGGGATAGATACGTACAAAATCAGGTCGTAATGCGGCTACTGCAATGGCCGTTTCTATTATGGTTTGCCAAGTCTCTCCTTTTAGTCCCGGTAAAAGTTGAACCCCAACGGTCATATCACGATGTTTTAATCGTGTAACAGCCTCTACTACCTCTTGTGCCGTGTGCCCCCTCTTAGCATCGACTAAAATACCATCATTCATAGACTGCACACCAAGTTCCACAGTTTTTACTCCATAAGACTGTAATAATGTAATCGCTTCATCTCCTACAGCATCGGGCCTTGTAGAACAGCGTATGCCATCAATGAGGCCCTGTTGAAGCATTTCATAGGCAGGCATTAATAATTTATGTTGTAAATCTTTAATAATAGCCGTAAATGATCCACCATAAAAGGCAACCTCCCAAAACTTTTCATTCCGCTTTGTTCCTACATAGTCTTTGATTGTTTGTTGTATATATTCTGGAGTTAGGTGACTAATACCAGATTGGCCTGTAATACGAGATTGATTACAAAATGTACACACATAGGGACAACCTACGTGAGGTATAAAAAAGGGAATCATACCAAATGGTTTCATAGACACCTCCTCTTCTTATGTAAAAATTATTATTCATCTATTATTATATAGATTATTGTTCATCTATCATTATATAGATCATTATTCATCTACCATTATATAGATTATTACTCACATACTATATATTACTCACATACTATTATACAAAAAAAGCGCCATTCGGCGCTTTTCTATTTATCAGCCATCAACTTTTCTAAAGTCAATTGAGCCGCATGTTGTTCTGCAATTTTTTTACTTTTACCAGAGCCGGCCTCGTAAGTAACACCATTAATTTCAACCTCCATATGGAAGGTTTTAGCATGATCGGGACCACTTTCACTGAGCAAATGATAGACAATATGTTTATCCCCATCACGTTGCACATATTCTTGTAATAATGTCTTATAATCTTTGCCCCGCTTACCTTCTAAGGCTTGCATGATATAGGTAGTTAAATGCTTTAAAACAAAGGCCATAGCCGTTTGATAATCTGTAGAAATATAAATGGCACCGATGAGAGACTCAAAGGTATCCGCTAATATAGAGTTTCTATCGTTACCACCGGAAGCGCGTTCTCCATGACCGAGCAATAAATATTGTCCTAGTTGCAAAGAACGACTCACAGATGCTAAAGAATCCTCACACACTGTAGCGGCCTTAATTTTCGTTAAATTACCTTCAGCCATATCTGGATATGTCTTAAATAGGTATTCCCCAATAATAAGATCCAAAACAGCATCGCCTAAAAACTCTAATCGCTGATTGTGATGAATATGCTTTGATTTATGTTCATTCGCATAAGAAGTATGTGTAAAAGCACAATCTATAATGGATATATCTGACACAGGTATGTCTAAACGAGCAACAAGCTCATGAAGAGATTCTTCACGAGCTTGTGTTATCTTACTCTTATGCGTTTCGATAGTAACCATTAAGCTTCATAACGGCGAATGCAAAGTGTACCGTTATGACCACCAAAACCGAAAGAGTTAGAAAGTGCACATTTTACTTGAAGTTCACGTGCGCCTTCACGAACATAGTCCAGATCCAAACCTTCATCAGGATTGTCACAGTTAATTGTAGGGTGAACTTTACCAGTTTCAATCGCCATTGCCATTACGATAGTTTCAATAGCACCAGCAGCCCCCAATAAGTGACCTGTCATGGATTTAGTAGAGTTAACAGCGATATTTTTAGCGTGATCGCCGAACAATTCTTTAATAGCCAATGTTTCATTTTGGTCATTAAGGCCAGTAGATGTACCATGAGCATTGATGTAGTTAACGTCTTTAGGATCAATACCTGCATCTTTAATTGCTAATTCCATACATTTACGAGCTTGAACACCACCTGGAGCTGGTGCAGTGATATGGTAAGCATCACCATTGCTACCATAGCCCACAACTTCAGCATAGATATGCGCACCGCGTGCTTTTGCGTGTTCTAATTCTTCAAGAACTACGATACCAGCACCTTCACCCATTACGAAACCATCACGGTCACGGTCAAATGGACGGGACGCCTTTGTTGGCTCATCATTGCGTGTAGACATAGCTTTCATAGCCGCAAAACCAGCTACAGCAGCCGGAGATACCGCAGCCTCAGTACCACCAGCAAACATCACATCAGCATCTCCACGTTGGATGATACGGAATGCATCGCCAATCGCATTTGTACCAGAAGTACAAGCAGTTACGTCTGTAATAACTGGACCTTTAAGACCAAGGCGAATAGATACGCGTGCAGATGTCATATTTGCAATCATCATAGGTACTGCAAATGGACTTACACGGCCAGGACCTTTTTCGAATAATGTTTCATACACCTCATGGATAGAGTCAATGCCGCCTATACCTGTACCAACTACAGTACCACAGCGATCTAAATCTGCTTTATCTAAATCAAGATCAGCATCTTCACAAGCAAGAACAGCTGCACCGATAGCAAATTCTACAGAACGGTCCATACGACGAGCTTCTTTCTTGTCTACCCCATAGTTTGTAATATCAAAATCTTTTACTTCACCCGCAATGCGTGTTGCATAGTCAGATGCGTCAAAGCGTGTAATCGGCCCAATACCAGATTGACCTGCCAATAACGCATTGTAGAAGTTCTCTTTACCGATACCTACAGGAGTCACTGCCCCTAAGCCAGTAATTACTACACGTTTTTCCAATTATTCCACCTCTTATAGCTATACAGCCCTTTAAATTAATCGATCTCTGCTACTTGCTGTTTTAATTGAGCAAAGATATCTTTAACTGGCATAATCCTATCGACTTTTCTCATATTATTGCCAGAGAACACCAACCCCGTTTCCACATCACCTTGTTGTGCGCGAGAAAGAGCACGGATAATGCAGAATTTATGGGAACAATGTTTTAAACAGTTATCACACACCGTTGGAGGCGCTACAGTACCATCTAAAACAGATTCAGCAAATTTGTTTTTTATTGCTTGACCAGGCAAACCAACAGGACTTTGAATCAATACTATATCCTCAGGGTTTGTAGCTCGTACATACATTTTTTTCAATTCATCAGATGCATTACATTCATCAGAAGCAGCAAAACGGCTACCCATTTGAACACCACTAGCACCAATTTTTAACATTTCAACGATATCACGGCCATCTAGAACACCACCAGCAGCAATTACTGGAATGTTTTTTACCGCTGCTACAACTTCGGGAACGATTTCTCGAGCGGAACGATCCGTCCCCAAGTGTCCACCAGCTTCACAGCCTTCTACGATTACAGCTGCAGCACCTAAACCTTCAGAAATGCGAGCTAATTTTGCGGACGAAACAATTGGTACAATAGGAGTACCAGACTCTTTGCCCATTGCGAACATATCTCTTGAAAAACCAGCACCTGCTACTACAAGATCAATGCCTTCTTCGATGGCAGTCTTTACTAAGCCAGCAAATTGAGTTGCTGCTACCATCGCATTTATACCAATAATACCCGTAGGTGATAATTTTCTAGCTAATTGTATTTCGTATCGTAATTCATCGAAAGGCAAGCCCGATGCCGCAATAAGGCCGATACCACCTTCATTTGCAACGGCTGCTGCCAAGCGAGCTGTAGACAATCTAATCGCCATACCACCTTGAATAATAGGTACTTTGGCCACTAGATTCCCAATGCGAAGTTCAGGGAGCTTCACTATCAAATCCTCCTGTAAATAAAACCGGTTGGGAGGCCACTCGGCCTCCCGTTCGGTTGAATTGTTAGCTTTACAGCTTATTTAGCAGAATCAATATATTCTACTGTATCCTTAACGGTTTTAATTTTTTCTGCAACGTCGTCAGGGATTTCAACATTGAATTCTTCTTCAAATGCCATGATCAATTCAACGATATCTAAGGAGTCAGCGCCTAAGTCGTCGATGAATGTAGAATCAATGGTAACTTCAGCTTCATCAACGCCTAATTGTTCCACAACGATTGCTTTAACTTTATCGAAAGTGTTCATTAGTGGTTCACCTCCTTTCAAAGTGTATTTATATATAGTCTAATTTTACAACTACATTACCATGCCACCATCAACATTGATGACTTGACCCGTAATATAATTAGCAAAATCGCTAGCAAGGAATGTTACTACTGTTGCTACTTCTTCAGCATCAGCCATACGGCCCAATGGAATTTCAGTAACCATAGCTTCTTTAACTTTTTCTGGTAATACATCGGTCATATCTGTGTTGATAAAGCCTGGAGCAATAGCATTAACTGTAATACCACGGCTAGCCAATTCTTTAGCACAGGATTTAGTAAAACCAATTACGCCCGCTTTAGAAGCAGCATAGTTAGTTTGACCAGCATTACCCATAACACCTACAACAGATGTCATGTTAATAATATGACCAGAACGTTGTTTCATCATGATTTTAGATACTGCTTTAGTTACCAAGTAAACACCTTTTAGGTTGATATCGATAACAGCATCAAAATCTTCGTCTTTCATTCGCATTAACAAACCGTCACGCGTAATCCCCGCATTATTCACGAGAATATCAATGTGACCAAATTCTTTATGAGCTTCTTCCACCATGGAAGCAACTTCATCTACATTGGCTACATTGGCTTTAATTTTAATGGCTTTGCGGCCTAACGCTTGTACAGCTTCAACAGTTTCTTGCGCTGCACCTTCGCTACCGCTATAGTTTACTACAACATCAGCACCAGATTGTGCTAGATTGATAGCTACAGCGCGACCAATGCCACGGGATGCGCCAGTTACAATGGCTACTTTACCCTCTAAATGCATTTTATCGAACCCCCTTCAAAAATTCAAGCGTTTTCTCTAAGGATGCAATGTCTTCAACATTGGCTAATTCCATATCTTTGTTAATCTTTTTAGTAAAACCTGTAAGTACTTTCCCAGGTCCCACTTCAACAAAGCGAGTAACACCAAAGTTTACCATTTCAGCTACACAATCTTCCCATAAAACAGGGTTAGCGGCTTGAGTAACTAAGGACTCTTTAATGTCATTGGCATTAGTCAAAATCTTACCAGTAACATTTGCAACTACAGGAATTTGTGCATCACTCACTTGGATCTTATCCAATTCTTCCTTTAACCGAAGAGCTGCTGGTTCCATCAAACGGCTGTGGAATGGAGCACTCACAGGAAGCATTACTGCACGTTTCGCTCCTGCTTCTTTCATTTTTTCAGCTGCTGTTTCCACCGCTGCAGTTTCACCGGCAATAACGATTTGTCCAGGGCAATTGAAGTTAACTGCTTGTACAGAACCTACAGAAGCATTTACTTCTTCACAAATTTCTACAACTTGCTCACGAGGTAATGCCAAAATTGCCGCCATAGCGCCTTTACCCAATGGCACAGCTTCTTGCATATATTCACCGCGTTTATGAACTACATATACTGCGTCTTTAAAGTTCAATACACCGGCTGCTACTAGAGCACTATACTCACCAAGACTATGCCCGCCTACGATATCAGGCGTAAAGCCTTGTTCTTTTAGAATTTCATAACAAGCTACGGATGCAGTCAAAATAGCTGGTTGTGTATTTGCTGTTTTAACGAGCTCTGTATCAGGACCTTCGAAGCATAATTTACTGATGGAATAACCAAGTGCTTCGTCAGCCTCTTCAAAACGTTGTTTTACAATAGGATACGCATTATACAAATCTTGTAACATGCCTACTTTTTGAGAACCTTGACCAGGAAAAACAAATGCCGTTTTCATTAGGGGCCTCCTTATTTACTAAGACCTTGAAGATTCTTAATCACTGTTTCAGCTTCAGTCATGATATCTTTAATGATAGTTTCACATGGTTTAACATCTGTTAACATACCAGAAATTTGACCGATCATTACAGAACCTTCTTTTATATTACCATCAATAGCAGCTAAACGAAGTGTGCCAGCGCCTAATGCTTCCAATTCCTCTTTAGAACCACCACTAAATTCAAGAGATTTATATTTATGAGCTAACGCATTATCTATAATACGTACAGGATGACCTGTTGTTAAGCCAGTCATAACTGTAGCACGATCTTTTGCTTTCAATACAGCATTTTTATAATTTTCATGGGCAATACATTCTTCGGATAATACGAATCGTGTCCCCATTTGTACCGCTTTAGCACCTAATGCAAATGCCGCAGCCATACCACGACCATCTGCAATACCACCAGCAGCAATAACTGGTACATCTACAGCATCAACTACTTGAGGAATTAATGCCATAGTTGTAATATCACCTACGTGACCACCAGACTCTGTACCTTCAGCAATAATTGCATCAATACCGCCACGTAATAAGCGCTTTGCAAGTAATACTGATGCAACTACAGGAATAACTTTTGTACCAATTTCTTTCAAAGCGGGAACATAAACACCAGGATTACCTGCACCTGTAGTGATAACAGGAACACGTTCTTCCACAACTACTTCCATAACCTCTTTTACAAATGGAGACATGAGCATAATATTACAGCCAAAAGGCTTGCTAGTGCGCTCTTTTAATTTATGGATTTCATTACGGAAAATATCAGGAGGCATATGACCAGCACCAATAATCCCAAGGCCACCAGCTTCAGAAACGGCTGCCGCTAATTCTGCAGTACCGAGCCAAGCCATACCACCTTGAAAGATTGGATACTCAATCTGCAATAAATCACAAATGTCAGTCTTAATCATCTTGATGTGTCCTCCTTAATACCATTTCAAGACCAGGCTTGCCCATGTTAGGCCTGCACCAAATCCTGCAAACGCAACATTATCACCGCGTTTGAAACGTCCCTCGCGATTAGCTTCATCAAGTGCAATCGCTACAGACGCGGCAGATGTATTACCATACTTATGTAAATTAACAAAAACTTTTTCCATTGGCAGATGTAAACGTTTGGCTGCCGAATCAATAATACGAATATTCGCTTGATGAGGAATGAAGTAATCTAATTCGTTTAACTCCATACCAGCGCGTTCTAAGGATTTTAAAACCGTACGCCCCATCGTTTTAACGGCAAATTTATATACTTCAGGGCCATCCATATGAATAAATGTTAAGCCCTCTTCTACGCGTTGATCATTTGCCACCACAGCAGTGCCACCTGCAGGAATGCAAAGCGCTGGTCCGCCAGTGCCATCGGCGCCCATGTCAATACCTTTAATGCCATAGCCTTCAGGTACTTCAGATACTACTGCAGCCCCAGCACCATCACCAAAGAGGATACATGTACCACGATCATTCCAGTTTACTCGACGGGAAAGGATTTCCGCCCCCACGACGAGTACTTTTTTATAAATACCAGAACTAATATAACTAGCGGCAGTAATCAATCCATATACAAACCCAGAGCATGCCGCTTGTAAATCATAGGCTGCAGCGTTTTTGGCGCCTAAGTTCGCTTGCAATACACAAGCTGCCGAAGGAATAATCATATCTGGTGTTAAGGTAGCAAAGATAATCATGTCGATTTCCTCTGCAGTGACATTAGCCATTTGCATAGCTTTTTTTGCTGCCTCTGTCGCCATATAGGATGTATTCATACCTTCCGGTGCAATGCGTCGTTCTTCTATACCCGTACGCTCTCTAATCCATTGATCATTGGTATCAACCATTTTTTCAAGATCAAAGTTTGTTACTACATTGTCAGGAAGGAAGCTCCCAGTACCAATGATTCCTACAGGTTTATTCATCATAGTCATACTTTAAGGCTCCTTCAATATCCATCGTTTCTCTTATGTGTTGAATAATTTTACGCTCTACTAAATCACTAGCAATTTCAATAGCAGTTTTTATTTCTTTTGCTTTAGAACTACCATGAGCAATCATGAATACCCCATTAACTCCCAAGAGCGGAGCACCACCATTTTCTGTGTGATCCAAACGTTTTGCCATCTTTTTCAAAGCTGGCTTTACAAGCATAGCTCCTATCTTGGCGAAAATACTTCCTGCCATGATACTATCCTTTACTAATTGCGTAAGACCTGTTACTAAACCTTCCGCAAATTTAAGTACCACATTGCCTACGAAGCCATCACATACGACAACATCAACGGCACCTTTAGGAATATCACGACCTTCAATATTTCCTTTAAAATTGATAGTCTTCATACCCTCCAAAATCGGATACGTCGCCAATACGACATCGTTCCCCTTTGTGGCCTCTTCACCAATATTTAACAATCCTACAGTAGGATTTTCTTTTCCTAATAAAAGCTTAGCGTATTCAGACCCCATTAAAGCACCTTGTACAAGATGTTTAGGTTTACTATTAGAATTTGCACCAGAGTCTAACATAACTGTTATACCACTTACCGTTGGCATTGGAGTTGCAATGACAGGGCGGTCAATGCCCTTAATGCGACCGAGACCAAACAAAGCCGCTGCAACAGCAGCTCCCGTACTCCCCGGAGCAATTACAGCATCACAACGATTATCGCGAACCAACGAAGTAGCGACCACAACAGATGCATCTTTTTTCTTGCGCAATGCTTGACCTGGATGTTCATCCATGCCGATTACCTGGCTAGCATGATGTACAGAAATACGTGGATTCTTAGCTTCATTATTAGCTTCTAATATATCAAAAATTTGCTGCTCATCGCCGACGAGCACCACTTCAATGTGTTGATTTGCTCGTACGGCTTCAATGGATCCAAGTACAGTCTCCATTGGAGCAAAGTCGCCACCCATGGCGTCTATTGCAATTTTCATAATTTACACCCTATTCTCTACGGATTCCATAATAAATTTTGCGCGAAACACTTCTTTTATTTTATCTCTTATTATAACCCAAATAAAGAACTTATTACCTCGGCGACGAACAATTTCTGCTTTCGCTACCAAATTAGTACCAGATCCTACCGGGTTTTTATATTTTATATTTCCAACTTCCGCAGAGCAAACAGTCGTCCCCATAACCACTTTTGCAAGGGAATTTGCTTGCGCATATAAATACTGCGGTTCTACATATCCGAATTGATCTTCCATATCAGCCGTAGTACGCAACATAGATAATGCTTGGTGCCCCTCGGTGACATCAATCAATTCGCCAACCACTTCATATGATACATGTTCTGCCATTTCATGTGATTGACCTGTAGCCATAACACGAATGCGTTCACGCAATTCAGGAATACCCAATTCTAGTCGATCGAGACGAATTGTTGGCACACTTACACCAAAGTGTGTTGCCAATTCTTCATCAGTAAGAAATGGCGTAATATTCAGTTTTTCTTGTAACTGCTTCTGGCGCTCTTGCTTCTTTAACCGACTCATGGGACCACCTTTTATGACCTAGTATTAATATTACATCCTAAGTATATACAATAATTCCCTTATTGGCAAGACTTTTCATACATATAGTAAGATATTTTCATAGCATATACAAAATATAGTTGTTTTTTTATATTTTAGTATTATTGTTTATAAAAAATAAAAATGTGTCACCATCTTATAGAATAATCTTACTATAAAATAGTGACACTTGCTATTGATAACGAAACATATAAAAACATGAGTGTATATTTTGAAAGCATATAAAAAAGACGCCTACAAAGTAGGCGTCTCTCTCTGCTCACATATTAAGCATTAGCTACTACTTGTTCACCTTTATAGTGACCACATGTAGGGCAAACACGATGAGGCATCTTAGGTTCGTGGCATTGTGGACATGCTACATAACCAGGAGCTTCTAATTTCCAATTAGCACGACGACGATCGCGACGGCATTTAGACAATCTACGTTTAGGTACTGCCATTATCTGCACCTCCTTAGTACAATCATTAGGATAATCTATCATCTTTCTCATCAAGCAAAGCACGTAACTCTGCAAATCGAGGATCCACCACAAAGGATTCACAAGAACAAGGTGAAACATTTAAATTTGCTCCGCAATGAACGCACAATCCTTTGCAATCATCCTGACATAACACTTGAGAGGGCTCATTGATGATTAATGTATCCCTAATTAGTTCAGTTAAGTCAATTTCTTCTCCATCAAAAGAATTCACATCATCTGCAGCATCTCGACAATCACTAAAGATTTCCTCAAAGAAATCTTTTCGATAATGTTCTGTGTTATTTAAACAACGAGAACAATCATAATCGCCTTTAGACTGAATCGAACCTTGAACGATGTAATTTTGACCATCAAACCAAAACTCACCACTAATGGTTATATCATGACGGCTCCAAGGAAAAGCAGTTACGTCACCAAGCTCAGAGGCTGATATCGTATAGCTATAAGGAAATTTCTTTCCTATATGTTCTTTTGCTTGCTCTACTTGCAGTTTCATAATCTTACCTCGACTCATAATATTATAAACATGACATGGTGCTTTGTCAAATAAAAAAGACTATCTCAAGTGGACTCAAGATAGCCTTTTGGTAAGTCAATTACATTTTTTCGAATTGGTCTTTACCAACACCGCAAATTGGGCAAACATAATCAGCTGGTTGATCTTCGAATTTTACGCCTTCAACAGCTTCGTCATAAACCCAACCACATACTACGCATACATATTTTTCCATGTGTATTTCCTCCTTCACTTGAAAATTATTGTTTAATGTTTATCTTTAATTAATTCAGATACTCTATCTGTAATGTAGTATATCAAAGACATCGAAACTTTTCAATACTCATTTTCTTATTTTCTCATTTTTTATAATATTTAATAATCATAGATACTATGCGGTTTTCTACTACTTAACTCATTTGAAATATATTATCATTTAGTTTTTTTATCTTTAGACTACTGCTGAATATTTTATTTTAATCTAATAATTGGAAATTAATTTTGAAAGCATATTGTTTAAATAAATAACTATAATAACCTTATCTAAGGTGTACATAATTACTATATTATACTATTATATAGAGAAGAGATTATGTGACTACATATAATCTCCAAATAATATTACGCTTAATCTCTTTAGTATATAAGTATATACTGATGAATATTCTTGACTTTATTAATACTCTAATTTTATATAAGAAAATAAAATCATTCTTATATAAAATTCTCCTATAAAGGTATAATAAAGTTTCAGTAAATCAAATTGTTATCATAGGAGGCTTTATGAGAACAGCGTTAACACAACTTTTACAAATCGAATACCCTATCATCCAAGGTGCTATGGCTTGGGTATCTGAACACAAACTAGTTGCTGCCGTAGCTAATGCAGGTGCTACAGGTGTAATTGCTCTTGGTGGTCGTGATGCAGAATGGACGCGCAACGAGATTCGTGCCTGTAAAGACTTAACGGATAAGCCTTTCGGAGTCAATCTCATGTTAATGGCTCCCAATAAAGACGAATTAGTGGATATTATCATTGAAGAAAAGCCTGCATTTGTAACACTTGGAGCAGGCAATCCTGTACCATATATTAAACCATTGCAAGATGCAGGCATTAAAGTTATCCCTGTTGTTCCATCTCTAAAACTTGCTAAACGCATTGAAGAGGCTGGTGCTGATGCAATTATTATTGAGGGTATGGAAGCTGGTGGACATATTGGTAGCCAAACAACCATGTCCTTGATGGAAAATATTTTACCTGAGATTTCCATTCCTGTTGTTGTAGCAGGCGCTATCGTAGATGGTCGTGGTATTGCAGCAGCATTGTTGATGGGTGCTGAGGGTGTACAAATGGGTTCCCGTTTTTTGTTAGCTGAAGAATGCCAAGCCCACATAAATATGAAAGAAGCAATTATCAAAGCCACAGATACAGACTCTGTTGTAACGGGTCTCCTCTCCGGTCACGGTGGAGTACGTAGCTTGAAAAACGAATTCACTACACGTTACTTAGCTGCCGAAACAGATGGTGTCACTACTCCTGAAGAACGCACCAAAATGTCCCAAGGTACTAACAAACGTGCTGCTATCGATGGTGATGTTATAAATGGTGCTGTACAAGTTGGACAAGGTTTAAACCGACTTACTACTATTGAACCTGCTCACACTATAGTACAAACAGTAATGAACGAAGCTATCATGTCTATTCGTAAAGCACAACGTCTTATTGAAATCGTATAGTTAATAAATTAGGAGTTCCTTATGTTACCATTTCACGGAAAATACCCCAAATTAGATCCCAAAAGTTGTGTTATGCCTGGTGCAGAACTTGCAGGTGATGTTGAACTAAAAGAATATGCTTCAATTTGGCAAAACTGCGCACTTCGCGGTGATGTAAATAAAATTGTAGTAGGTCGCTATTCCAATGTACAGGATAACTCTGTATTACACGTTGATGACGACAGGGCTTGCATTCTTGGAGATTACGTAACAATTGGCCATGGTGCAATAGTACACGCTAGTACCATTGAAGATAATGTATTAGTTGGAATGGGCGCTATTGTATTGAGCGGTTGTCATATTGGCTCTGGCTCTATTATTGCTGCTGGTGCAGTCATAAAGGAGAACACTGTAATCCCACCTAATTCTTTAGTTGTTGGAATCCCAGCTCGCATAGCTCGTACAGATGAAACGCAAATCGAACGTATTCACAATCAAGCACTAAAATATAAACACTTGTGGACTGTAGAATATGGCATGCTTCCTGATGCGGGTGGCGAGGAATACGATAAGAACGCCAAAATCGTATAATTACATATACATTAAAAGCGGATAGCTGATTAACTCAACTATCCGCTTCTTTTCTATATATTATATTTAACTTTTATTAACTGTTATTTATTGCTACTTAGCGCTATTTAATTTTGATTGAATAATTTGCTCTACCATAAGGGCTGTCCCCATTGTTAAAGCTATAGGAAACAACATCTCTACAGAGAAACGAGATAATTCAAGCATAAATACACAAGATGTCATAGGCATTTTTTGTGCAAGGCCTAAGAATACTACGGCCCCCACAAAAGCAGACATTCCCAAAGATACTGGCGCTATAGCAATAGCCCATACGGTACCAAATACGATCCCCAAAGTACTACCTAACATCATAGATGGAGTAATACGCCCACCATAAGCTCCAGCTGCTAATGCGAGTAATACCGCTACCCACTTAGAACCAAATAATCCTAATGCATAAGTCCATGTAATATCATTAGTAAAGGTTAATTCGTTCCCAGCCTTACCATTCCCTAGAATTTCAGGGAAATACATAGCTAGCGCACCAATAATTGTAAACGCAACGATAGATATTGGGATCATAACAGGACTGCTACGATGAATAGAAGGTAGCTTACTTTGTGTAATATTAAATAAAACAACACCAATTGCAATAATAGCGCCTAAAACGATAGAAAACTCTACATAATGACTCCCTAAACTGGGTTGTGCCATTGTATATTGAATGACATCTCCTACGCCAGCTTGTCGAGTTACAAAAGTTGCTAATCCACAGCATATAAGTGCAGCACTCATTGCGCCTATATTCCAAGTAAGGAGCAAGGTTTCTAACGTAAAGATTGCCGCCGATAATGGTGAATTATAAACTGCAGCTAGGCCAGCACCTGCAGCACATGCAATTAATAATTGACGATCTTCTTGTTTTATATCAAAATGTTTAACTAGAAAGGTGGTAATACCAGCGCTAGCCTCACGTGGTGCAACTTCTCGACCTAATGGAGAACCAATACCTACCGTAATTATTTGTAGTGTTGCATGTAAAACAGTAGTAATTGGATTCATATCCATTTTACCAGAAACTGCCGTTTTTATATCTACAACGCCTTTACCATATCGGTGAATTAAAACCCAACCTACGCCACCTATCACGCCACAGATGATTAAGGGTATCAATCGTTCTACTGGTGATACTCGGGCCACAGCTACACCAAAGCTTAAATGATCAGAAGAAGAATAATTATATACGAAATGTTGAATTCCATGTAATAAATGCGTATAGGAAGCTCCTACTAACCCCGCTATAAAGCCAACTATAATAATGAGACCTATCAATCGTTTATCAAAAGCCATACTTACTCCATTGCTAATACAATTTCCCCAGCCGCTAATGTCTTTTTAACATCTATAATGCGTTGATTTGAGGAACCTCTGAAGCGCAATGCAGGGTCCCTAAGTTCATCTACAAAGCGGCCATCTACGAGAATGTCAATTTCTTGTAATAAGGCACTTCGTAACTCATCTTCTAAGATATCATCTATTTCATAGCCTGAATAGGCCCAAATCTTCTTTTCTGGCGCCGCTGCACGAACAGCTCTCACCACCGGTAATAAGCCTTGTACATTTTGAAATGGCTCCCCACCTAATAATGTTAACCCTGAACATGTAGGATTCTTCACATAGGAAACTACTAAATCTGTCTCAGCTTGCGTCCACACCTTACCGGCATTAAAATCTTGGTATTCTTCGTTAAAACAATTATAACAACAATGTGTACACCCTGTTACAAATATAGATGTACGAATCCCTTCTCCATTGGCAATATCATATTGTCTTATTTGCCCATATCTCATCATAACCTCCATAGTAGTGCCTATCAACTTTGATTAACACTATATAGATATATTTCAATTTCTCATATATACAGTAAAAGCTGTGCCTTAGGCACAGCTTTTAGCATTTACAGAACTATCGTATTTAGAATTAAAATCGTATCTATTAAAATATCCACATCATTAGATGTCTATGATAATTATATTAATCTATATAACAGTTTATCTTAATATATAGAATAATTATTAAAACTATACCTCTAATAATCTTAAATATGCATTACACGATCTTTAATTTCCTTTGTGCGCCCTTCATTCCAGAAGTTTTCACCAAGGTATCCACAAGTACGACGGATAACAGTTAATTTATCGCGATTTGTATTGTGGCAACGAGGGCATTCCCACTCGTTATGTTCATTTACCTTAATTTCTCCATCAAAGCCACATTCGTGACAATAGTCAGACTTGGTATTAAATTCAGCATAAGAAATATGATCATAAATATATTGAATCATCGTCAAAACAGCTGGAATATTATTAGTCATATTAGGAATTTCTGCATAGGAAATACAGCCACCTGTAGATTTCTTTTGGAACTCAGATTCAAAGGAGAACTTGTCAAATACATTAATCTCTTCTCGTACGCTTACATGATAACTATTAGTATAATAACCCTTATCCGTAATGTCCTCAATAATACCAAAACGAGCGCGATCCAAAGAAGAGAATCGATGGGTTAAACTTTCAGCAGGTGTACCATATAATGCAAAGCCCATGTTATGTTTAACTCGCCATTCATCAACAGCTGCATTTAAGCGATCCATAATCTTCATCGCAAAAACGCGACCTTTCTCGCCTGTATTCGATTCACCGGTAATTAAGCGAGTTGCTTCATAAATACCAATATATCCCAAGGAAATAGTCGCATAACCGCCAGTCAAGAATTTGGCAATTTTCTCGCCTTTTTTAAGTCTTGCAATAGCACCGTGTTGCCAATGGATTGGTGACACATCACTCACTACATCCTTAAGTAATTCATAACGAAGCATTAGTGCTTTTTCTGCCAACTCAAGTCGTTTATCTAAAATTTCAAAATATCGTTCTTCACTACCGCGGGCTAGAATGCCAATTTGAGGTAAGTTTAAACTTACTACACCAATGTTAAAACGTCCATCAAACTTGTATTCACCATTTTCATCCTTCCAAGGAGATAAGAAGGATCGACAGCCCATAGGACTAAAGACATTACCTGAGTAGTTTTCCTTCATTTTTTTTGCAGAAATATAGTCAGGGTACATGCGCTTAGCCGTACATTGTGCTGCCAATTCAGTTAAGTAATAGTATGGACTATCTGGTGTTACATTATGCTCATCAAGAACATAAATCAACTTAGGAAAGGCTGGTGTAATATATACATCGGCTTCGTTTTTTACACCTTTAATACGTTGGCGCAAAATTTCTTCTGTAATAAGAGCCGCTTCCTTCGCGTATTCATAGTCTGGTTGGAAATACATAAATAATGTCACAAATGGAGATTGCCCGTTTGTGGTCATCAATGTATTGATTTGGTATTGAATAGTTTGGATACCATCTTTAACCTCTTTACGCGTACGTTTCCACGCAATTTCACGAGCCTTTTCCATATTAGGCTCCATGCCGTAAATCTCAACTTGCTCTTCAATAACATTATCGAGGATTTTTTCATAAGATTTACGTACAAATGGTGCCAAAATACGGTCAATACCATTAATACTTTGGCCACCATATTGACCAGATGCTACTTGTGCAATGATTTGTGTTGTTACAGTACAAGCAACTTGGAAAGACTTAGGTGTATCAATTTTCTTACCATTGATTACTGTGCCATTTGTAAGCATGTCTTCCAAATTAATCAAGCAACAGTTAAACATAGGTTGAATAATATAATCCATATCATGGAAGTGGATGGCTCCACTATCATGAGCTTCTAAAATATCGGTAGGAATCAATTTACGACGAGCAATATCCTTAGATACTTCACCAGCAATTAAATCCCGTTGGGTAGATACAATAGCAGCATCCTTATTAGAGTTTTCATCAAGAACACTGATATTACTACGATCTAATAAACCAATTACATCATCATCAGTTGTATTTTGACGACGTTTAAAAGCTTGAACAGCTTTGTAACCTTCATAGGCACGTGCCGTTGCAGGATTATGATACTCAATCAACTTATAATACACTTGATCTTCAATAGCATAAATTGTCATGTCTTTTTGAAGCTTAGTAGCATATTCCTCAATTTCATTTGCAATACGCTGTGCCAAGCCCTCTTCGTACAACCCAGTACTACTATGTTCAGCTTTTTCAATAGCCAAAGCAATCTTGTTTTTGTCGAATGGTACCTTCGTGCCATCACGCTTAATGACCTGCAACATATTGGCAACCTCCCCATCTTGTTACTGCCAAAATATATGTTAAGACGTATAAAAAGTATGGCAAATCACACTTTTTATAAATTTATATGTAAAAATGTGAAGAATTATTAAAAAAAACCTCTATTTTTACCGCCTTCTCAGTATACTATATATGGTGGTTGTTTTCAACCCTAAATACAATATAAAGTAAAAATAGGTTCCTCTATCTATGCCAATATGACATGGATAAAAGAACCTATATAAATTATAATGCAAAGCCAAATAGACGAGTCAAGAAATTACCCTTTTTCCCCACCCAACTAGATGGGACAGAAGGATAAAATGTGCGATTAGCTAAGAGGTCGCGTTCATTAAGATGGATATTTGGCAACAAATCTTTTTTATACGTATTGTCTAATCTAGAAATTGCTTCCACATAACCTTGGTACACCTCGACATCACAGCCATTGCTATAACCAGTGCCAAAGAAATGAATTAAACCATTGCGATATAATTCAATAGCCCTATCATAGTTAGCGTTACCATGATCAAAAGATGCCATATTACATTGAATCAAAATACCTTTATCAACCCATTCTAATAATTGTTCAGGTTTAGTAAATAATTGTCCATAAGTTTCTACTTCACTAATAATAGGTACAATACCCATATCTAGTAGACTTAACAACCATGCATTAATATGATGCACTTTGCTATTTTGTGGAAGAGCAACTAATATAAAAGGGCTATCTCCCAATGTATATTGATTGCGATGAAAAGCTATATATTCAATCATTTCATCACAAAGCATTACGCGAGCTCCACTGTGAATAGTTACATCTACTAGCTGTTCCTTAAGCGCAACTTTTACTTCATTAACTAAAGATTTCATAGCATTCCATGTGTTCAGATCCATAGATACTGTTACATCAGGCGTACTAAAAATATCTGTAATACCTTGTTCAGACAAGGACTTAATCATTTTTACTGATTCTGCCATTGTTTGAGGCCCTTGTGGACCTAACACAGCTGGCAAAATGCAACCATGTAAATCAACCACGCGACTCATAATCTTTCCCTTCTACTTTCGATTCTCTGTTCAAAAATCGACCTCTTTCATAAAGTTCATGTTCTTCTCATTTAAGTTTATAATTCATTTTACATTCATGATTATAACAAGGGAGTAGTCGCTTGTACAGTGGTTTTTCTATAAAAATAAATAAATTATTATATGTTCATTTAATACAATTTTTATATATTCATTTTTTCTTCATAAAATATGACTCATAACCTCTATAATTACGAGTCATATTTTACACATTATTATATTAATATTTTTTTAATTTTTAAATGTACCTTTATCTTTTATCATGACTAATATAATAAGCTAATTTTACTACCGATATACCAATGATTATACCAATTGTATCAATCAATACATCAGAAAGTTGAGAGCTGCGACCTAGAGAAAATAATTGTATAAATTCGTCTAGACTAGCTATTACTATACCCACTCCTATAGTTTTTACTACTGTGCCATATTCAATATAGCGGCGTAGAACTACATATAAAACACCACCAAGAATTGTGAACTCTGTAAGGTGGGCTAATTTTCGAACAATCCTATTTAAGGCCCATATATTTCCGTAAAAGCCTAATTTATCAGCTATAGGGGCAAGCCACTCTGCAAAAATAAGACTAAACCCATCAGAGTTCCCTCCATTTTGCAAGGAATTATCCCATATAAAAAACACAATTAGACATAACACAATATATAGTATCCAACGTTTCATACTACTCTCCTAAACGCCACAATACATATAGCTGTATTAATCTCTATCAAAAATATCTCGTGTATAAACTTTATTTTTTACACCTTCTAAGCTACTATCCCAGCGATTAGCTACAATAACATCACTAACACGCTTAAAGTCTTCAAAATTACGAATAACTGGCGAATTAAAGAAGTCTTCTGCATCTAGTGTAGGTTCATATACTACCACAGCAATACCCTTCGCCTTAATACGTTTCATAACACCTTGAATGGCTGATGCTCTAAAATTATCAGAGTTCATCTTCATGGTCAAGCGATAGATACCAACAATTTTCGGATTTTTAGCAATAATAGTATCTGCCACATGATCTTTACGTGTTCTATTCGCATCGACAATGGCAGAAATCAAGTTTTGTGGTACATCATTATAGTTAGCTAATAATTGTTTTGTATCTTTTGGCAAGCAATACCCACCATAGCCAAAGGAAGGGTTATTATAAAAATCTCCAATACGAGGATCTAAACAAACCCCCTTAATAATTTGACTTGTGCTAAGGCCACGTACTTCAGCATAGGAGTCTAACTCATTAAAATACGCTACACGTAATGCTAAATACGTATTAGCAAACAATTTAATTGCTTCCGCTTCCGTAGAATCAGTATATAATTGTGGGATATTTTCTTTAATAGCACCTTCTGCTAATAATTGGCCAAAACGACGTGCTCGGTCAGAGTCCTCGCCCACAACAATACGGGATGGATGTAAATTATCATATAAAGCTTTACCTTCACGTAAAAATTCTGGCGAAAAAATTAGGTTTTCTGTGTTAAATTCTTCACGCATTTGTACAGTATAACCTACTGGTACTGTTGATTTTATAATCATTACCGCATCAGGATTAATATCTAACACTGTTTTAATAACCTGTTCAACAGAAGATGTGTCAAAGAAGTTTTTTTGTGGGTCATAATTTGTAGGCGTAGAAATGATAACATAATCTGCACCTTTAAAAGCTTCTACTGGATCTAGCGTAGCTTTAAAGTCTAAATCCTTAGTTGCTAAATATTCTTGCAACTCAGCATCTACAATAGGCGCCTCTTTGCGATTTAACATATCCACTTTTTCTGGAATGATATCGAGGGCCACCACTTCATTGTGTTGAGCTAACAACACGCCATTGGAAAGGCCTACGTAGCCTGTACCAGCAATTGCAATCTTCATTTATTTGCCCTCCGTCATATAGAAATCTTTATACCATATGGCAAAACGTCTTAAACCTTCACGTAAGGTTGTATTAGGTTTAAAACCAAAGTCAGCTTCTAATGCACTCGTATCAGCATATGTAACAGGCACATCACCTGGTTGCATAGGTACTAACTCTTTATGTTCTTCAAAATTATAATCCTCTGGTAATACTCCGGCAGATACTAATTCCTCTGAAAGAATGCGCACAAAATCAAGCAGATTTTCTGGGTTGCTATTGCCGATGTTATAAATAGCGTACGGTGGAACCGGCAAGCCATCCGCACCATTACGACGCTCTGGCGCAGTAGACATAACCTTAGTTACACCTTCTACGATATCATCGATATAGGTGAAATCACGCTTACAATTGCCATAGTTAAAAATTTTAATTGTCCCACCATTACGTAATGTATTTGTAAAACCAAAGTATGCCATATCTGGACGCCCTGCAGGACCGTATACAGTGAAGAAACGAAGCCCTGTGCTAGGGATGTTATATAATTTAGCATACGAATAAGCCAATAACTCATTTGATTTTTTTGTAGCTGCATAAAGAGATACAGGATTATCTACTTTATCCTCTGTAGAGTATGGAATTTGTTTATTTGCACCATATACAGAAGAAGATGATGCATACACTAAATGCTCTACACCTCTTTCACCATCATCATAAGAATGACGACAAGCTTCTAGAATATTATAAAATCCAATAATATTAGACTCGATATAGGCGTCGGGGTTAGTAATAGAGTAACGAACCCCTGCTTGAGCTGCTAGATTCACTACAACTCGTGGTTTATAGATAGCAAAAATTTCATCAACAAAGAACTTATCTGCAATATTCCCTTTTTTAAAAATCCATATATTCTTATTATCTTTGCTAAGTTCATCAATCTGTTGCAATCGATACTCTTTCAATGCTACATCATAGTAATCATTAACAGAATCTATGCCAATAATTTGAGTCCCTTCTGCTTCAGATAGTAAGGACATAACTAGATTAGCCCCTACAAATCCAGCGGCACCTGTTACAAGGATTACCGTGTTGTTTAAATCTACATTTTTTGAAAGCATATGTACTCCTTTCATAGTTCTGTTAATTATGTCGTTTTACTTTACTTAAGACTTTTTTATAGCCAGAAGCAATAATTATGCGCTCAGATGGAATGACGTATAAAATGGCCACATATAATACAACACATAAAAGCATACAGACGACGGTCCACCATACTGCATCATAGAGATGTAAAATACTATAGGCAATTAACCCAACTATAGATGCTGTAATGAGATATACACTGATATTAGATATTATGCGAAATGTACTCATATTGACAAATAAAGCTAATAGCAACATAGAAGCTGCTAGCATTTCCATTCTTACTAACGATCGAGCATATACAAAGGTACTGAAATCATATTGAATACAAATATAAATAACTGGTATTAAAACTACTAGATGTAGTATTTGAGTCCAAAATGATAGATTAGGCATCCCTTTTGCTCGAAATATTTCGGAAATCAAATTAGCTGTTACAGTCATAATAGCCGAACTCAATGCCCATGAACCTAATACAATGCCCGCTAACGTCCATTGTGGCCCTAGTAAAAGCTGAACAACAAAGTCTTGAAATACAAATAAGCCTACACCTAGAGGTACTAAAAATAGAGCCATATAGCGTTGGAATGTAAAGAATGTATTCGAAAAGGCCTGTTGATTATTTTGCACACGACTTAAAGCTGCGAATAATACAGGAGCCAAAGATGCTGTAGCCATAGCCATTACAGTCGTAACAATAGCCATTGGCATCTTATATATACCCAAATAATAAGCATCTAAAAAACGGCTAATAATGAATGTATCCACCCAAGCAGTGAGCCATATAGAAAATGCTTCAGCTAAAGACCATGCACTATAGTTAAACATATTCATAAAGACGCGGCTACTAAAAAACAGATGAATTTGATTCTTCCGACTCTTTAATAATGCCAACGCCGTAAATAGCTGAGACCCTAGCATACCAGCAATTAAAGACCAATAATCGTACCCCATAAGCGCCATTGGTATAGATATCAATATAGGTGTAAGAATTGTTATGAGCCTAATATTTAAAAGAAACTTGAAATTAAAATCTCTTCGATACAATGCCATTTGGACACTACTAAAAGCAGATAAAGGAATCATAGCGCCCATCACGGCTAAAGGTATACCTAAGCCATCATTACCTACTAATACAGCCAATTCATCACGACCGATTATGATAGCGCTCCATAAAACTAGAGAAAACACTAGGTTGGCAATAAATGCCACATCTGTAGCCTCTTGCTTATCTTGGGCACTTTCAAACTCATGCTGAACAAGAAATTTTTGAAAACCCGCATCAGCAAGCATTTCCGCAAAAGATATAACCATCATAATCGTCGCCAATATGCCGAATGCAGTCGGTGCTAACATATGAGCCAATATTATATTTGTCAGTGGTGTGATAAGCTTTGCCAAAACCTCTGTAATAACAGACCATTTAGCAGCAGCTACGATTTTAGTATCCATTATTTCTTATTGATATTCTTAATGCCTCTCAAGAATAGTTCATGATGAGCTTCACATTCCAAATAATTTTGTATTGCTAAATAACTCGTTTTGCCCAAAATAAGTTCTACCAATTTTCGGCCCAATAAAGCATTAATAGCGCGTACAATAAATGATCTACCTAAAAACTCACGCAAATAACGTTTTACATGTGTATCAGCAAAGACCTTATAAGCTTGAGTCACAAAGTGAGGGTCTTTAATTTCTTCACTACGTTTTCTATAAGCCTCTAATGTTTCTGTAGCTTCAACTTCTGTGGCTAATCGTGTACCATTATCGGTTCTACGAATAGGCAATTCAGACACCACAAAATCATCCTTAGTTACGTCTACAGTAACTAGTATTGAATCTTTAATAAACTCTTGATGGTTTACAAAAAAATCGGAATTAAAGATAAAGTTGCCTTGTCCATAAATGATAGTGCCTCCCTGGTAATCTTCACGAGACCCTACACAATGATTATGTTGACAGATAACGAGATTCGCTCCACTATCGACAAATTTACGGCAATATCTCTGTAGCATAGGAGATGGATAGCGATAGAATTCCTTGCCGCCGTGATATAGAACGATGACGTAGTCGCATTGTGCCTTTAAAACTTTCACTTCGTCAAAGCTTTCTAGCACATCAAAAGGATTAGCCCCCATTGTATGACAAGTAGCCATAGTAAACTCGTTCTCTGTACAAAGATAGAATCCAATACGTATATCATCTTTTTCAAAGATAAATGGCTTCTTAGCCTCTTTCAAATTAGCTCCAGCTCCAGCATGAGCAATCTTATGCTGCTTCAACAAATTTAATGTTGTCGTCAACCCTTCTACCCCTTGATCTAAAGAGTGGTTATTAGCCAGTGTTAAAAATAACGGCTCTAACGCCTTATATCCATTAATTGTTTTTGTAGGCGCAATTAAATTATTACCAAATTTTACGATGGGTGTCTCTATATCAGTAAGAGGAACCTCTAAATTGAAAACATTTAAATCCGATTGCTTCAAAATTTCATAAAGCTCTTTTCCTACAAAAGCTTCTCCATTACCGTTTTCAAATAATGTTTTATTAATATCCGTAGGAACTAAATCAGCCCCGATGTACATTCTCAAGATGTAACCACTCTCCTAATTCATAATCCTTTGACATAGGACGAAATCTTTCAAATCCAGCACCAGGAAAAAATGTTAATTCTCCAATAAATAGATGCCCTTTAATTTCATAAAAATCAACACGCAAAAATGGACACCCTTTGCTAAGCTCCATCGCAACCTGTTGCATTTCACCATATGTGTCTGGCTTTGGAAACTCTGTAGGTAACGGTGGATAATGTCCAAAATGAATTCCCATAGGATTCCAATCGATATCATAGAAGTTCATACGCGTTCCTGTTTTAGAAAAACGATTAGAACATACTACTGTTAACTTTGGTTCACCATGAAAGCAATACATCTTATAATCTAATATGTCATTGCTACCTAACTCCGACAAATATTCCTCTCCGATAATACGTCGAGGAACATTCTTATAAGGCCACTCTCTAGCAATACGTGAATAATCCCGTTTTAAGAATGTTCTTAATTTAGCTTTTGCTGCTTCCCAATCAAGTGTTGATTTATCTTTACAAATAACGATGCCTCCACTATCATGTGTACATTTCAAAACGAATTGATTAGGCAACCTATCAAGGTCAATATCATCTACAGAGTTCCATACGGAAATCGTAGGTATTATATACTGATTACCTACACGTTGAGCAATAAGATGTTTAGCTTCATGTTTATCAACCATCACTGTTTGTATTGGGTCTCTAAAATTAACCTTAAGCCATTGTAACTTTTCGCTGAAAGTTTTTGGATTTTCTAGATCTAAAGAGTATCCCATATACTTAGGAAATACCTTCTTCAAAAAGTCTTCATCAGACAAAGAGTCATAATAACCCGATTTAATTAATACCCTCATACGATAGTAAGGTTTTGTTAGAAAGGACATGCCAACATTACACAATTTTCTGAACTTCATGTTTTCGTCCTTTCCGAAGCAGTTGCACCTCTAAATAAAACAACATCATATAAAAATAAGTACTTTTACTTTCATAAGAAACCATCCCCATATCCATAACAATCTGTGAAAGGAATAGAATGAGTACCATTATATATTCATTACTATGGATATCACGATAGCGAATTAAATTATAAGCCACATAGAGATACATTGAATAATAGGCTAGTAAACCAATGACACCCGTGCCAGCTAATAACTCAATATAATTATTATGCAAGTAGTAATTATCTTTGCCATATACGAAAAAAGTATATACAGATGGATTATTGATACCTACACCAGTTATGGGAGATTGATAAAATAAGTCCCATCCAATATCTACCAAAGCTAACCGAATAATAGTGGATGAGTCCCCCCCTGTGCCTGTAAAGGCTTCTACCATGTTAGACATTCGGTCTAATACTTCAGAGAACATCGGCAATTGCAATACCGCAATACCTATAATGGTAAGACCTAATAATGAACCAATAACTTTTACAATAGAATTGACCGCATTAGCACTGCGAAAACTTTTAAAAATAAAGAGTAATACTGTACCAACACCGACAAAAACTAAGGCCTTACGACTACCTGTAGCCGCTAAAATACCAAGTGTTGGTAATGCAATAATATGCCACCAACGAGGACGGTCGTATAGCATATAATATAAGGTCATAACAATAGCATTGGCACCCAATAGCCCTACCGTATTCGCATTCAATGCATCATTAGCAATACGTGCTGAGGATGATAAAACAGTAATAAAATAATCTAAACCGTAGAAAAAAACGGTATAAAAACAAACTATATAGCCGGTCCACATACCAAGCTTCAATAATGTATCTACCGATTTTTTATCTTGATAGCACATGTATAAAATGATGAGCATAAAGAATATTTTGACGATATCAAAGCTTCGACTCATCGCCACAGTTGTATCTGTGGCATTAATCGCACTCAGATAACAGGCTCCAATAAAGAGTAGCATATAACCATGCATCCAATTAAGCCGTAGCTTAATAACGCCTTGCTCTCTTATGAGATAAAAAATAATGAGCCCAAATAAGCATACAAATAATACATACGCACCATAGTTCGCATCGCCAAGGGCAAAGGAAATGGTCAACGACAACACTAAAAAGATTAGAGTTATGAACCATATCATGCGGTCAGCAAGAGCCGTAATATTTAACTTCAATGGTTCCCCTCCTTACAACTCATAAAACTTCTAACCAACGTTTTGCGATTTTCCATAATGGAAATTCATCGCGTACTTTGATGGCATTCTGTGAAAGTTTAGCCGCTAGTGCAGGGTCCTTTAATACACTGCGCATGGCTTCATACATAGCCTGCGTATCACCTACAGGTACGAGAATGCCATTCTCTCCACTTTTAATTACCATGCGAGCACCGCCTACAGGACAATCTGTAACTACTACAGGTAAGCCCATACCCAATGCTTCTAGCATGGAATTTGAAATGCCTTCAAAATCAGAGGATGATACAAACATAGAACAAGGGGCTACCTTTTCTAAAATATTACTAGCAAAACCAGGCAATAAAATGCGATTTTCTAAATTAAGAGACTTAATTTGAGCTCGTAATTCATCCTCTAATACACCTTGACCATAAATGACGAGTTTATATTCTGGAAACTCATCTACCAACATACTGAAGGCATTGATCATCATAGGCAAGTTCTTTTGCGGATGCAAACGACAAGCTGTAACAATTGTCTTTTCTCGTTCCCCTTCTATTGGTGGAGGCAATTTACCATTAATAGGATTTGGTATGATGACACCGCGATTTTGCACAGATTTTGGGAAATAAGAACGAGCATCTTCCGTTTGAAATACTAGTGCATCTGCGAATCTAAAAGCAAAGTTACGCAACGCTTGTTGATGCCAACCAATAGGAACTTTGCGTGGATTATTGCGCTCAGAAAACACAATGCGATTTTTTATAAACCAAGAGCTAATCGCTAAGATAAAACTAGATGCAGACAAGAAAGATAAACATGTCGCATTTGGTCTAGTCTTTAAGATTTTGATTAGTTCCTTTATTTCTTGCATAAAGCGAATGACTTTATTAGAGCTTGTAGTATGAATTTCAATTTGTTCAATACCTTCCTCTAATGCATATTCATTACCATATCGATTAGGGCTTGTTTGGATAACCGTAATATGATGACCATCATGTACCCACTGACGAGCCAACTCTGTTAATATTCGTTCAGCCCCATCATTACCAAGGGAGATGGTGACAATTATTATTTCCTTTTTCATAAGCCTTCCTCTTGGATATATTCAGCTAGTCTTATATAAGCTTGTGCCATTGATACCTTAGGTTTCCAACCTAAAGACTTTAACTTCTTAGAACTTAAAAACATATGCACTATCGGCGCATAGCCGAACCCTTGTACATCTTCTGGAATATCAAAAACAACTTTACTCTTATTATTACTCACATGAGTTGCCACTAATTGAGCAATGCTTGCGATAGAACGAGTCTCTTCATCATGACATACATTATAGGCCTCGCCAGCTTCGCCCGCCTTCATAAGGGCTAAAATACCAGTTAATGCATCGGTAATGTAGCAATAGTTCGACATAGAATCGCCTTTTGTGTGAAGAACAATATTTTCATGTTTAAGAGCACTCTTGGTAAACTGCATGAATACACGGTTATCTGATACCGGAACACCAGGTCCAAAGGTTTGAGCTAGTCTAGCTATTACAGCAGGCACGCCATATTCCACAGTATAGGACTTGCAATAACATTCACATAGTCTCTTACTTTCGGAATAAGAACTACGAACATTTAGGTGATCAAGATATCCTAATCGGTCTTCAGTCATAACTTGACCAGATTCATAAGGTACACCATATTGCTCCATACTGGATAAGTAAACTAGTTTCTTTACCTTTTGACGGCGACCTAACTCAAGCATAGCCTCCGTACCATAAATAGAGGTACGGATAGTTTCTACTGGATGTTCTACAAAAAACTTAGACTGTGTCGGTGCAGCACCATGCAAAATATAATCACATGGCACATCAATAGATTCTAATGAGCCATCTAATAGGGTTAACGACTTATTGTCTAAATACTCACCAAGAATATTTTTTGCCTTTTCATGGCTTCGCACATGACCAATCACTTTTAAATCCAGGTCATGAGTCTCATTGGCAAGTATAAGTAATTTTATAAACATAGATCCAATAAGACCCGTTGCACCTGTTATAAGAATGCGTTGATGACAGAGGAAATGAAAGTAATTTTTTTCCTGTACTAAAGCCGTTAACTCGCGTTGAATAACGGAATTACTCATCTTTTAATCCTCCTAGCTCACGATTTTTAATAATCCCTGTGAACATATAATAATCAGATGGAGTTGTAATCTTTATGTTTTCAGTTTCCCCTAACACAGGATATAAAGTATATCCATAGTGCATCATCATCGATGCGGAATCAATAAAGTCATGAATGCCCTCATCCTTTGCACGATTATGAACTGATATAATATCATCTAATCTAAAACTCTGAGGAGCTTTAGCCATGAGACATTCATTACGATTTAAAATATGCTTAATAGAACCATTTTGGGTAACCATAACCGTTTCTATAGCTGGAGTAACAGTAATGGCAGAACCCTTTGATTCAACAGATTCTATGTTTCTCTCTATGGTAGAGTTATCTACAAGTGGACGAACCCCATCATGAATCAATACAGTCACCGCATCATCAGGAAATAAACGCTTAGCCTCTACGAGTCCATTATATTGGGATTCTAGAGCGCTTTCACCACCAGCCACAATGGATAATACCTTTTGTAGCCCCGCCTTTTTGATGAGCTGTTTTGTATGATCAATCCATTCTGCTTTGCAGGCAAGAACAATCCCATCAATTGTCTCCGTTTGTTCAAACACATCTAAGGTTTGAATCAAAATCGGTCTACCGTTCCATTCTAAAAATTGTTTTGGCGTCTTACTGTTTTTCATACGAGCACCTACGCCACCCGCAAAGATTACTGCTATTCGTTTCATAGGCCCTCCTTATGGTTGAGCTTCTTTCTTGGCATAATGTATGCCTTTATACTCCTTGTAAGGTGTGTGTAAATCAGCAAATACTGCATCATGTTTTGCTACACGTTGCTCTACAGGTGGTAATTGCATATAGTCGCCCCAAATAAGCCGCAAATATCTCTCATACCCTTTCATAACAGGTATTTGATGACCTTCAAAGTCTTTATATATAACAGAGGCAAAGTCCTCTCTAGGATGACGTAGCTTCATACCTTTTAAGCTGCCGATTAACTCCGTACATTCATCACTGGTATCAAAGTCGTATTGAGTCATTCTCTTTTCTGCAAATCGCCAAATATGATAGCGTATAGACTGGCTGGAAAAGATTTTATAAATATACCCAGCTAAAGCACGATATGTAGGCCCTTTGTTATCTGGTAAACGCTGTGCATTAAAGAGTGCAAACGTCATGGCCCACACCAACTGCAATGCACGACTAATTTTGCCGGGTGCACAGCCATCAATAGGCATAATTTCAAGTGCTAAACCATGACAAACATCTTCATGCATACTATGACGATTGATAAAGGTCGTATTATTATCTCTTATAGATGCACCTGCATCATGATAGACGTGATTGCGATCAGTACGACAATACGTAAATCGTTCAGTGTCAGCATATTCTGGCCATAATTCAGCTAGCTTTTCATAATCTGGACGAGGCATAAATAAATCTAAATCATCATCCCAAGGGATAAAGCCATTATGCCGTATAGCCCCAATGAGACCACCGCCGCAAAGATAAAAGCGCAAATTATGTTTATTACAGAACTCTTTAAAGTACAGCAACATATTCAGCTCTTTTTCTTGTATTTCCTTTGTCATAGATGTACTCATAGGGACCTCTTTCAACGTAATACAGCTAATACTGTATCAATCATCGTTTTTATATCTTGTAAAAAAGAAAACTCCTTAATACTCTTTAAATTCCAAGCCATCTTGCCCGGTAAAACCTCATTTATATAGACTTCATCAACATTTTGAGCATTTTGTAAAAGTTGATCTTCATCCTTATAAGTAATACTGGCAATACTGGTAACCCCAGCTGGTAATAATAAGGTAGCTTTCATTTCATCTGTATAGGCAGACACGTAACGTGGAACCTCAGGTCTTGTACCAACAAAACTCATATCGCCTAAAAGGATATTGATAAGCTGAGGCAATTCATCGAGGCGACAGCTGCGAAGCATATTGCCTACCTTCGTAACACGCATATCATTTTGTGATGTCACTTGTGCACCTAAAGATTCCGCATTCTTTACCATAGTACGGAACTTATAGATGCCAAAGGTACGACCGTACTGTGTCACTCGAGTTTGACGAAAAAAAACCTCTCCCTCACTATCTCGTTTAATCATGATGGCTAGTACCAAGAATATAGGGCTTAATGTAATAAGCATTCCCGCTGCCATTACGCGGTCAAAAATGCTTTTACAAAGAAGGCTTATACGCCTTTGATTTAATATTTCAAAATAGGGACGAACCGCTTCACACTGAAGCTCTTTTGGTAGATCATGAAAGTTCTTTACTAGCATTCGGTAATAATCCTTTTAAACTGCTCAATGATATATTGCACTTCTTCATCTGTAAGGAGCGTATGAAGTGGCAATGTAATTTCATTCTTAAACTGGTCATAAGCATTTGGATAGTCATCGATTGTAAAGCCTAAGTTTTTATAAGCAGTATGCATTGGGATTGGCTTATAATGGACATTCGTCGCAATGCCAGCCTCAGCCATAGCTTCAATAACCTTGTTGCGGTATTGCGCATCACGGCCGTCTAAACGGACTAAATACAAGTGACCACTACTTTCATGCTTATCTGTATAATGGTTCAACAATGTAACAGGTAAATCCTTAAATGCTGTATCATAAGCTTCAATAATTTCTTTACGACGTGCCAAAAGTTTTGGGTATCTTTCAAATTGAGCTAGCCCAATAGCCGCCATGATATCCGTCATATTACATTTATAATAGGTACCTTTAATATCATATTCCCAAGCACCTGCTTTTGTTTTTGCAAGAGCATCCTTATCTTGACCATGCAAAGATAGCAATTGGAATTGCTTGTAGATAGCTTCATCGTCATAACCATCTATGTGGCGCCATGTAGCACAACCACCTTCAGCAGTAGTAAAATTTTTTACTGCATGAAAGGAAAAGCTACTAAAATCGGCTATATTACCTGTTGACACCCCTTTATATGAAGCACCAAAGGAATGAGCACAATCAGCCACAATGGGGATATGACCTAATGCTTTTTGAATATCATTAACCGGTGTGAAGAGAGATTTCTTTTCCTCTACAATGGAACGCAAGCGATCATAATCACAAGGCACACCCGCAATATCTACAGGGATGATTGCCTTTGTTTTTGGTGTGATGGCACGAGCGACTGCATCATAATCCATTTCATAAGCATCTTTCTGTGTATCAACGAGTACTAAAGTAGCACCTACATGAACTACAGGACTCGCACTAGCTGTATAAGAATAAGCACTAGTTATGACTTCGTCTCCAGGTCCAATCCCCAATACGCGAAGAGACATTTCAAGCGCTGCCGTAGCAGAGTTTAAACAAACGGATTTAGGTGTACCTAACTGATGAGCTATCTTTTTTTCTAATTCTTTAGTACGAGGACCCGTCGTAATCCACCCACTTTTTAAGGCTTCAACGACTTCATTGATTTCTAACTCTGTAATATCTGGAGGAGAAAAATTAATTCTCATATAAATCACCTCAATACTTTCTATACCATATTGATACACTTGATTTATCACATAGAATATTGATTAAAGCAGTTATATTAAGCGTCAATTACTATAGATCCTAAAAGAGAAATACCTACTTGTGAAAGCCGTTTCTTAGCTTCAATCAAATCTTTTGGACTAGCTACTTCATTTTTAACAACTAGCACTACACCATCTGATTTTTCTGCCAATACAACAGCATCTGTAACAGACAATACGGGTGGTGTATCGATGATAACCACATCATATTCATCACGTACATACTCAAAAATCGCAGGTAATTTGCTAGAATCTACAATATCAGATGGATATTCAACAACTTCACCCGCCGTAAGAACATCCAAATGAGGCACTACATTACGATGAATCGTCAAATCTTCATCCATCACCACCGCATTTGTAAGGCCCTTATTTTGTACATTAAAGGCTATATGTTGTGTTGGATTACGTAGATTACCATCTACTAGAAGAACTTTATTATTATTTTTAGATAAAGCTAATGCAGTATTAGCGGCCACCTCAGAAGTGCCTTCACCATTAGTGGCTGCAGTAATACAAATAAGCTTACACTTATGTTGGTTACATACATATTGAAGATTGCTACGCAATGTACGGTATGCTTCCACAAGTGGTGTATCACCACGTTCATTAGAAATTAGTCTAATCATATTAACCTCTCACTTTGCGCAACAATGCTACGAAACGATTACTAGGCTCTTCGTATTCTACTTCTTTATGATTTGGAATCACGCCCAAATTTTGAATGCCAAGGATGTCATTAATCTCTTGTACAGATTGGACTTTACGATTACCGAAGAATTGGACCAATGTATAGAGACAACCAAAGAGGACCCCTAAAATGGCAGCGCCTAATAAAATAAGTACTTTACGCGGCGCAATTGCTTTTTCTGGTAATGTTGGAGCATCCACAATTTGAACTTCATTTGGTACCATAACCTCTGCTACCTTCGCTTCTTCTAAGCGAGTGGATAGCATTTGATAGATATCTTGTGCCACATCTACATCACGTTTTGCTTGGATATAACCGCGTTCTTTTTCAGGTAATCCCTTTATAGCTTCTTCGTTTGCTTTATCTAACTCAGCTAATGTAGATTGTTTACCTTGAGCTACAGCTAATGCAGCTTCATTTTTGAACTTATCCGCTAGCAATCCTTGTTGTGCAGAGTTGCTTGAAGGTGCTTGTTGAGATGCAATGGCATTGATTTCAGCATTTAGACCACTTTTAGCTTCTTCAATTTGTTGATTAATTTCTTTCATCGCAGGATGTTCATCAGTATATTTACCAATATAAGAAGCTTTACGAGATTCTAAATCTGCTAACTGACCCTTGTAGGCTTGAACCGTAGCACTATCAGCGATGCTTTTACCTGCAGAACCTAATTGCTCATTGATACTGCCAAGTGCAGCTTGTGCCGTTTCTAAATCGAGTTGATTTTGACCCTTCTCACGATCAATTAGAGTAATCTTATCAGTTAAGCCTTTCATCTGATCAGCTGTAGAGTACACCTTATTATCTACTTGAAATTGTTGCAATTTATTTTCTGCTTGCTCTAATTCAGATTTCGCAGTAACAACGCGTTTTTGTAAGAATTCACGAGTAGTTCGTTGTTCAACATGAGAAATTTCGGCAAGACGTTTTAAGAAGGTATCAATAAGTAATTGATTAGCTTCTTGTGCTTGCTCAGGACTCTTACCAGTTACGCTTACTTGTAATAACTCGGTTTCTTTATACGGTTTAGTTTCAATGCGAGTTTTAACAAAATCTTCATATGTTGGCGCATTACCAGTACCTTCAGGATCTTCTATAGCAGTAATTACTGGCTCTACTACATTACGACTTTTTAAAATTTCTGCATCTGTGTTCATCAATTGACGAGACATAGAATCAGAATAGGCATTAGCACTAGATAATACAGAATTACTCAAACCTTGAGCTTGTTTAATGCGTAACATCGATGTAGATTGATATGTAGATGGTGCAAGAAAGGCATACGCACCACCTAAAACCATACATGCTACCGTAATATTAATAATTTTACGGCGCTTTTTAATGAGGACTCTGCCCACCTCTTTTAAATCAATAATTTGTTCCACCCATATACCCCTTTCTGTAAAAGTATACAAACAACAGGGTCTCTCCCACTTAGAATATTAACTGTACCTAACCCTCTCAATAAAGGCATAATGTATCAAAATTAAAATAGTCTTATACATATATCGGGTAATAAATGTATCGTCCATGACCTATACATTATGATTTGGATCGTATGTAGGAATAATATCCTGCAATACATTAATTACATCTATATCAGTTTTACATGTATCAAAGCGCTCTATTTCACGACTCAGCCATTCTTGATCAACATCTTCTAGAGCTGCTTCAAAAATTTTCTTATGCGTAGTAGTATTCGTACCTTCTCCGGCAGTTAATAGTTCTTCATATAACTTTTCACCTGGACGTAAGCCAGTAAATTCAATACGAATATCCTTATTAGGCTCAAAGCCAGAAAGGCGAATCATATTCTTAGCCAAATCGACAATTTTAACCGGTTCACCCATGTCCAAAAGGAACACTTCTCCTCCATTCCCCATGGCACCAGCTTGAAGTACTAATTGACTGGCTTCAGGAATAGTCATGAAATAACGTGTCATTTCTGGATCTGTAACGGTTACAGGACCGCCTGCTTCAATTTGTTTACGGAATAAAGGAATAACTGAACCACGGCTACCAAGTACATTACCAAAACGAACTGTTATAAACTTAGTATCATATGTGTGATTCATACCAAGTACAACTTTTTCAGCAACCCGTTTTGTAGCGCCCATAACGCTAGTTGGATTCACCGCTTTATCCGTGGAAATCATAACAAATCGATCTACCCCATGAGCTCCGGCTACATCCGCAACATTACGAGTACCATAAATATTATTTAATACCGCAGCAATTGGCTGGATTTCCATAAGAGGCACATGTTTGTGAGCTGCCGCATGAAATACTACATCAGGATTATAGTTTTTGAAAATTTGTTCTAATTGATTCTTATCGCGAATATCTGCAATGATTGGAACCAAGGTATCTTGGGGCGCAATATTGCGCAATTCTTGATGAATAAGATAAATACTATTTTCACCATGACCTAGAAGCAATAGCTTTTTAGGCTTTACACGTAAAACTTGACGACAAATTTCAGAACCAATAGATCCCCCTGCACCAGTAACTAAAACCACTTTATCCATAAGATATGTTTCAACCTTGGACGTGTCGAGCTGAATCTCATCACGCTCCAACAAGTCCTCGATTGAAACAGGATGTAAATGAGATACAAGAACTTCATCATCAAGTAATTGATACATCCCCGGTAAAATATTGATTTTACATTTTAAAGGAGAACAGATTTCCATGATTTCTTGAATAATATCTCGTTTCACGGAAGGCATGGCAATAATAATTTCTTCTACCTTATACTTAGCAACTAATGCTGGAATATCTTCACGATTACCGAGAATTCTAAAACCATTCATAAGACGATTATGTTTAAACATGTCATCATCAACATAACCAATCACTCGACGAGAACGCTTATGATATCGTTCAATTTCACGAGCTATAGTTGCACCTGCATCACCGGCTCCTATGATCAATGTATTCACTTGGCCACTTTCACCATCGTCCCCACTGCTATAGTGAAGTGCCACATAATGAAGCAACATACGTCCCATACCAACAGCACCTGTAGTGAGGAACCATGTAATAAAATAGACAGAACGTGGTAATGACTTACCAAATACAAACATAGAGGAATAGAATAAAGCCGTACCAATTGTAGTCGCTACAAATACTGCTAATACCTCTCGCATCCCTGCATAGCGCCAAATACGTGTATATAAATGCATTATCAAGAACATCAACATATACGAAATAAGTAATAACGGAAGTGCATCCACCATTTGATTAATATATTGAGGTTCTATGTGTCCATCAAATCGAATAAAAAGACTGATAAAAGCAACGATTACAATCGTCACAATATCGGTAATAAACAATATGGATGGTAATAAATATGAACGCAAAAAAACGCCCCCTTATATGATAGATATCGCCTTATCTTTAATCCTTACCTATTCGTGATACCATATAAGCCCCTGTTAAGATTGGAGCAATATCACGAGCAAAGTTGATACGACTATTCTTAGTTAAGTAAAGAATATCACCTTCACGCATGATGTAGTTTTCAGACATATCTCCAGTTTGTAAAATACGATTTAAATTGATAAGAATCGGTTTCTCTGGATTATCTTGATGAATCAAGTAAATTTTCTTCTTTGCTGTATCCCAGTTAAAACTACCTGCAGCCCCAATCGCATCAATAACTGTACTAGATTTAGTCAACGTATAGGCGCCAGGCTTATTAATTTCACCAAATACATATACGCGAACACCGCCCAATTTCGATACATTTACTGTGATATCAGGATTAATGATATAACGAGACAAACCTTGCTGTAATTCAGCTGTAAATTCATCTACAGTTAAGCCATCTGCTTTTACAGCACCAACCATAGGAAACGATACATATCCATCTGGTCTGACGGTATACACAATGTCATTACCATTACGTGTACCAAGCTCTGCCTGCTGAACCACTTGAATATTCAGTTCATCGCCTTGACGCAGACGATATTCTTTATCAGAGCTAATTACAGATGCACTATTTTCCAATGGTGCATGGCCTTCCATTTGTCCATTCTTAGCATTATAAGGCTGATTAGTATTTATATTAACTGGTGCAGCCATAGCCATTGTTGTAGTACATAAGAATGTAGCCATCATCATATACTGTTTCTTCTTCATACTTACCTCTTTTTTATTCAACTTATTTAATTCATCACTTAATTATTGATGTATCTTATATCTAAAAAATCAGTCATGCTATTTTATCATTTTTTTAAATATACTTCTACAAATCTAGTATCTTCCAGGCGAACTTCATATAATCTTCAACAACAATTCCCTAAAAATACAGTATTTTCAATATATGTTCATTAATTATTATTTGCTTTTTTCATTCTTAATTCACTAGATTTATTATTGATTATTTTAAAAATAATAAAAAATTTATAAACTCACTTCATTATCAGCTCACATAGTGCTGCTATTTCTATCAGAATTAGTGATAAAAAATAAGGTGTATATACTAGAAATCTAGTATATACACCTTATTCAAAGTTTTGACAATAATGATCGCTTTATATAATTACTTATTCAACACGACCGCCTAAATAAGCTTCCATAACACGAGGATTATGGCGAACTTCATCAGCAGATCCAGATAATACCATTTTACCAGTCTCTAAAACATACGCATAATCAGCAATCTTCAATGCTTGACGTACATTTTGTTCTACTAAAAGAACTGTTGTTCCATCGGCACTAATTTCTTTAATGGTTTCAAAAATCTCATTTACTACTAAAGGCGCAAGCCCCATAGATGGTTCGTCTAGTAATAACAACTTTGGACGAGCCATAAGTGCACGGCCAATAGCTAGCATTTGCTGTTGACCACCAGATAAAGTACCACCCAATTGATAGCTTCGTTCATCAAGAATAGGGAATCGTTTAAATACCTTTTTGATATCTGCTTCGATTTCTTTATCTTTACGTGTATAAGCACCCATTTCAAGGTTCTCATAAACACTCATATCTTGTAGTATTTGACGCCCTTCAGGAACTAAAGAGATACCATTCTGTACAACTTGATGAGTTTGACAACTCGTAATATCTTGACCTTCAAAAATCACTCGACCAGATGTGGGTTTTACAAGTCCCATAATAGTCTTCATCGTAGTAGTCTTACCAGCACCATTAGCACCAATAAGAGATACAATCGAACCTTGTGGAACCTCTAGGCTTATATCTTTTAGGGCTGTAATATGTCCATAACCAGCCACAATATTTTCTAGTTTTAACATATTACACCTCTTCTTTACCTAAGTATGCTTCAATTACAGCTTCATTATTTTGAATTTCTTGAGGTGTACCTTCGGCAATTTTCTTGCCAAAGTTAAGTACTACCAAACGATCACAGATATTCATCATCAATTCCATGGCATGTTCAATAACCACAACGGTAATACCTAGATCACGAATCTTGCCAATCAATTGACGCAAAACTTCAGTTTCACTATCATTCATACCGGCTGCCGGTTCATCAAGCAAGATTAACTGAGGATGTGTCGCTAAGGCACGGGCAATTTCAAGACGACGTTGCTTACCATACGGTAATGATGTGGCAACCTCTTCCGCATCTTCTTCAAGCCCTACAAGCTTTAAAAACTCATAGGCAATACCACGGCAACGTTCTTCTTCAATACGTTGACGTTTTGTTTTCAAAAAACTAGATAAGAAGCCAGAGCCAGTACGACAATGCATACCGGTTAAAACAGTTTCAAGAGCTGTCATATTGCCAAAGAGACGAATATTTTGGAATGTACGAGCAATCCCCATTTCAACAGTTCTATGAGGCTTGATGCCTACAACAGACATACCATCAAATACAATTTCACCAGAACTTGCAGGGAATACACCAGTAATCAAGTTGAAGAGTGTAGTCTTACCAGCACCATTTGGGCCGATAACACCAAATACCTCACCTTGTTTAACACCAAAGGATACACCTGTGAGAGCTGCAACGCCACCAAAGCTTTTACTTACTTCATTTAATTCTAATAGCATTCAGTTCCCTCCTATCCTTGTTTTTCCTGTTGTTTACGCTTATATGCTTCAAAGCGTTCTGTTAATACTTGTGATTCTGGAATATATGGAGCTTTCTTAAAGCCTAATTTACGGCTAATTTTATCCACCATGGATTCTGTTAAAATACCATCTGGACGAACAGCCATCAAGATTACTAGCAAAGCACCATAAATAATATCGCGATAGTCGGATAAGAAACGCAATACTTCTGGTAGTAATGTAAGAATAAAGGAACCTAGTACGGAACCCCATACTACATTGGAACCACCAAATACAGGGAATAACAAAATTTGTACTACTTTATGGTAGCTGAAATCTGTAGGATTAATAAAGTTTGTAATATGCGCATACAAACCACCACCAATACCAGCGATGAAAGCGCCGATAATAAAGGCCATCATCTTGTAGTATACAACGTTGATTCCCATCAATTCAGCTGCATGATCATCAGCCTTAATCGCTGCAAAGGCACGACCCACACGGCTATTATTAATCCGTACACAAAAGGCGATAATCAATACTAAAATAGCTAACAAAATAATAATAGCCATTAGATTGCCCCATGCAACAGCATCAATGCCCATTAAACCATCGAGATCAAATTCATAGGCATAATTTGTCAATTCTTGAGGAATGGATGGAATACCAGAAAGGCCTAATGCACCATTTGTAATATCCAAATTCAAGAAAATAACACGCACAACTTCGCCAAATCCAAGTGTAGCAATGGCAAGATACAAACCTTTAAGACGTGTTGTTGGCAAACCGATAATAACAGCCACAAGACTAGCAACTAAGCCACCAATAATAATGCCTACAACGATAGGCAAATCAGCTTTCAAAGAAAGAATAGCGCCTACGTATGCACCAACACTCATAAAGCCAGCAGCCCCTAAAGAAAGCTGTCCACTTGCCAGTGTGAAATAAATTGAAATACCCATGATGGCATTAATGATGAAAAACATCACGATCTGTAGATAATACGGGTTTAATAATTCCATTACGGTCTACCCCCTTTATCTTTAGATCCAAACAAGCCTTGTGGGCGCCAGAATAATAATAGGATAATGAGACCAAAGGCAACAGCATCACGGAATGTAGATGCACCATAAGCAACAGAGAAGATTTCTGCTACACCTAAAATAAAGCCGCCAACCATGGCGCCTGTAATATTACCAAGACCACCTAAGATAAGTACTGCCAGACCTTTAAAGCCTATAATAACACCCATAGTAGGCTCAATAGCATTAAAGGACAAGCCTACCAATACACCTGCCGCTGCACCTAAAGCAGATGCAATCATAACAGTAATAGATATAATCATTGTTGGATTGATACCCAAGAGAGCTGCTGTTTCCGTACTCATGGATACAGCGCGAATAGCCTTACCAATCTTAGTTTTCTTAATAACTACATTTAAAATCAGCATTAGCACAACAGAAACGCCTAAACCAATAATTTGTACCATAGAAATTTTGAAAGCTCCAAAGTCGATTAGGCCACCAATATAGTCTGGTGGGAATGATCTAGTTTGAGGGCCCCAAAGCAATAATGCCAAACTTTCAAGGAAAATAGAAACACCAATGGTACTAATAAGTGGTGCCAAGTGAGACACCTTTTTCTTGCGTAGTGGACGAAGCGCCACAAATTCTAAAAGATAACCGAGGATAGCACCTACAGCCATAGCTACGATAAGGGCTACAAAAATGTTAACGTTAAAAATTGTTACCATAAAAAGACCAACGAAGGCACCTATCATAAAGATGCCTCCGTGAGCCATGTTGATAATATTCAAAACACCGAACACAAGTGTTAAGCCAATAGCGAGTACAGCATATAAGCTACCGAGGGTTAACCCGTTAACTAATTGTTGTAAAAACACTATACTACCTCAACTTATTTTGTTAATGCGTCAAATTGACCGTTTTTAATTTGTAATACTTGAACTTCCATGGAAGGATCGCGTTTTTCGTTGAATTTGAATTGGCCAGTTACACCAACGAAGTCAGCAATATTTTTCAATGCTTCCCGGAATTTTTCGCGATCTGTTGTGGACCCTGCTTTTTTCAAAGCTGTTTCATAGAGATATACTGCATCATATGCTTGAGCAGCGAATTGGTCAGGTTCTTTACCGTATTTTGCCACATAGGCTTTACGGAAATCTTTAACCTTTTGGTCTTCTTTGTTAGGGAACCATGGCGTACCAACAATAACACCGTTAGCAGCATCGCCAGCAATTTTAATGAATTGTGGGCTGTTGAAACCATTGGAGCCAACTACAGGTTGATTCATACCCATTTCACGCATTTTTTTCATGATTAATGCGCCTTCTTGGTAAAGAGAAGCAACTACAATTACATCAGGTTTTGCTTGTTGAATTTTAGTCAATTGTGCAGAGAAGTCAGTATCTTTATCTGCAAATGTTTCAGTATCAACGATTTGTACACCTTCAGATTCCAATGCTTTACGAGCTGTATTATTTACAGATACCATTTGGTCATTGTTGTTAGAGTACATGATAGCTGCAGTTTTGAAGCCTAAAGTTTTATGTGCTTCTTTAATTGCAGTATCTACTGCCAAGGATTCAGGTACAGCATTACGGAAAATGTAATCGCCGATATCCGTAATACCTTCAGCCGTTGTAGATGTACCAAGCGCTACTACTTTACTTTTGTTTGCTACAGGCCCCGCAGCCATCATTTCACCAGATAACATAGGTCCAATAACTGCTACCACTTTATCTTTTGCAATTACTTTGTTCATCGCATTGATAGCTTCGTTTTTATCACCTTTAGTATCTTCTACTAATAAGTTAATTTTTACAGCATTTGCATCAGCATTGATTTCGCTTACTGCCAATTCAGCACCAGCTTTAATGGATTCACCATATGCTGCCGCACCACCAGTTGTTGTTGTTAATAATGCAATTTTAGCTTCATTGCTATTTGCACTACCTGCATCTTTATCGCTACCACAACCAGCAGCAATTGCCATTACACCGGCAAGGCCAAAAATGGCCGCTTTTTTTAACATGGATTTATTCATGTTACACCCTTCCTTCAAAACATAAAACTTTAAATCTATACCTATATTATGAGAATATAAAATAGTTTGTCAATTAAAAGATAATGATTTTAATTCCCTAATAATATATACATTAAATAAGTTATTCAGATAGACGTTCCCACTTCTTATACAAGGATTCCAACTCTGTCTGAGTCTCTTCGATTTGTGTGGAAATTTTGGACATTTCATCTAAATCTTGTTGTACTACAGGATTAGCTAATTGCACCTCATACATCTTCATCGTCGCCTCTAAACGAGCAATTTCAGCTTCTACCTCAGCCAATTGTTTTTCTACCATATAAGCATTTGGCTTCTTCTGATTTTCCTCCGTAGTTTCTGATACTGAAAGCATTGACTCATTAATAGGAGTAGCTTTACTATCACGCTTACTGCTATCAGAGTTTTTCCCATTAGCCAATGCTAATAAATCTTCTTGCTCTTTCAGCTTTTCCTTATAGTATGAATAATTACCGAGATACTCTGTAATTTTACCTTCATCTAGAATTACTGTTTTTGTAGAAACTTGATCCAAGAAGTATCTATCATGAGAAATAATAAAACAAGTCCCTTCAAATTGTTGCAATGCTTCCTCTACAATTTCTCGTGTAGGAATATCTAAATGGTTTGTCGGTTCGTCTAAAATTAGAAAATTATCTCCTTGAAGAAATAATTTAAGCAAAGCTAAACGAGCGCGCTCACCACCAGATAATTCACCTACTAGCTTAAATACATCGTCCCCTTTAAACAGGAAAGCCCCCAGCACATTACGAGCCTTATCCTCGCTGTAGTTAAAGTGATTCATGATCTCTTCCACTACCTGCCAAGAATCATGCAATTCTTCGTGTTCTTGTGAGAAGTAACCGACTTGTACGCGATTGCCAATATCCACATGACCAACTTCAGGGAATAGTTCTCCTACAATGGTTTTCACCAGTGTAGACTTACCCGCGCCATTAGGTCCAATAAGCGCTACTGATTCACCTCGTCGAACAACTAGAGAGATATCATCAATAATGCGACTTTCACCATATCCGACAGATAAGTGATCTAAGACTAAAACCTTATCAGCACTCATCGCAGCAGGAGGAAAAGAAAATTGTAAATGATGTGAAGTAACAGGTGCCTCTAGCCGCTCTAATCGATTTAGTTGAGACTGACGACCACGAGCCATTTTAGACTTGATACCAGCGCGGTATTTATCTATATAAGCCTCTGTTTTCTTAATATACTCCTGCTGTTTTTCATAGGCCACCATATCAGCCTTTAAACGTTCATCACGTTGTTGAATATAGCGACTATAGTTACCACGATAGGTTGTAGCCTTGTGATTATCTAACTCCACAACACCTGTGACGATACGATCTAGAAAATATCTATCATGGCTGACAATGAGAATACCACCTTGATAGGCAGATAAGTACCCCTCTAACCACTCCAGCATATCCATATCTAAATGGTTAGTCGGTTCGTCTAAGAATAAAAAATCAGGACTACGTACTAACGCTTTAGCTAAATTGATACGCGTTTTTTGACCACCTGAAAAAGCATTAGCCGGCTTATCTAAGTCATCATCAGTAAAACCAAGACCATAGACTATGCGCTTTGTCTTTTGCTCGTAGTCATAACCACCTAGCCATTCTAGACGATTCTGTAAATAATCTAAGCGTTGTAAATCCGATTCGCTAGCCTCTTCGGTTTCCAAGCGACTAGTGAGCTCTTTTAATTGTTTTTCCAATGCATGAACATCAGCCCAAGCCTTTTCGATTTCCGTAGCAAGGCTATCATCTCCAAGATTTACATCTTGTTGTAAATAGCCAATACTAGCAACAGGCGACTTGACTACATTACCTTCATCGAGTTCTTCATACCCTAATATGCACTTTAACAAGGTAGATTTCCCAGCCCCATTAGGGCCTACCAATGCGAGTCGATCCCCTTCTTTTATCTCAAAAGACACATTGGAAAATACTTGGCGCACTCCAAATGATTTTCCAAGGTCTATCATTCGAATGCGTTCCATTCACAACCTCCTAATCATTTACTCTTCATTATACCACAGTTGCCCTCACTAACATTAACATTTCTATAGAATCTTTTGTTTTTCGACTATGACGGAATAATTTTCCTAACAAAGGAATATCTCCCAAAATAGGTATTTTTTGTATTTGATGTTGATCTCGATTATCCATGAGTCCACCAATAACTAGCACTTCTCCTGGTTGTAATCGTACTCTTGTATGTGCTTGACGTGTGCTTATTTTGTAGGCTTTCATTTCAGATACCATAATAGGTGTACTCACTTCTGCATGTATTTTAGCATCTACACCACCATCAGCGGTAATGATAGGAGTGTAATTCAACTTAATGCCCACCTCTTCATAACGAGTAGAACGCTTTCGTTCGCCATTCACTTCTGACTCCTCTATAACAGGTATTCTTTCACCTATCAAGATATGCGCAGTCTCACCATTGAGAGCCATGATAGATGGTTTTGCAATTAGAACGGCCTTACCTGAGCTTTCCATAAGACTTAGCTCTGGCTTTACAAAGAACTTATAGGCTTCCCCAGTCGGTGTTTTGCCAAAGGTAACGGCACCATAGGAATGTGTTTTATCTTCTCCATGACCGGTCAAGCTAAGCCAAGACCATCTAAAACCTTGTTCCTTAGCATAGGATTGTTCCATAGCAATGATGGTAGCTTCCAATTGCACTTGTTTTGGTTCCTTGTCGATAGCACGTACTAAGGTTTCTACGCGTCGCTTTTCTCCGCTCGTCAAATGCATAATTACTTCATTTTGTTCTGAAAGCACTGCCATTTTATCGTTTTTTACCACTGTGCCTACCACATTTTTCAAAGACTCAGCCGGTAAATGTTCAGGTGATATAACATATAGTTCTCTTTTTTCAAGTGTTTCATCATCAGAATCAATAAGAAGTGTGTTATGCTCCTTCAATACGGAGAAATGATATAACTTACCTAGTTCATTAATAATCCCTTCTGGGGATTCTCCCGTTACAGTGGCCGTAACAGTCCCTTTTAACGACTCTACACCAATTACGGATATACCGTAACTACGACAAATTCCTAAAACGGTTTCCTTTAAGGATGCATTGCGTACAGAAATCGTTATGAGTTTGTTCTCAATATTTTTTTCATTTTTAGCTACTTCACCACTAATTACGATGTTTTCAGAACTACTAGTAGTTATCCTATCAGTACCATTAGCAAATACCATGAAGGGAGTTACAAGCATTACGACCATCCATAAGCTTATTTGCAATATAACTGTCACTATAATCTTATCTATACATTTTAGACCTATAAAGCTTACTCGATTCTTAGCCACCGTGATGAACCTCCTTCAATAATTTCTACACCACTTGCAGTTATCTTAGATACTGATATTTCTTTCCACACACTTCCTATACTAACCATTTGTTCCTCTGTACCTTTTCGTAAAATAGCAATATTCTGTTGTCCCTCAATAATACCTATAAGCTCTATGGGATGTTGTTTGGTAGGATTACTTATAGAAGGTTGTATACTAGATTCAACTCGTCTAGCACTAATATCTTTAGCTTTTAATTCAATATAATTACCACTATGCTTTTTATTATTTCTTATTTGTTGATATTTTTCATTTCTACGACTTTCATCTACCTTTTTCTCAAAAGTCTTCATTGAATCATCTGACTCATGTAAATCATTATTTATATCAACGAAATTGCCATTGCTATCTTTAGTTATCTTATTCTGACCAAGTAATTCATCTATAGGAATATCTTTAAAAACCTCTCGCCAAGGATTTGCTCGCTCAACACCGGTAATATCATATAATAATCGTCCATGAACATCGCTTTTTACCTCTCTATCCTTTACATTTTTTATATCACTTTCATCTTTAAAATAGTTCTTTCCTTTCCCATTTCTATTATCATGTGTTGTTTCTTTTGATAATTTTTCTGAGCCTCGTTCAATTTGATTAGCATCTCTACCATTAGATTGATCTAAACTAATATGAATATTTTCCTCCTCATGTGGATAAAAAATACCAATGCCTAAAAGGGCAACCGTAATGATAAAGAAAATACCAAGTGCAAACTTATAGTGGCGCATAATAAAATGCTGCTTATCAATCCACATTTTCATACGTTCTATATAGTCTTGTAAGTTCATAATCCACCTCCTGCTGACATATTCTAGGAGGCTCTTTTAAAATCCTACAAAAAAATGACTCTACCAGTCACCAAGGTGACTAATAGAGTCATTCATTATATTGACAAATCAAAACAATTTGTTCTTTATTTACTATTAAATCCATCTGGATGAGATGTATGCCAATGCCATGCATCTTTGATAACATCAGCAACATTACTAAATTTAGGATCCCAACCAAGTAAATTTTTGATTTTTTCAGAGGAAGCAATTAATGTTCCTGGATCACCAGCACGGCGATCACCATATTGAACAGGAATATCGATACCCGTAACCTCTTTTGCAGTCTCGATGATTTCCTTTACAGAGAATCCATTACCACTACCAAGATTAAATACTTGAGATTCTCCGCCTTTACGCAAGTAGTCCATAGCCAATACGTGAGCAGCTGCTAAATCATTGACATGAATATAGTCGCGTACACATGTGCCATCAGCTGTATCATAATCAGTCCCAAATACAGTTATATGCTCTCTTTTACCGCGAGCCGCATCTAACACAAGTGGAATCAAATGAGTTTCAGGATGATGGTCTTCTCCAATCATACCAGACGGATCCGCACCGGCCGCATTGAAATAACGCAACGCAACATATGTAGAACCATAAATCGAACTATAATCAGATAACATTTTTTCTATCATCAATTTAGTACGACCATATACATTTGTTGGTTGTAGCTGAGCATCCTCACAAATAGGAACTACCTTAGGCTCACCATACACAGCAGCCGTACTAGAAAATACAAAATGCTTTATACCTGCGGTACGAGCAGACTCAATAAGGTGATAAGAACCAACTACATTATTTTCATAATAAATAGCTGGATTTTGCATGGATTCACCAACTTGTGAGTGAGCAGCAAAATGCATTACACCTAGGATGTTATGTTCTTTCATAATACCTACTAGTTCAGGATCAGCAATATCCATATTGTAGAACTTTACCCCCTCAGGAATAGATTCTACATGCCCACGAGATAAATTATCTACAATAATTGGTGTATATCCTGCTTGTTGTAAAGCACGTACAGTATGACTCCCAATATAACCAGCACCACCTGTTACTAAAATATTCATAGTTCCCCCTCATGAATTATGTACTTCCTTTGCTCGAGCCAATTTGGGTCCGATGAGACGCTTATAAACCTCTACCCCTGGTTGATCAAAAGCATCAACACCCGCAAAAATGGACTCAAAATAAACGGCCCAACAATGCATAAACATAATTTCTCCTAAATGGAATGCGTTTAATGTTGGTACAGTTATAGTCATGTTAAAACGATTGTCACTAGACAAGGCTTCTCTATTAGCATCTAAAGCAATGTTTAAAATATCACAAATGCCTACATCAGATAGAGAGTGTAAACGTTCATATTGACTATAGGAATCTGGAACAATGAGATTATGTTTCCAATCCTTAACCTTAATAAATTGAACTACCTTATTTAGGCGCCCCTCTTGATGCTCTTGAACTTGAGCATGCATATCCATAGTACCTACTGCAGCAACTGGCGTACGACCATATGGTAGACAAGTATTACTCATTTTTCCAAGAGACTCGGATAAGAGCTGCACATACCAATCAGATAATGAGTGGAGTGCTTCACTATAAGGCATAAACACCTCTATAATACGACCATATCGTTCAGATGCAATATATTTCAATAATGCACTTAAAAGGCCTGGATTTTTAAAAATGTCTTCTTCTTGACATGCTGCATCCATAGATGCAGCACCAGATAAGAATCCTTCAATATCAAATCCTACAAGAGCGGCTGTTACAAAACCAACTTCTGTAAATACAGAGAAACGACCACCTACACCATAAGGAATGCTATAGGTCTTCCAATTATTTTCTATCGCCATAGATCGTAAAATTGTAGGATGTTCATCATCAGATACATCTGTAACAGCTATCACTTCGTAGTTAATATTACGATCTTGTAAAGCCTTCTCCAAAATCATGAAGTTAGCCATTGGTTCAATGGTAGATCCAGACTTAGAATTAATAACGAGCATCACCTTATAATCAGGACCTTTTTTCTGAGCTTGACACTCTAACGTACGAATTAGCCCTACTAAGTAATCACCATCCACATTAAAGCCTGCAAAGTACATCCTAGGATAGCCGTCGCGTTCCTCTGCACTGTAGTTATTCCAAAATGCTCCACACTGCACATCAAAAATAACTTTGCTCCCCAAATAGGAGCCCCCAATACCTACGGATACAACTGTATCAATATTATGGCGTGCATAGTCACGTAATTCGTAAAGCCGCTCTAACATATCTGGTGTATTGATACCATCTTCTGAAATATATGGAAGTTGGTAAAACAACACGGGTTCAGGTAAACCATCTTTAGAAACATGACCTTCTTCGAAGCCTGTAGAACGCAAAATATTTGTATGACGCCATACATTTTGTATAGCCCGTTCAAAATTATTCACATCACGTTCTTGTATGCAACTTTCATTATATATATTAGCATAATCTAACTCAAAACCTGATTGTAATCGCAACATCAAATATCTCCTTCACTGACATTTTATGTACAATATTTTTTTATTATACCATAAAAGAATGAATAAAATATTAGTTTATACAATCATTTTACCCACAAACCATAACCGAATCCAACTGCATATACAGACCAAAGTAATGCAAAAGGAATGGCTAATTTAAATTTAATTTTTAATGTCTTATGACGCCATAGGACCATGCCTAATAAAGCACCAACACCCCCAAAGGCAAACGCTAAAAATAATAATGTAAACTCTGAAATTCGATCATATCCATTAATGGCACATAATTTATCATATCCATACAGACTAAATACGATAAGATTCCAAATACCTACGGTCACCCAAAATTGCGTATCACTCATATCCCCAAACCTTATTTCTCTTACTTATGATGAGCTTTAAAATATTCCAATGTCTTTTGTAAACCAGCTTCTAATGTTGTAGTGGCAATAAAACCAAAATCACGTTCAGCTTTCACATTACTTAAGCGCGAATGTTTAATATCCCCTATACGTTCATTTTCATAATAAACCATAAAATCTGTCCCACTAATAGCCCGGAATCGCGTAATCAACTCATTCACAGATGTTCCCATATTGGTAGATACATTATAAATACCTGTGCATTGACCATTCTCCATAGCCTTAATATTAGCATCTACCACATCATCTACATAAATGAAATCTCTAGTTTGCTCACCATCACCAAATACAGTTAATGGTTGCCCTTCGACAATCAAGCGGTTGAAAATACTGATAACGCCACCTTCACCGCCATCACCTTGACGTGGTCCATATACATTAGCATATCTAAAGCATACTGTATTTAATCCAAAAGCTTCATGATAAATACGCAAATAACCTTCTGCAGTAAGCTTTGTCAAGCCGTAAAAAGACGAAGGCATACCACTCAAGTCTTCAGTCAATGGCAATACTGCCAAGTCACCATATACAGCAGCTGATGAAGGCATTAAAAATTGTTCAACTTTCACTTTACGACACGCATCGAGAACATTAATAAGCCCTATTAGATTTACATCACAGTCATAACTTGGGTTCTCCATGGAGGATTGAACCATTGTTTGCGCCGCTTCATGAAATACGATAGACGGCTTAAACTCTTCAAATACAGATAGTAATTTTGGATCTCGTACATCCATCTCAATAAATCGAGCATCTTTATGTACAAAGGAGCGCATACCTGTAGATAAATTATCTATAACGAGAACATCGTGCCCTAATTCAATTAATCTATCAACTAAATGGGACCCAATAAATCCGGCCCCACCAGTAACACATATATTCATAGCGCCCTCCCTTCTAATATCTTTAAATACCTGCACCTTGTTTTGCTAGTGCATCAGCCATTTCATTATATGTATCGCCTGTATGAGCAGCCACCTTGTGAAAGTATACTCGCACATGATTTTTTATAGAATCATAAAATGCTGAATACTCTTTGGTTAGCTCATTATTACGTTTCCATCTCTTAGTAGCCCACATTTCTATGCCCATATAATCATAATAAAGTGAGCATTCAGAAATTCCATTATCAACAGCATATTTCATAACATGCATAGCAGCCAACAACTCGCCAGCTACATTCCAAAACGATGTATATCGTTCATCAGTAGAGGGAAAAGAAAAAGTTTTCCTCTTGCCATTCAAAAAGATAACCCCACCTGCACCAACAGTATTAGTCTCTTTATTATAACTACCATCGATATACGCAACCATATAGTTTGGAATAGTAAAATCTGGTTTCACAACACTTGCTGATACTTTACTTTGAATACTAGAACTAGAACCTATAGGCCTAGAATTTATAGATTTAAACTTCACTTCTTGTGGCAATTTAAGTTCACTCTTTTTAGCGCTCATAAAATCACTTAAAGACAAACCTGAATTCTCTACAAAAGCACGTGCTTCTACTTCTGTGGAAAATGATTTGTAGATAGCACCACCATAGCCCTTTACTTGTTTCTCACAGTCAGACCATGTAGTATAAACTCCTCGTACACGGCCCTGACGAACAGCATAAAACTTTTTTGCCATACGTCCCCCTTAATGGTCCATTGTCAGTTCAACAAATTCAGCATTTACGACAGATGCCAAATCCTTTGGATTTACCTTCATTTGCATCCCGCGTAAACCTGCGCTTACATATACAAACTTTTGGGGTTCCATAGTAGCATCAAAATAGGTAGGAAATGCTTTTTTCATGCCTACTGGAGAACATCCACCGCGCAAATAACCTGTAATACTTAACAAATCCTTAACATGAACAAGCTCTACAGACTTATTATGACTAACACGTGCTGCCTGTTTCATATCTAACTCTTCAGCCACAGGAATACAGAATACTACATATCCAGTTTTGTCACCTTTGCCAACTAATGTTTTAAAGACTTGTTTCTCATCGAGTTTTAATGCTTCTACTACATGAAGGCCAGCAGCACGCTCTTCAGACCACTCATATTCGCTAATACTATAAGGTATCTTATGAGTATCTAAAATACGTAATGCATTTGTTTTTTTATGTTTCTCTTTACTCATCATAACCTCCATATACTAGCATAGCAAATAAATTTAATCATTACATAATATATTTCTATAGACAAATATAATTTTTCATTACTATTTATTTATGATTTTATTAATATTTTTTAATTCAATACGCAAAGTACCATCATCATTAGTTTTTATCTCAATAAACTCACGATTTTTCATATATTCTACAGGAAATGAAATCTCAATACCTGTATCTGTTTTAATCTTATGATGCTCTCCAACCTTCGTGGCGAACTCACGATTTACTGGCAAAGGACGCAACATATCCGCATCAGCTAATTCTTTCTTTACCGCCTCTTGTTGAATAGGATTCGCTTTAAATACCTCTTCTACAATACGAACAGGATCAACGGTATCTGATACTTCTGCATTTTTAGCAATCATAGATTTAGCCGTTGTCAACTCAACAACGCCATCAGACTCATGAGCTTGAGCCACCTTATCTACGATAGTCTTTACCTTTCTCACCGTATCTCGCGAGGATTGATTAGTCCCTGATTGCAAGACCTTATCTGCTAGGATATAGGATACCTCACCATCAAATTCACCTTTAGGTTCAAAAATACGAACACTAAAATTAGAGAGATTAATAGATGCAAAGGCCCGTAATTTTTGTGATGGCATAGGTAGTACTGCCTTATGAGAAACAAGTTCTGTAGCCAATGTACCATCATCTTCACTGAATAGTTGATGGGTAAAAGCATCATGAGCTTGGCACAGAAGAATACAAACATAGGACGTATCTGTAACGGCTTCACAAATAATCGTATCAATAACAACGGAATCCGTAGCTTGTTTCATATATGTAAACAAGCTTTCACCTAAATTCTTACATAAATCAATAAACTTAAGCTCTCCATTTTTATAGTCTACTAATTGTTTGCCTACAGGACTCGCATCATGTAAGGTTCCGGTTCTAGCCCCTGGATCTTTGAAAGCCTTAACTACATGATTTGCAATATAATCTTGTATAGCTTGATCCCCAACCTTTAATTCATGTTCAGAATATACAGCTAACGAGGATGTAAAGTCAAAAATCTCTAGCGCCGCCTTATTAATCTGCATGATGCCTCCTTGTAGTACAAAAAATGTTTACCCTTTATTATACCACTCTTTTAACTTTCGTTTATCAACTTTTGAGCATTCCGTAAGGGGTAACATAGGAACTTCTATTATAGCTTTTGGCCACTCTACAGGAGGTCTTTTATTATGAATAAGTTCTATAACTTCACTCAATCTAACCTCACCATCTAGCACCATATAAACTACATAGTCTTCCCCTCGTATCTCATCAGCAATATCGATAATAGCAACCTCGGAAACCCCTTGTAAGGATTGTAAATACAATTCCATCTCTGGGATAGAAATTTTATATCCCCCTTTATTGATTACGTCACCTGCTCTCCCATTAAACATAAGATACCCGTCACTATCAATGTATCCACAATCATTTACAGTATACGTATTGGGAATCCCTTCAATACGATAATTTGTTGTCACATAAATGACATTATCATTCTCTGCGATTTTCACGGTTGGAAATGGTCTCCCTACCGTACCTTCTCGCGCTAACCATTCTTTACCAGTGCAATACGTTATATAGTTAAGCTCTGATGCACCATAGTACAAGATAAACTCCATATCAGGGCATATATGTTGTAACTGTTCCATTAATTGTCGATCCAGAACTTGAGATCCCGCAATGATGTATTTAATGGATGATAATTTACTTTTACAATGTCGAACCAATAATCGTAGTTTCGTTGGTAATGCATATATATGGTCTATATTGTATTCCTCTATAAGCTGCATCCATCTACTAGGACGCAAGGAACTCGTTGTAACAACAGTCCCTCCAGCCCATAAAGAGGCAATGACCATATTGCTAACACCTGTGAAACTAAAGCTTCCCTGTAAAAAGATTTTAGTATCTTTATTTATATGAAAAATATCATTTTGAATATCAAAAAAATCGCGCCAAGACATTTCTCGTCTCCACAAAGGTTTTGGTTGTCCCGTAGTCCCCGATGTAAGTACCCCAAAATCAGCTAATGGCGGTACACCTTCATAGGCTATAACACGAGCTAGCTCATCTACATAAGCCGTATCCATCTCATTGTGACATACCATAGGAATATTACCTTTATGTAATGCCCCAAGCCACTGTGTAAGTTGTTCAACAAACGACAGTTCCTGAATTAAAAGAATCTTAGTATTTAATGTCTTTTTAGACTGAGTAAGATTTACAATGCGACTTGTATTATTAATACCGACCGATAGAATAGCATCATATAGTTCACCATATGTATATTGTATGTCATCTACGATTAAAGCCATTTTATGGGGCTCTAAATCTTTATGCTGTTGTAAGCGTTCAATAATTGTCATATTACATGCGTTCCATAATTAAAGCCGTACCTGTGCCCCCTGCACCAGCAATAGCACATAAACCATAGCGACCACCACAAGATTCTAAAGCAGCCATACAGTGAAGCACTAATATGGCACCAGAACATCCATAGGGATGTCCATAAGCTAAGGCACCTCCAAGCATGTTATATTTTTTAATGTGATTAGGGTACGCCTTGTTAAAAAGAACATCAATGATGGCAAAAGCTTCATTCCATTCCACCACATCAATATCATCCATAGTTAAACCTGTACGTTTTAAAATGCCTTCTGTACTTTCAAGAGCGCCCTCCGGACTAAACTGAGGATTTCCTGCCCAAGGTTTAACGCTATAAATTTTAAAAGGACCTTTTTTATTAGATAAATATACAAAGGCCGCTCCATCATGAGTTAAACACGCATTGCCTGCATTTGTAATAGAGTCAGCTCCCAACAAAGGTTTCATCCTAGACAAGAGTTTCTCGTTCATCGTAAGTCGAATACATTCATCTATACATCTTTTACCATCTATAGTAATAGGTATAATATATGACTGTAAATATGGGTTATCTAAAGCAGCTGATGCTCTTTGATGACTGCCAATAATATGTGGATATAAATCTTCCTTTGTTACATTGTGTTTATGGATAGTCCGCTCAGCCCCTTCGAGCATGGCTAAAGGCGATTGATCTTGGGGCGTAAATTGAGCTACCTTATAGGTTCCTTTTCGATCATCCCCTGATGCATACACTCGCTCTGGCTGTAACGACGAACTTTCAATACCGCCTGCAATAGCGGAATCCATAATACCAGACAAAATATGTGCATAGGCGATCTCAATACTCATCAAAGCTGAGGCACATTGCATATCAACGGTAATAGCAGGCACAGAATTTGGTAAATTACACATAAGACCCATGAGACGGCCAAGGTTACCACCGGTACCAACTGCATTACCACAGAAGATTCCATCTATATGTGAAATAGTATAACGATTAATTATTTCATCAATTACTTGAGAGCCTAAAATCTCGGGTCTCATATGTTTATATTGTCCATTTAAAACGCCGATAGGACTTCTAAGCCCACCATGAATATATACTGACATATATACTCCTTCTATTAAAAGCAAAAAAGAGGCATCCCGCAGAATGCCACTTTAATTGTATTCTAAATTTTAACTTTAGTTGCTAACCAAGAAGCAACCAGACATTTTACGATATCTCCAGGAATAAATGGGAACATGACTACAGGCAAGGCCGCCCAAAGTTCTGTTTTTGTAACAATCATAAAACCTGCTACACCAAAGAGGTACACTACAGGAATGGTAATCACAAGAGATCGCCAGGCATAAGAGAAAAAGCTCTTTTTAGAACCTTTAAATATACTTAGTAATGTATATGCAACTGGCCAAGAAAAAATAAAGCCACCTGTTGGTCCCAACAATTTGCCAAGACCAGCCGTACCGCCAACAAATACTGGTAACCCAACTGCACCAAGCAAAATATAAATGATAAATACGATAAGTGCATCCTTAGGCTGTAACAATAAGCCGATTAATGTGGCTACCAAAGTCAAAGCCGTTACCATAGCGGGACTAAATGGCAATGGGAAAGAAATATATGCTGAAATACATAATAAGGCTGTTAATAAAGCCATTTTTGTTAAACGTCTTGTTTCCATAATTACCTCTAACTAATACATCTTTGTTTCAAAGATGATGAATCTTCATTTTCACCGAAAAACGTAGCCGAAAATACCAATGTATCACCAATGTAACCTTCTACATGAGCATCTTCAGGATATTCCACCAAGGTTACCTTGTCATCTGCAATAACTGGTGCATGAAAATAAATCGCCATTTGCAGAGCAGATTTACTAATATTCCAAAAATCCCACATCGTTTCTAAAATCATGCAGCCAGGAACAACATAAGGATTCTCACGATGGATGGGATTCGTATCATTAATATCATTTACAAATCGTATGACCTCTTCCTTAGAAAAAGATATAGCACCATCTGTTCCCTGTTGGTTTATAGTAGAACGAATGTTAAATTGTTTTGGCACTGGTCGTAAATCGACCATTAAGAAGCCAGACGTATCCATAATACCAATTGTGGTGGTTTTTGCTACTTTCGATACAATTTCACATACGGTTCTATCACTACCTGAGGAATCATAATGCATATGTTTAATAACGCTGTGTCCTGGTAGATTCAAATCATTATTACATAATGCTTTAAATAATGTTTTCATATAATCACAGTCCTTTTATTTATTCAATATCTTGATTATAATCAACATTATTTCATTCGTCAACAAAAGGCATTATCCATATGTTAACAAATAACAAATGAATTTGAAACTATAACCAAAAAGAGCCTATGACATATATCATAGGCCCCTCACGTGGAAGTCTCATAAATTATCTATTTTAGATCCAATTCCTTTAGGTAAGCTTTAAAGCTTTCACCCAATTCTTCGTTGCGCAATGCATACTCAACAGTGGCTTTTAAATAGCCCAATTTATCCCCTGTATCGTAGCGAATACCTTCATATGCTAATGCATACGTATCCGTTTTAGAGGCTGCCAATGCATCAGTTAATTGGACTTCATTACCTACACCAGGCTTAGTAGCTTCTAAGATATTGAAAATATCTGGTGTTAAAATATAACGACCTAATACAGCGAGTCGAGATGGAGCATCCTCTTTCTTAGGTTTTTCCACCAAGTTATCAACACGATATAAATTATCAGCCATTGCTTCACCAGATACAATACCATAAGAACTAACTTTATCTTCCGGTACAAATTGAGCGCCTAAAATAATACCAGGATGCTCATTATAGCAATCAATCAACTGTTTTAAGCATGGATTTTCTGGATTGTAAACAATATCATCACCAAGTAACACTGCAAATGGCTCATCACCAATAAATGCTTTTGCACACAATACAGCATCACCAAGTCCACGAGGTGCTTTTTGACGAATAAAGTGAACTTTAATGTCCGCCAAATCCTTGATCATAGCCAATGGTTTATTTTTACCTTGACTTTGTAATAACAATTCTAATTCAACACTACTATCAAAATGGTCCTCAATAGCACGTTTATTACGACCTGTAATAATTAGAATTTCTTCAATCCCAGAATCTAAAGCTTCTTTTACAATGTATTGGATAGCAGGTGTATCGACAATAGGAAGCATTTCTTTTGGTTGTGCCTTGGTAGCTGGTAAGAAACGTGTACCAAAACCAGCTGCTGGAATTACAGCTTTTCTAATGCGTTGCATAGTATTCTCCTAACTAAAAGTCTTTACCTACAAATTTAATTTTCCATTGATCATTTTTATTTTTATGTCCATCTTTATATGTTAAGTACATATCGAAGGAGTGTAAATCACGATGCCATGTATAATAGACAGAATCAATATCCCCACTCATCATGTTATTCTTAACACTTACAGAAATATCATCTAGGCGAGTCAATTTATACGTACCGCCATAAATAAGCTCTTTTGGAAGTTCTGTCGTGTCAAAACGATAAGGGGAATTATTGTAGGTTATATTTCGTTGATTATAACTAACCCATACATTAGCACGATTACCAACTTTAGATTGGAATCTAGCACCCCAATAAGGCATGCTACGGATACTACCATCATAGCCATAGTAGTCACGTTGGTAACCACCTAAGAAGCGCAAATCAGCATTTTTACCAAGCTTAATCGGATCATGAGAAACCTCTGCATAATATTCCTTATGAGAACCTTTTACAGAACCCTCTTTCCAATAACCAGCATTAACACCACCACGTACAGTAATTGGAGAATTTCCTACATGATATGTATGAGTATCCAAACGAGCTTCACCTATTTTTTCTACCCATACTGTTTCATCATTATATTCATTAGATTCCTTGCTATAACCAACAGAAGCAGTCCCCCAAGGTAAATAATGACGATATCCCACCTGTGGTTTAAAACCAGATTTAGAATACCAACGATAGTCAATATAAGCTTCACCATTTTTACCGATAGGATATTCTGTACTACCATGTAAGCCAATACCATCATCGTTACTATACGTAGGTTTTGGTATTAAGGAAAAAATACTAAATTTGCCTTCTTTGTCATGACGCAATGAAGTCGTATAAGATGGCAAGGATAATACTTTAAAGTTTTTAATATAAAAGGATGGTTTTTTAATAACGACTTTATCACCAGGATATACCTGAATATCTTGACCCTCCACACGATAATCTGGAGTATGAACAAAAGCCATTGCATGTTTTGTAGTGACCATGCCCTTTTCCATATGGCCTATTTGTCCATCAAAAGTGGCGTTATTGCCCTTTACATAATAGGGATCGCTCCATCCCATGGCTTGGTCTGCCTCAAAGTGACGATCGCTAGTGCGATACGTCATATTTTGACCTGTAATATCTTTTGTTTTACCGCCATCTTCCAAATAGCGATAGCCCCCAACAGTACGATATTCTGTGGTTTTAGTATTACCTTCAATACGGGGGGCCATCAAAGTTTGATTGCCTTGAGACACCACAACATCGCCTTGAGCATATACATCACCTGTAGAGCCAGTATAAGACATTTTATTAGCATCGATACGTGTAGGCAACTGTTCAGCAGGAGCAGCAGATTTCGCTTTTTCACCACGACGTACAACACGGATATTACTATATTCAGGTGTAGATGCTTTAGAAATTTCTCCTGCATAGGATTGACCTACGCTATCCAATGTATCTTGATATACAATAGTTGACTCAGTAGCGGCCCATACAGGTTGTGCTAAACAAACAACACATGCCGCTGCCAGCCATTGTACTTTACGTTTCCTCATGGTTACTAGAACTCCTATTACTTTAAGAATTTGTTAATTATTGATTACGCTTTACAACAACGATAGGTTGAGAAACATTTTCTACAGGTTCTTCTGGCTCCTCAACTGCTGTAGTATCTTCAGCTACAGCTGCATTTTCATCAGTATCATTATTTTCTACATATTCTTCAGATTCACCTGTTGTATTAGGTACAGTTACAGCATCAGCTAATTCATCATCACTATGAGCTAAACCATCGCCACCAATAACAAGACCTTGAATTGTTACGGAATCTTGAGGTTGTACATATACAGTAGCACCAGCTGGGTACTCAATATTTTTACCTTTGATGAAAGCGCCCCCTACAAGCCCAACAGGACCGAGTAGAACTGCGCCCGCTACAGATGCACCTGCTGCTTTAACTTCACTACGGGTTTTATCCTTAGCCTCTTTACCTTGTACAGCAGTAAATTCTGTACCATCAATAGCTGGGATTGTATCAAATGTAATATCTAACGCACCATTACGACCAAAGGAACGAGCCTTTTTCAAAGAAGTAATTGTTCCGGAACCTACAGTGCCCGCAGGTACTAATAAGACATTGCCATCCATTACATTTTCTGCAACAGTAAAGGATATAGTGTCACCTTCATGACTAGTTTTAGAAGAAACCGCTTCATTTAGAGTCACTTTGAACACTTGATTACCAGACAATGTACCTACTTGGTTAGTAAGAGCCACATTGCTACCATATACCTTTGTCTTCAAAGAGATAATACGTTTTTGTAAGGAACCGCTACCAATGCGACCATTAACGCTACGTTCCATCTTTTCTACACGGTCTACAAGAGATCCTACGTTAATGCTATTTTGATATGTATATTCCAATGCATCCATTTCTTCGCGCAAAGAAATATTAGTACCACTGCCTTCTACAGAATTGTAGAGGGAGTCAACACGTTTACTCAATGTTGCGGAATTACCATTGAAACCAGTACCATACACGGTTTCATCAAGTTGATTAATGCGGTCCACAACAGCACCATCTTGTACGGCTCCATATACAGTAGTTTCTAAAACATTTGTTTTTTCAGTTACTGTACCAGGAGCGGCAAATGCAGTGCCTGAAATTAGGGATGCCATTAAAAGTGTAAGTACTTGTTTCTTCATAAATTCCTCCACAATGTATCTAATGTATAACTGTTATACAACAGAATAAGCACGGGCCTAAGACCGTGCTTATTCCCTGAGTCTATCAATTTATATGCTCAGTGGCCATTAAATTTTCAAATCAATAATCGCAGATACACCTACGCCTTGAACACGAGATGCACCAACTGGGTTTGTGCTATTAACAGGAACTAATCCTTTTACACGAACCATACCATTAAAGCTACCTTCTACTTGAGCAACAGCTTTAACTTCTTCAATGCTAGAAGCAGGCCCAGTAACTTGAGCCGCACCGATATAACCTTTTGTACCAATACTGATAATAGGAACTACTTTAGTTGTATATTCAGTACTCAAGTTATTTTGTTTCAATAATTTATTTAGGAAAGAGTCAATTTGTGGACCAAATTTGTTAACAACAATGCCGATACCACCAATTTTAGCTGCACCACCAAGAATGCTGCTAAGTCCACCAGCTTGAGTTGTCAAGATACCACCAAATGCAGTTGTAGTTAAACAAATCCCTAGAACAGCTGTAATAATCTTCTTTTTCATAATAAGCCTCCTATAGATACTTATATTTTAACAAATTCTATACATAGATTCTAGTGAAAGTATAAGAACTTACACATAAAGATACTAACATAATATAGATTTTCGATGAATTCTTAATGAATTTTACGCAACTTAATTTAATGCTATCATCAACGATAAATCGTGTCAACATCTAATACAAGCTACATCTAGAAAGCTCAAAAATTGAAATGAAAAGATTAATAAAATGATATAGTTTAATTACTTTTATTAATTATAAATTTAACAAATTCGTGGAACCTGATCTTCGCCTAATAAATCAATCAGACGAACACCTCCAATAGCCGTTTGTAGACCAACCTTACCAATATTTTTATCTAAAGTTTTACCAATTAAAGTAGCTTCGCTTCCCTCTTCAAAACTATGAAGAATCTTAAGAACTTCGTCTGTAATAGATGGCTCAACGATAAGGACTACTTTCCCTTCATTCGCTAAATATAAAGGGTCATACCCTAATATATTACATACTGACAGTACTTCTTCATGAATAGGTATGGCCGTTTCTTCAACCTTAATGCCTACTTGACTCTGATCAGCGATCTCTTTTAAAACGGTACCTAGGCCACCACGAGTGGGATCTCTCAACAAAGCAACTTGAGTTCCTACTTTATCTAATACTGCTTGAACCATCTTATTTAGTGGTGCACAGTCAGTTGTTAAGGAGTCAGATAAATCTAACCCAAACCGTTGCCCCATAACGGCAATGGAGTGATCTCCAATAGCACCAGACAAAATGATATCTAGCCCTGCTTTCACACGATGTGGACCAATATCTATTCCATCTGGAATCATGCCAATACCAGCAGTATTAATGTAGATTTTATCTACTTCGCCCTTTTTAACGACCTTTGTATCACCTGTAACAATTTGAACATTTGCGGCTTTTGCCATTTCTGACATAGTGCGAAGAATTTCATCTAGCTCTTCAAAGGCCAAACCTTCTTCTAAAATAAGACCACAACTTAAATATTGAGGTATCGCGCCATTCATGGCTAAATCATTCACAGTTCCACAAACAGCCAACTTGCCAATATTACCACCAGGAAAGAACGCAGGTTGCACCACATAAGAATCTGTAGAGAAGGCCATGCGCCCGGCTGTAACAGGAAACTGGGCACCATCGTGTAGGGGCGCCAATAAATCATTTGTAAAATATTTCAAAATAAAACGGTCCGTCAACTCATGACTAAATCGTCCACCATTACCATGGACTAAGCGAACTCGTTCCATATTAATCCTCCCACGTCGATCCACCACTAGAATAACCATATTTATACCATGCAGCACAGCTACCCTCTACAGATACCATACAGGCACCCACCGGATGATCTGCGGTACAGCTTTTACCAAATAACGGACATTCACTCGGTTTAATAAGGCCTTGCAAAACACGTCCACATTGACAGCCTTTAGGATCAAGAGATGGTTTATCCAAGTTAATAGGAAGGACAAGCTCTACATCATAAGCTGCATACTCACCCTTTAATGCTAAACCAGAGTTAGGAATCACACCAATACCACGCCATACATCATCGCATACTTCATATACTTCCTCGATCATAGCTTGGGCTACAGGGTTTCCCTTCTGCATAACTACAGAATGATACGTATTACCCACTACAATATTACCAGACTCACGTTGCTCTAAAATATTAGCTATGGCAGACAATATTTCTAAGCCATCAAAGCCAGCGATACAAGATGGAATACCGTATTCTTTGGGCAAAAATCGGTATGGTTCTTCACCAATAATAACACTCACATGGCCAGGTAAAATAAATCCATCGATATGACCTTCTTGTTTATCTAATAGTGCACGCAATGCTGGAGGCACTAATTTATGAGATACTAAGAAGAATACATTCTTAAGTCCTGCTGCGTGAACGGCTTTCACAGTAGCACATATAATCGCAATAGTCGTTTCAAAGCCAATAGCTAAGAATATTATTTTCTTTTCTGGATATTTTTTGCTAAGTTCTATTACCTCTAAAGGCGTATAAATAACATGGATATGAGCTCCTTTTGTTTGAGCTTCATTGAGACTACTATAGCTACCTGGAACCTTTAACATATCCCCAAAGGTAGCAATAATAACATCCTCACGTTCTGCATAGGCTAAAGCCTTATCCATATAGGTTTGATCAGTTACACATACTGGACATCCTGGTCCACTAACAAGTTCTATGCCACTTGGCAATAATTGACGAAGACCTTCTCGGAAAATCGATACTGTATGCGTACCACAAACCTCCATAAGCCGCACAGTTTCACCGGGCTTATGAAGCGCATTGATGCGCCTTAACAAAGCATCAGCTGTGTGCTGCTTTTCCTGCAAAGTAAGCTTCTTCAAGTTCTTCTAACTCCTTAAAGGCCTCTAATGTTTTTTGAGCCTCTTCTTCATCAACAATTTGTACAGCAAAACCTGCATGAACTAACAACCAGTCCCCGACCTTTGCATCTGGTACGAGGAGCAAGCTGCAGTCACGGGTAGCACCTGTCAATTCAACGGTACCAATAGCATCATTCACAGCAATCAATTGCGCTGGTACAGCTAAGCACATATTATCTCCTTATCTATATCATTTATAACAAGTTTTATATACATTTACTTCAATAAAACAGCTCCGAAATATATGAATAAAATTAATATTATTGTATCACAGTTACACTCATTATTTAGTGATAGTGTGCACAAACAACTAGAACTTAAACTAGCTATGGCACTCACATAGATTAAACAATATTCAGGACATTACTAAATAAATTTATCTAAGAATAAGAGCTATATGACAATTTATAATTGATTTCCTAACCACAGTTGTCCTAAAGCAAGTCCACCATCATTAGAGGGAACCGCTTCATTCATATATAAAATACCTATATGCCACGTCTTATATATAAATTCTAATAGTTTACGATTTTGAAATACACCACCAGACATGGCCGCATTACTAATATTATATCGCTCCATCAAGTCTGCAGCCGTTTCACATAGTGCTATTGCCATTGTTTTATGAAATGAAGCGGCTAAATGAGCTCGACATTCACCACGAACAACACCATCCATAATAGATTGAACTGTAGGTGTAAAGTCAAGAATATGTCCATCATAATTGTAAGCAAGTAATGATCCTTTTTCATCACCACATAGAGTTTCTAAAGCAATGGCAATTTGTGCATCATAACTATGGACCATACCAAGACCTAATAAAGCACCTACAGTATCAAATAATCGCCCACAGCTTGTAGCTTGAATCATGGGCATTCTAGATTGTAATGCTTTATCTAAAATTTCCCATCCCTTTGGAAGTTCCTTCATCCATTCTTGATATACAAAAGGGATATCATCACCATAATAATTACGAATATACCATAAGGCTTGTCGCCAAGGTTCAGTAACAGCCTTTTCTCCGCCAGGCAATGGAGCCGCATGAATATGTGCCAATCTCTGATATTGATTGCCTTTACAAAGGAGAAATTCTCCCCCCCATATAGTTCCATCTGGACCATAGCCAGTACCATCCATAGCAATCCCTAGTACAAGCCCCCTTAAATTGTGTTCCGCCATAACAGACGCTATATGAGCATGATGATGCTGAACAGGTACAACAGAAAGATGGAAACTTTCACCTATTTTTTCACCTAACCGAGAAGAGAAAAACTGGGGATGACTATCTATAATAATCTTTTCTGGTTGTATAGAAAATAAATTTTTATATCGCTCAATAGTCCATTCTAGGGTTTTATGAGTAGATGCATTCTCTAAATCTCCAATATGGGGTCCTACAAGAACTTCACTACCTTTATTCACAGCAAACGCATTTTTCAAATCACTGCCCATAGCTAATATCGAAGTTTGTTCTAAACCGTCACAATGAATTGGCTCAGGTACATAGCCACGACTGCGACGAATAAATCGAGGTTTATTATTGATGACCACCACCACAGAATCATCAAGGGGAGCATAGATTTCACGATTATGAATGAGGAAATAATCTGCTACCTCACCTAGTTCATTAAACGCTTGATCGTCGTTATATAATACGGAATCACCGCTTTTGTTACCACTGGTCATAACCCATGCCGCATCAGAAGGTAATAACACCTCATGCATTGGTGAATAAGGCAACATAACACCTAACATACGATTATCAGGAGCCACATAAGAGCTCAAATGGACAGAACTATTATGATTTTTTTCTAATAACACAATAGGACGTTCCATCCCCGTCAATATATCTAGTTCTACATCATTAATATGTACTAACTCAATCGCCATATCTAGAGTTCCCACCATTATCGCTAATGGTTTATGCGATCTATTCTTTCGCTTACGTAAGCGTTGTACAGCAGCGTCATTTCTAGCATCGCAAACAAGATGATATCCTCCTACACCTTTTATTGCGATAATACTACCTTCATTAATCAATTCCCGCGTAGTATTCCATATATTCACTGTATCCACAGCCTTGCGATCTGGCTTATACAATGTATATTGAGGACCGCAGCGAGAGCATGCGTTTGGCTCCGCTCTATAGCGACGCCCCTCTATATCTTCATATTCAGCCTTACAATCTTCACACATGGGAAACTCGTTCATCGTCGTCCGCTCCCGATCATACGGCAAAGATTTGATTATCGTATATCGTGGGCCACAATTTGTACAATTGATGAAAGGATAGTCACGTCTGCGTTTATCCTGCTGTAGTTCTTTAATGCAGTCATCACAAGGCGCCGTATCGGCGCTAATAAACGTACTCACCGCTTCACCTAATGGAGATGGCGCTACTATAAAGTCGATTTCATCACCTTTTACAGTAAGATGTTGTACAGTTTGACTTGTAATGCGACATAAACGAGGTTGCTCCGCTTGAACAGCATCTAAAAATAGTTGCAATGCTCCTAGAGGACCTTGTATTTCAACATATACACCGCGGCTATCATTATATACAAAACCAGTTAAACCTAGAGAATGGGCACACATAGAAACAAGGGGCCGGAATCCGACCCCTTGAACTATACCGGTATAGCGAATTCCCCAGCGTTCTGTAGTTTGATTACTATTTTGTTTCATATAAACTCCTACTATACTCGGAGAATCAAGTGTAATTAACCTAATGCAACAGGAATACTTCCATCAATACCAGCTTGTTCTAATTCGGCTTGAATCATAATAGCACATTCGATGCGTTTCTTCTGTAAACGACAACCAAATTCATAAGGTGTTTCTAGATCGCCACCCAATGTAATGTTGTTAGCATGACAACCACCGGAACAGAAGAATTTCGCCCAACATTCAGCACAAGTTGGTTTGGAGAATACATGTGTATTGCGGAAATCTTTAGGAATTTCTGTATTTTGTAAACCATCATACACATTACCAAGCACGTATCCATCTTTGCCTACAAATTGATGGCATGGATAAATATCACCATTTGGTACAATCGCCATATATTCATGACCTGCCCCACAACCGCGAAGGCGTTTCGCCATACATGGCCCACGATATAAATCCATGCGGAAGTGGAAGAAGTTAAACTTCTCACCCCAGCCTTCTAACTGGCGTTGTAAATAAATATCTGCTAATTTTTCATATTCTTTCTCTAGAGCTGGCCAATCTTCTTCACGAAGCACATAATCCCCTTCTTCACCGACAACAGGCTCCATGGACAAATGTTCAAAGCCAAGATCAGACATTGCCATAACGTCTTTAGTAAAGTCTAAGTTTTTATGAGTATATGTACCACGTACATAATATTCAAGACCGTGACGTTGTTTTACTGCATTGATAAGATTTTTAGCAATATATTTATAAGACTCTGCACCACTACCTGCTACTGGACGCATTGCATTATGTACGGATTCACGACCATCCAACGACAATACTAAACTCATCTTGTGTTTGTTTACATAGTCGATTTTATCTTGTGTTAAAAGCATACCATTCGTAGTCAATGTAAGCTTAAATATCTTATTGTGCTTTTCTTGAATGGATTCAATGTATTCAACCGTTTGCTTAACAACATCCCAGTTCAACAATGGCTCACCACCGAAAAAGTCAATTTCACAATGTTGGCGAGGTCCACTCATTTTAATAAGAAAGTCCACAGCTCGTTTTGCTACATCAAAGCTCATCAATTCTCGTTTAACACCGCCGTAATCACCTTGACTAGCAAAGCAATATTTGCATGCTAAGTTACAATCATGAGCAATATTTAAGCATAATGCCTTAACAATAGGTTTCTCACCTACTACAAGTTTAAACTCTTTACTCATCGGTGCAAATAATTGCTCCGCTTTGATGAGCTCATCTAACTCGTCCATAATCTCATCTAGTTCTACTGCATCTTCTTTAGCATCTAACGCAGCATGTACAGCATCGCGATTAGTGCCATCATATATGTCAAGAACTCTATCGATGAGTTCGTCGATAACATGGATAATACCGCTATTTACGTCTAAGCAGTAATAGTTATCCTTCATCCGAAACTTATGGATCATTGGTTTTAATTCTAACATGGTACCTCCAATTGATTTGTATGGTAAAAGCTCTAGTATATAGAACTTTCTAGATAATTGTACCACATTTCCACACTAAACGTTATAAAAAGAGTCATAAAGATATACTATACAATGTATGTCTTTAAAACATAAATAAAAAAGGCCCGCTAAGCGAGCCTCTTCATTATTTTTGTTTGCAAACTTGGTTACCAACTGTGCAGCTTGTTTTACAAGCGGATTGGCAAGATGTTTGACATTCCCCACAACCGCCAGTTTTAGCAGTTTTTTGTAAGGATTCAGTGTTGATAGTACGAATACGTTTAGCCATGATTATCCTCCTCAATACTTATCGAATGATATTTATTTTATCATATTTATAAAAAGCCTGTAAAATACTATTTCGTTATATTTTCGTCTACAACTTCAGCTTATTTGGTTTCTACCACTTCAGTTTCTCCTAATTGATGGTCTGTAACTTTTGCGTCTCGCATAGCTTCACCTTTAGTTTTCTTAGGAGCATCCTTACGCAATACTTTTCGTAAAGCCATTGCCACTGGTGTTACAATTACAGCAGCAAAAACAGCTTCTGGAATACCGTGCGTAACAGATAAGAATACAATAGAGCCTAATACTTGATCTGGGCTTAGGTTCATTTTAATAGCAAACATATCTGCGTAAAGCAAGAAGATAAGTCCCATAACCATAATTGTATGGAATACAGTACCCATAAATGCAGATACAAGAATGCGTGGACCTTGAGGTGCTTTCCACAATAATAAGTATACTAAATATGCTAATACAGGGAAAAGTATACGTGGTAACACAGAAATGATTGGATTAATAAATAGTGGAGATAAAATGTTTGGAGCTGTAATATTTTGCCACAAGCTATAGCAACCAAAGATAAAGCCTACAAAGGCACCTACCTTAGGGCCCTCTACAATAGCACCAATCAAAGTCGGTACATGTAAAGTTGTCACATTAAGAGGCCCCAATGGAATAATCCCATATCCAGATACACCTAATGCGATTGTGATCCCCGCCAACAAACCAATGATGGTAAGCTCACGAATAGTAATACCACTCTTTTTCTCTTTTTTAACCTTTTTACGTTCAACGGGGCTAGTCGTTTCATTGCTTGGGATTGATACAGTTGAGTTATCATCCACTGGACGTTCATTGTTGTTCATAGATCCTCCTTCGTTCTCATTCCTTACGGATATAAGTCGAAACTAGAAATTAAATACGTTCACGGCGTCGTGAAATAATACCACGCTCTACCAATGCACCTATAATCACTGCTACACCTGTCATACCAGCTTCTAACAAAGTTGGGGTAACAAACACTAGTGGATTACCTTGATACGTTGGAAAAACGGTGGGAACTAAAGATAAAACAAACTCTGGAATATAACCACCATATAAAATATGGGCATTCATAGCGAGCCATAAACCAGCAGTTAAAACAATACGAAATAATCGTATACCTTTATAGGCTATTTCTCTTGGGTATAAATAGAATACGAATACCAATAAGGATATAAGTAATGACACCAATTCTGCAAAGAGTATATTTACATTCATAGATGACGCATACATGAAATAAACCATTGGATCTTGTAAATCAATATAGAGAAGCGAACCAATATATAAGAACGGAATTGGAATAGTATATCCAATTATATCGAGTGCTTCATCTACCATTCCCCATCGATGATTTCGATTGAAAAACTTAGTAGCTAACAACCCACAAAGTTCAATGAGCACTTGAACGATAAAATACACCACGAAGAGAAGCAACGCTGTTACAATTCCACTATCTGCAGTAAAGCTAAAGGGCGTATGAAGAAATGAAAATACAGTCCACCAAGCCCAACTATACGTATGATATCCCATACTCAATGGTAGTTCATCGTTAAATTTAGCATTCTTAAGTCTTCGTACCATAAGAGGTATTACGAGGGACAACACGGGGAATACTAAGATTGGTAAAGCTAGCGCTCCACTCAAAGAAAGAACTGTCGTTACAGCACTTACAAATAAAGCACAAACGACGGTGAATAACCAGAAATTCTTATTCATTACGGCCTCCTACTAAACGAGTAAGACCATATGCAAAAAGCAAGCTAATAGTAACACCAATATACATAGCTACTAAAAAAGCTACATCTCGGCCAACTGTTGGCCAGCTCCATAGCATCGATAAATCTACACCGAGAAAAATACCTTTATAGCTAATGCCGTGGATTATAATCCAACTTACAACATAAGCAATACGGCTAATCGATTTTCCATCTCCAAAGGTACTACTTTTAAACGATAAATATGCCCAAGGCATTATTAGTGATAAAAGTAAATACCATACAAGTGCTACGGTAGCACTTGATCCATTATGAATCATATATGCAATAATAGGAATTACTACGATAAATAGATTCAAATAAACGGATCTTTTACAAATATCTATTAATGTGTTCATAAAGATCTCCTATGATATGTAATCTCTTTGTATTTTACAATAATCATAGATAAATGTCATCAAAAAAGAAAAACCTCCATATAGGTAAATGAATACCTTATATGGAGGTTTATAATTAAGCTACTACGGAGTCAGCTGTTACATCAATTGTAGGAACAGTTTCCTTTGTTTCTTCTTTTTTCAACAATGGAGTCATGCTTTCTAAGCCGATACCCAATGTGAATAGATTATGCAACCATGCTGTTTGGCTTGGCGGCATAATACCGAGTACGCCACCACCTACAAGAGCACCGTTGAAACCAACGATACCATTGTAATTAGCTTTGATACGTTTCATCAATGCCATAGAAATGCGGCGTAAATCTACAAGAGCTTGTAGATGATCGGAAGAAATAGTAACATTTGCAATTTTTTGAGCGATTGGTGCGCCTTCATTCATAGCGATACCAACATGTGCTTCAGAAATTGCTGGGGAATCGTTAATACCATCCCCTACCATCATAACAGTATAGCCTTCAGCTTTTGCTTGTTTTACATAAGCTGCTTTATCTTCTGGCAATACTTCAGCATGCAATTCATCGATGCCGAGTTCGTCAGCTACACGTTGTGCATTACGTTTGGAGTCGCCAGTCATCATGACAACCTTTTTAATACCCAATGTGTGTAAATCAGCTATAACTTGTTTTGCTTCCTCACGAACAGGGTCTTTAATACAAATAACCGCTGCTAGTGTACCTCCAATAGCGAGGTAAATATGGGAAGATGAATTTGGTAAATTGTTGAATTTTTCTTGTTCATCTGCAGGAATTTTTGTCTTTTCATCATCAAAGATGTAGTGAGCACTACCAATGCGTACACGGTAGCGACCAACTTTAGATGCAATACCATGAGCTACAACGTATTCTACGTCGGAGTGCATTTCCTTGTGAGGCAAGTCATGATCCTTAGCAGCGCGTACAATTGCTTTTGCCATGGAGTGAGGGAAATGTTCCTCAATACATGCAGCTAATTTCAACATTTCATCTGCATCATGACCGTTGAACGGGATGATTTGTTCAAACTCAGGTTCTGCTTTTGTAAGAGTACCAGTTTTATCGAACACAATCATATCTGCTTGTGCAATTTGTTCTAAGAACTTACCACCTTTAACAGTGATACCGCGTTTAGATGCTTCTTGCATAGCGGAAAGTACTGCCAATGGAATGGATAATTTTAGAGCACAAGAGAAGTCAACCATAACGAAAGACAATGCTTTCATTACATTTCGAGTCAACAAATATGTTAAACCAGCACCAATAAAGCTAATTGGAACTAATTTATCTGCCATGCGGTATGCTTGTTGTTCCATACCGGATTTCATTTGTTCAGACTCTTCAATGAGGTTAACGATTTTTTCGTAACGAGATGTTTTGGATGTACTACGTACTTCTACAATAGCTTTACCGTCTTCAACAACAGTACCTGCATATACAGAACTGTCTTGATCGCGACGAACCGCTTCTGGTTCACCAGTCATGGAGCTTTCATTAACAAGAACAACACCATCGATAACGACGCCATCCAATGGAATCACTTCGCCTTGGCGAATAATAATTTGATCACCTGCCACAACTTCGTTAACTGGCTTGCTCACTTCAATGTCATCAACTAAAACCCATACTTTATCTACGTTCAAGGACATGCTTTGAGCGAGATTTAATACAGATTTACGGTGAGTCCATTCTTCTAAGATATCACCAATACCTAATAGGTACATAACAGCGCCAGCTGTAGGGTAATCCTTTTGAAGTAATGCAGCACCAATAGCTACACCATCAAGTACTTCGACAGTTAACTTACGTTGCCACAATGTTTTAATAGCCTTACCAATAAATTTAATACCATCAAACCAAGCCCATGCAGCTGCAATAGGCGCAGGAAGCGCTGCTTTTTTACCTAAGTAAAGTGCAGTACGGTTGATCATCATTTCACGGTATTTTTTATTTACCAAGCGAGGAGAATATTCGTTTAAAGCAGGAGCTTCAGACAAATCTAAATCGCGTAGACCTAGCACTGCATCACGCACAGCATCAACATCGCCAGTATGTTTAATGGCGATTTGACTGCTACGAGTGTAGAAGGTTACATCTACAATTGCATCATTAAGGAGTAATGTATCCTCTACATAAGCTGCTTCAGCCTCTGTAAAGTGATGACCAGTTACCTTAACATGCAAGCGATTTCTGAGTTTTTTTACTACAGAAAATTGTAACATATGTGCAATCCTCTAATTATTTGTTTTCTTCAAAGATTTCTTCGTTGCGTGCTTCGTTGATTTCTTGAGCTTCTACCAATACATCAGATGCGGATGCTTGTACTTTTTCAGCTGTTTCTAATACAGTTTCTTTAGCGCGAAGACCAGCTGCTACGATACCAGCATATACTTTTTTAGCATCTTTAGAAGTTAATACTTTAAGACCTACAGTACCCAATGCAAGACCTGCTGCGAATAAGTTAGCGTTTTTAAGATTTTTTTGATCGATGTTGAACATGATAATATTCCTTTCTACTAAATATGATAAAAAATTTAATTACTATATTTGAAAAGAGGAGCCATTATAGAGACCCCTCATTCAAATTCAGAATTCGTATTAGCTTACTTAGCAGTACGTTTAATGCCTAGTGCTTTATTGGAACCATCACAGCTGCAGTTACCACCGCAACCAGAAGATTTTTTAGAGCCAGACTTGGAGCTACCGCCACCACAGCCACAGCCACCTTTACCAGACATTTGTTTGTAAAATTTATTACCGATATAAGCTAATGCTAATACAACTATGAGTCCTATAACAAGATTATCCATTATTATGCCTCTTTCTCAATATCTACTAAATTATAATATGTGTATTAGTGATAAACAAGATAAAAGCAATATCTAAAGGATATTTCCCTTTTCTCATTATCATTTAACCACGAATATTGATAATTATCAAGTATTATTTTTAAATTACTTATAACAAAATCGCAATTTTTAAATTCATTTTTGTTTAAAGAATCTAAAGGTGGCTAAACTCTCCTATTTAGCGACTCTAGATTAGAAACCTAATGCGCGACCAATGTTATAGAAGATGAAACATGCAATCCATGCAAATGTATTTTCATAGCAGAACATGAATGCAACCCATTTCCAAGAACCTGTTTCACGTTTGATAACAGCTAATGTTGCCAAACAAGGTGGGTAAATTAATACGAACAACATCATTGTTAATGCAATCAATGGTGAGAAGTTTGGATCATTTTGTAAGTAATCAGTCAATGGAGCTGGATTTTTATCATCACCACCTACTGCATATACTGTACCCAATGTAGAAATTACTACCTCTTTAGCCGCTAAACCAGCTACGAGAGATAAGCCCATTTTCCAGTCGAAGCCCAATGGTTCAAGTACTGGGTTGATTGCTTTACCAAAGGATGCTGCATAGGATTGTTCAATTTTTTCAGCAGCTTTTTCTTTATCAAGTTTGTCATTTTCAGCATCTAAGTTAGCACTGTTTTTATACATTGCCCATGCTGCTGGGAACAAGTCTTTATTTTCATCTTTAATATCATTGAATAATTCAGGTGCTTCAGAATCATCCTCTACTGCTACTTCAGGTTCATCTTCTCCTGCTTGCTTAGCAGCATCAGTAGCATCTTGTACAGTAGATTTCATATCTTCAACAATTTTATCAACTGCATCTTTTTGGTCATCTGTAGCAATACCGAATTGAGATAATGTAGCTGCATCTTTTACTTCATACTCTTGAGCAACTTGTTCTTTCACTGCATCATAATCTTTGGAGTATTCTACATCCATTGGATATGCAGTGATGAACCAAATCAAGATGGAAGCAGCCATAATGAAAGTACCGGCTTTAATGATGTACAATTTAGCACGTTCATACATGTGCATCCATGTAGCTTTCAATGTAGGCAAATGATATGGAGGTAATTCCATTACAAATGGTTCTGCTTCACCAGCAAATAAGAACTTACGGAAAATTTTTGCAAAGATAATACCGAAGATGATACCCAAGAAGTATACAGAGAATACAACTAAAGTACTATCCCAACCATTTGGGAAGAACGCATTTGCAAATAAGATATACACTGGCAAACGTGCAGAACAACTCATGAATGGTGTAATCAAAATCGTAACCATTCGATCCTTGTAGTTGTCGAGGATACGGGCACCCATTACGGATGGTACGGAACAACCGAAACCCAATAATAAAGGAATAAAGGATTTACCATGTAAGCCACATGCGCGCATTACACGGTCAATAACGAAGGCTGCACGAGCCATATAACCTGTATCTTCCAAGAAAGAAATGCCAAGGAAGAGTAATAAAATTAATGGTAAGAATGAAAGTACCGCACCTACGCCGGCAATAATACCATCAGATACGAGTGACTGTAATTGGCCCTCTGGAATAGTCTGAACCGCATAAGCTTGTAATGCAGCGAAACCATCCTCGATCCAACCTTGAGGAATACCACCAACGAAGTTAACGAACGCAAACAATAAGTACATAACAACCATGAAGATTGGTAAGCCCCAAATTCGATGCGTTAAGATTTTGTCATAACGGTCAGAGCGTGTTTCCAATTGAGTTGGCGCTTGTGTTAAACATGTATTATATACTTCTACTGCAAAGCGGTGACGATATTCTTGGAAGACAATATCAAGATCAACTTGATCCTTAATTTCTTCACGAATAGCTTCAGCCTTTTGAATAACAGCTTCCGTATTATCAAAGCGCATAACTTTGCCAATAACGTCAGCATCTTTTTCTAACAACTTAACAGCAATCCAACGAAGTGGATATGTAACAGTGCCCGCTTGTTTTAGCAATTCTACAAGCTCACTAATTTTACCTTCTAACAAATCACCATAGTTAATTGTTACACCAGGAGCTTTTTGAGAAGCAGCTACACTAATTATTGCTTCTAACAAGTCTTTTGTACCAATGTTTGTACGACCTACTGTGCTAACAATTGTAGCCCCTGTCATTTCTGCCATTTTTTTTAGGTCGTATTTGATGCCCATTTCTTCAGCAACGTCAGCCATGTTTAGAGCAATAACCATTGGCTTTTCAAGTTCCAATAATTGTGCAGCTAAATATAAGTTACGTTCCAAATTAGATGCATCAAGAACATTAACAATAACATCTGGGTTATCATTTACGATAACATTACGCGCTACTAACTCATCCAAGGAACGTGCAGTTAAGCTATATGTACCTGGTAAGTCAATAAACAATAACTCATGGCCATCAAAGTTCGTATGGCCTTCCTTTTTTTCTACTGTAACGCCGGCATAGTTACCAACGTGTTGCTTCGCCCCTGTGATATTGTTAAACATTGTAGTTTTACCACAGTTAGGGTTACCTGCTAAGGCAATGCGAATTTGCCCATTTTCTGCCATGTGAACCTCCTATTGAACCTCTACATCAATCATGCCAGCTTCGCTTGTACGAAGTGCTAATTCAAAGTTTTTTACTTTGATTTCCACCGGATCCCCCAAAGGGGCAAACTTCATAACATGGATTTTTGTACCATTTACAAGACCCATGTCAATTAGACGATGCTTAACATTACCACTGCCATGTAGTACAACAATAAGACCAGACTCACCTGGTTTCATGTCTTTTAACTTTTTGATAGCCATACGACACCTCCTAATTATTGTACCTAACAACCTCATATTAAACACACCAAATAATAATGCGTATTAATATCTTAAATTATTATATCAAAGAAATCATTAATTTCAACAATTATTATCATTTTTTTTGTAATTTTCTATCTCATATATATATTTTTTTCTCATATTAAATATGAGGATTGATTTATCAATCCTCCATGAACCCCTATATGGTATGGTAGCATTCGCGCTGTCACCAATAAAAAAGAATACCTAAAAAATAAGAATCACTACTAAGATAATCATTATTGATAATTTAATCATTCTCATTTATATTTTTAAAATTTATTCAAATATAAATATTTTAATGTTTTTTATTCTCATAAACATCTATCTACATCGTCATTTCTTAATCTATTATCAATTAGTATCTTTAACAATCGCATCATTAGTTTTACAAATTTACTATAGCGCCATGCAAAATTAGTACGCTATGTAATGATTCAATTTATTTGCCCCTACTATGTGCATAAGGTATAATTAATATAATATGTATTATAGAAAGGACGATCCATGAAATCTTTTAAATCTCTAGGCGTTTGTGATGAACTCATCCAAGCCCTTCAAAAACAAGGTATCAAGGAGCCAACTCCAATTCAAGAACAAGCCATTCCTGTTGTATTTAAAGGGAATGATGTTATAGCAAAAGCTCAAACAGGCACAGGCAAAACATTAGCCTTCTTATTGCCGATTCTACAACGTGTTCACACTGATGTGCATCAAGAACAAGTGCTCATCATTGCACCTACCCGTGAGCTTGTAAAACAAATTTCCGATGAGGCAAAAGAAATAGGTTCTATTTTAAATGTAGACATCCTCCCTCTCATCGGCGGTAAAACGATTGAAGCACAGTTACAACAATTAGGACGTCGCCCTCAAGTTATTTTAGGCACTCCTGGTCGCCTATTGGATCACGCAAAACGGGGTTCACTCCACTTAGATTGCATTCGTCGTGTCGTACTCGATGAAGCTGACCAAATGCTTCACATGGGATTCTTACCGGACATTGAAAACCTCATTAGTCAAACAGATGCTAATAGACAACTTTTACTATTCTCTGCAACAATTCCTGATAAGATTAGAAATCTTGCAAAAGCGTATATGTCTAAACCGGCTTCTGTAACAGCTGAGGGTAAACATGTAACACTTGAATCTATCGATCAACGCGTATACATGATGAACACAGAAGAAAAAACGCAACGTCTCATCAAAATGATCGAAGAAGACAACCCATTCTTAGCAATTGTGTTCTGTAATAAGCGTGAAGGTGCTGTTCGCTTATCCTATGAGTTAACTGCAGCAGGCCTAAATATTGCTGAAATGCATGGCGATTTGACACAAGGTCGACGCACTCAAATATTACGTGATTTCGCAAAAGCTAAAACACAAATCTTAGTAGCTACAGATATTGCGGCTCGCGGCATTGACATCGAAGGCATTACACATGTTTATAACTACGACGTACCACGCGACGTAGATTACTATATCCACCGTATTGGCCGTACTGGTCGTGCAGGCAACTCTGGTGTAGCTGTTACATTTGCTACACCGCAAGATGAATCTTGGTTACGTCGTATTGAGCGCGCCATCCAAGCAACGCTTACTAAATACACTAAAGATGGACAAATTAAGACTAAAGGTAATGCAAGTGCGGCACCTAAACGTGCAAAAGTATCTGGCAAACCTAAGATTACAAGTTCCTATCAATCTACAAAGGCTAAAGCTCATAAAGCTCGTGGCCATAAAGGTGCTAATACACGCCAACGCCGTACGTCCACATCACAAACAGGACGTCGTGGTAAACGCAGATAAAATTAAAGACGCGTACAGAACATCTGTACGCGTCTTTTTATGTTCTTAACTAATATACATCTTATTATTTATTAGCATAAATGCTTGGCACTCCATTCACATCGGAGCATTGTGTCTTGCATTGAGATCGATTACTGCAAACCCAGTTAATACGTCCTCTCGCCTCTTGCTTAACAAAATACCCTTCTTTACATCGTGGACATTTATATTGTTTATCTTCGTCAGCTACAATGATATTACTTTCACCCTTTGAAACATCACCCTCAACCGGTTGTGTATGTTTACAAGCAGGATAATTAGTACAGCCTAAAAAAGCACCAAATTTACCATTACGCTGTTGCATTCTGCCCTTATTACACTTAGGACAGACCGGCAAAGAAGATAGATCTACATCAGAATTATCCATCGGACGTTTCCGGTTTTGATTCGTTATAGTGCGAACTACATTGGGCATCATTTGACCAGAATTTACCTGTTTATCAAAGCCAAGCTTATCAATCAACAACTGTAAAAACTTAACTTGATCAGACAAGAAGGAATCTAAGGTATCCTCCCCTTCGCTCATGAGGGCCAAACGTTCTTCCCATACAGCCGTTTCATCAGGATATAACAATTCATCAGGCAAAGCATCTACTAAAAGGTAGCCCGTTTCCGTAGGTGATAGAACTTGCTTCTTACCAGATGTTTTCATAAAGCCACGACTGATAAGTTCGTCAATAATATTGGCACGAGTCGCCTCTGTACCAATACCAGATACAGCCTTTAATTGCTTTTTCAAGTCTTCATTTTTTACAAACTTGTGAATTTCCTTCATCGCTTGTAACAACGTAGACGGTGTAAAGCGAGAAGGCGGCTTAGTTTGCTTCGCCTCTACAGAGGAATCCGTGTAAAGGACAGAATCATTTTTCTTAACCGCAGGCAAATGATCTGTTTCTTCAATAGCCTCTTTTTTAGAGTCTGTTTCTGCACCACGTTCATCAGTTAAATCAGGTTCATCATTATCTGTCACAGATTTAGACTTTTGTCGTTTATAAAGTAATTTCCATCCTTCGTCTATAACTACACGGCCATTGGCAACAAACTCTTCTTTGCATTGCTCCACGACGATTTTAGTTTGCTCATAAATATGTTCGCCATAAAACTGAGCAATATAGGCCTGACTAATGAGGAAGTAAATATTGCGTTCCTCACGGGACAAACTATTTATATTACAAGCTACGGTCGTAGGAATTATAGCATGATGGGCTGTAATCTTCTTTTCATTCCATGCGCGGCTCTTAATGGAGCGGTCTGCATCAGTAGCCCACTGTGCTAGTCTTTCATCTCCTGCATTCTGTAAATTATTGAGAATTGCATTGCGGTCACCATATTGATTTGGTGGTAAATATTCACAATCAGAACGAGGGTATGTAGTCAATTTCTTTTCATATAGTTTCTGTGCTGTATCAAGTACAGTTTGCGGATCATAGGAAAAAGCTTTACCAGCTAATACCTGCAAAGATGATAGAGACAATGGTAAACGCTGTACATCTTTCTTTTTAGATTTTGTAACAGCTTTAATAACTCCATCTGACCCCGCCTGTAAGCGCTCTACTAATTCATCGGCTATGGCTTTATTAATAAGACGTCCATCTGGGTCAAGCCCCTTTTGTTCGTCTGTAGGCTGCCACGTAGCCCAGAATACACCATTTGGATGATTATATAAAACCTTTAATGTAAAATAATCGACCGGTTTAAATGCCGCTAGTTCTCGCTCTCTGCGCACCACAAGGGCTAATGTTGGAGTCTTAACACGACCGATAGGTAATGTTACTTTATTACCTTTATAACGTTCAGACAATGTATAGGCACGAGATAAATTCATGCCAATAAGCCAGTCTGCACGTGCTCTAGCCAATGCAGATTGATATAGATTGTGAAAGTCTTTATTATCCCGTAGATCATTTAATGCGGCACGAACAGATTTTTCGTCCAATGCATTTAGCAAGATACGTTGTACAGGTTTTGTATTTCCTACATAATATAATACTTCATCAACCAACAATTGACCTTCCCTGTCCGGGTCACCTGCGTTGACGATAATGTCCGCTTTACCGATTAATTCTTTTACAGTCTCAAACTGTTGACGACTACTATCCGTAACGAGTAATTTCCACTCATCAGGCACAATAGGTAAATCTTGAGGGCGCCAGCGGATATATTTATCATCGTAATCACCAGGTTCTGCTTGATGTAATACGTGCCCTACAACCCAAGTCACCACATCATCACCTTGGATAAAATAGCCATTCCGTTTTTGGATATTCTTGTTTTCTGGCAAGCATTTACTAATTTCGCGAGCCATGGATGGCTTTTCCGCAATAAATAACCTCATGGTCCCCCTCCTTAACATAAAATAACGGCTATTCCCCAAGCCGCTCTTTGAAATCTCATTATACTACAATTTAGTGGTCATAACTACCAAAATCATGTATAATTTTAAAGATATAAATGGTGTGAAGATGATATATTAAAATAAGACTTTCACAAACGAAACAATAGAGGTGAACTATGACATTTTTAGAAGAAGTGCAACGTCGGCGTACGTTTGCTATCATATCTCACCCGGATGCGGGTAAAACTACATTAACAGAAAAACTACTTTTATACGGTGGTGCCATTCACTTGGCGGGGTCAGTTAAATCTCGTAAAACAGCAAAACACGCCGTATCTGACTGGATGGAAATCGAAAAACAACGTGGTATCTCCGTAACGAGTTCCGTATTGCAATTCGACTACGATGGCTGTCGTGTCAACATCCTCGATACCCCTGGTCACCAAGACTTCTCTGAAGATACATACCGTACATTGATGGCTGCCGATAGCGCTGTCATGCTTATCGACGTTGCAAAAGGTGTCGAAGCACAAACGAAAAAACTATTTGCCGTATCTAAAGAACGCGGTATCCCTATCTTTACCTTTGTAAATAAAATTGACCATTTCGGTCGCAGCCCATTTGACTTGATGGAAGAAATCGAAAACGTTCTTGGCATTCGTACATGCCCTATGAACTGGCCAATTGGTATCAACGGTGAATACAAAGGCGTATACGATAGAGAACACGAAACTATCGAGCTCTTCGCAAAAGACGAAACACATGGTCAAGAAAAGCTAGCCTCTGAAAAAGGTGCTTTGGCTGATCCTCGTATGAAAGAATTATTAGGTGACGATGTATATCAAGCATTGCTTGATGATATCGAATTATTAGACGTTGCTGGCGATCCATTCGATTTTGATAAAGTTCGTGCAGGCGAATTAACGCCAATGTTCTTCGGTTCTGCTATGACTAACTTTGGGGTAAAACCATTCTTAGAAAAATTCTTAGAACTAGCTCCATCCCCTGCTCCACGACAAGCCGTGGAAGAAATGGTGCAACCTACGAGCGAAGACTTCTCCGCTTTAGTATTTAAAATTCAAGCGAATATGGACCCTAATCACCATGACCGCATCGTATTTATGCGTATCTGCTCTGGTAAATTCGAAAAGGGTATGTCCGTATTGCATCGCCAATCTAACAAAACGATTCGCTTGTCTCAGCCTCAACAATTCTTGGCTACCGAACGTACCATCGTAGAAGATGCATATCCCGGTGATATTATCGGTGTCTTCGATGCTGGCACAATGGGCGTAGGTGATACACTATGTGCACAAAAACACAAGGTAACATTTGGTGACTTCCCTGTGTTCCCACCAGAATTCTTCGCCCGCGTATCTCCAAAAGATACTATGAAGCGTAAGCAATTCCAAAAAGGCATGACACAATTGGCTCAAGAAGGAGCTGTTCAAATCTTTGAACAACCAGGCGCCCTTGATTCCTTCGTAGTCGGTGCCGTAGGTATGCTTCAATTTGAAGTTCTTGAGTACCGCCTCAAAAATGAATATGGCGTTGATTTATTAAATCATACATTACCATATGGTGTAGCCCGTTGGATTGATGGCGAAGTTGATATTGCATCATTAAAAGGTGTTGATAATGCGATGATTGTAAAAGATAACCGTGATCGCACCGTTGTTCTTATTTCCAATGAATGGCAAATGGGTTGGGTTCAAGAGCGTAATCCAGATGTGACGTTCCTAACAACCCCTAAATTACACCATGAGCTATAACTTCTAATTAGCTTATTGCTAGGTATATATATTTTAGTTATATCTTAACATGCATTTATAGAACGAATTTATCGCATTTATAATTTAGAGCCTTACGAAATAACATAAAAATATTAAATTTTAAAACTGGAGTATATTTTATATAATTATAAATATAAAAAATATATTCCAGTTTATTTTTTTATAGCAAGAAGGAAAATCACAGATTTAAGTCGAATACATATAGTATGATTATGTACATAAGTAATATATACTATTACTTTTCTATATTTATATGTATAATCATAAAAATAGCTTTATTAATATTATTGTTTTTTGTGTTATTATGAGTGTTTAAAGATAAAAATATAAACTTTTTATACGTTATATATTCTATAGTATTTTTTGACCATTCATGATACCATAAAATTCAGATTTATTTTTTATTTTAAAGGAGTGATTTTATGCCACTTATTGACTTAGCCCTAGTCAACAATGTATGGACCTTAAAACTGTCCATGATTCAAACTGTAGGTCTTGCTGTAATTACCTTATTCATCGGTACTTGGATCAATAAGCATTCTAAGTTCTTACAACGTATGTGTATGCCTGCACCAGCGGTAGGCGCTCTTCCATTTGCATTTTTAACTGCTATTTTGTCTTATTATAAAATCTTAAACATTACCTTTGAAGGTTCCTTACAAACATTTCTAATGCTTGCCTTCTTTACCACTATCGGTTTAATGGCATCCTTAAAAGTCCTCAAAAAGGGTGGTATCTTCATTATTTTCTTCTTCTTAGCATGTGCAGTGTGGATTGTAGTACAAAATACTGCAGGTATTATGATTGCTAAAGCATTAGGAATTGAGCCAATTATTGGCATCATGGCTGGTTCTGTATCTATGATTGGTGGCCTTGGTACAGCTGGTGCCTTCGGTCCATATTACGAACAATTACTTGGTATCCCTGGTACCGCTTCCGCAGCAGTTGCAGCTGCAACATTTGGCATGGTAGCTGGTACAATCCTCGGTGCGCCTGTAGGTGAACGCATTATTAAAATGCATAAAGTTAAAACACCTTATGAAAATCCTGAGTTAATGGAGGATGAAGGCATCGATATGATCGAAGATCACGTTGAAAGTGGTGGCAAACAGTTCAACTCTCAAGATCTTTTAACAATTTGTATGTGGATTGGCCTTGCATTAGGCATCGGTACCATCGTAAGTGCTGGATTATCTGTTCTTACTCCACTACCTGCATATATTGGTGCTATGATTTGTGCAGCAGTAATTCGTAACTTTGGTGATTTTACTAAAGCATACAAAATCAACGATGCAGCTCTTGATGCGGTATCTAATGTAGCATTATCTTTATTCGTAACAATGGCTATCAACAGCTTAAAGTTAGTTCAATTAATTGATCTTGCTTTACCACTTATTACAATCTTAGTTGTACAAATGGCACTTATCTGTGTATTTGCATACCTTATTTACTTCCTCTTTGGTCGCAACTACGATGCAGTCATGCTTGGTTCCGGAGCTATCGGTTTCGGTTTAGGTGCTACACCAAACGCATTAGTTAACATGTTATCCTTAGCAAGTAAACACGGCCCATCTCCTCGTGCTTGGCTCGTAGTTTCCTTAGTAGGTGCATTCTTAATTGACTTTGCGAATGCTTTCCTCATTACAACCATGGCTGGCATTCTTTACTAACTAAAAAGGACCCATTCGGGTCCTTTTTTCATGAAAAAGAGCTTACTGGAATGATATTTTATCAGTCCAATAAGCTCTTTATGTATTATACTATTTGATTAAAGCTGCCCATGCGTTGGCTACATCGGCAAATTCTTGAAGTGTAAAGGTCTCACCTCTTCGTTGACCATCAATATTTGCTTTTGCTAATAACTCTTCAATTCTATCTCTTGTTAAACCCGTTGTCTTCATCGTATTAGAGAATGTTTTACGGCGTTGCGCAAAACCAGCTTTCACAACGCGAAAAAATAGTTTCTCATCAATCACATCTACAGGTGGTTTATCACGCAATACGCAACGGATAACAGAACTTGTCACCGCTGGAGCTGGCAAGAAAGATTTAGGCGGTACATCAAGAACAATATCTGGTTCCGTATAATACTGAACAGCAACAGATAATGCGCCATAGTCCTTTGTACCGGGCTTTGCTATCATCCGTAAGGCCACCTCTTTTTGCACCATCACAACTAGACGTTCAATAGGTAGTTTACTTTCCAACAAAGACATAATAATAGGTGTTGTAATATAGTATGGCAAATTGGCAACCACTTTAAATGGTTTATGATTCATAATCGTTGGCACATCAAGCTTTAACACATCACCATGAATGATACGTACATTGTCATAAGATGCCAATGTCGTATCTAGTACCTCCAATAAGCGACGATCTAGCTCGATAGCCGTTACATCTGCTCCACTTTGAGCTAAACCTTGTGTCAAGGTACCAATACCAGGGCCGACCTCTAGAACAGGTTCTCCCACGGTTAATTCCGCAGCATGTACAATTTCATCGACTATACCTCGCTTAATAAGGAAGTTTTGTCCTAGCTTTTTGCTCATTTTAATATCAAAGCGCTTACATATATAATGCACAACCTCTGGGCTTGCAATTACTGATTCTAACATCTTAACTCCTATTTTAACAATTTACTGCCTCTTCATAAGCATCTCGGGTTATACCATAATGATTTAAACGGTATAAAAATTGCTTTCCATTACCGTATCCAATACCTAATTTAGCACCAATAACCGCTCGACGAGCTGCACTATCAGGCATACCAGACAGTCCGTGACGCACTAAGTCCACCATAGTAAATTCGTTGGATGATTCTAAAGACTCTACGTGTAATGTAGATAAAGCCTTTCTGATTGACTCAGGAGAGGCTTGTTCTATGCCAATATCATCATTTGCAAACGCTTCGTCACGAGGCACAAAAGCATGTTGTGCATTAGGGAATTTTTTAGTTAAAACGCGTCGGATTCGCTCCCCTGCTGTATCAGGATCAGTTAATATAATAATGCCACGTTTCTCATAGGCAACGCGAATCATATCGATAACACCTCTTCTGAGGGTAAATCCTTCTGTAGCAATGCAATCAGCATCTACAGCTTGAGCGATACGTTGTATATCAGATTTTCCTTCTACGACAATGACTTGTTTTAACATATATCCCCCTTTTATTTTATTAATACATTGTAACATATATATAACATTGCTTAAATACTTATAATCGAGTAGTATTAATAGTGTAATATATAAAAGGAGGCCAATTATGACCTTACAACAATTAAAGTATGTCACAACAATTGCCAATATAGGCAGTATTAGTGAGGCAGCCAAGAGATTATTTGTGTCTCAACCGAGTCTCACCAAGGCTATTAAAGAACTAGAGAAAGAAATGGGTATTACCATTTTCGATCGTACTAATAAAGGAATTACCGTATCTAAAGAAGGGGAACGCTTTCTCGGCTATGCGCGCCAAGTGTTAGAACAAGCAGCCCTTTTAGAGGAGCAATATAAGAGCCAAAGCGGTGGTAAAAAACAATTTTCTGTGTCTACTCAACATTACTCCTTTGCAGTCAATGCCTTTGTAGAGCTTTTAAAAGGCGCTGAAATCGATCAATATGATGTATCCTTACGAGAAACACAAACCTATGAAATTATCGATGACGTAGCTCATATGAAGAGTGAAATTGGTTTGCTCTATTATAATGATTTCAACCGTCCTGTATTAGAAAAATTAATTCATACTAACGAATTAACCTTTACTGAATTATTTACGGCCCATCCTCATATCTTTATTGGTAAAACGCATCCATTAGCCCATAAAGAGGTAGTCTCTATGGACGAATTAGAGGAATATCCATATATTTCCTTTGAGCAAGGCGATCACAACTCCTTCTACTTCTCTGAAGAAATCTTCAGTACCGTAGTGCGCCCAAAACATATCCGTGTTCGCGATAGAGCATCTTTATTTAGCCTATTACTTGGCCTTGATGGATACACTGTATCTAGTGGTGTAATCGATAAAGAGGTAAATGGTGAAAATATCATTTCCGTTCCACTTGCCGAAGAAGGTTTAATGCACATTGGCTACATTACTAATAATAAAATGCAACGCAGCCGTTTGGGTCAAGAATATATCCATGCCCTAGAACAATACGTTAGTAATTACGGTAGACATATTCAATTACCGAAAGACAAAAAATAATTATATATCATATTATTTATAGAACTATACAACAATACTGTTCATTTTAGATGTATCAGATAATCCATAAAGAAGGCACTCTCTTTTTAGAGAGTGTCTTCTTGGGTATAACTTAAAGCATAAAATTACTCACAGACATAACTTCAAGCTATATATAACTCAAACATATTGATATTTTTATATATAATCATACTTAGCTATAATAAATCTATCGAAATTATCGGTTTTACCGTTTATATAAGGAGGATTATTATGGCTAAACATACAGCACCATTCCACTTTGATATCGTAGGTTCTTTCCTACGCCCAGCAGAATTAAAAGAAGCACGCGAAGCTTTTAATAAGGGAAATATTACTCGAGAAGAATTAACAGCCGTTGAAGATCGTCTTATTACAGACCTAATTCAAAAACAGAAAGCAGCTGGCCTACCAGTGATTACAGATGGCGAATTTCGTCGTGCCTATTGGCATCTAGACTTCATGTGGGGCTTTAACGGCGTAAAAGAAATTGAACTGGAACACGGTTACAAATTCGTCGGTCAAGAAACAGCGCCAGGTTCCCTCGCCCTTACTGGCAAAATTACGGGAACAAACCACCCATTCGTTGAACATTTCAAATTTGTAAAACAATTTGAAGACGAAAATACTACGGCGCGTCAAACGATTCCTGCTCCCTCTCAGTTTTTGGCAGAGTTATTCCGTGAAGACAATGGCATTACAACGCGCTCCTTCTATCCAGATTTAGAAGAATTGATTCAAGATATTGCTGCCGCCTATCGCCAAGTGATTAAAGACCTTTACGATGCAGGTTGCCGCAATATTCAATTTGATGATTGTACTTGGGGTATGTGTTGTGACCATGCTTACTGGACAGGTCGTCAAAAGGATAAAAGTGTAACCATTGAAGGTGAAACCGCTAAATATTTACGTTTGAATAACTTAGCTCTTGAAGGTCGCCCTCACGACTTAGCATTTACTACACATGTATGTCGTGGTAACTATAACTCTACATGGGCCGCTAGTGGTGGGTACGAACCTATTGCCCCTATCCTATTTGCCAAGGAAAATGTAGACGCTTATTACCTAGAATTTGATGATGATCGCTCCGGAGGTTTTGAGCCATTGCGCGAAGTTTCTTCTAATAAAAAGGTTGTATTAGGCCTTATCACATCTAAACGTCCAGAATTAGAAGATAAAGAAGTCATCAAAGAACGTATCAAAGAAGCAACAAAATATATCCCTCTCGAAAGACTTTGCTTATCCCCTCAATGTGGCTTTGCATCCTGTGAAATTGGCAACCAATTGACCGAGGAAGAACAATGGGCTAAACTCGCATTAGTCAAAGAAATAGCTCATGAAGTTTGGGGTGATTAAATGAGTGAACATACTATTTATTTAGGCGGTGGTTGCTTCTGGGGCCTTCAGGGGTATATTAAAAAGATCTCCGGTGTCCTTTCTACTGAGGTAGGCTATGCTAATGGACCTACAGAAAATCCAAGTTATGAAGATGTATGCCACAATAGTGGCCACGTAGAAGCTCTCAAGGTTACTTACGATGCTGATATACTATCTTTAGACCACTTAATTCAATATTTCCTACGTGCTATTGATCCCTTTAGTATCAACAAACAAGGTGGTGACGTAGGTATTCAATATCGTACGGGTATTTATTATACTAATCCAACAGATAAGGCCGTTATTGAAAGCACCTTAGCTCGTGCTCAAGCCTTTGAAGGCAAACCATTTGCTATTGAAGTATTACCGTTAGAGAACTACTACTCTGCCGAGGAATACCATCAAGATTACTTAGACAAAAATCCTAATGGCTATTGTCACATTCCATTGGGGTTATCTGATGAACCACTCATCGATGATAATACATATGCTAAACCTTCCCAGGAAGATTTAGAGGCATTAACGCCACAAGAATTTGAAGTAACTCAAAACTCTGCTACTGATGCACCTTTCAGTCATGAACTAACAGATGAGTTCAAAGCAGGTCTCTATGTTGATATTACAACTGGAGAACCCCTTTTTGTATCATCCCATAAATTCGATTCTCATTGTGGCTGGCCTAGCTTTACTAAGCCAATAGCTAAAGATGTTATCAAATATTACCAAGATGACTCACATGGTATGAATCGCATAGAAGTTCGTAGCCGCATTGGTAATGCTCATTTAGGTCATGTATTTGAAGATGGGCCCAATGGCTCTCTTCGCTACTGTATCAATGGATCTGCTTTAAAATTTATTCCTAAAGAAGAATTAAAAGGTACCAAATACGAATACTTAATTCCATATATTGAGGACTAGTTAAAATGAAAGGACGCCATACATATGTAAGGCGTCCTTTTATTATATTAATCCAAAACGTACACTGTAACGTCTTGACGACCAAAGTCCATAGCCTCACCATAAGAGTCCATTACAAGGTCGATTTTATTACCTACTATAGCACCACCTGTATCGGCAGCAATAGCTTCACCGTAACCAGGAATAAATAAACGTGTTCCCAATGGAATAACATCTGGGTCAACTGCAGCAATGCCACGTACTGCAGGTAAGCCCGTAGCTGTAATACCAGCACCATCACCATCGCCAGCAAGATAAGCAGATGCTTCCATTACGATAGCGCGAGACGCACGACCCGCCACATTGCGAGATGTAGTCACCTCACGAGTACCCTCTTTAATAATTGTAGGTACCATTGCACGTTGTGTTACTTTAGATACGTCATTAGTTTTAATAACTGTACCATTACTATATAGTGTTTCACGTTGTACTCGTTCTAAGCCGGGTTGACCAACTTGAACAACCTCTTCTTCGCCCTTAGCCATAGTATCATCTTTTTGACGAACCACTTCAACAGCAACTTCTTGATCTACTGTAGATAGAGAGCGGCTTGTTACTTGAGCAATTGTTATACGTGTACCACTTAAAACAGATCCATTTTCATCGCCCACTACTACATAATTAGGTGCTTTGAAACCAAGCTCATTAGCAACACCTTGAGCAGTTGTTTCTGTAGTGAATACAGCTCTTGTTTTACCATTTACAGTTACATAAACTGGAATAGCACGAACAACCGTTAAGGTTGTTCCATTTTGAACTGTAGATGAACTAGAAATAACTTTATCATTTGGATTTAACTTAACCCCAGCATCGCGTACAATGCCTTCGTTAGAATTTAAATGCGTTCTAACAGTGTGTGCTGCACCATCTACCATAACGGTAACGGTTTTATCATTATAAGAAAAACCGGTCATGGTTACAGCTGTTACAATCAATCCGGCAACAACAGACGAAATATATCGCTTGTGTGTCTTATGAATTCTCATGTTGTAATCCCTCCTGTAATGGTATTATTCTACTACAGATAGATACAACCTGTCAAACGCCGTAAGTTAACAATAAGCCAAAGCCCTTTATAAACACTGAATTTATAATAGTTTGTATTTTGTATTTTTTAATAAAAGTCCACTGTATGCGTACATATCGATATTTTTAAATACTATACAATATATTCCGAATTGTGTACATATATACAACACTAATACCACATATAGTATATACAGATTTTTTATTACTAAATTTGTATTTTTATGTGTTTTTCAATTGTTACCAACATTTTCTAGAACACTCAAAACTTCACTTTACCCTCATCTTTAAATGTATAAGAAAGTAAAAAAGCCCATATAATGGGCTTTTTATATGTTATGTAATTGTATTAAAATTCATTACCTAATATATTAAGATTTCTTCATTATCTATTCATTTTTAACATTGGTTGTAACCGTTCAATGACCGTCATTGACTCTCTGTTTTCATGCTCAATAGCAGCTTTCATTAGCTCCTCTTGAGCAGATATAGGATTCTCTCGATCATTGATTTTATGATACGAACCATCAGCTCTCATAAAATGAGCTTTTAATGTATCATCTAAATATAAATCTAAAATACTTTTTACCCGTTCTTTATGGCGTTTATCTTCAATAGGAATCATAAGCTCTACACGTTCATTCAAATTTCGAGGCATCCAATCTGCACTAGATAGGTACAGACTTTCATTCCCTCCATTACGAAAGTAGAACAAACGATGATGTTCAAGAAAACGCCCCACAATAGAGCGTACTGTGATATTATCACTAACACCGGCAATGCCAGGGCGAAGCGTACAAATACCACGCACGATAAGATCGATACGAACTCCAGCAGAAGAAGCTTCATACAACTTGGCAATGACCTTTTTATCGAGCAGAGAATTCATCTTACCAATGATATAGGCTTCTTCCCCATTCTTAGCAAACTCGATTTCACGGTCAATGAGTTCCATAATTTTTTCACGTAAATTTAAAGGCGCTACAATAAACTTATTCCAAATCGGTGGGTCAGAATATCCAGAAATCAAGTTAAAAAAACGTGACGCATCATCACCATACTCATCATTACAAGTAAATATACCACAATCAGTATACATCCGAGCTGTTTTACCATTATAGTTTCCCGTTGCTAGATGGACATACCGCCTAATACCATCCGTTTCCCGGCGTACCACCATAGTAATTTTAGAGTGTGTCTTAAGACCTTTTAAACCATAAATAACATGACATCCCGCTTTTTCGAGTCGACGAGCCATATGAATATTGTTTTCTTCATCAAACCGCGCCTTAACCTCCATAAGGACGGTTACTTGTTTCCCATTATCTGCCGCTTTTATTAAGGACGCAATAATCGGAGAATCCCCACTAACGCGATATAATGTTTGTTTAATAGCCAATACATCAGGATCTATCGCTGCTTGTGCAATAAATTGCTCAACCACTGCAAAAGATTCAAAGGGATGATGAACAAAAAGATCTTGCTTCCCAATAATAGAAAATAAGCTATCACCTTCATAATCAACTAATTCACTAGGAATCTTAGGATCAAACGGTTCATATCGGAGCTTATCATAACCTGGATAATTACAGAAATCAAAATACATACGGCAATCCAAATGTCCATCAATGCGATATACGTCCTTTTGCTCTAATTCTACACTTGTAAGGACAAAATCTAATAAGTGATCCTTTATCTCTCCACAAACTTCAAGACGTACCGCATCACCACGACGGCGACGCCGCAAGGATGCCTCTACTTCAGATAGCAAATCTGTTGCTTCTTCCTCATCTATTTCAAGATCTGCATCACGAGTAATACGGAAAACCATATAATCTTCAATACCATAACCTTGGAAAAATTGATTTGCATAATAAGTAATGACATCTTCTAGATAAACAAATCGATGTTCCTTATTGCCACGGCTTGGAACTTCAATGATTCGATCTAATACAGATGGTATTGGCAAGATAGCAATCTTGTAATCCTTAGTCCCATCCTCTTGTATTTGAAAGATACGTACAATTGCATTAATGGTATGATTTGTTAAAAATGGAAATGGGTGCCCCGAGTCAACAGCCAATGGTGTTACTACGGGGTATATATGTTCCTCAAAATAATGGCGTAGCCAGGCTTTTGTTTTTACATCTAGCTCATCAGGATGTGTAAAGAAAAAACCATAACTTTCTAGTTCAGTCAAAACATTATTTAAATACATACTTTGCATAGCAACAAGGCGTTGTACAGATTCATCTATCGCCTTTAATTGTGCCTTTGCATCCATATGAGCCGCATCATATTTAACAATGCCATTCACAACTTGATGACGTAAACCAGCCACTCGAATCATAAAAAACTCATCTAAATTAGAACTAGCAATAGCAATAAAACGCAACCGCTCCAACAGCGGAGTATTTGTATCTATGGACTCTAATAGTACACGCTGATTAAATTTTAGCCAAGATAATTCACGATTAAAATAATATTTAGCATTACTGAACATGGCGGTCACCTCCTCTTACAAGCATAAGTTCCATACCAAATACTTCTGTAAAATATTCAGCATCTCGATTAAACGTCCACCATTCTAGTGAAATATCCTCATTAGTGCGACAGAATACATACAATACATTATCGCGCTCTTCCAATATAACATCTGAGATTTTTTGGTTACTCCCTGCATCGAGAGCACAGGCCACACGAATGATAGCTACTAACTTTGTAACTTGAATCTTTTGTAATTCTGTCAAAGAATTAAAATATGTATCATCATCTGATGGAGTTCCCTTATAGTGATAAAATACGACATTTGCCACTACTTGTTTTTCTTCTTCTGAAAGCCCGAAAATATCTGTGCCCATCACAATATGATACGCATGCTCTCCATGGTTTCGTAAATTAACAAACTTACCTACAGAACACAATATAGCTGCAATGCGGCATAAGTAACCCCACCGCTCCGGTAAACCTTTATGGCGTAATGTTTTACAAAACAAAGAACTGAAACGTTCCACCTCAGCATCATGAATGCTGTCAGTATGATATCTAGCGGCAACAGCACGAGCTAGCTGAGCATTTTGCTCACGCAATTGGTACATAAAGGGATTATTTTCAGCTTCAACTCCATAGAACCAGCTTATTCCTTGTGAAAAGGAGAAGCTACTAAAAATCAACGATTTAGGCTCTATAGCCGTTATAATTTCATTAAATAAAATCATAGTAGGCATCAAAATATTCGCCTTATATTCAGGTAGTTTATATCGATTGATCAACTTAGTGGCTGTTACACCATCAAAGGATTTGATGAAGCCCTTAAAACGTTCTGGTTCAATGGTAATAATATCGTCCTTATTACTGCCATCTCCCATGAGACGCGCCATATATTGAGCTTCATCGCCAGATAAAATGACACTATTAATATTAAAAGTTTTAAGCTCCTCCCGCAATGGGCCTATCATGCGATGTAAATACTCAGTAATAGCCATTGGAAACGATGTAGAGGAACGTTGGTTGCGATTAAAAGATTCCATAACACGTAATGACCCGCTATGCATATTGCGCTGGAATAATAAGCTTTCACCACGCCAAACAGTCAAGCCTACACCACCAGAAGTAATATCAAGGAATAATGTTGCCTTTGTAGGATCCGTCAAGCGGTACTGATTAGTCATCTTGTAGTATAGTAAGGCATATTTGTAATACACCTCTTTAGGCATGTCGATAACCTCAACACGCATACCTGTTTGAATATAAATTTGATCGAGAATACTACGACGATTAGCGGCTTCACGTATTACAGTAGTGCCATATAATCTAGAGCGACTCACACCGTAATCGGCCATTAATTGTTTATATCCCTTTAGGATATGACAAATTTCCTCAATTGTTTCAAAACTTAAACGAGAGGTTTGGAATAATTCTTCCCCAAAGGTTACCTCCCTAGCTGCATAATCTATAACGCGTACATCATCGATGCCCTTGTATTCTAAAATAGTAATACTCATGCTACTGGAGCCTACATGTAGCACTGCATATCGTAATGCTTTTGGTAATGCCATTATGCCTCCTTACGAGCTTCCTTCCACTCTATTTCTAATGTTTTCTTAAATTCTTTTTTGAAAGATTTTCCTAATTTCTCTACAGCCGCTTTTGTTACACTTATATCGCGACCGTTCAAATAGGTTACTACTAATAGTACACTAGTATATTTTAGATTCACGGATAAATGGCGAATAAATTGTTCATGACTTTCATCAAGAGCTTCAGCTAAAGCCAGAATAATAGATATTTTTTGACCCAACAAACGCTGCTCTTGATCTAATAATTTACCGTATAAGAAGTTTTTATACTCTTTTGGTGTCAAACCATGAGAGTTCATAACAAGGAACGCGCTAAAAGCTTGTTCAACATGAGAAAGCCCATATAAATTACTATTGACAAGCATATAGCAGCCATGTCGGGCATGACTATAATAGTTAATCCGTTTACCAATATCATGTAATAAACTAGCAGCAATCAAACAACGTCTTGTTTTTTTATCAGCTCTATGAAGTGGCTCTAATACATCATACAGTTTAATAGCTAAACCTGTAATATATTTAGCATGAACTAACTCATGTTTAGTCATACCTAACAAGACATTCTCTGCAGAATGTACTAAAATATCATCAATAATAGAGTTACCACCTAAGTAGTGCTCTCCATAATAGTCGTAAAATAAGCCTTCACGCAGACCACAACCACCAACAACGAGTGTTTTAGTATTTACGTAGTTAAATAATTCTTCTACGATAGTGAGGCCTGCAATAATGATATCAGCGCGCTCCGATGATAAACCACTAATCTTTTTGCGTTCCTCTAGAGATTTACCTTTTACTTCTTCCAAAATCTCATGGAATCTATGATATGGAATTTCATAATTATGTAGCTTTGTAATAGGATAAGATAACTTGCGTTGATCCATTTTAGCAATATTACGAGCAGTGCCGCCGATACCAAGGAGCGGTAATTTCACATTGCGAAGCCATGTATGTTCCTTAATCGTTTTCTTCACAACCTTCGTCAGTTTATCAAGTTCTTTAGGAGTATATTCATCCCCCTTCTGATAGGTGCCTGTTAAGGTAAGGGCCCCTATCGGCAAGCTCACCGATTTTGTAATATGACGATTTCGTACAAGGGTTATCTCGGTACTGGCACCACCTAAATCAAAAATAATAAAATCCTTAAGTCCAATGGTATTGATAACGCCAAGAAACCCTAGGCGAGCCTCTTCTTCACCAGCAATACATTCTAAATCCAAACCCGTTCGTTCTTTTACAGATTTAATAAAAGCATCCCCATTTTTAGCCAAACGTACTGCTGCGGTAGCAACAGCTTTAATCGTATTTGCCTCCATTGCATCAGCCATGTGTACAAAACCTTTTAGAGCACGCAAAGAGCGTTCCATAGCTTCTTTGGTCAGTTCGTGAGTTCCCCACATATTCTCACTGAGACGTACACTTTCTTTCTCTTGATATATCAGTCGATAACTACCAGTCTTAGAAATTTCATATATGACAAAACGAACTGAGTTCGAGCCTAAATCTATAAATGCAATACGTTTCATGTTGCTATCCTCATCTTACTTCTGTTCAGTCTGAATATACTTTAGTATACCATAGAAAAACGCGATTCTCACCGCTAAGGGAGAACCGCGTTTTATGATTTATAATTCTAATTTAGTTTTATCATGTATTTTAATACTTTGTACGCAAAAACTTAGTAATTAAAGCCCAACAGATATTTTATCAGCCAATAATCTTATGAACTAGTTTCTACATTTACTCGATACCAAATACTCGTTTACCATTATTAAAAGTAATTTCACAAAACTCATCTATATCGAGCCCTTTAAGGCTTGCAATTTCTTCTGCCACAAACTGAGTTTTACTTGGATCATTACGACGGCCTCTAAATGGTGGTGGTGTCAAATACGGTGAATCGGTTTCAATGAGGATTCGTTCTAATGGCACTTGTCTTGCTACTTCCTTAAGATTTGTAGACTTAGGAAATACTACAGGACCTGCAAAGGAAATATAAAAGCCCATTTTAATGGCTTCTTTTGCCATCTCCCAGCTACCAGAATAGCAATGGAAAATGCCCCAGTTATCCTTCCCTTCATTGCGTAAGATATTCATAATATCACCATGTGCATCGCGGTCATGGATAATAATCGGGAGATCTACTTCACGAGCAAGCTCTAACTGACGAATAAATACGCGTTTTTGTGTTTCACGGTCAGAAAAATCATAGTAATAATCTAGTCCAATTTCACCAATAGCACGTACCTTATCATTGTTAAGAGCTTGTTCCTTATAAAACTCGTAGTCTTCTTCTGTGAAGTCCTTTGATTCATGGGGATGAGTCCCTACAGCAGCATATAATTGATCGTACTGTTTAGCCAAAGCTAAACCAGACTCAACGGTACCTCTATCAACACCAGGAATCATAATATATTCTACACCTGTATCAAAGCAGGCTTGTAACATCTCATTACGATCATTATCAAAGCGCCCATCATTCACATGAGCATGTGTATCAAAAAGTTTCATTATTTAACCACACTTCCTGCCGGTAATGATTCGATATTTGTTACCTCTAAATGTTCTTCCCAATCAGAGGCGGACAAAATCATACCATAAGACTCGATGCCCATCATCTTTTTAGGAGCCAAGTTAGACAAATAGATTACCTTTTTACCAACCATAGTCTCCGGTTCATAATATTGGGAAATACCACTTAATACGGTGCGTTCTTCAATACCGATATCCAATACAAATTTCAACAACTTTTTGGACTTAGGCACCTTTTCACAGCTTATAACTTTAGCTACACGAAGATCGAGTTTCTCAAAGTCATCATAGGTAATATTTTCTTTTAATGGTGGAATATTAGATGTATCTACAGCTTCTTCAACTTCTTCTGTAACAACTACATCTACCATTTCAGGAACTTCAAAACGTGGATAGATAGGCTCACCTTTTACAACCTTAGTACCTGTTGCCAATAATCCCCAAGTTTTAGCATCTTCCAACGTAGCCGCTTCAAAACCTATAAGCCCTAATTGTTCCCAGATTTTTGGAGCTCCTACAGGAATTACAGGGCTTACCAAGATGGCAATGATACGCAATGCCTCTGCCAAGTGATACATAGCAGATTGCAAGCGCGCTTTATCATGCGCATCTTCAGATTTAGCCAATACCCAAGGCATTGTTTCATCAATGTATTTATTCATACGACCAATAAAAGCCCATACAGTTTTGATAGCTTTATTAAGCTCCATATTTTCCATCGCCGCTTCAAAATCTTTTGCAGTTTGAACAGCTAATGTAGATACATCACGGTCCAAATCGTCCATATCATCGCATTTTGTAATCACACCACCATGGTATTTTTCAATCATCGCAATAGTACGGTTTAATAAATTACCTAAATCATTAGATAAATCTGCATTAATTTTTGTAACGAAGTTAGGTAACGTAAAGTTGCCGTCATTACCTAGCGTAATCTCGCTTAATAAGTAATAACGCAAAGAATCTGCACCATATGTATCAATCAATGGGATTGGATCGATTACGTTCCCCAAGGATTTACTCATCTTTGTACCATCTACAATCATCCAACCGTGTCCAAATACCTTTTTTGGTAATGGCAACTCAAGGCTCATGAGCATCATAGGCCAAATAATTGTATGGAAACGTACGATTTCCTTACCTACTAAATGAAGATCTGCAGGCCAGTATTTTTTATATAGTTCACCATCACCATCAAATGGAGAAAGGGCACTAATATAGTTCACTAATGCATCGAACCAAACATATACTACATGTTTAGGATCAAATGGAACCTTGATTCCCCAATCAAAGGATGTACGAGACACCGCCAAGTCTTCTAGACCTTGCTTTACAAATTGAATCATCTCATTGCGACGAGATTCAGGCTGAATAAAGTCAGGATTCTCTTCAATAAACTTAAGCCATTGATCCGTATATTTACCGAGTTTGAAGAAATAACTTTCCTCTTTAACACGCTCTACAGGGCGACCGCAATCCGGACAAGTATGATTAGGTCCTAGCTTCTGCTCTGTCCAAAAAGTTTCGTCCGGTGTACAATACCAGCCTTCATATTCGGCTTTGTAAATATCGCCCTTCTCATAAGCTTTTGTAAATAACGCTTGAACAACCTTTTCATGACGTTCATCGGTAGTCCGAATAAAATCGTCATTGGAAATATGCATTTTTTCCCACAATGCTTTAAAACCATTTACAATATTTGTAGTATATTCAAGAGGAGTAATGCCTTGTGCTTCTGCAGCACGTTGGATTTTTTGGCCATGTTCATCTGAACCAGTCAAAAAACGTACATCATATCCTGCTAATCGTTTAAAACGTGCGATTGTATCGGCTACAGATGTACAATACGTATGACCAATGTGCAACTTAGCACTTGGATAATAAATAGGTGTCGTAATATAATACGTTTTCTTTGTGTCTCCCATGATGAGCCTCCTTCTAACCTTCGAATGGGAAGGTTTAACGTTCTACAATATTATATACATCCCGGCGGGAAACGTTAAAACGCTTTGCCACCTGGCGAATAGCTTCTTTTTTAGGTACCCCAGTATCTACAAGGGCTTGCACAGCATCTTCATAAGATACTGGTTCATCCAACACTTCACTAGTATCGGACTCCACTGTATCAGCACCGCTTACGATGAGGACGAATTCACCTTTATAGGTGAGCTGTTCTAAATCCTTTACAAGGTTTTCCAGATCCGTGCGTACAAAGGTTTCAAACTTCTTCGTCAGTTCCCTTGCCACCGTTATGGAGCGATTACCAAAGACTTCATACATATCTTGTAAAACCTCTTGTAGTCGATGTGGTGCTTCATAAAACAGCAAGGTTCCCATCACTTGTGAAAGTCGTTGTAATTCTTCAACCCGATGTTTACCCCGTTTAGGTAAGAACCCTGCAAAGGTAAAGGATTTAGTATCTAAACCTGATGCAATAAGTGCTGTTAACGCCGCATTGGCTCCTGGTAATGGAACTACAGCTATGCCTTCTTCAATGGCCTTTGTTACAAGGTCTGCCCCTGGATCAGAAATAGCAGGCATACCCGCATCACTAACGCAAGCAATCGACTGTCCTTCTAACAAAAGTTCCAAAATATAAGCACCTTTTTCCTCCTTATTATGTTCATGATAAGAAATCAAAGGCTTTTTAATATCAAAATGTTTTAACAATATGCCCGTATGACGTGTATCCTCAGCCGCGATAGCATCTACCTCACCCAAAATACGAACAGATCGATACGTCATATCTTCTAAATTACCAATCGGTGTAGGCACCAAGTATAATGTGCCCCATTCATTATCGTTCATACCAAGAGGACACCTCCTTCGTGTACACATTCGTTTTTTTGTAAACGATGAGTGGTGGCTCAAGTACAAGACCTGCCTGACCTTGAAAAATAGACTCTATCAAAACTAATTTTGCTGGTTTATCTAGCATACCATGAACAAACCGAATTCGTTTTGCTTGAAAGTTAAACCTTTCTAGTTCATGTAATACATATTGCAAGCGACTAGCACTATAAATCATCCACAAGCGACCTTTACATTTAATAAAGGACTGTACCGCTTTCAGAACATCACATAAAGTTGTATGTCCATCATGAAGTGCTAAAGTACGCTCTTCAGATGTAGGCTTTGCACCGCTTTCACAATCATAAAAAGGGGGATTAACAATAACACCATCAAAAGGCTTATCTTGTATATCGCGATATGTCATATGTCGATAATCGCCACATAACATATTTACCACATCTTGTTTACGATTATGTTCTACGCTACGCTTAGCCAACTCAACGAGAGTTTCATTAATTTCTATACCTGTAATATGACCTGCCCCTAATGACGTACCTATAAGCGGCATAACCCCTGACCCCGTTCCAAGATCAACATAGGTATGACGACCATTAAAACGACAAAAATGAATGAGTGCTATGGCGTCAAAGGAAAAGCGAAACATATCAGAACGCTGATAAATCTGTAAGCCATCGATAATTAAATCATCAAGTCGTTCTTGATCATTCATCAGGCAATGCCACCTCGGACCATTTCAAATCGATAGTACGGCCCGCTTCGAGCTGTACCTTTACAGTATGCTTATGATGATTTACCTTTAAAACTTTACCAATACCTTCATCGGTAACAACCTCCTTACCAATGCCAGGAGGTGCTATATCTTGAGGAGATTGAGTGCGTTCCTTCTTCACATATAGGTCGCCACCTTTTTTATATAAATCATCTTCATAGTTAAGACAACACATCAATCGACCACATACACCAGAAATCTTCGTAGGATTTAAGCTCAAATTTTGATCCTTTGCCATGCGAATCGATACAGGCGTAAAGTCACCTAAGAAATTTGAACAACACAAAGGTCGACCACAAGCACCGATACCATTTAGTACTTTAGCCTCATCACGGACACCTACTTGGCGTAACTCGATGCGCGTTCTAAATATAGTTGCCAAATCTTTAACGAGCTCACGGAAGTCAATACGGCCATCTGCAGTAAAGAAGAATATAATCTTATTCATATCAAATGTGTATTCCACATTGATAAGTTTCATCGGTAACTTGCGTTTTTCAATTTTTTCGAGACAAATTTCAAAGGCTTTTTCTTCGCGCTCTTTATTCTTCTCGATTTGTTTCAAATCCTTAGACGTCGCCTGTCTAATAACAGGCTTCACAGGGGCAACAACAGAATCTTCATAGACCTCTTTTGGTCCAATCACAACTGTGCCGTATTCTACACCACGTGCTGTTTCAACGATAACCCCATCCCCAACGGATAGTTCTAATTGTTCAGGCTGAAAATAATAAATCTTTCCCGCCTTTTTAAAGCGTACGCCAACTATGGTTAGCATTTAATCCTCCTCCCGAGCATCATGAAGGGCGATACTAAGACCGTCCACCACGAGAGCGGTTTTTATATGTAAGCGCAAAGCCCGTTCTGCTTGCAATGTTTCGGTAATAACCTCTGACAATGCTTGCATGGACCAGCGCGGTAATAATCGTAATAATTGAGTCTTGTACATAGGTACTTGTAATTGCGTGTTTTGAGCCCCCATTTTAAGAGCCATCATATCTCTACTTATAAGGCGTAACCAGTGCATCAATTCCGTTAGATTTTCACGAGATAAGCTTTCACAAGCTAAGGAAATCATAGAAAACCATCGCGTTTCAAAAGCTAATATGTCCATCACCTTAACGGCTAACTCTAGCATTTCGATGCGACCTTGTGTCGCCAGTTTCTCCACTAATTGTGGATTACCATGACCAGCTAACAAAGCCTGTTCTATATCACCGGTGATTCCACGCGCTACAAGAGCGGTGCGAATCGTATCTACATCAACACTATTAAAACCAACGCCCATACATCTAGAAATGATGGTAGGCAATACGGTGTTAATCTTGTTCGTAATAATGATGAAGTACACCTGTTCAGGTGGTTCTTCAATGGTTTTTAACATGGCATTTGCCATGACTGCATTAGCTGTGTGAAAGTCCTCCACAATGACAACGCGGTTCCCATTGCCCGCCACAGACAGATGATCTTGTAATAATGAATACCACTGCTCTACCTTTAAGGTTGTTTTCATAGGACGAATCCAAAAGGCATCACCCTTATCCATATAGATAGGTAATCCTTCGGCTTCGATACGTTTTTCCGTATCCCCATTTGCTAAACGGGCTTCCTTAACCTCTGCTAAATAAGATTCCCCCTTAGGTTGAGAGAATACTTGACGTCCTAGTAATAAAGACGCTAGGCCTATGGCCATATCTAGCTTACCAAGACCAGATTCTCCATAAAACAAGAGACTATGGGGTAATGCATTACGACTTACAAGTTCAGATAGGTGTGCCTTAATCGAATCTTGACCAATTATAGAATCAAAATATGTCATAGCGCCTCCTATCAATACATGCTCAATATTAATATTATATAGGAAAAAGGCGACTTTTAAAAGAGTCGCCTTTTTCTAAGGTATTAGATTTTCTACTACACTATATACATCATTATGAATTTCTTCAATAGTACGCAACGTATACTGACTAGACTTAGCTTTATAAGCACAAGGTATGCGGTGCCATTGATAACGCTTTACTAATTCTTCATACGCATCGTGAACGGCTGCTAAATATGCATGATTCCCTTCGTGAATATCACCAGTATTGCCCCCAGTTTTACCAGTGCGCTCCGCCATAAGGGCTTCGCTCACTTCAAGGGGCATATCCAAAAGGCATACCACATCAGGTTTAGGCAAGCCAAATTTTTGGAACTCAAAATCTTCAAGCCAATCTAAAAATGCAGTGCGTTCATTCGGATTATCGTATTTTACCATTTGGTGCACCATGTTAGACGTTGTATAACGATCTGCAATGATAATACCCCCATTTTTGTAAAACTGTTCCCAGTCAGTTCTGAAGGAAGCAAATCGATCGATGGCATACATAGAGCTTGCCACATAAGGATTTACATCATGTACATCTTTACCAAATTCACCAGCTAAATACATTTTAATAGGCATAGCGGCGCCGCTATCATAGTTTGGAAAGCTCACAGACTTAACGGCATGCCCTTCTTTGGTCAAGCGTTCTACTAAGAGTTTAGTTTGTGTAGCCTTACCGCTGCCATCTCCACCTTCTAATATAATCAAAGTCCCCATAATCACTCCTGTAATACCCAAATTGTTTCCAATGTCATATCATCAGCACCATTCTGTACAAAACCTAAAGCCTTGCGATTCTCTATATATTGTAACACAGAGGCACTAATCTCTTCACCTACTGCTACACAGGGAATACCCGGTGGATAATAAGCAATTGTCTCCCCTGCAATGCGATGAAGTGCTTCTTTTAAAGGTACTTGCTCACGATTTGCATACATAGCATTACGAGGGGTTATGCGCACAATAGGCGCTGGCAGCAGCGCAGAATCTTTACTAATGTCTTGCAATTGCTCTTCCTCTGTTTTATTAAATTCTTTAAATGCACGTAACACCTTTTCACTTACAGCTTGTACAGCCTTAATAAGAGCAGTTACAGACTCTTTTGTATCACCTATGGTAATAAGCACTAGCACATGATGAGCTTGTACTAACTCCACCTCAATATGATGTTCTCGTAACATCCGTTCAAATTCTACACCTGTGAGCCCTAATTCTTTAGCATCAATCAGCACCTTAGTACAATCATAATTTATTACTCGCTCTTGAATATCCGTGTATTCCATAGCAGCAATACCAGAAATTTTATTGAGTTCCTCACGTAAGTACATACTCAACTCTACTGCACGACTTACTAAATCATTACCTGCTGTGGCTAATTGATGGCGCGCCATATCTAAGGAAGCAAGGAAAATATAGTTTGGACTCGTACTTTGTAACATTTGATGCATTTGCGTAATACGCCGCTTATCAATTTTTTTACCTTGCCCTAATAGCCAAGATGTTTGTGTCAAAGAGCCAACAGATTTATGTGTACTTTGAGCCACCAAATCTGCTCCAGCCTCTGTAGCTTCTATAGGTAAACTTTCAGAAAACGGCAAATGAGGCCCATGAGCTTCATCAACAAGTACAATAAGTTCCCGCTTATGAGCCTCTTGTATGATATTAACAATATCTATGCCCACGCCATAATAGTTTGGATACACTAAAAGAATCGCCTTTGCCTCTGGATGTGCATCCATTGATTTGATAGCATTTTCTAATGATACTCCTAGTGGAATCCCCCAGCGTTCATCAAAATCACAGCCCATATATACTGGTTTGGCTCCTGAGAGAACAAGCCCACTAATAACAGAACGATGTGCTTCTCGAGGAATGATAATGGTTTCATCAGGCCCTACAGTGCCCATGATCATGGCTTCGATCAAAGCTGTAGTACCATTAATAGAAAACCAACAACAATCAGCTCCATATAATTCGGCTGTTAAGTCTTGCGCTTCTTTTAATTCCCGTTCAGGTTCATGTAAATCATCTAAAGCATACATAACACCTAAGTCATAGGATAACGCTGGCCCCATCCAATTCTTTAACAGTTGAGGTGCTTCAACACCTATCTTATGACCTGGCGTATGAAAGGGCACAAAATGTTGTTCTTTATATGATTCTAAAGCCTCTACAAAAGGCATTTTTTCTTGATTACTCATATGTACCTCGTAAAAAGGGCATGAATCTCAATGAGACTCATGCCCTTATGCATGTATTTATCGCCGTGGACGACGTTTAGGATTGAATTGATTCATGCCTTTATCAATACCTACCTCTAAGGTGCCTAATACGGCTTTTACCGTATCCTTAATACCTTTTTGTACCTTCTCTTGCGACTCTTCACTAAATGGTGCTAAAACGTGATCAATGACAGTCCATTGTGGCAATGGACGTCCAATTCCTACGCGGAAACGAGGAAAATTTTCTGTTCCTATATGGGAAATTAAAGATTTAATCCCATTATGTCCACCTGAACTACCATTTGGTCGAATACGCAACTTACCTATAGGTAAATCCATGTCATCATAGATACAATACACATCAGATGGATCAATTTTATAGTACCGCATTAACGGTCCTACAGACTCACCACTTAGATTCATAAATGTTTGCGGCTTTACAAGTAATACTTTCTCACCATCTACGGTAATACTGCATACCTCAGCACGTTGCTCCTCTCTCCAAGGCGTGTGAGGGACACTATCGGCTATGGCATCAATAACCATAAATCCAATATTATGTTTTGTCTTTTCGTATTGCTTGCCGGGGTTACCGAGGCCTACTACTAATTTCAAGAATCACCTATTATTTATCAAATAAATTACTTACAGACACTTCATGGAAGATACGCATAATTGCTTCACCCAACAATGGAGCTACGGATAATTGCGTAATATTTGGTAAGTTGCAATTTTCCGGCAATGGAATAGTATTAGTAACGATAAGTTCCTTAATATTGGAATTTGCAATTCGTTCACTTGCCGGATCTGTCAACACTGCATGTGTAACAGCGGCGGTAACGGATTTAGCACCGAATTCTTCCAATGCTTTAGCACCTTCAACCAAGGATCCAGCCGTATCTACGATATCATCGATAATAATACAGTTTTTACCTGCCACATCACCGATGAGATTCATAACTTTAGCCACACCTGGTTCAGGGCGTTTTTTCTCAATGATTGCAATCGGTGCACCAATGCGGTCAGCCAAATCACGAGCTCTTGTAACACCGCCAAGGTCAGGAGATACAACGATAACATCTTCCATATTTTTTTCATTAATGTATTTAGCCAAAATAGATGCGCCAAACAAATGATCTACAGGCACATCAAAGAAACCTTGAATTTGGCCTGCATGCAAATCAATTGTTACAAGACGTGTAATACCTGCCGTTTGCATCAAATTAGCTACTAATTTAGCTGTAATCGGCTCACGACCACGAGTCTTACGGTCTTGGCGAGCATAGCCATAGTAAGGTACTACTGCAGTGATATGACGTGCAGAAGCGCGTTTTAACGCGTCAGCCATAACCATGAGTTCCATTAAATTATCATTTACAGGATAGCTAGTTGGTTGAATGATAAATACATCTTTGCCACGTACGCTTTCATCAATCATTATTTGTACTTCGCCATTGTTAAAACGACCTACAAATGCTTCACCTAAAGGCAACCCTAAATAATCACAAATTTCCTTTGCCAATGCAGGATTTGCATTACCTGTGAAAATCTTGAGTTTTTTGCCGTCTTCAAATGCCATTTTGTTACCCTTTCATTTGCTCCTATACTGGTTACTTATCCATAATCTATACATTACAGATACACACTATTGCCTTTTTATTGTATACTATTTTGACCTAATTGTGTTAAAAAATATGAGATTTTTTTTATTTCTTTTTGAAAGTATCCTCTGTTACCCAATTTTCTTTCACAATTTGCTTACTGCGCCCTACAGCCAAGGCCTTATCTGGTACATTTTTAGTAATAGTAGAGCCCGCACCTACATAGCTATAATTACCTACTGTTACAGGGGCAACTAAGTTACTATTACAACCAACAAATGCACCATCACCAATAGTCGTACGATGCTTAACTTTCCCATCATAATTCACGGTAATAGTGCCACAGCCAATATTAACACCGGCCCCAACATCACTATCACCGATATAGGAGAGATGTGGGAACTTAGTACCTTCCCCAACATTAGAGTTTTTAACTTCTACAAAGTTACCTACATGAACCTTGTTACCTAAAACTGTATTTGGACGCAAATGGACATATGGACCTACATCTACACCGTCTTTTACTTCACAGTCATGACCATAAGTAAAGTGGATAATCGTATCATTGCCGACTTTTACATTCGTCAAACGAGTGTGTGGTCCAATTTCACAACGCTCACCAATCACGGTATCACCTTCAAGAATTGTACCAGGATGCAAAATTGTATCTGCACCTACTGTTACCTCAGGAGCCACATAGGTATTTTCAGGATCAATAATTGTTACGCCAGCAGTCATTAACTCAACATTTTTACGATGTTTTAATATAGCTTCAGCCTCTGCTAATTGCAAACGTGAGTTTACACCTAAAGATTCTTCAAAATCCTTAGTCATGTATGCACTTACCTTGTCGCCACCATTTACGAGAATACCAACTACATCAGTAATATACAATTCACCTTGGGCATTATCATCAGATAATTGATCTAAGCAAGGCCATAATTTTTTACTATCAAAAGCGTACATACCTGTATTTACTTCTTGAACCGCTAATTCTTCAGGTTTACCATCTTTCTGTTCTACGATACGAACTACAGAACCCGCTTCATTACGAATGATACGTCCATAACCAGTTGGATTCGGCATATGAGCAGTTAAGATTGTAGCTGCTGCACCGGAATTTTTATGTTCTTCTAAAAGTGCTTCTAAACTTTCTTTTGTAACCAGGGGAGTATCACCGCATAACAATAAGATTGTACCATCATAATCACCAAGTACTGGTTGAGCCATCTTAACTGCATGACCTGTACCATTTTGTTCTTCTTGACGAACAAATTCAGCACGCTCTCCCAAGTAATTTTGTACTGCATCGCCACCAAAACCAACGATAACAACATCGCGATTGGTACCAATGGATTGAACCGTTTCAAGAACGCGTTCTACCATCGCCTTACCGCCGACCTTGTGTAACACTTTTGGCAATTTAGACTTCATACGCGTGCCCTTACCAGCAGCTAAAATAAGGCTTGCAATATTCATAGTAATCTCCTATCTGTTATCTCTTATATCTCTAAACCATTTTAAATATTATTTACGTCATTATTTAGCCCATAGGTCAATACTCAATATAAACCATTATATCAGCCTATAATCTTCCTAATATTAATGATTTACTCTGCATCTAACACAGGCTCTATACTAATTTTCTTTGTATTTTCATCGATACCATAAAAAGTAAATAGTGATTCATAATCATCGATCAACTTCGGACTTGGTTCAGCTGTAGCTACAAGAACACCTGTGCCAACAACGACGCCACTCATTTCAAGAACTAATTCTTTAAGCCCCTTAGCGGTACCGCCAGCTTTCATAAAGTCATCGATAATTAACACTTTCGCATTTGGAGGAATTGCCCGTTTAGTTAGAGTCATAGTTTGAATGCGCCCAGAGGAACCTGTTACATAATTGATACTAATAGCAGAACCTTCTGTTACCTTACTATCACGTCTAGCAATAACAAGTGGTTTATTGAAAGCTCTCGCTACCATTACAGCCAAAGGAATCCCCTTTGTTTCTACAGTCAAAATATAGTCTGGTTCACGGTCCACGAAACGAGTCATAATAATCTCACCCAGACGTGTCATTACATGCCAATCATATAAGATATCAGACATATAAATAAAACCACCTGGAATGATGCGATCTGGCTCCATTAAACGAGCTTGCACATCGCGTAGAATATCGTTCGCTTGTATTCCCTTGCGATGCGGAATAAATCGTACCCCACCAGCTACACCGGCCACCGTTTCTAAGGTCCCCAGTTGAAAGTATTCCATAGACTGCCTTACACATGTTAAATCTTCACTAACCGTTGATTTAGCCATGCCAAAAAAGTCGCAAAAGTAATTTAAAGGAATCAATTTTTGCGGTGAATCAACTAACAGTTTTGTCATTGCCACCATTCGTTCTACGCGCCGTACTTTATCCATAGGATTATCCTTTACCATTCATCATATAACTATTAAGTATGCTTATTAATTTAACATCATGAGTCATCATCATATATCTATTATTTATTATACCATATTTTCCGAATATTCGAGGTTTTGAATACATTATAATTCGGTAAAAGAAAAACTCTCTAGCATGTTATACAAGAATATGATTGTAGTCTATACATCTATCATATAATCATATAAAACTAGAGAGTTATCATTATAAAATATAAACCTTTACAGATTGACGTCCAAACTGCAATGCTTCTGCACGAGAATCAAAGGCTAAATCAATGCGATGCCCTTTAATAGCACCACCTACATCGTCAGCTACAGCATAGCCATAACCTTCAATATATAATCGCGTTCCCAAAGGAATTAATTTAGGGTCTACAGATACAAGTCCCTTCCGTAGACGACTGCCTGTAGCTGTATATTTTCCGTTGCCAGGATCTTGAGATGAATAGCCACTAGCCTCCATCGTTAAAACTTTAGAGTATTTATTAGGCACTCCATTATGATCGCGTTCTGTGCCATGTCCACCATAACGAGTCTCCATCTTTTCTAAAGCATTCATCGTAGCAGGACCAACACGACCATCTACAGCGAGCCCTTTAGATTTTTGAAATTTTCGAACAGCTTGTTCTGTATTATGACCGTAAATGCCATCTATAGAATCATGTAAAAAACCTTGATGCTTTAACATGGTTTGCACCTTACTAACGTGATGCCCTCGTTGTCCCCGATCAATAGTTTTTGCTAATGATACAGAGGATACCATTACAATCATACAAACAAGCGTACATGCAATAATTATTTTTTTTATCATATACACCTCACCTTACATTAAGTAGTATACTATACAGTTTTAAATAATCTATAAACCATAAAGGTTCAATTAATATCAATAATTCATATATATTAAATTATAGTTATAGTATAGTTTTAAGGGTGTATTACATATATATCATAAAATTATAAGATACCAATGAAAATCTCCATTATATCCTGCAAGAATATTCGCTTAGATTACTTCTAAAGTCGGAAATACTCTTCAGTCTATAATGGAGATTTAATAGTTTTATTCAATTTTAGCAGTTATGGTATACACCAATATGACATTCTTTTCGGTTTGCACCAACAAGTCTTAAGAAGATGTAGCCGAATAATGCAGAGATTAATGAGCCAAGTATAACGCCACCTTTTGCCATTTCTTGAGCGTGACCGGGTTCAAATGCCAAGATAGATACGAAGATACTCATTGTAAAGCCTATACCACATACAATCGCAGTACCATATACATGCTTCCAATTAGCTTCTGTCGGCATTGGTACAAGGCCACATTTCACCATCGCAAATACTGCACCAAAAATACCTATTTGTTTCCCTATAATAAGGCCTAATGCAACACCAAGCACTACAGGATGCGTTAAGTCATTAACAGATACATTACGTAAATCTACACCAGCATTAAAGAATGCAAATATTGGTACAATTAAAAAACTAACCCAATTGGACAATAAATGTTCCCAATGTTGCATTGGGCGAACATACTTACGGCCTCGTTTGCCTTTTGAAGGAATTGTCATAGCTAAGATTACACCAGCCATAGTTGCATGTAAACCAGATTTTAATACACAATACCAAAGGATAAACCCTAGAATGATATATGGTAAAGGTCGTACATATCCTTGCTTATTACAATAGATTAAAGCAGCTACAACTACGACAGCTGCACCTAAATACATCATGTGAATACTTGACGCATAGAAGATTGCAATTACGATGATAGCAATCAAATCATCTATAACGGCAAGAGCTGTTAGAAATACTTTCATTGAATTCGGTACTCTAGAGCCTAATGCAGATATAATACCGATGGAAAATGCAATATCCGTAGCAGTTGGTATTGCCCAACCATGTATATATTCAGAATGAAAACCTGCAATTAAGTAGTAGATAAAAGCGGGCGTTAGAACACCAAATAATGCGGCAATGCCTGGCATCACACGCTTAGCATTAGTATTAAGCTCACCTGATACTAATTCACGCTTAACTTCGAGACCTACAAAAAGGAAGAAGATTGCCATCAATGCATCATTAACCCATTCTAAAATTGTTAGATTACCTATATGGTGATTAACGATTTGAAAGTATTGTTCAGATGATGGAGAGTTCGCTAAAATTAAAGCGAGTACTGTTGCTCCTAGGAGTACAGATGTAGCTGCACCTGGAGAACGTAAGAAAACAAAAATGCGTTCCATTTGAATCCTTTCTATACTTACAAAAGATTATTTTATTAAATTTTACCACGCATCTTGCGTATTTGATAAGCTAAAATTAGGACAATCGCACCTAGCAAGCCTGCCGTGATTGATCCTATAAAGATACCTACCTTAGCCATTTCTTGTGTTATACCTGGTGGGAAAGCCAGTGTAGCAACAAAAAGGCTCATAGTAAAGCCAATACCACACAAAATAGCTGTCCCATAAATTTCAGGCCACGTCGTTTTTGTAGGCATCTTAATTGCCTTAGATTGAACCAAAATGTAGACGGCAGAGAATATACCTAATTGTTTTCCTAAGATTAAACCGAATGAAACACCTATGATTACAGGATGGAATAAATTATCTATGGAAAAATCAGCAAAGGATACACCAGCATTTAAAAAACTAAATAATGGTATAATTAAGAAGTTTACCCAATTGCGTAAAGCATGGGCCCATTCTTCCATAGGATATACTACCTTATCTATAACTTTACCTTTAAAAGGAATTGTCATAGCCAGTACAACACCAGCAATGGTAGCATGCACACCAGATTTTAAAACTAAATACCAAAGAACTAATCCTAGAACACAATACGGAAGTGGTCTTAAATAGCCTTGCTTATTAGTATAAATCAGTAAACCAGTTACAGCCGCAGCAGCTATTAAATCCATAAAATTAACGCCTGCCCCATAAAAGAGAGCAATAACGACTATGGCAATCAAGTCGTCAATAATAGCTAATGCAGCTAGAAAGGCTTTCATCGCTGTAGATACCTTATTACCAAGCATTGTAATAACGCCTATAGCAAAAGCGATATCTGTAGCGGTAGGAATCCCCCAACCATGTCTATATTCTGGCATATATCCAGCCGCAAAATAATACACAATAGCTGGCGTAATAACACCTGCAAATGCGGCTAATACGGGAAGCACACGTTTCGCCTTCGTATCAAGCTCCCCAGAAATCATTTCCTTCTTGATCTCTATACCAACATAAAGGAAAAAAAGAGCCATTAAGGCATCATTTACCCACTCCAGTATAGTCATTGGACCAAGGTGTATTTGCATGACTGCAAAATACTGTGCTGCAATCGGTGAGTTCGCCACAAGAACGCCTAAAATAGCAGCGGACAGCAAGGATATCCCACCAGCAGACTCTGACTGGAAAAATGCTTTTATAAAATTCATAATAACTACCACTTTCTGAGTCATAAATAATAATACGTATTTTTATGTATATAAAAACAACTATATTTATTATTATATCATTTCAGTTCGAAAATAATCAATATTGTTTACTTTCTTTAAGTAAAGAGATAAAAAATACAATAAGTGATACAGTTAAACAAATAGCAGCAATCGTATTCATAACAGGATTTTGCCAAAGTGGTAGAAGCAATCCTATAAGAACAGATATACTACAAAATAATGGTGTACGCCAAATATGCTTTTCCTCTACCGATACTTTAGATAGAATTACATCTGATTTTTTATACTTTCTAATAATAGTCATCATAAGTCCAGTCACGATACCAATAATGAGAACAATATCCCATATAGCCCACAATATCTTCAGAGCCATCGTATTATGATTATGAATATGTAGGTTAATCATAGTCGTCATACCTGTAAAATACCATGGAACTGCTTTAGTAGAAAATCTATCATTACTAGAATCGACATACAAGTTAGCATATACAGGCTGTCCAAGAAACATAGCTGGATCATCATCATTTTCTGCACCTAAATAAAATGCATAATGGTAATTGTTAAACTTAGATGGATAATCCATAGAAATAACTTGTCGATCTGGATATACTTTCATTATACGAGAAATTGCTTCTGATGGTTGCAATATTTCAGATTGTCCAATCGAAAGTTCCTGTTTAGCATTATGAAGTACATCGGCATTATAGTTATCATTTGCAATAAAAAAGCCCCCAATCCATACACCTGTTATACATAATATAAATCCCCAGACCGTTGCAACTATTGAGAATTCACGATGTAATACACCTATTTTCATTTTCTTAGATAAAACAGAGGCTTTAGAATAACTTTTACGAAATGGACCATATAAAAAAATCCCTGAAATAATAGTGAGACTACATAAAAATGATAAGAATGTTACAATATATATGCCAATTTTACCTAAATCTAATCGTGTATGTAATTGATGAAGAGTATGTAACATACTACGAATCCAAGGATGTACAGGAGGCTCATTATGTGAAGTAATCAGTTCTTTAGATATAGGATTATATAAAACATAATCCCCACCCATTCCCATGCGAGCTGGAGGTGCTACCGTAGCCGTAGATTCAATAATACGATACCGTAAAATATGTGTAGCCCCCATAGCAGGGGATATATTCAAAATATCTTTTGATGGATATTTCTGTTTAACAAGTAGTGCCCCCTGATCAGCATACTTAAATATAGATTCTTCATGTTCATTCATCGACATTATAGCTGATGAATGATGTGTTGTTCCACCTTGAGCCCATGCATTTAACTCAGTTCGAAACATGAGTACTAATCCTGTAATACAAAACATTAAGAAGAAAATTAAGGAAATGATAGATAACCATTTATGAACTTTATATACTTTTGACATACGAATTCCTCCTTTTCTATTATTTTATACATCTAGATTGAAAGTAATTCAATACATTTACTACTATAGGTATAATCATAGATATATCTATGATTACTTGAATGTATATGTAAATATATGATACAATATTTACATCGTGCGGGCGTAGTTCATCGGTAGAATGCGAGCTTCCCAAGCTTGAGAGGAGGGTTCGATTCCCTTCGCCCGCTCCATATAATTTGTGATGTAATGTATATCACAAATTATATGCAAAATATTATAATATATATACTTTTTGTATTGTTTTTTAAGGAGATATCCATGAAATTAAGTGCAAGAAATCAATTAAAAGGTACTATCGTTGAGATCCAAGAAGGCGCTGTAAATGCAATCGTAAAAATCAACGTAGGTAATAATAATATTGTTACTGCTGACATTACTATTCAATCCGTTAAAGAATTAGGCTTAGCAGTTGGCAAAGAAGTTGTCGCTGTTATCAAATCCACTAGCGTAATGGTTGGTGTAGAATAATAAAGAATTAGAGCTGCTTAGGCAGCTCTTTTTTTGTATATATATTAAATTCCTAATAAGTTGTTATTAATATATAGGCTCTATGATTTTGTGATCATGGGGCTTGTTATTTACATAAATATGGAGTTGCTCAACTAGTTTACGGTTCGATACCATTGGTGCTGCGCACCGCGGTATCGATTAGATAAAGTTTATTTACATATATTTAAAGTAGCTCAACTGCTTTACGGTTCGGTAACATTGGCACGTTGTGCCTCGTTACCGTATGGATTAGTTAGATACTACCATTAGCCGCGGCTTCCTATCAATCCTCACTGTGGATTTCCCTTCTCTGCTTCGCAGCTCGGTAAATCTTACGTTCGGAAGCACTCATATGGTTCGGCTGCGTCGCTTAGCTCTAAGACCTCTTCGGTTGCCCTACTTGCTTCCTCACTGTGGATTTTCCTTCTCTGCTTCGCAGCTCGGTAAATCTTACGTTCGGAAGAAAGCGATGCAGTGAATCTGTCGTCGTTTCACTCCTCCATCTTCTACTGCCCTGCTTTTCCCAGGGCCGTCTTACACGGACACGTACATAGATACAACCTCTACAACCTTGGCTGGAGGCTGCTCTAGTAGGGTTAGCTAGTCGAAGACTAGCAAAAAGAAAAAGGCCTACCTTTAGGTAGACCTTTTTCTTTTAGTCAATCAGCGGCTTCCTATCCTCCCAGGCCGTCTCCAGCCAAGTACTTTCGGCGTTTATGAGCTTAACTACTGTGTTCGAGATGGGAACAGGTGGATCCTCATAGCCAT